>JACRME010000027.1 GCA_016235045.1 Nitrosomonadales bacterium
CGGGCCGGAAGTGATCCAGCAGCGCCTGCCCGGCATCCGCGAACTGGCTATGAAATTCGCCCACGTCGATCCGGCTACCGACCCGATCCCGGTGGTGCCCACGGTGCATTACATGATGGGCGGCATTCCTACCAATCTGCGTGGCCAGGTGGTCATGCCGACCCGGACCGGCCCGGAAGAAGCGGTGCCCGGCCTCTACGCCATCGGCGAATGCGCCTGCGTCTCGGTGCATGGCGCCAACCGCCTGGGCAGCAATTCGCTGCTCGACCTGATCGTGTTCGGCCGCGCGGCCGCGCGCCAGATCATCGAAGACCTCAAGAACAATCCGAACCCCAAGCGACTGCCCGCCGATGCGACCGATCGTCCGCTGGCGCGCCTGGCGCGGTTGGAAAACCAGAAGAACGGCGAGAGCGTGGCCGAGGTCGGCGACGCGATGCGCAGAACCATGCAGGTGCATTGCGGCGTGTTCCGCTTTCCCGACCTGATGGCGCAAGGCGTGACGAAAATACGCGAAGTGGCGGAGCGTGCGCGCAATACCGAAATCGGGGACAAGAGCAAAGTGTTCAACACGGCACGCATCGAGGCGCTGGAGCTGGACAACCTGATCGAAGTCGCGCAGGCCACCATGACCGCCGCCGAAGCGCGCAAGGAAAGCCGCGGCGCGCATGCGCGCGAGGATTTCCCCGAGCGCGACGACAAGGGCTGGCTGAAGCATTCGCTGTATTACAGCGAAGGGCATCGCCTCGATTACAAGCCGGTGCGGCTGAAGCCGCTGACGGTGGAATCGTTCCCGCTCAAGGCGCGGGTGTACTAATACTTTTGTCCGCAGATTACACAGATTAAACAGATTGTTCGATGAAAGAACGTGATGAGCTGACTTACTCGATTATTGGTGCTGCGATGAGCGTACACAAGGAATTGGGTTGTGGTTTCCTTGAGGCCGTGTATCAGGAGGCATTGAGCATCGAATTGACGCATGCGGGAATTCCGCATTTGCGGGAAGTCGAGTTGCCGATCCAGTATCGCAGTCAAATATTGAGTACGGTCTATAGAGCCGATTTTGTATGTTTTGATTCGGTAATTGTCGAGCTGAAAGCAACAGATGGTTTGAATTCGCGGGACGAAGCACAGTTGTTGAATACCTGAAGGCCAGTGGAAAGGAAAAAGGGTTACTGCTGAATTTTGGAAGCCGCAGCCTCGAATACAAACGAATGGTTCGCGCTTTTAATCTGCGTGAATCTGTGTAATCTGCGGATAACACGCTTTTAAGGTTTGAATAATGAAATTCAGAATCTATCGCTACAACCCGGATACCGATACCAGGCCCTACATGCAGGACTACGACCTGAGCATGGAGGCGGGCGATGCCATGTTGCTGGACGCGCTGATGTTGCTGCGGCAACAGGACGACAGTATCGGCTTCCGCAAATCCTGCCGCGAAGGCGTGTGCGGTTCGGATGCGATGAACATCAACGGGCGCAACGGGCTGGCCTGCATCACTCCCTTGTCATCGCTGAAACAGCCGGTCGAGATACGCCCGCTGCCGGGACTGCCGGTCATCCGCGACCTGATCGTGGACATGACGCAGTTCTTCAAGCAGTACCATTCGATCAAACCCTACCTGGTGAACAACGATCCGCCGCCGGAAACCGAGCGCCTGCAGTCGCCGCGGGATCGCGCCGAGCTGGATGGACTGTACGAATGCATCCTGTGCGCCTGCTGCAGCACGTCCTGCCCTTCGTTCTGGTGGAATCCGGACAAGTTTGTCGGACCGGCCGGGTTGCTGCAGGCCTATCGTTTCATCGCCGACACGCGCGACCAGGATACCGCCGCCCGTCTGGATGATCTGGAAGACCCGTATCGCCTGTTCCGTTGCCACACCATCATGAACTGCGTCGATGTCTGCCCGAAAGGGTTGAATCCGACCGAGGCCATCGGCAAGATCAAGGACATGATGGTGAAGAGGGTGGTATGAAGATGCAGGATTCGGGATACGGGATACAGGATGCTGAAATACGCGACCAGCTTGCGGATGCGGAACCCGGTTTCCCGAATCCCGTATCCTGTATCTCGACTCCCGAGACGGAACGCCGTCTGCGTTGGCGCTGTCGGCGCGGCTTGCTGGAACTGGATATCGTGCTGGGGCATTTTGTCCGGCAACGCTATCCGGAGATGAACCACGAGCAGCGTGTGGTCTTCGATGAGTTGCTGGATTTGCCGGATACGGAACTATGGGATTTGATTACGGACAAAAAGAAAACAACGCATGCGCATCAGCGCCAGGTGTTGGAGTGGTTGCAAGGGGCTTGAACTAAACGAGGTGAAACTATGGAAAAACAACGTGTCGCAACACTGACCCTGGACGACGGCCGCAGCCTTGAATTGCCCATCCTGTCCGGTACGCTCGGTTCGGATGTGATCGACATTCGAGCGTTGGGCAAGCTCGGTGTTTTCACCTACGACCCGGCATTTTTTTCCACGTCGAGCTGCACTTCCACCATCACCTTTATCGACGGCGATGCCGGGCTGCTGTACTACCGCGGCTATCCCATCGAGCAACTGGCGAAGAACTCGGACTTTCTCGAGGTCAGCTACCTGCTGCTGAACGGAGAATTGCCGAGTGCCGAGCAGTATGCGGCGTTTTCCAAACGCATGACGCGGCACACCATGGTGCACGAGCAACTGGCGCGTTTCTTCAACGGCTTCCGCCGCGATGCGCATCCGATGGCGGTGATGGTCGGCGTGGTGGGCGCGCTGTCGGCCTTCTACCACGATTCGCTTGACATCAATAACCCGGAGCATCGCGAGCTGTCGGCGATGCGCATGCTGGCGAAAGTGCCGACCATCGCGGCAATGGCGCACAAGTATCACACCGGCCAGCCGTTCATGTACCCGCTGAACAAGTTCGGCTATGCGGAAAACCTCATGTACATGATGTTCGCCACCCCGACCGAGGAATACAAACCGAATCCGGTGCTGGTGCGCGCACTGGACCGCATCCTCATCCTGCACGCCGACCACGAGCAGAACGCCTCCACCTCGACCGTGCGTCTGGCCGGTTCGAGCGGTGCCAATCCGTTTGCCTGCATCGCTTCCGGCATCGCCGCATTGTGGGGGCCCGCTCACGGCGGGGCGAACGAAGCGGCACTGAAGATGCTGGAAGAGGTCGGCGACATCTCGCGCGTAAAAGAATACGTGCAAGGCGTGAAGGACAAGAAATACCGCCTCATGGGTTTCGGCCACCGCGTCTACAAGAACATGGATCCGCGCGCCGCGGTGATGCGCGAGACCTGCTACGAAGTGCTCAAGGAGCTGAAACTGGAGAACAACAAGCTGTTCGAACTGGCCATGGAACTGGAACGGACTGCCCTGAGCGACCAGTATTTCATCGACCACAAGCTGTATCCGAATGTGGACTTCTATTCCGGCATCGTGCTGCGCGCGCTGGGCATCCCGATCAACATGTTTACCGTGATCTTCGCGGTGGCGCGCACCGTGGGCTGGATTTCGCAATGGAACGAAATGCTGGCCGACTCCGAACACAAGATCGGCCGTCCGCGCCAGTTGTATCGCGGCGCGACGCGGCGCGACTATGTGCCGCTGGCGAAACGCTGAATCCGAGGGAGGTGGATCATGAATGCACCCGAAAAAAATTATCTGCAAACCATGACGAACACCTCGCTGCTGTCCGGCGGCAACAACTTGTTCGTCGAGAGCCTGTACGAGGACTATCTGCGGGACGATTCCTCCGTCCCCGCAGAATGGCGCGCCTGGTTCGACAAGCTGCAGGCCGCCAACATGCGGCATGACGTGCCGCACAGCCCGGTGCAGCGCGGATTTCTGGAATTGGGCAAACGCCTGGCTGCGGCGCCGGTACACCCCGACGAGGCGCGCAAGCAGGCTGCGGTGCTGCAACTCATCAACGCGCACCGTTTCCTGGGGGCACGCATTGCCGATCTCGATCCGTTGAACCGGCACCCCAAGCCGGAAGTGGCGGAGTTGAACCCGTCCTACTACGGACTGGGCGAAGCGGATATGGACACCACCTTCTTCACCGGCTCGCTGGAGGGCGGCAAGCGCATGACTTTGCGCGAGATACTGCAGCGCGTGAGCCGCATCTATTGCGGCACCGTCGGTGCCGAGTACATGTACATCAACAGCGTCCCGGTCAAGCGCTGGATCCAGGCCCGCCTGGAAGGGCCGGCCGGTGAGCAGCCTTATCCCAACAGGATCAAGAAGCGCATCCTGGAACGGCTGACCGCGGCCGAGGGGCTGGAGCGTTACCTGCATACCAAGTATGTCGGGCAAAAACGCTTCTCGCTGGAGGGCGGCGATACGCTGATCCCGCTGCTGTATCACCTGCTGCAACGCGCCGGCGAGCAGGGCGTGAAAGAGTCGGTGATCGGCATGGCGCACCGCGGCCGCCTGAACGTGCTGATCAATACGCTGGGCAAATTGCCCAGGGATCTGTTCGCCGAATTCGAAGGCATCCATACCGAACACCTGACCTCGGGCGACGTGAAGTACCACCAGGGTTTCTCGTCCGACATCGCCACACCCGGCGGTCCCATGCACCTGACGCTGGCGTTCAACCCCTCGCATCTGGAGATCGTCAATCCGGTGGTGGAAGGCTCGGTGCGCGCGCGCCAGCACCGCCGCGGCGATTTCAAAGGCAAACAGGTATTGCCGATCCTGATCCATGGCGATGCGGCATTTTCCGGCCAGGGGGTGAACCAGGAAACGTTCAACCTGTCGCAAACGCGCGGCTACGGCACCGGCGGCACGGTGCATATCGTGGTCAACAACCAGATCGGGTTTACCACCTCCGACCCGCGCGATGCGCGCTCGTCCCTGTATTGCACCGATGTTGCCAAAATGGTGGAGGCGCCGATCTTCCACGTGAATGGCGACGATCCCGAGGCCGTGCTGAGGGTGACCGAGATCGCGCTCGACTACCGCATGCAGTTCGGCAAGGACGTGGTGGTGGACATGGTGTGTTTCCGCAAGCTCGGGCACAACGAGCAGGACGAGCCGCTGGTCACGCAGCCGCTGATGTACCGCAAGGTGAACCAGCACCCGGGCACGCGCGCCTTGTATGCCAGGCGGCTGGTCGAGCAGGGCGTGGTCGCGGCAGGCGAACCGGAAGAAATGGTCGCCGTTTACCGGCGCGCAATGGACGAAGGGCGCAACCCGGTGCAGCCGGTGCTGACCGGATTCAAACTGGAATTTGCGGTGAGCTGGTCGAAATACCGCGACGTCTCGTGGAAAACTCCCGCGGTGACCGGCCTGCCGCGCGAGCGGCTGCAACAACTGGCGGCACGCCTGGTCACGATTCCGGATAATTTCAAACTGCACTCGCGCGTGGAAAAGATCATTGCCGACCGCACGGCGATGGCCAGGGGCGAACAGCCGCTGGATTGGGGCATGGCGGAAAACCTGGCCTATGCCAGTCTGGTGGCCGAAGGCTATCCGGTGCGTTTGTCGGGCGAAGACTGCGGCCGCGGCACCTTCTTCCACCGCCATGCCGTGCTGCACGACCTGAGCCGCGAACAATGGGACAGCGGCATCCATATTCCGCTGCAGCACATTGCGCCGGATCAGGCCGATTTTGCGGTGATCGATTCCATCCTGTCGGAGGAAGCGGTGCTGGGTTTCGAATACGGCTATGCCACTGCCGAGCCGGTTACGCTGACCTTGTGGGAAGCGCAGTTCGGCGATTTTGCCAACGGGGCGCAAGTGGTCATCGACCAGTTCATCGCCTCCGGCGAAGCCAAGTGGGGCAGGTTGTGCGGCCTCACCATGCTGTTGCCGCACGGTTACGAGGGGCAGGGGCCGGAACACTCGTCCGCCCGTATCGAACGCTACCTGCAACTCTGCGCCGACTACAACATCCAGGTGTGCGTCCCCTCCACGGCGGCGCAGATTTTCCATCTGCTGCGCCGCCAGATGGTGCGCCCCTATCGCAAGCCGCTCATTGTGTTTACCCCCAAGAGCCTGCTGCGCA
Source organism: Nitrosomonadales bacterium (assembly GCA_016235045.1). Lineage (GTDB taxonomy): Bacteria > Pseudomonadota > Gammaproteobacteria > Burkholderiales > Gallionellaceae > Sideroxyarcus. The sequence continues at coordinate 6,005 of JACRME010000027.1, forward strand.
GCAAGGACGCGTCTTCCCCGCTGGAGTTATTCTCGGAGGGGGCATTCCAGACGGTGATACCTGAAGTCGAGCCATTCGATGCGAAGAAAGTCAAACGCATCATCATGTGCAGCGGCAAGGTGTACTTCGACCTGGTCAAATACCGGCGCGAAAAAGGGATCGAAAATGTCGCCATCGTGCGGCTGGAACAACTCTATCCCTTCCCGCACGAAGAGTTCTCCGCGCTGATCGTGGCTTATCCCAATGCGAAGGAAGTGGTGTGGTGCCAGGAGGAGCCGGGCAACCAGGGGGCGTGGCACCGCATCCAGCATTACCTGCTGCGCCACATGCGTCCCAACATGCGTCTCGACTACGCATTGCGTCCGTCGTCGGCCTCGCCCGCTGCCGGTTATCTTGCAGTACACAACGAACAACAAAAAGATGTGATTGCGGCGGCCTTCCGTCCCAATCTCAATATCAAGAACACACCGGGAGCGCACTCATGAGCATCGTTGAAGTCAAAGTACCGCAACTTTCCGAATCGGTTTCCGAGGCGACGCTGCTGACCTGGCGCAAGAAGGTCGGCGAAGCGGTGACCGAGGGCGAAAACCTGATCGACATCGAAACCGACAAGGTGGTGCTGGAACTGCCGGCCATCAAGAGCGGCGTGCTGGCAAAGATCATCAAGGCGGACGGCACGAAAGTGGCCAGCGAGGAGGTCATCGCACAGATCGACACCGAGGCTGTTGCAACCGTTGCGGCCGCTGCAACTGCCAAGCCGGCACCCGCAGCGGTGCCGGTTCCGCCTCCGGCACCGGCGCCTGCGGCAAGCGCACCCAAACCGTCGGCACAACCTGCCGCAGTCTCGCCGTCCGCGCGCAAGACGGCGCATGCACATGACGTGGATGCGGCCACGGTGCAGGGCAGCGGAAGAAAAGGCCTGGTGACCAGGGAGGACGTGCTGGGTGCGGTGCAGCAGACTGCTGCCGCAAGTTCCGTCGCGCCGATCGTCATGCCGACAGGCGACCGGCCCGAGCAGCGCGTGCCGATGACGCGCATCCGCCAGCGCATCGCCGAGCGGTTGCTGCAATCGCAAGCCAATGCCGCCATTCTCACCACCTTCAACGAAGTGAACATGCAGCCGGTGATCGAGCTGCGCAACAAATACAAGGATGCATTCGAGAAGAAGCACGGCGTGAAGCTCGGATTCTCTTCCTTCTTCGTCAAGGCCGCGGTGATGGCGCTGCAGAAATTTCCCATCGTCAACGCCTCGGTGGACGGCACCGACATCATCTACCACGGCTACTTCGATATCGGCATGGCCATCGGCAGCGAACGCGGGCTGGTGGTGCCCATCCTGCGCGATGCGGACCAGCTCTCATTGGCGGACATCGAAAAACGCATCGCCGATTTCGCCGCGCGCGCCCGGGAAGGCAAGCTCACAATGGAAGAACTGAGCGGCGGGACGTTCTCGATCACCAATGGCGGCGTGTTCGGCTCCATGCTGTCCACGCCCATCATCAACCCGCCGCAAAGCGCCATTCTCGGCATCCACGCCACCAAGGACAGACCGGTGGCGGAGAACGGCCAGGTGGTCATCCGTCCGATGAATTACCTCGCGCTGTCTTACGACCACCGCATCGTCGACGGGCGCGAAGCCGTGCAGTTCCTGGTTGCCATCAAGGAAGCGCTGGAATTCCCCGGGCGCGTGCTGCTGGATCTGTAAATGACGGCATTCAACGCTTACCGCATTTTCGAAGAGAACGGCAAATCGATCGGACGTTTCGTCGAGTTGTCCCTCGATGACATCGATCCGGGCACGGTGGTCATCCGCACGCATTATTCCGGCGTCAATTACAAAGATGCGCTGGCCGCGACCGGCGCGGGCAAGGTCGTGCGCCGCTTTCCCTGCGTCGGCGGGGTCGATGCCGCCGGGGTGGTGGAGTCCACGCAGGATGCGCGTTTCAAGGTCGGAGACCGGGTATTGGTGACCGGCTATGAAATGGGCGTGGCGCACGACGGCGGATTTGCCGAATACGTGCGCGTTCCGGCAGACTGGGTGGTGCCCCTGCCTTCCGGCTTATCGCTGTTCGACGCGATGGCTTTGGGTACGGCCGGGTTCACGGCCGCGCTGTCCATCCATCGCCTGGAGCAGAACGAATTGACGCCGGAAAAAGGCAAGGTGGTGGTGACCGGTGCGACCGGCGGCGTGGGCAGTCTGGCGGTACGCATGCTGTCGCAACTCGGCTACCAGGTCGTCGCACTGACCGGCAAACCGGCGCAGGAGGAATACCTGCGCTCGCTGGGCGCGAGTGAAATCCTGTTGCGCAGCAAAATCGATTTCACCAGCCAGCGTCCCCTGGAAAGGGCGCAGTGGGCGGGCGCGCTGGACGCAGTGGGGGGCGACACGTTGTCCTGGCTGACCCGTTCCATGCAGCAGAACGGCGCCATCGCCAGTTTCGGCAATGCCGGGGGGCTTGAACTGCACACCTCGATTTTTCCCTTCATCCTGCGCGGGATCAAATTGCTTGGAGTGGATTCCGCCGCGACCCGGATGCCGTTGCGCAAACAGATGTGGCAGCGGCTGGCGGGCGACCTGCGCCTCGACCGCTACGATCTGATTGCCCATCGCATTGCCCTGAGTGACCTGCCCGAAGTCTGTGCCAGGTTGATAGACGGCGTGTCGCATGGGCGTTCTGTCGTGGAATTCGTGCCGGACTAGAAACCGCTCGGTTATAATGCGCGCCCCTCACGTGCGGAAGTGGCGGAATTGGTAGACGCACTGGATTTAGGTTCCAGCGCCGCAAGGTGTGCAGGTTCGAGTCCTGTCTTCCGCACCAGCATCTGGCAGCAGAACCCCCATGCGGCAAATGTTATTCCTTGTTACAAGCCGGTTAATCTTTCGATTTTGAATTGCTCCAACCAGGCTAACCGGCTATATTGTGCTTCAGGAGCAACGAAATGCCGAGTGACACACAGAACAAGCGCTCCATTCTAGACGCGCGTCATCACGACCCTTTCTCGTATCTGGGGTTGCATCAGCACAAGTCCGGTTGGGTTCTGCGGGTCTTTCAACCCCATGCGACCGACATCTCTGTGCATGACGGCAACGGCTGGGTACCCCTGCAGCGCGACCAGGTCGACGGTTTCTACTGCTGGCAGGGCAAGCAGGCGCCGCCTGCCCCGTGCCGCCTCAAGCTGAATTTCTTCAACCATGTCGTCGAAGTGCATGATGCCTATTCTTTCGGCAGCAGCATCAGCGAGCACGATCTCTATCTCTTTTCCGAAGGCCGCCTGCAACAGGCTTACCGCATGCTCGGCGCGCACCACATGGAGGTGCAGGGAGCATGGGGCGTGCGCTTTGCCGTGTGGGCGCCGAACGCGGAACGCGTCAGCGTGGTGGGCGATTTCAACGGCTGGGACGGGCGTATCAACCCGATGCGGGCGCTGGGCAGCACCGGCGTGTGGGAAATATTCGTGCCGGACATCGGGGTGGGAGAATTCTACAAGTTCGAGATCCGCAACCGCTTTTCCGGCGAGGTGTTTACCAAGACCGACCCCTACGGGCTGAGATTCGAAATGCGCCCCGGGACGGCCGCCAGGGTGGCGGAGCTGGACGTTTACCAATGGCGCGATACGGCCTGGCAGGAGCAGCGCCCCGGCCGCGACTGGATACATCAGCCCATGAACGTGTACGAGGTGCATGCCGGTTCCTGGAAGCGGCATTGGGACGGGCGTTTCTACAATTTCCGCGAACTGGCGGACAGCCTGGTGCCTTATGTGCAGGAAATGGGATTCACGCATATCGAGCTGATGCCGATCAGCGAGCATCCGCTGGACGAATCGTGGGGCTACCAGACGACGGGCTATTACGGCATGACCAGCCGCTACGGCGCGCCCGACGATTTCCGCTATTTCGTCGATGCCTGCCATATCGTCGGCATCGGCGTGATCCTCGACTGGGTTCCGGCGCATTTCCCCAAGGATAGTTGGGCGCTGGCCCGCTTCGACGGCACCGCGCTGTATGAACACGAGGATCCCCGCCTCGGCGAGCACCAGGACTGGGGTACGCTGATCTTCAATTACGGCCGCAACGAGGTGCGCAACTTCCTGCTGGCCAATGCGCACTACTGGCTGGGCGAATTCCACATCGACGGCCTGCGCGTCGACGCGGTGGCGTCCATGCTGTATCTCGATTATTCGCGCAAGGCCGGGCAGTGGTTGCCGAACAAATACGGCGGACGGGAAAATATCGAGGCGGTGGATTTTTTCCGCGAACTCAACGTGATGACCCACGAGCGCTTCCCCGGTACGCTGACGCTTGCCGAAGAGTCGACTTCGTGGCCGATGGTGTCGCGCCCGACCTATCTGGGCGGTTTGGGATTTTCCATGAAGTGGAACATGGGCTGGATGAACGATACGCTCGCCTATTTCGGGCACGACCCGGTACACCGGCGCTATCACCACAACATGCTCACGTTTGGCCAACTTTACAGCTACACCGAGAATTTCGTGCTGCCGTTCTCGCACGACGAAGTGGTGCATGGGAAGCGGTCGCTACTGGACAAGATGCCGGGGGACGGCTGGCAGAAATTCGCCAATCTGCGCCTGCTGTTTACTTACCAGATGACGTATCCCGGCAAGAAGCTCAATTTCATGGGCAACGAGTTTGCGCAAGGGCACGAGTGGAAGGTCGGAACGGAACTGGACTGGAACCTGCTCGGGCGCGCCCAGCACAGCGGGGTGCAGTCCGCATTGCGCGACCTGAACCGCCTGTACGCAGGCGTCCCCGCGTTGCACGAACTGGATTTTTCGCCGGAAGGTTTCGAGTGGCTGGACTGCAACGACGCCGACCAGTCGGTGTTGAGTTACCGCCGCTTCACGCGCGATGGCGCCTACGTGATCGTGCTGCTGAACTTCACGCCGGTGCCGAGAATCGGCCACCGGGTCGGCGTTCGCCACAAGGGATGTTACCGCGAGATATTCAACAGCGACTCGCATTACTACGGCGGCTCCAATATGGGCAACGGGCTGGGACTCGACACTTCGGATATCGGTTGGAACGGCGAGCTGCAATCGTTGGAACTTACACTACCGCCGCTGGCAGGGATCGTATTGCAACGGGTTAGCTGACCGCAATAAAGGGGAGAGGATGTCTGCACTGACACAATCAGAAGCGTGGCAAGCCTTGCTTGCCCATTGTGCCGCGAACAAGCAGCTTTCCATGCGCCGCCAGTTCGCCGACGATCCGCACCGGTTCGAGCGGTTCTCGTTGCGCATGGACGACCTGCTGTTGGACTATTCCAAGAACCTGGTGACGCAGGAGACGATGGCGCTGCTGTTCGCACTGGCCCGCCATGTGCAAGTGGAAAGCTGGCGCGACCGGATGTTTTCCGGCGCCAGGATCAACTCCACCGAGCATCGCGCGGTGCTGCACACGGCATTGCGGGCGGCGGTCGATCCGCAGCATCCCCCGGTGATGCTCGACGGGCGGGATGTGCTGCCGGGCGTGCGCCGCGTCATGGACAAGATGCGCAGCTTCAGCGACAAGGTGCGCAGCGGGGAATGGCGCGGTTATACCGGCAAGGTCATCACCGATGTGGTGAACATCGGCATCGGCGGCTCGTTCCTCGGGCCGATGATGGTGTGCGAGGCGCTGAAGCCGTATAACGGCAAGGTGCAGTTGCATTTCGTCTCCAACGTCGACGGCACCGACCTGCTGAAAAAACTGCAACGCCTCGATCCGGAGACGACCCTGTTCATCGTCGCTTCCAAGACCTTCACCACCCAGGAAACCCTGATGAATGCGCACTCGGCGCGTGACTGGTTCCTGCGCAGCGCGGCCGATGCCGGACATATCGCGCGGCATTTCGTGGCGCTTTCCACCAACGCCGGGAAGGTCACGGAGTTCGGCATCGATGCCGAAAACATGTTCGAGTTTTCCGATTGGGTCGGCGGCCGCTATTCGTTGTGGTCTGCCATCGGCCTGTCCATCGCGCTGGCGGTGGGCATGGACAATTTCGAGGAACTGCTGCGCGGCGGCTACGACATGGACCGGCACTTCTGCACGGCGCCGCTGGAGCACAACATGCCGGTGGTGCTCGCGCTGCTGGGCGTGTGGTACAACAATTTCCACCGCAGCACCAAGCAGGCGTTGCTGCCCTACGATCAGGCGCTGGAGCATTTCGTGCCCTATTTCCAGCAGGCCGACATGGAAAGCAACGGCAAGCGCGTGGATCGCGACGGCAATATCGTGGACTACGCGACCGGCCCCATCCTGTGGGGCGGCGTCGGCACCAACGGCCAGCATGCCTATTTCCAGTTGCTGCATCAAGGTACGCAGATGTTCCCGGCGGATTTTATTGCGGCGGCGCAGACCCAGTATCCGCTGGGAGAGCATCATGCGATTTTACTGTCGAATTATTTTGCCCAGACCGAGGCGCTGATGCGCGGCAAGGACGAAGCCGAAGTGCGGGCAGAGCTGCGGGCCTCGGGCATGGGTGAAAAAGACATCGCAGCGTTGCTGCCGCACAAGGTGTTCGCGGGCAACAAGCCCAGTAATTCCATCCTGTTCCGGGCGCTGACGCCGCGCACGCTGGGGCGCCTGATCGCGCTGTACGAACACAAGATATTCGTGCAGGGCGTGGTCTGGAACATCAATTCGTTCGATCAGTGGGGCGTGGAACTGGGCAAGCAACTGGCCACCCGTATCCAGGCCGAGTTGCGCAGCGGAACGGAGGTCACCACGCACGATTCTTCCACCAACGGATTGATCCACCATTACAACGCGCTCAAATGAAGATACTGTTCGTCACCTCCGAAGTCCACCCACTGATCAAGACCGGCGGCCTGGCCGACGTCAGCGGCGCGCTGCCGGCGGCATTGCAGGCGCTGGGACAGGATGTGCGGCTGCTCATCCCGGGCTATATCCCGGTGCTGGACAAGCTGAAAGACAAGCGCACGGTTGCAGCGCTCAGCGTGTTTGCCGGCCAGCCGGAGGTGAGGCTGTTGAGCGCGATGATGCCGGAGACCGGGGTGCCGGTGTATGTGCTGGATGCACCACAATACTATTGCCGCGTGGCGGGGCCGTACCAGTACGAACTGGGTGGCGACTGGCCGGACAACGCCATGCGCTTCGGCATGTTGTCCAGGGTGGCGGCGTTGCTGGGCAGCGATGCGTCGCCGGTTGCGTGGCAGGCCGACATCGTGCACTGCAACGACTGGCAGAGCGGTCTGGCGCCGGCCTATCTGCAACTGACCCCGAGTACGCACGCAAAAAGCGTGATGACCATCCACAACATCGCTTTTCAGGGCAACTTCGACCGCGACTGGCTGGCGCCGCTCGACCTGCCGCAGTCCTGTTTCGACATGCACGGCGTGGAGTTTCACGGTTACCTGTCGTTCCTGAAGGCCGGTCTGCACTATGCCGATCGCATCGTGACGGTGAGCCCGACTTATGCGCATGAAATCCAGTCGACCGAGATGGGTTACGGCATGCAGGGACTGCTGACCGTGCGCAACGGCGACGTCAGCGGTATTCTCAACGGCATCGACGAGCAGGAATGGGATCCGGCGACCGACAAATACCTGACGCTCAGGTACGATAGCAGCAACCTCGCGCCCAAGACGGCAGGCAAGCTGGCCTTGCAGCAGCGCCTCGGACTGGAGGTCGATGAAAAAGCACCCTTGCTCGGTGTGGTCAGCCGGCTTACCTACCAGAAGGGGCTGGATATGTTGCTGGAATGCCTGCCCAAACTGCTGGATGGCGGTGCACAATTGGCCGTGCTGGGAAGCGGCGAGAGCGATCTGGAGCAGCGCTACCTGCAACTGGCGCAACGCTACCCCGGACGCGTTTCGGTAACGGTGCGCTTCGACGAAGGGTTGTCGCATCAGGTCATGGCGGGGGTGGACATTTTCCTCATGCCTTCGCGTTTCGAGCCGTGCGGCCTGAACCAGATGTACGGCATGCGCTACGGCACGCCGCCGGTGGTGCGCAGGACGGGCGGCCTGGCGGATTCGGTCACCGATGCGAAAGCGCCAGACGGCACCGGCTTCGTTTTCGACGAGGCCGATCCGGCAGCGCTGTATCGTTCCGTGGTGCGCGCGATCGAGTGTTACCGGGACGGCAAGAAATTCCGCAGCATCCAGTTGAACGGGATGCGCCGCGATGTCGGGTGGCGCGGCAGCGCGCAGCGCTACGTCGACTTGTACCGGACGATGGCATGACGTTATATTGAAGGCGACTCTAAGGGGAGGCAGCAATATGGTTCAAGAAATGCGTTCGCCACGTTTCATCAGTGCACTGACCAAGAATACCGTCGCCCTGGTACTGGCCGGGGGGCGCGGCAGCAGGCTGCACAACCTGACCGACTGGAATGCCAAACCGGCCGTGCAATTCGGCGGCAAGTTCCGCATCATCGATTTCCCCCTGTCCAACTGCATCAATTCCGGCATCCGCCGCATCGGCGTGGTAACCCAATACAAGGCGCATACGCTGATCGAGCATATCCAGAAAGGCTGGGGTTTCCTGCGCGGCGAGTTCAACGAGTTCCTGGCCCTGCTTCCGGCCCAGCAACGCATCCAGGAAGAGTGGTATCGCGGCACCGCGGATGCGGTGTTCCAGAACATCGACATCTTGCGCGGCTATAACCCCGAGTACATCGTGATCCTGGCGGGCGACCACATTTACAAGATGGACTACGGCGAGATGCTGGCCTATCACGTGAGCAGCGATGCCGACATGACGGTGGGCTGCGTCGAAATGCCTGCGACGGAGTCCATGTCTTTTGGCGTGATGTCGGTCGACGAAAAGGATCGCATTATCAGGTTCAGCGAAAAGCCGGCCACGCCGGACGAGATTCCGGGCAAGCCCGGGCGCATCCTGGCCAGCATGGGCATTTACGTGTTCAACGCCAGGTTCCTGTACGAGCAGTTGATTCGCGATGCCGATACCAAGAAGTCGTCGCACGATTTCGGCCACGACCTCATTCCCTACCTGATCGACCGCTACCGCGTGTATGCCCATCGTTTCGAGCGGAGTTGCGTCGGTACCACGGACGGGGTCGAGCCTTATTGGCGCGATGTGGGAACCATCGATGCCTATTGGGAAGCCAATATGGAAATGGTCAGCGTGACGCCGGCGCTGGACTTGTACGACAAGAGCTGGCCGATCTGGACCTACCAGGAGCAATTGCCGCCGGCCAAGTTCGTGTTCAACGACGAGGACAGGCGCGGCGTGGCGATCGACTCGATGGTCTCCGGCGGGTGCATCATCAGCGGCGCCAGGGTACACCATTCCCTGCTGTTTTCGGACATCCGGGTGGGATCGCGCAGCGAGGTCACCGATTCGGTGATCCTGTCCGGCGCCCGCATCGGGGAGAACGTAAAGCTGAAACGGGTGGTGCTCGACAACAACTGCGCGATCCCGGACGGGATGCATATCGGTTTCAACCACGAAGAGGACGCGCATCGTTTCCATGTTTCGCCCGGTGGAATCACCCTGGTCACCCCCGATATGCTGGGGCAATCGATCCACCATATACGTTGAGAATATCGGAATGATTTCTGGAAGCCGACATGCCGCAGAGTAATGTACAAGCCGCCCCGGGCAAGAAACTGCAGGTCATCCTGTGCTGGCACATGCACCAACCGGATTACCGGGAATACCTGCACGGCGAATATGTGCTGCCCTGGACCTATTTGCATGCCACCAAGGATTACACCGACATGGCGTTCCACCTGGAGCAGCATCCTGAGTCGCGGGCGGTGGTGAATTTCGTACCCATCCTGATCGAGCAGTTGCAGGACTACGAGCAACAGTTCGACAGCGGCGATATCCGCGACACCCTGCTCAAGATGCTGCGGCACGAGCATCTGGACGAACTGGACGATGCCGGGCGCCAGCACATCCTGGATGCCTGCTTCAAGAGCAACCATACCAAGATGCTGCAACCCTACCGGGCCTATCAGCATCTGTTCGATCTGCAGAAAATGGTGGAGGGGCACGGCCGCGAGAACGTGACCTACCTGTCCGGGCAATATCTGGCCGACCTGCTGGTGTGGTACCACCTGGTGTGGATGGGCGAGAGCGTGCGGCGCAGCAGCGAGACGGTCGCACGCCTGATGACCAAGGGCAGCCAGTTTACTTATGCCGAGCGCATGGAATTGTTCGACCAGATCGGGACGATCATCGCCGGCATCGTGCCGCGCTACCGCAAGCTGGTCGAGCGCGGGCAAATCGAGATTTCGTCCACGCCGTACAACCATCCCATCATGCCGCTGCTGCTGGATTTTGCCGCGGCGCGCGAGAGCGAACCGAATGCCCCCCTGCCGCAAGCCGCGCAATATCCCGGCGGTATGGCGCGCGTCCACGCCCATCTGTCCAATGCGATCGAGAGCCACAAGCAGAACTTCGGCGCGGCCCCGAACGGGATGTGGCCGTCGGAAGGCGGCGTGTCGCGCGCCACGCTGAAGCTGATGGCGGAGCACGGTTGCGAATGGACGGCAACCGGGCAAGCCGTGCTGGCCAACAGCCTGCTGCGCGAGATGAACGACAATCCGCTGCCGGGCACCTCCGGCTACCTGTACAAGCCCTATCTGGTCGAGACCGGCGGCAATCCGGTTTACTGTTTCTTCCGCGACGACCGCCTGTCGGACAAGGTTGGCTTCGAATATGCGAAATGGAAGGGCGACGATGCCGCCGCCGATTTCGTCCATCATCTGGAGGAAATATTGCGCCACTCCCCGGGCGAGGAAGACCCGGTCGTGACGGTGATCCTGGATGGCGAGAATGCCTGGGAATACTATCCCTACAATGCCTATTATTTCCTGTCCGAGCTGTATTCCAGGCTGGAAAACCATCCCGATATTCGCACCACGACCTTCCACGAATGCGTGCAGGGCCTGAGCGATCCGAAATCGCATGTGACCGCGAGCAAGCTGCAGCAGTTGGTGGCAGGCAGTTGGGTCTACGGCACATTCAGCACCTGGATCGGCTCGCCGGAAAAAAACCGCGGCTGGGATCTTTTGTGCGAAGCCAAGCGCAGCTACGATTTCGTCATGGCGAGCGGGCGTTTGAGCGACGAGGACAAACGCCTGGCAACGGAGCAGCTTGCCGATTGCGAGGGATCGGACTGGTTCTGGTGGTTCGGCGACTACAATTCGGCGCTGAGCGTCGCCTCGTTCGACAGCCTGTTCCGCCGCAACCTTTCCAACCTGTATGCACTGCTGAAGTTGACACCTCCGCTTGAATTGCAGCATGTCATCAGCGTGGGCAGCGGCGCGCCCGCGACGGGTGGCGCCATGCGCCGTTCCGAGGGCGTTTGATTAATTGATGGGGAAGCTCATGGCCAAGTCAGTTTCATTGTTGCTCGGGGTACACGCGCACCAGCCGGTGGGGAATTTTACGCACGTGCTGGACGATGCGCATGCGCGTTGCTATGGGCCGTTCCTGCGCGTGCTGCACCGTTATCCCGCGTTCAGGTTTGCCATCCATATCAGCGGCTGGCTGCTGGATTACATGCTCAGGCAATATCCTGACGATATGGAACTGCTGAAGGAGATGGTGCAGCGCGGACAGGCGGAACTGGTCGGCGCGGGTTATACCGAACCGGTCCTGGCGGTGATCCCGGAGCAGGACAGGATGGGACAATTGCAGCGCATGTCGGACCAGCTCGAGCAGACCCTGGGGCAGCGCCCGCAAGGCGCATGGCTGACCGAGCGCGTGTGGGAGGCGACCGTCGTGCCGTCGCTGGCCGATTCGGGAATACTGTATTCAACGGTGGACGACTACCATTTCCTGTGCGCGGGGAAATCCGCCAACGATTTGAACGGTTACTACACCACCGAAGAAAACGGCCGCCAACTCGATCTGTTTCCCATTTCCGAAGCATTGCGTTACCGGCTGCCGTTTTCTCCCGCGCCTGAAGTGGTCGCTTATCTGGAAAGCCTGGCGAAAGAAGATGGCGCGCCGGCGGCGATCTATTTCGACGATATCGAGAAGTTCGGCATCTGGCCCGAGACCTATAACTGGGTGTACGAACGGGGTTGGCTCACCCAGTTCATCGAGGGGGTGCTGGCATCGAGCATCATCAAGACCGAGCGCTACTGCGATTACCATGCGCGCGCCAGGACGCGCGGCGTGGTCTATCTGCCGACCACTTCCTATATCGAGATGAACGAATGGACGCTGCCGGTTCCCGCCGCGCACCACTATGCCGACCTGGTGCTGGCATCCAAGTCTTCCGGCCAGTTCGAGCAGAATAAGGCGTTTTTGCGCGGCGGCATCTGGAAGAATTTTTTCATGCGCTATCCGGAATCGAACTGGATGCACAAGCGCATGCTGGACCTGTCGCGGCGCTTGCATGCGCTGCCGAAAAAGAGACAAACCGCCGAAATGCTGAACGCCCTGTACGAAGCCCAGGCCAACGACGCCTACTGGCACGGGTTGTTTGGCGGGCTGTATTTGCCGCACTTGCGGCGTGCCGTCTACAACGCCATCGTCAAGCTGGAGGGCTTGCTGGATGAAGCCAGTCCGCGCCAGCCCAAGCTGTTGCTCGATCTCGACCTGGACGGCGACGATGAAATATTCCTGCACAACGGCGTGTTGCAGGCGGTGCTCAGGCAGGACGGCAGCGCCGCGATTTGCGAATTCGACTCCTATCGCTTGCACCACAATTTTGCCGACACCTTGTCCATGCCGCACGAGCACTATCATCGCAAGGTGCATGCCCAGCCCGTCGAACACCTTCAGGGCGACGGCATTGCCAATCCGCATGAACGCGTCAGCCTGAAGCATGAGATCACGCAGGAGGACATGGCAATCGATAAGCAGCAGAAGCTGATGTTCATGGATCGCTGGCAGGCCGGCGCCGAAGCGGTCGTGCCGGTTTACGTTGCGGCCGAACTCAAAGGCATGCAGCAGGGGGCGGCGTTTGAAGCCACGCTGGGCGCCGGCAAAGTGCGCAAGTCGGTGGTGATGGACAATGCGCGCCTGTACGTTGCCTATCAATTTGCCGGTGTCGGCGAGGGAATTTTCCGGGTGGTCGTGAATCTGGCCATGCCGAGCTGCGACGGCCCGGCCGGGCGTTTCCGGGTGGGCGATGAGATTGCGGGCGGTTTCGGGCAGGTGTTGCAACTGGATGCGATGCAGCGCATCGTGCTGGAAGATGCGGTATTGGGCGGGAAGCTGAACGTCTCGGTGAACCAGCCGGTGTCCTTCCTTTCCGCGCCTTGCTTCAGTGTTTCGCAATCGGAAGCCGGCTTCGAGAAAATCATGCAGGCAGTCACATTGACCTTCGAATGCGGCAGGGCGGCTCAGGCAGATACTCTGGAATTTTGTATTGAAGTCGCGTGAGTTCGCCGGCGACCAGTTCAGTACCGGGAAATGCAGATGAATATTGCTAACAAACCTTTTATCGCCAAGCAGCCCAGCATGCTGAGAATGCCCCCGCTGGGCATGAATGCCATCGGGCTGGAAGAGGATTTCCGCCGCTATTTCAATCACACGCTCGGTTGGGACAAGGCCAGCGTGTCGTCGTACCACGTGTATTCCTCCTGCGCGCTGGTATTGCGCGACCGTCTGGTCGAGCGCTGGCGCAGGACGCAGCGCGCTTACGACGAGACGGATTGCAGGCAGGCGTATTACCTCTCGCTGGAGTTCCTGATGGGGCGCGCTTTGGGCAATGCGCTGCTGAACCTGGATCTGCAGGGAGCGAACGCCGAAGCGATGCGCAATTTGGGGCTTGAACTGGAAGAAGTGCGCGAACTGGAGAACGATGCCGGTTTGGGCAACGGCGGTTTGGGCCGTCTGGCGGCTTGTTTCCTGGATAGCTGTGCGACGCTGCAACTGCCCGTGACGGGGTACGGCATCCGCTATGAGTACGGCATGTTCCGGCAGAAGATCGAACATGGTTACCAAATGGAAGAACCGGATCACTGGTTGCGCAACGGCAACCCGTGGGAGATCGAGCGTCCGGAATATACGGTCAGGGTCAAATTCGGCGGGCGCACCGATTTTTATACCAGCGCGGATGGTCATGCACGGCTGCGCTGGGTTGAAACACAGGATGTGCTGGCGGTGCCTTTCGACATGCCCATTCCCGGTTATCGCAACGGCACGGTGAACACGCTGCGTCTGTGGAAAGCGGCGGCGACCGAAGAGTTCGACCTGGACGAGTTCAACGCCGGCAGCTATACCGAAGCCGTCGCCGCCAAGAATGCGGCGGAGCACATCACCATGGTGCTGTATCCGAACGACGCCAGCGAAAACGGCAAGGAATTACGGCTGCGCCAGCAATACTTCCTGGCTTCTGCCAGCTTGCAGGATGTGCTGCGGCGATGGGTGTACAAGCATGGCAGGGACTTTTCCGGATTTGCCGGGAAGAACTGTTTCCAGTTGAACGATACGCATCCGACCTGCGCAGTGCCGGAGCTGATGCGCCTGTTGATGGACGAACACCGGCTGGGCTGGGACGAAGCGTGGGACATCACCTCGCACACCATGGCCTATACCAACCATACGTTGCTGCCGGAGGCGCTGGAGCGCTGGCCGGTGAGCATGTTCGGGCGGCTGTTGCCGCGCTTGCTGGATATCGTTTACGAGATCAATGCGCGCTTCATGGAAGAGGTTTCCCTGCGCTGGCCCGGGGACACCGAGCGGGAACGCCGCATGTCCATCGTGGAGGAGAGCGATGTGCCGCAGATACGCATGGCCTATCTTGCGGTAGTTGCATGCCATTCGGTAAACGGCGTGGCGGCGCTGCACTCCCATCTGCTGCAACAGCATCTGTTCGGCGATTTTTTCGAACTGTGGCCGGGCAAGTTCAACAACAAGACCAACGGCGTGACGCCGCGCCGCTGGATGGCGTCGAGCAATCCCCTGTTGAGCAGCCTGATCGACGGCCGTATCGGAGATGCGTGGCGCACCGATATGTCCGCGTTGCAGGGGTTGCGGGCGTTTGCCGAAGACAAGGAGTTTCAGGCGGAGTGGCACCAGGTGAAACAGGCGAACAAGCAGCGGCTGGCGCAAATGGTCGCCCGCGATTGCGGCGTGGAATTCGACCCGGCGGCGATGTTCGATGTGCAGGTGAAGCGCATTCACGAATACAAGCGCCAGTTGCTGAATGTGCTGCACGTCATTCATCTTTACGACCGCATCAAACGGGGCGACACCGCCGACTGGACGCCGCGTTGCGTCCTGATCGGCGGCAAGGCGGCCCCGGGTTATGTCATGGCAAAACGGATTATCCGGCTGGTGACGGCGGTCGCCGATGTGGTCAATCACGATCCGGACACCAAGGGCTTGTTGCGGCTCGCATTTCTGCCGGATTACCGCGTTTCCGCGATGGAGGTGATCTGTCCTGCAGCAGACCTGTCCGAGCAGATATCAACGGCAGGCAAGGAAGCATCGGGCACCGGCAACATGAAGTTCATGATGAACGGAGCCATCACCATCGGCACGCTGGACGGCGCGAATATCGAGATTCGCGAGGAAGTCGGGGGAGAGAACTTCTTCCTGTTCGGGTTGACGGCCGAACAGGTGCAGGCCGCGCGCGGGCATTACGACCCGGTTGCCATCATCGCTGCCGATGCCGACCTGGCGCGCGTGGTGCATCTGCTGAAAAGCGGGCATTTCAACCTGTTCGAACCGGGGTTATTCGATCCCGTCGTGCAGTCCATCCTGAGTCCGGGCGATTCCTGGCTGACGGCGGCGGATTTTCGCAGCTACCTGAATGCGCAGCAAAACGTGGCGACTGCCTACCGCGACCGGGAAGGCTGGACGCGCATGAGCATCCTGAATGCCGCAGCCAGCGGCAAATTCTCCAGCGACCGCACCATCCAGGACTATAACCGCGATATCTGGCGCCTGCCGCAGATCCCTGCCCATACGGAGTGAAGGCGGGCGGGTCTTCCCGCCCCGTTTCATGTATCATTCCACCCGCGATATTCGTTTTGTGAAGCCAGCCTAAATTTCAAAGAAAGTGTCAGTATGTCAAATGTAGAAACCCTGAGCGGATTGCAGCGCCGTTTGAATGCATCCATCCCCCAGCAGCAATTGCGCGGCGAAATGGAGGCGCGGCTGAAGCATATCGGCCGTACTGCCAAGGTGCACGGCTTCCGTCCGGGCAAAGTCCCTTATAAGGTATTGGAACAGCAATACGGCCAGTCGGTGCAGCAGGAAGTGCTGGGCGAGAGCCTGCAGCGTTCTTTTGCCGAAGCCGCCATGGCCAACAAGCTGCAAGTGGCCGGTTATCCCCAGTTCGAGATCAAGACTGCCGACCTGAATGCGCCGCAAATCGAATTCAGCGCAACCTTCGAGGTCTACCCGGAAGTCGCCATCGGCGACATCTCCGGCGAAAGCATTGACCGCGTGACGTTCACGCTGAGCGATGCGGATGTGGAAGAGACCATCACCACGCTGCGCAAGCAGCGCGCGGAGTTCAGGAAGGCCGACCGTGCCGCGAAGAACGACGACCAGGTGCGCATCGACTTTACCGGCAAGCTGGACGGCGTGGTGTTCGAGGGCGGCGAAGCCAGGGATTTCGCGGTGGTACTGGGAACGGGACGCATGCTGCCTGACTTTGAAAAAGCCATCGTCGGCATGAAGGCGGGCGAGACCAAGTCCTTCGACATGACCTTTCCGGCCGATTATCACGGCAAGGATGTGGCGGGGAAGCAAGTGACTTTCACCATCGCCGTGCATGCGGTGGAGGAAGCGCACCTGCCCGAGGTGAATGCCGAGTTCGCCAAATCGCTGGGTGCGGTCGATGGGGATGTGGAAAAACTCAAGCAGGAGATCCGCGACAACGTCGGGCGCGAAGCGCAACGCCGTGCCAAGGGGCGCAACAAGGACAGCGCGATGGAGTTGCTGCTCAAGGTTGCGCAACTGGATGTGCCCAAGGCGCTGCTGGAAAGCGAGGCGCAGCAATTGATGCAGCAGGCCCTGCAGGATATGGAAGGCCGCGGCATCAAGATACCGAAAGGCACGCAGCTACCGACGGACATGTTCATGGAGCGCGCCGGCAAACGCGTAAAGCTGGGCCTGATCCTGGCAGAGTTGATCAAGAAACACGAATTGAAAGCCAAGCCGGAACAGGTAAAAGCGCTGGTGCAGGAATTCGCGCAAAGCTACGAGCATCCGGAAGAGGTGGTGCGCTGGTATAACGCCGACCCTGCACGTTTGCGCGAAGTGGAGAATCTGGTGCTGGAAGACAACGTGGTGGCCTGGGTGATGGCCGGTGCCAAGGTGAGCGACAAGGCCGTCACGCTGACCGAACTGATGGGGAGTAACTGAACATGCTGCAAAACGCTGCCGCGCAAATGACGGAACCGCAGGACATCGGCATGATCCCGATGGTGGTCGAGACCAGCGGGCGCGGCGAACGCGCCTACGACATTTATTCGCGCCTGCTCAAGGAGCGCGTGGTGTTCCTGGTCGGCGAGGTCAACGATCACACCGCCAACCTGATCGTGGCGCAGATGCTGTTCCTGGAATCGGAGAATCCGGACAAGGACATCCATTTCTACATCAACTCGCCGGGCGGCTCCATCTCTGCCGGCATGGCGATCTACGACACCATGCAGTTCATCAAGCCGCAGGTTTCCACGCTGTGCATCGGCATGGCGGCTTCCATGGGCGCATTCCTGTTGCAGGCGGGTGAAAAGGGCAAGCGCTTCGCTTTGCCCAATTCCACCGTGATGATCCACCAGCCGTTGGGCGGGTTCCGCGGCCAGGCTTCGGACATCGAAATTCATGCCAAGTACATCCTGAGTTTGCGTGAGCGCCTGTATGCCTTGATGGCCCATCACACCGGGCGTACCGTGGAAGAGATCGCACGCGACAGCGAACGCGATAATTTCCTGTCGGCGCAGGAAGCGGTGGCGTACGGCCTGGTGGATCAGGTGCTGGATAAACGGGTTTAAGAGCGATTTGCAAAGCTGCCGATAATTTCGGAGCGGAGGTACCATGACGACGGACAAAAACAAGGGTGACAAGCTGTTGTATTGTTCTTTCTGCGGAAAGAGCCAGCACGAGGTGCGCAAGCTGATTGCGGGGCCGTCGGTGTTCGTGTGCGACGAATGCATCGCGCTGTGCAACGACATTATCCGCGAAGAAACGCAGAGCAGCGTAGTCGGAGAAAAATCGGACAAGAACGAGTTGCCGATACCGCACGAGATTTGCGAGCGCCTCGACGAGTATGTCATCGGGCAGCGCCAGGCCAAGAAGATCCTGTCCGTGGCGGTGTACAACCACTACAAACGCCTGAAGAACACCGACAAGGACGGCGTGGAGCTGGCCAAGAGCAATATCCTTCTGGTTGGCCCGACCGGTTCCGGCAAGACTCTGCTGGCGCAGACGCTGGCACGCTTGCTCAACGTTCCGTTCGTGATGGCCGATGCAACCACGCTGACCGAAGCCGGTTACGTCGGGGAGGATGTCGAGAACATCATCCAGAAGCTGTTGCAGGCTTGCGAGTACGATGTGGAGCGTGCGCAACGCGGCATCGTTTATATCGACGAGATCGACAAGATTTCGCGCAAGTCGGATAACCCGTCCATCACCCGCGACGTGTCGGGCGAGGGGGTGCAGCAGGCACTGCTCAAGCTGATCGAGGGCACCAAAGCGTCGATTCCTCCCCAGGGCGGACGCAAGCATCCCAACACCGAATTCCTGCAGGTGGACACCACCAACATCCTGTTTATCTGCGGTGGGGCCTTCGACGGCCTGGAGAAAGTGATCCGCAACCGTTCGGAAAAGTCCGGCATCGGTTTCTCGGCCAATCTATCCAAGCGCGAGGACAACAAGGATATCGGCAAAGTCCTGCGCGATGTGGAACCGGAGGACTTGATCAAGTTCGGCCTGATTCCCGAGTTCGTCGGGCGTTTGCCCGTCGTGGCAACATTGGAAGGGCTGGATGAGGCGGCCCTGATCCAGATCCTGACTGAGCCGAAGAATGCGCTGACCAAGCAATACCAGAAACTGTTCGCGATGGAAGGCGTGGAACTGGAATTCCGCGAAGGCGTACTGAACACGATTGCCAAGAAAGCGCTGGCGCGCAAGACGGGCGCGCGCGGATTGCGCTCCATTCTCGAGCACGCCCTGCTGGATACCATGTTCGATTTGCCTTCGGCGGAGAATGTGAGCAAAGTGGTGCTGGACGAAAACGGCACGGGTGAAATCAAACCCATCGTGATGTATGCGGACACTCCAAAGGCCGCGTAATCAAGGCCTTGGAGAGCGGGGCTTGAATTATCGGGCCTGAACCCCACATCATCGCTACTCCCTAACCATCCGAGTCCCGAATCATGGCCGAATACGACACACCTTCTACTACCGCCGAACTCTACCCTTTGTTGCCCTTGCGCGACGTGGTGGTGTTTCCGCACATGGTCATCCCGCTGTTCGTCGGGCGTGCCAAATCCATCAAGGCGCTGGAAGCGGCGATGGAGGCCGGCAAGAGCATCGTGCTGGTGGCACAGAAATCGGCAGCCAAGGACGAGCCTGCGACCGAGGACATTTACCGCATCGGCAGCATCGCCAACATATTGCAGATGCTGAAGCTTCCCGACGGTACGGTAAAAGTGCTGGTCGAGGGTACCCAGCGCGCCAAGGTATTGAACATATTCGACGACAAGTCGCATCTGGACGCGGAGATACAGCCGGTGCCTATCGACGAAGAGATCGGGCATGAGGCGGAAGCGATGCGCCGCGCCCTGATCAACCAGTTCGACCAGTACGTCAAATTGAATAAAAAAATCCCGCCGGAAATCCTGACTTCGCTGGCGGGCATCGACGATGCAGGCCGCCTGGCCGATACGATTGCCGCGCATTTGCCGCTCAAGCTGGAACAGAAACAGGAAGTGCTGGAGATTTTCGATGTGCGCCAGCGCCTCGAGCATCTGCTGGGCTTGCTGGAAGCCGAACTGGACATCATGCAGGTGGAGAAGCGTATCCGCGGCCGCGTCAAGCGCCAGATGGAGAAGAGCCAGCGCGAGTATTACCTGAACGAGCAGGTCAAGGCGATCCAGAAGGAACTGGGCGAAGGCGAAGACGGCGCCGACATCGAAGAGGTCGAGAAGAAGATCAAGGCCGCGCACATGCCCAAAGATGCACGTGCCAAGGCCGAGGCCGAACTGAAAAAGCTGCGGTTGATGTCGCCGATGTCGGCCGAAGCGACCGTGGTGCGCAACTACATCGACGTGTTGCTCGGCCTGCCGTGGAAGAAGAAAACCAAGATCGATACCGATCTCAAGCATGCCGAAGACATACTTGAGGCGGATCACTACGGCTTGGACAAGGTTAAAGAGCGCATCGTGGAATATCTCGCGGTGCAACAGCGCGTGACCAAGATGAAGGCCCCGATTCTATGTCTGGTCGGTCCTCCCGGCGTGGGCAAGACGTCGCTGGGGCAGTCCATCGCACGTGCGACCAATCGCAAGTTTGTGCGCATGTCGCTGGGCGGAGTGCGCGACGAGTCCGAAATTCGCGGGCATCGCCGTACTTACATTGGCTCGATGCCGGGCAAGATATTGCAGAACATGAGCAAGGTCGGGGTGAAGAATCCATTGTTCCTGCTGGATGAAGTGGACAAGATGGGCATGGACTTCCGCGGCGACCCGTCTTCGGCATTGCTCGAGGTGCTCGATCCCGAACAGAACCATACTTTCGTCGACCACTACGTCGAAGTCGAATACGACCTGTCGGACGTGATGTTTGTCGCAACCTCGAACAGCATGAACATTCCCGCTCCGTTGCTGGATCGCATGGAAGTGATCCATGTCTCGAGCTATACCGAGGACGAGAAGGTCAACATCGCCACGCGTTATCTGTTGCCCAAAGCAATAAAAAATAACGGGTTGAAGGCTGAAGAGATCAGTGTTTCGGAAAGTGCGATTCGCGATATCCTGCGCTACTACACGCGAGAAGCGGGTGTGCGCAGTCTGGAGCGCGAACTGTCCAAAATATGCCGCAAGGTTGTGAAAGCATTGTTGCTGAAAGGCCGTGAAAACAAAGTCATTATCAACGCCCGCAATCTGGACAAGTATCTGGGCGTGCGCCGCTATAGCTATGGCATCGCAGAAAAGACCAATCAGGTCGGGCAAGTGACTGGCTTGGCCTGGACGGAAGTCGGAGGGGAGTTGCTGACAATCGAAACTGCCGTGTTGCCTGGCAAGGGCAAGACCACGACTACCGGCAAACTGGGCGAAGTGATGCAGGAATCCATACAGGCTGCGCTCAGCGTGGTGCGCAGCCGTGCGCGGACTTTGGGCATCGCCGGCAACTTCTACGAAAAGAGCGATCTGCACATTCACTTGCCGGAGGGTGCCACGCCCAAGGATGGCCCGAGTGCGGGTATCGGCATCTGTACTGCAATGGTCTCTGCGCTAACCGGAATTCCGGTGCGCGCGGATGTGGCAATGACCGGCGAGATCACCTTGCGCGGCGAGGTGTTGCCGATCGGCGGTTTGAAGGAAAAGCTGCTGGCGGCGCAGCGCGGCGGGATCAAGGTTGTTTTGATTCCTGAAGAAAACACTAAGGATCTGGTCGAGATACCGGATAACGTGAAAAACAAACTGGATATTCATCCCGTTAAATGGATTGAACAGGTTTTGGAAATGGCGCTGGAGCGCAAGCCGGAGCCTTTGCCAGAGCCGGATGTAGCCCCAGTCGCATCGCCAGCGGTCATCGGCGAAACAAGTGCCTCCCCTGCAATCAAGCATTGACGGGGGTTGGCAAGAGGGTGGGGTAATTAAAATAATTTTGCATTAGCTTGACCCTTTCAAAATCCCTTGATATAAAGCCGCTGCAGGGCTTTCCTGTGTTCTCAACTAACAAGCAAAGGGGAATCGCGTGAGTAATAAATCTGATCTGATCGAAGCAATTGCAAAATCCGCCGACATTTCCAAGGCCGCTGCTGGTCGTGCATTGGACGCGACTATCGAATCCATCAAGAAATCCCTGAAGAAGGGGGAACTCGTGAGCTTGGTTGGTTTTGGTACGTTCTATGTTGGCAAACGTGCTGCGCGTAATGGCCGCAATCCTCGCACTGGTGCCACCATCAAGATCAAGGCAGCTAAAGTTCCGAAATTCCGCGCTGGCAAAGGTTTGAAAGATGCTGTAAACTAGTTGTCTTTGTCGGGTGCTTAGCTCAGCTGGTAGAGCACCGCCCTTACAAGGCGATTGTCGGCGGTTCGATCCCGTCAGCACCCACCAGATGTTTTAAAGTTTTATGGAGTGGTAGTTCAGTTGGTTAGAATACCGGCCTGTCACGCCGGGGGTCGCGGGTTCGAGTCCCGTCCACTCCGCCAAACAGAGGCGAACGAAAGTTCGCCTTTTTTCATATGGGATGTCCGATGTGGCGTCCGTTCTTTCGGGTAGGTTGCTATGTTCGATTTCGTTCATGAAAACAGACGGCCGGTGCAGATCGTACTGGCACTCATCATTGTGCCATTTGCCCTGTGGGGAGTGGATTCGTACCGCAAATCCGGAGAGGTCGAATCGCTGGCAACAGTAAATGGTACGAAAATCGGCCAGCAGGAATTCGATAACGCGCTGAGGCAACAGCAGCAACGGATTCGCGAAATGGCGGGACCCAATTTCGACCCGGCGTTTTTCGACAAACCGGAGATCAAGCATTCCATTCTGGACGGACTGGTTACGCAGCATTTGCTGGGAGATGAAGCGCGCCGTATCGGGCTGATCCTGACGGACGAACAGATCGCGCAGATCATTGCCAGCATCGGTGTGTTCCAGGTAGATGGAAAATTCGATAAAAAGCGCTATGAAGAGGTATTGAACGAGAAAGGGATGAACCGCTTCGAGTTTGAATCGCGCATCCGCCAGGACATGCTGGCGCGCCAATTGACCGATGCGTATGCGCAAAATGGCTATGCTGCGGGCACGGTTGCAACAAACCTGATTCGGCTTAATGAACAGCAGCGAATGGTTGCCGTGGCGAGCATAGACGGTGCGGCATTTGCAAAGCAGGTGAAATTGTCCGACAGCGCCGTTAGCGATTTCTACAATAGCAACGAGCAGAAATTCCAGATGCCGGAACGAGCCAACGTCGAATACGTAGTGTTTTCCGTCGATTCCCTGCTGCCGCAGGTGACGGTTTTGGACGAAGAAATAAAACGGTATTTCGAGGAGCATCAGGCTGAGTTTGGCACCCAGGAACAGCGTCAGGCTGCGCATATCCTGATCTCGGTTGCAAAGCAAGCGTCCGATGCCGAGAAGCAGGCCGCCAAGGCGAAAGCCGAGCAGGTCTTGCAGTTGGTCAAACAATCTCCCTCCAAATTTGCCGAATTGGCGAAACAGTATTCGCAAGATCCGGGCTCAGCCAATAACGGCGGCGATCTGGGCATGTTCGGGCGAGGTGCCATGGTCAAGCCTTTCGAAGACAGCGTGTTCGGTCTTAAGGCCGGAGAAGTGAGCGGCTTGGTCTTGAGCGACTTCGGCTACCACATCATCAAACTGGTCGCGGTGAAACCGGCGAAGTTGTCGGCATTGGTCGACGTGAAAGCTTTGATCGTCCAGCGTTTGAAGGTGCAACACGCTACCGACAAGTTCGCCGAACTGGCAGAAAAATTCAACGACATCGTTTACGAACAAAGCGACAGCTTGAAGCCTGCGGCCGAACTGGTGAATACATCGGTACAGCGCGGCATGTGGTTGAGCAAGGGGCAACCAGCAGGCGGGATGTGGACGGACAAGGCGCTTCAGGCAGTTTTCTCGGAGGATGTGCTGAAGAACAAACGAAACTCGTCGGCAATCGAGGTCGCCCCGAATACTTTGTTGGCAACGCGCGTGACGGAATACAAGCCGGCAAGCGTGCGTCCTTTGGCTGAAGTTGCGGCAAGTATCCGAATGCAGTTGGAGAAGCAGCAAGCGATAGAACTGGCGTTGCAGCAAGGCAAGAAAATTCTGGAGCAATTGCAGGGCGGGGAGAAAGTCAGCTTGAGCTGGAAAGCGGCGCAAAGCATCACGCGCAGCAAGCGTTCCGGTATCGAGCCTGCCTTGGCGCAAGCGGCGTTTCAGGCAGATACCGCCAAGTTGCCCGCATATGTGGGTGTGGGCGGATCGAATGGTTTTGTGTTGGCGCGTATTGAGTCTGTGAAAGAAGCGCCGCCGGGAGACGAGAACAAACGCGGCGGTTACGAGCAGCAGATACGTCAAATCACCGGAGAGGAATTGTTGACAGCGTATCTGGCAGAACTGAAAAAGGGCGCGAAAATAACAATGAAAGACTTTGAAATCGATAAGAAGAAGTGACCGACGCTGAATTGTTGTATCAAGCGAAACGCCGCCTTGAGCGGCGTTTTGTTTGTTGGAACCCAAAGTTCACTCCACTCAATTTGCGCTACCTGTCAGCTTTTGTCAGAATTTATCGGTGAAAATCAGCAATACGCAAGATATGATGTAATACAATCTTTCCAAGTGCGGTCTTTAAATATCCCGGCAGGTCATTTGCGCATTGTAAGGCGATCATGTTTGAGATTGCATGCAAATCAATAATCGACCCAATGCCGCGTGCGATTTGCGATTACCCGAAAAATGAGGGAGAGACAATCAAATGACCCCAAATGAATCCATTTCTGCGTGCAGCCTGCGACATCGACGGGCTGTACGGGTTATCGAGTCGTTTCTGTTGTTGATGCTGGCAATTTCAATTCCCTTGGTTGTGCCGATTGCGGCCCGCGCGGAAGGTGCGCCCAATCCCTTGTGTGCCGGTTGTCATATGGAGGACGGCAACAGCGTAACCCCCGATTTCCCGAAAATTGCAGGACTGGATGCGGCTTACATTAGCAAGCAAATAATGGATTTCAAGAAATTCAAACGTGTCAGCGAGATCATGGGGCCGATGGCCACCCAGATATCGGACTCGGAAATTGACGCATTGGCGATGTACTACAGCAAGCAAAAGCGGACACCCGGTGTCGTGACTGACAAGAATCTCGCTGAGCAAGGGCAGTTGATATATACCGACGGGATAGTGAATAGCGCCGTACCCGCATGTTCCGGCTGTCACGGCGAAAAGGGCGAGGGCACGGATAAATTTCCGCGTCTGGCGGGCCAGCACACGGCCTATCTGAATACCCAGATGAGTAATTTCAAGAACATCGTGCGCAATAACGATGCCCGGGGAGTGATGCGGGCCATCACATTGCGCATGACCGATCAGGAAATGAAAGCCGCATCCGAATATATCGCCAGTTTAAAAGGGGAATAACCGATGAGAATATTGTTGATAATTGCCCTGGCATTGTTGCCGACAGCGTCGGTTCTTGCCGAGACGCCCTCGGATGCTGCGACATACCAGGGGATTGGAAGCAAAGGGTATGTTTGGAACAAATTGACTCCGGAGCGAGCCGAAGCATTACGCTTGAAAGGTGACATGGATCGCGGGCGCGAGGCGTTTCGCGGTTGTCGCGGCTGTCACAAGCAAGACGCCTTCGGCCGTGTTGACGGCATTTATCCCAGATTGACCGGGCAGTATGCTTCGGTGATTATCAAACAATTGACCGATATACGCGCCGGTTTGCGTCTGAATCCGAAAATGGAACCATTTATTTCGCCCGATGCGGTCAGCGTTGAAGAGATCGCAGATATTGCCGTCTTCTTGTCCTCTTTGACCACCATCAAGGAAAACGGCAAGGGGCCGGGCGATCAGGTACGCCAAGGCGAGGCGCTATACGTGCAAAGAGGGTGCATCAAATGCCACGGCAGCCGCGGCGAGGGTAATGAGGAAAAAATATATCCAGCGTTGGGTGCCCAGCATTACAGCTATTTGTTGCGCGAAATGGAACTCATCAAGGTTGGCGCCCGCGGGAACTCCCATCCCGACATGGTGGTCGCGTTGAAAGAAATATCTACCGCCGACATGGAGGCATTGGCGGACTATCTGGCCAGGTTGCCGGATCGTCGTCAGGCCGGGATGAAGTAAGCAAGGGCTGTTCCGCATTGAAGCTTGTTCCTGGCATAAAATAATCGGAAACATTTATGCTGCAGTTGGAAATGAGGTTATTGTTCCGATCTGGATGACAAAGTGCGATGTCAATCGTCTGCTCACGAGACACATGTCGTGGTCGTACCAAAGGCAGGCAATTCACAATATAAAATGCTGTGTAAGGCTGTTTGGCGGGCGCGCCGGGCAGTGTGAACCACCCCGTTTAATCGTATATAATCCTGCGCTATTCATTTCGGATACCCGTTCATGCTGGAAGTCGCCAATCTCGCGTGCAGTCGCGGCGATCATCGTTTGTTTTCCGGATTGACCTTTTCGTTGCATCCCGGAGAGATCATGCAGGTGCAGGGCGCGAACGGCAGCGGCAAGACCAGTCTGCTGCGCACGCTGTGCGGCTTCATTCAGCCGGACGAAGGCGATATCCTGTGGAACGGCAAGCGCGCCCACGACTTGGGCGAGGATTATTACGCCGAGTTGCTGTATCTGGGGCATCTGAACGCCATCAAGGACGAGTTGAACGCGCTGGAGAATCTGCAAATGAGCGCGGGAATGGCGGGCTACACGGTGACCGAGCAGCAGGCCATCGCCGCATTGCGCCGCATGGGGCTGCAGCGCCGCGAACATCTGCCGGTGCGGGTGTTGTCGCAAGGGCAGCGGCGCCGGGTGGCGCTGGCGCGCTTGCTGACTGGCGATGCGCATTTGTGGATACTGGACGAACCTTTAACCGCACTCGATGTGGGTGCAGTGGGCCTGATGCAGGAACTAATCGGCGAGCACCTGTCGAAAGGCGGCATGACGATATTCACCACGCACCAGCCGCTGCAGGTTGCGGGCGTGGAAACGAGGCAGTTGACGCTGTCATGACACGGTGCGCGAACGCGATGGGTGCGGGAGTGACAGCGGGGCACCTCCTCCCGCAAACGGCTGGCTTCGACATAACCAGCGACTTAGCGAGCGTTGTTTGCTCGCCTAGTCGAATGGCTAGTAGTTCGATCAGTAACGTGTCGGAGGTGCGGTCATGAATAAACTGTCTTTGATGGGGTTGTTTGGATTGGTGGTGCGGCGCGACCTGCTGCTGGCGATGCGCCGCCGCGCGGATGTGCTGACCACGCTGATCTTTTTTGTGATGGTGGTGAGCCTGTTCCCGCTCGGTGTCGGGCCGGAAATGGACATGTTGCGCAAGATGGCGTCCGGCGTGGTGTGGGTCGCTGCGTTGCTGGCTTCCATGCTGTCGCTGCCGCGCATGTTTTCGGCGGATCACGCGGATGGCACGCTGGAGCAGATGATGCTCGCACCGCAGTCGTTGTCGGTGCTGGTGCTGGGCAAAATCGTGGCGCACTGGATGCTGTCCGGCCTGCCCTTGGCCTTGATCGCGCCGGTGCTGGGGTTGCAGTTTGATATGTCGCCCGAGGCCTTGTGGATACTGGTGCTTGCGCTGTTGCTGGGCACCCCGGTATTGAGCATGATCGGTGCAGTCGGTGCTGCGCTCACGCTGGGCTTGCGCGGCGGCGGCGTGCTGGTTTCGTTGTTGGTATTGCCCTTGTGCATTCCGGTGCTGATCTTCGGCGCGGGTGCGGTGGAGGCGGTCACCAGCGGCATGAGTGTGGCATCCAACCTGGCATTTTTGGGGGCGTTCATGTTGTTCGCGTTGGTGTTTTCGCCGTTCGTTGCGGCACAGGCATTGCGTATTTCGATGGAGTGATAATTTGGCAATCAACTGGTTCAAATATTCGGCGCCGACCACCTTTTACGGACTGGCTGGCAAGCTGATTCCCTTCTTTGCTTGGCCCGCTGCGATTCTGTTTGCCTACGGTCTCTATATCGGCTTTTTTGTGGCGCCGACGGAAGCGACGCAGAGCGAAGCCTATCGCATCATCTTTTTGCACGTTCCCGCGTCGATCCTGTCGATGTTCATCTACCTCATCATGGCGGGGTACGCCGCGCTGGGGCTGATCTTCAAGACCCGGCTGTCTTCAATGATGGCACAGGCGCTGGCGCCGACCGGCGCCTTGTTCGCCTTCATCTCGCTGTGGTCGGGCGCGCTGTGGGGCAAGCCGATGTGGGGAGCGTGGTGGGTGTGGGATGCGCGCCTGACTTCCGAACTGATCCTGCTGTTCCTGTACCTCGGCTACATCGCCTTGCAGGCGTCCATCGAGGATCCGCGCCGCGCGGACCGTGCCAGCGCCCTGCTTGCCATCGTCGGTTCGGTGAATGTGCCCATCATCTATTTCTCGGTGAAATGGTGGAACACCCTGCATCAGGGGGCAACCATCAAGATGACCGGCACCAGCATGCACATCGCCATGCAGCAGGCCATGTTTGCGGTGCTGATCGCCTGCTGGCTGTATGTCATCGCGGTGACGCTGGCACGCGTGCGCAGCATCATTCTGGAACGTGAAGCCAATACGCAATGGGTGAACGACCTGCCCGAGGTGAAGCAAGCGAATGGAGGGCAACAGTAATGAACTGGGCTGAATTTTTTGCCATGAACGGCTATGCCTTCTACGTGTGGGGCTCGTACGGTGTGGCGCTGCTGGTGTTTGCAATCGAGATCGCGCTGGTGCGCAATCGCAGAAAAAATGCATTGCGCACACTGCGCCTGATGCGCGATGAAATGGGAGAATCGGCATGACAGCCCGGCAGAAAAGACTGGCGTTTATCGTGGGCGGGGTCATGCTGGTGGCGGCGGCAGTCGGCCTGGTGCTGTATGCATTGAAGAACAACGTCAGCCTGTATTTCACGCCGACCCAGGTCTATAACAAGGAAGCGCCGCAGGGTCGCAGCTTCCGCATCGGCGGCCTGGTCGAGGTGGGTAGTCTGCAGCGCGAGAAAGACGGCTTGACCGCGCATTTCAACATCACCGATAACGACAAGACCATGGCGGTGGTGTACAAGGGCATCCTGCCCGACCTGTTCAAGGAAGGCAAGGGCGTGGTTGCCCAGGGCAAGCTGGAGGCCGACAACGTGTTCCATGCCGACGAAGTGCTGGCCAAGCACGATGAAAACTACATGCCGCCGGAAGCCGTCGATGCGCTGAAAAAAGCCGAAGCGGCCAAGGCGGCCAAGCCCGAAGCGCCGGCAAGCGGCTCTTCCGCAGAATACCCCGTAGCCAAATAAATACTGAAAGCTCCAGCATGATTCCAGAAATCGGTAATTTCGCACTCATCGTTGCCCTGTTTATTTCTCTCATACAAGGTGCGCTGCCCATTATTGGCGCGGCACGCAATGATTCGGTGCTGATGGGCACGGCACGTACCCTGGCGGTGGGGCAGTTCCTGATTGTCGCGGTTGCCCTGGGCTGTCTGGCGCAGGCTTTTATCGCCAACGACTTCTCCGTGATGTATGTCGCACAGAATTCCAATTCGCAATTGCCGGTGCAATACCGCATCTCGGCGATCTGGGGCGGGCATGAAGGTTCGCTGCTGTTGTGGACGTTTATCCTGACAGTATGGACGGTTGCCGTCGCCATGTTCAGCCGGCATTTGCCGCAGGAAATGGTGGCGCGCGTCATCGGCGTGATGGGTCTGGTTTCGAGCGGCTTCCTGCTGTTCATGCTGTTCACTTCCAACCCGTTCGATCGCCTGCTGCCCGCTGCGATGGATGGCCGCGACCTCAACCCGCTGCTGCAGGATCCGGGCCTGGTGATACACCCGCCGATGCTGTACATGGGCTACGTCGGCTTCTCGGTGGCATTCGCCTTTGCGCTGTCCGCACTGTTGGGCGGCAAGCTGGATTCAACCTGGGCGCGCTGGTCGCGCCCGTGGACGACGGTGGCCTGGGTGTTCATGACCATCGGCATCGCGCTGGGCAGCTGGTGGGCATACTACGAATTGGGCTGGGGCGGCTGGTGGTTCTGGGATCCGGTGGAGAATGCCTCGTTCATGCCGTGGCTGGTGGGTACGGCGCTGATGCATTCGCTGGCGGTGACGGAAAAACGCGGCGCGTTCAAGAGCTGGACCGTGCTGCTCGCCATTGCGGCATTCTCGCTCAGCCTGTTGGGCACCTTCCTCGTGCGTTCCGGCGTGCTGTCCTCGGTGCATGCATTTGCGACCGATCCCAAGCGCGGCGTTTTCATCTTGTCGTTCCTGGTGGTGGTCATCGGTTCTTCGCTCGTGCTGTTTGCCTGGCGCGCTCCCAAGATCGGTTTGGGCGGCAAGTTCGAACTCGTTTCGCGCGAATCGATGCTGCTCTCCAATAACGTGTTGTTGTCGGTGGCTTCCGCCTCGGTGTTTCTCGGCACGCTGTATCCCCTGTTCATGGATGCGCTCGGCATGGGCAAGCTTTCGGTCGGGCCGCCCTATTTCCACACCGTGTTCGTCCCCCTGATGATTCCCATGGTGATGATGATGGGGCTGGGGCCGGTCGCGCGCTGGAAGCAGGCGAGCCTGCCGGATATCTGGCAGCGCGTGCGCTGGGCATTGGCCTCCAGTGTGGTCATCGCCCTGCTGTTGCCGCTGGTCATGGGCAAATGGACGCCGCTGATCGCAGTGGGGATGTTGCTGGCAGCCTGGGTCATCATCACTTCGCTGCTCGACTTGCGCAGACGCATAGCCGGTGCTGGCAGCCTGATGCAACGCATGAAGATTCCCTCGCTCAGCTACTACGGCATGCTACTGGCGCACTTGGGCATCGCGGTGTTCATCATCGGCGTGACCATGGTGAAAGGCTATGAGACCGAGCGCGACGTGCGCATGGATGTCGGCGATACGGTCGAGGCGGGTGGCTACGTGTTCCGTTTCGACGGCGTGAGCGACCAAGCCGGCCCCAACTATATGGCGGCACAAGGACGCGTGACGGTGCGCAAGGATGGCAAGATCGTTACCGTGCTGAATCCGGAAAAGCGCCAATACAATGCCTCCGGCATGCCGATGACCGAAGCGTCCATCCGTACCGGCATACTGCGCGACCTGTATGTGTCGCTGGGCGAACCGATTCCCGGCACCAATGCCTGGGCGGTGCGCGTCTACATCAAGCCGTTTGTGGACTGGATCTGGTTCGGCTGTTTCATGATGGCGCTGGGCGGCATGCTGGCGATCAGCGACCGCCGTTATCGTATCCACGCACGCAAGGCGCAGGCGGCCGCCACCGGCGGTGCGAAATTGAAGGAGAAGACAGCATGATGCGTTTCACTTTGCCGCTGGTGGTTTTTCTGGCGTTGGCAGGATTTCTCTATGTCGGCCTGGGGCTGGATCCGCATGAAGTGCCATCCCCGCTGATCGACAAACCCGCACCCGCATTCAATCTGCCGCAGTTGCATGATACGGGCAAGAATTTCTCCTCCGAAGGAATGAAGGGCCAGGTCTGGATGCTTAACGTGTGGGCGTCCTGGTGCGTGTCGTGCAGGGAAGAACATCCGGTGTTGATGTCTTTGGCGCAGCAGAACATCGTGCCGATCTACGGACTCGACTACAAGGACAAAAGGGAAGACGGGCTGATGTGGCTGAGCCAGGGCGGAAACCCCTATACTCTGAGCGCGATGGATCGGGATGGCCGTGTCGGCATCGATTACGGCGTCTATGGCGTGCCGGAGACTTACGTGATCGACAAGCAGGGCATCATCCGCTACAAGCAGATCGGCCCGGTCACCCATCAGAGCCTGCGCGAGAAGATATTGCCACTGGTAGCGGAGCTGCAGAAAAAATGAAAAAACTACTGATACTGATGATCTGCCTGCTGCCTACCCTGACGTATGGCGGCGAGGCAAAAGACATGGCCGCCGATCCGGTACTGGAAAAACGCATGATCGGCCTGGCCGAGAACCTGCGCTGTCTCGTTTGCCAGAACGAATCGCTGGCCAGTTCGCACGCCGAACTGGCGGAAGACCTGCGCCGCGAAGTGCGCGAGCAGATGGCGCAGGGCAAGGACGATCAGGAGATCATCGACTACCTCGTGGCGCGCTATGGCGATTTCGTGCTGTACAAGCCGCCCGTGAAGAGCTACACCGTGCTGCTTTGGTTCGGCCCGTTTGCGCTGCTGCTGATCGGCGCGGGCGTGCTGGTATACCAGTTGCGCAAACGCCGCCAACTGGTCCAGGAATCCGAGCTTTCTCCAGAAGCGCAGCAACGCGCCGCCTCCTTACTCAACCAAGAAGAAAACAAATGACTTTATTCTGGATCATCTGTGCGGTGCTGCTGGTCATCGCCATCCTGTTCGTCGCGATACCGCTGTGGCGCGGCACTTCGAAAAACAATTCCGTGGAGCGGAATGCGGCGAATCTGGAAATCCTGCGCGACCAGATCGCCGAGATGGATGCCGACCTGAAGAACGGCCTGCTCACGCCCGAGTTGCACGCACAGGGCAAACGCGAACTGCAAGCCCGGCTGCTGGAAGAAGTGGGGGAAACGCAGGCGGCCGAGGCAACGAACAAGCCGCATCCGCTCAAGATCACTGCGGTCGTTTTATCCATCTTGTTGCCGCTGGCTTCGGTGGGCCTGTATTTCAAAATCGGCAACCTGGATGCTTTCCGCCCCATGCATGGCGGGTTTGCCATGGCGCATAACGAAACCGACCTCAAGTCGCTGGAAGACAAAGTCGAGCAGAATCCGGACGACCCCGAGGCGATCGTGGTCCTGGCGCGCTCCTATGTCGAGCTCGAACGTTATGCCGATGGATCGCGGATGTACGAAAGACTGGTCAAAATCATTCCGGACGAACCCATACTATGGACGGACTACGCAGACGCCCTGGCGATGACGCATAGCAGTCTGCAGGGCGCTCCGACCAAGTTGCTGGAGCGCGCGCTGGAACTCAATCCGAACCATGAAAAGGCGTTGGCCCTGTCCGGCTCGGCTGCCATGGAGCGCGGCGATTACGCTGCGGCCGTTCGACATTGGGATAAATTGCTCAAGCTGCTGCCTGCCGGGGATTCCGAAAATGCGAAAATGATCGGCGAAGCGCTCAGTCAGGCCCGCCACATGCTGGCGCAGAGCCAGGGCGGAAGGGCTGCCCCGGTTCAGATCAGCGAACCTGCGCCGCGGGCGCAAGCTGGCGGCAAGGAACGCATCACCGGAACCGTGACGCTGAACGCCGCCCTCAAGGGCAATGCCGATCCGGGCGACACCGTGTTCGTGCTCGTACGCGCCGCCCACGGTCCCAAGATGCCGCTGGCAATCCTGCGCAAACAGGTAAGGGACCTGCCGTTGAATTTCTCGCTCGATGACAGCATGGCGATGTCGCCGGAAATGAAGATGTCCAACTTCGATCAGGTGGTCATCCTGGCGCGCATCACCAAATCCGGAAATGCCATGCCGCAAGCAGGCGACCTGCAGGGCATGACCAAGCCGCTCGCCCTGGGGAGTTCCGGCATCAGGATCGACATCGATCAGCTGATAAAGTAATCGGGCATTGCCGAAACAGAAAAGGGCTGGCACTTGACGCGCCAGCCCTTATTTTTTGGCTCCCCGACCTGGACTCGAACCAGGGACCTGCGGATTAACAGTCCGTCGCTCTACCGACTGAGCTATCAGGGAATTGATGAGGGCGCTATACTAATGACTGCGAGCGTTTTGGTCAATACGAGAAATGCTCGGGCATGTGAATTTCGGGGGCTTTTTTCGCTGCAGGTCATGCATTCAAGGATGCGTGATCGATGAATCAATCTAATGTGGATCATGGATAAGAAAACTGTCTTTATAAAAACTGCCAAGGGTGAACGCGAAGGCGCTGACCTTTCCAGCGATCTCAAACGCATCATGTCGCTCATCGACAACAAATCCAAAGCAGATGAATTGGCCAAACGCGCGCCGCCGAGTTTGCGGGAAGGCTGGATGGAACTTCTGGGGGAGTTGGTCGAAGGGGGATATATCTGCGACAAGAACAAGCCCAGCTTCGAACCGAAGATCGCAAAGCCGAAATCCTCGCTGCTGAAGATGTTTACCCCCAAACCAACCGCCGCCGCTGCTCCGCCAATGGAGGAACTGGATTACAACACTGCCTATGCGCCCAATGCGGCCGAGCTTGCGGCTAAACAGAAGGCCAACGAAGCGGCACGTATGCGTGCCGAAATGGAGGCCGCGGTTGCAGCGGCCAAATTGAGGGCGAGCGCAGAGGCAGAAGCCAAGGCAGAAGCCAAAGCCAAACAGGAAGCCGAGGCTGCGGCTAGAGCCAGGGCACTGGTCGAAGCCGAGGAAGCAGGCAAGGCCGAATATAAGGCCAAAAAGGAAGCCGAGAGTGCTGCACGAGCACGAGCCGCGGCTGATGCCAGGGAACAACAGGGAGCTGCGCTGCATTCGCAAGCTGAAGCCAAAGCCAAACTGGAAGCGGCAGCGCGGATGAAGGAGCAGCAGGAAGCAGCCAAGGCCAAGGCGGCGCTGGAAGCGGCAATGCGCGTCCGCGCCGAGATCGAGGCGGCGGCTCGCGCCCAGCAAGTGGCCGAGTCGAAGGCCAGGATGGAAGCCGAGGCGTCGGCGAAAATCAAGGCAGAACTGGTGGCCACGGCAAAAGCCAAGGCGGAAATCGAAGCGAGGGCAAAAATGGATGCCGAGGCGGCGCGTTTGAAGGCCGAGCGCGAAGCTGCAACAATCAAAGCGGAACTGGAGGCGGCGGCGAGGGCCAAGGTGGAAGCGGAACAGGCTCTCCTGAAGGCCGAAAAGGAGGCCGCTCGCGTCAAGGCCGAACTGGAAGCAGCCAGGGTCCGCGCCGAAGCCGAAGCGAAGGCAGCAGCCGAAGCCCGCGCCAGACAATTGGCCGAGGAAAAAGCCAAACAGGAAGCGGAAGTTGCGCGCTTGAAAGCGGAGCAGGAGGCTGTCATTGCGCGCCTGGTAGCCGAAGCAGAAGAAAAGGCCAGGCAGGAAGCCGGTGAAAAAGCCCGACTGGAGGCCGAAGCGGCACGATTGAAAGTGCAGCAGGAGGCGACGATTGCCCGCGCCGTGGCTGAAGCGGAGGCAAAGGCCAGAAACGATGCCGAGAACAAGTCGCGACAGGAAGCCGAGGCGGCACGCATCAGGCTGGAACGGGAAACCGCACGAATCAGGGCAGAACATGAAGCCATGTTGCGTGCCGGCAGCGCAGCGCCTGTGCCGCCTGCCTACACGCCTGCGCCCCCATCCGCTCCCGCATTCGAAATACAGTTGGATGACTTCATGAAGAAAACGGCTGAACCGGCGGCGCAAGCCCCGGTTCCTTCAGGCCGTGCACAGGCTGCAGAGCAACAGGCGGAAGCCGAGCGCCGTGCGGCGACCGAGGCCAAGCTCGAAGCGGACAAGCTGTCGATACAGAACGTGGCTGCCGAGATGGCCAGACTGAAGGAAGAAGCCGAGGCCGTGCGGCGCAAGGCGGATGAGGATGCGCGCAGGCGCGCGGAGGAGCGGGCGCTGGAAGAAGAGCAGGCCAAGGCGTGGGCGGAAGCCGAACAACGCGCCAAGGCTCAGGCCATCATCGAAGCCGAGCAGGCAGTCCAGCAAGCGGCGCTGTCCCAGGCCAGGGCGACAATAACGCCCATTGCCAGGAAACACCGCAAGCCGCTGCCGCTGGTGAAAATCGTATTCGGCCTGTCGGTGCTGGCGTTAATGGCTGCGTTGATTGTCCCATATGTTTATCCGCTGGCCGAATATATCGCACCGCTTGAGGGCAAGCTTTCTGCATTGCTGAAACAACCCGTTCGGGTCGGGGGGATGAGCGCATCATCCATACCGCCAGCATTGAAACTCCAGAACGTCACGTTGGGAAATGCGAAGGAAGTGAAGATCGGCAGCGTCGAATTGAATTTCGACCTGTTCTCCCTGCTTTCCGAAGTCAAGGTCGTCAGCGACGCCACGCTGGACGACGTCAGCATCCAGGGCAACGTGCTCGATAAACAGGTGGCGAGCCTGAAATTGCTGGGCAGCGACCTGCAATATCCGGTGCGTCACCTTAATTTGCAGCGCGTGAAGATCGTTACCGATGAGATTGCCGTACCGGAGCTGAGCGGGATTGCAGAACTGGCGGATGCGGGCTCGTTCAGCCGTATCGCGCTGCATAGCGCCGACGACAAGCTCGGCATCGACCTGCAGCCCGTTCAGGGGCACTGGGAACTGGGCGTGAACCTGAAGGAAAGAAGCCTGCCGATGTTGCCGAACCTCGTGTTCGGCGACCTTAGCGCCAAGGGCATAGTGGGCGACGAAGGGGTGAATTTCAGCGAGATAGATGCGCACCTCTTCAACGGCATTCTGCTTGGAAAAGCGAAGCTAACCTGGAGCAAGGGCTGGCAGCTGCAAGGCAGCCTGGAAGCCAAAACTTTCGATCTGGATAAAATGTTCGACAAGTATGGCATCACAGGCGAACTGTATGGCGAAGGCGCGTTCTCGATGAGCGGCGCCAAGCTGTCGCAGTTGGGCGAAGATCCGCGTCTGGATGGCTCTTTCTCCGTGAAGTCCGGAACCATCAACATCGACGTGGTGGAGACGGCGCGGCTCATGAGCCGCGAGCATCTGGTCGGCGGGCGCACCCACTTCGACGAACTGATCGGCCTTGTGCAGTATGAAAACAACGCGAGCCATTTCCGCCAGTTGAAGATCATTTCCGGAATGCTGAGCGCCAGCGGATCGTTCGACGTTTTGCCGGGCAGCCAACTGTCCGGCAACCTGAACGCCGAGATCAAGATGCGCCCGGGCAACAACCCGCTGACGCTGTACGGCACGTTGACCGAGCCGAAGCTGCGCGCCGGACGCTGATTGCCGCACTGGCCGGAACGCAGGAAAAAGCCGGGCAACACATCTGTGTTGCCCGGCTTTTATTTGCGGCGACGGCAACTGCTGGCCGGTACCGCCGTTCCGTTTCCCGCGTTCAGGACAAGGCCTTGGCCATGCGCTCCAGCGCCTTCTTCAGGTTTTCCATCGAAGTGGCGAAGGACAGGCGCACATAACCTTCGCTGCCGAAGGCCGAGCCGGGCACCACTGCCACGCCGGCTTGCACCAGCAGGTATTCGGAGAAGGCGAGGTCGTTGGCTTCCTTGATGACGCCCTTCTTGTGCAGCGCGGCGATTGCCTTGCGCGTATC
Organism: Nitrosomonadales bacterium; assembly: GCA_016235045.1. GTDB lineage: Bacteria > Pseudomonadota > Gammaproteobacteria > Burkholderiales > Gallionellaceae > Sideroxyarcus. The sequence goes on from JACRME010000027.1 coordinate 42,922, forward strand.
GGGGAAAGCATAGAACGCGCCGCCGGCCATGATGCAACTCACGCCGGGCATCTTGTTCAATTCGTCCACCACAAAGAGGTGGCGCTCGCGGAAAGCCTTGAGCATCGGAGCGATGCAGCCCTGGTCGCCGTTAAGCGCGGCCTCGGCGGCCACTTGCGAAATGGAAGTCGGGTTGGAAGTGCTTTGCGACTGCACGTTCTCCATCGCGGTGATGATGTTCTCCGGCCCTGCCGCATAGCCGATGCGCCAACCGGTCATGGCGTAAGCCTTGGACACGCCGTTCAGCACCATGGTGCGCGGGTAAAGATCGGGGCAGGCATTCAGGATGTTGACGAACTTCGCATCGGTCAGCGCGATATGCTCGTACATGTCGTCCGTGGCAATCAGGATGTTGGGGTGCTTGCGCAACACATCGCCCAGCGCCTTCAAATCTTCCAGCGTGTACACCGCACCGGAAGGGTTGCTCGGGCTGTTGATCACCACCATCCGCGTCCTGGGCGTGATCGCCGCCGCCAGTTGCGCGGGCGTCATCTTGAAGCCCTGTTCGATGCCTGCCTGCACGATCACCGGCTTGCCTTCAGCGATCAGCACGATATCGGGATAAGACACCCAGTACGGCGCGGGGATGATGACTTCGTCGCCGGGATTGATGGTCGCCAGCGCGAGATTGAAGAAACTCTGCTTGCCGCCGCAGGAAACCAGAATCTGCTTGGCGGTATAGTCTAGTCCGTTATCGCGCTTGAACTTGGCAATGACCGCCGCCTTCAGCGTCGCGGTCCCGCCGACCGGGGTGTACTTGGTGAAACCTTTGTTGATCGCGCCGATGGCTGCGTCCTTGATGTGTTGCGGCGTATCGAAATCCGGTTCGCCTGCGCCCAGCCCGATAATGTCCTTGCCTTCGGCTTTCAGCTTGGCCGCACGGGCGGTGACGGCAAGAGTGGGGGAGGGTTTGATGGCCTGTACGCGAGTGGAGAGAGACACGATATTTCCTTGGGGTTAAAAAGTGGTGAGATTATACCCGTACCCCGGTATGAATGAATCTGAAGGAAACAGTCCGCATGAAATTCAATAATGGCTTGCAAAATTTGCAAGCCATTATATTTTAATCTGAATCTATCAGGCCAGCAGCGACAGCGTGCTATTGCTGCTGGCATCGCTGCCGGAATTATAGGCCTGCATCAACTGCATGATCTGTTGCAATACTCTGCCTGCCGTATCGGTTGAGGAAGTGTCCGAAGTCGATGAAGCGCTATCACTACTGTTTGTGGAAACCGTGCTGCTCGAATTCGACTGCTCGAACGCCATTGCTTCCCGCATGCTGACCTTGCCGTCCCCATCGGTGTCCGCCTGGTCGAAGTTTGCAATCACGCTCGAAATCAGGCTGGAGCGTGTGTTGTCGGAGGAGCCGATCTCGTTCAGTTGGGCGGTCAGTTCATCCTTGGTGAATCCGGCGTTATTTTGCGGAGGAGGGGGAGGCGGCATGCCGCCGCTCTGCAGGTTGGCATTGGCCTGAAGCTGGCCCTCGAGTTGCTGCAGCGTATCGGTAAATTCCTGTTTGGTGATTTTTTCGTCACCATTGGCATCCAGTTTGGAAAATAATTCATCAACGCTCGTTGTCGTGGGAGTAGAGCTCGAACTGGATGAAGTTTTCTCCAATGCTGCCTGCAGCGTTGATTTGTCGATATACCCCTGACTTGAGGTGTCGAGCTGGGAGAACAGATTCTCTGCCATTTTTTGACGCATGTTTTGAATCATTGACCAGCCATTATTTCCGCTGACGCCGCTGATGCTGCTCATGGTTTTCTCCTTTTCTATTTAAGGTTCACGCTGTGCATTACATCCTGCACATGGTTCAATTATCGTCATCATCCCTTGTTAACTTCATAGCGCACCGCGTAAATTCAGGTAAAACCGCGTCAAGATATTTGCATGTCATTTTTTGTGCAGATACGTCGATCGAGCGTAAATCTGCTTGCGCTGTTCCGCGGATAGCACCGACCATATCTGTGCCTGGATTACCGTGTTCAGGTAGGCTAGCTCGGCGAGTGCTTTGCCGTGCGCCTCCGCCTTGGACTTTGCTTTGGCGGCATCGAAGCGTTCGGACCGGGTGAGTTGCTGCAGCTCCTGCATGGCCCTGCGCGCGATCTTTTCATTTTCAAAAAGTGCGGGCGCTTTATCGTGCATCAACTTGAAAACCTTGTCCTGCTGTTCATCGGTCAGGTCGAGTTGGGCAAAAAAAGGCTGCGGCATGCCCATTGGCAACGGCGGGAACGCATCCTTCGGCATCGCAAGACCGCTCATGCGACCGCAAGCAGGAGGTACCCCGGGAGGCGCATCATGCGCATAGGAAAACAGCGGCAATGCAGACAGCACAACGCACGCTATGGCATAAGGAAAAAAGGACAGCAGCAGGCTGGAGGTGTCAGCGTGTCTGGTTTGTTGAATGGGCGTCTGCATAATGGTTCTCCGATAGGGTTATCCCGATGGAGGCGAATGTGCGGGCGGCGTAATACGCTTTCAGGCGAGGTAAATTTGCGTAAAGACGGGACTCTTGCCGACAATGCAGGCCGGTGATTGGATAACATCGGTATTGTCAAGATTGACGGAGCGATACTGGACGATGGCCGAAAGAATATTACTGATCGATGACGATGTGGAACTCGTCGAGATGATTCGCGACTATCTGACGCGGGAAGGGTTCGAGGTCAGCAAGGTGCACGACGGTGAATCGGGCGTGCGCGAAGCGCTGAGCGGACGTTACGCCATTGCCGTCGTCGACGTGATGATGCCGGGCTTCAACGGCATCGAAGTGCTGCGACGCGTTCGCCGCGAGAGCACAATGCCCGTTCTCATGCTGACAGCACGCGGCGACGACACTGACCGTATCGTCGGGCTGGAGCTGGGGGCGGACGACTATGTCCCCAAACCCTGTACCGCCAGAGAACTGACCGCGCGCATTCGCGTCATCCTGAAACGAGCCGGCCATCCCGGAGAAACTGTATCCCGTGCATTCAAAGTCGGCGTTCTTGCCGTCTGGCCGGAGAAACGCAGAGTCGAGCAGGCAGGTCAACCCGTCGAACTGACCAGCACCGAATTCAGCTTGCTTGAAGTACTGGTGCGCAACGCAGGTCAGGTCGTCAGCAAGGAAGAATTGTCCGAGCAGGCCCTGGGCAGGCCGCTGATGCGCTTCGACCGTTCCATCGACATGCACATGTGCAACATCCGGCAGAAACTGGGAGAAGCGCCGGATGGGCGGTCGCGCATCCAGACCGTCATCCGCAAGGGTTACATGCTGATCAAGGAGTGATGCGTGGGAAAACGATGGGAGCGCCGACGACTCGTCGGCTGTTTTGTGCAGATACGGAGCAAAGGCTGGGGTATGGGCAGACTGTTCTGGAAATTCTTCTTCATTTTCTGGTTGGCCCAAGTGTTCACTTCCTTCGGCGTCGGCCTTGCAGTCTGGGCACTGCGCCCGGAAATGCCACAGGCATTCGTACTGCCCATGCCGGGCGATCAGCCCGGGCGTCCGCCGTTTCCTCCGCCTGAAAGCCGCGAAAACATACCGTCGCCACCGGGCACGCAATCCGGCATGCCCCCTCTCGCTCCGCCGACCGGTATGGGTATACCCCGGCCGCCGCCGCGCCCGCAGGGATTCATGCCCCCCTTACTGCCGGTCTTTGCCGGGAGCCTGGCGAGCCTGATCTTTGCCGCGCTGCTCGCGTGGTACTTCGCGCGCCCCATCCGCACCCTGCGCACGGCTTTCGATTCGGTTGCCAACGGCAAGTTCGATACGCGCATCGGCTTGTCCATGAGCGGTAGACGCGACGAGCTGGCCGACCTGGGGCAGGACTTCGACCGCATGGCCTCCCGGCTGCAAGGCCTGATGGACGCGCAGCGCCGCCTGTTGCACGACATTTCGCACGAACTGCGCTCGCCGCTGGCCAGGCTGCAGGCGGCAACCGACCTGATGCAGCAACAACCCGACCGGGCGGCGGAGTTCATCCCGCGCCTGGAACGCGACACGGGACGTATCGATGCGCTCGTGGGCGAGCTGCTCACGCTTGCGCGTCTCGATTCCGGCATGGCGGGAAGGATGGATGAGCCGGTCGATGTTAGCGAGATACTTGAACATATTGCCAGCGATGCCCGTTTCGAAGCCGCATCCAGACAATGCAGCGTCGACGTCAATGTGCCCGAGCACATCCCGGTCAAAGGCAATCAGGAACTGCTGTTCCGGGCGCTGGAAAACGTTGTGCGCAATGCCGTGCTGCACACTCCCGGGGGCAAGCGTGTCGCGCTTGCGGCCAAGTACGATGCCTTCGGCAAAGAGTGGCGCATCACCGTGCTCGACGAAGGCAGCGGCGTGCCGCCGTCGGAGCTGGAAACCATCTTCCAGCCCTTCTTCCGCAGCAAGGCACACAGCAGCTATGCAGGTTATGGACTAGGGCTGGCGATTACGCAGCGCGTCGTGCAGGCGCATGGCGGCACCGTGACGGCGGCGAACCGGCCGGAGGGCGGCCTGGCGGTAACAATTACCCTGCCTGCGGGTGAGTAGTGCGGCGGGGTGCAGCCATTCCGCATGGCTACATGCAGGCAATGGACAATTGCATGACGAAGAAAGGGTTTACCCGACCCGGCGGACCGCCACCCGGACAAGGCCGCAATCCGCCGCCGTCAAAGAAATAGCTGTCGAGACTCCGTGTCCTGAATATCAGGGCAGCGCGATGTGACTGGCGAACAGCCGGAAATTGGGCGCAGTGGCGTTGTATTCGCTGTAGATGATGCCGCTGCCCGTTGCGCCCGGATCGTATCCGCATGCGCCGTTGAAACTGCCGCTGCTGCCGGAAATGCGCTTGGCCGGCATGGGAACGCCGTTGCTGCGGTACAGGGTTGCGGTGGCAAGGTTGCTGATGCGGAACGCCAGGCAGCCGCGGTAGGTATCGGGCGGCGGCTCATAGGGGGTAACGATGAGGTAATCGTTGCCGCCCGCGGTCACCATCTCCGTTGCGGCAAAACCGTTCAGCGCCTGGCCGCTTTGCGAAAACTGCGCCGCCTCCGCACCGGCCAGAAAGTCGCCGAGATAAACGCAGTTGGCGAATGCCCTGTCGCAACGCAGGCCGATAATTTTTTGCGGGCTGCCTGCGCATTGCAGACTGACATGGATACCGTCCGATTTCGCCAACATGCCGGGTTCGGTAAAGGCAGCGCAGCCGGAGAGGGCGGCATCCAGAGTGTTGAGCCGGATTTCGGGAGCGCCGACGAACGTATCCGCAGTGGAAGCATACGAGGAACCGACGAACAGTTTGCGCTCCGCGCTCCAGGGCCCGCTGGGCGAAGAGGCGGCACTGAGTCCGATCCAGCTATTGTCGATGGACGGAACGCTGTTTCCGCCCGTCTCGAAATACAACATGCGATGCCACAGCATCTTCCAGCGCCGGCTGGCGTCAGCATCGTCAGGGTCGTAAAGCAAGCTCGACACTTCATAATGCCAGTCGGCCCACAGGGTTCCGCCGGAGGGGTTGGGAATTTGCAGATCCGGACTGGAATTGTTATTCGGGTCGATGCCGGCATCCGTCCAGGTCGATCCGCCATCGGCGGAAGAGGCGATGCGCGTGCGGACTTCGGTAAGTGCCGCGTCGTTGGCCGAATAATTGACGGTCGAGTAACTCATCCACAAATTGCCAGCCCCGTCCGACCTGGGGGAAGTATCGAAGACCCCGTTGGTCGCCACGACGCCGCTGACACTCAGCGCAGTTGCGGCGACTGGCGGGGTGGGCAGTTCATTGCTGCTGCCGCTCCCGCAGGCGGACAGCAAACCGGCAAGAACGCAATACCAGCAAGACACAGACAGTTTCTTCATCGGGACATTTCTCTCTTGCAGACAATCCGGACAAGCGTACGTTAAGCGCCTCACATTCTGCATTAATTGCATGCGGGAGCAAACACCTGCACCTTGTCGCGCCCGCGCTGCTTGGCCTGATACATGGCGATGTCTGCGTAATTCATCATTTCAGTCTCGTTCTTCGCATGTTCCGGAAACAACGCCATGCCGATGCTGCACGAGATGTGCAGACTCTGCTGCGCGAGGTCGAAAGGCCGGTTGAGCGCGCTGCGAATTTTCTCCGCTACCATCACCGCGTCCGCGGTGCTTTCGATCGAACGCAACAGCACCACGAATTCGTCGCCGCCGACCCGGGCGACGGTGTCCGAGTCGCGTACGCATTCGCGCATGCGGCTCGACACTTGTTTCAGCAGCCAGTCCCCGACGACGTGCCCCAATGTGTCGTTGATCGGCTTGAAGCGGTCGAGGTCGATGAACATCAGGGCGACGCGCTGCTTGTCGCGTTTGGCATAGGACAATGCCTGCTGCAGACGGTCGGTCAACAGCGCCCGGTTGGGCAGGTCGGTCAGCGTGTCGTGCTGCGCCAGATGACGGATGCGCTCGTCGTTCAGCTTGCGCTCGGTGATGTCGTGGAACACCACCACCGCCCCCTTGTTTCCGCCGTCCACCAGATTGGGCGAAACCGTGATGGCAACCGGAAAACCCGTGCCGTCCTTGCGCCAGAACCATTCTTCGCCGCTGCGCGTCTGGCCGTCGATCAACGACAGGTAGACAGGGCAATCGTGTCCCGGATAGACGCTGCCATCGGGGCGGTGATGATGGAATATCGCGTGCTGATCGTAACCGGTCACTTCGTCCTCGCCGAATCCCAGCATGCGCAGGGCGGCAGGGTTGATGAAAATGCAGCGCCCGTCGTGGTTCACGCCGTAGACCCCCTCGCCCAAGGCATCGAGCAAACCATGGCGCAGACGGGTTTCATATTCCAGCTTGACGCTCTTGCTCTTCAGGCTGCGATTGACCAGGAACAAACTGATCGTCAACAGCAAGATCACCAGGCCGGCAGAAACAGCCGAAACGGATTGCCAGTAATAGCGCGTCCAGACATCGTGCAGCGTGAATTTCGGCGTGCCGTCGAACGGCGGCAAGCGCAATTCGCGTTGCAGTTCTTCGACCTGGGAATAGTCACTGGGGGTGGTAAAGCCGCGTATGCCTATGGCACGGGTGGCAGCCTTGTCCTCTTCCAGTTGGAACAATGCGGCGGCAACGCGCCGCGATATATTTCCGTCCGCATGCGGCAGGGCGGCGAAAGGCCATTCGGGGTAGAGCCGTGTGGAAAGCGGCAGCGGAAAATTCGCGATGTGCTGCCGATTCAAAATCCTGATTTTTGACATATCCAGCTTGCCTTCGCGCGCCATCGACTCCAGCAGGCCGGTGCGGACAAACCCGGCATCGAAGCCCCCTTTCAGCACGGCATAGACGGCATTGTCATGCGGCATGCCGACAACCTGGATCGCGGCATCGCCCGGCAACCGCACGCCGGCCAACGCCAATTCGTAGGCCTGCGCCTGGTAGCCGCCGAAGGAACCCAGGTCCGGCGTCACCAGGCGTTTGCCTTTCAGGTCGGCGAGTTCATTCAGGTCGGTGCGCTCGGCCAGGGTGAAGATCACGCCGCCGAAGGCGGACAAGGGCAGGCCGTTGTCTTCGATGATGAGCGTCGCCAACGGCGCAGACACGCCGAGACGCCTGCTCAACAAAATGAAGTGCGCCGGATTGGTGAGCACGAAGTCCACGCGCTTTTCGGAAACTGCCTGTTCCAGTTCCGGATAGGTGTAGGTCACGATCCTGAAATCATGCTGCGGAATGGCGCGCTTGAGCGCTTTTTCCAGCGGCTGCCATTGCTTCAGCATCTCCGCCTTGGGGCGGAACGCGAGCACGCCGATCTGCACCGTTTGTGCGGCGGCGAAAGATGACCACAGCATCCCGGCGATGCAGAGCAGTGTCAGTAGCGTGCGATAAATCGAAGGCATGCCGTGTTTTTCTCAGTGTGGGGGCGGAGCAGCTATTTTCGGTCAGTCTATCGAATATGGAGCGGGATTGAATTATTGTGCTCCCAGTGCCGCTGCCAGTATCGGCTTTGCTTTACGGTTTTGCAATTGCGCATTCGTTCATTTTGCGACCCAAATTGTAACTGACCCGGTACCGGACTAGAATCGACAAAGAGGTGACAGGCAATGAAAAGTCAGGATCCATCATGAGGTTATTGCTGTGTTGGCTATGGCTGGCGCTGTTCGGCAGCGCCAGCGTTGCCGAACCGGTCGAGCGGCGCAAGGATCAGTTCGGCAAGGACTTCGCCTACTACCTCTATCCCATCGCGGGCGAGATACCCGGCATGGGCACGGCCGCCGGGATCGGCGCCAGCGTGTCCAACATGGGCGACAGCGACACCGACTTCACCGGCTACTACGTGCGCGGCGACATCAAGGCCACCGGCGCCGCCCTGCTCGATTACCACCTATTGCCGCAGCGCCTGATCGTCGATGTCGGCTACAACGACTATAAGGTCGCCTCCACCTCCTACAATCGCGGCATCGATTCCTCACCCGACGACCTGATCCGCCCCAAGGTGGAAGGGAATTACCTCATCGGGCAAATGACCCTCACGTTCGATGAGCGCCGCTATGAACTGTTCATGCGCGCGTTGAGCGGGCGCAACCGTTTGATCGAAGTGCTGGACAAGAACAACCAGGCATTCGCGGGTGTGGATACCAGCTGGAAGAAAGGCAACTATTACTCTGTTGGCGGTTCGCTCGACCTGACCGACGACCGCCTCGACCCGCGCAGCGGCGTGCGCCTCGAATTCGTCAGCCGCCTGCCCAACAGCGATAGTGCAGACGAGAGCGAGTATTACGTCAACGACTACAACCTCACCGGTTATGCGCCGATGCGCAAGTGGGACACGCTGGCCTTCAACCTGTTTTACTCGCGCGCCCATGTCACCCGTCAGGGGTTGACCGATACAACCTTGTTGCAACAGCGTTACGGCCTGAACTGCACCCAGTATCCCGCCGGCCCCGAGCGCGATGCCTGCCAGGCCACCGAAGACAAACTGCTGGCGGGCAAACTGGCGAACAACCTCTACGGCACCGCCTCGCCGCTGGGCGGCACGCAGCGCCTGCGTTCCTACGACAACTGGCGTTACTACGCCGGGCAGTCGCTGTTCTACGGCGTCGAATACCGCTGGAACCTCACCGACGAACGCACCCCGTTCAACATCTATCTGGCCAAGGGCGTGCGCACCGGCATCCAGCTCGCCGCGTTCTGGGAGCGCGGCATGGTGGCGGACGAATTCGGGCAGTTGTTCAAAAATGGACGCGACAGCTACGGCATCGGTGCGCGCCTGATCCTGTCCGGCGTCGTCATCCGTTTCGATCTGGCGCATGGCAGGGAAGGAGCGCAAAGCCAGTTGTTCATCACCTATCCGTGGAGCATGTTCTCGGTGGACAATCCTGGCTGATACCGGGAGGCAAAATCGGTCTCCGCTTACGTTGATGTTAGGACCGCGGGTCAAATTTATAAGGCGACGCAGGATGTCTGAAATTTCAACAACAAGCAGTTTCGATCATGTCATCCGGCGAGGCGGAACAGCCAGTCTGAAATACGACGCGCGCGAAGCATACTTCGGCAGAGCGGACATCATTCCGCTCTGGGTGGCCGATATGGATTTTGCCGTGCCCGAAACGGTGCAGCGCGCGCTGACGGAACGTGCTGCCCACCCCGTTTTCGGTTACACCGTCCATCCCGAATCGCTGTACGAGTCGTTGATCCTTTGGCTGGGCAACCGGCACGGTTGGGCAATCAAGCGCGAATGGATCGTTTTCTGCCCGGGCGTCGTCCCTTCGTTGCATGCTTCCATCATGGCACTTTGCCCGCCTGGTGCCGGAGTGATCGTTCAGCCGCCCGTGTACGCGCCTTTTCTATCCGCACCGGTAACGACCGGACGAAAACTGTTGCTCAACCCGCTCAAGTTGGAAGACGGAAGGTACCGGTTCGATCCGGACGATCTCGAACGTTGCGCGGCGGAAGGCGGGCGCTTGTTGATCCTCTGTTCGCCGCACAACCCGGTGGGGCGAGTGTGGCAGCGCGAGGAATTGCAGGCACTGCTGTCGGTATGCGAAAGGCACGGCATCGCCGTGGTGTCGGACGAAATCCATGCCGACCTGGTCTATCCCGGCATGCGGCATGTGCCGCTCGCCACGCTGGGCGACAAGGTGAAGATCGTCACCGCCGTCGCGCCCAGCAAGACGTTCAACATCCCCGGACTCGGCCTTTCCGCACTGGTTGTGCCGGAGCAGGATGATCGCGCTGCGATCACCCAAGCGTTCGATACTTTGCACGTCAGTGCCGGCAACCCGTTCAGCATCGCGGCATTCGAGGCGGCATATCGCGGGGGTGCGCCCTGGCTGGATGCGTTGCTGGAATACCTGGCGGGCACGCGCGATATGGTGCGCGAATTCCTGCATCAGTGTCTGCCGCAGATCAAGCTGATCGAGCCGGAAGGAACTTATCTGCTGTGGCTGGACTGCCGCGCGATGGGCTTGAACGACCATCAGCTCAGGCACTTCTTTGTGCAGGAGGCGGGAGTTGGGCTGAGTGCAGGGACGTTATTCGGCGAGCAAGGCAGCGGTTTTATGCGCATGAACATCGGCGCGCCGCGTAGCGTGATCCAGCAGGCACTGAAGAACATTGCCGGTGCCGCGGCTTCGCGCAACTGCTCGCATTTGTCCTAAAAAATGTAGTTGAACATTTGGATCACGAAGAAAGCCTGCTAGTTGGCTTTTGCGCCTTCGATGCAACTCACTCATTGGGTGGAGCTGTTGCTGTAGGAGCGCGATTTATCGCGCGATTGATCCGGCGTCTATCGCGCGATAAATCGCGCTCCTACAGGGGGCAACGAAGGTTTTCAGGTGAATTTGCGCAAAAAAGCATCAGCGCGCCAACTTCAGCGGCTCGGTGGCGGACAGGCTCAGGTAATGCACGTCGAACATTCCCGCGCCGTCGCGCCAGGTCGATTGCAGATGCCAGCCTGCAGAGCGCGCCAGATGCTGAAATTCCTGCGCAGTGTATTTGTACGAATTCTCGGTGTGGATGGTCTCGCCCGCTTCGAACGCGAAGGATTCCCTGTCCAGCCGAATCTCCTGGCGGCAGCGGCTGACCAGGTGCATCTCGATGCGTCCCAATTCCTCGTTGTAATACGCATGGTGTGCGAATTGCTCCGCGTCGAGCTGCGCGCCCAATTCGCGCTGCATGCGCGCCAGCAGGTTGAGGTTGAAGGCGGCGGTGTATCCGGCGGCATCGTTGTAGGCCGCATTCAGCACGGCGGGCGATTTCTTGCAGTCCACGCCGATCAGCAATCCGCCGTTGGGGCCGACCTGTTCGGCTGCATGCTGCAAAAGCCGTATCGCGCCCTCCGGGGTGCAGTTGCCGATGGTGGAGCCGGGAAAGAACACGACTTGCCGCCGACCCGCGTGGCGCTTGAACGCATGCGCGGGGAGCCGATGGTAATCGGTGCACAGCGGCTGCATCGTCAGCGCCGGGAACATCGCCTGCAGGCGCTGCGTGCTGTGCAGCAGATGCGGTTCGCAGATGTCGATGGGCACATACACGGCATCGTCGGACAAGTGCCGCAGCAGCAGCGGCGTCTTGATCGCGCTGCCGCTGCCCAGCTCGATCAGCACGCAGGAGGCGCCGATCATTTCGGCCATCTCCGCACCGTGGCGTTCGAGGATGCCGATTTCGATGCGCGTCGGGTAATACTCCGGCGTGGTGCAGATCAGGTCGAACAGGTGCGAACCGTGCGTGTCGTAAAAATATTTCGGCGGGATGGACTTGGGCTGCCGGCGCAGACCCTCGCGCACGCTGGCGAGGAAATCGTGCTCGTGTTCGGCCTGGGATGTTTGGGATTCGCAACGCATCAGACATCCTCCGCCAGACGCAGGCCGGAGAACGGCCAGCGATCCGCCGCGCGGAAAAAGTTGCGGTAGCTGGCGCGCAGGTGATCCCGCGCGGTGACGCAACAACCGCCGCGCAGCACCATCTGGTCGCTCATGAACTTGCCGTTGTATTCGCCCAGCGTGCCGGGCAGCGGTTTGAAGCCGGGGTAGGGCAGGTAAGCGCTCTGCGTCCACTCCCACAGGTCGCCGTAAAGCTGTGACATCCCGGCCTGTTGCGCGGGCCGCGGCACATACAATCCGTTGTCGAGGAAGTTGCCTGCGATGGCTTGCGTGCCAGCCGCATGCTCCCACTCCGCTTCGGTCGGCAGGCGTTTGCCCGCCCAGCGCGCGTAGGCATCCGCTTCGTAATAACTCAGGTGCGACACCGGCTCGTCCATGCGCAAGTCGTGCGCGCCGGTCAGGTCGAAATGCATCCAGTCGCGTCCTTCGCTGAACCAGTACAGCGGCGCCTGCCATTGCCGTTCCCTGATAGTGCGCCAGGCGTCGGACAGCCACAGATCGACACGGCCATAACCGCCGTCGTCGATGAAGGCCAGGTATTCCGCATTGGTGACCAGCCGCGTGCCGAGACGGAAATCCTGCACGTAGGTCTTGTGCCGGGGGCGCTCGTTGTCGTAGGCGAAACTGTCGCCGTCGTGGCCGATCTCGACGATGCCGCCCGCGAATTCCTGCCAGCCCATTTCAGGCACCGGGTTGGTCGGCGCGGGGATGATCACGTTGTGGTACGCCGGTTGCAACGGGTTGATGGAGAAGTTGTAGCGCGTATCCATCAGCAACAACTCCTGATGCTGTATCTCGTGCTCGATGCCGAGCTGCAATCGTTGCCGGATATCGGCGGCGTGCTGTTCCGGCGGATGTGCCAGCAGTTCCAGCATCGCGGCATCGACATGGCTGCGATAGCGATAGACCTCGGCCACGGTGGGGCGCGACAGCATGCCACGCTGCGGACGCGGGAAGAAGGTGCCCGCGGTCTCGTAGTAGGAATTGAACAGGTGCGCATATTCCTCGCGCAGCATGCGGTACTGCTTCGCATACGGCACAAGGATGAACATCTCGAAGAACCAGGTGACATGCGCGAGGTGCCATTTCGGCGGACTCACGTCGGCCATCGCCTGGATGCAGTAGTCCTCAATCTCCAGCGGCGCGCACAGCGACTCGGAGCGGGCGCGGATCGTCTGGTAACGTTCCATCAATGCGGCATCGTTCATCGTCGCGTCACTCCTCTATTCGGACGCCATGCCAGAAGGCGATGTAGTCCTTGATGCGGGCGGCCATGGCAGACGGTTCAGGGTAATACCATGCTGCATCCTCGTTCACCTTTCCGTCAACCTCTACGTTGTAGTAACTCGCTTCGCCCTTCCATACGCAATGGGTGTGCGACTCGCTCGGCTTCAGGAATTCGCGCTTCACTGCGGCGGGAGGGAAGTAGATATTTCCCTCCACGCGGTGAATTTGCTCGCTCGGCGCTTCGGCGATGACCCGGTTGTTCCAGATGGCTCTGGGCATGATGTTCTCCTTGCTTGGGTGGCGCGACTTTGTCCTTCACTCATTAGTCGGTGCAGGCAGCCAAACCTTACAGCCGGGCATGTCAGGTAGCAACCACCACACCGTGCCTGCGTAGCACTTCCAGGTAGGTATCCGGTTCCGGTCGCACCCGGTAGTTGTCGGTCTCGTGCGTCCACACGATCTTGCCATCCTTGCCGGTGATGATGACGGTGGGCAGCACCGTGTCGTTTTCGTAACCCAGCATCTGCATGCCCATGGGCAGACCGTTCACATGCTCGATGCCAAGCGCACGTGCCGCCGCATTGCCTTCGTCAGTGAGGAAATCGAATTTCGCGTCATAGGTCTTTGAAATTCCCACCGTGTTCTCGTGCGGCTGCGGGGCGATCATCGTGACGCGCACGCCGAGCGAGTCGATCTCCTTGTAACGCGCGATCAGTTCCCTGAGCTGTGCGGTGCAGAACGGGCACCAGTTGCCGCGATAGAAGATCAGGATGGCGGGCCTGTCGGTCAATTGGGCCGAGCTGACGAGATTGTCGTGCACATCGCGCACGGTGAAGTGGGGCAGCTTGGCGCCCACCACCAGTTTCATGCTGGGCTGCCGGTTGCCGAAGGTCGAGAACCAGTATGCATACAACAGGAAGGAAACCCAGCCGACGGCGGACAGCAGCGCTGCCAGGCCTTCAGTGCCTGTGCTGGCCCATGCGTATCCGCTGAGCGCAGTGCCGGCGAGCCCCAGCAGGTTGATCAGCGGGAAATGCGCGCTGGTGCGAGCCACGTTCCTGAACATCATCACATAGCCGATCACCATCAAGATAGGCGCGCCCGTCAGCAGCACGCCGCTCCATGCTGTCAGGTTCCCGCCTTGGTAAAGCATCCAGCCCGCGTAAGCGGCAACGCCCATGATCGCCATCATGTAGCTGCTGATAAAGATCGATTTGAGCAAGTTCATGTTCATATCCTTTCTTGAATCGGGTTGGCGCGCTTCTCCCGAATCGGGCGGTGCGAAGCGCGCGGAATGAAAGTGCCGCCCAGGATTACGCCGCCTCCCGGCAGCAGGCGTAGTCGTCCGGCAATTCCCATGCCTCGTTGGCGAAAGCGGCATCCAGCGGTGTGTCGGTGAGGTGGTTGGCGTAATTGCTCAGCGTCTTCATGGTGACGCCGAGCACGACTTCCAGCGCGTTCTGCGGGGTATAGCCGGCGGCGAAGAACTCGTTCAGTTCCCGGCTGCCCGCGACCCAACCGCGCTCGCGCACCACAGACTTGGCGAAAGTCGCCAGCGCGTTCAGCTTCACATCGGGCAGGGCTTGACCGCTGCGCAGGGCGGCGATGATGTTGTCCGGAACCTTGACCATGTTGCGTGCGAGGAAGGAGTGCGCTGCCACGCAATAGGCGCAATTGTTTTCGATACTCACGGTGATGAGTACGACTTGCTGTTCCGTTGGTGAGAGCGAGCTCTTCTCCAGCAGGGCGCCCAACTGCTTGTAGGCTTCCAGCGCGTTGGGCGCTTCGGCCAGATGGGCGTAGAGATTGGGGATGAATCCCAAACCTTTATTGGCGGCTTCAAGTATGGGCAAGGCGCCGACAGGGGCAGTGGCGGGGGTGTGCAGTTTGAACGGGTTCATGACAGTCTCCTGAATGGGTTGGGCAACATGTTTGTTGCTGGAACCCATTGTCAGGAAACGGAGGGTTGGCCTCCATGACCGCAACAGCGTGAATTATGTCTGAACGTCCAGAGATGCTGCTCTATCTCGGATACACCGAAACATCCCCTCCCCCTTGCAGGGGGACTGCGGAAGGGTCGCCGCAAAGCGGCGGGGTACCCACCGGCGTACCCCTTGCGGGTGTGGTTAGGGTGGGGGTAGAAACTTAGCCATGCCACAACTCTACCCCCATCCCAACCTTCCCCCTGCAAGGGGGAAGGAGCAGGTTTGGTTCTGATGATTTTATGGTTTAATCAACCGCGCACTTTACCCGGCGTAACCCCAACGATGCGCTTGAACGCCTTGCGGAACGCGGCCTCCGATTCATAGCCGCACTTCATGGCGATATCCAGCATGTTGGCGTTCTCGTCGGCGAGCATGCCTGTCGCCAGTTGCATGCGCCAGGTCGCGACGAATTCCATCGGCGGCATCCCGACCAGTAGGCTGAAGCGTTCCGAGAAGGCGGAGCGCGACTGGCAGGCGAGTCCGGCCATGCGTTCCACCGTCCAGCTATCGGCCGGCGCGTCGATGAAAGCCATGACGGCGGCGCGCAGATGCTCGTCCGACAATGCCGCCAGTAGCGGCGAGAGTTTTGGCTCGTGATGCAGGGTGTGGCGGATGACATACAGGAACAGCGTGTCCGACAGGCGATCCAGGATCGCGGTCACGCCGAGGTCGTTCTGTGTCGCCTCTTCGGTCATCATTTCGATCAGTTTGCGCAGTTGATGACCTACCTGGCTTTGATCCGGACGGATCAGCATGAACTCGGGGAATGAAGCGAGCAGCAGGCGGCGGATATGCGCGGGCAGTCTCAGGTGGCCGCACAGCAAACCGGTGCCGGGGGCATGCGCGTCCAGCGGGGCAGGGCGAGAGTAGTCGAACGCTTGCTGCGGGATGTCGGGCTCTGCGCTGAAGGCGTGCGCCGCATCGTGCGGAAAGAAAGCGATGTCGCCCGCCGCCATGCGCGTCGGCGCGCTGCCGTCCCGCATATGAATCCACGCCGCGCCGTTGCACACCAGATGGAAAGTCGTGGCGTCGCTGCCGCCCGGCGTGGACATGTGCCAGGCATCGCACAACTGGCCGACGTAATACACCTCGGAGCCCAGATGCAGGCGGCGCAGGAAGTCGTTGAGTTGTGGTGCAGATACAGGCATCGTGCTTACAGTTTGCGCGGCAGCTCGCGCGCCACCTTGCGGATGAAGGCGAGCTGCTTCTCGAAATTGCGGCAGCCCTTGCACATCATCAGGTGCATGCGCATCGCCATCCGCTCGCGCAGGGTGATCGGACGGTCATACGATTGCGACAGCAGTTCGGCGTTGTGTTTGCAGTCCAGCATATTCACCTCGCATTTCCAAACCAGTTGAGATCGAGACATTCGCGCAATGCCAGCCGCGCGCGGTGCAGGATCACCCAGCAGTTAGTCGTGGAGATCGCGAGTTCCTGACAGATCTCGTCGGTCGACATCTCCATGAACTCGCGCATCATGAAAGCGCGCGCGCTGTTGAGCGGCATGCGCCGGTTGCATTGCTCGAACACTTCCCAGAAATGGGTGTTCTCCATGGATTGTTCGGGTTCGTTCCAGGTCTGCGGCGGCGACGCCCAGCGACCGTTCTCCTTGAACAGCGCATCGACCAGTTCGTTCTCGTCCTCGCCCTCGGCCACGTTCAATTGCGGCTCGCGCGCCCGCTTGCGCAGCATGTCCAGTATCTTGTGCTTGAGGATGCCGACCAGCCAGGTGCGCAGCGAGGACTGCTCCGTGAATTTGCTGCGGTTCTCGATGGCGGCGACCAGCGTTTCCTGCACCGCATCCTCCGCCAGATGCGGATCGCGCAACTGCAGGATGGCATAGCGCACCAGATAGCTGCGGTGCTGTTGCAGTGCATCGGGATCGACGGCGCTCATTCAGACTCCATAGTGCGGGGCTGTCGAATGGTAACACCCGCCCGCCGGAATGTTTTTCCCAGATAATCCATTAGAGCCAAACACGCTCCTTTCCCCTTGCAGGGGCTGCGCCAAGACCGACCGAAGGTCGAGTGTCTGGCGGCGTACTCCTTGCGGGTGGAAGGTTGGGATGGGAGCGATAGCGTTTCTACCCCCTCCCTAGCCCTCCCCCCGCCAGGGGGAGGGAATGCTTCGGCTAATGGCATATTTGGGTTAATCAGTGTGGCTTCGCCGCACACGGGTTGCCGCTTGCCCTGAAGCCCTTCTGCAACGATGCCGTGTACGCCGTCAGCGCCGCCAGTTCCTTGCTATCCCAGGCCAACGGTTTCGCCGCCATCGGCACCACCATGCAGAACTGCACCATCTCGTCCAGATGCACGGTCTTCACGGCGGAACGGTCATGCGCCATCTGCACCTGATGTGGATACGGCTGGGCGAAGGTGTTCTGGAACGCGCCATTGCCCTGGTGGCAGGTGTGGCACGACATGCCGTTGCTGCTCAAGCTCGTGTCCCGGAACAGCTTCTCGCCATAAGCGGTGAGTGCGGCGATATCGCCACGGTAGGGGCGATAGTGCTTCGGGCGCAGCACCAGCCCGGTATCGACGCGATCCGCCATCGCTGCCGCGCAGGGGTTCTTTGCCGCACATGGATTTTTTGCGGCACAGGGGTTGTTCATACGCGACGAGGCCGGCCGCGGTGCACAGGGATTCGCCGGGCGGCAGGGCGCAGCATGTGCCGCACCGCCCAGCGACAGGGTCAGCGCGCCGGACGAGACCAGCGCACGCATCAGGGCAGAGTGTTTCATATCGTTCTCCTTTCGCGCTCAGGCCAGGAACAAATACGCGGCGATACCGGCGACGGCGAGCAGCACCACGACCAGCATCATCTTTTCGTGGACGCACATACCGGGCGTGGTCTCGCAACTGCTGTTCATTTTGCACATGATGGACATGTCAACTCCTTAAGAATGGTTAAGTCACGCTTTGCGACGGTGACGTGCGTTAGTCGTGTGTAACGAAATAATCCTTACAAACGAATAACCATGTAAGGAATCCGCCTGTCCAACGACTAAGACATAGCGGTACATACCCACTCGATTAACCTTATCAAGGAGAGCACCATGAGAACGCTAATGAAATTCGTGACTCTGCTGTCATTGCTGTTCCCGTTGTTCGCCCAGGCCGTCGGCGATCCCTACACCCAGGACAAACTGGACGCGCTGAACAAGTCCGGCAAACCGGCGCTGGTGTTCATCCATGCCGACTGGTGCCCAACCTGCCGCGCGCAGGATGCCGTGCTGGAGAAATTGCTGCCGACCGAAGAGTTCAAAGCCATCACGACACTGAAGGTCGACTTCGATACGCAGAAGCCCGTGGTCAAGGCTTTCGGTGTCATGTATCAGAGCACGCTCATCGTGTTCAAGGGCGGCAAAGAAGTTACCCGCGTGACCGGTGAGACCGACCGCGACAAGATTGCAGCGCTGTTGCGCAAGGGGCTGTAGACGACCTCACCGCGTGGGCACAAAGACGTGCCCACTCTACGAATAATTAAGGTTCATGGCTTGGTGGAGAGTCAGTAGGGTGCGCCTGCGCACCATTCGCAACGGTACGTAAACGCACCCTACACAGGAAAACGGAGAATATATGGAATTAACCGCAACCAGCTACGGCCTGTCCTTCCTCGCGGGCGTATTGTCCACGCTGTCCCCCTGTGTGCTGCCGCTTATCCCCATCCTGATGGGCTCGGCAGCGAGCACGCATCGCTTCGGCACCTTCGCGCTGGTAGGCGGGCTGATGTTGTCGTTCACGCTGATCGGCGTGGGGCTGGGTTCGCTGGGCGGCAGCATCGGACTGGAGCAGGGTACCTTGCGCATCGTCGGCGGCGTGCTGTTGATCCTGTTCGGCGCGGTGCTGTTCTCCAGCCGCTTGCAGGACAGGTTCAGCGCGGCGGTCAGCCGAATGGGCGTGGGGCAGGGCTTGTTGGCGCGGTTTAATCTTAACGGCTTGCACGGCCAGTTCCTGCTTGGCCTGTTGCTGGGCATCGTGTGGAGCCCGTGCGTCGGCCCCACGCTGGGCGTGGCGATCACGCTGGCCAGCCAGGGTCAGGTACTGGCGAGACGGTCATGAAACTGTTGTCATTCATATTTGCCGCACTGTTGGTTTCCTTCTCATCGTTGGTACTGGCCGCCGACGGACTCGTCGCCGTGAAAAGCCCGCACAGCGTCTCCGCCACGATGGATAGATTTGAGGCATTGGCAAAGCAACGCGGACTCGCCGTGTTTGCACGCATCGATCATGCTGCGGGGGCGGCAAAAATCGGCAAAGCGCTGCGTCCCACAGAAGTGATCATCTTCGGCAATCCGCAAGGCGGCACACCATTCATGGAATGTGCGCAGACCGTGGGTATAGACCTGCCGTTGAAAGCGCTGGTCTGGGAGGATGCATCCGCCCAGGTATGGCTTGGCTACAACGATCCTGATTATTTGGCCAAGCGTCACGATGTGGCGAAGTGTCCGGTTGTCGAGAATCTGCGCAAGGCGTTGGCGGGCTTGGCGGAAGCTTCAGTAGCTCCGTGATGTGGAATTCGCTTAACTGCAACAGCCCTTGCCGTTTTCCTGCACCGGCGGACACGGCACGCTGCCATAGGAACAATACACGCAGCAATCGCCGGGCTTGGGTTTGAGCAGGACGTGGCAGTGGGGGCATTCGTAGAACCACTGGCATGCGTCTGTCGGCATGGTTTCCAGTTGCCGGTGTCCGCAGTGCGGGCAGGTGAGCAGCGATTCCAGTACGGGTTTGAACGGGGTCATGGCTGGCTTTCCCGGGTGGTGATCTCCCGTTCGATTCTACCCAGAATATCCTCCACTGAAATATCGATCTGGCTGGTGATGTCCAGTGCCCGGTCTTCGAACACGTCCTCGCCGGGATGCGCGTCTGCCCAGGCCCACACGATCTCGTCGCGCTTTTTCAGCAACGCTTCGATGTGCGGACGGTAGAGTACGAACATCGCGCTGATCCAGCGGTTTACCGGCAACGAGGGGAATGCATGGTCGATGACGAAACTATCCAACATTCGTATCACCTGCTCGGCGGGATACCAGGCTTCGGCGGTGACCCAGCGGTTGGTGGTGAACAGTGTTGTCGGAAAACCGTAGCCGTCCATGGCGATGGCGACCAGGTGCGACAGCGCTTCGTCGCCTGTCGGCCACGGATCTGTTGCTGGATATTCGATGGGTGCGACACCGTCAGTCATGCCCTTGGGACGCAGGAAGCAATGGAAATGTCCGTGCTCTCCCGTTTCGCTGCGATGCGCGTGGTAGTAATACTGCGCATGCGTTTCGCGGTCGTACACGTCGTCTTCGGGGTAGTGGTTGAATTCGTAGAACGTCTCGCCCCGGTTCAGGGAATCGCGCAACACTTCGCCGACGATGTTCAATCCGGCCTTGCGCAACGCACGATAACTCGCGGCGATCTCATGCCCCGCCTGCCGCATTGCATGCAACTGCTCCGGCGGCAGGCGGGAGAGATCGGGCGCAACAACCAGCCTCGATTCGAGGCCGGTCGCAGGTACTGCCTGTTTTAGTGCGCTGCGCATGGATTTTTTGCACCGCAGGGGTTCTTCGCAGCACACGGGCTTTTGGCTGCGCAGGGATTCTTGGCCGCGCACGGGTTGGCCTTCTTCTTGGATTTCGCCATGCACGGGTTCTTGCCGGCACAGGGATTCTTCCCGGCGCAGGGATTGGCGCTTGCCGTCTGACGCGAACGCGCCGCGCAGGGATTAGCTGCGCCGCAGGGGGCGGCACAGGCTGCACCGCTTACGGCCGCTGCCAGTGCGCCGGAAGATAACAGTGTCTTGGCGATTTGATTGAGGTTCATTGGAGTTCTCCTTGATTGTGATGGCATGGCCGAAATGGCGGATGCGGGAGTTAGTCGGGGCAGGGGCGGATTCCTTACAGGGCAAAGCAGAGCATCACCGCGATCAATCGAATACCTGCCCGCTGCTATAAAGTAGAATCCGCTACGATGGCTTGATCGGGAAAAGCGAGAACATGATCGGACTGATACAACGCGTCAGCGAAGCAAGCGTCAAGGTGGATGGCAACATCGCCGGGCAGATCGGGCGCGGCCTGCTGGTGCTGGTCGGCGTCGAGAAGCATGACGACTCGGCCACTGCGCATCGCCTGCTCGAACGCATCCTCACTTACCGCGTCTTTCCCGACGAACAGGGCAAGATGAACCGGTCGCTCGCCGACATCGGCGGCGAACTGCTGCTGGTGCCGCAATTCACGCTGGCCGCCGACACGCACAAAGGCACACGCCCCAGCTTTTCATCTGCTGTCGCGCCGGAGAAGGGGGCAGAACTGTTCGCTGATTTTGTGCGCAAGGCACGGGAGCGTCATGCCAGAGTCGAGACCGGTGTGTTCGGCGCGGACATGAAAGTGAGCCTCGTCAACGACGGGCCGGTGACGTTCTGGTTGCAGGTCGGGAATAAAGATTAACTCCCTCCCCCTTGCAGGGGGAGGGCTGCACCCGCAAGGGGTAGGCCGTGGTTGTAAGGGGCTATCGCCCCAACAACACACGCACGGATGGGGGTAGAAGTTGCGTGGATATTCCTTCTCTACCCCCATCCTGCCCTTCCCCCTGCAAGGGGGAAGGAACGAGCAAACTAGAGTGATCTAAGAAAACAAGCAGAACGGATGAAAAATATGAGACTAGGCATCGACCTCGGCGGCACCAAAATCGAAATCATTGCCCTCGACGACAGCGGCAAGGAACTCCTGCGCCGCCGCGTGCCCACGCCGCAAGGCAACTATTTCGAAACTTTGCAAGTCATCGCCCAACTCGTGCGCGACACCGAAGCAGAGCTCGGTCAGCGCGGCACACTCGGCATCGGCACACCCGGCACACTCTCCCGGGCAACCGGCCGCCTCAAGAACTCCAACTCGGTCGCGCTCAACGGCCAGCCCATCCTGCAAGACCTTGAATCGCTGTTGCAACGCAAGGTGCAGATCAGCAACGATGCCAATTGCTTTGCGCTTTCCGAAGCCACGGACGGCGCGGCGGCAGGCGCATCGGTTGTGTTCGGCGTCATCCTCGGCACCGGCGTCGGCGCGGGCATCGTCGTCAACGGCCACATCCTCACCGGCCCCAACGGCATCGCGGGCGAGTGGGGCCACAACCCGCTGCCCTGGCCGCAGCCGCAGGAACTTGTCGGGCCACCCTGCTACTGCGGCAAACGCGGCTGCATCGAAACGTTCCTCTCCGGGCCGGGCATGGCGAAGCTGCATCAGATGGAAACCGGTTTATCGCTGAACGCCGAAGAGATCGTGACGCGAGCGGAGCAGGGCGACACCACCTGCGGGCATAGCTTGCAGATTTACGAGGACAGACTTGCGCGTTCCCTTGCACACGTCATTAATATCCTCGATCCAGACGTCATCGTGCTGGGTGGTGGCATGTCCAACATCGAGCGGCTGTACGGGAGCGTACCTGCGCTGTGGGGGGAGTGGGTGTTCTCCGACCGGGTGGATACGAAACTGGTCAAGCATCGGTTCGGAGACTCCAGCGGGGTGCGCGGCGCGGCCTGGCTGTAATCGAAGTTCGTTGGCGCATGATGCATGAAAGTCGGCCAAAGGCCATCCTTGATGAAGGGGCATATTCAGTCTTAACCGGTTCTTCACAACTTTGCCCACAAATGGGTGTAGGCTGACTCAGGATGTATTCAGCGCCAGCCGAGGTCGCCTATGTATGAAGACCTGACAGCACTCGCGAATCGCTTGAGACGGGGGGTTATTCTCAGGTTCCCCTTTCTCGTTCCGGGAAAACGCGATGGCATCTACGCCTATCTATTGACGATAGCCCTGATGGGGTTCGCTTTGTTCGTGCGTTTGGCGATTGCCCCCGTGAATGCCGGGGTGCAGTACGTTACCTTTTTCCCGGCCGTCACCCTCTCCGCAATCTTTGGCGGATACAAATCCGGAATGCTCGCCACGGTAATTGGTTTGATTCTCGCCACCTATATCTTCACACCGCCTTATTACTCTTTTTCGATTGAGGTATTTCATCTCAGCTTCTGGTCAAACATGGTATTCCTGACGGACGGAATCATCGTCTCCCTTTCGATTGAGGCGATGCACCGCTACCGTCTGCAACTCAAGAAGGAGTTTGACGAATCCAGGAAATCCGAAGCGCAGGTGATGAAACTGAATGAGGAACTGGAAAGGCAAATCGCCAGGCGCAAACAGGCTGACGAGGAACTGGCAGAGCAGGAAGAGTTTTTTCGCCTCATCACGGAGAATGTCGAGGACTTCATCGCGGTGCTGGATCTGAAAGGTCGGCGAATCTACAACAGCCCTTCTTACGCCAGGCTTTTTGGCGATGTGAACGCCATGAAAGGGACGGACTCCTTCGCCGAAATACACCCGGAGGATCGTGAACGCGTGAGGAAAACCTTCAGCGACGCCTTGCAGCGCGGTATCGGTCAGCGAACAGAATACCGGTTCCTGCTGCCCAACGGCGGCATCAGTTACATGGAGTCCAGCAGCGGACTGATCAAAAACAGCCGGGGCGAGCCGCAGAGTGTTGTCGTCGTGTCCCACGATGTTTCCGAGCGCAGGATGGCGGAACAGAAAATCAAGGAATTCGCTTTCTACGACTCCTTGACGCAACTTCCCAATCGCCGACTGCTGGATGACCGTCTGGAGCAGGCCATTGCAGCCTGCAAGCGCAGCGGTCGCTATGGTGCAGTGTTGTTCCTCGATCTGGACAACTTCAAGCCGCTCAACGACAAGTACGGACACAAGGCGGGCGACTTGTTCCTGGTGGAGGTGGCCCGCCGCCTTGCCCGTTGCGTGCGCGAAGTGGATACCGTGGCGCGTTTCGGCGGGGATGAATTCGTGGTGGTGCTCAGCGAATTGGCCGGGGACGAATCCGAATGCGCCAGAGAGGCAAGAATCGTAGGGGAGAAAATCCGCGCTGCCTTAACAGAGCCATATTTGCTGACCCCCAGTCCCCAAGGAACAGCAAAAATGATCACCCACCAGAATGTTGGCGCCAGCATAGGCGCTGCGTTGTTCCACAGCGATGCGAGTGCGGAGGATATTCTCAAGTGGGCCGACAAGGCGATGTATCAAGCGAAGGAGTCGGGGCGCAACCGGATTTGCTTCCATGATTCCGGAAGTTGAGCGGGCGCCCAAGCGCACCCTACTTGGCTCTGTTTCATGTTAGTGAGTAGGTTGGGTTGAGCGTAGCAATACCCAACAATTCAGGCGAGATCGGTTTTGTAGGGTGTCAATAAGCGCAGCGCATTGCACCGGATGTCTAGATGTTACCCATACGGCGCAATGCCCGTTGGTTATTGCGCCCTACGCGGGCTAGCCATTTTTATTTCGCTCAGCCAAGATTTTCTTTCGCTCAGGAAAATTTTGCAGGGTGCGCTTGCGCACCAGATTGCCAACGCTCTCATGGGTATCGCGTTGCTCAACCCATCATACCCCGCTCAACATAGCTGGACGTGCCGCCGCCTTCATCCCCATGCAACCATTGCCAGTCAAAGGAAAGGTGCAGTTTGCCACTTGCACTCGTGCTGATCTGGCCGGAGGACTTACCAGCGAGCAGTTTGGATGTTTTTGTGACGCATTGAAACAGCAGCTCGATACGATCTGGCGAGGTGAACCTGCCAACGAAGCAACCCTCAACGATCTCGCCGCCGCCATATTGGCCGGTGATGATTTCGCCGGATTGGGAATAGTGGAAAACCGTTTCGGATGAGGACAGGCCGTGCTCATTGCCGATGGTGACGAACTGTTTGTTGTTGAGATTGTATTTCACGTGCCATGCCTTCCGATTTGTTAGTCGGTGTGTTCGGTTTTGCAGGGTGTCAATAAGCGTAGCGCATTGCACCGGATGTGTAGATGTTACCCATACGGCGCAATGCCCGTTTGTTATTGCGCCCTACGCGAGCTGGTGCAGCACCGCTTTGGCGATTCCAGCGGCGTGCGCGGTGCGGTCTGGCTATGATTTGTCGCCGTGTTTTTCCTGCTCCTTGATAAACAGCATGGCAGCGTTGAGCCTTGATGAAACATTCAGTTTATTCAGAATATGACGCACATATTGTTTTACGGTGTCATAGCTGATATTCAAACTCAACGCGATTGATCTGTTGCTCTCCCCACGGGATAGTAATTCCAATATTTCGCGTTCGCGTTCAGTCAGTTCGTAATCATAAGAGAATACAACCCCA
Source organism: Nitrosomonadales bacterium (assembly GCA_016235045.1). Classification (GTDB taxonomy): domain Bacteria; phylum Pseudomonadota; class Gammaproteobacteria; order Burkholderiales; family Gallionellaceae; genus Sideroxyarcus. The sequence continues at coordinate 68,163 of JACRME010000027.1, forward strand.
TCAAAGTGCTGCTTAGTGAAGGATGACAAGTTTTTATACACGAACATCTCAGCCTGCTTCTTTCTTCTCCACTCGTCCTTGAGAAAAGGGTGCGGCCTGTTTTCGTCGAGAGTGGAATAAAAGTCGCCGTCTTCGCTAATTACGTGAATATTTTCGCCATTTGGTACAGCATTGAGTAACGCCACCCAATTGATTGCATCACCAATCGATCCATTTTTCCCCGGTGGATTCCCTAATGACACGCGCATTTGCGCCATTCCATAAAGCTCTGCCGTGGTCGGTATCGTTTCGTTTTTCGCAAAAAAATCTTTGATTAAAAAATCCGGAAGCAACCTATTTTCGACAACATCGGCATCTACTTTTTTCAAAATATCCTTCGTCAGCTCTTGCAGCTCGGTACTTTTCTGCAGTATTTGCTCGTATTCTTCATACTGTTCCATGAAGGCGGGCAACTGAGCGGCAAATTTCAATTCTTTGAATCTTTTTAGCGAATCCTTAATCTTGTTTTCTCTGTTACGCGAGAACTCATCATAAACTTGTTCAGTTAGATGCACCGTTGCTGCGCCGTGCTTGTGCGATGCGAATACTCTTCTCAGAGTTTCAGTATCCTCTTTCGTGAAGTGGAAGAAGTTAAGAAGGATATTTGTGTCGATAAAGACGTGCATAGATACTTCTCTCAATTATATAGGGTCGGGTTCGGAATACATTCTCGCAATGCGCCAAGCGGTGAATATCTCATAACTCGGATAGCTTCTTCCTTATCCAACTCGGATTCCGGCGGCAATCCAGCACTGCAAACACGATGACTTCTTCGTTTGCGACACGATAATAAACAGCAAATGGAAAGCGTCTGGAGAGTAGCCGATGGTAACCCAGCACAACGCGGTGCATTCCCGCAAAATAGGCCAGCGAATCAATGTCGGAGTAGAGCGTATCCAGGAAATAGGTACCGAGGCCGTCTGCTTGTGATTCGTAGAATCGGTGACCTTCTTCGAGATCGTCTTCAGCAACGCTGAGGATTCTGATCCTCATGCGACGTTTTTCTTTATTCTTTCTTTTGCCTCTTCCCAGTTTGATACGGTTATCTTGCCAGCCTGCAGGGCAGCTTCGCGGTCACTGAGAATGGCCTCGTGCCAGGCTGGGGATTCCAGGTTCTTTTCGTTGCCTGCCATGTCTGCCCACAGCATTTCCATCAGATCCAGTTTCTCGGTGAATGTAAGCTGGGCAATGGGAACTTCAAATCTGTTCATCATGTTATCTCTCACAATATTCAGGAGGGGATGGGGCGTTTGCCATTGATGTATTCTCCCCCACGCATCATGGTTTAGCAATCCACCCATTCCCCGTACAATACCCAGCTAACCATGAAAACCATCGCCTTCCCCAACAGCCCCTACCTCCTGCACCTGCCCTTCGAACCGGCAGGCGATCAACCCACGGCCATCGCGCAGTTGGTGGAGGGGATCAATGACGGGTTGGCATACCAGACGCTGCTGGGCGTGACCGGTTCCGGCAAGACGTTCACCATCGCCAACGTGATCGCGCGCACCGGGCGGCCGGCCATTGTGATGGCGCCGAACAAGACGCTGGCGGCGCAGTTGTATTCCGAGTTGCGCGATTTCTTTCCCGACAACGCGGTCGAGTACTTCGTTTCCTATTACGACTACTACCAGCCCGAGGCCTATGTGCCGTCGCGCGATGTGTATATCGAGAAGGATTCCAGCATCAACGAGCAGATCGAGCAGATGCGCCTGTCGGCCACCAAGTCGATGCTGGAACGGCAGGATTGCATCATCGTCGCCACTGTTTCGGCCATTTACGGTATCGGCGATCCGGTGGATTACCACGGCATGATTTTGCACCTGCGCGAGCACGAGAAGATGGCACAGCGCGACGTGATCCAGCGCCTGGTGGCGATACAATACGAGCGCAACGACATCGACTTCAATCGCGGCCACTTCCGCGTGCGCGGCGATGTGATCGACATCTTCCCGGCGGAAAGCAGCGAAAACGCGTTGCGCGTGACGCTGTTCGACGACGAGGTGGAATCTCTGGCGCTGTTCGACCCGCTCACCGGACACATCCAGACGCGCGTGCCGCGCTACACCGTGTATCCCTCCAGCCATTATGTGACGCCGCGCGAGACGACGCTGAGTGCGATCGAAACCATCAAGGTGGAACTGGCAGAACGCATCGCCTTCTTCATACACGAGAACAAGCTGGTGGAAGCGCAGCGCATCGAGCAGCGCACGCGCCACGATCTGGAGATGCTGGCCGAGATCGGCTTCACCAAGGGCATCGAGAACTATTCGCGGCACCTTTCCGGGCGCGGTGCAGGCGAAGCGCCGCCGACGCTGATGGATTACCTGCCGCCCAATGCGCTGATGATCATCGACGAAAGCCACGTCACCATTCCGCAGATCGGCGGCATGTACAAGGGCGACCGGGCACGCAAGGAGAATCTGGTCAACTACGGTTTCCGCCTGCCGTCCGCGCTGGACAACCGCCCGCTGCGTTTCGACGAGTTCGAGAAGATCATGCGCCAGAGCATCTTCGTCTCGGCCACGCCGTCCACTTACGAAGCCGAGCATCAGGGGCAGGTGGTGGAGCAGGTGGTGCGTCCGACCGGGCTGATTGACCCGGCCATCGAAGTGCGACCCGCCACCAATCAGGTAGATGACCTGATGTCCGAAGTGACGTTGCGCACCAACGTGGGCGAACGCGTGCTGGTCACCACACTGACCAAGCGCATGGCCGAAGACCTCACCGAATATTTTGCCGAGCACGGCATCAAGGTGCGTTACCTGCACTCGGATATCGAGACCGTGGAGCGCGTGGAGATCATCCGCGATTTGCGCCTGGGCATGTTCGACGTGCTGGTCGGCATCAACTTGCTGCGCGAGGGGCTGGATATTCCCGAAGTGTCGCTGGTCGCCATCCTCGATGCGGACAAGGAAGGGTTCCTGCGTTCCGAACGCTCACTGATCCAGACCATAGGCCGCGCCGCGCGCCACCTGCACGGCACCGCGATTTTGTATGCCGACCGCATCACCGAGTCCATGCGCAAGGCGATTTCCGAGACCGACCGTCGCCGCGCCAAGCAGGTTGCTTACAACGAGGCGAACAACATTACGCCGCAATCCGTGATCAAGCGCATCAAGGACATCATCGACACCGAGTACGACATGGATGCCGAGCGTAAATCGCTGAAGCTGGCGCAGACCGAGGCGAAGTATCTGGCGATGAGCGAGAAGGAAGTGTCGAAGGAACTCGCGCGACTTGAGAAGGAGATGCTGCAGGCCGCCAAGAACCTGGAGTTCGAAAAGGCCGCGCAATTGCGCGACCAGTTGAAGAAGCTGCGCGAGAGCGTGTTCCTTTCCCCGTTGTAATTTCCACAATCCCCGCGAAGGCGGTAGAGCCCATCAACAGTGAAACTGTTCTCCATCTGAGAGTGCGTTTCTTTCCCTTCAGGGAGTTAGGGATAATCCAGTAATGTGGTAGGCTATAGCTTGATAGTGCCAATTCAGTATTTGAAACATCAACATACTCAGTCAGAATTTCAAGAAAAAACATGGCGAATGATGGTGGCAGTACAAGGATTGAATTCTCGGAATTGATGCACGGCTACGCCAGCGCGGCGGCGACCACGTTCACCGACGGCTATGCCGAGGGGAAGGAAGCGGGAAACGCGCTGGCGATCAATGTTTCCGTGCTTATTCCCGACCTCGCGTTGTTCCTGGCCGAACCCGCGCATGCCGGTTCGCTCAGCGGCGAGATCGATTGCGCATTGCTCGGCGGGGTATGCCCGGTGCAGTCGGGCGTGTTTCGCTTGCTCCCCGATACGGCAGACCTGGACCGCAAGGTGATGTACTACCAGTTGTATGCCACCACGCCGCAGCAGGAGCCCATCACTTTCGTCGGCGTGAAGCAGGTGCAGAACGATGCGCCGTTCGACATGTGGAGCGACACGACGACGCTCTACGTCAATATCTTCCGCGGCCATGTCGATCCCGACAGGACGGCGCAGGCCACGTTGTGGATCACCGGCATCATCGGCCTCGGTGTGCACGACTTCCTCAAGGTGCTGGGCCAACTGCGCGCCACCGGGCCCGACGGCAGTTCCAGCCTGGGGGGTCTTGCCCAGTTCGGCAAGTATTTTGCAGGCAAGTTGTGGGATGTCTATGGCCCTTCGCTGGCGCCTTCGCCGGGGCAGCCGCAACGACGCTATCCCCGTTTCACTTCCGAGGGCGTGCGCAACGCCGACATGTCGATACATCCGTTCAGCACTGCGGACGGCCTCACGCTGCAACTCACCCGGTTCAAGCGCGCCGAGTGCGACGACGTGGTGCTGCTGGTACATGGACTGACCAGTTCTTCCGACATGTTCATCATGCCGGAACACGACAATCTGGCGCAGACGCTGCTCGATCAGGGCTACGGCGACGTGTGGACGCTCGATTACCGCGGCAGTTGCCGATTTCCCTACAACCTTGCGCGCCATCGCTACACGCTGGACGACATTGCCCTGTTCGACCATCCGGCTGCCATCGCCGAACTGCGCAGGCACATCGGCAACAGGCGGCGCATCCATATCGTTGCCCACTGCGTCGGCGCGTTGTCGGTTGCCATGGGCCTGTTCGGAAAAACGATACAGGGGATCAGCAGCGCCGTGCTCAACAGCGTCGCGCTGACGCCCAACGTCACTTCCTGGGCAAAACTGAAACTCGCCGTCGGTCCCTGGGCGTGCGAATCGCTGCTGGGCATCGAGTACATGAACCCGTCGTGGCGGCGCGCGCCGGGCTGGTCGCCGGGAAAGGCGCTGGCGCTGGCAGCCGACTTTCTGCACAAGGAGTGCGATTCGCCCGAGTGCCACATGCTGAGTTTCATGTGGGGGAACGGCCGGCCTTCGCTGTTCAACCATGCCAATCTGGCGAAGGAAACGCACGACCGCCTGGGCGACCTGTTCGGCGGAACGGGCGTGCATTACTACCGCCATATATTGAAGATGGTGAACAACAACAACGCCGCCACCAAGTACTCGCCTGCCGATCCGCGCTATGCAGCGCTGCCGGACGACTTTTTCCGCGATGCGGCCGCAATGACCACGCCCGTCTTCCTGACCCAGGGCCAGGACAATCTCGTGTTCATGGATTCGAACGTCATTTGCCACGAGCGGCTGGAAAAAATTGTCCCCGGTCGTCATCGCCTGCGGGTCTTTCCCGGCTACGGGCATCAGGACGTATTCATGGGGAAAAACGTGCATGAGGACATCTTCCCTTCCATGATCGCCTTCTTGCGGGAGTACAGCCATGACCGATGAAAAACAACTGCCTCCCGGATTGGTGTTGTGGCCCGGCGACGGGGGGCAGCAGCGCATCGGCGTGGTGATCAGCGATATTCATTGCACTGATTGTTCGGTCGGCAACCAGACCGCGGACGACTCCGACTGGAAAAGTTTCTTCGGGGAACTGGAAGTGACGCTGAAGGCGTCGATCACGAAGGCCAGCGAGGTGGTGCTGATACTCAACGGCGACGTGGTCGACGTGCTGCGCTCCGGCAAATGGGCCGAGAACAATGTTTACCCTTGGCAACGCAACAATCCGGGCTTCGAGACGACGCTCATGTCCATCATGCACGCAATCGTCGCTGTGCACGCGCGCGAACCAAAGGAAGAGTTCGGCAAGCGTCGTATCCGCGGCCCCGGGGAAGAACCCGAATCGTCCGGCTTCTTCTTCTACCTGAAGCAGATGGTGGGGAACATAACAGGAAAAGTCGCGCGCGTTTCGCTGATTCCCGTCGCGGGCAACCACGACAAGGAGCTGCAAGTCGTTCCCAAGGCGCGGGAACTCTATTACCGGGAATGCCTCGGGCTGGAAGCGGGCGACCTGGATGCCGGCTATCGCAACTGGGTTGCCCGGCAGATGGGGAGCGATCCGAACGATCCCTGGCCGATGCTGCCGTTCTACTATGCCGACCCGTCGTTGCGCCTGTTCGCGACGCACGGACAATGGCGCGACATGACCAATTCGCGCACGACGCTGCAATGGAAAGTCTGCCACGGATGGAAGCCGCAGATTTGGCAGCAGGATCGGTACCGTGCGTTCAGCGACTCCTGCTTCGGCGATACCATCGCCAGCGGGATGCTTTCCAATTTCATCTGGAACACCACGCAGGCCATCAGGAATGAAGTCATACCGTTCGCAGTCCAGCGCACGCGGAATGACGGGATTGACCACATCCTGAATGTGCTGGGCGAAATGGATTTGTACCGTCCCTCGGAGAGGGCGGTGGTGCGCCTGCTGCAGGAAGCGAAGAACCTGGACCGCAAGGACGCGAATTTCCCGCGCCTGTTCCGGACGGTGATCGCCCAATACCGCAAGAGCCTGCAATCGTGGCTGGGGCACCGCGAGACTTTTGCCCTGGCGCCGCTGCCGTTCAAGATATTGCTGTATGTCATTCGGGCGCTGAGCCACGTGCACTGGACCAGGCTGGATACGAAGCTGATGCAATTGATGGCCTGGGCGTCCGGTTTGAAGGAAAGCACGCCGTACGCCAAATTGCCGGCATTTCTTTCCGACTATCGGCCGCTTGGTTTCCACCTGCATGCCGAGGGCCATACCCACGTCACGATGGAAGTCGACCTGCGCTACAACTCGCCGCCGGAACCGCGCAACTACACTTACGTGAACCTGGGCGCATGGCGCAACCGCATCGTGCAAAAATACGAAAAGAAGGGCTACCGTCGCCGTTGCATCGGCCGCGCCCTGATCGTGCATGGCGACGCGCAAGGCGAATCGGCTTGCGAAGGCTACAGCTTCTCCCTGCGCGATATCACCAGTTGGGGAGACAGGCTGGACAAGTGGTAGGCAAGTTCTAAGGTCGTACTCATTTAAACAGGGGGCGTAATGGGACAGGGCGGGTCGGGCCGCAATGCGGCAAAATTTCCTGAAAAGCTGGATGCGGTGGTGATCGGCAGCGGCTTCGGCGGCGCTGTCAGTTGTTGCCGCCTGGCGCAGAAGTGGGGAAAAGGCGTGCTGTTGCTGGAGCGGGGCAAGCGCTACCCCATGGGGTCTTTTCCGCGGACGCCGCACCAGATGGCCGAAAATTTCTGGAGCGACCCGGCCGACCGGAACCGCCCCAAGCGCATGCGCGGCAGCGGCTTGCGCGGCCTGTTCGACATCCGCAACTACACCAAAATGGATGCCGTGGTCAGCGCGGGGCTGGGGGGCGGATCGCTGATATATGCCAACGTATTCCTGGAGCCGCCCGAGCAGGTTTTTGCCGCCAACTGGCCGGCCGGTATCGACCGGGCGTTTCTGCAACCTTATTACGATGTAGCCAAAAGCGTGCTCGGCGCCCGCCCGATTCCGTCCTGGGACAGCGATCCGCGCCGGTATATCAGCCGCACCAAACTGTTCCAGGATTTCGCCAGGGATCAGCGGCGCGAATCGAAGCTCTCCGATATCTGCGTGTTTTTCGGCAACGACTACAACTACAAGATTCCGCAATCCGCACCGGCCGGGATCGGCCTGCAGGAAAAGAACCGCTATGGCGCAACGCAAACTTCCTGCACTTATTGCGGCGAATGCGATGTGGGTTGCAACACGCATTCCAAGAACACGGTGGATATGAACTATCTCCATGTTGCGGAGCAGGTGCACGGCGCCCGCATCCAGACCGACGCGCTGGTGGACAAGATCGTTCCGTTGAATGAGCGTGGAGAAGAGGATGCGGCGGCAGACGGCCGGCATGGCTATCGCGTGCATTTTCACGAACTCGATGACGGCGCGGCCTGGGTCGACACGCAGCGCGTGGTGGTCTCGGCGGGAACGCTGGGCACGAACGAGTTGCTGCTGCGCTGCCGCGATCTGTACCGCACCCTGCCGCGCATCGGCAGGCAACTGGGGCAGCGCTTTTCGGGCAACGGCGACTTCGTGTCGTTCGCCGCGGCGGGGAAAAAAGTGGCCGACCCCAATTACGGGCCGGTGATCACCCAGTATTCGGATTACAACCTGTTCACGGCGCATGACCCGCAACGCGCCTTCATCCTGGAAGACGCCAGTTATCCGGCTTTCATGGCCTGGTTCATCGAGGGCATGCAGCCCATGCTGAATCCGCTGGGCATCGCGAGAAAATTCTGGCGCGCGCTCAAATGGCTGTGGCGGCGCATCAAGCAGACCTTCGCGGGCGGCAAGTGGAGCGGGCAGGTTGCCGACCTGTTCCATGAAGTGCTTGCGGATGACCTGTCCTACCGCAGCAGTGTGCTGCTGTGCATGGGGATGGACAAGGGCGACGGCGTGTTGTCGCTGAAGGAGGGGCGCCTGGATATCCATTGGCCGCAGGCTTCCAGCATGCCGCTGTACCGGGCGATTGTCGATTGCGGAAAGAAATTCAAGGCGTTCGTCGATTCCGGCTTCTTCACGCCGCTGCCGACCTGGACCTGGCCGTTGCGGAACAACATCACGGTGCATCCGCTCGGGGGGTGCGCCCTCGCTCACGATGCGGAGCAGGGAGTGGTCAGTGCGGGCAGCGACCGCGGCCAGGTGTTCGGCTACAAGGGACTTTACGTTGCGGACGGTTCGGTCATGCCGGGCGCGCTCGGCGCCAATCCGGCGGCCACCATCAGCGCCGTTTCCGAGTGGATCGCCGAAGGAATTACCGGAATGCCGCCGGACGACGATCTCGGCATGCACCATCGCCGCACCCACTGAGCCGCGACCACACGGAAAATTTTTTCTCCATGCTAGAGCAAATGATCACGCAAAACGAACGCAAGGCGATTGAGACCGAAATGGTCAAGGCCTTTTTTCACAACGCCAGCGACCTCAATCTTGCCGGGGCGCTGGTCTTTACGCTGCTGGTCTATGTCGTGCATGAAGCAACCCCCTGGTGGACCTGGGCGCCTGCCGCGTTTATCCTCTATCTCATCACTTTTTTCCGCGCCCTCGAAATCCGGCGTTACCAACGCACGCCGGAATACCGCAAATCCAGGCGATGGATAACCGTCCAGGCGGCGTATTCGGGATTGGCCGGAGTGTGCTGGGGCGTGGCCAGCCTGGCGATGCTGATCCATCTGCCGATCCTGTTGCAGATGTTTGTGCTGACAGTCGTCACCGTGGTGGCGGCGACAACGGCGTCGGAAGACATTCTGCTGGTGCTGCCGCCGCGCGCTTTCATCCTGGCCTGCATCGGCCCGCCAACCCTTTGGCTGTTTACCGTTGGCGATCCGATGCATCTCGTGCTGGCCGTCATGCTGCTGGCCTTTATTGCCGTGGCGATCTCGCTTGGCAACAAGAAGGGGCGCATCTTCAACGAGGCGCAGCACCTTCGTTTCCAGAACGAATTCCTGGCGAATGAACTGTCGCGGCAGCACGAGTTGCTGGAGGGGGCAAGCAGGGCGAAATCGCGTTTTCTGGCGGCGGCCAGCCACGACCTGCGCCAGCCGCTGGCCGCGCTGATGATTTTCCTGGAGCAACTGGAATTCGAGCGGCAGTTGTCTCCCAGCGGGAAAGACGTATTGGAGCACGCGCAGCAGGCAACCACTTCGTTGTGCAGTTTGCTGGACGGCCTGCTCGATATTTCGAGGCTGGATGGTCATGCCATCAGGCTGAAAATCAGGTCGTTTTCCATCCAGAATATATTCAACGAACTGGAAGAAGAATTCCGCCCGCTGGCGGAACAAAAGGGAATCCGGCTGAAATTCTCGCCATGCTCGGCGGTCATCGAAAGCGACATCATCCTGGCAGTCCAGATCCTGCGTAACCTCATTTCCAATGCGATACGCTACACGCCGTCGGGACGCATCCTGGTCGGGTGCCGCCATCGGCGGGGCAAGCTATCCATCGAGGTGCACGACACGGGTATCGGCATCGCCGAAGACCAACTGTCCAGGATTTTCGACGAGTTCTACCAGGTGGACAACCCGGAACGCGACCGCCAGCAGGGATTGGGGTTGGGGCTGTCCATTGTCGATCGTGCCGCCCGGTTGCTGGGGCATCCTGTTTCGTTGGCCTCAAGTCCGGGCAAGGGATCCACCTTTGCGATAACCGTGCCGCTGGCGAAGGCGGCAATTCTTGAAGAGGAGCCCGGCACTGCGCCTTCGCGCGAGGTTCCCGATCTGTCCGGCAGGCTGATCGCGGTCATCGAGAACGAGGGAAGCATTCGCGTGGGAATGCAGAACCTGCTGCAGTCGTGGGGGTGCAAGGTGGTGGTTGCTGATTCCGCCGCGAACATGATCAAGCAACTCGAGGCCAAAGGCGAGCCTGTAGGGATGATCATCTCGGATTTCGGGCTGAAGGGAACCTTGAACGGCGTCGATGCCATTGCCGTGATACGCCAGCGTTGGGGGGCGGAATTGCCTGCGCTGCTGTTTACCGGAAACATCAGCAAGGAAACCTATGCGCTGGCCAGAAACGCCGGGCTGCCGATTTTGTACAAGCCCGCAAAGGCAGAGGCCCTGCGCGAGGCACTCACAGCGGCGATTGCCAACCCGACGCTGCAGGAAGCGCATGGCTAGCACGGATATTTCATGAGGCAGTTTTGTAGGAGCCCGGCTTGCCGGGCGATTTTCCGCGATAAACCTTATCGCGCAACAAGTTGCGCTCCTACGGGCAGGCTGGCAATCCAAATTGGATTTGACTCGATGAGTCCTTATTCAAATAGCCATGCGGATTTCAGCGATTCCCGGAGGAAGTTGGTGAAATATCCGGGCTAGAGAAGGCGTATTGATTTGGCGAAATGCAATGAAGAATACCGAAAGCGTTAGTGTGCTGTTTATCTGCATGGGCAATATCTGCAGGTCGCCTACTGCCGAAGCCGTATTCCGGGCATATGTCGAACAGGCTGGGCTGGACGGGAACATCCGCATCGACTCGGCCGGCACCCACGATTACCACATCGGCGATCCGCCCGACGCGCGCACCCAGCGCGCGGCAAAGCAGCGCGGGTACGACATGAGCCGGTTGCGCGGCCGTCAGGTGGAAGCCGGGGACTTTGCCCGCTTCGACTACGTGCTGGCGATGGACAACCTTAATCTGGTCATGCTCGAACGCATGCGTCCGCCCGATGCGAAGGGCCATCTGGGACTATTCCTGGAATTTGCCGATCATCATGACGAATGGGAAGTCCCGGATCCCTATTTCGGCGGGGCTGACGGTTTCGAGCGCGTGCTGGATATGGTGGAAGATGCGGCGAACGGACTGTTGCGGCACATCCGCGAACGGCATTTCACCTGATACCGCTTCAATTGTCAGGCTGTTACCTGCTGCATTACCTCGACCAGCCTGCGGTACAACTTGCTGGGCGACACGGGTTTGTGCAGCAGCGGTACTCCGCTGGCTTGTGCTTCGCGCAGTCTTTCCGGCGCCGTATCGCCGGTAATCAACAGGGCGGGCAACGAATCGCCCAGCAAGGCGCGCAATGCGGCGATGGCCTCCACACCGGTACGCTGTTCGCGCAAGCGGTAATCGCTGATGACCACGTCCGGTGCATTCAGTTGCGCCAGCGCCAGTCCCTCCTCGATGGATTCCGCAGCATCGCATTCGCAACCCCAGTCGCGCAGCAAATGCAGCATGCCCTCGCGCACATTCTCATCGTCGTCGATCACCAGTATGCGCATGGTGAGAACCCGGGTCTTGCTTTGCACCATGCTGGCTTGCTCGGAGGGCAAAGCGGCGGTGGAAAGGGACAGGGTCAGGCGGAACATGCTTCCCCGTTGCGGAATGGACGACAACGACAGGCGGTGGCCCAGCGTGCGCGTGAGCCCTTCCGCAATCGCCAGTCCCAGTCCCAGACCCTTGTTGCGGTCGCGTTCGGGATTGCCCAGTTGATAAAATTCGCGGAACACTTCCTTCTGGTGCTCCGGCGAAATGCCGATGCCGGTATCCCACACTTCCAGCCAGGCCTGCGTGCCGCGTTTCCGGCAGGTGACCAGCACGCCGCCGCAATTGGTGTAACGGATCGCATTGGAGATCAGGTTGCGCAGGACCAGTTCCAGCAGCACCGGGTCGGAATGGACTGCAAGGTCGGTTTCGCGGGTGCGATACACGATGTGTTTCTTGTCGGCTTGCGGCGCCAGGTCGTTCTCGATTTTGTTGAGCAAGGGCTGAATGTGGAACGGCTGATGCTGGGGCTCGATCACTCCCGCCTCGATGCGGGAAAAATCGAGCAGGGCACTGAGCAACTCGCTGGAAGCAGTTGAAGCGGCGCGTGCGCTGGTAAGCAGCCCGCGCTGAGAATCGGTCAGGTTGGAACGCGCAAGCGCCTCCAGGAACAAACCCTGGGCATGGATCGGCTGGCGCAGATCGTGGCTGGCTGCGGCGAGGAATTTCGATTTGGCCGCATTGGCGTGCTCGGCTTCGCGCTGCGCGGTTTCGGCGATTACCGTCTTCTCGCGCAACTGCGACAACAGCTCCGAATTGTCGAAGCGCAGTTCTATGGTGTCGCGGGCCGAGCGGGCGCTGTTCAATGCCTGGACAAACAAAATGGCAACGTATAAAAAAGCCAGTGCGCCCAGCACATCGTAAGTGCGGTTATCCAGCAGCCACACTTTCGAAACCATCGTGGCAAGCATGGTGAGCGCAAACGAAAGGAACACCGGGATGACCGGGGACAACTGCGACACATTGGCGCCCAATGAGGCCGCAAGAACGGCCAGCACCAGCAGGGAGTTCAATTCCATGCTTGCATCCAGCGCCGCCCAGGCCAGGGCGCCCCAGCTTACGCCATCCAGCGCGAACAGGAATATCCATGTCCAGGCCAGGCGGCGTGCCCGGTCAGGCTTGACACCGGCCTCGTGGCGGCGAGCCAGCACAAAACCGGTGAAATGGGACAGGATTCGTGTGCTGCTCCATACCATCATGCCCAGTGCATTGCCGTCGTTGGACAGTATCCACAACAAAATCAGCGCGAGGAAAGAGTCGAAAACGAACGTGCCGCGTACATTGCGCATCAATATCGACAACTGCTCCGCCAGAACGCGATCTTCATCCAGCCGCAAAAAATTAATTCGCATACCGGCTCCGTAGTGATGTTCGTGTCTTAATCAAGCGATTCCCCTTGCTGCGCCAGTTTGTCCCGGGCAGCCTCCTGCATGACTTCAACCACCCGGCGGTACAACTGGCCTGGGGATACCGGTTTGTGCAACAGCGGTATGCCGCTGGCTGTCGCTTCGCGCAGCCGCTTTGGCGCGGTGTCGCCGGTTAGCAACAGTGCCGGCAAGTTGGCGCCCAACAATGCGCGCAATGCCTCGATGGCTTCAACGCCGGTGCGCTGCTCGCGCAACCGGTAGTCGCTGATGACCAGGTCGGGCGGGTGCGCCCGCGCCAGGGCGAGCGCTTCCTCGATGGATTCGGCCGCTTCGCATTCGCAGCCCCAATCGCGCAATAAATGCAGCATACCCTCGCGCACGACCCGGTCGTCGTCCACGACCAGCAACCGCGCATTCAACAGCCGCGTCTTGCTTTGCGTCATGGCGATCTGAGCGACCGGAATCGCGGTGTCGACCGGCAGCGTCAGGCGAAATACGCTGCCGCGCTGCGGAACGGATGCCAGAGTCAGGGTGTGTCCCAGCGTGCGCGAAAGGCCGTCGGCAATCGCCAGTCCCAGCCCCAATCCCTTGTGGCGATCGCGTTCCGGGTTGCCCAGTTGGTGGAATTCGCGGAACACTTCCTGTTGATGCGCAGTCTCTATCCCGACCCCGGTATCCCAGACCTCCAGCACGGCTTGCGCGCCGCGCCGCCGGCACGCGACCAGCACGCCGCCGCGGTTGGTGTAGCGCACCGCATTGGAGACCAGGTTGCGCAGGATCAATTCCAGCAGCACCGGATCCGAACGCACGGCAAGTTGCGTTTCGCGCGAGCGGTAAACGATGTCCTTGGCGTTGGCCTGCGGTGCGAGTTCGTTCTCGATCTTGTTGAGCAGCGGCTGCAGGCGGAACGGCTGCATCTGGGGTTCGATCACGCCGGCTTCGATGCGCGAAAAATCGAGCAGCGTGTTGAGCATCTCGCCGGAAGCTTCCGACGTGGCCCGTGCGCTGCCGAGCAACTCCCGCTGGTACTCGGTCAGGTCGGTGCGGGAGAGCACTTCCAGGAACAATCCCTGGGCATGGATCGGCTGGCGCAAATCGTGGCTGGCCGCGGCCAGGAATCTGGATTTGGCGGTGTTGGCGCGCTCGGCTTCGCGCTGCGCGGCTTCGGCAATCCCGGTTTCCACGCGCAACTGGTCGACCAGTTCGGTATTCTCGAAGCGCAGTTCGATGGCGGCGCGCGCCGCGCGTGCGCTATTGAAACCCTGGGCAAGCAGGGCGGCAAGATACAGGATTCCGGCTGCGCCCAGCGCGTTGTAGGCAGGGTCGCCCATCAGCCACAGCTTCGCCACCACGACGGCGAGTTCCATGAAGACAAAGACCACGAACACAGGAAGCACCGGCGCCATCAGCGACATGGCACTGCCCAGCACGCCCGCGACCACGGAGATCACCAGAATGCTGCCGGTCACCGAGGCCGTATCCAGCGTGGCCCAGGTCAACGCGCCCCAGAGCGCGCCATCCAGACCGTTAAGGAGAATCAGCACCCACACCAGCCGGTGCGCGCGATGCAACGGAATGCCGGAAGCGAGATGACGGCGCGAGAGGAGGTAGATATTCAGCTTGGACAGGATCACCGCTGCACACCACGCCTGCAGGCCGAGTGCGTTGCTGTCGTTGGACAAGACCCCCAACATCAGCAGCGCCAGCAAAAAGCCGGGAATGACCGAGCTGCCCACGTTGCCCATCAGCAACCGCAACTGTTCCACCAGAATGCGATCTTCATCCAATCGCAACAAATTGTCTTGCATATTGTCCTCTTGCCCAAGTATCGCATCCGGACAGGCAATGCCTGCGACGTGCCGCCCAGTTGTATTTCTTGGGGAGCGCTGATTGATACGTCATACCGGCGAAGGCCGGTATCCAGCGCCTTTATTTGACCGGGTTCCCGCCTTCGCCGGAACGACGAAACCGAATTAATCAGCGCTTCCCTGGACGACTTCCTGCTGCAACTCCACCAACCTGCGGTACAACTTGCCGGGCGAAACGGGTTTGTGCAGCAGCGGAATGCCGCTGGCCTTGGCTTCGCGCAATCTGTCCGGTGCGGTGTCGCCGGTGATGAGCAGGGCGGGCAGCGACGCTCCCAGCAACGCGCGCAGTGCCGCGATGGCTTCCACGCCGGTGCGTTGCTCGCGCAGGCGGTAATCGCTGATGACCACGTCGGGCCGGTGCAGTTGCGCCAGCGCAATCGCTTCTTCGGTACTTTCCGCGGCATCGCATTCGCATCCCCAATCGCGCAGCAAATGCAGCATGCCCGCACGCACGGTTTCATCGTCGTCGATAACCAGCAGGCGCGCATTCAGCAAACGCGACTTGCTCTGCGTCATGTTGGTCTGCACAGACGGGGTTGTGTTGTCGATATCCAGGGTCAAGCGGAACACGCTGCCGCATTGCGGCGTGGAAGATAACGTCAAATCATGTCCCAGCGCGCGCGCCAACCCGTCAGCAATTGCCAGTCCCAGCCCGAGGCCTTTGCGCCGATCGCGCTCCGGATTGCCCAGTTGGTGAAATTCGCGGAATACTTCTTTCTGATCCTCCTGTGCGATGCCGATGCCGGTGTCCCACACTTCCAGCACGGCCTGTGTGCCGTGCTGTCGGCATGCCACCAGCACGCCGCCGCGGTCGGTGTAGCGAATCGCGTTGGACACCAGATTCCTCAGTACCAGCTCCAGCAGCAGCGGGTCGGTATGCACCACTGCCTGCGTTTCGCGCGAGCGGTAGACGATGTCTTTTGCATCGGCCTGCGGAGCGAGCTCGTTTTCGATTTTGTTGAGCAGGGGTTGCAGGCGGACGGGTTGCAGTTGCGGCTCGATCACGCCCGCCTCGATGCGCGAGAAATCGAGCAGCGCATTGAGCAGTTCGCCGCTGGCTTCCGAGGCGGCGCGGGCGCTGGCGACAAGCTCCTGCTGATGCGGGGTTTGCTCGGTGCGCGAAAGCACTTCCAGGAACAATCCCTGGGCATGGATCGGCTGGCGCAGATCGTGGCTGGCGGCGGCGAGGAATTTGGATTTGGCCAGATTGGCATCGTCGGCAACCTGCTTCTGCACGCGCAGACTATCTACCAGGTCGGAATTCTCGAAGCGCAATGTAATGGCTTCGCGGGACAGGCGGTGCGCGGCCTGTAGCATTGTATTCAGAGACAGGAGCATGACCATCATCGCACCCGCCATGATGTATGAGACAGTGGTGCCTTGCTGAATATATGGAACCGCCGCGAGACCAAGTGCCGGTATCGAAAACGCGAGAAGGGCGGCTGGCCAGAACGACGACACAAAGATCGAACCGGCTATGATCGTCACCAGCATGCTGAGAAACAAAACCTGTTCCGGGACTGAATCGGGAATGAAAAAGATAATGAATGCGGTACCCCAGACAAAGCCATCCAGCATTCCAACCAGCGTAATTTGCCGGGCCCAGCGAACTGCCGATTTGAAATCGGGCGGATTCGAGAAAATCCTGTGTTGCAGCCAGTAACGCATCAAGGGCATCGAGATTGCAGCCAAGAACCACCCCAGCAGCATTGCGTGATCCATTTGCCACCACAAGCCAATGACGACCAGCAGTGCCAGAACCGGAAGTGCGAGCCACACGCTACGCAGCACAAGCGCCATCTGGTGGATCGCCTCGACGGTAACGCGCTTTTCGTCTGTTGGCTGGATTTCGCCATGAGTTGCGTGCAGGTTGGTCATGGCTCGGGATGTACAAAGGTTAGTCGTGCCTGGCAAGCTATCATCGGCAGGGTGTTCCCGCAATCCCCGATCCGGATTCGGGGAAATCAAGTGCCATCCCTTCAGCAACGCAAGAGCCACTGCGCTATCCCGGCCGACTTGTCGTTGCGGCGGTCGCGGTTGCCGTCATGTTTCTGCCGCTTAACCGACCAATCCCCTGCGCCGCGCTGCAAATGCCGCTTCCGTGCGGCTCGAGACTTCCAGAAAACCCAGGATCGCCTGTACATGCCCGCGCACGGTATTTTCGGAAAGCGCCAACCGTCGGGCGATCAGTTTGTTCGACATGCCCTGGCACAACAGGTCGAGCACCTCGCACTGGCGAGGAGTCAGGTGCAGCGGGATGGGTAAAACTTCGTCGCCATCCCCGGGCTGATTCTCCGGCGCATTGTATTCGCCGCGCAAGACTCGATTGAGCAAGGCGACGATCCGGTCGGCCGTGTCCGCCTTGGAGATGAAGCGCACAGCGCCGCGCGCAAGCGCATCGCGCACGGTTTCCGGCCCATCCTGGGAAGACAGCACAACCACCGGAACTTGCGGCCATTTGCGCTTGAGGAACGCAATGCCATCCAAACCGTTCAGGCCGGGCAGATTGATGTCCAGCAGGATGACGTCAATCGTTTCCGGGGCGTCTTGCGTCGCTTCGACTAGTGATCCCGCCTCGAATATTTCAGCTCCCTCCATGCGCGCGTTCAATACCATGCGCAGGCCGGAACGGAACATTGCATGGTCATCGATCAGCAAAATGTTTGTCGTTGTCATATTGCAAACTTAACCCGCGACGCCCTTCCTCTGCAAGCATTTATGCGCAACTAGTCCAAATGGACTATACGAAATATGCCGAAACAGTCCAAACAGACTATATGAAATAGATACTCGGACGCCTACATTGTGCGCAACAGACAAACGACCCGTCTACAGTGCAATAAACGAGATGAGAGGCACACTATGTTCACCATCCACACCCCTGCTAACCCGCCCGCAATCGGCATGCTGTGCCGGTTGCATCGCTACACCGCCATTGCGGTAACAACCTTGTTGGTCTCGCTGCTGGTGGCGTGCGGCGGTAGCTCCGGTTCCGGCTCCGGCACCAACGGTGCAACAGTGAGCGCCACTATTGACGCGCAGGGCGGTACGCTCAATGGCCCGGACGGTGTAAGTGTGGAGGTACCGGCGGGTGCGCTGGATCAACCGACCGTGATTTCCATTAAGCGCAGTTCGGCGGGCGCGCCCGCTGTGCCTGAGGCCTACCCGGCAGCTGGTTATATCTACGAGCTTACGCCACACGGCCTGACGTTCAACAACCCGGTCACTGTCCGCGCCCCTTTGCCAAGCGGCGTCACGACCCCGTTGGTCTTCATGGCCAGCGCCGGTGAAGACTGGAAGCTTCTGGACGCACAGGTTGTCAACGGTTTTGCAGAGTGGCAGCGCAACAGTTTCTCAAATTATTTAATGGGGACTGATTGCTTCGTTCCCGTCAGCATGTACAACGATCCCTATTGGTGCGCGCATTCATCCAGCTACGCGCGCTTAACTGCCACGCCGCCCCAGGCGTTGGTGCAGACTTCGCCTGGTGATTACAACCAGATGAACGGTGACGCGGGAAGTTACCGGGTCGACCAGTCCGCCACTCTACACTTCAAGACCACCTTCAGTTTACCCGGGAATTGCACCAATGCATCGGTCACGCTGCGGCGTGCCCCGTACCAGGGATCCAGCGCAGGAATGTGGGGGGCACCGCAAGTCTTACAGACGAAAAATCCAACGATAACGACAGATGCACATTACCTGAAAGGCACAGCCACGTTTGACTTTCTATTTGACTACCAGACCAAATACGCCGGCAAGAACTATTTTTCGGTGGTGATCAACTACGATTGCCCTGGTGTAACCAAGTCATTCAGCACCGTGACGGGCTGGGACTACAGCAACTATAGAAGCCGCTATGTGGGTGACGGCATGATCGTGGAAGGCAACGTTCCAACGCCTACTGCCTTTTATACTGTCGGTGGCGCTGTCAGCGGACTCACCGGAGCCGGTCTGGTGCTGCAGAACAATGGCACCAACTTCACGCCGGTTTCCGCCGATGGCAGCTTCACCTTTTCCAACACGCTTGGCGCAGGCGCGCCCTACAACGTCAGCGTACTCACCCAGCCTGCGGGTCAAACCTGCACTGTAAGCAACGGCAGCGGCACGGCCAATGCCGACATCAGCAACGTGGCGGTTAATTGCGTCACAACCTATTCCATTGGCGGTACGGTCAGTGGCCTTGTCGGTTCGGGGCTGGTGTTGCAGAACAATGCCGCAGACGATCTGGCCTTTACTACCAGCGGCCCATTCAGCTTTTCCACCCAATTGTCTGCCGGTGCGACCTATGCAGTTACAGTGAAGACACAACCTTCGGGCTCTAACTGTACCGTGCAGAGTGGCGGCACAGGAACAGCCAATGCGAACGTTACCAACATCGTGGTTGTCTGCACATCAACGGGTGCGCTGGCACTGGTGGCCAACAGCGGGGTTACCAACGGCACCAACGGTCTGTCGGTTTTCCGGGTTAGCCCGACCACTGGTGCATTGGCATTCCTTGGCAATGTCAACGCCGGCAATACGCCCTATGCCGTCGCCATTTCACCCAACGGCCTGTACGCCTATGTCACCAACCAGATTGGCGGCACCGTATCGTCCTATAGCATTGACAACGTAGCCGGTACGGTCAGTCTGATTCCGCTGAGTTCCCCTCAGTCCCTCAATGCTTCCGGCATCGCCATGGATCGCCTTGGTCGGTATATCTGGGTAGCCAATTACGGTTACTCCACCGTGTCGGCCTTTGCGATTGGGGCAGGCGGGGTGTTGTCCGCAGCGGGTGCACCGATGGCGACCTTGAGTTCTTACCCCTACGTCATTACGGCACACCCGACTATGGATTTCGTCTACGCCGCCCATGTGATGTCGAATGCAATCACGGTCTACAGCGTCAACACGACCAGCGGAGCCCTCTCGCTGCAGCAAACGCTCAGTAATGCCATTACATCGCCACGCGGTTTCACCATCGATCCGAGTGGCCGCTTTCTTTATACAACGAGCGCCAACGGCGGCATCAGTGCCTTCAGCATCAACGCTACCACCGGCCAACTGGCATCCATCGGCTCCGTCAGCAGCGGCAATGCCACAAACTCGGTTGCCGTCCACCCGAATGGCCTGTACCTCTACGTGGTCAACCGCACCAGCACCGGCAACGTCCTGGTCTTCAGCATCGATCAAATCACGGGTGCGCTCACGCCGTTTGGTTCGGCATACAGCGCGGGCAACAACCCCAGCAGTGTGGCCGTCAATGCAGCGGGCACCCACCTGTATGTGACCAACCTCACCAGCAATGACGTATCGGCTTTCGCCATTAGCGGTGGTGGTGGAACCCTGACATCACTGGGCGCGACAGTGTCCGCTGGCAGTGCTCCGGAAGGTATTGCCGTGACGCCTTGACGAAATCAGGGACATCAAATGGGAACTTGCTTCAGCTTCTGCAAAAGTCGCCGGGAATTTCAGCGGCAAAGCCAATGCCACATGGCTTCAATGGGACGGTATGTGGAACAGTTTTGGCCAATGTGTTCAAGTAATTTATGCATGTACTGATCATTGAAGAGACACGGGATACGACTTCCGGCTTGTTCGATTATCTGGAATCGAAAGGGCATGTCGTCGACACGGCAGGATGCGGTATATCGAGCAGGCATCCCGCGTTGGTCGGCCAATATGATGCGATTGTGTTCGATGTGATGTTGTCGGAAACGGACGGCCTTGCATGTTGTCGCCGGTTGCGGGAAGAGGGCTGCGAGGCAACGCCTATCCTGGTGGTATCGGCGCATGGTTCGCTGGATGCAAGAATTGCCAGTCTGGAGGCGGGAGCGGACGACTGCATTGCGCAGTCCATGCCACTGAGCGAATGCGAGTCGCGTCTGCGGGTGCTGTTCCGTATGAGTTCACGCTCCGGGTAAAAGCGATTTTGCGCGGCATAAGGGCACCTCAATAAATTCAAATTTCGTCATTCCGGCGCAGGCCGGAATCCAGCGGTGATAAATAAAAGCAGTTTTGTCAGTGCATTGCACAGCCTCTTAAATTGGCTGGACACCGGCCCTGTCCTGTCGAAGGGCCGGCAAGACGAATTAGAGGCGCCCATAAGAACGTCTCGTTGAGGATGGCGTCTTCTTCTCTCTAGTCCAAATGGACTATACGAATAATGCCGAAACAGTCCAAACAGACTATATGAAATAAATAGTCGGACGCCTACATTGTGCTCCATGGGCGAACAACACAATCGCGCAGCACCGCCGGCAGAACAACATGAATCAACATAGGGGGCAACTAAAATGAAATTCAACCACACAACAATCTTTCATAGCTCTGTGTGCCTGGTTGCATTGCTGTTGACCGCGTGCGGCGGCAACAGTGGCGGCGGCGGTGCAACGCCTGCAGCCACCTACACCATCGGCGGCACGCTCACAGGTTTGACCGGCACGGGTCTCGTATTGCAGAACAACGCCGCCGACGATCTTGCCGTCAGTGCCGACGGCAGCTTCACTTTTGCCACACCCGGCACCGCCTACGCGGTCACCGTCAAGACCCAGCCCGGCAACCCCGTCCAGACTTGCACCGTAAACGGCGGCAGCGGAACGGCGTCGGCGAATGTCACCGGCGTTACGGTCACTTGCTCGACCAACGCTTATACAGTAAGCGGGAGCGTCAGCGGACTGGCGGGTACGGGGCTGGTACTGCAGGACAACAGCGGCGACGACCTGACGATCACGGGGAACGGCGCATTTACCTTTGCCGCCAGTGTGGCGAGCGGTGCCAACTACAATGTCACCGTCAAAACCCAGCCCACGCTTATTTCTCAAACCTGTACGGTCACAAACGGCAGCGGGGCGGTAAGCGGTGCAAATATCGGCGTCGTCGCGGTGAGCTGCGTTAATCCTTTGCCGCGCTTCGCCTATGTGGCCAACAGTAACGACAACACTGTCTCGATCTACACGGTGAGCGCCGCCACTGGTCAGTTGCGGCACAACGGCTATGTGCTGACGGGGGCCGCACCCCAGTCCGTCACCGTCGACCCTGCGGGTAAGTTCGCCTATGTGACGAACTACGGAGATGGAACTGTCTCAGCATATACCATCAACTCTGCCAACGGCGCCTTGACTGCAGGCTCTACCGTAACTGCGGGAACGAACCCTCATTCCGTCACGGTTCACCCTTCGGGTAAATTCGCCTATGTGGCGAATACCGGAAGCAGCAATATCTCGCAATACAACATAGCCACCGATGGTGCGTTAACTCAGATGGCCGGAGCGCCTGTACCTGCCGGTTCTGGCCCTGTTTCTGTTACCGTCGACCCATCCGGCAGGTTCGCCTATGTGGCAAGCAATAGCGGTAGCGTTTCTGCCTACACCATCCACGCCACGTCAGGGGCATTGACGAGTGCCGGCGCGGTCGTTCCGACGGGAACCAATCCTCAGTCCGTAACCGTTGACCCATCCGGCAGGTTTGCTTATGTGGCGAATCGGGGCGGCGGTGTCTCCGTCTACACCATCGATCAGACCACCGGCGTGTTGACTCCCGGCACACCCATTCTCGCGGGAGTTACACCTCAGTCCGTTATCGTTCACCCCGCGGGCAAGTTTGTCTATGTGGCGAATGAAGGCGACAATAATGTGTCGATATACAGCATCGATCAGACTACGGGTGCATTGACCGGCGCAGGAATCTCGGTATTTGCAGGCACTTGGTCCCGTTCCGTGACCATCGAACCCACAGGCAAATTTCTTTATGTGGCCAATCTGGGTGCCAACACGGTTTCCACATTTTCCATTGATCAGTCCACGGGCGCATTGACTCTCGCGGGGAACATTGCTGCCCGCTCTGGTCCCATTTTTATCAGCATTGCAGCGGGAAGCACTGCCGTGACCTACACGCCGAAGTTTGCCTACGTTGGCACCGCTGCAAACAGCATTTCAATTTACGGTATCAATGCCGCCACAGGGGCGCTGACGACTGCCGGCAGTGCGCCTGCAAATATCGGGTCGAACTGCATAGAAATCGAACCCTCAGGTCGGTTCGCCTATGCGACGAACAACAGCGGTGTGACTGCATACGGTATCGATGCGAGTACCGGTGCTCTTGCGGCGCTGGGTGGAGTCGGTGGGGTTATCGGCCCCTACGGCCTTGCCATCGACCCGGCGGGCAAATTCGCCTACGTTGCGGACAATGGGGGGGATAAGGTGGCCGCCTACTCCATAGACACAACGACAGGGCAAATGACGGCCGTGCCCGGCAGTCCTTATGTTTACGCTGTCAACTCCATGCCGATCTCGGTTGCTGTCGACCCCAGCGGTCGCTTTGCATATGTTGCTTATCAGGCCGGAAGCGGAATACACGCCTACACCATCAATCCGCTTGGGGGAGGGTTGTCGGAAGTGACCGGCAGTCCGTATGTTTCAGCAACCAGCATCAACGATGTCACCGTTCATCCCAACGGGAGGTTTGCCTACGCAGCCAATTGGGGAGCCAACGGGGTTTCCGCCTACAGCATCAATCTTGCGACAGGAGCGTTGTCGCAGATTGATGCCGATACAGCGACTGCAGGCGTTCAGAATTATCCGGCCGGCACCAATCCGGCATCTATCGTAATCACGCCATCCGGGAAATACGCCTATGTGGCAAACGACAATTCAAAAAATATTTCTGCCTATTCAATCAATCAGACAACCGGCGAACTGACACCCGTTTCAACCACGCCATCCGGAATCAACAATATCAGAGCAATCACCGTCGACCCTTCCGGCAAGTTCGTCTACATCGCAAGTCTCCTTACCGTTGATTCGAAGGTGGCAGCTTTTCTGATTGACGAAGCAAGCGGAAACTTGAGCAGTGTCGGTGCGACTTCTTCGACAGGTGGCGGCAGCAATTCGATGACGACGTTGGGCGTGATCGAATGAGTGCCATGCCGGCTGAAGTGATGCCACGCCATGAAACCGGAACGATCCAATGATTTCGTCAACGATACAGCCGCGGTCGCGGCGAACAGCAAAGTTACAGAGGAGGGTTTCATGAAGAACAAACTCAGGTCGGCCGGTATTTCGATATTGGTTTTGCTGGTTGCGCTCACCGGCTGCGGCGGTGGCGGGGACTCCACTAGCGCGGTTGCGCCTAAACCGCTCCTGGCATTGCTGAGCGCCAATAACGGCCTGACGGGATACGAGTTGTTTCGCACCGATGGCACTGCCGCCGGAACCACACTGGTGAAGGATATCAACACCAATAGCAACGCCGACCCGCAGAACATGGCCGTGATGGGCGGCGTGACTTATTTCTCCGCGACCAATGGAATCACGGGGCTGGAGCTCTACAAGACTGACGGCACTGCTGCGGGTACTGCGCTGGTGAAGGATATCAACCCAGGTACGGTGGGTAGCGCGCCGAGTTCTCTGACCGCAGTTGGCAGTACGCTTTTTTTCCTGGCCGACGACGGCACCCACGGTATTGAGCTGTGGAAGAGTGACGGCACAACGGCAGGCACGGTGCTGGTCTCGGACATCAACAACGTCGCTGGCAGTAGCTTCATCTCCGCATTTTCACCGCTCACCGCCGTTGGCAGCACGCTTTATTTCTCGGCCAACGATGGCACCAACGGTGATGAGCTGTGGAAGAGTGACGGCACGGCAGCGGGCACGGTACTGGTGAAGGACATCTATGTCGGCACAACTGGCAGCAATCCATGGGGCTTCACCGACATTGGCGGCACCGTTTACTTCACAGCCTACGACGGGGGCAGTGCCGGTCTGTGGAAAAGCGACGGCACGGCAGCGGGGACGGTGCCGGTCATGAGCAATATTGGCATTGGCAGCATGTCTGTCATTGGCGGCACGCTCTACTTCACGGGAAATACGACCGGCAACTGGGGGCTATGGAAGAGCGACGGAACAACAATTGGAACAGTGCTAGTTACAAATAGTATTCAGATTACAGGCGGCTTAACTGCTCTCGGCAATTCGGTCTATTTCAATGCCTACGCTACCACCGGCGGCTACGAGTTGTGGAAGAGCGATGGCACGGCGATTGGTACCGTGCTGGTCAAAGGTTTTGACATCGGCGGTGTGCATGGCGTAAACGCCCCAGGCCAGCCTACTGTCATCGGCAGCACGCTCTATTTTTCGGCCAACGACGGCACCAGCGGTGATGAACTGTGGAAGAGCGATGGCACGGAGGCGGGTACGGTGCTGGTCAAGGATATTGTTGCAGGCACGGGCACTAGCCAGCCCGGTGGGTTCGTCGCCAACGGCAGCACGTTGTATTTTCAGGCCCGAGACGGCACCAGTGGCTATGAACTGTGGAAGAGCGACGGCACCTCGGCAGGTACGGTCAGGGTGCGCGACATCTTTCCCGGTGTTGGTGAAAGCTCCCCGACGAATTTGATCGCCGTCGGCAGTTATGTGTACTTCGGCGCCTATGACGGTGTGCATGGCCGCGAGTTGTGGCGCAGCGACGGTACAGAGGCCGGCACCGGCATGGTCGCGGATATCGGGACGGTCAGTGACAGTTCCAGGGTGTCTTCGTTTGTGACCATCAATGGGATCGGCTATTTCAGCGCAAATGATGGTTCGAGCGGTGGAACCAAGCTATGGCGGAGCGACGGGACCGCAGCCGGCACTTATGTCGTCAAACAGATCAACCCGGATGGCAGCAGCTCCATTTCGCAACTCACCGTCTTGGGCAACATGTTCTTCTTTGAAGCGTACGATACGACTCACGGAAGGGAACTGTGGAAGAGCGACGGCACGGAAGCCGGGACGGTACTGGTCAAGGATATCTACGCCGGTGCAACAGCCAGTTCCATTTATAAACTGACCGCATTCGGCAACTCGCTCTACTTTACAGCCACAGATGGAGTCAACGGCAATGAATTGTGGAAGAGCGACGGCACAACGGCGGGCACGGTGATGATCACGAACATAAACACCGGAGCGGCCGACAGCGACCCCGACTTTCTCACTGTCCTCGGCAGCACGCTCTACTTCAATGCCAACGATGCCACCAACGGCTACGAGTTGTGGAAGAGCGACGGCACGGAGGCGGGCACGGTGCTGGTCAAGGTCATTAACACAGGGACAGGCTATAGCTACCCCGACTCCCTGACCGCCGTCGGCAACACACTCTATTTTGCGGCCACCGACGGCATCAGCGGGCGTGAGTTGTGGAAGAGCGACGGTACAGCGGCGGGCACGGTGCTGGTTAAGGACATTAACGCAGGCATTGCCAACAGCTCCCCCGGCAATCTCACCGCCGTCGGCAACACACTCTATTTCAGAGCCAATGACGGCACTAGCGGCGTTGAACTGTGGAAGAGTGATGGCACAGAAGCAGGCACGGTTTTGGTCAATGACATTAATGCAGGCAACGTCGATAGTGACCCCGGCAATCTCACCGCAGTCAGTAGCACGCTATTTTTCCGGGCCAATAACGGCACTAACGGCATTGAACTGTGGAAGAGCGATGGCACAGCGACGGGCACGGTGCTGGTCAAGGATATCAACACAGACGTGGTGGACAACAACACTGGTGCAGGAAACAGTAACCCAGACTACCTCACCGCCATTGGCAACACGCTCTATTTCCAAGCCAGAGACGCCACCACCGGCATGGAGTTGTGGAAGAGCGACGGCACTGCGGGGGGCACGGTGCGTGTGTTCGATCTGAATACAGGCGGCGACGGCTTGGAAAAGATATTCCACTAGCACGCGGTTTTTGGCTGAGATTGAACAGTGCGTAATTTTTTGGTTCCGGCTTGGGGAGTAAATCGAAATGCATTTTAGCAGCACAAAAATCATGCAAGTCTCGGTGTTTCTGGTTGCCCTATTGCTCGCCGCGTGCGGCGGGGGGAGCGGCGGCGGTGGTGCAACGCCAGCAGCCACCTACACCATCGGCGGCACGCTTGCCGGTTTGACCGGCACAGGACTCGTTTTGCAGAACAACGCCGCCGACGATCTTGCCGTCAGCGCCGACGGCAGCTTCACTTTTGCCACACCCGGCACAGCCTATGCGGTCACCGTCAAAACCCAGCCCGGCAACCCTGTTCAGACTTGCACCGTAAACGGCGGCAGCGGCACGGCTTCGGCGAATGTCACCGGCGTTGCGGTCACTTGCTCGACCAACGCCTATACTGTTGGCGGCAGCGTCAGCGGACTGGCGGGTACGGGTCTGGTGCTGCAGGACAACAACGGCGACGATCTTGCCATCGGCGCCAACGGCGCATTCACCTTTGCCACCAGCGTGGCGAGCGGCGCCAACTACAACGTCACCGTCAAAACCCAACCCACGCTGCTTTTCCAAACCTGCACGGTCGCAAACGGCAGCGGGGCGGTGACCGGTGCTAATATCGGCGGCGTTGCGGTGAACTGCGTGACTCCCTCGCCGCGTTTTGCCTATGTGGCCAACAGCGCGGACAACACCGTCTCGATCTACACGGTGAACGCCGCTACCGGCCGGTTGCGCCACAACGGCTATGTTCTGGCGGGGACTGCTCCTCAATCCGTCACCGTCGATCCATCGGGCAAGTTCGCCTACGTGGCGAATGTTCTCTCCAACAGCGTCTCGGCCTACACCATCAACGCCGGCACCGGCGCGCTGACCAGCACCGGCGCGGCGGTGGCGGCGGGAACCATTCCCTACTCCGTCACCGTCGACCCCTCGGGCAAGTTCGCCTACGTGGCGAATTACGGCTCCAACAACGTCTCGGCCTACACCATCAACGCCTCGACCGGTGTGTTGACCAGCATTGGCACCGTCGCGGCGGGAACCGGTCCCTATTCCGTCAGCGTCGACCCCAGCGGCAAGTTCGCCTATGTGGCGAATTACAGCTCCCACAACGTCTCGGCCTACACCATCAACGCCGCGACCGGAGTGCTGACCAGCATTGGCGCAGTAGCGGCGGGCTCCTTTCCCATCTCCGTCTGCGTCGATCCCGCCGGCAAGTTCGCGTACGTTGCGAATCATCTCTCCAGCAACGTCTCGGCCTACACCATCAACGCCACGACCGGCGCGCTGACCAGTATCGGCACAGCCGTGGCGGCGGGAGTCAATCCCAACTCCGTCACCGTCGATCCCTCCGGCAAGTTCGCCTACGTGGCGAATGGCGGCTCCTCCAACGTCTCTGCTTACAGCATCAACGCCACGACCGGCGCGCTGACCAGCATCGGCGCTGCCGTGGCGGCGGGAAACTGGCCCAGTGCTGTCAGCGTCGACTCCACCGGCAAGTTCGCCTATGTGGCGAATAATGGTTCCAACAATGTCACTGCCTACACCGTCAATGCCACGACCGGGGCGCTTACCTCACTGGGCACGGTGCGCGGCGGTGCTGGCAGTACATCTATTGCCATGGCCGGAGGCGCGGCGGCAGTGAGCTACACGCCGAAATTCGCCTACGTGGCGAATCAAACCTCGAACGATGTCTCGGCTTACACTATCAATGCCACGACTGGGGAACTGACCAGTGTTGGCGCGACAGTTGCGGCGGGAACCCAACCCTATTCCGTCACCGTCGACCCGTCGGGCAAGTTCGCCTATGTGGCGAATTACGGCTCCGCCAACGTTTCGGCCTACACCATCGACGCCGCGACTGGAGTGCTAACAAGTGCCGGCACTGTTGCGGCGGATACTGGTTCCATCTCCGTCAGTGTCGACCCCACCGGCAAGTTCGCCTATGTGGCGAATCTCTTCCCCGGCAACGTCTCGGCTTACACCATCAATGCCACGACCGGCGTCTTGACTAGTGTCGGCGCAGCCGTGGCGGCGGGAACCCAACCCCGTTCAGTCACCGTTGACCCGTCCGGCAAGTTCGCCTACGTGGCGAGTGCCGGCTCCAACAACGTTTCAGCCTATACCATCAACTCAACGACCGGTGTGCTGACCAGTGTCGGCGCTGTTGCGACAGGATCCTTTCCCCTCTCCGTCAGCGTCGACCCCACCGGCAAGTTTGCCTATGTGGCGAATTACAATTCCCACAATGTCTCGACCTACGCTATCGACGCCACCACCGGCGTGCTGACCAGCATCGGCGCGGCTGTGGCGGCGGGAACCAATCCCCATTCCGTCACCGTCGACCCCACCGGCAAGTTCGCCTATGTGGCGAATAATGGCTCCAACGACGTCACGTTCTACACCATCAACACCAGCACCGGGGCATTGACCAGTGTTCACGTTCTACACCATCAACACCAGCACCGGGGCATTGACCAGTGTCGGCTCCGTGCCGTCGGTAACCGGCCCCGTGTCCGTCACCGTCGACCCCAGCGGCAAGCTCGCTTATGTGGCGAACTCGACCTCCAACAATATTTCGGTCTACACCATCAACACCGCGACCGGGGTACTGACCAGTATCGGCGCAGCCGTGGCGGCGGGAACCGGACCCTACTCCGTCACCACCACCGGCACGATCCAGTAATGCGATCCGGCCCGCGGCGATTCGAAAGTTGCAATGAAACAAGCCCCCGCAAATGCGGGGCTTGTTGGGGAACAAAATTTATTTATTGAAAGGTGGCACGCCGTGAACCAATCAAACCTTCGCAAAATATCTCGGGTAGGGTGGGCACGCTCTGCCCACGCGGCCTTCAAATCAGCCTTCGCAAGCTTTCAGAATCAAGCCATTGCAAGAATGACTCATGAGCAATAAGGGGGAAAACAAAATGAAATTCAACCACACGAGAATTACGCAAGGTGCAGTGTTCTTGCTTGCCATCTTCCTTACCGCATGCGGCGGGAGTAGTGGCGGCGGGGGCACCGCGCCGCCGCCGACCAGCACGACCTGCACCTGGGACAGTTCCAGTTGGGATAACTGTACCTGGGGCTCGTGATTCCATTCATATCAATCCATTTCCTGCGAGGAGAAACACCATGCGCACTTTAGAAACCCTGAAACGATTCAAACCCAGCCGCGCACAACTCATCGGCGGATCCCTGATCTTGAGCAGCGGCATGCTGGCCCTGGCCGCCGTACCCAACAGTTTCACCTCGGGTACCACCATCAGTTCGACGGCGGTGAATGACAATTTCAGCGCGCTCGATACGCGCACCGGCGTGCTGGAGACGGCAGTCACCGGCGGCAACATCGTGCTGGTGCCCTCGACGGCGACCACGGGTAACATCCTGAAGGGGACGGCTCCGTTCCTGCATAACTTCGGCCAGAGCAACACCTTCCTCGGACAGGACGCCGGCAACTTTACGATGACTGGCACCAACAACACCGCCAGCGGCAGGTTGGCATTCGCCAGCAACACCACCGGCACCGACAACTCCGCCAACGGCCTGAATGCGCTCCGTAGCAACACCACCGGCAACAGCAACACCGCCAGCGGCGTCAGTGCACTCTTCGGTAACACCTCTGGCGCCAACAACACCGCCAGCGGTGCATTTGCGCTCGAAAGCGCCTCCGGCAACAGCGGCAACAACAACACCGCCAGCGGCGCATTCGCGATTCGCAGCAACACCACCGGCAGCAACAACACCGCCATTGGCGTGGGTGCGTTGTCCAACAACACGACTGGTGGCGCCAACATCGCCGTTGGACTTAATGCCGGGTTTGGCATATCCACCGGCGTCAGCAACATCGTCATCGGCAACGCCGGCGGCGCCGAGTCAAACACCATCCGCATCGGCAATACTGACCAGACCCGCGCATTCGTCGCCGGTATCCGCGGTGTCACCACCGGCGCCGCCGACGCGATTGCCGTGATGGTGGACAGCAACGGCCAGCTCGGAACCGTGAGCTCTTCGCGCCGCGTCAAAGACGACATCGCCGACATGGGCGAGGCGAGCAGCGTGCTGATGAAGCTGCGGCCGGTGACCTTCCACTACAAGGCGGACCAGAACCCGAAGGGGCGCAGCCTGCAGTACGGGTTGGTGGCCGAGGAAGTGGAGAAGGTCGCCCCGGGCCTGGTGGCGCGTTCGGCCAACGGCGAGATCGAAACCGTGTTCTACCAGCACCTCGCCCCGATGCTGCTCAACGAATACCAGAAGCAGCAGCGCCTGATCGAGACCCAGACAGCACAGTTGAACAAACAGGCCGACCGCGTGGCGGAACTGGAAAAGCAGGCTCAGGAAATCGTCGCGCTCAAGCAGGAACTCGCACGCATGGCCGCCGTGGTGGCGCGTCTGGGGCAGCCGGTGAAAGTGGCCAGCGCCGGCCGCTAATTATTTTTCGTTGGTTGCGGTGGGATGAATACCAGTGATCCAACTGGCGGCGATTCGGCAATTGCAATGAAACAAGCCCGCAAATGCGGGCCTTGTTGAGGAAACAAATATTTATATTGAAAGGTGGCACGCCGTGAACAATCAAAACTTCGCAAAATATCTCGTGATTCTGACCGTGCTGGGTCTTCTCACCGCCTGCGGCAGCGGTGGCGGTGGTGCAGCAGCACCCGCATCCGTCGCCCCGGCCTCTTTCCTGGTCAGCGCCGACAACGGCATGACGGGGTACGAGTTGTTTCGCACCGATGGCACCGCTGCCGGAATTGCGGCGTGTTTTTATGCGTCATTTCACGGTTCTGTTCCAACAACACAAGGACTTATGCCAGTCAGTCCGAATGGACTATATGCGTATGCAGTCATATCGCCTACATTTCATCTCGTAGGGAAATATTGTTCCGCAAAACAAACCAGGCTCGTCAAGAAGCTCGCCGCATCATCAGGAGGATGAGATGAACTGCATAAAATCAAGAATCGCATTTGGCGCGCTGCTCCTGGGTGCTTTATTGCTGTCCGGTTGCGGCGGTGGCGGAGGGGCGGCATCAACTCCAAGTTCTTCCGCTACGCCGACCGCACCGGCCGCGCCAACGGGGGGCGACGAATACGGTTCCGGCCCCGATCCCACCCCCAGCCCGACGGGCAACCCCACCAGCAACACGCTGATCGATACAGCCCAGGGCGCCGGCACGATCACGGAAGAACAGGCGCTGATCTACAAGGCGTACGCCGAGTTTGGCGACCCTGCCTTGCCTGCGCAGTATCAGGGCGACAATACCGGCCTCATTGAAGGCGATGCGCAGCAGCAGATCGTTTCCTACATCGACCGGGTCGGGCTGGCGAATGTTTCTGCAGCGACGCTTGATGCAATGTATCCGTTTTTGGTGCCGGCCTATCACGAAGGCAGTTGGTGGCACAAACAACATCCCGCTGCCAAATCGGCGGTGTCAAAAGCAGTCAGCCCCAACTGCCGGCCATGGGTTCCGGGCGAGATATGCTCCATTCTCGCCGACTGGAAAAAACTCGAGGGGACGCATGTGGTCGTCTGGTACGAAACGGCGAACGAAAACGTCGATCTGGTCAGTGCGCAGGTGCTTTTACAGGAACTGGATGCCAAGATATGGCCAAGTTTGACCGAGCTGATGAAGCGTAGCCCGGTGAGCGATCTCGGCACCGGCATGATCACTTCCGAAACAGACGGACGACTGGATGTCATGCTGGTCGATATGCCCGGAAATTCGCAAGGGCGGACTTCTCCTTCTGCCAGCAAGTGCAAGGCCACGCCGACGCATATATATTTGAGTCGCACCCTGCCCATCAGGGGTCTGCTCGCGCAGGCGGCGCATGAATTCATGCATGCGATCCAGTATTCCTACGATTCGAAGTCCTGCGTCAACGATTACTACACGACGCTCGAAGCCACGGCCGTCTGGGCCACCAACTATGTCTATCCCAAGAACAACTGGGAACACAAGTATGCCAACTTCTACCTCAAAGGAAGTTATGTGGGCGTTGCTTACGACGACAGGACGGCGCCTCCGCTGTTCCGCTATGGCGCCTATGTTTTGCCGCTGTTTTTGCAGACGCGTTTCGATGCGACGATAGTCAAGGACATCTGGGATCAAACGCTGATTTATTCGCAGGAGTTGTATGCCATCAACGGTGCCATCGTGGGCCGGGGTACGGGATCCACATTCGAAAAAGAGTGGCCCGTGTTTGTGGCGGCAAACTGGAACCGCGACACGCTCGATACCTATATCAAGTTCGACGGTCTGACGGTGGTTCCGGATCTGGAAACCGATACCGTTTTTGCCGTACCCGCAGGCGGGGGAGGTTCCGAGAAACAGGCACCCGCACTGCCGCATGCTTCATCCGCCTATTACCGGGTCAAGATCAATGATCCATCCGCGCGCAGCCTCACCTTCGTCAACGGCTGGTCGTTCATGGCGGACGCGCAGGATTTGTCGGGCGGATTCGGCCCGACCATAACGTACACCGGTTTGGGCTTGCTTGCGCGTCAGGGCGCGAGCATGCAGATATACCTCAAAGTTAATGGGGTGTGGCAGAGCGCCCCCCACAACCTGAAAAATGTGCCCTGGTTTACGGCGTGCCGCGACGACCCGGCGGGGAAGATCGAAGAGATCGTGTTCATGTATGCCAATGCCGAGATCAGCCCCTCGACGCCGAATTACACGGAACTGACGGCCCGCGGGACGCTCAATCCGGGTCTGTTCGCCACGAATATCGGTTGCCGCAACTGGACCGGGAGTCTCAGCCTGACCAGATCGTTACCGGGCGGTCAGGAAACGATGTCGATACCCAATATTGTGCTGAAAAACGCGATGCCAACGGCCGTGCCCGCGCCGGGGGGAGAACCGGATGCATACCCGCTTCCGGTTGGCGCCGATAACACGATTTCTCCGGGCTACGGCTATGTCTACTCAATTGCTTCGGGCAACGCATCCTGGAGTTACAACAGTTACACCGGCGATGCCACCAATCATTGCACCTATACGGGGAACAAATCCTTCTCGATAACCAATCCCGCACCGACGCACACGTTCAGCCATTGGACGCCGCCGGGAGGCGCCGCCCGCGGCGCATTCCTGACCGGCTTCGTCGGCATGCACATGCTGTCGCTGACTTACGACTGGATATGTGTAAATTCGGGAACGGTCACAACCGGAACGGATGTATCGGGCGGCTCCAACGATATAACGACCAGCATAGACGATGCAGCCGTGCGTTTTTCCGCCAACGGACTTTCCATCAGCGGAACCGGCGTGCAAACCGGCGATCCGACCGTGACCGGAAGCTGGTCGTTAACAGGGGCCACGAACTGAGAACCGGGAAACAGCAACTGAACGGGCGGGGATTTTCCCGCCCGTTTTTTTTTCGATGTTTAAGTGGACAGACGGCGCTTGCCGACGGGGCGAGCCCACTGTGCTGCAAGGCTTGATCCGGGCGATCCCTAGCCCGGATATTTCATGAGGCAGTTTATGTAGGAGCCCGGCTTGCCGGGCGATTTTCCGCATAAATCTTATCGCGCAACAAGTTGCGCTCCTACGGCGGGTAATCCAAATTGGATTTTGCCCGATGAGTCCTTATTCAAATAGCCATGCGGATTTCGGCGATTCCCGGAGGAAGTTGGTGAAATATCCGGGCTAGAATGGTTGCCCCAGCAGAAAATACGCGCGCGTGCTGCCCGGGCCATCCAGGCCGCGCGCGATGCCCATCCGCACCGGCAGCGGAATGCGGTAATACACCCTGAGTTCGCTGATGAGCTCGACGCCTGCGCTGCGATAGTAGCGTGACCGTTCGCTGCCGTTGTTCCATACCGTGCCCGCTTCCACGAACACTGCCGCCGAGAGGCGATTGATGCCGACGGGCGGCACCATGGCGTGGCGGTCGATGTCGGCCAGCGGCGTGCGCCACTCCGCATTCACGATGCGCGTGTTCTGTCCGCGCAAGGCGGCTTCTGCGCTCGAATAGCCGCGCAGCGGCAGGTTGCGCCGGTTGAGGTTGGGAGCTTGCGTCAGTTCGTTGTCGGTTGAACCGCCGAGTTGGTATTCCTCGGTGTTGCCGTAGGCACGCGCTTCGGTCCATCTGGCACTGAGCACCGTTTCGCCGAGCGGCAAATAGCCGCGCGTGTCGAGACGCACGATGTGCCCGTCGTAGAAACTGTCGAACGGACGATAGCTTTCGTACAGCAGGGTGGTGAGGTTGCCGCGGTTGAGGCCGTCGGCATACCAGTTGGTGTTGCGCGTGTCGTAGCGCAGGAAAGTCGCGGCGACGCGTTCGTTTTGCGTTCTGGTGGTGGTGCCGGCGACCTGCACGAAGTCGGTGGTCTGCAATGCCGCGCCGATGCCGAGATGGATGCGACGTTCGAGCCTGAGCATGGGCAGCATGGAGACCCACTGCGCGCTGGTGGCGCGGTCGAATACCGTGGTGGTCTCGTCATTTTTGGCGCCGGTCCATTGCCGTGCCCACAGCTCGCGCGAAACGTTGAAGAAGTGCTCGCCCAGATAGGCATAGCCGAGGCTGCCGATGGCTTCATGCTGCGAGGTTTCCCACATCAGGTTCGCCATGTAATTGTGCCAACCCAGCGCATCGCTGCCCCAGGTGTAGGCGCCGTAAGCGGTCAACCCGCGATCCGCAATCATCGATGGCAGCCAGGTGCGCGGATAGATCGAGTAGAGCGCATGGTAGCTGCCGGATTCGCCCAACTTGTTGGCGATGGGGGGAGCATCGCCCTGCAATGCAGCCGTTTGGCCGGATGGCTGCCTGGCCTGGGCAAGCGGCGGGGTGGACGGCATGCGGCGCAGTTCGGTGCCGCCTGCAGCCAATACGCCCAGTACCGCCGAGCCGTCCTGCGCGACACCGCCGTGCAAGACCACCGCGCTATAGGTGTGGCTCAGGCGCGTCAGGGCGGCCGTGCCCGGCGTATAGCGCCAGAGATTGTAGACGCCGTCCTTGCTGGCGATGAATTCGAGCGCATTGCCGCCGTTCGCATAGCGCAGTCCGTGCAGCGGGGCATCGTGATCGAACAGCACGCGCGGCGCACCGCCTGCACTGTCGAATTCCAGCACCTGCCACGCGCCCGCCAGTTTGACCGCCAGCGCAACACGTTTGCCGTCCGGGCTGGCGGCCAGGTCTATGGCATCGACCCGATCCGGCGTCCGGTACAGCGTGCGCGCTACGCGCCAGCCGTTTTCGCGCTGCTCCAGAATGCCGAGCGTGGAAACGCCGCCGGACATTTGCAGGGCGACGATCCGGTCGCCCAGCCATTCGGCGCGACGGTAACGGCCGCATGTGGTCTCGCGCTGCATGCCTGCGGATTCGCTCCAGGTGTAGAGGTCGTAATAGTAGTTGTAGTTGCGGCAGACGTCGGGCTGCGCGATCAGCACCTTGCCGTCGGCGCGCACGTCGATATGCGCCCCGGCATTGACGTCGGCGAGATGGCGAACCTTGCCCTGCGCATCGACATGAACCAGCCTGGGGCGCAGCAATCCGTCGTCGACCACGGCCAGCACGCCGTCAGGCACTTGCGCGATGGAGTCGATGCTGAAGTTTGCCGGCAGGATGATGTCGCCGTCGGCGCGCGGCGCCGTCTTGAGCGGCGCTTCGCGCCGCGTCATTTGTTCGCTCAGGTCGGCGATGAATTCGTCCCACAGTTCGTCCATGCGCTTGCCCGTCGCCGGCACCGGATTGGTGTGCACGCGCGGCACGATGTTGCCGCTGAATTTGTCGATATATTTGTAGATCGCTTCCGGCCCGTATTTGCGCGCCAGGAAATCGTAGAAATACACGCCGTACAGATACTGCTTGGAGGTTGGCAGGGCGCGCCCGTCGGCATTCATTTCCGCCAGCGACTTGAAACCTTGCTCGTGTTCGATGCGCATCAACGCTTCGAATGTCGGTCCCCTGAGCCGGCCGCGTCCGGCTTCCGGCGTGCTTTCGTTGTAAGTGGCGATGCCTTCGATGGCCCAGGTCGGTTGCCAGACATTGGGAAAGAGCAGCGGAAAGCGGCCAAAGATGTGGCGCAACACGCCCGGTGCGCCGCGCACCTTGTCCAGATGGAAAGTGTGGGTCAGTTCATGCGTGAGCAGCATCTCCAGCCAGACGCTGTTGTCCAGCAATTCGCCGTCGTTGGGCGGCGTGAGGAAAATCGCCGTCTCGTTGAAGGGCAGGGGGGTGGAGTAACCGTTGGCCAGGTCGAATTCGTCGACCACGACGATCTCGATCCTGCCGCGCGGCTGCCATTGCAGTTCGCGGCTCAGGCGGGTGTAGACGCGCTCGGCGATATCGGCGATGCGCTCCGCCTGGGCGCGCTGG
This sequence comes from Nitrosomonadales bacterium, assembly GCA_016235045.1. GTDB lineage: Bacteria > Pseudomonadota > Gammaproteobacteria > Burkholderiales > Gallionellaceae > Sideroxyarcus. The sequence continues at coordinate 105,090 of JACRME010000027.1, forward strand.
GGATCGGCGTAATTGACCCGAAAATGGGCGCTGTCGGCGCTTTGCCAATCGCGGTGGGGGTCGGGGCCGAGTGTTGCTTGTGCGGGTGTGAGGACTGCGAGGGCGAAAACAGAAAGCAGGATGCGGAGCATGGCGAGCGTTTCCCCAGAATAAAAAAAGCGCACGGCATGCCGTGCGCTTCCATTATCCGACAAACCGCTCAGTTCGGCGACTGCGTTTCCACTTGCTGCAGCGGTTCGCTGTTTTCGATGCTGTAGACCTCGCGCTGGCGCTGACGACGGCGCGGCGCATGCGGACGGTTTTCGGCAACGACGGGAGCGATGCTGACTGCCTTGTTCGGATCGGTTTCGATCATGGTCAGACCTGTGCTGCTCAGGTCGATCGGTGCCGCCGGGGCCGCGGCGACCGGCGCAACATACTCCCGGGGAGCAGGCTGCGACGCCACTTCGACGCTTGCCGCTTCCGTGGGTTGTGCCGGATAGGACACAACTTCCGTCGGCTGGGCTTGTTTGATCGAATCCTTCATCGAGTCCGGATAAGCGATGTACTCGGTCGGCTGGCGACGCGCTGCAGCAGCCGGGGCGGGAGCGGTGCTGGCGACTTCGGCGGTCGCAGGCATCGCCTGGTTTTCGCCGGTTGGGGTCGCGCCGCTATCGGCAGGCACGGCACCTTGCTGTTCGCGACGCTCGCGCTCGCGACGTCCGCCGCGACGACCGCGCTTGCGGCCTTCGCGATTGCCGTTGGCTTCTTCGCCCGGTTCGCCGGCGACGGCAGGCTTCTGCGTCTCCAATGCGGGTTTCTCGGTGTTGGCCGGACGCGGTTGGCGCGGTTGCTGCGGTTGGCGTTCTGCGCGATTCTCCTGTTGCTCTTTGCCTTCGGCGCGCGGGGCTTCGTTGCGGTCGCGGCGCTGTTTGTTGCCGCCTTCGCCGCGCTCGCCACGTTCACCGCGCTCGCCACGGTCGCGGCGCTGCTTGTTGCCGCCTTCGCCGCGGTCGCTGCGTTCGCTGCGGTCGCGACGCTGGTTGCCGCGTCCGCCCTTGGCAGGTGCAGCAGGTTTCGCGGGTTCGCTTTCGCCGCCCAGCGATTTGAGCCAGCCGACCAGCGCGCCGAGCAGGGAGGTCTTTTTCTCCACCTTGGCTTCGTGCTTTGGTGCGGGTTGTGCCGGGGTGATGCCCTTCACGGCAGCCTGCGGACGTTGTGCCGCCTTGGCTTCCTGCGCTGCCTTGGTTTCGGCCTTGATCTCTTCGGGCTTCTCGACCAGCTTGTAGCTGGCCTGCAGATGGTCGGAAGTGATGTCGTCCTGGCGCAGGCGGGTGACGTTGTAATGCGGCGTCTCCATGTGCGGATTGGGGATGAGCACCACGCTGATCTTGAAGCGCGATTCGATGCGGAAGATGTCGGCACGTTTCTCGTTGAGCAGGAAAGTGGCGACATCCACCGGCACCTGTGCGTGGATGGCGGCGCTGCTGTCCTTCAGCGCCTCTTCCTGGATGATGCGCAGGATGTTCAGTGCGGAAGACTCGGTGCCGCGGATGTGGCCGATGCCGTTACAGCGCGGGCAGGTGGTGTGGTTGCCTTCTTCCAGGCTGGGAGCAAGACGCTGGCGCGACAGTTCCAGCAGGCCGAAACGCGAGATCTTCGCGGTCTGGATGCGGGCGCGGTCGAAGCGCAGGGCATCGCGCAGACGGTTTTCAACGTCGCGCTGGTTCTTGCTCGATTCCATGTCGATGAAGTCGATGACGATCAGGCCGCCCAGGTCGCGCAGTTTCAATTGGCGTGCGATCTCGTCGGCCGCTTCCAGGTTGGTGTTGAGCGCCGTGGTCTCGATGTCGCCGCCGCGGGTGGAACGCGCGGAGTTGATGTCGATGGCGGTGAGCGCTTCGGTGTGGTCGATGACAATCGCGCCGCCGGAAGGCAGGTTCACCTGGCGTGCATGCGCCGATTCGATCTGGTGTTCGATCTGGAAACGCGAGAACAGCGGCACATCGTCGTGATAGCGCTTGATGCGGTTCACGTTGTCCGGCATCACGGTGCCCATGAAGGCTTGTGCCTGCTGGAAGATGTCGTCGGTGTCGATCAGGATTTCGCCGATCTCGGGATTGAAGTAGTCGCGGATGGCGCGCACCACCAGGCTGCTTTCCAGATAGATCAGGGAAGGTGCTTTTTCAGTTTCGGCGGCACCTTCGATGGCGTCCCACAGTTGCTTGAGATAGTTCAGGTCCCACTGCAATTCTTCGAGATTGCGGCCGATGCCGGCGGTGCGGGCGATGATGCTCATGCCGTTCGGCACTTCCATCTGCGCCAGCACGTCGCGCAGTTCGTTGCGGTCTTCGCCCTCGATGCGGCGAGATACCCCGCCGCCGCTGGGGTTGTTCGGCATCAGCACGATGTAGCGGCCGGCCAGACTTATATATGTAGTGAGCGCCGCGCCCTTGTTGCCGCGCTCGTCTTTTTCCACCTGCACCAGCAGTTCCTGGCCTTCGCGCAGCGCTTCCTTGATGGTGGAGCGGCTGTTGGCGCCGGATTGGTAATACTGCGGAGAGACTTCCTTGAAGGGGAGGAATCCGTGGCGGGTACCGCCGTATTCGACGAAGCAGGCTTCGAGGCTGGGCTCGATGCGGGTGATTATCGCTTTATAGATATTGCTCTTGCGTTGCTCTTTACCGGCGGTTTCAATGTCGAGGTCGACGAGTTTCTGACCATCCACAATGGCGACGCGGAGTTCTTCCGGCTGCGTCGCATTGAATAACATGCGTTTCATATTTTTTCTCCCGCGCTCTTACACGGGCAGAACAAAGCTACGCGCTGGTTAGCGCGCGAGAATTTGGGTCATGCAAACTGTCAGCAAGTTGTAATGACGAATATTATTCAAGTTCTTATTCTCGGTGTTTAGCTTGTCTGTAGCTGTATGCCGCCAATTATTTAATTTTGGGCAGCACACTAAAATCTATCTGCTTCGTGCTTAGAGCGCGCAAATCAATTACCATCACTGCTTGTCTCCGGTGAGTGAGATAACCGGGCGGGGCTGCTTCGTAGGCGGCTTGATTGCCTGCCTTAGGTTGGACGGGGAAAATGAACATCCCGTTTCACGAAGGCGCACACGCGAGGCGCGAAGTATATTCAAAATGAACGGTTTAAGCAAAGAATCTGTCAGTTGGCTGGAAATCGACGAGGGCAGCGAAGGTCAGCGCATCGACAATTTCCTGTTCCGCCACCTGAAAGGGGTGCCCAAAAGCCATGTCTACCGCATCCTGCGGGGCGAAGTGCGGGTCAACAAGAAGCGCGTGGATCAGACTTATCGCCTGCAAATGGGCGATATTCTGCGCATTCCGCCCATCCGCGTGGCCGAAAAGCCGGAAAGCGAGTACGTCCCGGCCACCGAATTCCCTATTCTTTATGAGGATGAAGCCCTGCTGGCCATCAACAAACCGGCCGGAACGGCGGTGCATGGCGGCAGCGGGGTGAGTTTCGGGGTGATCGAACAGTTGCGTAGCGCGCGTCCGCAGGCCAAATTTCTGGAATTGGTGCACCGGCTCGACCGCGAGACCTCCGGGGTCTTGCTGGTGGCGAAAAAGCGTTCGGCTCTGACCGGGCTGCACGAGATCATGCGCGAGGGCAACAGCGACAAACGCTATTTCACGCTGGTGCTGGGGCAATGGAAGAACGCCAAGCAGCATGTGAAGCTGCCGCTGCACAAGTTCGACACCCCGCAGGGCGAGAAGCGCGTGATGGTGCGCGAAGACGGGCAGGCGTCGCATACCATCTTCACGCTGCAGAAAAGCTGGCCGGAATTCACCTTGCTGGAGGCGCAACTCAAGACCGGGCGCACCCACCAGATCCGCGTACATTTGTCGCATCTGGGCTTTCCCATTGCGGGCGACGACAAATACGGCGACTTTGCGCGCAACAAGGAACTGGCAAAACGCGGCCTGAAACGCATGTTCCTGCATGCCCATTCCATTGCCTTCAACCATCCCCTTACGGGCGAACCGCTGAGCATTACGGCGCCGTTGCCGCCCGAATTGCAGGGCTTCCTGAACAAACTGGATGCGGCGGCTGCCTAAGTTTTGCGCGACCTCCGCCGATAACCAAGTTGCAGGCCGCGTAATGTGGTCAAGGAGGGTGCGATGCGCTATGTAACCAGTCTTCCGCCGGTAACGACGGGGCCGAATACCCGCCAGTTGGGGGGAGTGTCTGCGGCAAAGGCCGTCAAGCCGGTGCTTCCGGCCGACGAGGGCGTGCATTATGTTGCGCAGCGGATGGCGCGCCAGCAACCGCCGGTGCCGCCGGTAGTGGAGCAAGACCATCGCGCTGCGCCTTCTGAAGACCGCCGCAAGGAATGCCGCCGCCTGGTCCATCAACCCGTGCTGACCGAGTTGCGTTCAGGCATCGAGCGCCGTCGCCACAGGTCGCGCGAGGGCGATCTGGTCGATCATATCGACGAAACCGTTTGATCCGCGCTAGCGTTTGCGCGCCAGATACACCGTTACCTCATCCCTGTCGTGGTACAACTGCCTGGCTTCCAGTCGATAGCGGATGCCTTTTGCAGCGAGAATTGTCCGTATCCCGTTGAGCGCCTCCTGCAGTGCAGCGACACGTTTTTTCATCGGCAGTTTGAGGTTGAAAATGGCGCGTTGCGTCATGCCGCCGACGAACCATTCCGTCATCAGCGCGGCGACACGCTGCGGTTGTTCCACCATGTCGCACACCAGCCAGTCCACCGGGCGCTGCGGGCGAAAGCGGAAGCCGTCCTGGCGCAGGTGTTTGATGTTGGGATGGCCTGCCGCCGCGCCCTTGAGCGGGCCGTTATCTACTGCGGTGACTTTCAATCCGCGCTGCACCAGTTGCCAGGTCCAGCCGCCGGGGGCAGCGCCGAGGTCTACTGCCGTCATGCCCGGCTTCAGCCATAACGCCTGTTCTTTCTTGTCGAGGAACACTTCGAACGCTTCCGCGAGTTTGAGATATGAGCGGCTCGGCGCATCGCCCGCCATGCTGACGCGCTGGATGCCGTTGAGCGCGGCGGTGCTGTTGTGCGGATCGCTGGTTGCGACCAGGGCGCGATGTTCGTCGGGGAAGAAGATGTGCAGGCGCGGCAGGGTCGGGTCTTCGAGCAGGCGCGAGTCGTTGCGCAACGCCTCTTCCAGCAGCGGCTGGAAGCGCCTGGTGAAACCGGATAGCGTCTTGCCCTCGTTGGTGTCCGGCACTTCCAGGTACAGCGCGCCGAATCTTTCAGGCGTTGTCGGTATCGCTGCCAGCAAAGGGCTGAGGCGGTCGCGCTCCGGCAGATCACTCACTTCGCCGTGCAGGGTGAGCAACTGGCGCGCGAAAGTGAGTTGCTTGTAAGCCAGCTTCGGCTTGCCTTGCAGCACGACATAGCCGCTGTCCGCGGTCGTTTCTACGGGTTTGGCCTGGGTTTCTTCGACGCAATCGCGCTCGAAACCGGGGCGGCAGTAGATCAACCAGCTTGGTAAAGTGTCCATGGCGCGGCATGGTATGGGTTGTCGAAAGCACGGGCAAGCGAAATGGTAGAATCCGCGCTTGTTTTCCGATGGCGGTATGAATGACAAAACGTTATGACTTGATCGTGTTCGACTGGGACGGCACGGTGATGGATTCCACGGCGATCATTGCGGCATCGATCCAGGCGGCCTGCCGCGACCTGAAATTGCCGGTGCCGGACGACGAAACCGCGCGCCACGTGATCGGACTGGGGCTGATGCAGGCTCTGCGCCACGCGGTTCCCGCTGCGCCGGAAGAAATGTACGAGCCGCTGGTGGCGCGCTACCGCCACCATTTCCTGTCGCAGAACGAGGCCATTCCGCTGTTCGAGCAGGCACGCGAAACCATCGTCGAGTTGTATGGCGCGGGCTACCGGCTCGCGGTGGCGACCGGCAAGAACCGCAATGGATTGGATTACGCCCTGGAGTCGACGCAGATGGGCGGGTATTTCCATGCCACGCGCACGGCGGATCGCACGTTCTCCAAGCCGCATCCGGCCATGCTGCTGGAGATCATGGAGGAACTGGACGTGCCGCCGGAGCGCACCCTGATGATCGGCGACACCACGCACGATCTGCAGATGGCGATCAACGCCGGGGTGGATGCAGTGGGTGTAACGCACGGCGCGCATCCTGAAGACCAATTGCGCGAACTGAACCCGGTCGCCTTGCTGAACGATTTCATCGAACTGCGCGCGTGGTTCAGGGTCAACGCTTAGCGGTCATTCCGGCGCAGTCCGGAATCCAGGCGATTGAACAAACCCGCGCAAAGCGCGGACAAAGCAAGTGCATGTTTGATAAACCCACTGGATTCCGGCCTGCGCCGGAATGACGGGGAAAGAGATAACTGAAGGAGCAATCATGTCTGAAGACAACAACTGGGAGCGCAGCGTACTTGAAAAACTGGCCATGTCCGCCATTCAGGAGCAGCGCCGAGCGCGGCACTGGGGCATTTTCTTCAAGGTGCTTACCTTCGGCTACCTGTTTTTGCTGCTGTTCCTGGCCATGGGGTGGGCGGGCGGCAAGGTCGATGGTTCGCTGTCAGGAAAACATACGGCGCTGATTGACCTGAATGGCGTCATTTCCGCGGAAAGCAATGCCAATGCCGACAACCTGATCGCCAGTCTGCAAGACGCATTCGAGGACAAAAACACGACGGGGGTTCTGTTGCGTTGCAATACCCCCGGCGGCAGCCCGGTGCAGGCCGGTTTGGTGAACGACGAGATACGCCGCCTGCGCGGCTTGCATCCCGGGATTCCGATGCATGTGGTGGTGGAAGATATGTGCGCCTCCGGCGGCTATTACATTGCGGCTGCGGCGGACAATATCTACGTCAACAAGGCCAGCATCGTCGGTTCCATCGGCGTGCTGATGGACGGTTTCGGTTTTACCGGCACCATGCAGAAGCTCGGTGTGGAGCGCCGCCTGATGACGGCAGGCGAAAACAAGGGCTTCATGGATCCGTTCTCGCCGCGCAATCCCAAACACGAAGAGTTCACCAAAAAGTTGCTGGCGGATATACATAAACAATTCGTGGACGTGGTGAAACAGGGTCGCGGCAAGCGCCTGAAAGAAACGCCGGAGATGTTCAGCGGTTTGTTCTGGACCGGCGACAAGGCCATCCAGATGGGACTTGCCGACGAGATCGGCAGCCTGGATTCGGTGGCGCGCGACGTGCTCAAGGAAGAGAATATTGTGGACTTCACCATGCATGAGGGACTTGCGGACAGGCTGGCGAAGAAATTGGGAGCGGGCGTGGCGAGTGCGTTCCCCGGCTTTGGCGCGCAAGCGGGTGGGGTGGCGCTGCATTAATTTGTGGAAAAGGTTTTCGGGAGCGCCGACGTCTCGTCGGCATTTAAGTTGAATTGCGCTCCCACTAAGCAAGTTCAGCGAGTAATTCGTCAAGATCGGTGATCGGCGGCAGGCAGTGCGTGCCGCGACACAACCAGGCGGTGGCAACGTCGGCGCTTGGTTTGTCCAAGGGCGCCGGCAAATCGGTTTCGTCGCCTTTCAATACAATCGTCAATAATCCCGGCAGATATTTTGCCGTTACCGCCGCCTGCCAGGCGGCTGTTTCATTTTCCGGCCCGCATAACACCAGCACGGAAGGCGGTTGCAGCGCTTCATCCAGCGCCGTGCACAGGCTGCCGAACTGGCTTGCGGCTTGCTGCATCGCCGGGAAGAACAGCTTCAGGCATCGCTCCGCCGCTTCCGCGTAGCGCGAGTCGCCCGTCAACGCGGCCAGCCGCAGCAAGCCCTGGGCGGCAATGCCGTTGCCGGAAGGGGTGGCGTTGTCCTGGCCGGTCTTGTTGCGCTGGATGAGCGTTTCGTGGTCGTGGCTGGTGAAGAAGAAGCCGCCGTTTCCGCCATCTTCGAAGCGTTTCAGCAGCGCATCCGCGAGTTGCACGGCAAAGCGCATGTTTTCCGCACGATACTCCGTTTGCAGCAATTCCAGCGCCGCATCCAGCAGAAAGGCATGGTCGTCGAGATAGGCGTTCAGGTGCGTCTTGCCGTCCTTGTGGGTGGCGAGCAGTTTGCCGTCGCGCCACAAGGTGCCGTGCGCGAAATCCATTGCCTGCTGTGCCGAGCGCAGCCAGTCGTCGCGGCCGAAGACGCGGGCCGCTTTTGCCATGCCGGCGATCATCAGGCCGTTCCAGCTCCCGAGTATTTTCTCGTCGCGACCGGGGCGGGTGCGCAACTCGCGCGCCGCAAACAGTTTCGATCTGGCGGAGGCAAGATGCTGGGTGGCTTCTTGCTGGTCCAGGCTGAGTTCTGTTGCGAGCGCGCCCAAAGGTTGCGCCACACGCAGGTTCCAGGCGTGATGCTCGAAGTTGGGGGTGCTGTCCAAACCGTAGTATGGTTTGACGAGTGCGTATTCGGCGGCAGTCAGCAAACTGCGGATATCATCGCGCTGCCAGACGTAGAACTTGCCTTCCTCATGCTCCGAGTCGGCATCCAGCGAAGCATAGTAGCCGCCTTGCGGCGATTGCATCTCGCGCAGTACCCAGCCTGCAGTCTGTTCCACCACTTCCGCAAAAAAACCGTCGCCGCTCGTCAGCCATGCGTCGCAATACAGGCCCAGCATCAGGCCGTTGTCGTAGAGCATCTTTTCGAAGTGCGGGATGTCCCAGCGTTCGTCCACGCTGTAGCGGCAGAAGCCGCCGCCGAGCTGGTCGTACAAGCCGCCCAGCGCCATCTGCTGCAAGGTGAATAATGCGGCGAAACGGCTTTGCTCGTCCTGCTGCGCTTGCGCCTGGCGCAGCAGCAGGTCGAGTTCGGCCGGATGCAGGAATTTCGGTGCGCCGCCGAATCCGCCGTTCACGCGGTCGAAATTCTGCCGGAGCTGCTGCACCGCCATGCCGATCGGTGCTGCGTCGAGCGTGAAATCGTCCGCGCTAGTTTCCGGTTGCCAGGAAGCCAGAGCTTCGAGCAGATGCCTGTTCTGTCCCGAAAGCTCGCTGCGATTCTCCCGGTAGACCTTGGCGATATGCAACAGAAGTTCCGGGAAGCCGGGCAGGCCGTAGCGCGGTTGCTTGGGAAAATACGTGCCGCTGTAGAACGGCGTGCCGTCCGGCGCCAGGAATACGGTCAGCGGCCAGCCGCCGCCGCGCCGGGCGAGCAGTTGATGCGCGTTCTGGTAGACCTGGTCGAGGTCGGGGCGTTCTTCGCGATCCACTTTGATACTGACGAAGTGCTCGTTCATCACGGCGGCCACGGCTTCGTCCTCGAAAGATTCGTGCGCCATCACGTGGCACCAGTGGCAGGCGGAATAGCCGATGGAGAGCAGAACGGGTTTGTCCAGGTCGTGCGCGAGTTGCAACGACTCGGAATTCCATGGACGCCAATCCACGGGATTGTCTGCATGCTGCAGCAGGTAAGGGCTGGTTTCGTGAATCAGGTGGTTTGGCATCAGCGCAGGAGGGGCATGAGTTCAGGCAGCACATTCTTCAATATCTGCGGTTGTGCTGCCGCATTGGGGTGCAGATTGTCGGCCTGGAATTGATCCGGGGGGATGCCATTCAGCATGAATGGAACGAGTGCGATGTTGTGCTTTCTGGACAGCCTGGAATAGAGCGCACGGAATTGCTTGGTGTAATCCGGGCCGTAGTTGGGCGGAATCCGGATACCCAGCAGCAACACTTTGGCTTTCGATTGTTTCGCTTGCAGGATGATCCGGTTCAGGTTCTTTTCCGTCTCGGCAATTGCGGTTCCGCGCAGTCCGTCGTTCGCTCCCAGCTCCACGATCACGACTGCGGGATTGTGCTCCCGCAATGCCTTGCCGATGCGGCGCAGGCCGCCTGAAGTCGTCTCGCCGCTGATGCTGGCATTCACCACCTTGAACCTGGGATGGCCTTTATTCAACACCTGCTGCAATAAGCTCACCCATGAATCGTCTCGTGCTATACCGTACCCGGCTGATAAACTGTCGCCAAACACCAGAATGTTCTGCGCAGCCTGAGCGGCCTGGGGCTGCACCAGTGTGGCGAGTAATAAGACGATCTTGAGAAGGGTTTTCATGGCATCGATTGTGCAAGCAGTTGGGCTTACCAAGCAAGTGCTAAGCGGCGATCAACCGCTCACCATCCTGCACGATGTGACGTTCGGGGTGAAAGCGGGCGAGAGCCTCGCCATCGTCGGCGCATCGGGTTCCGGCAAATCCACGCTGCTGGGACTGCTGGCCGGGCTGGACGTGCCGAGCAGCGGCAATGTGTTGCTGCACGGCGCAGACCTGTTCGCGCTGGATGAAGACGGGCGTGCCCGGTTGCGCGGAGAGTTGGCCGGTTTCGTGTTCCAGTCCTTTCAGTTGCTGCCTGCACTGAACGCGCTGGAGAACGTCATGCTGCCGCTGGAATTGTCTGGTGTGAAAGAGGCGCGCCAGCGCGCCGAACTGTCGTTGCAGCAGGTCGGCCTGGGCGCACGCGCCCACCACCTGCCCAAACACCTTTCCGGCGGCGAGCAGCAGCGCGTCGCGCTTGCGCGTGCCTTCGTCACTCAGCCCAGGATTCTCTTTGCCGACGAGCCCACCGGCAATCTCGACGCCGCCACCGGCGCGCAGGTCATCGAACTCATGCTGGAACTCAACCGCGCACAGGGCACGACCTTGATCCTGGTTACGCACGATGAGGCGCTGGCAAAGCGTTGCGGCAAGCAGTTGCGGCTGGCGGCGGGAAAAGTGGTGGGAACTTCCTTGTAACGGATGGGCGGTGGAGCATCCGTCGCCAGTGTCCTTTGGTTCAATACCTTGCAGCCCGGGTTGATGATCTAATGCGCGTTTGCGGCGCGGTTGCGGGATACGGCATAATGCGCCGGTTGAAGAAATGTAACATTGGTGCGGGAATATTTGTCTGTTTAGGGCATCTCTAAGAATTCGTCGCACCGGGAATTCGTCGCACCGGCGAAGGCCGGTGTCCAGAACCGCTCGATTCCGGCCTGCGCCGGAATGACGGAATCTGGTTCTTTTAGAGTAGCCCTTTAGTGTCTCAGTTCAACCTGTCTTTCAGTCTCTTTTTGGAAATGAAATAAATATGAAAATCGCAATCGCCGGAACCGGCTACGTCGGTCTCTCCAACGCCATGCTGCTCTCCCAGCACAACGAGGTCGTGGCCATCGACATCGTTCCCGAGAAGGTGGAGATGCTCAACCGCAAGCAGTCGCCCATCGAGGACGTGGAGATCGAGGACTATCTGGCGCACAAGAAGCTGAACTTCAAGGCCACGCTGGACAAGCGCGAAGCCTACACCGGCGCGGAATACGTCATCATCGCCACGCCCACCGACTACGATCCCGAGACCAACTACTTCAACACCAAGTCCAGCGAAGCCGTGATCAGGGACGTGCAGGGCATCAACCCGCAAGCGGTGATGATCATCAAGTCCACCATCCCGGTCGGTTACACCGTCAAGCTCAGGCAGCAGATGAAATGCGACAACCTCATCTTCTCGCCCGAATTCCTGCGCGAA
>JACRME010000025.1 GCA_016235045.1 Nitrosomonadales bacterium
CATCATACCTCAAAAACCAGGACAGATATTTGGCAATGGACATCGGTTCAACGCCGTTTCGATTGGAAAGGATGCATGGTTGGGAGCGAATGTCATTATTTTGCCCGGCAGGACGATCGGAGATGGTGCCGTCGTAGGAGCGGGAAGCGTCGTGACTAAGGATGTAGCAGCATATACCGTCGTGGCTGGAAATCCAGCAAAACTTGTGCGAGAGCGGGATTGATAATACATATTGTTGCGATGTCAGAGAATGCATCATCACCTGGTGGACACAAGTAACGTCAGGGAGCCATAGCTGTCATGAAACAGATCTTGCAGAATCTTGCCTCAGGGGTGACCAGTCTCGCTGAGATCCCAAGTCCGAAAGCTAGGGCGAATCACCTGCTCATTCGAACGACAAGATCTCTGGTTTCTGTAGGAACCGAACGCATGCTCGTCGAATTCGGCAAGGCCAACTTGCTCGATAAGGCCCGCCAGCAGCCTGAAAAAGTTCGCATGGTGTTGGACAAAGTCAAGACCGATGGGGTTTTGCCGACGCTGGAAGCGGTCCGTAACAAACTCGATCAACCACTGCCGATGGGCTACTGCAATGTCGGAACGGTGCTCGAGGTGGGAGCCGGGGTCACAGGATTCTCCGTGGGAGACCGGGTGGCATCCAACGGCAAACATGCGGAAGTTGTCTGCATCCCCAAAAACCTTTGCGCCAAAATCCCGGACACCGTGAGCGATGACGCCGCCGCGTTTACCGTGATAGGGGCGATTGGATTGCAGGGGATACGGCTCGTTCAACCCACACTGGGCGAAACAGTCGTGGTGACCGGCCTCGGACTGATCGGATTGATGACGGTGCAGCTTCTCCGGGCGCATGGCTGTCGGGTACTCGGAATAGACTACGACACCAGCAAGCTCGACCTGGCAAGGAAACTCGGAGTCGAAACAGTAGACCTCAACCAGAATGCCGATCCCGTCATGGCAGCGATGGCCTTCTCTCGAGGCCGCGGTGTGGATGCAGTGATCATTACTGCCTCCACGAAGAGCAATGAACCGGTCCATCAGGCCGCGCTGATGTGTCGCAAGCGGGGCCGGATCGTGCTCATCGGAGTCACAGGTCTGGAGCTCTCCCGCGCCGACTTCTACGAAAAAGAGCTCAGCTTCCAGGTGTCCTGCTCATACGGGCCGGGGCGATACGATGCCCGCTACGAGGACGAGGGCCAGGACTATCCCTTCGGCCTCGTTCGCTGGACGGAACAACGAAACTTCGAGGCAGTCCTCGACATGCTGGCAGATGGCCGTCTGGAGACCGAACCGCTCATCTCCCATCGCATCCCGTTCGATCAGGCCCTCACTGCTTATGACCTTATTTCAAGTCGAGCTCCCTCGCTTGGAATCATCCTGCAATATCCCGAATCCGACAAGGCTTCCCAGCCTCAACTATTGACCCGTACCATTCAGCTGTCTGAGACGACAGCACATGCCGGCCATCCCGGCACACCGGTCGTGGGATGTATCGGAGCGGGCAATTACGCGACGCAAGTCCTGCTGCCGGCATTCAAAAGCACCGGGGCCATTCTGAAATCTGTCGTCAGCAGTACCGGAGTCAGCGCCGCTCACGCCGGGCGCAAATTCGGCTTCTCCGAAATTTCAAGTGACAGCAAAAGCGTGATCGAGAACCCTGATATCACGACAATTGTGATCGCGACCAGACATGACAGCCATGCGAAGCTTGCCTGTGCGGCGCTGAATGCGGGGAAACAC
>JACRME010000031.1 GCA_016235045.1 Nitrosomonadales bacterium
AGTGGCACCGGGCTTCAAGTTGCGTGTGCTGCTGGCGCAGGCCTTGTTCTCCGATCCCGATATCCTGCTGCTGGATGAGCCAACCAACAACTTGGACATCAACACCATCCGTTGGCTGGAAGACATCCTCAACGCGCGCAACAGCACGATGGTCATCATCTCGCACGACCGCCACTTCCTGAACAGCGTGTGCACGCACATGGCCGACCTGGACTACGGCAAGATCACGGTGTACCCGGGCAACTACAACGACTACATGCTGGCGTCGACACAGGCGCGCGAGCAGCAGTCCGCCGACAACGCCAAGGCCAAGGAGAAGGTCGCCGAACTGAAGGCCTTCGTGGCGCGTTTCTCGGCCAACGCATCCAAGGCCAAGCAGGCCACGTCGCGCGCGCGCCAGATCGACAAGATCAAGATCGAGGACATCAAGCCTTCCAGCCGCCAGTACCCGTTCATCCGTTTCGAATACGACGAGCGCGACAAGCTGCATCGCACCGCCGTGGAAGTGCAGAAGATGGCCAAGGGCTACGACCGCATGCTGTTCTCCAACGTCAATTTCCGCATCGAGGCGGGCGAGCGCGTCGCCATCATCGGCCCCAACGGTATCGGCAAGACTACGCTGCTGCGCTGCCTGGCGGGCGATCTGCAACCGGATACCGGCACGATCAAGTGGACCGACAAGGCCAAGCTCGGCTATTACGCGCAGGATCACGCCGCCGAGTTCGCCGAAGACAAGCAGATGATGGAATGGATGACCGACTGGCGCGGCCCTTCCGACGACGACCAGGTGGTGCGCGGCACGCTGGGCCGTCTGCTGTTCTCCGGCGACGACGTGAAGAAAAAAGTGAAGGTGCTGTCCGGCGGCGAAAAGGGCCGCATGCTGTTCGGCAAACTGATGCTGGCCAAACCCAACGTGCTGCTGATGGACGAGCCGACCAACCACATGGACATGGAAGCCATCGAGTCGCTCAACACCGCGCTCGACCTGTTCAAGGGCACGCTGATCTTCGTGTCGCACGACCGCGAATTCGTGTCGTCGCTGGCGACGCGCATTATCGAAATCTCGGCCAAGGGCGTGAACGATTACCACGGCACCTACGAGGAGTTCCTGCGCGACCAGATGGTGGAGTGACAATCAGAAGCTGTCCGCAGATTACGCAGATAAATTGATTTGAACCTAAACCGCTCCTGGCCACTCAGGGAGGAGCGGCTCGGTTCTCCCCCGAAAAGGGGGAATTAGAAGGTGATTTCGGGTCTATTGGTCTTGTTTGGTTTTAATCTGTTTAATCAGCGTAATCTGCGGACAAAAAGGTTTTGAATTATGGGCAGAACCATCGGCATATTCGATTCCGGCGTGGGCGGGCTCTCGGTGCTGCACCACATCCGCGCCATCCTGCCCGACGCGAACCTGATCTACGTGGCCGATTCCGGCCATGTTCCCTACGGCGACAAATCCCCGGCCTATATCGAAGCGCGCTCGCTGGCGCTCACGCGTTTTCTTCTGAGTCAGGGCGCGGAAGCCATCGTCATCGCCTGCAACACCGCCACGGCCGCCGCCGCGCACACGCTGCGTGTCAAGTTCGGCAAGTTGCCCATCGTGGCGATGGAGCCCGCCGTCAAGCCTGCCGTTGCGGCGACCCGGAGCGGCGTAGTCGGAGTGCTGGCGACGGTCGGCACGCTGGAGAGCGCGCGCTTCGCGGCCCTGCTGGAAAAATATGCGGGCAAGGTCAAGATCGTCACCCAGGGGTGCCCCGGCCTGGTCGACGTGGTCGAGCGCGGCGATCTGCACAGCACCGAAGCACGGCGGCTCATCGAGCGTTACACCGAACCGCTGCTCAAGCAAAACGCCGACACCCTCATCCTCGGCTGTACCCACTATCCCTTTCTCGCGCCGCTCATCCGCGATGTGGTGGGTGAGGGGATCGCGCTGGTGGATACGGGCGCGGCGGTCGCGCGCGAGCTGAAGCGCCGCGTCGATGTGGAATTGCCGTCGCGCGCGATTGCCGGCGTGACGGGAACCGAGATATTCTTCACCAGTGGCGATGCCGAACAGGCTACGAAAATCATGTCGTTATTGTGGGGTGTTGCTGTTGAAGTGAAACCGCTACCGCAGGAATTCATTTAACCAGATACTTGACCGGCGTAAACTAATTGTTTACTGTTCGCCCATGATACGAAACTTCGCTACCGCAGAAACGGAGCAGTTTTATTCAACCGGCAAATCGCGCCGTTTCCCGCCGGATATTCTCAAACGTGCGGCGATGCGTCTGACGCAACTGGATGCAGCCACACGAATCGAAGATTTGAAACTGCCACCATCGAACAGGCTGGAAGCATTGGCGCACGACCGCGCCGGACAATGGAGTATCCGCATCAACGACCAATGGCGCGTGTGCTTTCGTTTTGAGAATGGCGATGCACTTGAAGTCGAGATCGTCGATTACCACTAGGAGGACATCATGGCTAAAAATGGACTGCCCGCCATCCATCCGGGCGAATATCTGAGCGAGACCTTGGACGAACTGAACATTTCCCAGGCCGAATTCGCGCGCGCGATCAGCGTTTCCCCGATGCGCATCTCGCATGTCATCAAAGGAACCCGTCCGGTGACGGCGGAACTGGCCTTGCTGTTTGGACGCGCCTTCGACCAGTCGCCGCAATATTGGCTCAACCTGCAAGCAACGTATGACTTGAAGATAGCAGAGACCAGCCTCGGGAAACTGCTGGCGGGCGTGCATTTGCTGGCACATGCGTAAGGCAGATTTTTCTCGCTAACTCTGGGGATAGTATGTCAGATATGATGCAGACAATTATTGCAGGTGTCGCAGTATTCGTGGCGGGCCAAATATTTCTTAAATGGGTAATCGAACCAATTCACCAACTCAAAAAAACAATGGCGGAAATCTCTCATATGTTTACACGATATGTAATTCATAACCCAGATATTGTTTCTCCTGAACTAACAAGTGAGGTTTTTGAAAAGCTCCGACAACTTTCCGGTCAACTATATGGTGATATGGAATTAATTCCGCTGTATTCGGTATTTGGATGGATATTTCGGCTTCCAAAGAAGGAGGCAATTTACGAAAGTGCGAAACTACTCATTGGAATAGCAAATTGGATGAGCGCAAAGCATGAGAAAAAATTCGATTACATAATTAGAAACATTCAAAAGGCATGTGACAATCTTGGCTTGTATATTGCCCCACAAGATCGAATTTCAGAAGAACTCTTACAGAAATAGCACCCCATGAGCACCCACCGCTACACCCTGACCATTTCCTGTCCCGACCGCTCCGGCATCATTGCCGCCGTCACCGGCTTTATCGCGCAGCACGGCGGCTTCATCGTCGAGGCGAGTTACCACACCGAGCAGGAGGCGCAGCGTTTCTTCATGCGGCAGGAGATACGCGCCGATTCGCTGCCATTCGACGCGCAGGAATTCCGCAACCGTTTTTCGAGATTGGCGGATGAATTCAAGATGAGCTGGCAGCTTTCCGATTCCGCCATCAAAAAGCGGCTGGTGGTGCTGGTGAGCAAGCAGGATCACTGCCTGGACGATCTGCTGCACCGCTGGCGCAGCGGCGAATTGCAGGTGGAGATTCCCTGCGTGATTTCCAACCACGAGGATTTGCGCGGCTTTGTCGAGTGGCACGGCATCCCGTTCATCCATGTCGACATGCCAAAAGACAATGAAGTATCGAAGGCAGCCGCCTTCGACAGGATCGCAGCGCTGTTCGAGCAGCATCGCGGCGATACGATGGTGCTGGCGCGCTTCATGCAGATATTGCCGCCCATGTTGTGCCAGCGTTTCCCCGGACGCATCATCAACATCCACCACAGCTTCCTGCCCTCTTTCGTCGGGGCGAAACCGTACCACCAGGCCTACCTGCGCGGCGTCAAGCTCATCGGCGCGACCTGCCATTACGTCACCGAAGAACTGGATGCGGGGCCGATCATCGAGCAGGACACGGTGCGCATCGACCATGGCGACACGGTGGACGACCTGGTGCGCTACGGGCGCGACATCGAGAAGACGGTGCTGTCGCGCGGCTTGCGCTACCATGTGGAAGACCGGGTGCTGGTGTGCGGCAACAAGACTATTGTGTTCCGCTGATTCTTGCCGGATTATTGGCTGTCATTATAAAAAGGAGAAAAGACATGAAACGAATTCTGTTTTTTGCAGTTGCGGCATTGCTTGCGGGCAATGCGGCGGCATTCGAATTGACCAGTCCGGACCCGGAGGTGAAGAATGGCCGCCCGATGGTCAAGGCGCAGGAATACAAGGGCTTCGGTTGCAACGGCGATAATCTCTCGCCGGCCCTGGAATGGAAGAATCCTCCTGCCGGCACGCGCAGTTATGCCGTGACCGTGTTCGATCCCGATGCGCCTACCGGCAGCGGGTTCTGGCATTGGGTGGTGTACAACATTCCGGCGACCGCAACCGGCCTGCCTGCAGGCGCAGTCGTTGTCGAGCCTTTGCCTGCCGGGGCGAAGCAGGGGCGCAACGATTTCGGCGAGCGCAATTTCAGCGGCGCCTGCCCGCCGGTTGGGGACAGGCCGCACCATTACATCTTTACGGTGCATGCGCTCAAGGTGGACAAGATCACGGTGCCGGACGATGCCAGCGCCGCGCTGGTCGGGTTCAATATCATCGGCAACAGGCTGGGCCTGGCCAAAATGACGACGACCTATTCCAGATAAATTTGCGCGAGCCCGTCGAAGCAACCTTGCAAGCTCCTAATGAAGCAAAGGCCAGGGGGGAAGCATGAATGCCCAGGATCGTGCGCTGACCGAACAGAACAGCTTGTTCGATGGGATGGACTTCTCCGGTATCGAGTACATGCTGGAGCGCAGCGCGTTGCGCGATCTGATTCCCGGCGAGAAACTGCTGCAGCCGGAGTTGGCGAACCATTATCTGTATCTGATCCTGGAAGGCGAACTGCGCGTGCATCTGATCGGGCAGGCGACGCTGGAACATGTCACGCTGGCCGCCGGGGAATGCACCGGCGAAATCTCCCTGGTGGACGGCCAGAACCCGTCGGCGCTGGTCGTGGCCGTCAAGCCGACGCGCGTGCTGGCCGTGCCGCACGACACCGTGTGGTCGCTGGTGGACCAGTCGCATGAGGTTGCGCGCAACCTGCTGGCCATCATCGCCGGACGCATGCGCAACGACAATTCCGCACTCATCACCTCGCACAGCAAGCGCAAGCAGTATGAACACCAGGCCACGGTCGATACGCTGACCGGGGTGCATAACCGCCGCTGGATGAACGAGGCATTTCCCAGAGTGCTGCAGCGCTGCGCGATCGACGCCTTGCCCAGCGCCATCATGGTGATCGACATCGATCACTTCAAGCGCGTAAATGACACCTATGGGCACCTGGTCGGCGACGTGGCGCTGAAGATGATGGCGAACGTCATGTCGGTCAACCTGCGGCCGCACGATTTGCTGGTGCGTTATGGCGGCGAGGAATTTGCCATCCTGTTGCCGGATACCCGGATCGAGGAGGCGAAGTCCATCGCCGAGCGCCTGCGCACCATGATCTCCAGCAACGAAATACACAGCGAAGATCAGGTGTTCAGGATCACCATTTCCATCGGTATCGCCGCGTCCAGGAAGAATGAAAAGCTGGAAGACCTCTTCGGTGAAGCCGACCGCGCGCTCTACCAAGCCAAGGAATCCGGCCGCAATCGCGTCGAAATTGCGGCCTGAGGTTTACGGTTCTTTCGACGGGCGGTCTGGCCTGTTTTTTTGCAGACACCCCATTCGCATTGTGGTCAAGAAACTAAAGCGGTTCTTGCCCACTCTATGCCTGAGTAGCCAATCCTTCCGGGTCGTCCCGAATACAACTCTATGGCAAAGTCATCGCCGAACCGCATTGGAAAATATTCGATCGTGCGCCAGTTGGGCGATGGCGCCACGTCGAATGTCTATCTTGGAATGCGCGACGAGTCGCTGGCGGTCGTCGCCGTCAAGAAATTCAAAAAAGTATTCCATTCCGACGTGCACAAAAAGATGTTCCTGACCGAGGTCGAGTTGGGGAAAAAAATGCAGCACAAGAACATCGTGCACGTGATGGAAGCGCACCTGAGCGAGCGGACGGGTGCATATCTGGTGATGGAATTCGCCAAGGGCGTATCCCTGGACCAGCATGACGACGGGAACAAACTGCTGCCGATCAAGACGGTGCTGTCCGTCGTCGAGCAAATCGCCAATGCCCTGCGCTATGCGGCAGGACTGGGCATCGTGCATCGCGACGTGAAACCGGCCAACATCATCCTGATGCCGGACGGCACCGCCAAACTCACCGATTTCGGCTGTGCGGTACCGACCGAGGAATTGGGGTCTGCCGTGGCGGGCAGCCTGGCATATATGTCGCCCGAGCAACTCGAAGGCCAGCCGCTGGATCAGCGTGCGGATATCTATGCGCTGGGGGCGGTGATGTATCGCCTGTTCACCGGCAAGAATTCCTTCGAGGCGGATACGCCGTTCGACGCGAGGATTGCCGTGCTGAATTTTCCGATCACCCCGATCGCAACTTACCGCAAGGATTTTCCGCAGGCGCTGGCGGATGTCATCGAACGCGCCATGAAAAAGAATCCTGCCGAACGCTATGCGGATTGGGACGAGTTCATCCGCGATTTTGGCGCGGCGGCGCATGCGATACGCATGTCGGACGACGACGGGGATGTGCAACGCGGCTTCAGCATGTCCACCCAATCCGCATTATCGAATTACCTGGCTACCGATCAGTACTCCAGAAGCGTGTTCTCGCGCAGCGTTCTTTCCAACTCCTCCGGCACCTGAAAAAAAGGGACGCCTGCGGCGCCCCCTGCGTTGATGCAACCGCTGGAAACATTCAGCGCAAGGTTGCCACATATTTCGATTCATCCTGGCGGGGAATGGCATGAGCAAATTCAACTGCGCGGGGCAGCATGGGATGCACCTCCTCGACGCGATCGGCCAGCAGGTGCAACTCTTCGGAACCCAAGGTTCGCGCCAGCTTGATGACCTCTCTCGCATAAGCGGCATCGATGCAAAGCCACTCCACGTCGACGATGCGATTGATCTCGCGCCGCAACAGGACATGCAACCTTCCTGCCAACGAAAACAGGACTTCTATTTCTCCGGACATCTATTTCTCCAAACAATTATGTCTTCTAATGAAAAGGGCATCCGAAGATGCCCTTTTCCCAACTTGCCTGTGATGGATTACAGGTTGTAAGCCTTTTCACCGTGAGACGTGGTGTCCAGACCTTCACGTTCTGCATCTTCAGCCACACGCAGACCAATGGTCAGGTCGACGATCTTGTAGCAGACGAAGGCAACCACACCGGACCAGATCAACGTGGTCAGCACAGCCTGAGCCTGGATCCACACTTGCGGGCCCATCTCGGTGGTGACGATGGTGTTGTTGACGTAGTCGATGATGCCGGTGCCGCCCATGGCGAAGCCGTTGAACACGCCGGTGAGCAGCGCGCCCAGGATACCGCCGATGCCGTGGATGCCAAACACATCCAGCGCGTCATCCGCACCCAGCAGTTTCTTCAGACCGGTCACGCCCCAGAAGCAGACTAAACCAGCCAGTGCGCCGATGATCAGGCCGCCGCCGATGCCGACCCAACCGCAGGCCGGCGTGATCGCAACCAGACCGGCAACCGCACCGGATGCTGCACCCAGCAGGCTGGGCTTGCCCTTCAACAGCCATTCCGCGCCCAT
>JACRME010000030.1 GCA_016235045.1 Nitrosomonadales bacterium
CCCTGCAAGGGGGAAGGGACGACTCCATCGCCACCTACACCCAGGCATTGATGGACATGGGCGCCACCGTCTGCGTGCGCAGCCGACCGAGATGTGCGGTCTGCCCCGTGCAAGATGATTGTGTTGCTGTGCAGAACGAGCGCACCGCCGAACTGCCTACCCCACGACCGAAGAAGGCCGTGCCGGAACGGTCAGCAGTCTTCCTGTTGCTCATGCACGGCAACGACATCCTGCTGGAGAAGCGGCCCGGCAGCGGTATCTGGGGCGGGCTGTGGTGTCCGCCGCAGTTCGATGATGAAGTGGCGGCGCGGGATTGGTTTGAGCGCAACGGGATGGAGGCGAGGAGCGGTGAAAGGTTGGATGAGTTCACGCATACCTTCACGCATTTCAGGTTGCATATCTCGCCGTTGAAGATCGAGCTTGCGCGCAAGCCGGTGCGTGCTGCGGAGCCTGGCAGTGTCTGGCTGGAAGTGGGGGAGGCGTTGGGGGCGGCGATACCAACACCTGTCCGCAGCATGTTGCAGGAACTCACTCGTAGGATGGGTTGAGCGCAGCGATACCCATCGCTATCATGCCCGCATGACCAACTATCGCCGCAGCGACATTGCCGGAGCCAGTTTCTTCTTCACGGTAAATCTTGCCGACCGTTCGCAATCCCTGCTGATCGAACACATCGCGTTGTTCCGCAGCGCTTTTGAATACGCTCGCGAGCGTCATCCTTTTACTGTGGATGCCATCGTGATATTGCCGGAGCATATTCATGCAATCTGGACACTGCCCGAAAGCGATAGCGATTTCGCATTGCGCTGGCGTTTGATCAAAACGATGTTCTCTCGCGGCTTGCCACCTGGAGAATTCCGCTCCGACAGTCGTCTAAGCAAAGGTGAGCGCGGAATCTGGCAGCGGCGATATTGGGAACATCTCATCCGCGACGAAGCTGATTTCGTGCGGCATGTCGATTACATCCACATCAACCCGGTTAAACATGGATTGGTTTCGTGTGTGGCAGATTGGCCGCATTCGTCGTTTCATCGTTACGTGCGGAAGGGGTTGTTGCCGATGGATTGGGCGGGAGATGTGGGGCCGGGTTGGGATTGCGGCGAGCGGCGGGGTGATTGATGGGTATCGCTGCGCTTAACCCATCCTACGCGAGCTGAACTGCATTCATATCTAGCGCGAAGTAGCTAGTCAAAACAATTTGAGTCCTGTACATTTCGTCGTCATTTCGCTCAAACTTGTATAGGAATGTTCATGAAGCATCTACTACTAATTACATTTTTGACACTGCTGACTGGATGCGCTTCAACAACAGCATTTACTTCATTACCAAAAGATGAGCATGAATTTTTGCTTCCAAAAGCGCAATTGACCGAAAAGTATACCGAGATACCAGCATATGAGAAGCGCTGGAGAGGATTTGCAAAACAGAACCCGACAGAACAGTCCCTGATCAGTGAATTAGGGGAGCCGCGCGCGACAAGAAGGAATTGGCTGTCACCTATAGTGCTTGTTGCAACAGGTATCGCAATTCATGCACAGCCCATTGTTTGGGCAATTGTAATTGCTATTCGCCCCGATGTTCCTGAAACGTACTACTTCAGGAAAGGCAACTATTGCGTTGAAGCGCACATGGATAGATCTATCGTCAGTCAATATTCAAAATCCATGTCTTCATGGGAGTGGAAAGAGAACTCGCAATCTTGTGAGTAGTAGCGTGGCCACAACGTGCCCACGCAATGTCTTGGTTTCTCGCTTTTTCTTCCCCGGTGCGCCCTCTTTTGGTTACTTTTCTCGGCAAGACGAGAA
The DNA here is from genome assembly GCA_016235045.1 of Nitrosomonadales bacterium. GTDB lineage: Bacteria > Pseudomonadota > Gammaproteobacteria > Burkholderiales > Gallionellaceae > Sideroxyarcus. The sequence continues at coordinate 1,807 of JACRME010000030.1, forward strand.
AAGTGACTAGCTGTCGGGCTACCCCCGACGGTGTTGGGTTTAAGATAAGTGAGAATACAACGAGCCCTCCCTCTCCCTAGCCCTCTCCCGCAAGCGGGAGAGGGGACCAAGCTCCCTCACTCTCCCCACTTCTTCATCACCCCCTGCTCCACCCCAAGGTGATCCAGAATTCGAGCGACAACAAAATCCACCAAATCCTGCACACTCTGCGGATGATGATAGAACCCCGGATTCGGCGGCATGATCACCGCTCCCGCATGCGATAGCTTCAGCATGTTCTCCAGATGAATGGCCGAGAACGGCATCTCTCTCGGCACCAAGATCAAAGTCCGCTTCTCCTTCAGCATCACATCCGCCGCGCGGCAGATCAGGTCGTCGCTGATGCCGCCCGCGATCTTGCCCAGAGTGCCCATGGTGCAGGGGCACACCACCATCGCATCGCCGGGGTTGGAGCCGGAGGCCATGGGGGCGTACCAGTCCTGGATGCCGAATACTTTGAGTTCGCCGCTGAATTGACCGAAGCGTTCCTTGAACAATTGCTCGGCATCTTGCGGGCGGGTGGGCAGGGTGAAATCCAGTTCCTGCTTGGCAACGATCTGCGCGGCTTGCGAATACACCAGATGAACGCGATGGCCGCTTTGCAGCAGGCATTCGAGCAGGCGCATGCCGTAGGGCAGGCCGGAGGCGCCGGTGAAGGCCAAGCATATGGTTTTCATCTTTCTATCCTTGTTTGATGCAGCGGCAACCACGCTACCCTTAATTATGGCTTAGGCCTGAAAGGCTTACAGTATAAACCTGTAAAGAATTGGGCAGTTCGGACGTGCTTGGTCTAAAATGCGCCTTCGAATTTGGGCACGGTTTTTGTGCTTCTGGCCATATTGCGGGTATTTGAGACATGAACAAAATTATTACTGGATTCATCATGGCGGCGGTCGTCGCCGTGCTTTTGGCGGGTTGCATCGGCAGCGGCGGCTCTTCGGCTTCCCCGCCCAACGATGTCACGGTCGTGGCCAAGGATAGCCGGGCCGTCTTGACGTGGACGATGGCGCCCGGGGTCGATTACTGGATATTCAGGGCGGCAGGGAGCGGTGTTACGCCGGAAAATTGTTCCTCAATGGCTGAATGCGGCACATCGGTGAAGGCAACTTCGCCGGCAACGGTCTGGGGTTTGTCTAACGGCAAGTCTTATTCCTTTTCGATCAACGGCAGGAGTGGCGGTGGGCCGGGCGGAGCGGGTTCTGTGGCGGAATACGCTACGCCGGGGCTGGCCGGCAAGACATGGAACGTAGGCACGGCCGCGGGTACGAGCGACCTGCGCGGCGTGGCTTATGGCGCTTCCGGTACCAAGTTCGTGGCGGTCGGGATGGGCGGCGCCTTGTTCTCGGGCACGGTGAGCACTTCTGCGAGTACAGGGATGGGTGAAGTGGCCTGGACTTCCATGACCAATCCCGTAACCGGCACTGATTTCAATGCGGTGAACTACGATACATACCGCGCCAAATTTTATAGCGTGGGTACGGGTGGGGTGGTGATCCAGAATATTCCGGCCTCATCCACCGAGTGGACGCAACTCACCAGCACTAACAATACTACAGAAGCTCTCTATGCCATCGCGAGCGACGGTGCGGGTAATCTGGTTGCGACAGGAGCCAGCGGCAGGATCATTTACAGCAGCGACGGCACAGCTTGGACAAAGATCGCTTTCGGCACGAGTGCGCTGTATGGCGTGGCTTACGGCAACAGCACCACGAATGGCTATGTGTTTGTAGCAGTCGGTGCGGGTGGGAAAATTCTCTGGAGTGATGATAAAGGGGCGACTTGGACCGATGTGACCGCTGCGTCTGTCACGTCGGAAGACCTGAAAGCCGTGACTTATGGCGGGATCAATTCAGCCTCCTCATCTACCACCAGTGTTGGAGTATTCGTTGCGGTGGGCGCCAATGGCACGGTGTTGACCAGTGTGGATGGTGTTACCTGGACGCGGCAAACAGGGACATCTATTCCTTCAACAACGAACTTGAATGGAATTGCTTTATCTGCTTCCAAACGATTCGTTGCTGTAGCCGATGATGGCAATGTCTTTTATAGCGGGTTCTCTGTCACTAACGCCGAATCCGCTACCGGGATGGTATGGTCAAGCGCCACACAAGCGACAACCTCCCCGCTCTATGCCGTTACAACGGGCGGTCTGAATGACTATTGTTCCGTAGGTAATGGAGGCTCGAACCTGTACGCCGATCTCGCCGATTGACGCGTTGCCGGACGAAACGTCTTCCGGCTTCTACTTCTCGTATTCTTTTGACCGCTCTCTTGCATCATCGGGAGCGGTTTTCGTTTTGTCCATGAAGCTTGCGGCAATCAATCCATTCACCGTGCCGAACACCAGCGCCGCCGTGGCGAACACCGGAATCAGATAAGCGATGCCGCTGTGCGGGATGAGCCACAGATACACGATGGCCATCTGCCCGGCGATGTGGGCGAAAGCGGCGAGGATGCTGTCCGTGACCGGGCCGAACCAGCGTTGCGGCAGATGCAGACTGAGAGCGAGCACGGCGAGGCTGCACGCGGCACCGGACAGGCTGAGAAAAAATCCCGGCGCGAGGAAATTGCCGAACAGCAGGCTGCCCGCCAGCACACGCAACAACGACACCCACGCCGCCGCGCGCCAGCCGTAACGCGCCAGCACGATCAGCGTAATGATATTGGCCAGCCCGGGTTTAACGCCGGGCAGCGGCGAGGGAATGGCGTTCTCCAGCACGGTGAGGCCGAGCGCGACCGCCGTCATCCGGGCGATGTGGTGATCCTCGGGGGTGGTGTCCAGCAGGATTGAGGATTTAGGATTTGGGTTTGAGGGGCGCGGCGACTTCCCGCGCATTTCATTGATGTGCGCAGAAGTATGGTCGTCACTGCTTGCCTCAATCCTCATTCCTAAATCCCAAGTCCTAGTAATTCAAACTGTCATATTTCTTCGCGCCCCCGGTCAGTTCCACGCTGACCTCGTTCGGCAAACAGATCGCAATCTCGCCTGCCTGCTGCAGCCAGCCCTGGCGCACGCAGTATTGCCGGGGGCTGGGGTCGGAGCTGATGCGTGCCTTGCGTTTTTCGATGGTGATGATGCTGGTGCCGAGCGGGCCGGGCACTTCGATCTGCTGGTCGCGCGACAGCGGCACTTCCCTGAATACCTTGCCGCCGCTGCGGATGAGGGCGGTGTCGGCGATGCCGCCGGACCAGACGGCGAAGGTTATCCAGACCGTGAATGCGATCCCGCCTGACAGGGTGAGGTAATCGCCGGGCTTTATGTGTGAATGAAATGACATGAAGTTCAAAACCACAAAATCATGAGCCACAGAGTACACATAACCAGCGACTTAACGAAAGTCTTTTCTTCGTTTAGTCGAATGGCTAGTAGTTTCATCAGAGATCACAGAGAAAACCAGCAGTAAGCATTAGGGAAGCTGCCTTCTCTGTGGGCTCTGTGATCTCTGTGGCTAAAGAGGTTTTCAGTTTGTGAGTTCGCGGTGCCGCACCAGCACCTGCTGCTGCGATTTGAAATGTTGCGCGAGACGTTCGGCGAAATAGACCGAGCGGTGCTGGCCGCCGGTGCAGCCGACGGCGACGGTGAGGTAGCTGCGGTTGTCGGCGACGAAGCTGGGCAGCCAGCTTTCGAGGAAGTCGCGGATATCGGCGAACATTTTCTGCGCCAGCGGCGTGTTGTCCAGAAAGTCGATCACCGGTTTGTCGCGCCCGGTGAAAGGGCGCAGCACGGGGTCGTAATGCGGGTTGGGCAGGCAGCGCACGTCGAACACCAGGTCGGCATCCAGCGGCAGGCCGTTCTTGAAGCCGAACGACTCGAACAGCAGGGTGAGACGCGCGCGATCCAGCGTGATGAACTGCTTGATCCAGGCGCGCAGCGCATTGGCATTGAGGTCGCTGGTATCGATGTGGTGGCCGATGCTGGCGATCTCGTCGAGCAACTCGCGCTCCAGCGCGACGCATTCCGGCAGCGTCCTGACGCCGTCGTTCAGCGGATGCAGGCGGCGCGTTTCGGAAAAGCGTTTCACCAGCGTTTCGCTCTTGGCATCGAGGAACAGCACATGCACGTCGATGTTCTGCTGTTTCAGCTTGTCGATATATTGCGGTAGCAGCACGACGCTGTTGCCGCTGCGCACGTCGACGCTGACCGCGACTTTGCTGACGCCGGCCAGGTTCAGGTTGTTGGTCAGCACGTGCAGCAGTTCGGCGGGCAGGTTGTCCACGCAGTAGTAGCCGCTGTCTTCCAGCACGTTGAGCGCGACGCTCTTGCCCGAACCGGATAAACCGCTGATGAGGAACAGTTGCACGCTCACTGCTCCTGCAGGTGTTGATCGTGACGGTTGATGAATTCCTGCATCGAGTTGATGCCGCGCATCTGCAGCACGAAATTGCGCGCCGCGGCTTCCACCAGCACGGCGAGGTTGCGCCCGGCCATCACCGGTATCTCGACCTTGCTGATCTTGACGCCGAGTATTTCCTCGGAGCCGGAAGCGGGGAGCCGTTCCAGCTTGGAAAGATCGTCGAACGGCGGACGGTACAGGTGCACGATGAGCTTGAGGCTTTTCTTGCGGCGCACCGCGGTCTCGCCGAACATGGTGCGGATGTTGAGCATGCCCAGGCCGCGCACTTCGAGGAAGTCGCGCAGCAGGTCCGGGCAGCGGCCCTCCAGCGTTTCCGGCGAGATGCGGTACAGTTCGGTGATGTCGTCCGCCACCAGGCCGCTGCCGCGCGAGATGAGTTCCAGCGCCAGTTCGCTCTTGCCCACGCCGCTGTCGCCGGTGATCATCACGCCCACGCCGAGCACGTCGAGGAACACGCCGTGGCGTGTGGTGGCATCCGCCAGCCCCTTCACGATGTAGTGGCGGATCATCCACATCAGCTTCACGCTGTTCATGGGCGAGTGGAACAGCGGCGTGTGCGTGCGGTTGGCGAAATCCAGCAGGCCCTTGGGGATTTCGGTATCGCCGGCCACGATCAGGCACAACGGCTGGCCCTGTTCCAGTTGCGTCAAGGCGGCGGAAAGTTCGGCGGGGGAGAGCGCCTGCAAGTATTCCAGTTCGGTGCTGCTCAGCACCTGCACCCAGTTCGGGTGGATCAGGTTCATGTGGCCGATCCAGCCGCGGTTGGAGGCGTTGACGGTTTCGCTTTCCAGCACGCGATCCGCCCCTTCGGCCCCGCCCACCCAGGTCAATCCAAGGCGTTCCTGTTTGTCTGCGAAGAGTTGCCGGATGTTGACCTGGGCCATGTCTTTTATCCCTGCCAGTCGGCAAACAGCTTGTGGATCGCCGCGGGATCGTCGGTATTCTGCAATTGGTCGCGGAACGCCTTGTCGCTGAACATCTGCGCCAGTTCGCCCAGCAATTGCAGGTGCATATCGGTTGCGCGCTCGGGGACGAGCAGCACGAAGATGAAATTCACCGGCAGTCCGTCCGGCGCATCGAACGGGATGGGGTTCTGCATCTTGACGAAGGCGGCAACCGCATCGCGCAGGCCTTTGACGCGCCCGTGCGGGATGGCCACGCCCTGCCCGAGGCCGGTGGAACCCAGCTTTTCGCGCGCGAACAGGCTGTCGAATACCTGGCTGCGCGCGATGCCCTGCGTGTTTTCAAACAGTAATCCGACGCGTTCGAACACGCGTTTCTTGCTGGCGGATTCGTTATCCAGCAGTACGCATTCGGGGGTTAGGATTTTGCTGATCAGACTCATGTCATTTCACCGTGATGAAAAACGGGGCAACCGTTTCCGGTTGCCCCGCATTGCATTATTCCGCCGCTGTGTGTTTGCCCGAATCGTCATGGCGGCGCGCAGTGCCTTTTTCCTTGTGCTTCAGCACTTGGCGGTCAAGCGAATCGACCAGCGCGTCGATGGCCACATACAGGTTGTCGTCCGCGGTCTCGGCAAAGATGTTCTTGCCGGAAACATGGACGTTGGCTTCGGCCTTCTGCACCAGTTTGTCTACCGACAGGATCACATTGATGTCGATTACGTTGTCGAAATGGCGCTTGACCTTGTCCAGTTTGCCGAGCACATGCTCGCGGATGGCCGGCGTGATTTCGAGGTGACGTCCTGTGAGGTTGAGGTTCATGGCCTGCTCCTTTTTGGTTAAAAAGACTTACGAAGATTTACCGGAAGGATGTTCATCCCCTCGCGGTATTTTGCCACGGTACGGCGGGCGACCAGTATGCCCTGCTGTGCCAGGATTTCGGACATGCGACTGTCGGTGAGCGGATGCCTGGAATCCTCCTCGCCGACCAGTTGCTTGATGAGTGCGCGGATGGCGGTGGAAGAACAGGCGCCGCCCGCTTCGGTGGCGAGGCCGCTACCGAAAAAATACTTGAATTCGTAGATGCCGCGCGGGGTGAGCATGAACTTCTGCGTGGTCACGCGCGAAATGGTGGATTCGTGCAATTCGAGCTGGTCGGCGATCTCGCGCAGCACCAGCGGGCGCATGGCGATATCGCCGTGCTCGAAGAACTGGCGCTGGCGCTCGACGATGGCCTGCGAGACGCGCAGGATGGTCTCGAAGCGCTGCTGCAGGTTTTTGATGAACCAGCGCGCTTCCTGCAATTGTCCGGCCATTTCCTGTGCGTTCTTCTCGTTGCGCTGCTGCAGGATGTTGGCGTAGACCTGATTGATGCGCAGGCGCGGCATGGCTTCCGGATTCAGCCTGGCGCGCCAGATGCCGCCGTGGCGCTCCACCAGCACGTCGGGCACGACATAGTCCGCCGCGCGATGCTCGAACGCGGAACCCGGCTTGGGTTGCAGGTGCACGATCAGATCCTGCGCGCAACGCAGTCCGGCGTCGTCGCAGCGCAGGGCTTTCTTCAGTTTGTTGAAGTCGCGTGCGGCGAGCAGGTCGAGATGGCTGGTCACGATGGCCAGCGCCGCCTCGCGGCCGGGGATGTCTTCCGGCATGGCGCGCAATTGCAGGGCCAGGCATTCGCTCAGGTTGCGCGCGCCGATGCCGGGCGCGTCCAGATGTTGCAACTGCACCAGCGCGGTTTCCAGATCGTCCAGCGTAACGTCCAGTTCCGGCGGCAACAGTTCGAAGATTTCTTCCAGCGGCTGCGACAGGTAGGCATTCTCGTCCAGCGCGTCGATGAGCAGGCCGACCAGCTTCTTGTCGCGCGCAAGCATCTGGCTCATGTTCAATTCCCACAGCAGGTGCTCGCGCATGCTGGGCTTCTCGGCGGCGACTTCGGAATAACCGTCGTCCTCGTCGTCCGGGCTGGAGGAGGACGAGTTCGACGAGAACGAAGGTTCCGGCCATTCGTTGCCTTCGTCCTTGCGCGGTTCGCTTTCGGCAGGAGCGTTGCCGGTTTCCGCATTGCTGGAAGGCGCAGGCGTATCGGTGCTGCTGTTGCCGCTGTAGGTCTGGTTGGTGGTGTCGTCCTCGCGTTCGAGGAATGGATTTTCGTCCAGCAGGCGCGCAGTTTCCTGATTGATTTCCAACGTGGAGAGTTGCAGCAGCTTGATAGCCTGCTGCAACTGCGGCGTCAGCATCAGTTGTTGGGATTGCCTGAGTTGGAGAGAATGTTTCATTGCCGGTTTCGGTGTGGGGGCGGCGCTATCTTATAGCTTGAAGTGCTCGCCCAAATACACCTTCCTCACGCCCTCATTATAGATGATTTCGTCGGGCTTGCCCTCCGCCATCACCGAGCCGGTATTGATGATATAGGCACGGTCGCAGATACCCAATGTTTCCCGTACGTTATGGTCGGTGATGAGCACGCCGATGCCGCGTTCCTTGAGGAAGCGGATGATTTTCTGGATGTCCAGCACGGCGATGGGATCGACCCCGGCAAACGGCTCGTCCAGCAGGATGAAGCGCGGATCGGTGGCCAGTGCGCGCGCGATCTCGACGCGCCGCCGCTCGCCGCCGGACAGGCTGATGGCGGGGTTGTCGCGGATGTGGGTGATGTGCAAATCGTTCAGCAGCGTTTCCAGCCGCGCATTCATCTCGGCCGGCGCATAGCCCTGCAGTTCCAGCACGGCCAGGATGTTCTCGGCCACGGTCAGGCGGCGGAAGATGGAGGCCTCCTGCGGCAGGTAGGCCAGCCCGAGACGGGCGCGGCGATGGATGGGCAGGTGGGTGACGTCCTGATCGTCGATGAAAATCTCGCCGCCGTCGGTGGCGCACAAGCCGACGATCATGTAAAAACTGGTGGTTTTGCCGGCGCCGTTCGGCCCCAGCAGCCCCACAACTTCGCCGCTTTGCACCGACAGCGTGACATCCTGCACCACGGTGCGGGCGCGATAGCGCTTTTTCAACGAAATGGTCCTGAGTTCGCTCATGGTTTTGGCTTTGAAAGGGTTGGACTGGTCTGGATGGTAAGCGGCGTGTCTTTTTGCGCGGGCAGGGCGGTTTGTTCCCGGGATTTCGGCTGGATCACGGCATGTACCCGGCCCTTGCCCGGGTCGTTGCCGTCGCCCGCATCGCCGCTGACCCGGAATACTTCGGTGTGGGTGCTGTAGGCGATATGGTCGCCCTGCACGTCGTCCTGTTCGCGCTTGACCCGCGCCTGCCCGAAGAAATCCACGGTTTCGGCGCGCGTGTCGTATTCGATGCGTTCGCCGTAACCTTCCATGAATTCGTCGGTGCCCTCGTGCTTCTGGCGGAAGCTGGCGAGTTTTCCGGTGGCGGTGCAATGCTTGTTGCCCAGTTTGTCCTGGGTCAGCACGATTTTTTCCGCCTGGATGCGCAGCGTGCCCTGGGTAAGCTCCACCTTGCCTTCGAACACGCTCGTCTGCAGCGCGTCGTCGACGAGGACGCGATCGGACTCCAGATGGATGGGCTTGTCCCGATCCGCGTTTTCGGCGCGCAGCGGGCCGCTCCAGGCCATAAACAACAAGCCGCACAGCGCGATGCTAGCGAGCGGCAGGTTCATGCGTTGCCCTGACGTGCGCCAGCAACCTGGCGGTGCGCGCCTTGTTGTCGAGTTCCATGCCGACGGCACGGATGACGCTGTACTGGTTGGTTAACAAGACCGCCCGATCGGTTTCAGCCCAGTCGCGATCGGGCACGAAATGCAGGTAGTCGGTGGCAAAGCGCTGCTCGGGTACGTCGCCGTAGGCGGGACGCAATACCAGAACCTCATCGAAGAGGTACACGTCGTCGCCTTTGCTGGAGATTTTCCCGGCCCGCGCCGAAGTCAGCGTGGGCGGACGATCCGGGTACAGGCTGGTGAGCAGGGGCATCTGCAGGTGCGTGGTGTCGTCGTCCGGATAATGCCACAGCCTTTCGGCAACCAGCGTGAAGCGCGGGTTGCCTTGCAGGTTCAGCGTGGTGGCGGAAATGTTTTCGACGACATAATCGAGATCGTGGCGTTGCTGGCTCTGGCTCTGCGGCAGGGGCTGGACTTGCTGGTTGAGCCAATAGGCCGCCGCCAGCAATAACAGCAGCGGCAACAACGGAAGCCAGGCGCGCGCTTTTTCGCCGAAACGGGGGGTATTCATTATTTCAGGAAGGGCGCGAGCTGCGCGTCCAGGGTGCCTTGCGTGCCGAGAATCAGTTCGCATACTTCGCGCACCGCGCCGTGCCCGGCCTCCCGTTGGCTGACGTAATGAGCATGGTCGCGCACGATCTGGGGCGCGCCGGGCACGCTCAGCGCCAGGCCGACGCGGCGCATCACCGGCAGGTCGACCACGTCGTCGCCCATGAAGGCGGCGGCTTCGGGCGCGAGCTTCAATTCCGCCAGCAGCGCCTGCATGGCCGCGAGCTTGTCTTCCACGCCCTGGTACAAACGCGCGATGCCGAGGTTCCTTGCGCGCAACTCCACGCATTTGGAGGTGCGCCCGGTGATGATGGCGAGCTCCACCCCGGATGCCTTGAGCATCTTCAGGCCGTGCCCGTCGAGCGAATTGAAGCGCTTGAATTCCTCGCCGGAATCGGAAAGGTACAGCCCGCCGTCGGTGAGTACGCCGTCCACGTCGAAGGCGACGAGACGCAACGGTTTGATTCTTGCGGCCAGCGACATCAGATGACCTTTGCTTTCAGCAGATCGAGCATGTTCAGCGCGCCGACCAGTTTTTTGTCGCCCTCCACCACCGGCAACTGGCTGATGTTGTATTGCTCCATCAACTGCACCGCCTCGACGGCCAGCGCATCGGGGCCGATGCTGCGCGGGTTCTTCGACATCACCGCGCTGATCGGCGTGGTGCTGAAATCCAGCTTCTTCTCCAGCGTGCGGCGCAGGTCGCCGTCGGTATAGATGCCCAGCAGGTGCCTGCCCTCGTCGACGATGGCGGTCATGCCCAGTCCCTTGCGCGAGATTTCCAGCACCGCATCGGCCAGTGTCGCGCCTTCGCGCACCGAAGGAATGCTGGCGTTGGCATGCATCACGTCGCGCACGCGGGTGAGCAGGCGCCGTCCCAGGCTGCCGCCGGGGTGCGAACGCGCGAAATCCTCTTCGCCGAATCCCTTGGCGTCGAGCAGGGCGACGGCCAGCGCATCGCCCAGCGCGAGCGCCGCGGTGGTGCTGGCCGTGGGCGCCAACCCCATCGGGCAGGCTTCCTGCGCCACCGAGCCGTCCAGGTGCACATCCTCCGCCAGCGCCAGGCTGGATTGCGGGTTGCCGGTGAGACTGATGAGATGCGCGCCCTGGCGCTTGATGGCGGGGACGATGGTGAGCAGTTCCTCGCTTTCGCCCGAATACGAGAGCGCGATCACCACGTCGTGCGCGGTGACCATGCCGAGGTCGCCGTGGCTGGCCTCGCCCGGATGCACGAAATACGCCGGCGTGCCGGTGCTGGCCATGGTTGCCGCGATCTTGCGCGCGATATGCCCGGATTTTCCCATGCCGCTGACGATGACTCTGCCCTTGCAGGAGAGAATGAGGCTCAGCGCCTGCAGAAAATTGTCGTCGATGCGCTGCACGAGCGCCCGGACGGCATCGGCTTCGATGTTGAGCACCTGGCGCGCAAGGCCGAGCGCATGCGGTGCGGCGGAGATGGGTTTGTTCATGGCGGGATTATAACAGTGCCGTTTGGGGGCGGCGTTTTTTTGAAAATGTGGCATCATCCGGGCATGAACAGTTCGCTCCATTTGATCCTCATATTGCTTGCCGTCGCCGTCGGTGTAGTGGTGTTGTGCCGTATCTTGAAGTTGCCCGCGATGCTCGGCTACCTGCTGGTCGGCATCATGATCGGCCCGCATGCGCTGGGCTGGATACCCGATGCGCCGGAGACGCGGCACCTGGCCGAATTCGGCGTGGTGTTCCTGATGTTCAGCATCGGTCTGGAATTCAGCCTGGCGCGCTTGCGCGCGATGCAGCGGCTGGTGTTCGGTCTGGGCACGGCGCAGGTCGTCGCCACCATGGTGCTGGTGATGCTGTCGTCGCTGTTCTTCGAGTTGGACTGGCGCGCGGGCCTGGCGCTGGGGGGCATCCTGGCGATGTCTTCCACCGCCATCGTCAGCAAGATGCTGGTCGAGCGCGCCGAACTGAACGCCCCGCACGGGCAGAAGATCATGGGCGTGCTGCTGTTCCAGGATCTGGCGGTGGTGCCGCTCATCATCGTCATTCCCGCGCTGGCCGAAAGCGGCGCCGACATGAGCGGCACGATTGCGGTCGCCATGTTCAAGGCCGCCATTCTGCTGGTGGCGCTGCTGACGTTCGGGCAACGCCTGCTGCGCCCCTGGTTCCATCTGGTGGCGGGGCAGAAATCCTCCGAACTGTTCATGCTCAACGTGCTGCTGTTCACGCTCGGTATGGCCTGGCTCACCGAGCTGGCCGATCTGTCGCCCACACTCACCGCCATCGACAACAGTGCGGCCATGATCGCCGCGCTCTGGCATGGCCGGCAGCGCGCGATCCTCGGCGACTGGTTGGAGATGCCTTTCGCACCCGCCTCGTTCGACACGGTCATCGGCGACGGCTGTCTGGTGTTGCTGGCGCAACCCATGCAGCACCAGCGCTTCTTCGAGCGGCTCGCAAAGATCGTTGCGCCCGGCGGCAGGATATTGCTGCGCGTGTTCCTCGGTCCGGAACAGCCGGAGACGCGCGAAGAGGTCTGCCGCGATGCTCTGGCCGGCAAGATGAGGAGCGTGCATGCC
>JACRME010000015.1 GCA_016235045.1 Nitrosomonadales bacterium
CGGCATGGCTATTGCCTCCCGGCAATATATTGCTAGAATGCCATATATGGAAACGCAACTCGTCATCAAGGACAGAGTACGCAAAGGCGATGCGCTCATCGAGCGGGTTGTCTGGGTGGTTCCCGCTCCTGTAAGGGGCTGTCGCACCGCTTCAAGTATCGGCTGTACTGCGGGCAGAATGGCGCAACCGTGGTGCGCTATGACAATGAATCCGGCAAAGGCGATCATCGGCATCTGGGCAAGAACGAACGCCAGCAAGCCTACCTGTTCACCACGCTGGAACAACTGATATTGGATTTCGAGGCGGATGTCATCCGCCTGTTAGGAGAAAAATATGAAAGCGATCATTGAACTGACCAGTTGGAAAACTACCCAGGCGCGTGCCGTGCGCGCAGCCAAAAGAGCCGATGCGGGCAAGCCTGTCTCGGCTGATTACCACCTCGATTTTGATTCAATGGCGAGTCTCTTCTCGGACATCACCCCCGCGCGAATGCAAGTGATCGAAACCTCCAAGCAACTCGGCGCGCTCAGTGTTTATGCTTTAGCCAAGGCGATGGGGCGCAACTACTCGAACGTGCATCGCGACGTGAACAAACTGCTGGAGCTTGAACTCCTGGCGCGTGATGAAGATGGGAAAGTTTATGTGCCGTGGAAAGACGTGGTGCTGAATGTTTCATTGACGGGAGACTCGTTGGCTGCGTGACGCCACCATGTAAGCTATTTCGCTGGTGATTTGCGATGTTGACACCAATGGCACTGCGACAAGGCTTGCGAATTTGTTCCGCCCCCATATCGACGTCAGGCGTGCTGTGACTTCTGCTCGTCGGCCTTTGCGGTCATCGGGCAATAAACGCTGGCACGACCGCTTCAGGCCATACTGCAGCCAATTGGAGCCTCACTGAAACTCCTGCTGCCTGTATTATTATGCATATGCGGACAGAAGGTTTTGTGAGGTCACTGATGAATCAATTGGTTATCGAAAATTCGCACGCTTCACTAATTTCAATAATACGGATCGGTGTATCTGTCTAATAACTGTTAACTACTACGGAGTTTCTATGCCACCGACTGCGACACCGCTCTATCTTGATTGGCAGTTTTGGGCTGCCATAGTTGCTGGGCTCGCGCTTGTCTTGTCGCAACTCCCGCCGGTAGTTTTGTGGTTTCGTCCACGCCGCCTTGAGGTCGAGGTACACAGTCGGATTCAAGTAACGCACAAGGTCGGCAATCCGAACGTAGGTATGTTCGTCAGTGTCCGCAACACTGGCGGTCGAGAACTTCGCATTCGTTCACTAAAAATTGTTCTCACGCGCGACAACAGCCCGCTAGTAGCTCTTCCCGCACAGAATTACTTCGAGAGTCCTACCTCACAATCTTCTGTGCTCTTTGTGCCTTTCTCTTTGAAGCCCGGCGACACATGGGCACATGGAACAAACTTCCTTAACTTCTTCGACCGCGCAACCGAAAAACTCTACCGTGAATCCGAATCCAATCTCGGCGCAGACATACGCAAAAAACTCGATGCAAAAGCTGAGGGTGATTGTAATCCTGTTGTTGCTGAACCAGAGTTGGTCGAGCCATTCATGAAGCTGTTTGAGCGGTTGTTCATCTGGCAACCGGGAGAATATGTGGCAGAGCTAATTGTTGACGCTGAGCCGGGATCTGCGTCATTTAGTAGAAAGTACCGATTTACGCTCTATGAGTCAGACTCCGCTGAACTCCGCACACATGCCGATGATTACAAGATAGGCGGTGGTGTTTCTTACAGCATTGATAGGCATGTTGGCGTATTTGTACCACTCTCTCAACATGGTGGTTAACCCGTCAGTCGAGAGGGGCTGCGCAAAAGCGCGCAGCCCCGGGCATCACGATTGGCCAATAAGGAGCCTGCATGACATTCAATATCTTTGAGGGAGCGAGACGTATTGCTCTACTGATTGGGGGCATTGCCGTTGCAGGAACTTTGATCGCATTGGTCACATACGACCCGTATGTTTCGGTTCAATACTCGATTGCCCACCCAAACGGTGCATTTGTGCGAATGCAGCAGTCCTGCCCTTCGGATGCGGACCGACATTACTTCACATCAAAAACCAGCACGGGGGAGAGCGTGTCGGTCGACTTGTGCTTACTGGCAATGTCTTTTGGTAAAGACAACACTCGCTTGATCCCGTACAAAATCGATGAACACGGCATGATTTGGGGGGCCGCCAGCTATAGCAGCGAGGTTTCGGACTATGAGCGAAAACTAGAGGGCCGATTCCAACTGGCAGCCAGTGACGAAGAAACGCTGAAGAAAGAATTCTCGCAGCGCTACCGCGAGAATTGGATGTCAGGTCTTGGCTATTTGGTCGCGGGACTGGCCATTTTTGCTGGTGTTGTGTGGGCAATCGGCTGGATAGCAAGGGGTTTTCTCGGCATCCCACGAGGCATGGACAGGCGGCCAGAGTGAACTTCGTGCTGCCCAACCCAGCAAGTCAACCGAACCTGCGCGAAAAGCCGCGCAGGCCGGTTACTTCTACGTTGAAGGTCTGGTTTTGAGTGCAAACCGGAAGTAATTCAAATTCACCTGAAACGTCGGCTCAGGCCGAGAATCGGCCCATCGAAAGAAATGCAGAATTGATTTCCTGCGCCAGCTTGTGAGCTCTCAAGCGCTCAATCAAACATCAAGCAATAATCCTGTCTCGCGCCGGTACTTGACCTTCTTCTCCACCTTGTCGGCCACATAAGCGGCGAACTCGCCGACGTTTTCATAGCCCTGTGCAATGATGAATTCCGCAAGGGCGTCGATCATGACTCTGGTCTGTTCGATCTCGGCGAAACTGCGACCGCAGGTCAGGCATTTTTCTCCGTCGTCACGGCAAGCCGTTTTTCCCTTGCAGGGGGTGAAGGTACTCATGCCGGGCTGCCTTCAGTATCGAACACCAACAGCGTCACCTCGCCGTCGACGTCGGTGATCTCTGCGCTGCCTAGTTTGCCGTTGTCGTGGTAGGTGTAGCGATGCTGCAGTTCGATCTCGCCATAGGCGAGTTTGTCGAATCCGGTGAGGCGTTCCTGCGCGTCGAAGTAACCGCGGAAGAAGGTGTTGCGGTTCTCGACTTCGCTGGTTTGCAGTTCGTTGACCAGCTTGAACGGCAGCTTGACGCCTGTGTAGGTGACGAAATGGCGGGTGGTGGTCATGTCTGCGGTAGCGTGTATTTGAATTCTCTATACCCTCTCCCCCAGCCCCTCTCCCGCCAGCGGGAGAGGGTGGCACGTAGTGCTGGGAGAGGGAGCTTTATATCTGCCTCACCTTGATGTTCAGCGTCTGGATGCGATACGCGATCTGTCTTGGCGTCATGTCGAGCAACCGTGCGGCCTTGGCCTGCACCCAGCCCGCCTGTTCCAGCGCGGCGATGACCTTTTCGCGTTCGTCGAGGTTGGGGTCGTCGAGGTCCAGTTCCTGGATGGCGCCGCGGCTGTTCGATATCTTTTCGTCGATGCCGGTGAGCAGGATGGCGTCGCGGTCGATGGTCTCGCCTTCGGTCATCACCGAGGCGCGTTCGAGGCAGTTCTCCAGTTCGCGCACGTTGCCCGGCCAGTCGTGGTGCATGAGGATGCGCAGCGCGGTATCGGTGAGGCTGAGCTGGCGGCCCTGTTGCGTGCTGATCTTCTCGACCAGGAAGCGCGCGATCTCGGGGATGTCTTCCATGCGGTCGCGCAGCGGCGGCAGGTACAGCGGCATCACGTTGAGGCGGTAGTACAAGTCCTCGCGGAAGCGGCCTTTCTCCACTTCGGCTTCGAGGTCGCGGTGCGTGGCGGCGACCACGCGCACATCGACCTTGATGGTCTTGGTGCCGCCGACGCGTTCCAGTTCGCCTTCCTGCAACACGCGCAGCAGCTTGGCCTGGAACGAGGCGGAGATTTCGCCGATCTCGTCGAGGAACACAGTGCCGCCTTCGGCCTGCTCGAAGCGTCCCTTGCGTTGCGCCACCGCGCCGGTGAAGGCGCCTTTCTCGTGGCCGAACAGTTCGCTTTCCAGCAGGGTCTCCGGCAGCGCCGCGCAGTTGAGTTTGACGAAACTGCCGCGCGCACGCGGCGAGTTGTAGTGGATGGCGTTGGCGATGAGCTCCTTGCCGGTGCCGGTTTCGCCGCGAATCAGCACGGTGGTGTTCCACTTCGCCACCAGCCGCACTTGTTCGAAGATGCGGCGCATCGGCTGGGTGTGGCCGATGATGTTGTCGAAGCCGTATTGCCCGCGCACGGTGCGGCGCAGCACGTCGCGTTCTTCGGAAATCTCCTTCTTCTCCTCGGCCACTTCCTGCGACAGGCGTACGCTCTGGCCGATCAGGTTGGCAACCATTTCCAGGAAGTGCTGGTATTCGTTGAGTTGCCTGGTGATGCTGGGGGCAGGCTGTGCCGCCAGCACGCCGACGACCTTCTGGCCGATGCGGATCGGCACGCCGACAAAAGCGCCCTGCGGATTGTAAATGCCGAGGCGCGAGAGGAAGCGCGGCTCGTCCATGATGCATTCGACCACGATGCTGTTGCCGGTCTTGAGGATGGTGCCGACCACGCCTTCGCCGGGCAGGTAGCTGACTTCCTCGGTAACGGCGTCGGATACGCCGTACACCAGCGACACTTGAAGCTCTCCGCTTGCAGTATCAAAGAGACTGACCATGCCGCGTTCCAGCGCCACGCCTTCGTGCAGCGCGTTCAGCACGCCGTCCAGCGTTTCCTTGAAGTTGAGCGAGCGCGACAGCACCTTGCTCACCTGGTACAGCGTTTCCAGTTCGGAACGCAGCAAGTCGAGTTCCATCCCGGTTTTTATTTCCGCACGATCATTGGGCATGGTTCACCCCCGACACATAAGGAAGTTGCACGCGAACCCGGCATCCGGCGCGGAATGCCGGATCGATGTCGATGGTGCCGTTGTGGCTGGTCACGATGTCCTGCGCCATGGCCAGGCCGAGTCCCAGGTGCTGCCGCGAGGCGCCCTTGGTGGTGAAGAACGGCTGGAATACCTTGTAGCGCAGCTCTTCGGGGATGCCGGGGCCGCTGTCTTCGACGAGTATCTCGATGTGGTCGCTACGGGAGGTGCAGGCGATGCGCAGTTCGCGCTGACCGCCGCGCCGCTCGTTTACCGCCTCGATGGCATTCGCGATCAGTTGCTTGAACAGGTTGGACAGTTGCGCCGGATGCCCGGAAATCACGGCCGAGCCGCTCGCCGGTGTCCAGTCCACCACGATGCCTGCGCCGAGCAGGCTGGCGGTGGTGAGTTTGAGCACGTCGGCCAGCACCTCGTTGAGGTCGACCGATTGCATCGCTTCGTGATTGTGGTCCGGGATGCAGGCGCGCAGCGTTTCCAGCACCTCGCGGCTCTTTTGCATGGCTTCGTCCAGCGCGCTGGCGGCTGGCATGTCGCTGCCCGCATCGCGGCGGCGGCCCATCATGGTGGCGACGGCGCTCAGCATGTTGAGCGGGCCTTCCAGTTGATATACCGCGCCGGCCAGCGTCTCGCGCAGTCCCTGGATGCGTTCCTGTTCGGACAGCAGCGCATGCAGGCTGTTGATGCGCAGGGCTTCCTGTTGGCGCTTGATTTCGCTGATGTCCTGGATGGTGAGCAGCAGGTAGTGGCGATGCGCCGGTTCGTAGAAGGCGTCCGCGCCGACATCGTGTTCTTCGAACCAGGACACGGCGCAGGAGAACCAGCGATTCGTCTGGTTGGCCAGCCCGATACTTACTTCGCGCGCGGCGATGTTGCGGTGCTTGTCGTAGGCCCTGGTAAAGGCATCGCCCATTTGCGCACGCAACTCGGCGAGCAGTTTCACCGCCGGCTCCTTGCCCAGGTCGCCGATGAGTTTCTTGTATTCCTGATTGTCGAGCAGCACGCGCTCCTTCTCGTCCAGCAGCACGATGGCGACCTGCGCCGAATCGACCACCGATTCGATCAGCGTCTTCTGGTTCTGCACTTGGCGTTCCAGCCGGTGCACCTCGGTCACGTCGCGATGCATGCCGAGGTAATGCGTGGTGTTGCCCTCCTCGCCCACCACCGGCGTGATGGTGACATCGGCCAGGTAGCGGCTGCCATCCTTGCGCTTGTTCACCAGCAGGCCGTTCCACGGGCGCTGGCGCTGGATCTGCGCCCACAGCGTCTCATAAACCAGTTTGGGGGTGACGCGATAGGACAGCACGGATTCGTTGTGGCCGATCACCTCGTCCCGTTCGTAGCCGGTGATGCGCTGGAATGCGCCGTTCGCATACAGGATGTTCGCGCGCGCATCGGTGATGGAGATCGCCAGCGCAGCCTGCTCCACGGCCTTGCGGAAGAGGTGCGATGGCAGGTTGTCGCCAGCCTCGGCGGGGGCGTTCGGTGCGGCGGGTTGCTTGGACATGGAAGCTCCGGTTGATCGATGATATACACAGTTCAGCAATAACCATGCCTGGGATTTTCAATTTTTGCCCAACGACGCAACACGCACCGGTTGTCGTGTTTGCTACATCGCTGCATGACACGGCCCGACAACGACAATGGTTTTTTGCACCTGTCTGGTGCGCTCATGCACCAAACGCCTGATTTCGTGCGTCCCGCTGCGGTGCGCCTGCATTGGCACGGCGCTTGCAAACGAGAGGGCAGGAGATCGTCTTATATGAGTGAGTATCTTTTATTGCTGCTGGGGACTGCGTTGGTGAACAACGTGGTGCTGGTGAAGTTCCTCGGGCTGTGTCCCTTCATGGGCGTATCCAAGAAGATGGACGGCGCGCTCGGCATGGGCATGGCCACCACCTTCGTGCTGACCATGACGACGGCCGCGACCTGGATGCTGGAGCACTGGCTGCTGATGCCGCTGGGCATCCAGTACCTGCGCCTGCTCGCCTTCATCCTCACCATTGCCGCCGTGGTGCAGTTCACCGAGATGCTGATCCGCAAATTCAGTCCCGCCCTGTATCAGGTGCTGGGCATCTACCTGCCGCTGATCACCACCAACTGCGCTGTGCTCGGCATCGCGCTGCTCAATGTGCAGGAGAAGAACGGCTTTATGCACAGCCTGCTTTACGGCTTCGGCTCGGCGGTCGGCTTCACGCTGGTGATGCTCTTGTTTACCGGACTGCGCGTGCGCCTGGCATTGGCGCAGGTGCCGAACGCATTCAGCGGCGCTCCCATCGGTTTCATCACCGCCAGTTTGCTGGCGCTGGCGTTCATGGGGTTTGCGGGTTTGGCGGGGTAATGAAAATGCACTTATCCGCAGATTACACAGATTACGCAAGATTATTGCCTCGAAGTGTCGTTCTGGTTGCGCGGTTGAATCTGTTTAATCTGCGTAATCTGCGGATAGAAGTTTTGAAAGGAAGTTGAAATGCTGATCGCTGCCGTCGTCAGTCTGACCCTGTTGGGAACCGTCTTCGGATTGTTGCTCGGCGTTGCCGCGCGCTATCTGAAAGTGGAAGGCAACCCGCTGGTCGCCGAACTCGAACAATTGCTGCCCGGTTCGCAATGCGGGCAGTGCGGCTTCCCCGGTTGCTCCGGCGCCGCACAGGCGCTGGCCGACGGCAGTGCCTCGCTTGCCCTGTGTCCTCCCGGCGGTCGCGCGGTGATGCAGGCGTTGGCAAACAAGCTCGGTATCGAGGCCGACCTTTCCGGCGTGGAAGACAAGGGGCCGATGATCGCCGAGATCAGGGAAGAGATATGCATCGGCTGCACGCGCTGTTTCAAAGTGTGCCCCACCGACGCCATCATGGGCGCGGCACAGCAGATCCATGTGGTGTTCCGCGAGGCGTGCACCGCCTGCGGCAAATGCGAAGCAGTGTGCCCGACCGAATCGGTGAAGCTGCAGCCTATCCCGGCCACGCTGCAATCCTGGTATTGGAACAAGCCGCAAGCAGGGGAGGCAGCATGAAGCTATTCGACCTGAAAGGCGGCGTCCATCCCGAAGGCAAGAAGGACCTGTCGGCCGAGCGCCATATCCGCGCGCTGCCGTTGCCGAAAAAACTCTACGTACCCTTGCAGCAGCACATCGGCGCGCCCGCCACACCCGTGGTGAATGTCGGCGACAAGGTGCTGAAGGGCCAGCTCATCGCATCCGCACAGGGCGCAGTCTCATCCTCCATCCATGCGCCGACTTCCGGCACTATCGTTGCGTTGGGCGACCATGTTGCGCCGCATCCGTCCGGCCTGCCGGTGCCGACCATCACGCTGGAGAGCGACGGCGAAGACAGGTGGGGCATGACAAAAGTGGTGGACGATCCGCTCGCGCTCGCGCCGGAAGACATCGCGGCGCATGTGGCGGCGGCCGGCATCGTCGGCCTCGGCGGCGCGACCTTTCCGTCCGCGCTCAAATTGAATCTAAGCCGCGGCAGCGGCGTGCAGACGCTGATCATGAACGGCGGCGAGTGCGAACCCTACCTCACCTGCGACGACCGCATCATGCGCGAGCGCGCCGTGGAGATCGTCGAAGGCATCCGCCTGATCGCGCATGCCGTTGCCGCCAAAGAAGTGCTGGTCGGCATCGAGGACAACAAGCCGGAAGCCATCGCCGCCATGCAGGAGGCGGCACAAGGCACGGCGATCAAAGTCGTCGCGATGCCCAGCATGTACCCGATGGGTTCGGAGAAGCAGATCATCCAGGTGCTTACCGGCAAAGAGGTTCCCGCCGGCGGGCGTCCCGCCGACATCGGCGTGCTGGTGCACAACGTCGCCACTGCCTTTGCCGTGCAACAGGCCATCCGCTACGGCAAGCCGCTGATCTCGCGCATCGTCACCGTCAGCGGCGGCGCGATCCTGCAACCCTGCAATCTGGAAGTGCTGATCGGCACACCGGTGCAGGAGCTGATCGAATTCAGCGGCGGCTACAGGCAGCCTGCCGCGCGTCTGGTGCTGGGCGGTCCGATGATGGGACAACAATTTACCAATACCAATGTGCCGGTGGTGAAGGGAACGAGCGGCGTGTTGGCACTGATGGCTTCCGAGATCGGCCAGGCGGAAGCCTCGCCGTGCATCCGTTGTTCCACCTGCGTACGCGCCTGCCCGGTCGGCCTGCTGCCGCTGGAGATGGCGGCGCATATCCGCACCGCCGATTTGGCCGGTGCGGCCGCGCTGGGACTCAAGGATTGCATCGCCTGCGGCTCCTGTTCCTATGTCTGTCCCGCACATATTCCGCTGGTGCATTTCTTCAACTACGCCAAGGGCGACCTCGCGGCGCAGGAACGCAGCAAGCTGAAACAGGAAGCCACCAAGAAACTGGCCGACGCGCGCAATGAGCGGCTGGCGCGCATCGAGCGCGAGCGTGCGGAAGCGGCAGCGAAACGCAAGGCGGCGCGCGAAGCGAAAGCGGCGAAAGAGGCGGCGGCGAAGGCGGCGGAGGAGGCAGCATGAATTCAAATTCTCCTGCAAACCTGTTCCCTCCCCCTTGCAGGGGGATAACCAGCGACTTAGCTGGCGTTGTTTGCCAGCTTAGTCGAATGGCTAGTAGTTCCATCAGGGCTAGGGTGGGGGTAGAAACGTTGAGTACCCACAGAGTCAACCCCCTTCCTAACCTTCCCCCTGCAAGGGGGAAGGAACTCGCAGTGCTATGCGTTTTCGTGCAGAGAGATAACACATGACCCCCATCGCCCACTCCCCCCACGCCCACGCCCCCGTCTCCATCGGCAAGGTGATGGCCACCGTGCTGCTTGCACTCACGCCCGCCACGCTGTTCGGTTTCTGGCTGTACGGCTGGCCCGCGGTCAACCTGTGGGCAGTGGCGCTGATCGCCGCCATCCTCGGCGAAGCCTTTGTCGTGCGCATGCAGGGACGCAAGGTGCGTCCGGTGCTGATGGACGGCTCCGGCATCCTTACCGCATGGCTGCTGGCCTTGTCGTTGCCGCCGTATGCACCCTGGTGGATCGCGGTGCTGGGCAGTCTGTTCGCGGTCATCATCGGCAAGCAGGTGTTCGGCGGGCTGGGGCAGAACGTGTTCAATCCGGCGATGGCTGCGCGCGTGATGTTGCTGATCTCCTTTCCGCTGGAGATGACCACCTGGGTCGCGCCTTCGCAGGCACCGGGTCTGCTCGAAAGTCTGCGCATCACCTTCTTCAGTCAGCCCATCGACGGCATGGCCAGCGCCTCACTGCTCGGTCACGTGAAGACCGAGTTCACGCGCGGCATCGGTCTCGATCAGGCACTTGCCGGTTATTACGCGCCGATGGATATGTTGTGGGGCAGTCGCACTGGCAGTCTCGGCGAGACTGCTGCCGTGTTGCTACTGATCGGCGGATTATTCCTTATCGCGCGTCGCATCATCACCTGGCATGCGCCGTTCGCCATGCTGCTCGGCGTGGCCGCACCGGCGCTGCTGTTCAACATGATCGACGGCAACCATTACGCCGGGCCGATGGTGCATCTGCTTTCCGGCGGTTTGATGCTGGGGGCGTTCTTCATCGTCACCGATCCGGTGACGTCACCCAACACGGCGCTGGGGCAATTCATCTTCGGGCTGAGCTGCGGCCTGCTGACCTGGATTATCCGCACCTGGGGCGGTTATCCGGAAGGCGTGGCGTTCGCCGTGCTGCTGATGAATGCGGCCACACCCATCATCGACCAGTACGTCAAACCGCGCATCTACGGTCGCGACCGCAAGGGCGTGGCGCTATCCGTGAAGAAGGGATGAAGCGAAATGCAAAACCATTTGCCACAGAGAACACAGAGCACACAGAGAAAGACGTGTTGCCTCAACGATTCGTGGGTTAACCCACAAGGACAGATGAATACCAGCGAATATCTCTGTGATCTCTGTGTCCTCTGTGGCAAAAGTTTTTAAAGAGGTTTAAATGAAACTCGAAGAACTACGCAGCAAGCTGAGTTACCAGGGCATCCTGCTCGGCGGGGTGGCGCTGCTCACCAGTGCGGCGCTGGCTTACGCCTCGCGCGCCACCGAGGCGGACATCAAGGCGGCGGAAGCGGCCGATCTCAAACAATCGCTGGCGCAGGTGCTGCCGGGCGAATACGAGAACGATCTGCTCAAGGACACCGTCACGCTGCCCGGCAAGGACGGCGAGGTGCTGGTGTATCGCGGACGCCGTGAGGGCAAGGTGGAGGCGGTGGTGTATCGGGTGACCGGTCACGGCTATGCCGGCAACATCGTGTGCGTGATGGGTGTGTCGCGCGAGGGCAAGGTGCTTGGTGTGCGCGTCATCAACCACAAGGAGACCCCCGGGCTGGGCGACAAGATCGAACCGGCCAAGGGCGACTGGATCCATTCCTTCGAAGGCAAATGGCTGGGCGAGCCGGCAACGGACAAATGGGCGGTGAAGAAGGACGGCGGCGTGTTCGACCAGTTCGCCGGCGCCACCATCACGCCGCGCGGCGTGGTGAAGGCGGTGAAGGGTGGGCTGGAGTTCTTTGAGAAGGAACGTACGACATTGCTCGATGAAACGGAACTGGTAACACAGAAATGATTACGCCAGCGTTCAAGTTTCTACCCCCACCCTACCCCTCCCCCTGCATGGGGGAGGGAACCGGCACCTTCCCCCTCTCAGGGGGAAGGCTGGGATGGGGGTGTGATCTGAATGTATACCTCAAGGCTATGAGAGGAGGACGAGTATGAACGACAAATACGCCCGCATCACCCGCGACGGCCTGTGGAACAACAACGTCGTGTTCGCGCAGATGCTCGCGCTGTGCCCGACGCTGGCGGTGACCAGCAGCGCCACCAACGGCCTCGGCATGGGGCTGGCCACCACGGCGGTGCTGCTGCTTTCCAATATCATCATCTCCAGCGTGCGCCAGTTCGTCAGCGCCGAGGTGCGCATCCCGGTATACATCGTGCTGATCGCCACGCTGGTGACGCTGGTGGACATGAGCCTGAATGCCTGGGCGCATGAACTCTATAAAGTTTTGGGCCTGTTCATCGCGCTGATCGTGGTCAACTGCGCCATCCTCGGCCGCGCCGAAGCGTTCGCTTCCAAATCGAACATCCCCGACTCGGCGCTGGACGGCCTGATGATGGGCCTGGGCTTCACTGCTTCGCTGACGGTGATCGGCGGCATACGCGAGGTTTTCGGCAGCGGCACGTTGTTCGCCAACGCCCACCTGTTGCTGGGCCCGGCGTTCTCCTTCCTGGAGACGACCATCGTGCCGGAATACAAGGGTTTCCTGCTGATGATCCTGCCGCCCGGCGGATTCATGGTGGTGGGATTGCTGCTGGCCGCGAAGCGGGTGCTGGACCAGCGTCGCGCGGCGCGAGAAGTGGTCGCCGCGACTGAAGCGGCAGCGAGTTAACACACAGTGCAGGGTGCAATAAGCGAAGCGCATTGCACCAAGATTGACGAAACATACGGCGCAATGCGCTTCGCTTATTGCGCCCTACGTAAAATCAGATTCAGGAGAGCATCATGCAGATCGGCGTCGCCTATTCAGAACCTGCCGGCCAGACATGGCTGCGTATCGAAGTGCCGGAGGAAACCAATGTCCAGCAGGCCATCGAGCAGTCCGGCATCCTGAAGAAATTCCCTGCCATCGACCTCGAAACATACAAGATAGGAATCTTCGGCAAGACGGCCGAGCTGGATACCTTGCTCAAGCCGGGCGACCGGGTGGAGATCTACCGTGCCATCACCGCCGATCCGGCCACCGTGCCGCGCCGGGTCATCGCGGGCGAGGATGATGACGAGTAAATGATTTAACGGGAGCGCCGACGCCCCAAAGGCAGGCAATCCGATAGGGACAGAAGCCCCTTGGGAATTGATACTCACGTCGGCGCTCCCGGCTTGCCTACGCTTGCTGTTTCTTCAAATGCAGCACCAGCGCACTATCCATCATGGCAAGGTGCGTATCGAACCATTCCGGCAAACCCTCCTTCACATAGGCGCGCACCAGTGGCAGGTGCCCGCGCTTGAGGCTGCGGTTGAGTTGTTGCAGTTCGCCCAGCACGCGGTGGTGCTCGGCCTCATGTTCGGGCAGGCCCCGGTATTTCGTTTCGCGCATCAGTTTGCCTTCTGCGGTGAAATGCTCGCGCGTGTGATTGACCAGCGCCTGGAACAGGGCGGGGAATTCGGCATTGCCGGACGCGATGAGCGCGGCCACCTGGTCTATGAACTCGCGGTGGGTGGTGTCCATCTCGTCCATACCGAGGGTGTGGCGCGTTTCATCCCATCTTGCCTGATGCTTGCTCATCGCCGACACCTTGCAGGGTGCTTGTTCATGCCGCCGCGAGGCTGCCGTTCCAGCTCTGCGCGGCAGTGAGGAAATCCGCCACGTCGGCATTCACGATCTCGATGTTGAGACGCTCCAGATAGCGCTTCTCCTTGTCGGTCGGGTGCGGGATCAGCGCCCATCCTGCAGGCTTGCTCGCGCCGAAGATGACGTCGGAGAACACCATGCGGTCGGTGTCGCGGTTCAGGCGCAGGCCGAGCAGCACGTAGCGCTTGTTCTGGCGCGAGCGCTTGACGAACGAGGGGATGGCGAAACCGCCCATCAACTCGGTGATGTAATCGACAAAGTCGGCATCCGAGGCGATGTAGCTGGATTCCGGCAGCGGCGTGCCCAGCGGCTTGAACAGCACCGGCAGGCTGGTATCCACCGCCTCCTGTTCGACCGGCGCATAGCTGCTGCCGTCGTAGTTGAAAATGCGGAAGCGGTATTCCTTGCCGGACATGCGCGCGATGCCGACGATCAGCGTGTGCGGGGTGGCGGCATATTGCTTCTGGATCTGCGTGTCGCGGTTGCAGTCGATGATGCAAGGCAGCTTTTGCTGCGCCAGCCAGGCATGCAGTGCCGAGGTGCTCCATTGCGTGTCGCGATAGGTCGCATCGAGGAACTTGTTCACCGCCGAACGGCCGCGCTTCAGTTCCACGTTCATGGCCGCGCGCGGGAACTCATACATCAGCTTGGGGGCCATCGGCTGGCCGTTGTTCATCGCCAGGATCAGGCTGTCGCTGTCGGCCGGGATGGCGCGGCCCGAAGCCGGGTCGATCACGCCGTTCAGCGCGCCGGGGCCGAGGTAGGGGACGACGCTGCCGTCGGACAGTCCGGTGAAGATGGATTCGAACGCAGTGCTCATGGGGATGACTCCTCTTGTGATTGACAAGGAATCACTCGCAATAAGCGGGCCAGACGGCACATCCAGCATTGGCGCGGGTTACGGACGGGCCGGGTTTGGAGGAAATGCGACAAAAGCGAAAACCCTGTCGCACAAGGGTGCGGGGGTAGGGCCTGGGAGCGCCGACGTCCTCGTCGGCAGTTTTTGAACTGTTGCCGACGGGTCGTCGGCGCTCCCATTATGCGGTGCTGCTTGCGGCCTTCCCGGCCAGTCTTAGCCCATCCCGGAAATTCATGCCCATCAGGGTCAGTTGCACCGTTCCGACAATGAGCTCCACAGCCTGTACGGAGTAGAACAATGCATCGAACTCCCCCGCAACTGCCTTGCCGTTAAGAAAGATTGCCGCCGGAATCATCACCAGCAAACCATTGGCGCCGATGACCGCCATGCGTTTCTTCTTTAGCTCGAGCAAGTCGCCGCTGCGCATCCTGGACAGCATGAAGCCGGAGCCGCCGGTGGCGGCCATGCACGGCACCAGCAGGAACAGGCCGAAAACGATTGCGTGCTTGACTGCGGCCACGGCCGCATCGTCCAGGAATATTTCCGAGACCAGCGTCGATACCCAGAAGAGGGCAATGATCAGCATGGCGGTTGCGCCGGCGGCGGCATGGATAACGGGTTTCATGTTTTCGCTCCTTTGGTTGGAACAGGCGAATCAAGCTGTTCGTATATGCCGTTCAGTGTCTGCAGCGTGCTCTTGAGGTCTTGCAGGGGAAGTTGGGCAGCAAGGGCGTTGGCCCAGGCATTCTGCAGAGACATCGTCGCGGAGATGGTCTGGTCGCCCTGCGCGGTCAATGCGTAAAGCGGAGAGCGTTCGTGGCGCGGGTTCTGGAGCATTTCCAGGAAGCCTTCTTCTTCCAGCTTGTTGAGTTGTTTCTGGGCTCCCTGGCGGGTGATGCCCATTGCTTCGGCCACCTGCGGCGCAGAGAGCGCCTTGCCGGCGAGCGCCACAGCTCCCAGCACTTGCCAGCGGGAGCTGGTGAGGTTGAGGGGGGCAACCAAGAGGTCGCCTTTCTCGAGCAGGCGGCCGTTCACGCGAAAGACCGCAAGCATGATGTCGGTCAGCACGGACGCCTTGGTGATGGGGTTGGTTGCCACGATGGATTCCCTGATGTTGGCTGTTGGGTACTACAAACCGGGCGGGGGTTGTAGTGCTATATGGCAACCAGTTTCCGCTAGTGGAAACTGGTTGTCAATATGTGTTGTGCGCAGACAGCAGCATCGGCCAGCCAAGGGATCGTAGATAGGGCAAAACGCCACAACTGGCGCGCCCATTTGCTAAAGCTCGAACACGTGCCTGCGCTGCAACACCTGCGGTTTGAATTTTCCCGCTGCTTCGAGCACTTCCTGCAGGGTTGCATCTTCGTACCCGGCTTCCATGTGCACGATATACAAGTCCATCGGACGTTCCAGCAGGCGCAATCCCCGGGCCAGCAGTTCCGCCGTGGTGTGGCCGGAGCGCTCCGCCCCTGCGGCGTTGTCGTTGCGGAACGTGGTCTCGACCAACAGGTACTTCAGATTGTCGATGCGGTTCAGTGTCCGCCAGAAATCCTCGCAGAACGTAGTGTCGCCGCTGTACACCCAACTGGCCCGCCCGCTGTCCACCCGGTAGGCCACACAGGGCACGGAATGGCGCGCAGGCAGTGCCGTGATGCGCCTGCCGCCCAACTCCACGGTCTCGCCAAGGCGTATCGGTCGGAAACGGAGGAACGGGCGCTCGGGCGTGGGCTGCACCGTGTAATCCGGCCACAGCCTGTTGTTGAGCATGTGTTCCTTGAGCGTGGCGATGGTCTCCGGCAGCGCATATACGGTTAGCGGCGATTCGCGGAAACTGCCGACGGCATCGGCCAGCAGGGGCAGGAAGGCGCAGTGATCGAGGTGCGAGTGGGTGAGGAAAACGGTGTCGATCGCAATGGATTGCGCCAGGCTCAACTCGCCCGCGCCGGAGCCGGCATCGACCAGGATGTCATGATCCACCTGGTAACAGGTGGTGCGCAGATTGCTGGTGATGCTGCCGTTACAACCGAGGGTGGTGATGCGCATGGTGTCCTCCCTGTCTGTTGACTGGTGGGTGGCGGCGGTCATTTCTTGCCTCAATCGCGGATCAGGGGCGGCGAAAATGCACGACAAACCCTCCCAGCCAGACGACGAGGCCGACCAGGAAAGCAGCCATGCCACTGAAGAGCAGGGGCTCGGGAAGCAGCGGCGGGTTTTGTTCGTTCGCCTTGACTACCAGCCAATGGACGAAGCAAATAAACACGGCGAGGAAGAAACTGAAGCGGCTGCTGTGCTTGCGAAGATAGGCGAGGGTGTCGGCCTGACGTTCCGGTGCCAGCCAGTACTCGCGGTTGGGAAGATTGATGAAACGTGCAGGCAGCATACTGCCGATGCTCGTGAGCAGGGAGATCAGGAGCGGCAAGGCCACCAGCAATGCGACAGTGAGGTGCATATAGGTGTCGCGCGGCACAAAGCCGTTGGCCGCGCCGCCTGCGATGAAGTGCGAAGCGACCACCGGCGGCAACGAACGGCCGGTAACGAGGACGAAGGCGACGGCGAACACCAGAGTCAGTAGCAGCGGGCGCATGGTCTGAAATTCCTTGGCATCAAAGCCGCCGGCGACCCGGCGGGCGCATCATCATGGTTGAAGGAGGCCTCATTTTGCGTCAAAGCCGATCTCGATGCCATACGTCAGCCTGGCCAGAGTACGCGGCGCTTTCTCGCCTTCGGCGAGCTCGCAACTGACGACAACTTTATCGTTGCTTAGCCACGCGTAGGACACAGGCGTCTTGCAGTAGCCGGCGAAGAAGACGTAGCCATCATCCGGCTGCGCAAGCGTTTTTCCGAAGGACAGGGAAAGCGTCGTTCCATAAGGTGCGTGCCCCACCCCATCCTGATTGGATCTGAACTCGTGGATTGTTTTTTTTCCATCCGGGGATGGCAGCTGCGATCCTTTCGAGTAATTCAGGTTGTCCATCACAAAGCCCAGTGCCTGCAGCAGGATAAACAGTCCAATGACGAACCAAGGCAGCCTTGATGCGATCATGGATGGGGAAATGCGCGACATGTGGTTTTGAGCCTTATAGAGGTTAGAAAGCCCAGCGATGCTGGGCTTTCTATTGTGAGAGGTATTTCGATGCTGACCATATCACCGGACGTATTGCGATGCCCATATCGCTTCATGGTGCTTCATTTCTAGACCTGACCCATGTTCCACGAACACGGCCCCTTTAATGCCCCTTTAATGCCCTCAGGGTACGTCCCCTACTATTCGTCAAAATCAATTTTACCCCTGCCATCAAACATTTCTTCGGCAGACAAAATTATGCTTGGTATAAATGGCGCAGCTCTATTATGAATTTCAGGCCTAAGATAAACTCTAACTGGTGCGATATGTGCGGTAGGGAGAGTGAATATTGATTCAGCGAGATGCGAAACATCGGTAATCTGAACTTCGGTTCGTTCATCACCACGCAACACCTTAACCATTCTATTCGAGGGTTTGCCCCATGGCACATCAATTAATACGTCATTGGAAGAAACCTCAATATTTTTTTGCTGTAGTGCATTAATATATGCACCGCGTAAACGCCTAACCTGATCCCAATCAATAGGCATTGAATTACCATTCCCGTACGCAATCGATGAGAGATTTTGCTTTACTATTCTTGAATAGATATTCTCGACTGACCGCTGCGTTGCATGTGTCGCATCAACCCAAGCATATCGCTTTATTGGAATATATATTTCCTTGAAGTTGTAGTCCTTGTGCAAATTAACTAAACGTAGCGCATCCACACGATGTTTCTTTAATGCATCAGCCCTTGGCAGTAGAATGCGCTGCATGGCGTCGTACTCACTGGAACAGTTCTTAAGCTGACCAACAATATTTCGCAAAATTGACAAATCACGACCAACAACAATATCTAAAAACCTGTGAAACATAGCAAATAAGGCGCGAGTAGTTTCGTGCCAATATACTGAGGCCAGCATCTGGTCCTGGGCAAGAACCATACCCTCCACTGGTGCCACCCCATCTTCATGTATGACAAGGCGGCCAGTGGTAGGCGAACAGCGAAAGCTATTGAATATTTGCTCAACATTCAACCCATTGCCATAAGGGACGCCGCAGTGGTGAGCATCTCTGCGCAAATAGTCGATTTTGTCACAATCAATTGGCCCATCGAGAATATCTGACAAGAGTCCTGAACCGCCCTGCAAGTTTTTGTGTACTTCATCATTGCCATCTTCGCCCCAGTGATTCTCAATTGCTGACTTAAGGTCATTATCATTCTTTATTAGATGCAAAGAATGCTCAAAATGATGTATGTCAGATTTCAATTCTTTATCTTCAGGATACCTAGCCGCAACGTAGTGCTCTATGACATGCGCGAATGGATAATGCCCAACATCATGAAGAAGAGCCGCCAGTAATAGACCATCTACATTTCGCTGATTGTGGTTTACCTTGAAGACTGGGTCGCGAATCAAGTGTTGCAGTGCTGAATATGCTGCACCATAAACGCCGATTGAATGCTCAAATCTAGTATGTGTACCACCGGGGAAAAACCACTCACAAAATGAAAGTTGTTTAATACCCCTTAGCCTTTGAAAACACTTGGTGTTAATGATATCCAGGATTGGTTCACCAACAGATATGCGCCCAGTAGCAGGCATAGGAATATATGATCTGTTACCGTCCCCCCCTAGCAATAGTCGCTCAGTTCTTGTGAGCAGCAAATTTGGGTCTATAACTTGCTCAAAGCGCTCACGAACAACACGCCAGTTATTTAGCTTTCCATAGTGCAGGTTAGCCGCAAAGTCCATGTAAGCTAACCGTTGTTCAGTATTTGCTTTACCAAAAAAAACATTTTTCATTAGGGCTAGCAGCCTGCCTAAAGCCCTAAAGTCGTTTTCTTGAAAGACCTGATTGTGTAATTGCCGATCAACAGAATATCTGAAACCAGGTATATCAAATATATCCTTGTGACCAAGATGACCACGGTCATCTGTTGTTGGTGCCTCAGCAGACTCACGATGACCGGAACCGTAATCAATAATCATTATCCCGTCGGCGAGAATTCTGGGGCCGATTAGAATATTTTCTTCATGCAAATCGCAATGAGTTCTTCCCTCCCCATGCAAGTATTCCAATGCATCAATTAGTGATGTAACCACAAATGTTGCTTCACTTAACTCAATCATTTCCCCCGACGAACGAAATTGCGCCCAAGTTTGGCCTGGGTGAAATGTACAAACATAGTAGGGTAAGGGCGCGTTGGTATCCTCCTCATAGACTCTTGGGAGACACCTATGATTTAGTGGCTTCAATATTTCAACTTCTTTTTTGAGCGTTTCCCGAACGCGCTCACGATCACGATCAGCCACAGATTCCTTGACTGTTTTCAAGCAATATATACCTCGCTCACCACGCCAACGAATTTGAAAAGTTTGGCCAGTTTTTCCGCTAAGGTGTTCCTTATGAAAGTCATATCGAGAAAGAAGCTTCATTCCGATACTATCAATATAAGAAGGAAATGCTGCGGAGTCTGCACCTGCCAACAAGTTTCCGGTTTTACCTTGTTTTTTCATATCGACCACCAAAACCATACATCACGTGTCATGCAATTAAGCTTCTTTGAAAAAACACCCCGCTGTGCACGTGCACACACCAACCGCGCAGCATGACTGTGCGGCACAGTCTTTCTGTGGTGGTGTACCACACGACAATATCTGCCCACACTCACTTATCTGCAATCCAATGTAGGCATTTCATCCCAAGTCTTCCCATCAAAGATTCGGCCATTGTTTCTTTTCGGTCGTTTCTTACCATCCGCACCCCATCCGCCCCATTGCTTGAAGAAAAACGCTACACCATCTTTCTCACATTGCTCTTTTATTGTTTCCACCCACGCTGCTTTCATTGGCCTAGCCTTGGGGCCGGATTCGCCACCTACGATCACCCAGTGTATGCCGCGCAAATCCATTACGCCAACATCATCCAGCAATGGTTCGACTGATAAGAATCGAATACCCGCATTAATTTCCCGCAAGTCATCAATTCGCTGAAGACCATATTGTCTATTCTCCACAGATACGCCTAGCCAGACATTGTCAGGCACTAGACGCCCTCGCGTCGAAAAATACTTGCGCATCCTTGCTGACCGTTTGGTCAATATCTGATACGTGTGTTGTGGTGTGCGTTTGATCACATCAAATACCTGATCGAGAAACTCAAAAGGTATGTCGTTATGAAATAGATCGCTCATTGAGTTAACAAAGTACGTCGTCTTTTTACGCCGCATCAGCGGTTGCTCAAGACGCTCGGGCAGGATGCTGAGATTGAAGCCGTTCTCGTACCCCCTCGCACCCATTGCCTTAAGCCGCTTCGCCATGACCTCTGCGTAGCAATGTTTGCAGCCGGGCGATATCTTTGTGCATCCCGTTGTCGGGTTCCACGTTTGCTCTGTCCATTCTATTGTTGTTGTGCTTGTCATATGTACCTCCTTAGCTCGCAACTAATTCTAAAGCATTTCGACCTTGGTCTCTTCGCACGCAGGCATCAATCAAAACAAATCACCTTGTCCCTCTGGGTTTGCGGCTGTTTTCCAGAACTTATGTGCCAATTCATGGCGTGCGGCAAGCAATAGCCAGTAAAGCGGCTGATTCTTCTCACCTGTGATGAGCCGCTGATCAATTGACGGCCATACACCAAGACTCGTTACTTTCTCACGCCAATACTCAACCACACGCATGCGGATTTCTTGCTGTGCACCAGTCGTTGCCACGCGTGCGCGCCAACCAGGAGCAAAAGCATCAAAGGCTGAATCATCGGCGGCCAGATTTACTGATAAATTGCGGTTCAAATCCATAGCGCTGAGGTGTATCAGTAGGTCAATTCGTTTGAGCGCGGCAAGAGTGCTGATCACTTTGAAGTCCAATGCCTCTAAGCTGTAAGGATCGACGAAAGCGAAATGAAGCGCATAACCACTGACCGCTGATACCATTTTATCGACAGCATCCGCTGCACAAGCGTGGATTGGATGTACAGGTGCATTGAGCTTGCGTAGCCTCTCAGCACATGCATTTAGCTTTATCTCGTCGTTGTCGGAAATGTAGATATCTGTAAACGGAGCTCCGCCTTCAAGACTGGTTTTCCATGCGCCAACAACACCGCCATCAATCCACTCATTAGTACCTCTGATACGTGAACGTCCGGTTCCGCAAAATAAATCGAAATAAACAGCGCCACCCTTTCGCTCACCGATATATTTCTTTCGCGTGCCGCGTGAGATATCTAGATATCGCTTGAGATAGGAGTGCTTCTCTTTTGCCCATGCGCCTACTTCATCAGCAGGCAGACCATCATCGCCGTCAATTAGCGCCACAGCACTTCCTCTTAATGTGTGATATGACGAAGCGCGGGCGTACAAAGTGTGGCCATACAATCGGCCTGAGTGAAGAATGTTCGGTGAGTCTCGCAATCAAGTGCTTCCCCTTTGCTGAACAAGTGTGCCGCTGGCGATGCTTCCCGTCGGTGCGGGAATCTATCCTTGCGCCAGCTCCTATCCTGGGGAGTCCGCTGTGAGCCTTGCACCGTGCGTGCGGTGCGATGTGCGTGGGGCGGAGTTGCAAGTGGGATGAACTGTAGGGGTATGGGGCGGGTTGTGTCAATTGTACTGAGGGGGCGAAGTTGTGAAGCAGCACAGAGTCTACCCCCACCCTAGCCCTCCCCCTGGGAGGGGGAGGGAATGCTGGTCCATGTTTAGGACACAGTAAGACTAACGGAAATTAATCGCACCGATGTCATACCCGTCGGCGCTTGGTCGCGGTGTGCGATAGAAATCTTCAAAGACTGCGACCGGCGTGCCCGCGCCGATGGCCGGGCTGGATGCGCCGAGGCGGAAAAAGTCGGCGCTGGCCGGGTTCGCCGAAACCAGTTGCGGGTCGGCCAGCAGCGAATGGCTGTCGAGGCCCAACGCTTGCCAGCCGCTCAGATCGTACCTTGCCGTGGGCAGGCCGGAGGGGCCGACGGCGAACGGATTTGCCTTGCTCGGTTTGTAGTAGAGGTTGTTGCTCAGGGCGATGCCGGTGGTCGCACCGAGGTTGATGAGTTCGCCCAAGCCGTTGATCCCCGGATTCTCCGACCACATCAGGTTGTTGCGCACTTCCCAGTTGCTCACCGCGGGCAGCTCGATATTCAGAAAATCGCCGTTGCCGATGTTGAGTCCGGTGGTGTTCGGCGTCATGTAGACTGAGTTGTTGAGTACATGCACGTTGCTCGCCCCGCAGGCGCCGCGGAATGCAAGGTTCATGTCGTAGATCAGGTTGTTGCGGACCATCGCGTCGTTTTCGGTCAGGTCGATGCCGGTGGAGATGTAGTCATCATTGGCGGGGTTGCCGTCGGGCTTGAGGATATTGCGTTCGATGAGCAGCATGCCGAGGTTGCGGTCGACAGCCAGCGAGAAATCGCACTCCACGTCGCTCGCGCTGGTGGCGATGCGCGAGGTGCCGGCGGTGATGATGTTGTCGGTGATGACGCCGCGCCGGGAATGCCACTTGATGCCGGTGGTCGGCGCGGCGCGGCTGGCATCGATCAGGTTGTCGGTGATGTAGACGTTGCGGCTCTCGCTCGGCCGGATAAAGCTGACCGCGATGCGCATCTGGTCGACGCTGCTGCCCATCAGCGCGCTGTCGACGCCGTCGACGTAGACGGAGAAATAGGCGTTGTTCTGCACCTGCGAGTTGTAGAGATAGCTTCTGTCGCCGCCTACTCCCCAGCCGACTTCGTTGCCGTTGTGGATCGAAAGGTTCATGCCGAGGAATTCGGTGCCGGTGCTCCCCACGACGGTCGCGCCTTCGGTATTGGCTGGCGGCAGGTTGGTGCCGTCGAGGTCGAGGTCCATCACCCGCCAGTCCGTGCCGCTGACCAGCAGGCCTGCACTCTGCCCCGGGTTTGCGCCCAGTTGCAGGATAGGCCGCGCGCCGGGGCCGAACGCGCCCAGCGTGTTGGGACCGCTGCCGCTCAGCGCGAGGGAGACCCCGGGCCAGGTCTCGCCGCTGCGCAGCAACAGGCGGCGATTGGCCGCAGCGTTCAGCCAGCTCAACTGTGCCGCCAGATCGGTAGAGGTAAGCGTCGCGCAGTTCGCCGGTGCATCGGTGAAGTCGCCCGTGCGCGAAACGCAGCGGGTTGCGTTCCCGGCGTAAACGGCTGCCGGATCGCTCACGGTGATGCTGACCGTACCCACCGGACCAAGCCGCCCGGCACGATCCCGCACGCTGACGCTGACAACGTAAGTGCCGGGGGTTTCAAAAACATGCGCCGCCAGAAATCCGGTCGCCCGGTTGCGGCTCTTGCCGGTGGTCTGCCACACGCCGGCGCTGGCATCGTCGAAGTCCCAACTGAAATTCGCCGAGAGAAAGTCGTCACCGGTTAGCCCCGTAGTAGCGCTGGCATCAAAGAAGACTGCGAGCGGCGCAACGCCCGCCGTGCGACTCGGCGTTAGCGTAACCAGGATGTCGGTCAAAACGGGGGTAGATGGGGATGGAGCCGACGAGCCCCCGCAAGCCGTCAGGCCCAGGCAGACCAGCAGGAGGAAGATCAGACCACGCCGGGGGTGGAAAATGGCGATAGGGACAGACCGTTTACTTGGGCTGAATATTGAATATTTGGTGAGACTTGCGATCAAGTGCTTCCCCTTTGCTGAACAAAGTGTGCCGCTGGCGATGCATCCCGACTGATGGAACAACTAGCCATTCGACTATTGATCCGGCACGGTGATGTCTTGACTCAGTCGTGCTAAACGGATGTCGCGGGTCTCAAAAGTAGGGTGCGCCTGCGCACCATTTGGATCTGGTGCGTGAGCGCACCCTACAAACTTGACCCCGGTGCCGCGTGCCCACCCTACCCGGCTGAAAGCTAGACTGTAAGTGCTGTACATAAGCGCTCGACCTGACGATTGAATGCAGATTCCTCGTTGTGTCCTCTAAAGTCAGCCGCCACACGTGACTGCAACTGTCGCGCAAGATCTTTCCGTTCTGGCTCCCAACGGGACAAGACGAAATCATCTAACAGAACTGGAATCAAGAGTTCTGTACCTCCTTCGCGTGCCTCACGCGTAAGGGTTTGCTCGAGTTCATTCAGCCAACCTGGACGAGTAACTGCAGCCTCCGAGCAAATGGAGACTACGACGTCGTATTCATAAACAGCATCTGCCATCGTTCGATGTAGGCGCCGACCTGGAATTGAGGACTCTGGGAAGTAATAGGTATGAACGCCTTTGCTCAGAAGCGCCTCATAGAGTTTTCGCGCAAAAACTTCATCTGGCCCGCCGTAGCTTATGAACGCCGTCTTGAACTTTGCCGGCTTAACAACCGGATTTGCGGCTCTGTCTAGTCTTCCGACTGTCTGTGCGGATAGATCGCCCGAGCGTGCAATTTCAGCTATTGACGGACCATTCGGTAAGTTTCGCAGTGCAAGCATTTGCTGCACGAATTGCGACGTCTCTGGCGCGAGACCGAGGTCATCCAGGAACGGCTTAAGCCGTTCATAGTTCTCGGGCGTGAGTTTTACGGCGGCGGCTACGAACATGATTTGGATTCCCCTTAGCTATCAAATCTTGTATTGAGAGTTCGTTTTCCTTGCTGTTCTTTTTGCCTATGAAACGGCGATGTAGCCACGGCGCGGCGACGGGGTCAAGTCCTGCATTACGATATTTCAATACGCACAGGGTGAACGGCTCATTCAATACGCCGCGATACTCACCTCATACAACCCGCCAATCACAGTGTACTCGTCCTCCCCCTGCAACATCCCCGGCAGCAATCTCGTGTAGCAGAACACTTTGGCCAGCGGCACTTGCGCGGTGAGCAGGTAGTCGCCGAACTCGTCGGCGCGTTCGCGGTTGGCGGTGAAGGAGCTCAGGCTGTTGAAGAGGACGACGCGGTGTTTGTTGTCCAGGAGGGCGAGTGTTTCGTGATCGTCAACGCGGTTAACGCCGCGGTAGAGGGTGAGGTGGGTTTCGCCGGGATACAGTCTGGCGAGTTCGTACTGGCAAAAGGTGTAGAGCAGGTCGAACTGCGATTCCAGCGCGTTGGTTCCGTATAGCGCGGTGGCGCGCATCTCCAGGTAGTGGCGGTAGGCTTCGCCCGACAAGTTGCGTATCTGCCCGCCGTGATGTCTTGGCAACAAGCCGAAGCGCGATTCCACCCAGCCTTTCAATGCCGCGCCTTCGCGGCCGTCTGCATCGAAACTCCAGCCGCGCACCATGCGCAGATAGTCGGCTTTCTGCCGCTTGTGTGTCGCTTGTGCGGTGTAGCCCGCCTGTTCCGGTTCGTCCAGATAGAACGAGGCGTTCATGTGCATGGTGAAGGCGTCGGCGCGTTCCTTTGGACTGTCGATGCGATCCAGCAGTTGGAACAGGCCGCGATGAAACTGGGCCACGCCGTCGAGTTCAAGGGCGACGGGCGAACGCTGGAAGGTGAGTCCGCCGAGGATGTCGGCGGGGAGGTTGCAGCGGTTGATCGGTAGCCGCGCGCTGCGTGGCAGAACGATGGACTTGCTTTCAGATAATCCATTAGCTGCAACAACATGCCCTCCCCCTTGCAGGGGGAGGGGTAGGGTGGGGGTAGAGTCGATGGGCTCCAGCGCTTCTACCCCCATCCTGGCCTTCCCCCTGCAAGGGGGAAGGGACTGGTGCTGCCCTGGTGAACTATCCGGGGTGACTTCGGGGGTTGTAGGCACTGCTACAAAGGCATCGGCTTTGTTGTGTTCCACATCCGCCATTGCTTGTGGGGTTGTTTTATTTTTCTTATGCATTTCAGGCGGTTGGGTGTTTGTTGGGCGGGTGGCACGGAGCTTGCGATGTACTGGGTGCGAGCGACAGTTTTCAATCGCACATTAAATTCTGAAACTCTAAGGAGACTAACATGGCTCTGCGTCAATGCGCAATTTACGGGAAGGGTGGGATCGGCAAGTCCACTACGACCCAGAACCTGGTGGCGGCTTTGGCCGAAGCCGGCAAGAAAGTGATGATCGTCGGTTGCGACCCCAAGGCCGACTCAACCCGTCTGATTCTGCACGCGAAGGCTCAAAACTCCGTGATGGAACTGGCTGCTGAAGCCGGTAGCGTCGAGGATCTGGAACTGGAAGACGTATTGTCCGTCGGTTACGGCGGCATCAAGTGCGTTGAATCCGGCGGCCCTGAGCCCGGCGTTGGTTGCGCAGGCCGCGGCGTTATTACCGCCATCAACTTCCTCGAGGAAGAAGGCGCGTATGACGATGCACTCGACTTCGTGTTCTACGACGTGCTGGGTGACGTGGTGTGCGGCGGATTCGCCATGCCGATTCGCGAAAACAAGGCGCAGGAAATTTACATCGTTTGCTCCGGCGAGATGATGGCGATGTATGCCGCCAACAACATTGCCAAGGGCATCGTGAAGTACGCGAACTCCGGCAGCGTGCGTCTGGCTGGCCTGATCTGCAACAGCCGCAACACCGACCGTGAAGATGAACTGATCATGGCGCTGGCCGCAAAGCTTGGTTCGCAAATGATTCACTTCATTCCGCGCGACAACGCTGTGCAGCACGCCGAAATCCGCCGTATGACCGTGATCGAATTCGATCCTACGCACAAGCAGGCTGATGAGTATCGTCAACTGGCGAAGAAGATCGTGGAAAACAAGAAGTTCGTTATCCCGACTCCGATCACCATGGACGAACTGGAAGAGCTGTTGATGGAATTCGGCATCATGGAAGCAGAAGACACCTCCATCATCGGCAAGAAAGCTGCCGAAGTGGCTGCTTAAGAATAAAGACCATTTAGCCACAGAGCTCACAGAGCACACAGAGAGAAACGGAAGTTGATAACGCAAGCGGAGTCACGAAGGAAAAGGCTGTCAGGTTTCAGGTTTGGCCTTCCTCTGTGATCTCTGTGTCCTCTGTGGCAAAAATGTTTTTGAACCTGACAGACTCCACAGATTAGTGGGTCATTAAAGGAGAATGAAATGTCTGCATTAACACGCGAAGAAACCCAGGCCCTGATTCAAGAGGTGCTTGAGGTTTATCCCGAGAAAGCAAAGAAAGACCGCGAGAAGCACCTGGCGGTCAACGACCAATCGATCGAACAGTCCAAGAAGTGCATCACCTCCAACCGCAAATCGTTGCCGGGCGTGATGACCATTCGCGGTTGCGCCTACGCCGGTTCCAAGGGTGTGGTGTGGGGCCCGATCAAGGACATGATCCACATTTCCCACGGCCCGGTCGGCTGCGGCCAGTATTCCCGCGCCGGTCGCCGTAACTACTACGTCGGCACCACCGGCGTGAACACTTTCGGCACGATGAACTTCACTTCCGACTTCCAGGAAAAGGACATCGTGTTCGGCGGCGACAAGAAGCTCGCCAAAGTAATGACTGAAATCGATGCCCTGTTCCCGTTGAACAAAGGCATCTCGATTCAATCCGAGTGCCCGATCGGCCTGATCGGCGACGACATCGAAGCGGTCGCGAAA
Source organism: Nitrosomonadales bacterium (assembly GCA_016235045.1). GTDB lineage: Bacteria > Pseudomonadota > Gammaproteobacteria > Burkholderiales > Gallionellaceae > Sideroxyarcus. The sequence continues at coordinate 27,561 of JACRME010000015.1, forward strand.
AAGACTGCGGCAGAAACCGGCAAGGTGGTAGTACCGGTGCGCTGCGAAGGTTTCCGCGGCGTGTCGCAATCGCTCGGTCACCACATCGCCAACGACGCGATCCGCGACTGGGTGCTGCCCCGCCGCGACGGCAAGGCGCATGAAAGCACGCCTTACGACGTGGCCGTGATCGGCGACTACAACATCGGCGGCGACGCCTGGTCTTCGCGCATCCTGCTGGAAGAAATGGGTCTGCGCGTGGTTGCGCAATGGTCCGGCGACGGCACCATCGCCGAGATGGAAAAGACGCCCTACGTCAAGATGAACCTCATCCACTGCTACCGTTCGATGAACTACATCGCGCGTCACATGGAAGAGAAGTACAGCATCCCCTGGATGGAATACAACTTCTTCGGCCCGACCAAGGTTGCCGAGTCGCTGCGTGCCATCGCCGCGCACTTCGACGACAAGATCAAGGAAGGCGCAGAACGCGTCATCGCCAAGTACAAGGCAATGATGGACGAGATCATCGCCAAGTACAAACCGCGTCTCGAAGGCAAGCGCGTCATGTTGTACGTCGGCGGTCTGCGTCCGCGTCACGTGATCGGTGCCTATGAAGATCTGGGCATGGAAGTGGTCGGTACCGGTTACGAGTTCGGTCACAACGACGACTACGACCGCACCATCAAGGATATGGGCAACGCGACGCTGATCTATGACGACGTCACCGGCTTCGAGTTCGAAGAGTTCGTGAAGCGCGTCAAGCCAGACCTGGTCGGTTCCGGCATCAAGGAAAAGTTCATCTTCCAGAAGATGGGCGTTCCCTTCCGCCAGATGCATAGCTGGGACTACTCCGGCCCGTATCACGGCTACGACGGCTTCGCCATCTTCGCCCGCGACATGGACATGACTTTGAACAACCCGTGCTGGGGCAAGATGCAGGCGCCGTGGTTGAAGAAGGATGAGCCGGTCGCGGAGAAGGCGGCAGCGTAAGTACCACCCCTCTACTCCCTCCCCCTTGCAGGGGGAGGGCGGGGGAGAGGGTAGAAGTAGTCAGGTTCCACGACTCTACCCTCTCCCTAACCCTCTCCCTGCAAGGGAGAGGGGACGGAGGAAGAAATGTAGGGTGGGTTAGGCCGCAAGGACGTAACCCACCAGCATCACCACCTTAACTGATGCTCGTGTCCGCAGATTGGCGGCTCGGGCCAAGGAGATAAACATGCAACAAGCTGATGACATCAAACCTTGTTATCCATTGTTCCGTCAGGACGAGTACAAGGAATCGCTGAGTAACAAACAGGACAACTTTGAAGAGCGTCACGACGCTGCAAAAGTTCAGGAAACCTTCAAGTGGACAACCACGATGGAGTACCGCGAACTCAACTTCAAGCGCGAAGCATTGACCGTTAACCCGGCCAAGGCCTGCCAACCTCTGGGCGCGGTGCTGTGCGCGCTGGGCTTCGAAAAGACCATGCCGTACGTGCACGGTTCGCAAGGTTGCGTGGCTTACTTCCGCACCTATTTCAACCGTCACTTCCGCGAGCCGGTGTCTTGCGTATCCGATTCCATGACTGAAGACGCAGCCGTGTTCGGCGGTCAGAAGAACATGATCGACGGCCTGGAAAACGCCAAGGCGCTGTACAAGCCGGAAATGATCGCGGTATCCACCACCTGCATGGCGGAAGTGATCGGCGACGACTTGAACGCCTTCATTCTCAACACCAAGAAGGCCGGGAATATTCCCGACGACTTCCCGGTACCGTTCGCGCACACCCCGTCGTTCGTGGGTTCGCACGTGACAGGATGGGACGGCATGCTCGAAGGCGTGTTGCGTTGCTTCACCGTGAACAGCATGGAAGGCAAAGTGATCGGCTCCAACGGCAAGATCAACATCGTTCCCGGTTTCGAGACTTACCTCGGCAACTACCGCGTGATCCATCGCATGCTGGACGAGATGGGCGTTGCGCACACCATGCTGAGCGATCCTTCCGAAGTGCTGGATACACCGGCCGACGGCCAGTTCCGCATGTACTCGGGCGGCACCACGCAGGCTGAAGTGAAAGACGCGCCGAACGCGATCAACACTTTCCTGCTGCAACCGCTGTCGATCGACAAGTCCAGGAAATATATCGAGGCAACGTGGAAGCACGAGACACCGAAGTTGAACATCCCGATGGGCCTGGAGTGGACCGACGAATGGCTGATGAAGGTTTCCGAAGTCACCGGCAAGGCGATCCCCGCTTCGTTGTTGAAGGAGCGCGGCCGCTTCGTGGACATGATGACCGATAGCCACACCTGGCTGCACGGCAAAAAGATCAGCCTGTACGGCGATCCCGACTTCGTCATGGGCATGACCAAGTTCCTCACCGAACTGGGCATCGAACCGCTGCACGTGCTGTGCAACAACGGCAGCAAGAAGTGGGAAAAAGCCATGCGCAAGATGCTGGACGAGACTCCCTACGGCAAGAACACCCAGTTGTTCGCGGGTGCCGACCTGTGGCACTTCCGTTCGCTGGTGCTGACCGAGAAGCCCGACTTCATGATCGGCAACTCCTACGCCAAGTTCATCCAGCGCGACACGCTGGCCCTGGGTAAAGAGTTCGAGGTTCCGCTGATCCGTATCGGCTTCCCGATCTTCGATCGTCATCACCTGCATCGCTCGACAACACTGGGCTATGAAGGCGCGATGCAGATGCTTACCACACTGACCAATGCAGTGCTGGAGAAGCTGGATGAAGATACGCGCGGTATGGGAACCACCGACTACAACCACGATCTGGTACGTTAAGGGCAGGCGTAGGGTGGGCACGCTTTTGTGCCCACGCGGTTTTCGTATCTCGCTCCGCGTGGGCACATGAAACGTACCCACCCTACATCCTGCAACTCAAGGAGTTGCAATGGCAAACATCATGATCCAAGGCAGCAAAGGCGCGTACGTGTTCTATTTGCCCAAGCGCGACCTCGAGGACAACATCGTTTCGATGGAGTTCGACACCCCGGAGAAGTGGGGCGGCGAGATCAAGCTGAACAATGGCGGCACGTACTACATCGAGCCGCAGCCGGCTCCGGCGCGGTTGCCGATCTCGTTGCGCGCCAAGCGTCTGGATGCTGCTGAATAAACAATCAGGAGAATTATCATGGCAATGAAAATCGACATGAATCTGTGTACCGCCTGCGGTGACTGCGAACCGGAGTGCCCGACGGCTTCCATCAGCGGCAAGAAGGGCGTGTTCAAGATCAACGCAAGCGAATGTACCGAGTGCGACGGCGAGTACGACAAGCCGCAGTGCGTGAAGATTTGCCCGATCAAGGGTTGCATCACACAAATCGCAGCATAAGCAACTCCGTCCGTGGTGCGCCAATCGAGCCATGGACGGACCTATTGAGTAGCACGATTCCATCCGGGCTACGTACTGAAGCAGACAAACGAATACGACGAGGTGACCGTATGAGTAACGGAATCATCACAAAGACCGCCGCCCTGCGTATCGCAATGGCAACACGAGTCCTCTCCGAGGTGAATACGGCTGCGCTGGTGGCGAAGCTGGGCGAACATCTTGGCCTGCCTGTCACCGAGGAGAAGCTCTCCAAGGTGACCGTGGCCGACCTCAAGCTGATCCTGTCCGGCGAAGAGACTGTCGAACCGGATGTGGACAGCGCTACCATCAAGCTGGCGGTGCGTCATCTGTGGGGCGAAACCGGCGATGCCGACAACTTGCCGCCCATGGATGCGTACGCCGAAGGCGATATGCCAGGCAGCCTGCGCGTGGCCGTCGCCTCCAATACCGAAGAAAACCTCGACGGCCATTTTGGCTCGTGCCCGCGCTTCCTGATCTATCAGGTCGGGCGTGACAGCATCCGCCTGATCGATGCGCGCTCCACGCTCATCACCGACGATGCCGAAGACAAGAATGTTGCGCGCGCCAAACTGATCGACGATTGCCAGATCGTTTATGTGCAATCCATCGGCGGTCCGGCCGCAGCCAAGGCTGTGCGCGCCGACATTCATCCGGTGAAGGTGCCGGAAGGCGGCAAGGCCCGCGCCACGCTGCAGCGCCTGCAAGCCGTGCTCGATGCGCCGCCGCCCTGGCTTGCCAAGATACTCGGCGTGGAAGCGAAATCGCTGAACAAATTCAGCGAGGCGCACGAGGAGTGATCGGATGATCGTCCCCGCAACATTGGAACAAATTGCCAGCGCTGCAACCTCGCTGGGGGATTTGAACGAGCACGCGCTGGAATCGCTCAAACAGAAGTGGCCGGATTTGCGCTTCACCTTATGCAATGACGACGACATGCCTGCGCGGCTGCCGCCAACGCTGAAGCAGGAAAAATTCAATTTGTATCTGGTGGGGGGCGGAGAACACTGTCTCAGCCTCACGACGGATCCCGAGCAGGCCATCGGCGTGGTGCTGGCAAGCGTGGACGACTATTGATCCGGCCAGGTAAAGATTGAAGGCCCGGCTATTGGGCGGCTTGGTGGGATAGGTTCAAACATAATCTGGCGGGTTAAAGGTAGGGTGCGCTTGCGCACCAGCTAGCTCTGGTGCGCAAGCGCACCCTACCTTTAAATGCGAACCTGTCCGCCCGGGACAGCCGCAATTAACTGATCGTCCTGGATACGATACGCGCCGCGATCTCGGCAGCCTTGCCGGTGAATTTGGCGCATTGCGCACTTAGTCCTTCCTCGCGAAACATTTCCTGGCCTTCCTGGGTGTTGAGGTCGCACCCCAGCAGCACATGGCATTCGCGCGCGCCGAATTCCTGTTCGAATTCCTTGATCAGGTTCTGGCTCGCCGTGTAGGAGGCCTGCACGGAATCGCCGGCTTTGGTTCGCCCGAAGGTGAGCCCCATGCCCATGATCGCGCCGGAGATTGCGCCGCAAGTTCCGCAAGTGCGGGACATGCCGCCGCAAAATGCGGTTGCGGCCCTGGTCAGGAGGTCGGACTCGACGCCTTGTGCCTTGGCCAGCGCAAGCACCACGCTCTCTGCGCAATACAGGCCGGAGGCGAAAGACTCTTCGGCCGACTTGCGGACATTCGCTACAAACTCATCAGAATTCATCATTTGAAACTCCTTTGGGGAGTGCGATCAATCGGACTGCATCGCAACCTGGGCGCCAATCTATATCGGCAGAAGGGTATAGGCAAGCAACAAGGTCTACCTGCTGGCGCAACGGAGCCGACACCCGACAAGCGGTACCTAATTGCTCAGTCCCGGTGTGCTCAAAGCGTCAGGTTCCGTCGCCCTGAATTCGCTGGTTTCGATGAGGTCGCAAAACAGATCCATGATATTCGGGTCGTACTTGCGGCCGGTTTCACCCTGCATGATGCCCATGACCTCCTCGTGCGTTCTCGAACGGTGATAAGCCCTGGTCACGGCCATTGCATCGTAGCTGTCGGCGATGGAGATGATGCGTGCACAGATCGGAATGCCTTCACCCGCGAGTCCGTCCGGATATCCCGACCCGTCGTAATTCTCGTGGTGGTGGCGGATGACCGTGGAAGCTTGTTGCGCTCCCTCCAGTTCCGTCGCGGCAATGATCTTCTCGCCGATTTCGGCATGTTGCTTCATCTTCTGCCATTCGTATTCATCGAACTGCGCGGGTTTCAACAGAATATGGTCGGGTATGCCGATCTTGCCGATGTCATGGAATGTTGCCGCGATCTTGAGGGCTTCGAGTTGGCGTTCGGTGAGTCCGCATCGCGCGCCGACCGCCTCGGCAATATCCCGCACCCGGTCTGAATGCAGCCGGGTCATTTGATCGCGGTAGCCCAGCGCGACCGACAAAGCCTTGGTGTAGGTATAGAGGGCATTGTATCTGCGGTCTTTCAATTCCATGACGAGCACCCCGGAGCAAAAATTGGCGCGTTTCGGAAAATTGAAACAGGTGATTTGTCGTTTGAATTTTCTTCCTGCATCATGGAATTATCAAGCTCAATGCGAATATGGGATTGGTTACCCGAGCGCCCGCCCGAGCAAGCTCGGCACAATGCGCTGGTGGAGCGGAACCACAAGCAGCATGTACACCCGACCCAGGAGCGAATATCAGTTTCCGAAAAGTGAAATTGAATGGGATGGATCGAGTTCAGTGCCGCAGGTCGGGATGGTATAGCCGATTGCCATAGTGCCTGCAGTGTTTTTGGATGGTTTGTCGCGTCAGACCGCATACAAAACCATCTTGCTCGCGGTTGGTATTCCGGACTTTTCCGCGCGCGGCGCTTTGCGTTTTGCTCCGGGCATGGCAACATGCCCCGGCTTGATTACAGACAAAAGGTTTTGCAGATGTTAGATACGGAAACAATGGAAGCGCTCGGTGAACTGAAAACGATGGCGGCAAAGAACGGCCTGGACATCGATGTGGACCGGATGCTCAAAGACATGGGATATGCCAACCGGATATTGACCGAAATGAGCAACACGCTGGATCAGAAACAGGGCCTGATCGTGCTTTACGTGATGAAGCAACTCTGCCTGTACGACGCGTCGGAAGGCATGTCGGAAGGCTAGAACCCGTACTCCCTCTCCACGCGGCACACGCGCACACGGAACGACTTGTACCAATCCTTCCCCGGCCCTGTGTCCGGGATGATTGGAGATTATTCCGCTCCGTTTGACTCGAGAAAATGGCGGATCACCAATTTTCATGGCGCTCTCGGCGTTCCTGCCGATAGTTGGTCACTTCAAGGCGTATGCCGTCCGGATCGGAAAAATACGTTGCCCAGTAATCGGGCGCATACTCAGGGCAGTTCTTCGCTTCGGAAGCATCAATGCCGGCATCGCGCAGTTGCGCGTATACAGCAACCACATCTTCAATTGAATTCACTCGCAGGCAGAAATGATGCAGGCCGGGTGAATAGGGATCATGTGCAGAAGTTGTTCGCGCCGGACGCAGGACATAGCCGAAATGGCGGTTGAAATACTGCACATGCGCATCACCATCCAGCGTGAACCTGTTCTTCCGGAATCCCAGCGTCCTCAACAAGACCTTGTCATAGAACGCTTCCGATCGCTCCAGATCGGAGACGGCGATGTAGATGTGGTCGATTCCGGTGACTTCAGGCATGGTGCGGCTTGCGAAGGGGCAACTAGAATCCCAAAAGAATCAGCACACCGGCCGCTATGGAGAGGATAGCCATAATCGTGCCCATTCCCGAGAAACTCAAATGCAGCAGAGGAGCCAGCCCCGTGATGATGAGCCAGATAGCCAATAACAGTACGCCGATGCTTTTTTTCATGTCAGGATTATTCCTTAAGGTTGGAGATTGGGAATGATTGAATTCGAGCCGTGACGAAGTGTAGCCAAATCGGCAGAAAATTGTGAGCGGTGCGGCAGAAGGCGTCTCTTCCAGCGCAATGCTAAAACCCGTACTCCCTCTCTATGCGGCACACGCGTGCGCGGAAAGACTTGTACCAGTCCTTCGCCCGGCCCTGCGCATGGCGATGCTCGAGATTCTCCTTCCATGCCTTGATCGCCTCCAGACTTTCCCAGTACGAGACCGTGATGCCCAGTTCCTGCCGTGCGCTTTCCATGCCGAGAAAACCGGGCTGCTTCGCAGCCAACTCGGCGATGTGCTTCGCCATCACGGCATAGCCGTTGTCGTCCTCGGTGCGGATCGAGGTGAAGATGACAGCGTAGTAGGGTGGTTGTGGAGTTGTGGCGGCTACAGGCATTTGCGCTCCTTATTTCTGGCAGTGTCAGTTCGAACCCGAGTCATTCAATTCGGTTTTCGCAGCGGTCGGCAGTCGTATCTCCATTTCCAGTGCGGCTATCCCGATATTCACCGTGGCCTTGAGCGAAGCCGGTTGTGCAGACAGTGGCCGGGATTTGAGCTCATCCAGAGCGATTTCAAGGATGGTGCACATCTGGGCAGTCGAAGCGCGCACGGCTTTTTCATTCAGAGCCTCAGTCATGCTGGATGCTGAATGCGCCAACGACTCCACTCCTCCTTTGACGGAAGCGGTGACTCCCTCGACCGCATCGTTCGCCTTGGTTGCGACCTGCGTTCCGATCCCTTTGATTTTTTCCAGCATGGTTGTAGCTCCCGTGTCCATTTTGTCAAATATATGTCAGGAAAGTCAGTTTTTAATTTCATCGCTGCCTTTCCCGCCAAATGGTCCCAAGCCGCACCGTACCTGCCCGGACTGGTACGGTCAATATGCCAATCGGCCTATATAGTTTCCTCTGGCCTTTATATTGCTTGTTATCATGGCGACTATTCTTGTGAGGAGTTGGCGATGGGTATTTCCTTGCGCGGCGCTATCGCCGCAGTCCTGGTGTCTTTCGTTCTGGCGGCTGCTCCAGCGCGCGCCGGAGAGGTGCGCGTGGCGGTCGCTTCGAACTTTTCCACACCGATGGAGCGCATCGCGGCGCTGTTCCAGAAGGAGCACGGTCATGTGCTGACGGTGAGCCTGGGGTCCAGCGGCAAGTTTTATTCGCAGATCAAGGGCGGGGCGCCGTTCGATGTGTTGCTGGCCGCGGACGAGGCGATTCCCAAAAAACTGGTGCAGGAAGGGCTGGCGGACGGAGCCTCCCGTTTCACCTATGCGGTGGGCAGGCTGGTGTTGTGGAGCGTGCAGCCGGGTTTTGTCGATGACAAAGGGTTGGTGCTGAACCGGGGCAATTTCGAGAAACTGGCGATCGCCGATCCCAAGCTCGCGCCCTACGGCGTGGCGGCGAAAGAGACACTGGAAAAGCTGGTCATGTGGAATGCCATGCAGCGCAAGCTGGTGAAGGGCGAGAACATCACCCAGACTTACCAGTTTGTGGCGACCGAGAATGCCGAGCTGGGTTTTATCGCACTGTCGCAGATCATGCACGACGGCAAGGTGAGCGAGGGTTCGTGGTGGCTGGTGCCCTCCGAGATGCACAAACCGATCAAGCAGGGTGCGGTGCTGTTGACGGCGGCGAAAGACAAAGCGGCATCGCAGGCTTTCCTGACATTCCTGAAGAGCAAGCAGGCGGCAGCGGTGATGCGCGGGTTCGGTTATGAGTTGCCTTGATAAATCAATCCGTCATTCCGGCGCAGGCCGGAATCTAGTTGCAATGAAAATCCGGTGCAGCAGACGAAACATGTTGTCCCGCTACGCGGTGATGTTTAACCAACTGGATTCCGGCCTGATGGAACTACTAGCCATTCGACTAAGCTGGCACACAACGCCAGCAAAGTCGCTGGTTATGCGCCGGAATGACGATGTTTTGGAAATGGTGAAATAATGGAAAGCGGATTGGATCCCGCCGACCTGCAAGCCGTCTGGCTCACGCTCAAACTCGCGAGCGTGACCACCTTCCTGCTGCTGCTCATCGCCACGCCCCTGGCCTGGTGGCTGGCGCACAGCCGACGCTGGTACAAGGGGTTCGTCTCCGCGTTGGTGGCGCTGCCGCTGGTGCTGCCGCCCACGGTGCTGGGTTTCTATCTGCTGCTGCTGATGGGGCCGCAGGGTGCGGTGGGTGCGCTGACCAAGTCACTGAACCTCGGCACCCTGCCGTTCACCTTCGCCGGACTGGTCATCGGCTCGGTGTTGTTCTCGTTGCCCTTCGCGGTGCAGCCGATCCAGAATGCGTTCGAGTCTCTTGGCAAGCGTCCGCTGGAAGTCGCGGCGACTTTGCGCGCGAATGCGTGGGATCGGTTCGTCAGCGTGGCCTTGCCGCTGGCGCGTCCGGGTTTCCTCACCGCGACCATCCTGGCTTTTGCGCACACGGTCGGCGAGTTCGGCGTGGTGCTGATGCTGGGCGGCAATATCGACGGCGAAACGCGCGTGCTTTCCGTCGCCATCTATAGTCATGTTGAGGCGATGGAATACGCCCCGGCACATCTGCTGGCGGGTGGCATGGTGCTGTTCTCGTTCATCGTGCTGCTGGGGCTTTATCTGGCGAGCGGCAAATCGTGGCAGGTGCGCAAATGAGCTGGATACGCGTGCACTTCAAGATGCAACTGGACAGCTTCGAGCTGGATGCCGCGTTCAGCGCGCCGCCGCTCGGCGTCACGGCGCTGTTCGGCCCGTCCGGCTCCGGCAAGACCACGCTGCTGCGCTGCATCGCCGGTCTGGAGCGCACCACCGGCTGGCTGCGCGTGAACGGCGAACCGTGGCAGGACGAGAAGACATTCATGCCGGTGCATCAGCGCCCGCTGGGCTATGTGTTCCAGGAAGCCAGCCTGTTCCCGCACCTGTCGGTGCGCGCCAATCTGGAATACGGCTACAAACGCATCGCACCGTCCGAACGCAAAGTGAAACCGGAACAGGTGGTCGAGTGGCTGGGGCTGGGCCGCCTCATCGAACGCAAGGACCCCGCGCGACTCTCCGGCGGCGAACGCCAGCGCGTCGCCATTGGCCGCGCACTGCTCACCAGCCCGCGCATCCTGCTGATGGACGAACCGCTGTCCGCGCTCGACAGCAACAGCAAGCGGGAGATATTGCCCTACCTGGAGCGCCTGCACCGCGAACTGCAGATTCCGGTACTCTACGTCAGCCATGCGATGGACGAGGTGGCGCGGCTGGCCGACCACCTGGTGCTGCTGGAGCAGGGCAAAGTCATCGCCAGCGGCGCATTGCAGGAGACGTTGGCGCGGCTCGACCTGCCTACCGCGCATTTCGACGATGCGGGAACGGTGATCGAGGCGGAAGTGGCGCAGCACGACGAGAAGTATCATCTGAGCCGGCTGGATTTTTCCGGCGGCCATTTGTGGGTGAGCAAGGTGGCCCAACCCTTCGGCACCCGGGTGCGCGCCCGCGTGCTGGCGCGCGACGTGAGCATCGCCACGCAGGCGCCGCAGGGTTCCAGCATCAACAACATCCTGAATGCACGTATCGAGGAGATACGCGACGAGGGGCCGGACAAGGTGATCGTGCGCATGAAGGTGGGCGATACGCACAGGCTGCTGTCGCGCATCACGCGCCGCTCGCGCGACAACCTTGGGCTGGTCGCGGGGATGTATGTGTGTGCGCAGGTGAAAAGCATCGCGCTGATGGCGTGACAGTGGGAGCGCCGACGTCTCGTCGGCAGTTTTCAAGCATCAGCCGACGGGGACGCCGGCGCTGCCACGAGTTCAAAGAGTGAGAATTGAATATGATCGAAATTGATTTCGCCACCGCAGACGACGTTCCGCTTCTCGCCGACCTGCTGGCCGAGTTGTTCACGCTGGAGCGGGACTTCAAGCCGGAACGCGAAAAGCAATTGCGCGGCCTGCAGTGGATATTGGACGAACCGGCGTTGGGCAGGCTGTTCGTGCTGCGCGTCGACGGCAAGGTGGCAGGCATGGCCAATGCGCTGATCACGGTCAGCACGGCGGAAGGCGGCCGCGTACTTTTGCTGGAAGACGTGATCGTGGGGCGGGCGCATCGCGGCGGCGGTCTGGGCAGGCAGTTGATCGAGCATGTGCTGGGCTGGGCCAAGGCGCAGGGCATGACGCGCGTTACCCTGCTGGCCGACCGCAATAACCAGCTCGCCCTCGATTTTTACCGCAAGCTCGGTTTCGAGACTTCTCATATGTCGGTGCTGCGTAAAAAACTGTAGCGCAGATACAACAGCACCGAATTCCGCCTGTTCTGCCCGGTTTTTCCCGCCTCGTGCCTGTCGCGCGCATTGTCTTGTTTACGTTGGCGATTGCGGGTGGCATGAAAGTGCAGGCCGCGCCTGAGAGGCCGGCTTGGCGCCGGTTGCCAGGGGGTGCGACAAAATGTCGCATTCCAATTGCGGGTAAATAGAACAACAATCGATGCATGAGTCGTCCGGAATAGATATGCACGCATGGAGCGCTAGTCAGGGTTCCAGTGCGCTTCACATGCCATCGAGAAAATCACACCGCGTTTTTGCCTTCCTCGCCATTTGCCTGGCGCTGTTCCTGCTCACCTTCGCCGATGCCGCCATGCGGCGCGGGGGCAGTGCCGACGTGTTGGCGACCAGCGAGCGGCTGGTGGCGCAACTGGGCCTGACCGACCTGTGCCTGTTCACCGAAGCGCGCTATACCCGCCATCCGTCGCAGGCCGACTTGCACAGCGCCTTCCAGGATCACCCCCTGGGTCTCGAACACTTCCCGAGCGGTTCCTTGTTGCCGCCGCCGAACAACCTTGCCGCCTCTTATGAAAACCTGGATCGGAAAACAACAAGCCCTGATTGATTTCACGTTGTCGTCGTTGTCGCGGCGCAAGCTGAAGAATTTCGGCCTGCTGCTGGTATACGCGCTGATTGTGTTTCTGCTGGCCTCGGTGATGCTGTTCACCCATGCGTTGCGCCGCGAGGCCGCGCTGGTGCTGAAGAACACGCCCGAGGTCATCGTGCAGCGCATGGTCGCCGGACGCCACGATCTGATCCCGCCCGGTTACATCGAGAAGCTGGGCCGCATCCGTGGCGTGCAGCACATCGAAGGGCGGCTGTGGGGTTACTTCTACGATCCCGTGGTCAGGGCCAACTACACCTTCATGGCGCCGACGGCGGGAACCATCAACGAGATTCAGATCGCAGACAGCGAGATCGTGATCGGTGCCGCCGTGGCGCGCGAACGCGGTCTGGAACATGGCAACCTGATCTCGTTCCGTTCCTACACCGGCAAGCTGTTCGTGTTCACGGTGGCGTCGGTGCTGCCGCACGATGCCGAACTGGTCAGCGCCGACCTGGTCTTGCTGAACCCCGCCGATTACCGCGCCTTCTTCGGCATTCCCGCCGACCACTACACCGACATCGCCCTGTCCGTCGCCAATCCGCAGGAAGTGCGCAACATCGCCGCCAAACTTTCCGAGACACTGCCCGACGCGCGCCTGATTCTGCGCGAGGAAGTGCTGCGCACCTACGAATCCATTTTCAACTGGCGCGAAGGCATTGTGCTGGTGCTGCTCTCCGGCAGCATTCTCGCCTTCGCCATCTTCGCCTGGGAAAAAGCCTCCGGACTGTCTGCCGAAGAGAAACGCGAGATCGGCATACTGAAAGCGATAGGTTGGGAGACCGGCGATGTGCTCAAGATGAAATTCTGGGAAGGCGCGCTGGTGTCGCTCACCGCATTCCTGCTCGGTTATGTCGCTGCGTATTGGCACGTGTTCCATTTCTCCACGGCGCTGTTCGAGCCGGTGCTGAAGGGCTGGTCGGTGCTGTATCCGCGTTTCGAACTGGTGCCGGTGGTGGACGGCTTCCAGGTCGCCACGCTGTTCTTCTTCACCGTCTTCCCCTACACGGTGGCGACCATCGTGCCGATATGGCGCGCGGCCATCACCGATCCGGATGCGGTGATGCGGGGCTGATATGAAGCTGAAAAAACAAATTAGCCACAGAGAACACAGAGACCACAGAGAAAAGCAAAACGGCATTTGCGTGAGCGCGAAGCACCTTTTGGTTGAAGCCGCGAAATGTGGGGAGGCTAATTCGTTCTCTGTGTGCTCTGTGTTCTCTGTGGCTTAATTAGGTTTGAATTTATGATCAAACTGACCAACATCCGCAAAGCCTACAACCAGGGACAGCACAACGAGTTCTGGGCGCTCAACGGCATCGACCTCGATATCGAGGCGAACAAGGTGACCGCCCTGAGCGGCCCCAGCGGTTCGGGCAAGAGCACGCTGCTGAGCATCGTCGGCTGCATGGCGCGTCCTACCAGCGGGCGCGTGCAACTGGCCGGACGCGACATCTCGGGTTTGCCGGAACGCTTCCTCACCGACATCCGGCGCAGCACCTTCGGTTTCATTTTCCAGCAGTACAACCTGATCAAGGGGCTCAGCGCACGCGACAATGTGATGCTGCCCGCCTATCCGCTCGGCGGCGACTGGCGCGCGCTGCACGAGCGCGCCGATATGCTGCTCGATACTTTCAAGCTCGGCCATCGCTGCCACGCACCGGTCGAGTGGCTGTCCGGCGGTGAGCAGCAGCGCGTCGCCATCGCGCGTGCGCTGATCAACGATCCGCTAGTGGTGATCGCCGACGAGCCGACCGCCAATCTCGATACCGTGCTGTCGCGCGAATTCTTGTCGATCCTGGAAAGTCTCAAGCAGCAGGGCAAGACCATCCTGCTGAGCAGCCACGACTCGCTGGTGGTCGAATCGTCCGTGGTCGATCGCGTGGTCAGGCTGCGCGACGGGCATCTGCCGGAGGCGGCGGAATAATGTTGTTCCAACCGGCCATCATCGCGCTGTTGCTGGCATCCGCCGTCAGCGTGCTGATGCTTGCCGCCGCAGCGCCGTACGCCTGGCAGTTGGCGCGCCACTGGGACATCGCCAGCGGATCGGAACTGCAGTTGCGCCTGGAACGGCGCACCTATCTGCTGTCCACCTTGCTCACCTTCGTCTTTGCCACGCAACTGGCGAGCCTGCTGCTGTTCATTTTCAACGCCGACAAGATGGCGGTGATGTTCGTCGGCGCCATGTGCGCGGTGGGTACGCTCAACGCCAATGCCTGGGGCTTCCCCGCGCTGTTCGCGCAGATCGCGGTGTTCTTCATGGCGGCGGTGTGGCTGGTGCTCAATCACGTCGATACCCGCGCTTACGACTATCCGCTGGTGCGCACGAAATACATTTTGCTCATGGGCATCCTGCCGTTTGTCGTGCTTTCGTTTGCTTTGCAGCTCGCGTATTTCCTTAACCTCAAGGCCGACATCATTACTTCCTGCTGCGGCAGCCTGTTTTCCGGCGACGCGCAGACGCTCGCCGCCGACGCCTCGGCGTTGCCGCCGCAACCGGCAATGCTGTTGTTTTATGGCGCGTTGCTGCTGGCTGTTGCTGCCGCCATCTTCCATGCGCGCAAACTGCGCGCGGCCTATCTCGTCGCCGCGTCTTCCGCCGCCGCCTTCGTCGTCGCGCTGACCGGCATCCTGTCGTTCGTCTCGCTGTATGTGTACGAACACCCGCACCACCATTGCCCGTTCTGCCTGCTCAAGCCGGAGTACGACTATCAGGGCTACTGGCTGTATCTGCCGCTGTTCGCCGCGACCGCCGCCGGATTGAGTGTCGGTACCATTCAACCTTTTGCGCGCGTGCCCAGCCTTGCCGCTATCGTGCCGCAAATCGCACGCCGCCTGGCTTGGGTGGCGGCGCTGGGCTTTGCTTTGTTTGCTGCGGTGGCGACGTTCATGGTCGCCCATTCCAATTTGATTTTGTTGAAAGACTGAGATGCTGCGTTTCCTGTTGCCGGTGCTGTTCGTTTCCCTGCTCGCCGCCTGCGAGCGCGGGGCGCCCAAATACAATGTCGGCAGCATTGCTCCGGCTTTTTCCACTATCTATATGGATGGCAAGGCCGTGCATTTCCCCGGGGATTTTCGCGGCAAGCCGGTGGTCATCCGCTTCTGGGCGGACTGGTGCCACACCTGCGAAGGCGAAATGAAAACCATCGAAACGGTTTATCAGAACCGGCACGCCCAAGGGTTGCAACTACTGGCCGTCAATACCGGACAAGACAAGGACACGGTCACTGCATTCATCCGCAAGATCGGCATCAGCTACCCGTCGCTGCTGGACGAGAAAGCAGATATCGCACGCCAGTACGGCGTGGTCGGGTTGCCGACCACCTTCTTCATCGGTGCCGACGGCATCATCAAATCCAAGGTGGTGGGTGAAGCCGATGTGGCGATTTTCGACAAACTTGCCGGGGAATTGATCGATGGAACACGCTAACCAAATTTCTTACGGCCTCGCCTTCATGACCGGCATCCTCGGCACCGGTCATTGCCTCGGCATGTGCGGCGGTCTGGTGTCCGGCTTCTTCATGCGCCAGGGCGCAAAGAGCATCGCACCCTATCTGGCCTACCACGCGGCGCGCGTTTCGGTGTATGTGCTGATTGGCCTGATTGCGGCGAGTCTGGGTGCGGTGCTGGCGCAGACCGGCCTGTTCGGCAAGCTGCAGGGGATATTGCAGATCGTCGCCGGACTGGTGGTCATCCTGCTTGGCTTCGACATCCTGGGCGTGCTGCCGATCAGCAACACACTGCATTTTGCGCCGATGAAATGGATCTTCCGGCAATTCGCCACTGCCACGCGGCAAGGCCCGGTGGCCGGGTCGTTCATCGGCGGTGCGGTCAACGGACTCATGCCCTGTTCGATGGTGATGGCGATGGCGGTGCAGGCCACCACCGCTCCCGGCCCGCTGGAAGGCGGCTTGTTGTTGCTGGCTTTCGGCCTGGGCACGTTGCCGGCCATGTTCGCCGCCGGTTATCTGTTCGGCAAACTGGGGATCAAGGCGCGCGGCTGGCTGATCCGCAGTGCGGCGCTGTTCGTCATCGCGCTCGGGATTTCCACCTTGTGGCAGGGGCTGACTTATTACAGCGTGATGCGCAACCTGGCGAACTGGTGAGGCTGCTTTCGAATAAGTACTTAAGAGGAGCGAGCAGGGAGAGCAGTACCGGTATTTTATGAATCGCTTTGTATTTTTAACTTGAAAAGGAGTATCAAATGAAACGACGCGACATGCTGAAACTTTCCGTTTCCGCCCTCGGTCTTGCGGCGTTGCCGGCGCAGGCTGCCGAATCCTGCACGGGCGACGGCACGCCGGCGCAGTTCGTGCCCAAGAAGGCGCCCGATGCCAAGGCATCCGAAAACGACATCGAGAAATATGCCAAGTGCCCGTACTGCGGCATGGATCGCAAGCAATACCATCATTCGCGCATGCTCGTGCATTACAGCGACGACCTGGCCGACGGCACCTGTTCCCTGCACTGTGCGGCAATCAGCCTGTCGCTCAACGTCGACCGCGAGCCGAAGGCGATCTACGTCGCGGATAACGCCTCCGCCGCAGAGATCAAACCGCTGGTCGAAGTCGGCAATGCCACCTTCCTGATCGGCAGCCAGCTCAAGGGTGTGATGACCAAGCGCAGCAAGGTCGCCTACGGCAATGCCGATGCGCTCAAGGCATCGCAGGCGACCAACGGCGGCGAGCCGGGCAACTTCGACGCGGCACTGCTGGCTGCGTACACCGATATGGCGCAGGACGTGTCGATGATCCGCAAGAACCGCGAAGAGCGGCGCAAGAAAATGATGATGAAGCCAAGCTGACATGATGCTGTTTAAACGACTCGTCATGCTGTCGTTCCTCACTCTCTGGGCTGCATTTGCTGCCGCCCAGGAGGGGGTTGTCGTGCCCAAGCCGGGGGCGAAGGAACTGTGTCCGGTGTGCGGCATGCTGGTATCGAAATATCCCAACTGGGTCGCCGTGGTGCGCTACCGCGACGGTCACGCGCATTTCTTCGACGGCGCCAAGGATATGTTCAAGTATTTGCATGATTACGCCAGATACGCACCCGGCCATCGCAAGGAAGACATCGCGGGCATCCACGTCACCGAATTCTACGGCCTGGGCAAAATGGATGCGCACCAGGCTTTTTACGTCATCGGCTCCGATGTGCCCGGCCCGATGGGACATGAGTTCGTACCGCTGGCAACGCGCGCCGATGCCGAAGAATTCTTCAAGGACCACAAAGGCAAGCAAATACTGACTTTCGAGCAGGTCAGCGCCGCCCTCATCGAGCGGGTCGACGACGGCAAGTTCTGAACGTCGGCCGGTCGGCTGGCTCCGTGCCGCGACCGCAAAAACCGACAGCCCGGGTTACATTGCTTTGTCACAATCGCTACAAAATTGCCAGTTCCCGCGTCCTGCTGGAGCATAACCCCCGCGTCATTATTGGCTTTGCGCCAGCTTTGCCGTTTTGGCACGGTGGTTGCTCATATCCTCCCCAACTGGATTGCGGAGCAACAATTGAAGGTTTTCAACATGCCCGAACGTCATGCTGGTGCGTCGCCGTTGGCTGAAGTCGTGCGCGTCGATTGCGCGGCGTGCCCGCATCGCGCGTTATTGGCTGAAGGAAAATGCGTGCCGGGCGACGTGTGCCTGATCGCACCAAGCGGGCGCCAGATCGACCGCTTTCTGCGACGCAATCCGCAATATGCCCAGGAATACCTGACCGATTCGTTCTGGGAACGGCGCGCAATCGCGATGCGCTACGCGCCGCTGGAAATGGTGCGGCATCTGCCGCACGATGCGGACGAGGTGGTGCGCCGTGTGGTGGCAAGCCGCTTGCCCATTGACGATCTGGGCGATTACCTGCGCGATCCGGATCGCGAGGTGCGCATGACGGTGGCCGCGCGCATCGCGCCGGAGCGGTTGACCGCCCTGTTGGGCGATGACGATTATCTGGTGCGCCTGCAGGTGGCAAAACGCCTGCCGCACGGCCAGTTGCCGCGCATGGCGAACGATGAAGATCGCGAAGTGCGCAAGGAGATCGCGCGGCGCTTGCCGACATTCGCCTTGCGCCTGTTGGCGAAAGACGAGGACGTGGAAGTGCGCCGCATCGTCGCGTCGCGCGTGCTGTCCGACGATGCAATGCAGATGCTGGGTGACGCCGACTGGGTGGTGCGGCTTGAGGCAGTGCAGCGCGCTCCGCTTGAGGACATCACCGAACTGGTGGACGACGATGAGCCGGAAGTGCGCGCCGCAGTACGGCAACGATTGAATGATTTTTTGCAGGGAGACGACAAATGAGCATCTATACGCCCGATGAAACCACGCTGCACAATCTGGAAAGCGAGATCGAAGCAACTTCGCCGCGCCCGCATCACAGCGCAATGCTGGAAATCGCCAACCGCATTTGCACCGGCTGCACTTTTCACTATGCGCTGAACCGCGGCGGCTGGTATCGCTCCGGCGGCGTCGTTGCGGCGGACGGAACGCGTATTGCCGAGGACCTGGGGACATGGGCGAAAGCGGAACTGAAAGCGTGCGGCGACGACATGCACGAACTGGTCGAGCGTTATGACGACAGCGGTTTGCTGGTGACGCGCCATTCCGGGCGCACCCACTACCTGGTCGCGTCCTACGGCCCATCCCCCGCGGATTTCCTGCAACTGGAAGTCGAAGAATTGCAGGAAGTGCTGGATCGCGAGCTGATCAATCCGGATGCCCCGCCGGACGACGTGCAGGAGCTGATCGAACCGTTGCAGCCCAGCCAGCTTGAGGCGCAGCCGGTTGCCGCGCCGCGCTACCGTTTCCGCCGTCTGCTCGACATGCGCCAGACCGTTGCCAGGGTATCCACCGCCGATGGCCGCAACGCCGGATTCGCGCGTCTGCTTTCCGAGTGGGCGCACAGCAGCGCGGCGTCGCGCGGCCATTTCAGCGATCACTGGATTGTCGCGTTGCGCGAACACCAGGATCGTTACCGCAACCCGGTGATTTCCGCATCGCTGGTTTCGCGCCAGGCGCGCACGCTCAAGCCGTTCCAGTGGAACCTCGAACTGTCCGGAGTGGACATGCTGAAGCAGTTGCAGGCCTTCGACCGCGCCGCCGGTTATCCGTCGGCGTGGTATTTCCACCTCGTCGGCGGCACCTTCACTCCGCCCGGGATTGCCTACGCAGTCGCGCGCGACCTGGAGTCGGGTTTCAGTTACCTGCCGGATACCGAGGCTGTGTTGGTGAAGGGCTGGGCGGCGGCGCCGTACTCTGTCTAGGACAGCGCCGACTGGTCGTTTTCCCTAAGTGCGAAGGAACCCGAGAAACTCGCGGCGCGACACTTCCCGTTGCCAGCCGCATTCCCGTTTCTTTTCCTCCATCACCCGGTCGCGGACTTTGATGACCTCATCCCAGGCGGCAAACACCGCACCGGCGGAATCATATTGCCCCATCGACTGCACCAGCGGCTGCAGCAGGAAATGCCCGAGTGCGGGCAGGTAGTTGAGGTGCGCCTTCAATGTCTCGCCCAGCAGGGTGAATTCAAGCTGTGGGCCGATCACTAGAAAAGGTGCCGCCGCACATTCGCTTGCGCTCCAGCCGGACGGAATGAGCAGGCCGGGATCGCGTTCGGGCAGGAACACTCGCGCCATCATCCACGGCGTCAGCAACAGGAATATGCACCAGCCGTCGGTGCGGCGGTAGGCACGGATCTCGATCGGCAAGTCGTGGTTGACCTGAAACTCGTGGCTGAAATACCTGCGGTAGATTTCGCCGAAGCTTTTACTCACCGCAGCGACCACCGCCCGGTCATCGCTTGCGGGCGCTGCACCGAGTTTCCACGCGCTGTCAGTCAAGAGACAACTCCGCCAGTTGCCGGCCGAACAGCCGGTACAGAAGCAACCGGCTTTCCTGCTGCAATGCCGAACCGAACTTGGGCAGCCAGGCGGAAAGATGTTCCCGCCATAATTCCAGCAACAGCTCGCTGCTGTGATTGCAGGGTTGCTCGCTCAGATAAGCGGCGCACTCCAGCTGGGTGCCGAGATAGTCCGGCGGCAAGCTTTCAGCCTGCAGACCGGCGCGGCGGTACAGGTCGCCGAGCTGGTCGGAGGCCGTGCTGAACATGGTTCCTCTGAGGAAAGCCGATTCGAACGGCGGGCAGACGGTTTTCGGATGGCCGGAGATGAACAGGCGCGTGTGTTCGGCCTGCCATTCCTCCAGCGGCGTTTGCTCCAGTTCCGCGACCGGCTTGACCAGCCAGGCGTGCTGCGCAGTCAATTCGCGCAGCACGTCCAGCGATTCGTTGCCGGGACTGGCCAGCAGGCCGGAAAGCAGCCGCAGGATTTCGGGAGAGGCGTTCACAGTCTAACTCCAGAAAATCCATTAGCCGTTTTATCCCCTCCCCCTTGCAGGGGGATAACCAGCGACTTGGCTGGCGTCGTTTGCCAGCCTAGACGAATGGCTAGTAGTTCCATCAGGGTTAGGGAGGGGGTAGAAACGGTATTGCTGCACAACTCTACCCCCATCCTAACCTTCCCCCTGCAAGGGGGAAGGAACGAGTTTGGCTCTAATGTATTAATTGGTTTTACCACGGATAGGAGTACGTGCCCGCATACATGAAATAGTGCCGCAGCATGTAACCGCCCATCAGCACCAGCAATCCCGCCGCCACGCTGGGGTAACGCCCGCTCCACCCCTTGATCACGCCTTTCAATTCGAGCAGGAACGGCACCAGCAGACCGAAGCCGATGAAACCGATCAGCCAGCCCATGTCGTGCCACAGCAGTTGCGCCGAGCGGTAGCCGGATTCCGAGCCGGACAGGGTGTAGTTGAAGAACGAAAACAGGATCACCAGTTCGGCGGCGATGAGGATCACATCGAACAACTCAAAGCGGTGGCGCAGATCCTGGTCGAATTCGTCGCGGATGAAGGTGTTCATGATCACCAGCAAATAGGCGAACGCGGTCGAGAAGGCGGACACCGTGAACAGCAGCGGCACGCCGGGGTTATGCCACAGGGCCACTGCCGGGAACGACTGCAGCAGGAGGCCGGTATAGACGGCGGTGCCGATGCCGTTGATGGTGGCGAACCAGCCAACGATGCGGCGGTACTTCATGCAGGTATCGGACAGCCACACCACGATCTTCGACCGCAGCATTGCTCCGACCAGCGGCATGTTCATGAACACCGGCGTTTCACGCATGTAGGGGAACGCGTAAATCGTGCCCCATACCATCATCCACAGGATGAACTGGGTGCCCCAGGCGATCCAGGCGCTCGGTTGTTGAATCAGCACCAGCGGATTGAGCACGTGGATCACCGCCGTGTGATGCAGCAGGTGGCCGAACAGCACGGCCGAACTGATGCCGAGCATGGCCACGCCGGACAGCGCGCCCCACATCACCAGCTTGGGATGCGGTCGGCAATACATGTCGGTGAGGAAGCTGATCGAAAGCGTTGCCGCCCCCAGCCCGCCGAAGAACAGGTACATGGCGATCCACCAGGTCCACAGGCTTTGCGTCGTATAGGTCATAGTGTCCATGATTTAACCTTTCCGCTTCATGTCTTCGATGTAATACACATTCGGCCGGGTGCCGAAGTGCGCCATCAGCGGCTGTGCCGCGCCGCTCATCACGATCTGCGCCACCGGATCGGACGGGTTGTCCAGATCGCCGAACAGCCGCGCCGAACCGACGCAGGTCTCGACACAGGCGGGCTTCATTCCCTTGTCGACGCGATGCGCGCAGAACGAGCACTTGTCCATGCCCGAACTGGTGCGCTGCAGTTCGCCGTAGAATTCCTTGCCTTCGCGGATGTCGCTATAGGTGACTTCGTAGCGCGCATCGTACGGACAGGCCATGGCGCAGGCGCGGCAGCCCATGCAGTAATCGGGATTGATCATCACGATGCCGTCGGCACGTTTGGATGTGGCGCCGGTCGGGCACACGGTCAGGCAGGGCGGGTTGTCGCAGTGGTTGCACAGGTGCGGAAAGAAGCGCCGCCGCACCATTTCGTTGGTGCCGATTTCCTTCTCCGGCACATAGGTGCGCCACTTGTTTTTCCATACCGGCGTCTGGTTTTCCATTGCGCAGGCAGCCATGCAGGCGTTGCAGCCGACACAAGTATTCAGGTCAATGACCATGGCGTAGTGAGTCATGCCGTGGCTCCTTTCTCGGCGATTTTCTTGATGCGGACGGTGAACTCCTGGGTACGGAAACCTCCTGTTACCGGTTCGACCGCATAAGGAATCAGCTTGTTGGTGGCGGTGCCCATGCCCTTGGCACGCGAAAGCATCGGGTTCTCAGCGCCGAAGCTGGAGTAGAAGAACACCGCCTCACGGTGGATCAGCCGCGTCACATGGGCATGGCCGTTCGCGGTTTGTCCGCTCTGCGAATTGGTGATGCTGATCGCATCGCCATCCGCGATGCCGAGGAAGGCCGCGCGTGCCGGATGTATCCAGACGTTGGTGTAGATGTCCTTCTTGAACTGGTTGATGGCCGCCAGCACCGGATTGTTGTTGTTGGTGGAGGCATACGACACGGTGGGCGCCTTGCCATAGGTGAAGTAGAACTCGTCGTCGGCCAGGCTGCCGGAGGCGGTGCAGCGGCATTCCGTCGGAATATGCGTGGCGAGAACGTTGAATTGCGGCGCCGTTCCGCCCATGCCGCGCAGGCCGTCGAACAGGCTGGAGTAGAACTCCACCCGTCCGCTGCCGCTGGGCATCGGCAGCTTCCACGGCATGGCATGCTTCTCCAGCAGCCTGTCCTTGGTTTCCAGCATGTACACGCCCTTTTCCTGCAACGCGGTATCGAGCTGCTTCACGGTGATGCCCGCCTCTTTGGCGGCTTCCTCGAAAGCAACATCGCGGTAGGCGGCGGAGAACGGACTCTTTACGCCTTCCTTGATCTTCTGCGCCAGCTTCTTCTTGACCGAGGCAGCGCTCAGCCCGGTCAGCTTGTCGATGGTGTCCATGAAGGCTTCGGGCTTGCCGCTGATGATCTCTGTCATCTTCAACAGGATGTCGGGCGTCTCGTGCGTGTCGTACAGCGGATCGATGGCCGCATAACGCGTGGTCATGGCGAGGTCGTGGTTGACGCCGTTGGCATAGATGTTGGGTTCGCCACGCTCCAGGTAAGTGGAGTTGGGCAGGATCACGTCCGCGTACGCCGTGCTGTCGCAAGGCAACACGTCGATGGCGATCACCAGTTCCACATTCTTGTGGGACAGGATTTCCTTCCAGCGCGAATCGGGATAGTAGTGGCGCACCGGATTGGCTGCGTTCAGCAACACCGCGCGGGTGTTGTAAGGCTCACCCTTGTAGTTGAGGGTGCCCTCCACCGATTCCTTGAAGCCCACGTCCGCCAGCACCGGCAGCATGACGTAAGGACGACCCGCCGCGCGTTCCTGTTCGGAGAATGCCCAGGACCAGCCGGGTTTGCCGTGGCCGAAATTCTTGCCGTTCGAGAACACGTCGATGACCAGTTTGGCGAAGGGCAGGCCGACGATGTTGGTAAGCGGTGCTCCGATACTCTTGCCTTCTTTCTTCGCCTGGATGGTGTGCGCCTGCTTCTTGTGCACCTCGCCGCTCATGATCCAGCCGCCGGGCTTGTCGATGCCGCCGGTCAGCGCCTGGATCATGGCCTGCACGCGGCGCATCATGATGATGTTGCCGTAGCGGCCCCCGTGCCAACCGGGGTCGATGATGGCGGGACGCGCGCCGCCGAATTCGCGCGCAATGCGGCGGATGGTGACGGCAGAAATGCCGGTGCTGTTCTCCGCCCATTCCGGCGTGCAGGCGCGAATCTCCTCCAGTTGCGCCTGCAGCACCGTTATTACCGTATGTCCGTCCAGTTTCAACCCGGCCGGCGCATGCAGCGCCGGGAAGCAACTATGCCCGTTCACGTCCTGGCCATTGTCGTTGGTATAGGCCGGCAAGGTGCGGATGTCCGAACTGTGTTCCTGTACTACGCGCGGACGGCCCTTGGCGTCGAGCGCCAGTTGCCATTGGCCCTTGCTGTCGCGGTAGGTCAGGAACGGCATGTTGGAATGCTGGCGCAGGAATTCGGCGTCGTAGAGTTCTTCCTCCAGCATGGTCTTGAGCATGGCCAGCAGGAAATCCAGATCGGTGCCGGGGCGGATGGAAATCCATTCGTCCGCTTTGGAGGCGGTCTCCGAAAGGCGCGGATCGACAGCGACCACCTTCGCGCCATTCTTGCGGCCGGCGGCGAAACGCACCATGCGGCAGGTCGACACGCTGCCGATGGAAGCATTGTTGGCGATGAACAGGATGTATTTGGCGTTATCGAAATCCGGCAAGACTTCATCGTGAATGTTGAAGTTGCCGGTCACCGCGTCGGTGCCGAGGTGGCCGTTGGTGACGCAGGCCTGCATGGGCGAGGCGATGATGTTGGGGATGCCGTTGGTCAGCGCAAACGGCACCGCCCAGTTCATGTAGAAGACACAGGAGGTCCAGCCGCCGACCATGGTCCATTCCCAGGGCTGGAAGTTGGCGTCCTTCTGTTTCTTGGCGATGTAGGCGTAGGCCTCTTCCCAGGACGCGGAGCGGAACTTCATTTCGCCGCGCTTGCTGCCTTCCACCCTGATCAGCGGCGTTTTCAGTCGGTCGGTGTCGTAGGTCTGGCGCAACCCGGCCTGCCCGCGCGCACAAAGCTTGCCGCGGTTCAGCGTGGAATTGGGGTTGCCGTCGATTTTGACGATGCGCTTGACGCCATTCCTGGTTTGCGTGGTGACGCGCAGATTGCACAGAGAAGAGCAGAAATTGCAGATGCTGTAAGTGCAACCTTCACCATCCGGAACACTGCCACTGTCTGCCGAAGCAGAATTGATCAACATGCTGGCTGGTTTCAGCAAGGTTAAACCAGCTACACCCAACCCGGTCGCTTTCAACAACGTGCGACGGGTCAGGCAAGGAAAGTTCCAAGCCATAGACGCTCCCTAAGAAAAATTGTCAGTAGAAAACCAATACTTCTTCTTATTGTTGTCCCACTGGGTGTAATCACCCTTCTCTCGGGATAGCGTCGAACTGCCATTGCTGGCGAGTCGCAGTCTCTAGCTCCATAAAGACTGCATTGCACTTCTGGTTATATGCTAGCAGAGCGAGTAAGGTTTCTGCAATTTTTGCCAGCCGCAATGCCGACTTTTATACTCTACATTATCAATCAGTTGCCGAAGAAGCGAGGCTTTGCGCGTCACTGGAGGTAAATTTGCTGGTTGCATCTTCGCGAAGAAAATTCTCGTGATGCAACAGCCCGGAATTTGTTGTGTCCGGGCGTCTTGTCGGCTTTGCTACAAATTCCTGCTGCATAAATTCCATTAAAATCAATCCGCTGACTCTGGCACGGCACTTGCGAATAGGAGGGCGTCATCCATTGTTGAGTCAAAGCCATGCAAGCCAAGGACATCGCCGCACTGCTGAACGAACCGGCCTGTGCGCATAACGAAAAGTCGAAATCGGGCTGTGCACGTCCCAAACCGGGCGCGACCGCCGGCGGCTGTTCGTTCGACGGGGCGCAGATCGCCTTGCTGCCCATCGCCGATGTCGCTCACATCGTGCATGGCCCGATCGCCTGCGCGGGCAGTTCCTGGGAAAGCCGCGGCACGCGCTCGTCCGGCCCCAAGCTGTATCGCATCGGCATGACCACCGACCTCACCGAGCAGGACGTCATCATGGGACGCGGCGAGAAGCGCCTGTTCCACGCCATCAAGCAGGCGGTGGACAGCTACGCGCCGAAAGCCGTGTTCGTCTACAACACCTGCGTGCCCGCGCTGATCGGCGACGACATCGGCGCGGTGTGCAAAGCCGCCGCCGAAAAATGCGGCGTGCCCTGTATTCCGGTGGATTGCGCCGGTTTCTACGGCACCAAGAATCTCGGCAACCGCATCGCGGGCGATGCGATGTTCAAATACGTGGTGGGCACGGCGGAGCCGTTGCCGGTGCCGCCCGAGGCGCAACGCCCCGGCATTACCGTGCATGACGTGAACCTGATCGGCGAATACAACATCGCGGGCGAATTCTGGAATGTGGCGCCGCTGTTCGACGAACTCGGCCTGCGCATCCTGTGCACGCTGTCCGGCGACGGGCGCTTCCGCGAAGTGCAGACCATGCACCGCGCCGAAGCCAACATGGTGGTGTGCGCCAAGGCGCTGCTCAACGTGGCGCGCAAACTGCAAACCAATTACAAGACGCCTTATTTCGAGGGCAGCTTCTACGGCGTGACCGACACCTCGATGGCGTTCCGCGAATTCGCCAAATTGCTCAATGATCCGTCGCTGACCGAACGCACCGAAGCGATGATTGCGCGCGAGGAGGCGAAGATCAATGCCGCACTCGAACCCTGGCGCGAAAAACTGCGCGGCAAGCGCGTGCTGCTCTACACCGGCGGCGTGAAGTCGTGGTCGATTGTTTCCGCACTGCAGGACCTCGGCATGGAAGTCGTCGCCACCGGCACCAACAAATCCACCGAGGAAGACAAGGCGCGCATCCGCGAAATCATGGGCGACAAGACGCGCATGATTACCGACGGCAGTCCCAAGGCGCTGCTCGGCGCGGTGAAGGAATACCAGGCCGACATCCTCATCGCGGGCGGCCGCAACATGTACACCGCGCTCAAGGCGCGCATCCCCTTCCTCGACATCAACCAGGAACGCGAATTCGGTTACGAGGGTTACAGCGGCATGATCGAACTGGCGCGCCAGCTTGCGCTGACGATACAGAGCCCGGTGTGGCCGGCGGTACGCAAGGCTTCGCCGTGGGCGAAAACATCGGTGCCCGGCATCGAGTTGGGGGCGTGAGATGAGAATATCGCCACATCTATTTATATCCAGCGAATCATTCCCTCCCCCTTGCAGGGGGATAACCAGCGACTTGGCTGGCGTTGTTTGCCAGCCTAGTCGAATGGCTAGTAGTTCCATCAGGGCTAGGGAGGGGGTAGAAGCCGGGATGTCCGTAGCCCAACTTTTCTACCCCCATCCCAACCTTCCCCCTGCAAGGGGGAAGGAGTCAATGGTGGGAGCACAACATGGCTGAGATCCTGAAACGCAACAAAGCCCTCGCGGTGAATCCGCTCAAGGCCAGCCAGCCGGTCGGTGCGTCGCTCGCCTTCCTCGGCATCAACCGCGCCATCCCGATGCTGCACGGCTCGCAGGGCTGCACCGCATTCGGCAAGGTGTATTTCGTGCGCCACTTCCGTGAGCCGATCCCGTTGCAGACTACTGCGATGGACCAGGTGTCCACGGTGATGAGCGCGGACGAGAACGTGATCATCGGCCTGAAAACCATCTGCGAAAAAAGCAAACCCGCGCTGATCGGGCTGGCCACCACGAGTCTCTCGGAGACGCAGGGCACCGACATCAAGCGGCTGGTGAAAGAGTTCTACGCGGCAAACCCCGAGTTCGCGCATATCCCCGTGGTGCCGGTGAACTCGCCGGACTTCTCCGGCTGTCTGGAAAGCGGTTATGCGCTGGCGGTGAAGGCAGTACTTGAAACATTGCTTCCCACGATCGCCCCCTCGCCCGCGAGCGGGAGAGGGTTGGGGAGAGGGTTGGTCGGCAAGCGCAAAAAGCAAATCAACGTGCTGGCCGGATCGTTCCTCACGCCCGGCGATGTCGAACACATCAAGGAGCTCATCGAGGCATTCGGCCTGCGCCCGCTGGTGTTGCCGGACATCGGCGATTCGCTCGACGGTCATCTCACCGAAATGGATACCAGTCCGGTGACGCTGGGCGGTACGCCGGTGTCGGACATTTCCAGCATGGGCGAATCCATCGCCACGCTGGTGCTGGGCAATTCGCTTTATGAAGCGGCAGATTTCCTCAAACAACAAACCGGCGTGCCGGATTACCGCTTCGATTGCCTGATGGGCCTGGATGCGGTAGATGCCTTCGTCGCGACACTGGCCGAGATCAGCGGCAAACCGGTGCCGGAGAAGATAGAGCGCCAGCGCGCGCAGTTGCAGGACGCGATGGTGGACGCCCATTTCATGCTGGGTTTCGCGCGCGTCGCCATCGCCGCCGATCCCGACCTGCTCTATGGCATGTCGCGGCTGGTGACTGGCATGGGTTGCGAAGTGGTGGCCGCAGTCGCGCCCGCGCGCGCCACCATCCTCAGCGATGTCGTCGCCAGCCAGGTCGGCATCGGCGACCTCGAAGACCTGGAGATCGCCGCCAGGCGCAACGGTGCGCAACTCGTCATCTGCAATTCTCACGGCGTCGAGACCGCGCGCCGCCTCGGCGTGCCGCTGCTGCGCGCCGGGTTCCCGCAGTACGACTTTGTCGGCGGCTACCAGCGCCTGTGGGTCGGCTATCGCGGCACGCGCCAGGCCTTGTTCGATCTGGCCAACCTGATGCTGGAGCATGCGCATCATCATGAGCCGGAAGCTTTCGTTTCCATTTACCACCAGGGAGTCAAGCATGCGGCATCTGCGGCTGGTGGAAAACACTGAGGAGCTCGCGATGAAAGTAAAGATCGCTTTTGCGACCAGCGACCGGCGCGCGGTCAACCAGCACTTCGGCGCGGCGGAATCGTTCGCCATCTACGAGGTGGGCGAAAGCGAGACGCGCCTGATCGAAGTGGCCGAGTTCATCGAGACCGCGATGGACGGGCACGAGGGCAAGCTCGCCGCCAAGGTCGAGCTGCTGGGCGATTGCGCGGCAGTGTATTGCAACGCGGTGGGCGCATCGGCGATCCAGCAGTTGCTGGCCGCGAGCATCCAGCCCATGCGCGTGGACGAAGGCACGCTCATCGACGAACTGCTGTGCGGCCTGCAGAAGAACCTGGTCAACGAACCGCCGGTATGGCTGGCGAAGCACCTGAAGAAGCAGGCCGGCGGCAAGGACTTCGCCGCGGACGAGGAGTGGCAGGAATGATCTCGGCTCCTGTGCGCGTGATCTCCGCCGACAACGGAACGGCACAGGTCGAATCCACCGGCCAGTCCGGCTGCGGTGTCTGTCAGTCGCGCGAAAGCTGCGGCGTGTCGGGGTTGGGGAAATATTTTTCCGGCAAGCGCAAGGCTATCGAAGTGCGGTGCAGTGTGAATGTTCGCGCCGGCGACGAGTTGCAGTTGAGTCTGAGCGAGGGCGATTTGCTCAAGGCGGGTTTGCTGGCCTACCTGTTGCCTACCGTGCTGGCGCTGGTCGGCGCGGGAATTGCTGCGGCGTTCGGCCTGGGCGATGTCGGGGCTGCGCTGGGGGCGGCGAACGGGATGGCTGCGGGATTTTTACTGGGACGATTGTCGGGCTGGGCGCCGCGTATGGTTGCGCAACGTAAAGAGTAATCAATTAACCGAAGGAGACAGAGCATGAATCAAGCAGTCGCAGCAGACCCGTTGTTGTCCACCGATTTCATCCAGGAGATGGTCAAGCAGATGCGTGCCATCGACAGCTACGGCACTTACGACGGCTGGCCGGCAGACCGCATCCTGGCACCCTATGTGGTGACCAAGGAACAGCGCCGCGCGATCCCGGTGATCGGCGATCCGGACGAGATCATGCTGGCCCGTATCAAGGCGTTCTACAACGCGATCTCTTCGCTGATCGAAAAAGAGTGCGGCCTGATGGCGGTGCCCAGCATCAACATCACCCATGAAGGTTTCGGCCGCGCGCTGATCACCGTGGGCAAGCTGGTGGTGATGGATCGCACGTTGCGCGATGTGCATCGCTACGGTTACGAGAGCCTGTCCAAGATGAAGGATGAGGGCGACAAGCTGCTGTCCGTTGCGCTGGAGATCATCGGCAAGTATCCGGAAGTGGCAGGCTTATAAATGGAAAGTGGTAAGTAGGAAGTGGTAAGTAGTAGATGCAGCGTCACTCACCACTTGCCACTTACTATTCACCAGGAGTTAATAATGTCCGAAGAAGAACTGAAGAACCTCGACAAGGAAGTGAAGAAGCTCAAGCGCATCTCCAGCGAGTGGG
Organism: Nitrosomonadales bacterium; assembly: GCA_016235045.1. Taxonomy (GTDB): domain Bacteria; phylum Pseudomonadota; class Gammaproteobacteria; order Burkholderiales; family Gallionellaceae; genus Sideroxyarcus. The sequence continues at coordinate 57,595 of JACRME010000015.1, forward strand.
CGGCGCAGTTGCATGACCTGGTCGAGGAGCGCTTGCCGGCCGGATACCAGGAGATCCCCGGTATCGCGCAATCCACATACGACGCGTGCCAGGCATGGGCCGAGGCGAACGCAAAACTGGTCGCAGCACAGAAAGAAATTCAAGTTTAAACAGAGGAAGAGATATGACTAACATTACCGAAATCACCCGAGGCGGCACGCCTTATGAACCCACCTTCATCACAGCCCTGAATGCGGCGAATTGCCTGGGCTGCGGGCGCTGCTTCAAGGTCTGCCCGCGCAAGGTGTTCGAACTGGTCGAGCGCAGCGAGGACGACGAGAACTACGATGAGGACGAAGACAACTGCATGGTGATGACGCTCGCCAACGCGCTGGATTGCATCGGTTGCGGCTCCTGCGCGCGCGTTTGTCCCAAGCAGTGCCAGACACATCAAGCCATGCCGGTTGGAGCCTGATCATGGCAAGACCGGTCAAGCACGTGTTCGTCTGTTCCCAGCATCGTCCGCCCGGCCACCCGCGCGGTTCATGCGGCGACAAGGGCTGCCGCGAGGTGGTGGATGAGATCATGCAGCAATGGCAGCAACGCCAATGCTTCTCGCAGGTGCTGGTCACGCCGAGCAGTTGCTTCGGTCCCTGCAGCATGGGGCCGAACATCCTGGTCTACCCGGAAGGCATCCTGTACAACAATGTCACCAAAGAGGATGTGAGCACGATATTCGACGAGCATCTATTGGGCGACAAGCCGGTAGAACGGCTAAAAGCACCTGCCGACATATGGTAGTGCTTGCTTCGCGCCGGTTGCCTGCAGAACTTGAGGCGCTGGCCGGGCGCATTGTGTCTGCGATGCAGCAAACGGCCGCTAACTGCACCGCAAACGGCGCCACGCCGAAGATCGAACTGGATGCCGTGCAGTTTACCCGGGTCGTCGACCCCGGCAATCAATTGCCCGGCTATGAAGGGGTGTGGCGCAACGCCCGCAATGAGCGCTGCGGCATGCTGACCATCAACACCGACAACAGTTTTTACGCCGAGTACGACCTGTTCTGCCCGCATCCGCGCGACCCGCGCTGGTTCGTCGAAATGGTCACCGCATGGGGCAGGGATGCGTCGCTGCGCTGCGAAGCGAAAATGACCCCAAGCCTGTGAAGATACCCGAGTAAACCGATTCCAACCGGCCAGCCCGGATATTTCACCAACTTCCTCCGGGAATCGCCGAATAATTCGTCATACCGGCGAAGGCCGGTATCCAGTGCCTTTAATTAACTGGGTTCCGGCCTTCGCCGGAACGACGAAACCGAATAAATCAGCGCTTTCTAAGGTCTTCATGGTCACCAGCCTGCCGTAGAAGGTACCCTGCTTGACCTAAATCAGGTTTCCTCCTCGGCGTCGAATGTTACAATCCGCCAGTTGCGTGCCGAAAATTGGAAATTACCCGTGATTAAAAAAATACTCGTCGCCAACCGAGGGGAGATAGCGGTTCGCATTGTGCGTGCGTGTTCCGAGATGGGGATCAAGTCGGTTGCGATTTATACCGATGCCGATCGCCATGCCTTGCACGTCAAAAAAGCGGACGAAGCTTACAACCTCGGGGCGGAGCCGGTTACCGGCTATTTGAACGCGCATAATATCGTCAATATTGCCGTGATTTCGGGATGCGATGCCTTGCATCCCGGCTACGGCTTCCTGTCGGAAAACCCCGAACTGGCCGAAATCTGCGCCCGTCGCGACATCAAGTTCATCGGCCCGAACGCGGACGTGATTCAGCAAATGGGCGACAAGATACAGGCGCGCAATGCCATGATCGCCGCCGGTATTCCCTGCGTGCCGGGCAGCGACGGCAACCTGGCCGATGTCGAGGAAGCGCGCGTACTGGCGAAGAAAATCGGCTACCCCGTTATGCTCAAGGCCACCAATGGCGGCGGCGGACGCGGCATTCGCCGTTGCGACAATGAAAAAGACCTGCTCGGCAACTATGATCGGGTGATTTCGGAAGCCAGCAAGGCGTTCGGCAAACCCGAAGTGTTCCTGGAAAAATGCGTGGTCAATCCGCGCCACATCGAAGTGCAGGTGCTGGGCGACAGCCACGGCAACGCCATCCACCTGTTCGAGCGCGACTGTTCCATCCAGCGCCGCAACCAGAAGTTGATCGAGATCGCCCCCTCGCCGCAAATCACCCCGGAACAGCGCGAATACATCGGCAATCTGGCCGTGAAGGCCTGCAAGGCCGTGGGGTACGAGAATGCGGGTACGGTCGAGTTCCTGCTAGATCAGGACAGCAACTTCTTTTTCATGGAAATGAACACCCGTATCCAGGTCGAGCATACCGTGACGGAATCCATCACCGGTATCGACATCGTGCAGGAGCAGATACGCATCGCCGAAGGCCTGCCCTTGCAATACAAGCAGGAAGACGTGAGGTTTCGCGGCTACGCCATGGAGTTCCGCATCAATGCGGAAGATCCCAAGAACAGTTTCCTGCCCAGCTTCGGCCGGATCACCCGTTACTATGCGCCGGGCGGTCCCGGCGTGCGTATCGATGCCGCCATGTACAGCGGCTATGTCATCCCGCCGTATTTCGACTCGATGTGCGCCAAGCTCACCGTGTGGGCGCTGACCTGGGAAGGCGTCGTCGAGCGCGGCCGCCGGGCGCTCAGCGACATGGTGGTGTACGGCGTCAAAACCACCATCCCGTATTACCAGGAAATCCTGAAGCACCCCGATTTCAGGGGCGCGGATTTCAACACCGGTTTCGTGGAGTCCCACCCGGAGCTGATCGATTACGTCACCAAAATCCCGCCGGAGTTGCGGTCGGCAGCCATTGCGGCGGCCATCGCGGCGCACGAAGGCATTTAATGGGTACCTCCAAAAATCCAGATTTCATCCCAACTGCTGCGTTGCGGAAAAAATTTCTTGCTTACATATTTCACATATGCGGCGCTGCGAAATTTTTCCCGCGCCTTGCATTTGGGCGAACTCTGAATTTTTTGAGGCACCCACCTTTTCAACCTTACTTTTAAGTTAACACCATGGCAAAAACCCTTATTTCCGAGTTAGTCCTGCGCGACGGCCATCAATCCACGATCGCAACGCGCATGCGTACCGACGACATGCTGCCCATGTGCGCCAAGCTGGACAGTATCGGGTTCTGGTCGCTGGAAGCCTGGGGCGGCGCCACGTTCGACTCCTGCGTCCGTTTCCTGAAGGAAGATCCTTGGGAGCGCCTGAAGCGCTTGCGCAAGGCATTGCCCAACAGCCGCATCCAGATGCTGCTGCGCGGGCAGAACCTGCTCGGCTATCGCCACTATTCCGACGACGTGGTGCGCGAGTTCGTCAAGAAATCCGCCAGCAACGGCATCGACGTGTTCCGTATCTTTGACGCGATGAACGACATGCGCAACCTGCGCGTTTCCATCGAGGCGGTGAAGAAGGCGGGCAAGCATGCCGAAGGCTGCATCAGCTACACCACCAGCCCGGTGCACGACATTCCCCAATTCGTGCTGCTGGCAGCGGAACTGGAAGCCCTGGGCTGCGACACCATCTGCATCAAGGACATGGCCGGCCTGCTTACTCCCTACGCCACCTTCGAACTGGTCAAGGCTTTGCGCGCTGCCATCAGCGTGCCCATCCACCTGCACAGCCATTCCACTTCCGGCTTGTCCGGCATGTGCTTCCTCAAGGCGGTGGAAGCGGGCGCCACCATACTGGATACCTGCAATTCCTCTTTCGGCGAAGGCGCCAGCCATTCCTCGACCGAGAGCATCGTCGCCGCGTTGCAGGGCACGCCTTACGACACCGGACTCGACCTGGCCGCGATACAGGAAGTCACCGCCTATTTCACCGAGGTGCGCAAGAAATACTGGCAATTCGAAAGCGAGTTCACCGGCGTGGACACGCGCGTGCTGGTCAACCATGTTCCCGGCGGGATGATCTCCAACCTGTCCAACCAGCTCAAGGAACTGGATGCGCTCAACCGCATGGATGAAGTGCTGGCCGAAATCCCGCGCGTGCGCGAAGACATGGGCTATCCACCGCTGGTCACGCCGACCTCGCAGATCGTCGGCACCCAGGCGGTGCTGAATGTGCTGACCGGAGTGCGCTACAAGTCCGTCACCAACGAAGTCAAAAACTACCTGCTCGGACACTACGGCAAGGCGCCGGGCACCATCAACGAAAAAGTCAGAAAAATGGCCGTCGGCGATGAGGAAGTGACGACCTGCCGTCCGGCCGATTTGCTGGAAGACGAAATGAACCGGCTCAAGGCCGACAGCGAAACCTTCGCGCAAAGCGAGGAAGATGTTCTCACCTACGCCATGTTCCCGGACATCGGCAAAACCTTCCTGCAGGAGCGCAACGCCAAGACCCTCAGGCCCGAACCGCTGCTGCCCAAGGAAGCGGCCACCACTTCCACCGAGCGTTATGCGCCGAACGAGTTCAAGGTTACGCTGCACGGCGAGACCTTCCACATCAAGCTCACCGGCAGCGGCCACCACGGCGAAGCCCAGCGTCCGTTCTACGTTTCCGTGGACGGCATCTCGGAAGAAGTCATCGTCGAAACCCTGAGCGAGATCGAAGTGTCCGGCGGCAGCGGCGGCAAGAAAAAAGCCGTGGAAAAAGCCGCAACTTCCAGCCGCCCGCGCCCCTCGCACCAGGGCTGCGTAGCGACCGCCATGCCCGGCACCATCGTCGAAGTCAAAACCAAGGTCGGGGACACCGTGGAAGCGGGTGACGGGCTGCTCGTGATCGAAGCCATGAAGATGGAAAACGAAATCCAGGCGCCGGTGAGCGGCGTCGTCATCAGCGTGCATGTCAAGAAGGGCGACAGCGTGGCACCGGACGAGACGCTGGTGGAGATTCAGTGCACTGAGTAAAACCGGAAAGGAAGTATCAAACAAAGAGGGGTGCGGTCACGCACCCCTTTTTGTTTTGGTGTTTGGACGACAAGCGTTCAAACTGCTACAACGAACCCAATTGAAGTTTTTCCCATAAAAACGGCTTTAAAGTTGACCACCAGGGGCCGCCGAGGCTGAGATCAACGACGTGCGTCATGTCGGCTTGCGCAATCAATGTGCAGGTGTTTCCGGAAGCGTTGATGCGATCCCTGGTAGGGATGGCGTTACCGATCCAAGTGGCGCCGGTCACGCTATCGGTTGGATTGGCATGGAACAGCATAACCGGGCTGTCGCTTGCTTGAAAGTTCAGATATGGATCCAAATTGGCGTAGGCGTCGATTGTGGTCGCCCCTGTTGCGATTGAGGCGGCCACTTTGGACGAGACGGCTGGGAAATCAGACGTTGTATTTTGCAGACTGTCATATTCGATGGCGTTGATCAATGAGATGCCGCCACCCGCGGAACTGCCTATGGTTGCGATTCGATTCGTGTCGATATGATAAAGAGCAGCATTGGCTTTCAAGTAGCGAATCGCATTCATGGCGTCTTCGCTGGCTTGGATGAAAGCCGCGAGTCTGGCGGTGGAACTGACCGTGTTGTCTGGAGTGAGGCGGTAATTGATGCTGGCTGCGACATATCCGGCCCTGGCATACGAGAGTGCATCGAATCGAGTATTCTCCTTGCCGCCAGCGCTGAAGCCGCCACCATGGATCAAGACGATCAGCGGTTGCGGGTGTGTGGAAGTGGCGTTGGGTGGAACCGCGATGTCGAGTCTGAGGTCGAGTGTGGTTCCGTTCAGCTCAGTCGCCTTGGTGACATCGGAGGTGTACTGTGCTCCTCCGGCATTCGGACGGGACGAATAAATGATATCGGTGTACGCGGTCAACTGGCTATCGCTGTACTGGGTGCTGATATAAAGGCCGACTTCTGCATCAGTCTGGCTGCCGGTGCTGCCACCGCATGCACACAATATCAGCCCGAGACCCGCACATATCCATCGAGCGTATTTTGAAATAATCACGGACGACGGCAGGAGGCGGGCGAAAGCTTCGGCAATGCCCGCCTCCATTTTGTTGTCTTCCGGAGTACTCAGTTCGGTTCCTGATACTTGTCTTCCGTCAACTTGGCCTGTGCCGCCGCCAGGCGTGCGATGGGCACGCGCGGGCCGGAGCAGGAGACGTAGTTGAGGCCGATGTGGTGGCAGAAGCGGATGGAGCCGGGGTGGCCGCCGTGTTCGCCGCAGATGCCGACTTTCAGGTCCGGGTTGGTTGCGCGTCCCTTGCCTACCGCCATCTTCATCAGTTGACCCACGCCCTTGATGTCCAGCACTTCGAACGGGTTGTCTTCCAGGATGCCGGTTTCGTTGTAGGCGGGCAGGAACTTGTTCTCCGCATCCTCGCGGCTGAAGGAGAAGGTGGCCTGGGTCAGGTCGTTGGTGCCGAACGAGAAGAACTGCGCGGTCTCCGCCATGCGTCCGGCGCGCATGCAGGCGCGCACCACCTCCAGCATGGAGCCGAACTTGAATTGCACGTCGATGCCGTGGGTGGCGTTCACTTCGGCATGGATGCGCTGCACATAGCTGTGGATGCGCTTGAGTTCTTCCACCGTCGCCACTTGCGGCACCATGATCTCGGGGTAGATCTCGATTCCTTCCTTGGCACACAGCGCAGCGGCTTCGAGCACGGCGCGGATCTGCATGGAATAGATTTCGGGATAGGTGATGCCCAGACGCACGCCGCGGTGACCCAGCATCGGGTTGACTTCGGACAGTGCGCGCACCTTCTTCAGCACGACTTCCTTCTTGTGGATCACGTCGTCTTCCAGGTGCGATTCCTTGAAGTCGCCCAGTCCGCCCATGAGTTTGGTCAGGCCGTCGGCATATTGCTGGTACAGCTTGGGGTTGAGCATCTTGAGCGTATCCGGCAACTCTTCCAGACCCTTGATGGTGTCGCTCAACTGGTGCAGGTGGGCGATTTCCAGTTCGAGTTGTGCGGCGGTGGGCAGGAACTCGTGCATCGGCGGGTCGAGCAGGCGCACGGTGACGGGCAGGCCCTTCATCGCCTTGAAGATGCCCTTGAAGTCGGCGCGCTGTATCGGCAACAGGCGATCCAGCGCGGATTGGCGTTCTTCCACCGTCTCGGCCAGGATCATTTCCTGCACGATGGGCAGGCGGTCAGTGCTGTTGAACATGCGCTCGGTGCGGCACAGGCCGATGCCCATGGCGCCGAACTCGCGCGCGCGCAGGGCGTCGTTGGGAGTGTCGGCATTCGCCATCACCTTGAGGCGGGAAACTTCATCCGCCCAGGACAACAGCGTGACCAGTTCTTCGGAGAATTCCGGCTCCACCGTCGGCACCTCGCCCGCATACACATGGCCGGTGCCGCCGTCGATGGTGACGACGTCGCCTTCATGCAAAGTGGTGTCGCCGATCTGTGCGCTGCGCAGCACGTCGTTGATGACGATCGCTTCGCAGCCGGAGACGCAGGGCTTGCCCATGCCGCGCGCCACCACGGCGGCGTGCGAGGTCTTGCCGCCGCGGCTGGTCAGGATGCCCTGTGCCTGGAAGAAGCCGTGGATGTCCTCGGGCTTGGTCTCTTCACGCACCAGGATGATCTTCTCGCCGGCGCGACCGCGCGCTTCGGCGGTGTCGGCATCGAACACGATCTTGCCGGAGGCGGCGCCGGGCGAAGCCGGCAGTCCCTGTGCCAGCGATTTGCCGTGGAAGTTCGGCGCCAGTTGCGGCACCAGCAGTTGTTCCAGGATCGCCGGTTCGACGCGCAGCAGCGCGCGTTCCTTGGTGATCAGCCCTTCGTTGAACATCTCCACCGAGGTGCGCACCATGCCGCGCGCGTTCATCTTGCCGTTGCGCGTCTGCAGGCAATACAGGATGCCCTTCTCGATGGTGAACTCGAAATCCTGCACCTCGTGGTAATGCGATTCCAGCCGGTTGTGCAGCGTCATCAACTGGCGGTAGATTTCCGGCATTTCCTTTTCCATCTCGGCGATGGCTTTGGGGGTGCGGATGCCCGCCACCACGTCCTCGCCCTGCGCGTTGACCAGGTATTCGCCATAGATCAGGTTCTCGCCGGTGCCGGGGTTGCGGGTGAAGCCCACGCCGGTGCCGGAGTCGTTGCCCATGTTGCCGAACACCATGGTGCAGATATTGACTGCGGTGCCGCTGGCCTGGTCCTTGGTGATCTTGAATTGCCGGCGGTAATCCACCGCGCGCTTGCCCATCCAGGAACGGAACACCGCGCCCACCGCGATTTCCAGTTGTTCGTAGGGATCCTGCGGGAACGGCTTGCCGCTGTGGTTCTGCACGATCGCCAGGAATTCTTCTGCCAGCTCCCTGAGGTGCTCGGTCTTGAGGTCGACGTCCTGCGGCGCGCCGTACTTGCGCTTGATCGCGGCCATGTGTTCGTCGAAATGTTCGTCGCTGATGTTGAGCGCGATTTTGCCGAATAGCTGGATGAAGCGGCGATAAGCGTCATAGGCGAAACGCTCGTTGGAAGTCTGCTTGATCAGTCCCTTCAGCGAAGTCTCGTTGAGGCCGAGGTTGAGGATGGTGTCCATCATGCCCGGCATGGACATGGACGAGCCGGAACGCACCGAGACCAGCAGCGGATTGCTGCTGCTGCCGAAGCCTTTGCCGGTCTTCTTCTCCAGCGCCTTCATGTGATCCTTGATCGAATCCATCAAGCCGGCGGGCAGTTGGTTCTTTTCCAGATAAGCGTTGCAAGCATCAGTGGTGATGGTAAAACCCGGGGGGACATTCAGGCCGATCTGCGTCATTTCGCACAGGTTCGCGCCCTTGCCGCCCAACAGCATCTTGTCCTTGCCGTCACCCTTTTCGAATTCATAGATGTATTGCTTGCCGCTGACCATTGTGCTTCTCCCTTACTTAGGTTGCTGAATAGAAACTACAGAACTTCGTTTGAATAACTTATGTCGATCTGCATTCCGGGTGGGGGCCACTTTACCCAGAAATACCCCTTTATTCTTGATCCATCTCAATGGAGGGGCTCCATTGTGCCATCAAGTGCAGTATTTAGACGAGTAGACGAAAGTCGGTGCTTCTGCCGCGGGTCGGGCGAAATTGTTGCCGACAGCCCGGTATTTGGCCTGCCGCGGACGCGCCCGGCCCGCCGCCAGGCCATGAAAATGGCGGCGTTGCCGGTATGGCAGCAAGAACGGGCCCCCAAACGGAGAATTGCCTTCGTTGGCTGCTGCCTTATTCCGGCAGAACCACTACAATTCGGCAGTTTTGAAATTTCGCCAAGGATGCGCATGAGATTCCAATTGTTTCTGGCATTGTCGCTGTCTTGCGTTTGTGCCGCGGCGGCGGCGGCCGAAGAAAAGGTTCAACTTCCCGCCCCCTCGTCTTCAGCGCAACGCCTTTATTCGCATGCCAAGGCCGACATCGTGCAATTGCGTTCCCTGCTCAGGAACGGGCGCACCCAGTCGTCCGTCGGGTCGGGATTCCTGATCGGAACCGGCAACCTGGCGGTGACCAATTACCACGTCATGTCGCAGATTGCGCTGGATCCGGACACCTATGTCGGCGAGTATGTCGATACCAACGGCAAGCGCGGGGAAGTGAAGCTGCTGGCTGTCGACGTGCTGCACGATCTGGCGGTGGTGAGCATCGATCGCAAGGGTGGCGGCTTTTTCAACGTGCCGGACCAGTTGCCGCAACTGGTGCAAGGACAATACCTGTACTCGCTGGGCAATCCGCTCGATCTGGGATTTGCCATCTCCGAAGGCGCCTACAACGGCATCGTCAACCGCAGTTTCTACGATCAACTGATGTTTACCGGTCCCATCAATTCGGGCATGAGCGGCGGCCCGAGTGTGACGGTCGACGGCCGCGTGGCCGGCGTGAACGTATCCAAACGTCTCGACGGCGAACTGGTGAGTTTCCTGGTGCCGGTGCGGTTTGTGCGCGACCTGCTGAAGAAGGTCGCCGGGCAGAAACAGGTGCCCGAGGATTTCAAACTGGTCGTCGGGCAGCAGTTGCTGGAACACCAGAAGACGATGATGGAGCGCCTGGAGGGCACGCCGCTCACGTTCAAGGAGCTGAAACCGTACAAAATGCCGGTATGGGAATCGGACCAGGTTCGCTGCTGGGGCAGGTCGAATTCCAGCCAGAGCAAACCGTATTCCATCGACCAGGTGAATTGCGCCATGGAATCGGCGCTGTTTGTGTCCGACCGGATTCAGACCGGGCATATCTCGATACAGCACAAGCTGCTGCAAAGTTCCGAACTGGGGGTTTTGCGGTTTTCGTCGCTGGCGAGCAACTCGTTCAAGAACCAGGGCGGCGGCGGGCACAAGGACACGCGCTACACCGCGCCGAAATGCGTCGAGCAATTCGTGACAAATGAAAAGCTGCCCATGCGCGCCGCGCTGTGCGTGCGCGCCTACCGCAAATTTCCGGGGCTGTACGACTTCACCCTGCATACCGCCAGCACGGACAGCGGCGAAATGAGTCTGCAAAGCCGCATTGAGACGAGCGGGGTGTCGTACCAGAGCGGCCTGCGCATTGCGCGCATCTTTCTTGAAAATGCCGGCCGGGAGAGCAAGCAATGAACGCGCCTTTCTATGTCGAAGTGTTGGCGCGCAACGGCGAAGTGCGGCATCGCCAGCGTGTCGATGCCCTTCCCATTCGCATCGGACAGGGCTACGACAACGACTTCATCCTGGATGACCGGCACACCTCGGCACACCACGCGATCATCGAGCGCAACGAGGCGGGCGGGCTGGAGGTGATCGATCTGGGCAGCCGGAACGGCGTGGTGCACAAGGGCAAACGCCAAGCCCGCTTGACGATAGACGGCAACACGGTGTTCCGCCTGGGGCATACCAACCTGCGCGTGCGCGCGGCGGACTTTTCCGTTGCCGACGAAATGCGGGATACCACCTTCCATTACTGGGAAGGCCTGCCGCCCGCTTTGACCGGACTGGCGCTGATGCTGTCGCTGGCATTAATGAACACGTGGATCGCGGATACCGAAAAGGCCGAATCGATCCACTATGTCACCGGTCTGGTGGGCATGCTGGGGATCGGATTGCTGTGGAGCGGAGGCTGGGCTTTGGCCAACCGGCTGTTCGGGGGGCAAACCCGGTTCGGGCGGCACCTGTTCATTGCAGCCAGCGGACTGGTGGTGATCGAAATTGTTTCGCTACTGGAGGCGCTGGCGGCTTATGCCTTCTCGCTGGAAATATTCACGCGCTATGGCAGCCATGTTGCAGTCGCCATCGCTGCGGGAATGGTGTATTTCCATCTGACCACCATCAACCCGAACAGTCCGCGGCGCCGCTTTGCCGTTGTCTGCGCGCTATTGTTCTGCCTGGGCTCGGGGATGGTATTGGTCGTCAATTTCCAGAGCCGCGGGCATCTGGCCGACGAGCTGTATATGAGCGAATTATTTTCCCCGGGCCTGCGCGCGAGTTCCGGCAAGCCGGTCGAACAATTCATCGCAGAATCCGGGCAACTGGAAGCTACGGTGGATGCGGAGCGCAGCAAGGTGGTCAGCGATGAAGGCGAGGAAGACGACGAAGATTGATTGCCGGAGGAGCCGGCCGGCTTCCGGATGCCGGTTGCTCAGCAACACTCCTCTTCGAGCAGCCCCAGCAGCGCAAGCGCTTCCGCAGCGGCGCGTTCCTCGAATAATTCGCGTATCTGGTTGATGTGGCAATGCACCAGGAACAGGTCGTCCGGCGGCGGGCCGCTGCGCGGTTTGCGTTTGGACATGAAATAGTCCCAGAACGGGCCGGTTTGCCCGGCTTCGGACAAGTGACGCTCGATGAGCGCCATTACCGTGCGGGCGTTGCCGTTGCAATCGATGCCGTCGAAGCTGAGGTAGCGGTCGGTTTCCCTGCTGCCGCCGTCTGCCTTCGGGTGCTGCGTATCATCCATATTCTGCTTTTTGAAAAAGGCGGGGCAGGGGTTAAAGCGGCAAGCCGAATTCCGGTGCGACCAGTTTCAGCCACGTTTCCAGCCGCGCATCGGTGAGCGCCTTCTGGTTTTCCTGGTCCAGCGCCAGCCCGACGAACTCGTCATTCACCAACGCTTTTGAAGCAATGAAATCGTAGTCGTCGGCAGGCCATTCGCCGACGACTTTGGCCCCGCGCGCCACGACGAATTGGTAAATGATGCCCATCGCATCGACGAACTCGTCCGGGTATTTGGCCTGGTCGCCCAGGCCGAACAAGGCGACCGTCTTGCCGCTGAAATCCACATCCTTGAGCCGGGGTAGAAATTCTTCCCAGCCGCCGCCCATGCAATCGGTGGAAAGTCCCGGCAGTTGCCCGCCGCCCAGGGTCGAGGTGCCGAAGATGAGATGTGAATATCCGGCCACCAGTTCGGGCGTGGCTTTGTTGACGTTGAGCGCATCGGCCATGGTGTCATCGTCGAACCGTTTCTTGATGGCTTTGGCGATGCGCCGGGTGTTGCCGGTGCTGCTGGCAAAAAACAGGCCGATGCGCGACATTATTTATCCTCGGTTGTAGCGCCGATTGTTGCGAACCTCACAATCGGCAGCGACCAATCACACCGGCCCGCGCCCGGCCCGCTTCAATTCCACCGTGCGATTTAGCGCTTCCCCGAACGGCACCTTGTCGCCCTTGGGCTTGTAATCGCCCAGCGCCTTGTACACCGTGACGATCTTTTCCGTGGCGGACTGGCCCTTGAAGTCGCTCTTGTCCAGCGCGGCGAGGTCGATCAGTTCGTTCCAGATCAGGCCTTCCTGCATGCCAATGGCTGAGACGGCCAGGCCGTCGAGCTCGATCACCAGCGGTTTGGCGATGTTGACCACGAACAGGATGAGACGCACATCCGCTGCAAAATCAGCCTTGTAGTAAGCGAGCACTTTGGACAGGTCGGCGAGGTCGTCAAGGCTGCCGACATAGAGCTTGATCTTGTCGTTCTCGGCCAGCACGATGGTGTTCTTGATGGTGGTGACGGGCGGCTTGCGGTGGCCGTGTGCATCGCCGACCTCGCCCAGTTCCAGCACCAGGTCGCCGCGATAACCGGCATGAGGGCCTTCGGATTCCTTGAAGTTCATGTTGAACAGCAGGCCTTTTTGTTCGTAAGCATCGAATAGCATGGGGCACCTTGTCGTGTTGAATGAGGGAGCCCAACGTTCAGCAATATCCGTACCAATTGTAAAAATGCAATCCCATGCTTGTTTTGTTGCTTTAAGGGGCCGAGAATGGGCAATATCGGAAATCGGGTATATTTGATTAAGGCATTGAATCAACGCATTATATTTGTTGTTTCGGGACGGGCGGTAGCGCGGGAAAGGGATGAACGGTATTGCGGTAGGCTGGACTAAACAAGCAGAGTGCGCCAGGTCGCGGGAAATGATTGTCGCAACGACCCGGCATCAGCTACCTTAAATTGAGGCATTGGGTAGCCAACATCTAACGAACGGAAGGAATATCAAATGATTGACTGGCATTCGTTGTTGTTTTGGCCCGATCAGGTGGCATTGTCTGTCCTGGCTCTGGCCATCCTGGTCATGCTGTTTCTGTATGCGGCACGCAGACCGATGCATGGCGTCATCCACTCGACCTGCCATCTGGTCACCCAGTCCACCCGTTTCCTTTCCCGCTGGTTATTTCTGGTCGCTGAAAACATGCGTTTGCGCAACCAGTCGGTGCTGCTTTCGCATAGTCAGGAAAATGCCGCCACCGTGATCGAGCGCGAATTCGAACGGGTGGGCAATATCATCCGCAAGGACATGCATGAGTTTCCCGCGCTGCAGCGCAAGTTGACGGAAGAAGTCACGCGCATCGAGGAAGACTACCGCAAGTGCGGCGAAGTGCCGCCGCCGCCGCCGGAATGGGTGGATGCGATCGAATCCGTCTCGAATCTCAAATCGGGCGGGGACGTGCCGCGCAAGCTGCTGGAAGACATCGGCAAGTCGATCCAGAAAATCCATGACAAGATCGTGTCGGAATACCGGCGCGCCTACGAAGACCGCCACAAGATACTGAAGGGAATGCAGCCGTCCTGGCGCTCGGTGGACAAAGCCATCAGCGAGATGGACAAGAAAATGCTCACGCTGCAAGGCAATGCCAAGCAGATCGACGGCCACATGGCCAAATTCGAGGGCATGCGCGCCAAGGATGCCAAGACCGAAAACGCGCTGACCTCTTCCGCCTTCGTACAGTTGGCGATTTCCGCGCTGGTCATGGTGATCGCGATGGGCGGCGCGTTCATCAACTACAAATTGATCGCATTGCCCATGTCGGAAATGGTGGGCGCGAGCGACTACATTGGCGACAACCTCAAAACCTCGGACGTGGCGGCACTGGTGATCATCCTGATGGAAGCTTCCATGGGCCTGTTCCTGCTGGAATCGCTGCGCATCACGCAACTGTTCCCCAAGATCGCCAGCATGGACGACCGCATGCGTCACCGCCTGATGCTGGCCTCGCTGATCTTCCTGATCATCCTGGCCGCTATCGAATCGTCGCTGGCCCTGATGCGCGACATGTTGATCAGCGACAAGGCATCCCTGATGCGGGATCTGGCTTCCGTCGCGCCGGCTGCGGAAGACGGCTGGTTCACGCGCATCCCGATGGCCGGGCAGATGATCATGGGCTTCGTGCTGCCGTTTGCGCTGGCCTTCGTGGCGATCCCGCTGGAAAGCACGGTGCATTCGCTGCGCACCGTGATCGGCGTGCTGCTGGTGCAGACTCTGCGCGGTGCCGCCTTTCTGATCAGGTTTATCGGCGTGCTGTTCAAACGCATTGCCAAGGTGCTTGAGCTGGTCTATGACATTCCGATTGTCATCCCGGTCATGATCGAGGGCTGGGTGGTGGCGTCGCGAAGCAGGCCGCCTGAAATTGCACCAGCCACACCTGAAAGACCCGCCAAAAAAGGGAGCGCATCATGAAAAAACTATCGCTTATCTGTGTGCTGTTCGTCATCCTGATGCTGGGCGCTTGCGGCGACAGCCGCGTGCACAGCCAGGCTGTGTATATGCTGGTGGATACCTCCGGCACCTACGCCCAGGAAATAGGCAAGGCCACCAAGATCATCAATTACCTGCTGGCCACGCTGAACCCCGGCGATTCGCTGGCAGTGGCCAAGGTGGAAACGCGCAGCTTCACGGAAAAGGACATCGTCGCCAAGGTCACCTTCGACAAGCGCCCTTCACAGGCCACCCTGCAAAAACGCGCGTTCAAATCGAAGATCGAGGAGTTCTCCAAAGAGATCAAAGGCACCGCCTTTACCGACATCACCGGCGGTTTGCTGCAGGGCGCGGAATACCTGAACGAGACCAAGGCCGGCACCAAGACCATCGTCATCTTCTCCGACATGCAGGAAGAACTGGGCAAGGGAACAATACGCGATTTCCCGATCAAGCTCGACGGCATCCGCATCGTGGCACTGAACGTGACCAAACTGAAAACCGACAACGCCGACCCGCGCATATATCTGGACCGGCTGGCGCGCTGGGAAGAGAGGGCGCGCAAGGCCGGGGCCACGGACTGGGTGATGGTGAACGACCTGGAAAACAATATGGAATCCATCTTGAATCCGCGCTGATAACCCGGTTCCCTCCCGCAGCAGCAGGTCGGGTTGGCATAGCGCAACCCGACCTGCCAAACAGCAACGACGCATATCCAAAATGCATCATGTGCAGTATGCTTTCTCCCCCGGATGGCACCTCTCCATGGAAATGAGCAAAGCATTCACCCGTGAAACCGAAGACGAAGACGACGATGAGCTCTCGCCGTTGCCGGCCATTCCTGCCGGCACCAAGAACTACATCACGCCGGCTGGCTATCGCCGCTTGAAAGAGGAGTACATGCAACTGCTGGATGTCGAGCGCCCGGCATTGGTGCAGACCGTGCACTGGGCGGCTTCCAACGGCGACCGTTCCGAGAACGGAGACTATATTTACGGCAAGAAACGCCTGCGCGAAATCGACCGCCGCCTGCGTTTTCTCGCCAAACGGCTGGAAAACTCCGAAGTGATCGACCCGGCGCAACGCCAAGGCTGTGAGCAGGTGTTCTTCGGCGCCACCGTCACCGTCTGCCACGAAGACGGCAGCGAGCGCACCTACAGCATCGTCGGCATCGACGAAGCGGACGCGAGCAAAGGACATATCAGTTGGGTGTCGCCGCTGGCGCGCACGCTGCTCAAGGCGCGCGCGGAGGATGCCGTGATGCTGCAACTGCCGGATGGGGTTGAGGAGCTTGTCGTGGTTGAAGTGGTTTACCGGAGTATTGAACGGTAATATTTTCCGGATTGAAGAAGCAAAGCCGCCCCGGTTCCGTCAGCATCATTCGCTTACCCATTGCCGATAAACATGAGAAAACCCACACTCCAGCAACGCTTGAAAGCCAAGAATCGCAGTCAGTCGCTCCTGATAGGCGTCACTTGGTATACCGAGGAAACATGGGCGCAAGTCAAGGCATCTGCAACGGATCCCGCATGCTTCGAGGAGTCATTCCAAAAATGGAAAGCGATGGCAGTTTCGGCCCGCAGGGAATTTCAGCGCTCCGGGGTTCGCGCAGTCGAATGCCTGATCGACCCGCAAGAATTTATTGCGTGGTGTGCTCTGAACAATCGGGAAAATAATGCGGCAGCAAGGGCAGAGTTCGTTTCGGAAAAGTTGCGTGCTGCCTTTGAGGCACAAGCCTGAGCCCGGTCGGCCAAACATCGCGAGTAATTTTATAACCCCCTGCAATATTTCCGTCTGTGATCCGTCTTCACAGGCATGGATACGACATTAACCGCAAAGGCGCTGATGGCCGATCAGGATAAACGCATCACCGAGACGATCGCGCGCGAGCGCGGGCGGCTGCGGAGTTTCATCCGCCGCCGCGTGCCGGATTCGAACGAGGCCGAGGATATCCTGCAGGATGTGTTCTTCGAGTATGTCGAAGCCTATCGTTTGCCGGAGCCTATCGAGCAGGTCGGCGCCTGGCTGTTCCGGGTGGCGCGCAACCGCATCATCGACCGCTTCCGCAAGAAGCGCGAGGTGCAACTGCCGGACGCGCCGGATGGCGAAGACGATGGTCATTGGCTGGAAGAGGTGCTGCCTTCGTCGGAGGCCGGGCCGGAAGCGGCCTATGCGCGCGGGGTGCTGCTGGAGGAATTGACTGCCGCACTCGGTGAGTTGCCGAAAGAGCAGCGCGACGTGTTCATCGCCCATGAACTGGACGGGCGCAGCTTCAAGGAGTTGGCGGCGGAAAGCGGCGTGGGCATGAACACGTTGCTGGCGCGCAAACGTTATGCGGTGCTGCACCTGCGGGCGCGACTGCAAGCGATCTATAACGAAATGGATATTTAAGGAGAGATGAAATGAACTGCAAAATGAAATGCTGGAAGATAGCGATATTGGTGGTGGTTGGCATCGCGGCGCTGGGCTGGGTCGTGATGGCGTTGTGGAACTGGCTGCTGCCGGAACTGTTCGGCATCCGCGAGATAGGTTACGTGCAGGCGATGGGTGTGCTGCTGCTGAGCAAGATTTTGTTCGGCGGGTTCCGCGGCCACTGCGGCGGGCATGCCAGGTGGCACCAGCATCGGCTGGAAAATATGACGCCGGAAGAGCGCGAGAAGTTCAAGAGCGGCATGAGCGGCTGCTGCGGCGGCAAACAGAAGGCCGACGAGACCGGGGAATGACGGGCCATATCCGCCCCGGAAAGAAATAGATATGTCCCAAAAGTAATTCAGTCGCTTGACTGAATCAAGCGACTGAATTACTGTGGTGCACCTACTACGAACCCGGGGCGAAACATGGTCGCTAAAAAAGAAGCGCGCTGCCTGCTGTTGCAAACCGCCCAGCGCGTGCTGGGCCACCAGCCGACGGCGCAGGAAGAGACGCGCTGGCGCCTGTTGCAGGCGGCGACCGAGGTGTTTGCCGAGGTCGGCTACCACGCCGCCACCACGCGCGAGATTTGCAAGCGGGCCGAAGTCAACCTGGCCTCCATCCACTATTACTACGGCGACAAGGCGGAGTTGTACCGCGAGGTATTCCGCCTGCCGTTTCTCGATGAGTGCAATACTTTCGTTGCGCTGGATATCGACGCAGTGCCTTTGCCGCAAGCATTACATGCCTTCTACAGCTGGTTCTTCCCGTCGGTCGCCGAGGAAGATCCGATGACGAAGCTCTTCATGCGTCTGCACGCGCGCGAAGATGCCGAACCCAGCGGCGTGTTGGGCGATGCGATGATCCAGGCATACCGTCCCAATCACGAAAAGATGCAGGCTTTGTTGTGTCGTGAACTTGGGCTGAAAAAGGTGGATGCCGAGATTGACCGGCTGACGCTTGCACTGGTCGGCCTGGCAACGGTGTATTTCCACAATCGCATGGCGGTCGATACGTTTGCGCCGCACCTGGTCAACGGGCAGAAAGCGCAGGAGGCCATGGCCTTGCGGCTGGCTGAATACGCCTTCGCGCTGATCGAGGCGGAACGCAAGCGCCGCACCGCGGCGGCCAAAGCAAAGAAATGAATGCTCCGATCAGGGGAGCGCAACACAGAACAGCAGTGCCTTGAAAGGAAGAACGACAATGAACGCGAACATCCTGTCCAATCGCTTGTATCAAAAGATCGCCCTGTCCGGGCTGGTGCTGGCGGGGGCCGCATTCTGGCTGATGCCGCACGGAGCGGCCGAGCCGCAGGCATCTTCGACCAACCGCCCCGCACTGACCGTGCGCACCACGACATTGCAGGCCGATAAATGGTCGCGCACGCTGGCGGCGAACGGCAGCATCCTGCCCTGGCAGGAGGCCATCATCAGTGCGCAGGTGCAGGGGCTGCGCATTGCCGAAGTGAAGGTCAGCATCGGCGATTATGTGCAGCAGGGCGATGTGCTGGTGACGCTGGACAACTTCGCTCGCGCGGTCAATGACACCTCCGAGCGTCCCGCTCAGGGCCGCATCGTGGCGCCCGATTCCGGCGTCATCTCGGCGGCGAATGCCAATGTCGGCTCGATGGCGCAACCCGGCGTGGAACTGTTCCGCCTGATTCGCAAAGGCCGCCTGGAATGGCGTGCCGATCTCACCGCCGAAGAACTGATGCTGGTCCGCAGGGGCATGAGTGCGGAGATCGTGGTGGGCGAGGGACGTGTCCTCAAGGGTACGGTGCGCGCGATTTCGCCCGCGGTGAATGCGCAGACCCGTTACGGTTATGCACTGGTTTCGCTGTCCGACAGCCGCGGCATCATCGCGGGCGCTTTCGCGCGCGGCACGTTCGACGTCAGCGGCGGCAAGAAGAGCCTGCAGTCGTTGCCGCAATCCGCCGTCATGCAGCGCGGCAGCAAGAGCTACGTGCTGGTGGTGGGAGCGGACAGCCGCGTGCATGAGAATTTTGTGACGGTCGGACAGCGCAACGGCGACCGCATCGAGATCAGGCAGGGATTGAAGGTGGACGAGGCGGTCGTCGAGAGCGGCGGCGCTTTCCTCACCGAGGGCGATCTCGTCCAGGTCGTGAAAGGTTAAGCAAATGAACGTCTCAGCCTGGTCAATACGCAATCCGACGCCGGCGATCCTCGCCTTCGTCATGCTCACGCTGATGGGCATCATGGGTTTCCGCGCCATGAAGATCCAGCAGTTTCCCGATATCGATCTGCCGACCGTGACGGTGACGGCTTCGTTGCCGGGCGCTTCGCCGGTACAGATGGAAACCGAAGTGGCGCGCAAGCTGGAAAATTCGCTCGCCAACACGCAGGGACTCAAACACCTGTACACCAAGGTGCAGGACGGCTCGGTGATCATCACCGCCGAATTCCGTTTGGAGAAGGACACGCAGGAGGCCGTCGAAGACGTGCGCTCGGCGATCACGCGCGTGCGCTCCGACCTGCCGAAGGATCTGCGCGATCCCATCGTGGCCAAGATGGAACTCAGCGGCATGCCCATCCTGACCTACACCATCGCCTCGCAGGGAATGAGCGACGAGGCGCTTTCGTGGTTCGTCGATAACACCGTGACCAAGTCGCTGCTGTCGGTGCGTGGCGTCGGCGCGGTGAGCCGCGTCGGCGGCGTCACGCGCGAGATCAGCGTCGAGCTCGACCCGGCCAAACTGCTGGCGCTGAATGCGACGGCATCGGAAGTGTCGCAGCAACTGCGCCTGATCCAGCAGGAAGCCTCCGGCGGGCGTTCCGATATCGGCGGCATGGAACAATCGGTGCGCACCATTGCCACCGTGCGCACGGCGGAAGACATTGCCGCGATCGAGATCGGTTTGTCCGACGGACGCCATGTGCGCCTCGACCAGTTGGCTTATGTCCACGACACCGTGGCGGAGCGGCGCACTGCGGCACTGCTGAACGGCCGCGAAGTGGTCGGTTTCGAGATCACCCGCTCGCGCGGCTACGGCGAGATCGAAGTGGCGGAGGGCGTCGCCAAGGTACTGGAGAAGCTGAAGGCGGAGCGCCCCGATATCGTCATCACCGAGGCGTTCAACTTCGTCGACCCGGTGGAAGAGAACTATGTCGGCTCGATGAACCTGTTGTATGAAGGCGCGGCGCTGGCGGTGCTGGTGGTCTTCATCTTTCTGCGCAACGTGCGCGCCACCATCGTGGCGGCGACGGCGTTGCCGCTGGCGGTGATCCCGACCTTTGCCGTGATGTACTTCTTCGGCTTCACCGTCAACGTGGTGACGCTGCTGTCGCTGTCGCTGGTGGTGGGCGTGCTGGTGGACGATGCCATCGTCGAGATCGAGAACATCATGCGCCACCTGGAGATGGGCAAGACGCCTTACCAGGCGGCGATGGAGGCGGCCGACGAGATCGGCCTGGCGGTGATCGCCACCACCTTCACGCTGGTGGCGGTGTTCCTGCCGACCGCGTTCATGGGCGGCGTGCCCGGCAAGTTCTTCGTGCAGTTCGGCTGGACGGCCGCGATCGCGGTGCTGTTCTCGCTGGTGGTCGCGCGCATGCTGACGCCGATGATGTCGGCTTACTTCCTCAAGCCGCGCGTTTCGCATGAACTGCCGGGTTGGATGGCGATGTACCTGAAATGGGCGACCTGGTGCCTGAACAATCGCGTCAAGACGTTGTTCGGCGCGGCCGTGTTCTTCTTCGGCTCGTTCATGCTGGTGCCGTTGTTGCCGACCGGATTCGTGCCGCCGGACGACATGTCGCAATCGCAGGTGACCCTGAAACTGCCGCCGGGCAGTACGTTCGCGCAGACCTATCGCGCGGCGGAGCAGGCGCGCCAGATCGTGGCGCGAAATCCGCATGTAACCCTGATCTATACCGCTATTGGCGGCGGCAGCGCGGGTGGCGATCCGTTCGCACCCGGCGGCGCCAGCGATGTGCGCACGGCGACGCTCACGCTGAATTTCACGCGTCGTCAGGATCGCGACATCAGCAAGCAGGATATCGAATCGCAGCTACGCGATGTGCTGACAGTCATTCCCGGCGTGCGGGTGAAAGTCGGCCTCGGCGCTTCGAGCGAGAAATATGTGTTGGTGCTGGCCGGCGAGGACGGGCAGGTGCTGGCGGATCACGCGCAGAAAGTGGCGCGCGACCTGCGCACCATTCCCGGCATCGGCAATGTCACCTCGACGTCGAGCCTGGTGCGTCCCGAACTGGTGGTGCGTCCGGACTTCGCCCGTGCGGCCGATCTGGGCGTGACTTCGGCGGCCATCGCCGACACGTTGCGTGTCGCTACCGCGGGCGACTACGATCAGGCGCTGGCGAAACTCAACCTGTCCGACCGCCAGATTCCGGTGATGGTGAAATTGCGCGCCGATGCGCGGCAGGATATCGAGCTGTTGTCGCGGCTGGTGGTGCAGGGTGCGCATGGTCCGGTGATGCTGGGCAGCGTGGCGAACCTGAGCATCGAAAGCGGCCCGGCCGAGATCGACCGTTACGACCGCATGCGCAACATCAACTTCGAGATCGAACTGAACCAGCAGCCGCTGGGCGAAGTGGAGGCGCAAGCCATCGCTCTGCCCAGCCTCAAGGAACTGCCGCCGGGCGTGATCCGCACCTCGGTGGGCGATGCCGAGGCGATGGCCGACCTGTTCGACAGCTTCGCGCTGGCGATGCTGACCGGCGTGCTGTGCATCTATGTGGTGCTGGTGCTGCTGTTCAAGGACTTCATGCAACCGGCCACCATCCTGGCTGCACTGGTGCTGTCGGTGCCGGGCGCCTTCCTCGCGCTGTTCGTCACCCACACCGCGTTGTCGATGCCGTCCATGATCGGCCTGATCATGCTGATGGGCATCGCCACCAAGAACTCCATCCTGCTGGTGGAATACGCCATCGTGTCGCGGCGCGAGCGCGGCATGAACCGTGCCGAAGCGCTGCTCGATGCCTGCAAGAAACGCGCGCGTCCCATCGTGATGACCACGCTGGCGATGGGCGCGGGCATGCTGCCGGTGGCGCTGGGGATCGGCGTCGATCCGAGCTTCCGCGCGCCGATGGCCATCGTGGTGATCGGCGGCCTGATCACCTCGACTTTCCTCAGCCTGCTGGTGATCCCGGTGGTGTTCACTTACGTGGACGACTGGATCGAGTGGGCTCGCGCCAAGGTCAACAAGCTTCGGCATGCACATGCCTGAAGGACATATCCAACAATGGAGAACACGATGAAACATTCAAGAATTGCGATGGGCGTGTTGCTGGCACTGGGTATCCAGGCGCAAGCGCAGGCCGCCGACCTGCTCGAAATCTACCGCACGGCCCAAAGCCAGGACGCCGTGTTCGCCGCCGCCCGCCTTGAGAAACACATGTTCTGGGTTGTGTGCTGTGTGATGCTCACAGTCTGAAGCGCAAAAAAAATCAACTTGATGCCATCAACCTCCATCA
>JACRME010000029.1 GCA_016235045.1 Nitrosomonadales bacterium
CCCCCTCACCCAACCCCACCTCCAACGGCACCTTCAACTCCGCCACCCCGCACATCAACTCCCGCACCTTCTCTTTCACGCGTGAAAGTTCAGCATCAGGCACTTCCAGCACCAGTTCATCGTGCACCTGCATGATCAGCTTGGTTTGCAACTTCTCTTTCTCCAGCCAATCCTGCACCGCAATCATCGCCAACTTGATCAAGTCGGCGGCGGTGCCCTGCATAGGCGCGTTAATGGCGGCGCGTTCGGCAGCCTGTCGACGCATACCATTCGCACCGTTGATCTCCGGCAGCCACAGCCTTCTACCAAACCAGGTCTCGACGAAGCCCTGCGCCTTGGCCTGTTCGCGCGTGCCGTCCATGTAGCGCTTCACGCCGGGGTAGCGCGCGAAGTAGAGGTCGATGTATTGCTTGGCAGCGCTGGTTTCGATATTGAGTTGCGAAGCCAGGCCATAAGCGGACATGCCGTAGATGAGCCCGAAGTTGATGACCTTGGCATAGCGGCGCTGTTCACTGCTGACCGCGTCGAGTGCGACACCGAATACTTCGGCGGCGGTGGCGCGGTGGATGTCTTCGCCGGCGGCGAAGGCTTTGAGCAGGCCATCGTCGCCGGAAAGGTGCGCCATGATGCGCAGTTCGATCTGCGAATAATCGGCGGAGACGATGCGCGAACCGACGGGGGCGATGAAGGCTTCGCGGATGCGGCGGCCTTCGGGTGTGCGGATGGGGATGTTCTGCAGGTTGGGATCGTTCGAGGCGAGGCGCCCGGTGACGGCCACGGCTTGCGAATAACTGGTGTGCACCCTGCCCGTGGCTCGATTCACGGACAGCGGCAGCTTGTCGGTGTAGGTGGATTTGAGTTTCGCCATGCCGCGATGCTCAAGGATGATCTTGGGCAGCGGGTAATCGAGCGCCAACTCCTGCAACACCTCTTCGTCGGTGGAGCGTGAGCCGGTCGCGGTTTTTTTCTTCGAGGGGATGCCGAGCTTGTCGAACAGGATTTCCTGCAACTGTTTGGGCGAGGCCAGGTTGAACGGTTGTCCGGCCAGTTCGAAGGCCTGCTTTTCGATGGCCATGATCTTCTCGCCCAGTTCGTGGCTCTGTCTCGACAGTTTCGCGCTGTCGATGAGTACCCCGTTGCGTTCCATCTTGAACAGCACTTCGCGCACGGGCATTTCGATGTCGCGGTAGACCCCGGCCAGTCTGCCTTGCAGTTGCGGCGACAGGGTCTGGTGCAGTTGCAACGTGATGTCGGCGTCTTCCGCCGCGTACTTCGTCGCCGTGTCGAGATCAACCTGGTCGAAGCCGATCTGCTTGGCGCCCTTGCCGACCAGGTCGGTGTAGCTGATGGTCTCGATGCCGAGGTGACGCAGCGCGAGGATGCCCATTTCGTGCGGCTTGTGCGATTCCAGCACATAGGATTGCAGCAGCGTGTCTTCGGCGATGCCGCGCAGCGCGATGCCGTGATTGGCGAAGATGTGCTGGTCGTACTTGAGGTTCTGGCCGAGCTTCTTGTGCTTCTCGCTTTCCAGCCAGTGTTTGAGTTTCTTCAGCGCATGCTCGCGGCCGAGCTGGTCGGGGGCGCCGGGGTAGTGGTGCGCCAGCGGCAGGTAGGCGGCGTGGCCTGCTTCGATGCTGAACGAGATGCCGACCAGTTGCGCGGTCATTTCGTCGAGGCCGGTGGTTTCGGTGTCGATGCTCACCAGCGGTGCGGCCATGAGTTTTTCCAGCCAGTCGTCGAGTTGGGCTTCGGTGAGGATGGATTCGTAGTTGGAGGTGTCGTTGACGGTTGAGGGCAAGGAAGCTTGCTCGAATTGGCGCGGGGCTTGTCCCCTCTCCCGCTGGCGGGAGAGGGTTGGGGAGAGGGAAGAAGCACTGTCTGCCGCACCCTCTCCCCCGGCCCCTCTCCCGCCAGCGGGAGAGGGGAGCGAGGCGGAGGGGTGAGAAATTTCGCGTAGCCAGGTCCTGAAACCGAAGTGCTCGAACAGCGTGCGCATCTTTTCTTCGTCCGCTGCCGGCGCCGCCAGTTCGTCGTAGCGCTTGGGAAGCTGAACATCGCATTTAACCGTGACCAGCTTGCGCCCCATCGGCAGCCAGTCGCGCGCGGCGCGCAGGTTTTCGCCGACCACGCCGCCGACTTCGTCCGCATGCGCGATGAGGTTATCCAGCGTGCCGTATTCGGTAAGCCATTTCACCGCGGTTTTGGGCCCGCATTTGGTTACGCCGGGTACGTTATCCACTGTATCGCCAACCAGCGCCAGATAATCCACAATTCGTTGCGGGGGCACGCCGAACTTGGCGAGCACGCCGGCTTCATCGAGCACTTCGTCGCTCATGGTGTTGACCAGCGTGACATGCGGGTTGACCAGTTGCGTGAGGTCCTTGTCGCCGGTGGAAACGATGCAGCGCGCGCCTTTTTGCGATGCCTGCTGCGTGAGGGTGCCGATGACGTCGTCGGCTTCCACGCCGTCGACCATCAGGATGTTCCAGCCGGCCGCGGCCACGACTTCGTGCAGCGGTTCGATCTGCAGGCGCAGGTCGTCCGGCATCGGCGGGCGGTGCGCCTTGTATTCGGGATACCAGTCGTCGCGGAACGTTTTGCCCTTCGCATCGAACACGCAGGCGCTATAATCCGCGGCGTAATCCTTGCGCAGGCGGCGCAGCATGTTGAGCACGCCGTAGATCGCGCCGGTTGGCTCGCCCTTGGGGCTGCGCAAGTCGGGCATGGCGTGGAATGCGCGGTACAGATAGGACGAGCCGTCCACCAACAACAATGTCTTCATGCTTTGAGGTCCGAGATGAACAACGAAATGAAACTTCCGCCCATGCAGTCGCCCGAGTTGATGCAGTCGAAGGAGTCCTGGCGTGTGTTCGGCATTATGTCAGAATTTGTGTCGGCGACCGAACGCCTGCGCGACATCCATCCGGCGGTCAGCATCTTCGGCAGTGCGCGCACCTCCAATGACCATCCTTATTACAAGCTCACCGAAGAAATCGCGCGGCTGCTGTCGGATGCCGGCTTCTCGGTCATTTCCGGCGGCGGCCCCGGCATCATGGAAGCGGCAAACAAGGGCGCGTTCTACGGCAAGTCGTCCAGCGTCGGCCTCAACATCCAGTTGCCGCACGAGCAGCACAACAACCCGTACCAGAACATCAGCCAGACTTTCCATCACTTCTTCACGCGCAAGGTGATGTTCGTCAAGTTCGCCAGCGCTTATGTGGTGATGCCCGGCGGCTTCGGCACGCTGGACGAACTCATGGAAGCGCTGACGCTGGTGCAGACCGGCAAGACGCGGCGCATGCCCATCATCCTGGTCGGCAGCAAGTATTGGGGCGGCATGGTGGAGTGGTTCAAGACCAGCCTGCTGGAAGAAAACATGATTTCCCTCGCCGACCTGGACCTGATCAAAGTCATCGACGCGCCGGAGCAGGTCGTCGATGCCATATTCAAGCATTACGAAACGCGCGGTTTCGAGCCTTCCGCCGCTGAGCGCGAGATGCAGCTCAATCTTTAACGTAGAATCCGCCTATTCAATTCCTACTGGAAAAATCATGCGCCCCATTTCTTTCATTGCCCTGGTCTGCCTGAGCCTGAGCGTAAACGCCGCACAACCGGAGGCGCCCGCCAGGGCCGAGCCGCCGCCCCCGCCGCCGCTGGCAGCGGATGACGGCATCGACGAGCCGCAGGTGACCATCACCAGGCAGTCCGAGCAGACCGTCGAGGAATACCGCGTCGGCGGCAGGCTGTACATGATCAAGATCACCCCCAAAGTCGGCCCGCCTTACTACCTGGTGGACGATCTCGGCGACGGCAAGTTTGCGCGCCGGGAAGGTCTGGATACCGGCCTGCGCCCACCGCGCTGGGTCATCAAACGTTTTTAATCGAAACCTTCCGCATGGCAGTTTTTACCGGCGTTTCCGAGGCAGACGTCACCGCCTGGCTCGAAAACTATTCGCTCGGCAATCTGGTCGAATTGCAAGGTATCCCCGAAGGGGTCCAGAACACCAACTATTTTGTGACCACCGGCAACGGACGCTTCGTGCTGACGTTGTTCGAGAAACTGACGGCTGACGATCTGCCGTTCTTTCTCAACCTGATGGCACATCTGGCGCGGCACGGCATTCCCTGCCCGTGCCCGGTGGCGAACCGGCAGAACAGCTTTCTTGGCGAGCTGAATGGCAAGCCCGCCTGTATCGTCAGCCGCCTTTCCGGCGAATCGATTACCCAGCCGGATGCAACGCAGTGTGCCGCAATCGGCGCCATGCTGGGGCAGATGCACAACGCAGGCCGGAGCTTCGGCGACGAGATGCTCAACCCGCGCGGAGCAGCCTGGCGGCTCGATGCTTCGCGGCAGGTGAAAAAACTCCTCCCGCCGCAGGATGCGGCGCTGCTGGACAGCGAAGTCGGACTCCATGCCAAGCGCCCGCTGAACGACATCCCGCGCGGCATCATCCATGCCGACCTGTTTCGCGACAACGTGTTGATGGACGGCGAGCGCGTCGGCGGCCTGGTCGATTTTTATTTCGCCTGTTCCGGCAGTTTGCTGTATGACATCGCCATCACCGCCAACGACTGGTGCATGACTGCGGAATGGAAGCTGGACGAAGCGCGCACGCGCGCGCTGCTGAAGGCCTATCACGCTGTACGCCCGTTTACGGCGAAGGAAGCCGAGGCCTGGCCGATGGCCTTGCGCGTGGCAGCACTGCGCTTCTGGATTTCACGCCTGTACGACCTGCATCTGCCGCGCGAGGGCGAATTGGTCAATCCGCGCAACCCCGAGCCGTTCAAACGTATTCTGCAAAATCACATTGCGACGGCACAGCCTGTCTGGCTGGGGTAGGCAGACAAGTTCAAACATAATCTGGCGGGTTAAAGGCAGGGTGCGCTTGCGCACCCTGTAACTGAAAGTAAGTATCCCCCGGCAATGCCGGGGGCTTTAATTTGTGAGCCCCTCAAAGGGGCCGAAAAACCATTGACCACCAAGGCGGCGGAACTTCAACTCCTTCCCCCATGCAGGGGGAAGGTTGGGATGGGGGTAGAAATTTCGAACATATCCGCACCTGGTTTCTACCCCCACCCTACCCCTCCCCCTGCATGGGGGAGGGAACATGCGGCATAGCCCTATCGTCCTTCACTGAAAGCAGCCTGAAAGTAATTGCGTCAGATTCTCGCGCTGGCCTTGCGGATCTCGGCATCGAGTTCCGCATAGCTCAGGGTGACCGGGAATTGCGGGAATTCCCGGATCACGTTTTCCGGCGGGTGGAACAGGATGCCGGCATGCGCTTCGCCCAGCATTGCCGTATCGTTGTAGGAGTCGCCGGCGGCGATGGTCTTGAAATTGAGTTCCTTGAAGCGTTTCACCGATTCGCGTTTCTGGTCCGCCATGCGCAGGTGGTAATTGACCAGCATGCCGCTGGAATCGGCTTCCAGCTTGTGGCAGAACAGCGTCGGCATGCCCAGTTGCCGCATCAGCGGCATGGCGAATTCGTAGAAGGTGTCGGAAAGGATGATGACCTGGAAGCGCTGGCGCAGGTCGTCGAGGAAATCCTTGGCGCCGGCCATCGGCCCCATATCCGAAATGACTTTCTGGATGTCGGGCAAGCCAAGCTTGTGCTGCTTCAGGATGTCCAGCCGGTACTTCATCAGCTTGTCGTAATCGGGCTCGTCGCGGGTGGTGCGGCGCAATTCCGGAATCCCGGTGCGTTGTGAAAATTCGATCCAGATTTCCGGAACGAGGACACCTTCAAGGTCAAGACAAACGAGTTGCACGGAAAGACTCCCAGTGAGGTAGTAAGGCGATGCGCCGCGAGGCGCGGATTCTACCACCTCCCGATTATTTCCGGCCAAGAGCCCATCCGGTTCCATACCCTTTCCGTATGGCATCTGCCGCGCGACTATGCGCTCGACCAGCGCCACTTCGAGCGGATAACCCAAAATCACATTACAATGGAACGGGTCGTCCGGCCATGGGATTGAGGATCAAATGGAAATCAAGAAACTGAACGCCGCATGCGGCTGGTTGTGGATCAAACAGGGCACCTACCTGTTCAAGAAAAGTCCGGCATTGCTGGCCGCGCTTTCCATTATTGCGATTGTCGGCGCGATCGGGGTTGCCAGCATCCCTGCCGTCGGCGAACCGCTATCCGTGTTTCTTTTTCCTGTGCTCTTGTCCGGCCTGTTGTGGGGATGCCAGGCCCTGGAGCATGACAAGGAACTGGAACTCGCGCATCTGTTTCTTGGTTTCACGCGCAACACGCAGAAGCTCGTGATGCTGGGCGCCCTCAATCTGCTGGGCAACTACCTGATTCTCGGCGTAATGAAGATCACCGGCGGCGGTGAACTGCTCGACCTGATGATGAGTTCCTCTCCCGATATCGAGCCCACCGCGATCATTCAGGCAATTTCAGGCGCAGGCGTTGCCATTGTGCTCGGTCTCATCCTGTCCATCCTGTTTCTCCTGGCCACGCAGTTTGCGCCCATGCTCGTGACGTTCGACAAGCTGTCGCCGGTTGGGGCATTGAAGGCGAGCCTGCTGGGTAGCTGGCACAACCTCGTACCGCTGTCCGTGTACGGCGTAATGATGATGCTCTTTATGTTCGTCGCCACCCTGCCGCTGATGTTGGGCTGGATCGTTTTACTGCCAATCATGCTTACCTCGATCTACGCGGCTTATCGCGGCATCTTCCCGCGGCCGGACGAGAATGCCATCGAACCCGCAACAGGCGATGCGAAGATCTGAACATGCTTCATATCGGGCAACGGCGCGGCCGTCCCCTTGAACGGGGTTGAAATGGAAATCCGCAGACTGAATGCGACGCGCGGCTGGACTTGGGTAAGGCAGGGCTATCAGCTCATCATGCGCAATCCGCTGATGTCCACTTCCTTTGCCATGATGTGCGCCTTGGCGCTGTTTGTCGTGCTGCGCATACCTCCGTTCGGGCCTTTGATCGCGATTCTGCTGATACCCCTGCTCATGTCAGGCTATATGCGCGTCTGCCGCGCATTGGAAGAAGAGGAACAGGTCGAGTTGCCGCTTCTGCTGGAGGGCTTCCGGAAACGGGGGGCTCGCCTGGCAACGCTGGGCGCTTTCGGCGTCTTGGGGCTGTTCGCCGCTTCCGCCGTGATGGTGTTCATCGGCGGCAGCGCGCTCACTGCCCTGCTGGAAAATTTCCATGCCGCCAACAATCCGCAGGTGTTGATAAATGCAATGTGGGCAGCCGGGTCGGGCGTGGCGTTCAGCCTGCTGGCCGGTTTTGCGTTGATATGCGTGCTGATGCTGGCGCTGCAATATGCGCCCATGCTGGTGTTCTTCAACGATGTGGCGCCGGCAGCCGCCCTGCACGCCAGCCTGTTTGGATCGTTGCGCAACATCATCCCGTACACGGTGTACACGCTCGCCATGCAGCTCATCGCGCTGGTGCTGAGCTTCCTGCCGTTCAACCTTGGATTTTTCGTGTTGCTGCCGCTCGGCCTCACTTCGCTGTACGTCAGCTACCGCAACATCTTCCCGTTTGCGCATGAACTTGCCGCAATCGAACCCGTTTCACACAATCCGGAGGCATAACCATGCAATACACCAACGCTACCATAGACGATGTCAAACGCGCGCAAGTCCCGCACAACCTGTTTATCTCGGGCCTGTTCCTGTTCGACCTTTTGATGACGCCGGCAATACTTGCGCTGAAGATCGGCATGATCGGGCTGCTTATCCCGCTGCTGTGTTCCGGCGCGCTCATCGCTTTCATTTATCTGCGCGGCAGGAGAACCACCGCCTGGTTCGTCGATATGCACTGGAAACTGGCTTTCGCGCGCGCGCAGTGGCTGTTGATGGGTTACGCAATTTCGGCAGTGCTGATCTTTTTTGCCTGGCTGATCAGCCTGAGCATGAAAGATCACAACATGGGGCATATCATCTGGACCGCGCTGACGCGCATTGCGCTGATGCCGACCCTGATTCTGGTGCTGGTCACCGCGGTGATGGAATTCAGTTCCTACGCCCAAGCCGCCAAACGCGAAGTCCCGGACAAGCTGGCGGCAGCCTTCCCGCCGCCTGCGGTTTGATCAGCCCGGCTGGGAAAACTCTTCAAAGGCCCGCATCACCTCGCCCGCATACATCAGCGACGGGCCGCCGCCCATGTACACCGCGACCGCCAGCACCTCGTTGAGCTGTTCGCGGGTGACGCCCAGCCGCACCAGCGTGCGCACGTGATAGGCGATGCAACCTTCGCAGCGCGTCGCCACCGCGATGGCCATGGCGATCAGTTCCTTGTCCAGCGCGGAAACCACCCCGGCGGCCATCGCCGCCTTAGCCATCGCGTCGAAGCCGGTCATGGTGGCCGCCGCTTCCTTGCGCAAAGTGGCCAGCGGCGGGTTCAGGTGCTGAATGAGTTCCTTGAATGATTTGCTCATGGGTTTTCTCCTGTGATTGAATGAACCTAAAAACCTTAATTCAAGCCACCGAGCTCACAGAGAGCACAGAGAAAGAAACGGTTCTTCCATGATTTGCCGGTTCACCCAAAAGGCGTATCGATATTTCGTGATAACCGTTTGTTTCTTCTCTGTGATCTCTGTGTTCTCTGTGGCTAACTAATTTTTTGCGGATGAAAGTGAACTGCCGATTCCGATAAATCAGGGGACCACCGCAAAGACCGCCGCCTGACCGCGATGCGCGCCGTCTGCATCGGCCAGGTTCCATATCGTGCAATCCGTGATCATGAAGTGTCTGCCGCTTTTGGCGATGCGCATGCCGGAATAGCCGTCGATATAACCCTGCTCCGCCACCTTGCGCAGCGCCTTCTCGCGCGCGTCCTGCGCCAGCGGTTCGGCCGACAGACGCGAGGGCAGCCGGGTAAACTCGCCGAACTCCATTTCGAAGCAGCGCAAGGCATAATCGTTGCCGTAGAAGAAGACCGGATCGGCCTCGGTGCTGTGCGCGACGATGGCGCGGGGGGCGTTCCACATCGCATCACGCAATACTGAGGCATCGGCTGGAGCATTCACAATCAACTCCTTGCCGGTCAGCCGTCGGTAGCTCCCCACGATGAGCCGCAAGCGCTCATCCAGCGCGGCATCAGACGGCGGTAAGCTTGGCATATTCAAGCGCCAGCCATTTGCTGCCCGCGCGTTTGAAGTTGACCTGCACGCGGCCGTCGCTGCCGCCGCCCTCGGTATCCGTCACCACGCCCTCGCCGAATTTCTGGTGAAACACGCGCTGGCCGATGCGCCAGATCGAATCGGGCGAAACATGCGGTATTGGCGCAGCAGGACTGGCGGCGAATGCCTTGGCATAACTGTTGGTCTCATAACTGCTGGTGTGGAAGGTCTTGCGCGCACTCACGCGCGGCGTGATCCAGTGCAGCAATTCCTCGGGCAGCTCGCGCAGGAAACTCGATGCCGTGCCGTAATGCGTCTGTCCGTGCAGCATGCGGCTTTGCGCAAAAGTGAGGTAAAGGCGGCGGCGCGCGCGCGTGATCGCCACGTACATCAGACGGCGCTCTTCGTCGAGGTCGCCGTTGTCGATGCTGTTCTGGTGCGGGAACAGACTTTCTTCCAGCCCGGTGATGAACACGGTGTGGAACTCCAGCCCCTTGGCGGCGTGCACTGTCATCAGGTGCAGCGCGTCTTCGCTGTCGCCCGCCTGGTGTTCGCCCGATTTCAGCGAGGCATGCGTAAGGAATGCGGTGAGGCTGTCGTCCTCGTTTTCATACACGAACAGCGTTGTCGCGCTGATGAGTTCGTTCAGGTTCTCCAGCCGCTCTTCCGCCTCGCGCCGCTTCGTTACCGAAGTCTTCTCCGTTTCATAGTGCGCGATCAGTCCGCTGTGCTGCAACACATGCTCCATGATCTCGGGCAGCGGCAGGTTCTGTGTCCCGCTGCGCAGCGACTCGATCAGACCGACAAAGGCGGTGACCTTGCCGCCCGCGCGCGCCGCCGCATCCCATAACGTGGTGTTGTTTATTTTTGCCGCTTCCTGCAACTGCTCGATGCTGCGCGCGCCGATGCCGCGGGTGGGGAAGTTGATGATGCGCAGCAGCGCGTTGTCGTCGTCGGTGTTCTCCATCAAACGCAAATAGGCCAGCGCGTGTTTGATCTCCTGCCGTTCGAAGAAGCGCAGCCCGCCGTACACGCGATATGACAAACCCGCCGACACCAGTGAATGTTCCAGCACGCGCGACTGCGCGTTGGAGCGGTACAGTAGCGCGATCTCTGAGAGTCTGACGCCTTCGCGGTTGAGCTGCCTGATCTCGTCGACGATGAAGGCCGCCTCGTCCACATCGGTGCCCGCCTCGTACACGCGTATCTGTTCGCCCTTGTCGGCATCGGTCCACAGGTTCTTGCCGAGGCGGTTGCGGTTGTGCTGGATCAGCGCGTTGGCGGCTTCTAGGATGTTGCCGTGCGAGCGGTAGTTCTGCTCCAGCTTGATCACGCTCTCGACGTGGAAGTCGCGCAGCAGCTCCTGCATGTTGCCGACGTTGGCGCCGCGGAAGGCGTAGATGGACTGATCGTCGTCGCCCACGGCAAACAGCGCATTGTTCTGCCCCGCCAGCAGCTTCAACCAGCGGTATTGCAGCGGATTGGTATCCTGGAACTCGTCCACCAGGATGTGCTTGAAGCGCTCCTGGTAATGCTCGCGCAGTTGCTGGTTGCGCAACAGCAGTTCGTAGCAGCGCAACAGCAGCTCGGAAAAATCGACCACGCCCTCGCGCTGGCATTGCGCGTCGTATTCGGCAAACACCTCGACCTTGCGCCGCGTGTAGGGATCGTAGGCTTCCACCTCGGATGCGCGCAGGCCCTGCTCCTTGTTAGAGCCGATGAAGTTCTGCAACTCGCGCGGCGGGTACTTTTCGTCGTCCACGTTCATCGCCTTCATCAGGCGCTTGATGGCGGAGAGCTGGTCGCCCGAATCGAGGATCTGGAAGGTCTGCGGCAGGTTGGCTTCGCGGTAATGCGCGCGCAGCATGCGGTTGCACAGCCCGTGGAAGGTGCCTATCCACATGCCGCGCGTGTTGATGGGCAGCATGGCGGAAAGGCGCGTCACCATCTCCTTGGCCGCCTTGTTGGTAAAGGTCACCGCGAGGATGCCTTGGGGGCTGACCTGTCCGGTGCTGATGAGGTAGGCGATGCGCGTGGTCAGCACGCGCGTCTTGCCGCTGCCCGCGCCGGCAAGGATCAGCGCGGATCGGGCGGGGAGTTCGACGGCGGCGCGTTGTTCGGGATTGAGACCGGAAAGCAGGGTGGGATTCATGGGCGGATTATCCCACACGATAACAGGCAAACAGACAGTCGGTTGTTTCATTTCACATCAAACCTTATTAGCCACAGAGAAAGGTGATGTCCCCTGCCGCTTGCCGACTGAAATCAATTCGTGATTCGAGTTGAAAAGCGCCGGACATCTCTGTGAACTCTGTGTTCTCTGTGGCTAATAAGGGTTTTCAGGATTGCTTGTACTCGTTGTACTTCTTCGCGCTGCCGCGCACCTGGTCCGCCGGATATTTTTTTGCGTTCAGCGCCAACTTCTTGTCCACGGCGGCAACAAGGTCGAGTTTCAGCTTTTCCGCCAGACTGATGAGGTAGACCTGGATGTCGGCCAGTTCCAGTTCGACTTCGGCGAGCTGCTCCGGCGACAGTTCGCAGCTCTGCTCTTCGGTCAGCCACTGGAAATGCTCGACCAGCTCGGCCGCCTCGACGATGAGCGCCATGGACAGGTTCTTGGGCGAATGGAACTGGTCCCAGTCGCGCTCAACGACAAACTGGCGCACTTGCTTTCTCACTCGATCGAAATCCGTATCGGCCATCATGCCCCCTATCCGCTATTGACGGATTCATTGTGGCGCAGCAACCCGGATAAATCAATTTCGCAACCTCGAGAGGGAAAGAGCAATCGCCTCCTCTCCCTCCGGGAGAGGATTGAGGTGAGGGCTGGCCCGGATATTTCATGAGGCAGTTTTGTAGGAGCCCGGCTTGCCGGGCGATATTCCGCATAGACCTATATCGCGCAACAAGTTGCGCTCCTACGCCGGCTTTCGCCGGTGTGACGACTCGTGTTCGGTGTTTCCTTTATTTCCCCTCCGGAAAAAGAAAGACGGGGAAACGTTTCCGCTTCCCCGTCCTGTTACCTGCTTCTTCTTGTTGTTTATTTTTGCTTCTTCTTGTTCTCGATCATCTCATGCATGATGGGTGCAAGGATGATTTCCATCGCGTGGCTCATCTTGCCGCCGGGCGTCACCAGCGTGTTGGCGCGGGACATGAATGAGTTGGGGATCATTTGCAGGTAGTAGGGGAAATCCACGCCCTTGGGGTTGCTGAAGCGGATCACCACGAAGCTTTCGTCCGGCGTCGGGATGTCGCGCGCGATGAAAGGATTGGAGGTATCCACCGTGGCCACGCGCTGGAAGTTGATGTGGGTGCGCGAGAATTGCGGGGTGATGTATTTAACGTAGTCCGGCATGCGGCGCAGGATGGTATCCACGGTGGCTTCGGCGGAATAGCCGCGTTCCTTCTTGTCGCGATGGATCTTCTGGATCCATTCCAGGTTGACCACCGGCACCACGCCGATACCCAGGTCCACATACTTGCCCGCATCGATACCTTCGCTTTCGTCGACGACCAGGCCGTGCAGTCCTTCGTAGAACAGCAGGTCGGAATTCTCCTCGATCGATTCCCACGGCGTGAACACGCCCGGAACCAGGTCGGTCTTGCCGAAGTGCTTGTTGTGCAACTCCGCCTCTTCCTCGCTATGCACATAGTAGCGGCGCTGGCACTTGCCGGTTTCGCCGTAGACCTTGAACATCTCCTGGATCTTGTCGAAGTGGTTGGATTCGGGGCCGAAGTGGCTGAACGAATAGTTGCAGTCCTTCGCAGCTTCGGCCACGGCAGCGCGAAAGGCCGTGCGATTCAGGCTGTGCAGGCTATCGCCCTCGACGACGGCGGCCCTGATTCCTTCGCGGCGGAAAATATTCTCGAACGCGAGCTTGACGGTGGTGGTGCCGGCGCCGGACGAACCGGTAACGGCGATAACGGGATGTTT
Source organism: Nitrosomonadales bacterium (assembly GCA_016235045.1). Lineage (GTDB taxonomy): Bacteria > Pseudomonadota > Gammaproteobacteria > Burkholderiales > Gallionellaceae > Sideroxyarcus. Next base: position 13,028 of record JACRME010000029.1, read on the forward strand.
ACGGGACATGTGCCACTCTCCTGAACAATACGAAAATTTTTTGGTGCCCGATTTTAGCAGAACCCCCCCGATGCCGCTAACAGGACGCCGTACCAATGCCCATTCCCGATATAATGCCGCTCTCTTTTGCAAAGCACCCAAATAACCACTTTCATCATGCAACAAAATTATTCGCCCAAAGAAATCGAAGCCGCCGCCCAACAACAGTGGGACGCCACGCAGGCATTCCGCGCCGTCGAAACCGGCGACAAGCCCAAATACTATTGCCTGTCGATGTTCCCCTACCCTTCCGGCAAGCTGCACATGGGCCACGTGCGCAACTACACCATCGGCGACGTGCTGAGCCGCTACCACCAGATGAAGGGCTACAACGTGATGCAACCGATGGGCTGGGACGCGTTCGGCCTGCCCGCCGAAAACGCCGCGATGGCCAACAACGTGCCCCCCGCTGCCTGGACTTATTCCAACATCGAATACATGAAGCAGCAGCTAAAGTCGCTGGGCCTGGGCGTGGACTGGTCGCGCGAAGTCACGACTTGCAAGCCGGACTATTACCGCTGGGAGCAATGGCTGTTCACGCGCCTGTTCAAGAAGGGCGTGATCTACAAGAAGACCGCCGTGGTGAACTGGGACCCGGTCGACAACACCGTGCTGGCCAACGAGCAGGTGATCGATGGCCGAGGCTGGCGCTCCGGCGCCGTGGTCGAGAAGCGCGACATCCCGATGTATTTCTTCCGCATCACGCAATACGCCGACGAATTGCTGCAGGACCTGGACACGCTCTCCGGCTGGCCGGAGCAGGTGAAGACCATGCAGGCCAACTGGATCGGCAAGAGCTACGGCGTGAGATTCGCATTCGAAATCCCCGACGGAGTCGGGACTGCGTCCCTCTCTCCCGCTGGCGGGAGAGAGTTAGGAGAGAGGGCTGTGGCAAACACCCTCTCCCCCGGCCCCTCTCCCGCAAGCGGGAGAGGGGAGAAGAACTTGCTGTGGGTCTACACCACCCGCGCCGACACCATCATGGGCGTGACCTTCGTTGCGGTCGCCGCCGAGCACCCGCTGGCGACCTACGCCGCCAAGAAGAACCCCGCACTCGCCGCCTTCGTCGAGGAATGCAAACACGGCGGCGTGGCCGAGGCCGACATCGCCACCATGGAAAAGAAAGGCATGCCCACCGACATCTCAGTGAGGCATCCGCTCACCGGCGAACAAGTGCCGGTGTGGGTCGGCAACTATGTGTTGATGGGCTATGGCGAAGGCGCAGTGATGGCGGTGCCGGCGCATGACGAGCGTGATTTCGGTTTCGCCAAGAAATACCGACTGCCGATCAAGCAGTCCATCGCCGTCAAAGGCAATGAGTTCAGCGAAGCCGCCTGGCAGGAATGGTACGGCGACAAGGAGAATGGCGTATGCGTGGACTCCGGCAAGTACGACGGACTCAATTACACCCAAGCCGTGGACGCCATCGCCGCCGACCTGAGCGCCAAAGGTCTGGGCGAGAAGAAAGTGCAGTTCCGCCTGCGCGACTGGGGCATTTCGCGCCAGCGCTACTGGGGCTGCCCCATCCCCATCATCCATTGCCCGACTTGCGGCGACGTTTCCGTGCCGGACGACCAGTTGCCGGTGAAGCTGCCGGAGAACGTGGTGCCGGACGGTGCCGGTTCGCCGCTGGCGAAGATGCCGGAATTCTACGAGTGCAGCTGCCCGCAGTGCGGCGGCAAGGCACGGCGAGAGACCGACACCATGGATACCTTTGTGGAATCGTCCTGGTACTACGCGCGCTACGCCAGCCCGCAATGCGCTACCGGCATGGTGGACAAGGCGGCAGCGCAGCAATGGCTGCCGGTGGACCAGTATATCGGCGGGATCGAACACGCGATCCTGCACCTGCTGTATGCGCGCTTTTTCCACAAGCTGATGCGTGACGAAGGTTTGGTACAGGGCAATGAACCGTTCAAGAACCTGCTCACGCAGGGCATGGTGGTCGCACCGACCTTCTACCGTGAACTGGAAGGCGGCAAGAAGCTGTGGATCAACCCCGCCGATGTGGATGTGGAAGTCGATGCCAAGGCGCGCCCGCTCGGCGCCAAGCTGAAGGCGGACGGATTGCCGGTCATCATCGGCGGCACGGAGAAGATGTCGAAGTCCAAAAACAACGGCGTCGACCCGCAGGCGATCATCGATGCCTACGGCGCTGACACGGCGCGTTTGTTCATGATGTTCGCCGCGCCGCCCGACCAGCAACTGGAATGGTCGGATGCGGGCGTGGAAGGTTCGTTCCGCTTCCTCAGGCGCGTGTGGAATTTCAGCGTCAAGGTAAAAGCCGGCGGCGATCCCGCTATCGGCGCCTCTGTATCGGCAGCGACTCGCTTCGAGATTCATTCAGTCTTGAAGCAGGCCAACTACGATATGGCAAAACACCAGTTCAATACTGTCGCATCCGCGACCATGAAAATATTGAATGCGCTTGAGCGCCTCGAAGCGGTGGACAACGAGATCGTTCGCGAAGGCGTTTCCATCCTGTTGCGCCTGCTCTCCCCGATCACGCCGCACATCGCGCAAACGCTGTGGAAAGAACTCGGTTACGGCGACAACATCCTGCATGCCCCCTGGCCGGAAGTGGACGAAGCCGCGCTGGTGCAGGACGAGATCGAGCTGGTGATCCAGGTGAACGGCAAGCTGCGCGGCAACCTGCGCGTTGCCAAGGAGGCGGACAAGGCAACTCTGGAGCAGCTCGCGCTGGCGCACGAGGCTGTACAAAAACAACTCGCGGGCGGAACGGCGAAGAAGATCATCGTCGTGCCGGGCCGCCTGATCAATGTGGTGATCTGATGACGAATGCGACGCGCACTCTTTTGTTGTTGTCGGTGCTGGCACTGGCTGCCTGCGGCTTCCACTTGCGCGGCAGCAATCTCAAGGACGTCACGTTCGCATTCAAGTCGCTCTACCTGAAAGCGCCGGGCGAAACGCCTTTCGTCGCCGACTTGCGCCGGGCGTTGTCTTCCAACAATGTTGCGTTGACCGTCACGGCCGAGCAGGCGGATCTGGTGCTGGAAGTCGTCTCCGAGCAGACGCTCAAACAGATTCTTTCGCTTTCCGGCGCCGGCCGGGTGCAGGAATACCAGTTGTTTTACCGCGTCTCTTTGCGTGCTTACGACAACAAGCAGAACGACTGGCTGCCTGCCGAAGAGATATCGCTTTCGCGCATCCTGCCGTATGACGATGCGCAAGTGCTCGCCAAGGAACAGGAAGAAGCGCTGCTGTACAAGGACATGCGTGCCGACGCCGTTGCGCAGGCCGTACGCCGCCTGAACCGGGCCAAACCGCAATTGTGATGCGATGAGAATTTCGACCGAAGACCTGCCGCAGCATTTATCCAAAGGCTTGGGCTCGCTCTACGTCATCCACGGCGAGGCGCTGCTGCTCGCCATCGAAGCCGCCGATGCCATCCGCACTGCCGCGCGCGAAGCCGGTTACAACGAGCGCGAAACGCTGATCGCCGAGCAGGGCTTCAAGTGGGCTGAGTTGCGCAACAGCGCACAGAGCATGTCGCTGTTTTCCGAGCGCAAGGTGATCGACCTGCGCATTCCTTCCGGCAAGCCCGGCGTGGAAGGCGCGCAGGCGCTGCAAGAGCATTGCGAGACTTTGAATCCCGACACGCTCACGCTGGTCTCGCTGCCGCGCCTCGACGGCACGGCCATGAAAAGCAAATGGTTCACCGCGCTGGAACAGCACGCCACGGTTGTCAGCGCCGACGAAGTTTCGCTCGCCGCACTGCCCGCCTGGATCGCCGCGCGCATGAAACGGCAAGGACAGTCCGCCGATGCGGACACGCTGGCATTCCTGGCGCAGCGCGTGGAAGGCAATCTGCTCGCCGCTTTCCAGGAAATCCAGAAGCTCGCGTTGCTGTTTCCCGCCGGCCCGCTCTCCTTCGACCAGGTCAAGGATTCGGTGATGGATGTGGCGCGTTACGATGTGTTCAAGCTGTCCGAGGCGATGCTGGCTGGCGATGCCGAACGCTACGCGCGCATTCTCGACGGCCTGCGCGCCGAAGGCACCGCAACCGTTTTGATTTTGTGGGCCATCGCGGAAGACATCCGCACGCTGGCCAAAGTCGCGCGCGCCATGCAGCAGAGCGGCAACCTTTCCGGCGCCTTGCGCGATGCGCGCGTGTGGGGCGTGCGCCAGAAACTGGTGGAGCGCGCGGTGCGCCGCTTCACGCCGACTTTTGCCGAGCGCGCATTGCGCCAGGCCGCGCAGATCGACAAGCTGGTAAAGGGATTGCGCCAGGGCGACGTGTGGGATGAATTGCTGCAACTCGGCGTGCGCTGCGCGCGGGCGGGGGCACGATGAGTGAAGTGCTGCTGGTGATCACCAACCTGCCGGATCGCGCGGTTGCGGAACATATCGCGGAAGCGCTGGTCGCAGAAGGTGCCGCCGCCTGCGTGAACATCCAAGCGGAATGCGCTTCGGTTTATCGCTGGCAGGGAAAGCTCGAACATGCCAGCGAGGTGCCGTTGCTGATCAAGACCACGCGCGCGGCTTATCCCAGGCTGGAAAGTGCGTTACGCAAATTGCACCCATATGAAGTGCCGGAAATTATCGCGTTGCCCGTCAACGCGGGATTGCCGGAATATTTGAATTGGGTCGCGCAAGAGACCTCACTGAAGAAAGAGCCATGATTCGTCGACTGTTACCGTTGTTGCTGTTGTTGTGCCTTGCGCCGCTGGCGCAAGCCGAGTTTTCCTTCGGCAGCAGCAAGCCGAAATTTTTACCTGCCGACCAGGCCTTTGCGCTGAGCGTGCATGCGGTCGACCGGCAAACCCTGATTGCCAGCTTCAAGGTCACGCCGGGATATTATTTGTACCGCGACAAGACCAGTTTCAGTGTCGGCGGCGGCAAGGCCAGAATCGTGCGCGTTTCCCTGCCCAAAGGCGAGATCAAGGACGATCCCAATTTCGGCGCCATCGAGGTCTATCACCAGTCTTTCCAGGCCGAGATTACGCTGGAGAAAGCGAACCCGGCCAAACCGCTGCTGTTGAACGCAAGTTATCAGGGGTGCAGCGACAAGGGCTTGTGTTACCCGCCCATCGAAAAACAACTCTCCATCGATCTTGTGCCGGCGCTCAGCGCGGTGACCGCTCCCGCAGCAGCCGCTTCGCCCCCGGCTCCGGCCGATAACGAGAACACGCAGATCGCCAGACTCTTCAAGGATGGCGGCTTCTGGCTGATCGTCGCCAGCTTCTTCGGTTTCGGCCTGCTGCTTTCGCTGACGCCGTGCGTGTTCCCGATGATCCCCATCCTGTCCGGCATCATCGTCGGACGCGGGAACAAGATCACGCACATGCACGCCTTTATCCTGTCGCTGGCTTACGTGCTGGGCATGGCGATCACCTATGCCGTCGCCGGCGTGGCCGCGGGCTATTCCGGCAACCTCATCTCCAGTGCATTGCAAACGCCGTGGGTGCTGGGCAGTTTTGCCGCGCTGTTCGTGGTGCTGTCGCTGGCCATGTTCGGCCTGTATGAACTGCAATTGCCCACCGCGCTGCAAAGCAAGCTGTCCGACACCAGCAACAAGCTGCACGGCGGCCATCTTTCCGGCGTGTTCGCCATGGGCGCGCTGTCCGCCGTCATCATGGGCCCCTGCGTCGCCGCCCCGATGGCGGGCGCACTGCTATATATAAGTCAGACGCACGATGCAGTACTGGGCGGAATCGCGCTGTTCGTGCTGGCGCTGGGCATGGGGGCTCCGCTGCTCATCATCGGCACCTCGGCCGGGGCGATACTGCCCAAGACAGGCCCCTGGATGGAAGCAGTCAAACGTTCTTTCGGCGTACTGATGCTGGCCATGGCGATCTGGATTGTCTCGCCGCTCATCCCGGTCAGTGCGCAGATGCTGCTGTGGGCGGCATTGCTGATCTTCTCGGCCATCTACCTGCGTGCGCTCGACCCGTTGCCGCATAGTGCGCATGGCATGAGCAAGTTTGCCAAGGGCGTTGGCATTCTCGCGCTGTTGCTGGGTGTGGCTTACCTCATCGGCGCGTTGTCCGGCGCGCGCGACATCCTGCGCCCGCTCGGCAACATCGGCCGCGCCGTGCCTGAAGCCATCGCCACCCTGCACTTCGAACGCGTGAAGAGCGGCGCGGAACTGGATGCCCGCATCGCCCAGGCCCGGGGCAAGACCGTGATGCTGGATTTCTATGCCGACTGGTGCGTGTCGTGCAAGGAAATGGAACGCTTTACCTTCAGCGATGCAGCAGTGCAGGCCAAACTGAAGAACACGATATTGCTGCAAGCCGACGTGACGGCCAACAATGCCGACGACAAAGCCCTGATGCAGCGTTTCCAGCTATTTGGCCCGCCCGCGACCCTGTTCTTCGACGCGCAAGGCAAGGAGCAGGCCGACTATCGCGTAACGGGCTATCAGGATGCGCCGCAATTCCTGCAGTCGCTGAAGAGCGCAGGATTGTAACAAGCCATATAAAGGGATTAGCCATGTCCGACCTCAACGACCCCAGAGTCTTCTTCGCCGCCGAGCGTACCCTGCTCGCCTGGAACCGCACCAGCCTGTCGTTGATGGCTTTCGGCTTCGTGATCGAGCGCTTCGGTTTATTCGTTTCCATTCTGATGCCGCAGCACAGCATGCCCTTGCAGCGCGGCATTTCCTTCTGGACCGGCCTGGCTTTCGTGCTGCTGGGGGTATTTGTGGCGATTTTTTCCACCCTGCAATTCCAAAAAGTGCTGCGCACCCTCAAGCCCGTCGAAATACCGGAAGGCTATCGGACTGCTCCCGGCGTCATCACCAACCTGCTGGTGGCAGCCTTGGGCATCGTGTTGGTGGTCTATTTCTTTCACGGCGTCTAACCCCCTGCTAACAAGCTGTTTTTTCGTAATTTCGTCGAAAAGGTAGACAATCTCACCCTTTTTCGGCAAACTCCGCCCCCCATGAAGAACATCCTCGTACTGCACGGCCCCAACCTGAACCTGCTCGGCACCCGCGAGCCGGACGTGTATGGTCGCGTCACGTTGGACGAAATTAATACCAAATTGGCGACATTAGCCGCAGCAAAGGGCGCAAAGCTGGTTTACCTGCAAAGCAACGCCGAGGCGGCGCTGGTCGAGCGCGTGCAACAGGCGCGCACCGACGGCACGGACTTCATCATCATCAATCCGGCGGCTTTCACCCACACCAGCGTCGCCCTGCGCGATGCGCTGGCGGCGGTTGCCATCCCTTTTGTCGAAGTGCACCTTTCCAACGTGCACGCCCGCGAGGCGTTCCGCAAGGAATCCTATTTTTCCGATATCGCCGTCGGCGTCATCAGCGGCCTGGGCGCGACGGGCTATGAACTCGCATTGCAATTCGCACTACAACATTCTGTAAGGAGCTGAAAATGGATTTACGCAAACTGAAGACACTGATCGAGTTGGTTGAAAATTCGGGCATCGCCGAACTGGAACTGACCGAAGGCGAAGAGCACGTACGCATTTCCCGCTCCAGCTCCGTTGCCGCTCCCATGCAGCAATATTATGCGGCTGCCCCGCAAGCCGCGCCCGCACCCGCCGCCGCGCCTGCCTCCGCAGCCGCCCCTGCCGCTCCCGCCGTGCCGGAAGGCCATGTGGTCAAATCGCCCATGGTCGGCAGTTTCTACCGTTCCCCTTCCCCCGGCGCCAAGTCTTTCGTGGACGTCGGCCAGAGCGTGAAGGAAGGCGAGACCCTGTGCATTATCGAAGCGATGAAATTGCTGAACGAGATCGAAGCGGACAAATCCGGCGTGATCAAGGCAATCCTGGTCGAGAACGGCCAAGCCGTCGAGTTCGGCCAACCCCTGTTCATCATCGGTTAAACCATCATGGCCGTATTCGAACGCAAACCCCGAACGCCCGCTCCGCCGGAGAAACCCGTCATGTTTGAGAAGATCCTGATTGCCAACCGGGGCGAGATTGCGTTGCGCATCCAGCGCGCCTGCCGCGAGATGGGCATCAAGACCGTCGCCGTGCATTCGGAGGCCGACGCCGAAGCCAAATACGTGAAACTGGCCGACGAATCGGTCTGTATCGGCCCGGCGCCCTCCAGCCAGAGTTACCTGCATGTGCCCGCCATCATCAGCGCGGCGGAAGTGACCGACGCGCAGGCCATCCACCCCGGTTACGGCTTCCTGTCCGAGAACGCCGATTTCGCGCGGCTGTGCGAGATGGAGAAGATCGTCTTCGTCGGGCCGAA
>JACRME010000032.1 GCA_016235045.1 Nitrosomonadales bacterium
GGCGGGCGTGAACCGGTGGGATACGGACCACTACCAGCGGCCGCGCGGCATTATCGCTTCCGCCGGCGGCATCATCGCCGCGGCTGAAACGAAGCAACTGGCGCAGCGCGCCGGCTTCCTCCGTCCCATCCTGTGGGGCATCGACCTGCTGGCAGCTGCGGTGCTGCTGCTGTTCGTCTACGGCTATGCGGCGCGCGCCTATGCCGCGTTCCGGAAGCACCTCGACGCCTATCTCTATGTGGCGCCCGCCATGATCGGCATGCTGGTGCTGGTGTTCTTCCCGTTCTCCTACGGCATCACGCTGGCGTTCACCGACACCACGCTGTTCAACGAATCGCTGCCGTTCCTCGACCGCCTGATCGGCTGGGGCAACTTCAGGGCCATCCTCGGCGATTTCAACATCTACCAGGAGACCGCGGACGGCTTCATCTGGAACTACCAGAACTTCTACTGGACGCTGATGGTGACGATCGTGTGGACCATCACCAACGTCACCGTCGGCGTCAGCGTCGGCTTCATGCTGGCGATGGCGCTCAACACCGACGGCTTGCGCGGCAAGGCGATCTACCGCGTGCTGCTGATCCTGCCCTGGGCCATCCCCAACTACATCACCGCGCTGGTGTGGCGCGGCATGTTCCATCCGCAGTTCGGCGTGATCAACCAGGTGCTGCAGATGTTCGGGCTGGAACCGGTGTCCTGGTTCGACGGCGTGTTCAGTTCCTTCATCACCGGGCTGGCAACCAACGGCTGGCTGAGTTTCCCGTTCATGATGGTGGTGATCCTGGGCGCGTTGCAATCCATCCCGAAAGACATGTACGAGGCGGCCGAGGTGGAGGGGGCGAGCCGTTGGCAGCGCCTGCGCTACATCACGATGCCACTGCTGAAACCGACATTGATCCCGGCCATCGTGCTGTCGGTGGTGTGGACCTTCAACATGTTCAACATCATCTTCCTGGTGTCCGGCGGCGAACCGGCCGGGGCCAACGAAATCCTGGTGACCAAGGCGTACAAGATCGCGTTCGAGCAGTACCAGTATGCCTATGCCGCCGCCTACTCGACGGTGATCTTCATGATCCTGCTGGTATATGGTTTCTTCCAGACCCGCATCACCAAAGCGACGGAGTCGTTCTGACATGGCCGAGCCGAAAACGAAAAACCACATCTGGCTGCACCTCGGGCTCATCAGCTTCACGCTGCTGGCGCTGTACCCGGTGCTGTGGGTGCTGGCGCTGTCGTTCTCCGGGCAGCAGAGCGTGGGGCTGATCGACCTGCCGCAGGACCCGAGCTTCCTCGAACGCTTCCGCGCCATCCTGCCGTTCCCGGAACACTGGTCGGTGAAGAATTTCACCGAGGTGTGGACCGAGCAGCAGTTCGGGCGCTGGCTGTGGAACAGCGTGGTGATCTCGCTGATGACCACCTTGCTCGGCGTGTTCCTCGCCTGCACCGCGGCGTATGCGTTTTCGCGCTTCCGCTTTCCCGGCCGCAATCTCGGCATGCTCGCGTTCCTGGTGTCGCAGATGTTCCCCGGCACGCTGATGCTGATCCCGCTGTTCATCATCATCGTCAAGCAACTGCAACTGGGCAACACCTACATCGGGCTGGTGATCGTGTATGCGACCACTTCGATTCCGTTCTGCGTGTGGATGCTGAAGGGCTATTTCGACACCATTCCCTACGACATCGAGGAGTCGGCGCTGATCGACGGCGCTTCGCGGCTCACCATTTTCTGGCGCATCATCCTGCCGCTGGCCAAGCCGGCCATCGCCATCACCGCGCTGTTCTCGTTCATGACCGCGTGGAACGAATTCATTCTTGCATCGGTGTTCATGGAGTCGGAAGCGAACTACACCGCGCCGGTGGGGCTGCGCTTTTTCGTCGGCGGATTCTCTTCGCAGTGGGGGTATTTTGCGGCCGGCTCGGTGATTGTGTCGTTGCCGGTGGTGGCATTATTTCTGCAGTTGCAGAAATATTTGATCTCCGGACTGACGGCGGGGAGTGTTAAATAGATAATAAAAAAGGGGTTTTCATATATTACCGGAGGAGTATACTCGGATAATCGTATATCGATAATGCATCTCAATCGTTACGGTTGCTTTTGAAAAGTTAGTAACAATTGCTGTAGTTGTATTTAAGTATCTGATCTCGGAATTTCGTCAGTAGGTTTCACTTAACTGTAACGTTCAACAGAGAGAAGGAGAAAGCATATGATCAGCAACAACACTTCACTCGCGATTTGTTTCGCATCCATCCTGGCACTTGCTGCCAGTACCGCCCAGGCAGTTACATTCACCGACCCCAAAGGCGACGACAACGGTCCGGGCACCTATGTATATCCAACCGATAGCGTCTACAAACCCGGTTCATTCGATCTGACCAAGCTCGCCGTCACCAAGAAAGGCGATCAGGTCGAGTTTGCCGCCGACGTGAACAGCTCGCTCGAAGACCCGTGGGGAATGGGCAACGGATTTGCGGTGCAGATGGTATTCATCTTCGTCAAGACTGGCGCTGGCGGCCACACGGAAGGATTGCCCGGCCTCAATGTGCAATTCGCACCGGGCAACGAGTGGAACAAAGTGGTGATTTTGTCGCCGCAGAAAAAGGCGCGCGTCATCGGCGAAGCGGAGACCAAAGCCCCCAAGCTGGTGGCTGACATCGTTGTCCCCAACTCCACACGCGGCAGCAACCGCACTATCAAGGGCTCCGTACCGCTGAGCGAACTGGGTGGCGACGGCAACGTCGACGGCTGGTCGTATCAAGTGGTCATGCAATCCAACGAGGGCTTCCCGGCGGCCACCGACCTGCTGACACGCAAGGTCAACGAGTATGAGGGACAGCACCGCTGGGGCGGCGGCAATGACGGCGATTGCGATCCGCACGTGACGGATGTGCTGGAATCCGATAGCGCGAAACAGGCAGACATGCTGGCTTATACCTGCGGCCCGAACGGCGAGTCGGCAAAAATGGCAACACTGAAAATGATCAAGAAGTAATCCGCAGTTCATCACTCAAGAGAAAGGGAATTGAAAATGAACAAATTCACATTCAAACCTTTGTGCATGGCTATCGGCATGGCGTTGGCGGGTTCCGCCACTGCCACCACGATAGATTTCAGCGGCTCGAATTTCTACATGAAATTTCTCGACGGCAGCCAGCGCGGAGCTCCATCGGGGAGTATCGACACGGCCAGCGGCGGTGACCAAGGCCAGTTCACCGAATTGAATCTCGTGTTCAAGGCGACAATCTCGCCCAAAGTCGAAGCAGGCGGTCGAATCCAGAGCCGCAGCAGTGCGGCGTACTGGACTGAATTCGGCGGTTTCGGCATGGAGAATTCGGTCGGTAACAACGAGGTCAATCACCAGAAGATGATGAAACTGCGCGGCGCCTACGTGGAATTGAGCCCGGGGTACGACTGGTTAAGCCAGGTTCGCATCGGCACCAGCGATTGGGGCATGTTCGATCCGTTCACGGTGGGCAAAGTCCGCTACATCGACCGCGACAATTACAACGGCCTGTATTTCAAAGGGCCCATCGCCACGGGGAGCACGTGGGAGTTTGCGCGCGTTTCCCTGCCGACCTATCTGCAGTTCAATTACGGACAAGGCCCGACCTGTTGCAGTACCGATAGCACGCAATACAACGAAGCGGTCTATATCGCGCAGGTAAAAGTGCCGGTCGGCAGTGCCAAGCTTGCAACGAGCTACCAATCCTTCATCGACCACACCCTGTCACCCACAGCCAACACGTTCACTGGGGTAAATTCCCAGGGGATATACAAGAACACGGTTTTTGCGCTGAAGGCGGATGGCAGCCTGACCGATGCGCTGGAAGTGCGCGGTGCGTACTACCGGTCGACCTCCGAACCTTCGGTCGGTTCGGTGGGCGAGCCTTGGGGTAACACTCCACGGGGCAATATCAGCGACAAGGCGATCAAGCTGGACCTGGATTTGACGCAAACACCCGTTGAAGGGCTGAGTTTCAACTTCCAGTACTTCAATATCGGGGCGGGCTACTTCAGCACTGCAGCCGCGCGGCGCGAGTCGGACGTGTTGCTTACCGAAGGCTCGGAGGCGGCCTGGTACAACTGGGGTAATGCGCTCTGGTCCGGCGGGGCAACGTCAGACTTCACGCAAGGTGCCGCATCGCCAAAGGGACGTCCCGGGGTGCCTAACGGAACGCAAAATGGCCTGACCGACAACGACTTCATGGATTTCAACGAGTCGCCAGCCGAGTCGGCGGTCGGCTGGAAGGGAATTACGGCAGTGGGCAAACTGGACGTGGCCGAAACGCCAATGTCGCTTGAGGTCACGCGTGTCGGTTACAACAACAACTGGCAGGGATATACAAGCGATGGGCCTTTGTACAACGTCTTCCCCGCGAACCAGGATCGCTCGACCAACATCATCGCGTTCAAGCTCAACCACAACTTCCCGGTGATGGGAGGACTTGATGGCAATCTCAAGATCAAGCGGGTGGATGACAAGGACAAGGTGTCGGCTGCGATTGCCACGGATGATCGGGACGTGCTGGATACCGGCGTCACGGCCAGCGTGGGCAACCAGGTGTTTGCGGACCTGTACGCCACGCTCTCGTATGGGCGCTATATCCGCGACATCAAGGTCGGCGCCAATGCGTTCAACAACTCCAAGAGCATCTACGGCGTGCGTCTCGCTTACAACCTGCCCGGGTTCGAGATGGGGATGTTGACTCAATGGATTCGAGGCAACGGCAATCCGTCTGAGGCCGCGGGTGGCGATGTGAAGATCCAGCAATATCGCATGAAGGCGTATTCGCAAGTTAACTTCTAAGCGCAAGCGCTTTCCGATTGACTTGCATAGGAACCCTCCCGCATTGCGGGAGGGTCTTTTTTTGCGTGTGGCCGATTGCATATTCGGCTAGGATAATGCTCCGCAGCACAGATATTGACATACGGAGGAGCAACACTTGAGATCGGCATTACTCTTCATTGCCCTGATGCTGTCCCTGCCGAATGCCGGGGCCGATCCGCAGCCTCTGGCCGGTTTCAACGATCCTTCCGGCGACGACTTCGGTGCGGGAAACCTGGCCTATCCCAATCGGGACGACTATCAGGCCGGCGATCTCGACTTGCTGCAACTGAAGATCGATCGCGACGCCTCCGGCTATTGGTTCGAGGCCAAATTCAGGAACGCCATCCGCAATCCCGGCAATGTCCAGAACACCGTGGGCAACGATTCGCTGGCGGACTTTGCGCGCAAAGGCTTCTACCAGTTCAACCTCGACATCTATGTCGACACGGATCGCATCAATGGATCGGGCAACGTCTTCACCTTGCCCGGTCGCAAGGTTCAGATCGACCCGGCGTATGCCTGGGAAAAGGTCATGGTGCTTACGCCGCGGCCCGAGCTGATGCGACAGCAACTGCTGGACGCGTTGCATGAGCAATTCCCCGCCCGCGCCGATGCCGAAATCGCGGCCGTCGTCGACCAGTCGATTTTCTTTCCCTCCCGGATTAAGGTTCGCGGCAAGTCGGTCTCCTTCCTTGTCCCCGCCAGTTTCTTTGCCGGAAGCGATGGGTCGGATTGGGCTGTCACCGCGCTGGTCACCGGCGCCATCACCGCCATACCGGCGGATTTTTCGTTCCTTCCGGCGACCAAGTCGGTCCTCGAGAGGCTTCAGTTGGGTGTCATGCAACCCGTGCCCGGACATCCCATCGGGACATTCGGCTATGGCGGGGCCGGCGCGAGTCCGGTTGTGGATTTGCTGGGAGAGGATGCGCAGCAACAAGCGCAACTTGAAGCAATGACCGGACTCACCGGTGTCGCATGGGGGGCGCACGCCCAAGGTGCGGCGGCAAGCGATCCGTCGGCCGTACCGGTAATGACCATCGACAGGCTTTTCCTGCCCAGGGATCAGGCTGCCAAACCCGCCGCATCAACCCCCGCGGACGCAAGTCCCGCCGCCGACAAGCCTTCTATCGTCCAGCGCATGCAAACGCTGCAGAAACTGTTCGATCAGAAACTCATCGACGAAGACGAGTACAAGCAACAAAAGCAACGCATCCTGCAAGAGCTGTAGTTCGCCAACAAATCACCCCTGAGCCCCACCGCTACAGGGGTTTTTATTGCTTGTCGCAAACACTACAACCCCCTATCCCCGTCTTGTTCCGCACACGGGAGTTGAGCGGATTCCCCGGTTAACTTCCTGATTAAACAGTCTGTTGGCGCTTTGCTGCGGGCTGGCACGCAGTTTGCGAATACTCAGGCACAGACCACCCGAACAGGAGCAGACCATGATCAAGATGACACCCAACGCAATCTCCGCCGTGGAGAGATTTATCAAAGGAACGGATGCCCCCGTTGCCGGACTGCGCATCGCCATCGCCGGTGGAGGATGTTCCGGTTTCCAGTATGGCATGTCGCTGGAAGAGGTGAAGAACGAAGACGACACGGTTCTGGAATATGGCGCGGTCACTTTGCTGGTCGATCCTCTCTCTGCACCGCTGCTCGAAGGCGTGACTGTCGACTTTGTCGATAGCCTGACCGGTAGCGGTTTCAAATTCGAAAACCCGAACGCCAGCTCAACCTGCGCGTGCGGTTCGTCGTTCAACGCATAAGGAGAGCGACATGTGGGACTACTCGGAAAAAGTCAAAGAACACTTCTTTCAACCGCGCAATGCCGGGGTGCTGGAAGGTGCCAATGGGGTGGGCGACGTCGGCTCGATTTCCTGCGGCGACGCGCTGCGCCTGATGCTCAAGGTGGAGCCGGAGACCGACATCATCCTCGACGCGCATTTCCAGACCTTCGGCTGCGGTTCGGCCATCGCCTCGTCTTCCGCGCTCACCGAAATGATCAAGGGCAAGACGCTGGATGAAGCCCTCAAGGTGAGCAATCAGGATATCGCCGATTACCTCGACGGCCTGCCGCCGGAAAAGATGCACTGCTCGGTGATGGGACGCGAGGCGCTGCAAGCCGCCGTGGCCAACTATCGCGGCGAAGTGTGGAGCGACGATCACGAAGAGGGCGCGCTGGTGTGCAAATGTTTCGCCATCGACGCCGTGCTGATCGAGGACACCATCCGCGCCAACAACCTCAGCTCGGTGCAGGACGTGACCAACTACACCAAGGCGGGCGGCGGCTGCTCGTCCTGCCACGAAGGCATCGAAGAAATCCTGGTGAAGGTGATGACCGAGCGCGGCGAGAGCTTCAAGCCAGGCACGCCGGCGAAGGAAGAAGCCAAGCCTGCCGGCATGACCAACCTGCAACGCATCCGCAAGATCGAAACCGTGCTCGATGCAATCCGTCCGCAACTGAAACGCGACGGCGGCGACATCGAACTGGTGGACGTGGAAGGCAAGACCATCTACGTCAACATGAAAGGCGCCTGTGCCGGTTGCCAGATGGAAGCGCTGACGCTGCAAGGCATCCAGCAGAAGCTGATGGAAGAACTGAAAGAGTTCATCAAGATCGTGCCGACCAAGGCGGGGGCGTTGAGCAGGGCGACTTGCCATCCGTAACCAATAGTTCCCTCTCCCGCAGGCGGGAGAGGGTTAGGGAGAGGGGCTGGATATTACGCACCCTCTCCCCCAGCCCCTCTCCCGTAAACGGGGGCGAGGGGAGAAATGAAAAGGAGCAGAAAATGGAAGGCATCTATTTCGACAACAACGCAACCACGCGCGTAGACGAAGCGGTGGTGGAAGCCATGCTGCCCTATTTCACCGAGCAGTTCGGCAATCCGTCGTCGATGCACAGCTTCGGCAACAAGGTCGGCCTCGCCATCAAGAAGGCGCGCATGCAGGTGCAGGAACTGCTCGGCGCGGAACACGACTCAGAGATCATTTTCACCTCCTGCGGCACCGAATCGGATTCGACCGCACTCATTTCTGCGCTGAAGGCGCAACCCGAGCGCAAGGAGATCATCACCACCACCGTCGAACATCCGGCCATTCTCACGCTGTGTACCCATCTGGAAAAAGAAGGCTACAAAGTGCATCTGCTCAAGGTGGACGGCAAAGGCCGCCTCGATCTGGACGAATACAAGAAGCTGCTCACCGACCAGGTGGCCGTGGTGTCGGTGATGTGGGCGAACAACGAGACCGGCACCTTTTTCCCGGTGGTCGAGATGGCCGAACTGGCGAATGCCGCCGGCGCCATGTTCCACACCGATGCGGTGCAGGCCGTGGGCAAGGTGCCGCTGAACCTGAAGGACACCAAGATCGACATGCTCTCCGTGTCCGGCCACAAGCTGCACGCGCCCAAAGGCATCGGCGTGCTGTATCTTAAGCGCGGCACCCGCTTCCGTCCATTGCTGCGCGGCGGCCACCAGGAACGCGGACGCCGGGCCGGTACCGAGAACAGCACCTCGATCGTCGGCCTGGGCAAGGCCGCCGAGATGGCGCTGGAGGCGATGGCTTACGAGAACACCGAAGTCGCGCGCCTGCGCGACAAGCTGGAGGCAGGCATCCTGGCCAAGGTGCCGCGCTCCTTTGTCACCGGCGACCCGACTAACCGCCTGCCTAACACCAGCAACATCGCGTTCGAGTTCATCGAGGGCGAAGCGATATTGCTGCTGCTCAACAAATTCGGCATCGCAGCCAGCTCGGGTTCTGCGTGCACTTCCGGCTCGCTGGAGCCGTCGCACGTGATGCGCGCGATGGGCATCCCCTACACCGCGGCACACGGCACGGTGCGCTTCTCGTTGTCGCGTTACAGCACCGAGGCCGAGGTGGATCGCGTGATCGCCGTGGTACCGGAGATCATCGCGCAACTGCGCAAACTGTCGCCGTACTGGGAAGGCGATGCGCCCAAGGCCGAACCGGAAAAGGCGTTCGCGCCGACGTACGCATAACCATGAAACCATTTTTGCCACAGAGAACACAGAGATCACAGAGAGGTATGGCTGGGGGTTTTCTCTGTGTGCTCTGTGAACTCTGTGGCTAATAGTTTTTGAATTTGAGGTGAATAAAATGTCCCGCACCATCATCGTAAACGACACCACCCTGCGCGACGGCGAACAGACCGCCGGGGTGGCGTTTACGCTGGCGGAAAAGCTGGAGATTGCGCGCCAGATCGATGCGCTGGGCGTGCCGGAACTGGAAGTCGGCATCCCGGCGATGGGCGCGGAAGAATGCGAGAGCATCAATGCCGTTGCCGCGCTGGAGTTGAAGGCGAAGCTGATCGTGTGGGGCCGCATGTGCAAGGCGGACATCGAGGCCTGCGAGCAGTTGGATGTGCCGACGATCAACCTGTCCATCCCGGTGTCGGACATCCACCTCGCCAAGAAGCTGAAGCGCGACCGCGCCTGGGTGCTGGAAACGATCTTCGACATGGTGCCTTACGCCTGCGATCACGGGCTGGAAGTGAACGTCGGCTGCGAGGACGCATCGCGCGCCGATCCAGAATTCCTGATGCAGGTGGCCGAGGCGGTGCAGGCTGCCGGAGCGCAGCGCATCCGCTATGCCGATACGCTTGGGGTGATGGAACCGTTCGGCGTGCACAAAATCATTTCTGCGCTGCGCAGCGCGGTGGACATCGAGATCGAGATGCACGCACACGACGATCTCGGCCTTGCCACCGCCAACAGCCTTGCTGCCGCCGTGGCGGGTGCCACCCATATCAACACCACGGTGAACGGTCTGGGCGAGCGCGCGGGCAACGCGCCGCTGGAAGAAGTCGCGCTCGGCCTGAAGAAACTTTACAACCTGGAGACCGGCGTCGACCTCCACCATTTCCCCTCGTTGTCGAAACTGGTGGCCGATGCATCGGGCCGCCCGGTGCCGTGGCAAAAGAGCCTGGCAGGCGAGGGCGTGTTCTCGCACGAGGCGGGCATCCATGTCGACGGCCTGCTGAAAGACCCGAGCACCTATCAGGCGTTCGATCCGGACGAGGTCGGCCGCCGCAACAAACTGGTGGTCGGCAAACACTCCGGCGCGCACGGCGTCATTGCCGCCTACGCCACCATGGGACTCAACCTGAGCCAAGCTGAAGCGCGCGCCCTGTTGCCGGATATTCGCAGCTTCTCCGAGCGCGCCAAGCGTTCGCCCGCCGATCAGGAATTGCTGTTCCTCTATCAACGCTACATCGGGCGCCAGCCCAGTGCGGTTTACTAGGAGCGCGTCATGGAAGATGTGATGACAGCCGAAGCCGTGATCGCCAAACCAGTGCAGCCCGGATTGCTGCGGTTGTTGCGCGAGGACGTGTCCTGCGTGTTCCAGCGCGACCCGGCCGCGCGCTCACGCTTCGAAGTGCTGACCACTTATCCCGGCGTGCATGCCATCCTGCTGCAGCGTATCGCGCACCGGTTGTGGAAATTCGGCCTGCGCTACCTGGCCAGATTGCTGTCCTGGTTCGCGCGCCTGCTCACCAACATCGACATCCATCCCGGCGCCACCATCGGCAGGCGCTTCTTCATCGATCACGGCGCAGGCGTGGTGATCGGCGAGACCGCCGAGATCGGCGACGACGTCACGCTGTATCACGGCGTCACCCTCGGCGGCACCACCTGGAACAAGGGCAAGCGCCATCCCACGCTGGGCGACGGCGTGGTGGTCGGCGCGGGCGCCAAGATTCTGGGCGCGATCACGCTGGGCGCGCAGGTGCGCGTAGGAGCCAACTCGGTGGTGGTGAAAGATGTGCCGTCGCACCGCACCGTGGTCGGCATTCCAGCCAAGGTCGTGCTGCGCACCGAAGAAGCCAACGCCGACAACATCTACGGCATCAACCTCGACCATCACCTGATCCCCGACCCGGTCGGCCGCGCCATCGCCTGCCTGATGGAGCGCATCGAAGTGCTGGAAGGGCAGTTGCGCAAACAGGGAGAACCGGTGGAAGGGCAATGCCGCATCTGTGACGCGGATGATCTGTGCGGTACTGAAGTGGCGCACAGGATAGATAAGGTAAAAATATGAAAACCTCAAATCAAGCCACAGAGAACACAGAGCACACAGAGAGAGATGCGGTTTTTTCTGTGATCTCTGTGTTCTCTGTGGCTAATTGGTTGTTAAAGGGCTGAATCATGGACCTGCTCGATTTTGACCAAGCTGAACTGTATTTTGACGAGCCGCTGGCGCAGGATGTCGCCCGCCTGCTTGAGGCGGCGGCGGACAAGTACGGCAGCGAAGAAGCCGAAAGCCTGTTGCTGCGCGCCAGCCTGCTGGCACCGCAACACCTGGTGGTGCTGGTCGCGCTGTATCGTTATTACTTCTACCAGCATCGCTTTGAGGATGCGCTGCTGGTGGGCGAGTGCACGCTGGCCGTGGTCGGGCGGCGGCTGGAATTTCCGGAAAGCTGGATGTACGTGCGCGAGGCCAACCTCGGCGCGGGCGTGATGCGCTCGATGGGGCTGGTGCGTTTTTACCTGATGGTGCTCAAGGCGACCGGCTACATCAATCTGCGCTTGGGCTATTTCGAGACCGGGCAGGCCATGCTGGAAAAACTGGTGGAACTGGACAGCCACGACCGTATCGGCGGCAAGGCGCTGCTGGAGGTGCTGTACCAGACCATGAACGAAAGCAATATTGAAAGGGGAACACGATGGACGAACTGACACTGGACGAAGCCATGGAGGACATGGTTTCCGCCGAAGATTTTCTGGACTACTTCGGCATCGAATACGACGTCGCCGTGGTGCAAGTGAACCGCCTGCATATTTTGCAGCGCTTCCATAACTACCTTGCCAAGGCGACTTTGTCCGAAGACGAGGCGGCACGCCGCGTGGTCTATATCACGCTGCTGCAACAGGCCTACCAGGATTTCGTGAAATCCGACGCGCTTACCGAAAAAGTGTTCAAGGTGTTTCATATGCACGAACCGCAGGTGAAGTTCGTGCCGATCAGCGCGATTACGGTGAACAAGGCGGGGTCGTGATGAATCATGAGCTTCTACCCCCATCCCAACCTTCCACCCGCAAGGAGTACGCCGGTGGGTGCCCGGCGGCTTCGCCGCCACCCTTCCGCAGCCACTGCAAGGGGGAAGGAGCGGCATTCCCTCACCCTTGCAGGGGGAGGGAGGGGGTAGACAATATATGTAAGACGTCTATGTTGAAGGTGCACCATGCTCCCTAAATACGAATTCGGCGCCGAAGTCCGCATCATTCGCAACGTGCGCAATGACGGCACCTACCCCGGCGTGCCCACGGGGCAGTTGCTGATCCGGCGCGGCTCCACCGGCTTCGTCACCAACGTCGGCACCTTTTTGCAGGATCAGTTGATCTACACCGTCAACTTCATCGATCAGAACAAGATCGTCGGTTTTCGCGAGGAAGAGCTCATCGGCATCGACGATCCCTGGATACCCAGCAAGTTCGAGAGCCGCGAAAAAGTACGCAGCAAAGTCACGCTGACTGTGCGCGGCGAAGTGCGCGTTACACCGGGCATGGAAGGCGAGATACTGAAGGTATTCCGCGATGAAGGCAGCGGCGTGCAGTATCACGTAATCTTTCACGACCAGGTGTTGCAAGTACCCGAGGCCTCACTGGAGGCAACCAAAGTTTATGACGACGAGAAAAACGAAAATGCCGCAGCTTATTGAATCTGGCGTGGCCTACCTTGCGCTCAAGGCCGCACAAAAAATCTACAGCAAGGCAACCGCCGCGTTGCAGCCGGAGGAGTTTGAGCGCGTGCAAGACCTGGCACAGAAACAGCACGATCTCGAAACCCGCGTCCTCGCAGCAGCGGAGGCACGCGATGTCATGGTGCCGCCTTCCACGGTGGAGGCGGCGATGCATGAAATTCGCGGACGCTACCAAAGCGAAGCAGAATTCACCGATGACCTGGCGCGCAACGGTCTGGATGAAACCAGTTTTGCCGCCGCGCTCGAGCGCGAGCTCAAAGTCGAAGCCGTCATGGAAAAGGTCGGCACGCGTGCCGAGAGCGTCAGCGACATGGATGTGGAACTGTATTACCAATACCATCCCGAGCAATTCCGTCGCCCCGAAACAAGGCTGGTGCGCCACATCCTGATAACCATCAACGATAGTATCCCGGAGAACACGCGCGAGGCGGCACACCAGCGCATCGATGAAATTGCCACGCGGCTGGCAAAAGAGCCGCAGCGCTTCGAGGAGCAGGCGCTCAAGCACTCCGAATGCCCGACCGCGCTGGACGGCGGCAAACTGGGCGATCTGCCGCGCGGCAAGCTGTTCCCGGAACTGGACAAGGCGCTATTCGAATTGAGCGCGGGCGAGGTGAGCGGCGTGCTGGAATCGGAACTCGGCTTTCACGTCCTGCGCTGCGACGCCATCACCGAAGCCGGCGTGCTGGGCTACGACCAGGCCAAGCCGCACATCCGCAAGCTGCTGGAGCAGAAACGCAAACGCGTTTTCCAGCAGGCGTGGGTCAGGCAATTGCTGGAGAGCAAGGCGGGACAGACCATCATACCTTGAAATGACGAACACTCTCTTTCAGCGCATGTGAAAGATTCACCAGCACGTCCGAGCGCCGGCTGGACTCGGACGAGGCGGCGTGCGTCTGTTCAATACCTTGAGCAATGGATTCGATGCGCTGCGCTATGTCGTTGCTGGCCGCGGTCTGTTCGCGCAATGCATTGACGATGTAGGAAACCGCCTTGCCGACATCCAGCGCGGACTGATCCATCAGCTTCACGGCTTTGTGCACATCCGCTGTCCGGGTTGCGCCATCCAGTGCCAGTTCCTTGACTTGCTGCATGGCGCTTACTGCCGCATCGGTGGTTTGGCTGATGCCCTCGACGATCTGCGAGATCTTCTGGGTCGACTTCGTGGTGAGTTCCGCCAGCTTGCGGACCTCGTCGGCGACCACGGCGAAACCGCGACCCTGCTCGCCCGCGCGGGCGGCCTCGATCGCGGCATTCAGCGCCAACAGATTGGTTTGGTCGGCGATATCCCGAATGGTCTGCACGATGCCGCTTACGCTGTTCACCTTTTGCGCCAGCTCTTCCATCGTGATCGAAGCTTGGGTCATCCGCTCGGCGACATTCCCGATCGTGGTCGTGGTTGCCGACACGACATTCATGCCGTCACTGGCCTGTTTCTCCGAAAGTGAAGTGAGCTCCCCGGCTTTGTCTGCGTTCTCCGACATGACGCCGATGCTGACCGTCAATTGCTCCACTGCCGCGGCAATGGCGGAAACCGCCGAACTTTGATCCTGGGCGGATTTCGACAAGCCCGCCGCATCGTCCCGCAAGCCTTCGCTCTCGTGCACGACGGAGTCCGCACTGGCGACGGATTGGCCGATCAGTCGGTGGATTTGCGACTGCATATCTCTCATCGCGGCAACGATGCTGGCGTTGTCGCCGGGGCGAACGGCGACTTGCTGCGTCAGATCGCCGCTGGCGATCCGCTGAAGCGCGGCGGCAGCGTAGGCAGGTTCACCGCCAACCAGTTTGAATATCCCGCGTGCCACAAATATTGCGACAACGGTAACCATCAGGAAGCTCACAAGGCCGAGCACCACGGAAAAATTGCGCGAGCTGTCGAGGCCGTCAAGGAGTTCGATGCGACTGCGCGCGGCCGCTTCTTCCGAACTCTTGACCGCTTCCAATATGTCTTTCTTGACTGCCCGCCACGCGGGCGTCTCGCTGGCGACGAGCAGGCTCATGGCTTCGGAATTCTTCTTTTCATTGACCAGATTCAGGATCTGGGTCTGGAGAGGTAGCCACTGTTCGATATCGCTTTTCAGTTGTTTGGTGATCTTTCCGCTATCCGGAGTTTTCGCGATCAGCAGCACCAGTTTGTCTGATTCCTCGCCGAAGGATTTGCCGGCATCCGCCAGGTTGTCGTAGGCCTTCCGGTTGTCCGGGTCGAGCAGAATATTGCGCAGTGCCTGGCCCATTTGCAGGCCATGGGCATAAGATTCGGTGGCCGTCCGGCTGAGGGCGATCTTTTCATCGACAAAGCTCAGCAGGACTGCCTTGCTGTGCTGGGCATGCCAGATGGACGCGATGGCGAGAATGGCAATGCCGGATGCGCTGATAAGGCCAAGTAGCCAGAGGCGGGATTTCAGTGAGAGTGTATTAAGCATATTGGTTTCGCTGCTGTTGATGACGAATTTGACGCTCCCTTGTTGCAGCCTTTTATTCGATTGCCCTATGCGGCTTTTTGTTCGAGGCTGAATCTTTAACGGCAGCGAGGGGAGATACTTGAGGCCGAATCGCGGGAGGTACTATTTTTCTTGCATGAAGCGGAGTTCGCTCCATCATGGCCTGCTGCGGCGGGAAAAAGCGTTCAGGCCTTGAGCAGCACGAGAGACAGCGTCGGCCAGTAGGTGATGATCAGCACGGCCAGCAGCAGGATCGCGACGAACGGCAGCACGGAACGGAATATTTCCAGCATGGTCCGGTCGAAGCGGTACATGGAGATGAACAGGTTCATGCCCATCGGCGGCATCAGGTAGGCGATTTCCATGTTGGCCAGGAAGATGATGCCCAGATGCACCGGATGGATGCCGTAGCCCACCGCGATGGGCAGGATCAGCGGCACCATGATCACCAGCGCGGAAAAGATGTCCAGCATCATGCCGAGCATGAGCAGGAACATGTTCAGCAGCAGCAGGAAGGTGAATGCATTGTCCACATGGCTGCGGATGAAGCCGAACAGCTTGGCCGGGATCTCGGCGTCGAGCAGGTAATTGGTGGAAGCCAGCGACATGCTCAGCACGATCAGGATCGCGCCGACCAGCACCATGGATTCGCGCATGATCTTGGGCAGGTTGGTCCAGGTGATCTCGCGGTGGATGAGTACCTCGACGATGAACACGTAGATCGCCGTCACTGCGGCCGCTTCGGATACGGCGAAGTAGCCGCTGTAGATGCCGCCGAGTACGATGAAAGGCAGAGGCAATTCCCACATTGCCTCGCGTACCGAAGCCAGCGCTTCGCGCCAGCTAAACGGCTGGTGTCCGGCCTGCGGGCCGCGGTTCTGCCACAAGCCGTAAATCGACAGCATCACGATGATCAGCAAACCGGGCAGGATGCCGGCCAAAAACAGGTCGCTGATCGAAACCGGCACGCCGATGTTGAGTTGTTGCGCCACCACGCCGTACAGGATGAGCGGCAGCGATGGCGCGAACAGCAGGCCGATGCTGCCCGAGGTGGTGACCAGGCCGAGGCTGTAGCGTTCGGGATAGCCCGCCTGCTTGAGCGCCGGATACAGCATGCCGCCCAGCGCCACGATGGTCACGCCGGAAGCGCCGGTGAAAGCGGTGAACATGGCGCAGATGACCAGCGCCACGGCCGCCAGTCCGCCCGGCATCCAGCCGAAGAAGACGTTGGTGATGCGCACCAGGCGCTTGGGTGCATTCGATTCGGCCAGCAGGTAGCCGGCGAAAGTGAACAGCGGGATGGCGAGCAGCACCGGCATTTCCGCCAGGCGATAGACTTCGATGATGACGACGGTCAGGTCCACGCCGTCCAGCGCAAAATTCACCATCACGCTCGCCGCGATCACGGCAAACAGCGGCGCACCCAGCAGCACCATGGCGATGAGCAGGAGGCCGATCAGGATCAACATCACTCGATCTCCTCGCGCCCGCGCGCCTGCTGTACATGGTGCATGCAGCGCAGGCCGTAACGCAGGGCGATCAGCGTAAAGCCCAGCGGCAAAATGAACGCGGAAACCCATACCGGCAGCGCGCCAAACGCCATCTCGCCGGATTCGCGTGCGCTGTGCATGAAACGCAGCGCCTGCCAGGTCAGCAGCAGGCACACGACCAGCGTGAACAGATCGGTCAGCGCCACCACGCCCGATTTGACCCGCACCGGCAGCCAGCGCGCGATCGCATCCACATGGATGTGCTTGCCTTCGCGGCTGGCGGCAATGGCGCCCAGAAACGCCACCCACAGCACCAGCAGGCGCAACATCTGGTCGGCGCCGAAGATGCTGATGTCAAAGAAATTGCGGAAAAATATTTGTGACGCGGCCAGTCCCACCATCAGCGCCAGCATGCCGATGAGCAGCGCGTTTTCCGTCCAGGTGACAACCCTGATCAGGCGGGCCAGCGCAGGGGGCAGGTTGCGGGTCGGCATGGGCTAGCGGGCGGGATGGCTCTTGCGGTACGCATCGAGATGGCTGCGCAATTCCCTGATCAAGGCGGGCGAGATTGCGCCTTTGTCGCTCAAGCGCTGAATGGTCTGGTCGGCGGCGGCGCGCAGCTTGGCAATCTCTTCCGGTGACATGGTGACGAACGCGATGCCCTGTTTGCGCAGCGCTTCGCGCGCGCCGTTGTCATCGATGCGCGTTTGCCTGTTCATCGCCGCATACACGCGCTCCATCGATTGGCGCACCACGGCCTGGTCGGCCGGGCTCATGGCGGTGAACGCCTTCTTGTCCACGGCCAGCGCGCCGAAAATGGACATGGTGGGCATGTCGGTCAGGTATTTCACGCGCGTATGCCATTGCAGGGCGATAGCGCCGGTGGCGGTGGCGCCGATGGTGGTGATGAGCCCGGTCTGCAATCCGGTGAGCACGTCGGTGAGCGGCAGCGGCAGCGACGGCGCGCCCAGCGTCTCGAACATCGAGCGGCTGATGTCGTCGCCTTCCGGCACCCATATCTTCTGGTTCTTCAGGTCGTCGACATGCTGCAACTGCGAACTCGACAGCAGGTAGGCAAAGCCGCCGTCGGTGATGCCGAAAGTCACAAAGCCGTGGTCTTCCAGGCCCAGCGCAATCTTCTTGTCCATGCGCGCGCGCACGTAGTCCAACTCGTCGTAGGAACGGAACAGCATGGGCAGGCTGTATATCTGCGCATCCGGGTACACCTCGGCCAATGCGCCGCCGGTGAGCGCACCGCCCTGCAACTGGCCCGCGCGGATTTTGCGCAGCACCACGCGGTCGCTGCCCATGCTGCCGCCGGGATAGAGCTTGATGGTGACGCGCCCCTCGGTGCGTTTCTCGATTTCTTCCGCGCCGCGGCGCAGTTCCTGCATCCACTGCGTGCCATCCGGTGCGAAGGTGGCGATCTTCAGGCTCAGCGCCTGGGCCGGAAGACTTGGAACGGCCAGCAGTGCGGTTAACAGCAGTGAAAACAACGAACGCATTTCTTCCCCCTTGGTCGCCGATGGGGCGATTCCCCGTTTACGGCCCTAAAAATAACTTTCCGCACTCGCCAGCAGTTCTTTCGCCTGCCGTTTTGCCAGCACATTGCTCAACGTAAGCCCGGGTACCGCAGCATCGGCGTCAAGTACTTCCCGCAGCAACCGGTCATGCAGTTCCCGGTCATAAATAATGCGGGCATAACGGCGCGCGTATTCTACCTTCGCCATCAGGTCGCGTCCTGCCGAAAGTTGTATGGCGCGCTCGAAGTGCGCGCGCCCCTCTTCCGGCTTGCCGCCCAGCGCGGGCGGCAGCAGCGTGGCAAACACGCCCAGGTACAAATGGCCCTCGCCATGGCTATACGTCTCGTCCAGTTCGACCGCACGCACCATCAGGGCCTTGACCTTGGGCAGGCTGGCGATCGCATTCCAGTCGCTGCTGTTGGCCTGAATCCATCCCGCCCAGGCTGTGCCGCTGACATACAGCAACGGCACATCGTCCACCTTCAAGATGGCGATGGCGGAGACAAACTCGTCATAGGGTTTGTCCAGCACATTGCACAACTTCGCGTCGTGGGTGCATAGCGCGCGATCGCTGTAATCGCGCGCCTTGCGCGCCAGCCGTTTGGCGCGCTCCGGTTCCCGGACGAAAGCCGCCGCATAGGCGCCATACAATTTGCTGCCAGACAGCAGCATGCTTTCATTCTGCGGGTCGCCCTCGATCAGGCTGTCGACCAGCAACAGGTAGGAAGGCATACCGGCCTGCACCGTCTCGGGGTCGTCCTGGTTGAGGATCGCGCTGGACAAATTATCGGCCAGTTTGCCGGTGGCCGAGGAGGCAAGGCTGGCGCAGCCCGTCAATGCAAGCAACGCGTACAGGAAAACGAACAGACGGAGGCGCATGGTTGGGATCGGGTCGCGTTCGACAAAGGGAATCATTCTCCTTGGTTTCCGGCGCGAGCTCAACCTTCTGTCAGATTCATGCAACCGGGACGAGACAGGCGAGGGAGGTCCTGCGCGATTACAGGCGTGAATCTGGTATCGTGCCACTCCCGGATGGAGCGCGGAGTAAATGGGACATGAGCAAGAATACGATCTTTGCCAAAACGGCCAAAGCCGAACGCGAGGGCACAAAACTCCCGATTGATCTTGTACGCATGTTGTCCTTGATGGACGGCAAATCGAAATCCGGCGATCTGGCCAAGCGCGCACCGCCCAGTCTGCGGAAAAAATGGGACGAGCTTTTGCATGAACTGGTAAAGAGTGGCTACCTTATAGACGTTCCGGAAGCCGCTGCAACGGCAGACAACCAGGGCGGACAGGGTGCATCCGCGGCTGCACGCGTTGCGGCGGAGCGGGCCAAACAGACCGAGCAGGATGCCGCAAGTGCCCGTGCAGAGCTTGAGGCTGCCGCTGCTGCAGCCAGGGTGACATCGGAGGCCGAGGCAAAGGCCGAGACTGAGGCCAAACAGAAGGCCGAGAAGGCTGCGCGTGCCGCCGAACTGAAGGCTTTCTTTGCGACGGCCAAGGAGAAGGCCAAGGTAGAAGCCAAGCAGGCGAAGCAGGAAGCTGACCGCGCCCGCGCCGAACTCGAAGCGGCCTCCGCGGCAACCGCCAGGGTGAAGTCGGGCGCAGAAGCGAAGGCCAGGGCCGAGGCGAAACAGCGGGAACAGGAAGCCGAGCGCGCGCGCGCCGAACAGGAAGCTGCCATTGCGGCAGCCCGGGCGAAGTCGGGGGCGGAAGCAGAAGCGAAAGCCAGGGCCGAGGCGAAACAGCGGGAGCAGGAGGCTGCGCGTGCCCGCGCCGACCTGGAGGCCGCCGTAGCCGCCTCCAAGCACAGGACTGACGCACTGGCCAAAGCCAAGGCGGAAGCCAAACAGCGGGAAGAGGAAGCCGCGCGTGCCCGACTCGAACTGGAAGAGGCCAATCTCGCGGCCAAGCCCAAGTCGGACGCCGAGATCAGGGCCAGGTTCAGGCGGGAAGCGCAAGGCGAAGCGCAGGTTGCCGCGCCCGCCGACAAACCGGCGCGCAGCGATCGTTCTTACAAATGGCGGGCGAAATTCGGCGGACTGCAGGCAAACGATGCCCAGCGGTTGCGAAATCTGGAACTGGAGAACGACATGCTGAAGAAATTGATGGCAGAAGCGTATCTGGAAATTGAGGTTCTTAAATTGACCTACGGTGTGAAGCGCGAGCCTGATAGCTGATAGTCCTGCGCAACCCCCGATCGAGACTAGAGGAATAGATACCTGATTTCTTCCAGCGAATCCTCGATCGAGTAAGGCAACATCTTGGCGAATATGTCCAACTGAACTACCGCATTCACCGCGGAATCCTGGGCGCCGACAGTGCGCAGGCGCGCGGACATCGCCTTGTTCACGATTTGAATCCTGTCATAGATATTCTTCAGGCCTTCCAGCTCCAGATCGACGCTCAACGCTTGTTTGTGCCTGAAGTATTGCTCCAGCAGGTAGGTCGATACCACCCTGAAAATCGTCTCTTCCTGGGTGGCAAAAGGCAGGTGATAGCGCGCCATGGGCTGCAGGAATGCCATGTGGGGGCAACTGCTGGTTGCCATGACCAGCCCCATCAGCGAGCTCACGGCGCGCTGTGCCGTGGTGTTCTTGGTGACCATTCTTTCCGGGGTGGTAACCTCCATTTTGACTTCATCATGCGAGAGCACGTTCTGGCACGCGGCCATCAGTCTGACGAGCCGGGTGGCAAGCGGGCAATTGGGTTGGTTCGCGGTTTGCAGAGGGCAATTCGGACATTGATGAAAATCCAGCCTGCACCAGGCGGGAGGCGTGCCGGAATCTTCGGGAAGCGATTCCATGGTCTGCTTGTCTATCTTCACCACGATCAGGTCTTCCCGGTTATTCGGGAAAATGAATCGATAGCTGATTGCCAGGCCTTGATCCACGAGTGCCTCCGACTTCGAAAAACACGATGGCTGTCATGTTAACTGCGCATGAATTGCCGCAGCCTGCCGCAATTGGGTGCTGACAGATCAAATTTACCGGAGTAGCATGAAAACGTAATTTTCCCTTAATCACTATAAGGAGTTAAATTATGTCCAAACTACATCACACCGACAGAGACAACAAGAAGAAGCCCTTGTTGACTGCGAAGCAAAGGAAGATGGCAAAGCAAGCGAAGAAGCATAGCCATGACGCTCAAACGCTTCTTCAGGATGTCCCCCCTCACGTCACGCATTAAGTTCGCTGCCGCAGTCTGAAAGCGCGATTATTTCGCGCGCGCGACCTGGTGGCGGCTTGGCTGCTTGCCATCGGTTGCTGTTGCAGTCGTGCCGGGATGTGCGATCCTCAACGCTGTAAAGGTGTATCGGCGCGCCCTGACGCGCGCCTGGTATCTGGTCATTTCATCGAGTGCAAGCCGATCATGTTCCCTTCGGTATCCACTGCCAGGGCAATAAAGCCGTATTTTCCGATGGGCATCTTGGCGCGCTCCAGGGAGCCGCCGTATTTTGCAACGCGATCCGCCTCGACAGCACAGTCCTTGCAACTGAAATAAACCAGGGTGCTGTTTCCGCCGGAAGCGACGCCTTTCATTTTTACCAGGGAGCCGCTGGCT
This sequence comes from Nitrosomonadales bacterium, assembly GCA_016235045.1. Lineage (GTDB taxonomy): Bacteria > Pseudomonadota > Gammaproteobacteria > Burkholderiales > Gallionellaceae > Sideroxyarcus. The sequence continues at coordinate 21,571 of JACRME010000032.1, forward strand.
CCCGGGCCGTTCATCTCCATCGGGAAACCCCACATCTCGATTTCGGTGCTGTCGAGTCTCTCCAACTTCACCTGAAAAACCGATTCGTAAAAGGCTTTGGCACGGGACATGTCTTGCACATAGATTTCAAACCAGATTGCAGGATTGGCGGGCATGGTTATCTCCTTTGGGAAATCGTTGCGGGAGGGGAGGCGATGGTTCCATACTACGCCTGCGGACTGTTTTTGTGCCAGCCGGGGGGCGACGATAAGCAGCCCGCAATTGGGGCGGGTCCGCCCGAACCGTATTCAGGAAGGGGCGTGCGTTGCCAGCCACTCCTTGACTTGCTGTGCCACCCAGTTTCCATCGTCCAGCGGGATGTCGTGGCCTGCGGTGGGATGCACCCTGATTTCGCAGTTCCAGTGCCGGGCCAGCGCAAGCGAACAATTCACATTGACCAGCCGGTCGTGCTGCCCGGCGAGCAACAGCACCGGCATGGGCGGGGGAGACGGCGCGGCGCGGTAAGCGATGGCGGCGCGCAGTTGGCGCAGGATGTTGGCGCGGCTGACGGGGCATTCCCCGGCATAAGCGATCCATTGCTCCAGCAATACCGCTTGCTGCTGCATGGTGCGCTCCTTCGTGCTGGTGAGCTGCAATATCGTTTTTTCGCGCCGGGCGAGGGAGGGCTGGATCAGGAAGCGGGCCAGGGCGGGATAATTGCGGGGACGCAGCCGCTGGTAAAACGGGTTGTACGGCGCCAGGCTGGTATTGATCAATACCATTCTTTCGAGTTCGTCCGGATTCAGTTCGCTCCATGCGACAGCCGCCATCGCGCCCAGCGACAGCGCAAGCACGCGGTAAGGCGGTTCGTATCCCATCTGCTTGAGCTGCGTACGGCAGGCGCGCGCCATTCCTGCCGCACTGATGGGGCTGGTTTGCGCATGCAGTTTGCCGTTGCCGGGAAAATCAGGCGCCACGACTTGTTGCGCGCCAGTGGTTTTCTGGAATTGCGCGGTGAAATCACCCCAATGGCGGGACTCGCGCATCAGGCCGCGCAACAGGACCCAGGTGGTCATTGCCTGTACCAGCGCGCGACGGCGCGTTCCTGCATGCGCAGGCGGGTGGGCCCTGTTGCCAGCCATTTGTCGTAGCCGCTTGCGGCGCGCATCAGGAAATCCAGCCACACGGCATGCCTGCGCAAAACCCGATGCAGGCGATGCTCGACCAGAGGATTGAAGATGCCGTGGAGGGAGAACAATTGGCGGGGATTTTTCTTTACCCACAACCACGAACCCATCTCCAGCGTCAGCGGCAGGAACGTCCTGCTGCTGTCTTGCCGGGCCTGCAGGTAAAGGTAATCCCATACATCGCCATGCGTGCGGTAGTGCAGGCATTGCGGTTCGAACAGGTAACGGCTGTTGGGGTAAGTCTGGTGGAACAGTTCTTCCAGCGTGAGTATGTCGGCCAGGTGATCGATGGGCTCCAGGCTATGCGCATGGGGAAACCATATCCGGTCGCGCGAACCGAAGCCGGAATGGCAATCCACGGCGATGCTGAAAGGACGCGTCAGCAAATGCTCTTGCACGACGCGGCACAGCGCCTGATTCTCGCTTTCCATTTCGGCGCCTTCCGAACCGCGATACCAGGGCAGGTGGCGGCTGATCCGGTGCCCGCCCAACAGGAAAGGGACGTCGCCTGCCGCCTCGACCGGCGCATTGCGCATCAGATCCACGCCGTGCGGATTGCTGCGCGTCGAATTCCACATCCCGCCCGGGTTGATCAGCGGAACGAACACCAATTGCATGTCCTGCAGCAAATGGTGCAGGCTTTTGTCCCATTCTAGACGCGCGAGCAGGCTGCGCAGAAAATACAGCAATACCTGCGTGCCGATGCGCTCCAGGCCGTGAATGCCGCCGAAGAATCCGATCGCGGGCAGGCCGGGATCGGGATTTCCCAGGGTCAGGCGGTATACCGGAAGACGGCGATTCCCTGCACCGACTTCGCACATGACACGCGACTCCAGGCGATTGCGGCCCAGTTCCAGGATGCTTTCCAGTTCGCTTAATTCGGGCAGCTTTGGCATGGGAATACGAGTATGTTCTTTCGGTTAATAATGCCGGGGTTATAGTTTCCGCATGTGTTGCGAGTAGCTGGTCTGCGGATTCTGCGCTTCTTGATTCTGCTTGTCCCTTGTAATACTTCACCCGCCCAGGGTGCTTACGGAGCAAGCAGACCGCCGGAAGGCCGGCCATTTTTTGACGAACCGGCTCCGGAAGTGAACAATGATGCGACCGTCCCTTGCGCCACGGGCAAACCGACTACCGCATCGGCAAGAAACCGCTCTACCAGATAACCGGAAAACCAGACGCATGGCCAAAGACCCGACAGATTGCAGCACCGTGGATTTCATCGCCCCCGCATTGCACGTGACATGCGGCCAGGTGCTGATGGACAGGCAGCGGCATATTGCGATTGTCGCGAAGAAAGGCAGAACCAGCGCGCATCTGGTGCGCGTGAAATCCGGCATGCTGAAGCTGAGCAAGCTCGGCGCCCGGGAACTGGTAGAGGAATGGACCGATGCGGATTATCCGTTCGAGCGCGCGGTGGGCAAGTTGCTCGAGTTGGGCAAGCAGCACGGCATTACGGATGCCGCGCGCCTGGCACTGGAAAAGCTGGTTAAGACAGGTCGCGAGCCGATGCAGCAGCGGTTGTTCGGCTAAGCAGTATCAAACCTGATGTCAATCGGGATATAGGTTGACAGAATCCAGGAACATTTGAATCTTGCTCTTCATGTTGCATGACTTGCACAAAAGCAGAGCGCCGGGATTGGTCCGGCGCTCTGATCAACACTGGCTACTCTATTTCAATAAAGCTCTGAACTGGTCAATCCTCCAAACGATGCGCTCCAACCGCCCCCGGTTACCAATACTTTATTGTTGGTCAACAAAGTGGAGGTGTGGACGCTACGCGCGGTGGCGAGATTGCCTGAGGTAGTCCAAGTGCCTGTGGTTGTGTCATAGAGTTCGGTGCTGGCAAGTGTGCTAGACATCGTTGTGTAACCACCCGCTATGAGCACTTTGCCATCGGTCAGCAGGGTAGCGGTATGGCTATCGCGACCTTCGGCAAGATTTCCCGTTGCGGACCAAGTGCCAGCGGTTGTATCGTACAACTCAGAACTTGCAAGGTATCCCGTCCCTCCCGTTACCAGTACTTTTCCGTTGGCCAGCAAGGTTGCGGAGTGATTGGCTCGACCGGTAGCGAGACTTCCTGTTGCAGTCCAGTTTCCGGAGGCTGGGTCGTACAGATCGGTACTGGCAATTGATGACGATGTGCCATTCACGCCTCCGGTCACCAATACCTTGCCGTTGCCCAACAAGGTAGCAGTGTGGTTGCTGCGCGCAATGGCGGAGCTTCCTGTCGCAGTCCAAGTGCCGGCAGTTTGATCGTACAGTTCGGCACTGGCAATTTGCGCATGGGTATTGTCCTGGCCCGCCACCACCAGCACTTTGCCATTACCCAGCATGGTGGCGGTATGGTTGGCGCGGGTCGAGGTCAGACTACCTGTTGCAGTCCAGATGCCGGTGGTTGGGTCATATATTTCGGCACTATCAAGCGTTGATATTCCTCCCGCCATGCTGCCTGTCAATCCACCTGTCACCAGCACTTTGCCGTTGGGCAGGAGAGTGGCGGTGTCGCGGTAACGTGCAGTGTTGAGATTGCCCGTTGCGGTCCAGGCGCCGGTGGAAGGATCGTATATTTCGGCGTTGGCTATCGCGTCTGTTCCACTCCAACCCCCGGCTACCAGAACTTTACCGTTGGTCAATAGGGTGGCGGTATGGTCGGTTCGACCTGTGACGAGATTACCCGTCGCATTCCAAATCCCTGTTACAGTCGTGCCGGGGGTATTTGTAGTTGTTGCCGTCGGTGAGGCTCCGCCTCCACCACATGCCGATAGAATCAAAGAGGCCAGAAAGAGGGGCAAGTAACAACTTCGGTTGGTCAATGTTGAAATGCGGATTTGCATAATGGGTAATCCTTCAGTTATGGATGTTAAAACGGGACGGCTGACTATTATCCACGATAAGAATGTGGATGAACAACTTGCGGAAACTCAGGAACTGCTAACGGAATGAACGGGTGCGGATTTCCCGTTTGAACGCAAAGCGGGCAAGGGCAAGCAGAAGGGTATCAGTGATATTGGCGCTTAAAACTGGCAGCGAGCGGATGCAGAAGGGACTTCAGTGCGCACCAGTAAATGTCACTTCCTGCAAAGCGGGTTCCCCACCAGTTCGCGGTAAGCCAGGGCCTGGATGGCGGCGATTCTGAGCTGGTGGAGATTCCAGGCGTGGCGGCGTGCTTCGTTGCGGAGTTCGGAGTCGGTCCAGTACAGGCTGAGAATACCTTGCACCTCGGCCTCATTGATGGCTTTCAGCATCGTTTCCTGGTCGGGATCGCTGCTGATCAGGATAAGTACGACGTTCGGATGCTCGCTTCGCATCGTCTTGAGCAACCGGATGCCGTCCATGTCGGACAGGGTTTGCGCGGTAACGACGAGGTCGCAGCGGTTGCTCCTGGCAAATGCTATGGCCTCTTGCGCGGTGGTGCAACTTTTCACTTCGCATTTGAATGTCCTGGACAGAGAGCGCTGGTTCAAGTCTTCCTGTATCGCATCGTACAAATTCGCCTGCCCGCCTTCTTCAGCCAGGGCGCGCGCTTTCAACGCGAGCAGTCGCGCATCGCTGTCTACCATGACGATCTGGTAGGGCTCGTTCTCCTTTCGCGCTGGTACAGAGGCAAGCTTGCTGTTGGCAAGCTGACGGCGATTCTCCATGATGGCATCGTGGTGGGCCAGCGCTTGCCGGATATTGGATTGCAGTTCCGATCTTTCCCACGGCTTGGAAAGAAACCGATAGATGTGCGTTTCGTTGACCGTGCGGATCAGTGTATTGATGTCGGCTTCGCCGCTTAACAGGATGCGCGATGCATCGGGCTGGATTTGCTTGAACTGCTTGAGAAACTCGATGCCGTTCAATCCCGGCATGTTGTAATCGGCGATCACCAGATCGAATTGCGTTGCGCGGCAATGTTCGAGCGCCGCGGCCGGGTCGTCGAATGTCTCCAGTTCATAGTCGCCTCCCAACTCGCGGCGCAGCGCATTGAGCACGTTTTGTTCGTCGTCAACCAGCAGGATTCTTGTCATGGCCACCTCCGCGCTTTGACTATATACAGCAGATTCGCTCAGGGATGCAATTCAGCGGTTGGACCGGGTTGCCCGACCGGTGGGGACACAAGCGGAGCCGCCGAGCGGCGGCCAGGTGACACGATTGCCCGACCCATGCCCGAAAATCGGCTTGCCAGCGTCACCCGGGTGTCTCTTGGCGTTTCTCTATGCATATGTTTCGACCGACTTTTTGAATATCCGCGAGCGAAGACAGCATGCGCAGCAGTGTCTATAGTTGACAGCAATGGTCTACTATACGACAATCCAATTCCGATACGGCACCTGCCGTCCCGTCAGACGATGGGATGCCCCTCGAAATCGATGAGGAGGAAATCATGGAAAACCTCAACATTCCCCAACCGCTCACGGGCGATTCACCCGACCAGGGCAACGAGATGATTTGCCGCACTGGCGGCGTGTCTTGCGTGCCCCTCGACGAGTGGACCAGCAAGCTCACCTGAGAGTGGCGAGCGGATTTCTGCAGGAAAGGAGACCGCCATGTTGGATATCAATCACATCATCAATGAACCCGAGCACGACCGGATCGATCCGGAAGGGCATATGTACGACTTGGAGCACTGGTCCCCGCTTACGGCAACGGAGTTGGCGCGTGAAGAGGGAATCGGAGAGCTCACCGAAGCGCACTGGCATGTGATCTATGCGTTGCGGAATCTCTACCGGGAAAACGGACGCGCCTCAAGCGCACGCGTCGTCATGCGCATGCTGGAGCAGGACTTTGCGGACGAAGGCGGGCGTCGTTACCTCTACGAGTTGTTTCCCAAAGGCCCCGTCAGCCAAGGGTCGCGTCTGGCCGGCGTTCCCGTCCCGCCCTACGCCAGCGATCCGTCGTTCGGCTGGGCCGGGTGAAAGAGGAAAGTACCAGGTTTCGCTTTAAGTGAAGGAGAACACCATGAACACAGCAGACATGTTGATCTACATACATCCGGAGTTGGATGTGCAGAAAAGAGCCGATTTGCAGAAAACGGTGGAGGGGCGCGCCGGAGTGGATTGCGCGGAATTCGACCCTCGCTCGCATAACCACGCAATGATGGTAAGGTACGATCCCGACGCGATTCAGAGCATGCAGATTCTGGATATCGTGCGCAAAGCCGATCCGGTGGCGACCATGGTGGGAATGTAATCGCCGGCAAGAACCAAACCGGACTGTCCCGGTCCGGATAATTCCCCCCCACAGGCGGCGGGTGTGATTGAACTCTGGCATAGGGGTTGCAGCGCGTGCGCGGAGCGCCATTGACGTCAACGGATAGAACATTGCCAGTTGGATTCGATCATGCCCTTTTCTCCGTTACGCTTCCTGCTATTCATTCTCGCCGCGGCTTTCCTGGTCGTCCTGATTCAGGTCGGGCTGATCACCATTGCCTTCGACAAACTTGGACTATCGAGGGAATCGGCTTACCTGTTGCTGTTGTGCACGGTGGCGGGCAGCATGGTCAATCTGCCCTTGTTCACGTTGCAGGCCGATATTTCGGCGCCGCCGAAAATTCCGCTGGAATTGCTGCGCTGGTCGTTTATCAAGCTGCCTGCCGCTGCCGATCGAATCATGATCGTGGTCAATGTCGGCGGGGCAGTGGTGCCTGTCGCCTTTTCGTTTTACCTGGTGGCCCACAACCCGGTCAGCCCGCTGCAGGTCGCCGCCATGGTGGCGGTGGTCGCCGTCATTGCGCGCGCGATCAGTCGGCCAATTCCCGGCACCGGCATCGGCATGCCGACGCTGATTGCACCCATCGCCGCGGCACTGTTTGCCACGATGCTGGATCCCGACCAGCGCGCCCCGCTGGCATATATCGGGGGAACGCTGGGCGTATTGATAGGCGCCGACTTGCTGCGCCTGAATGACATCCGAAAACTGGGTTCGCCCGTCGCGGTCATCGGAGGAGCAGGAACCTTCGATGGCGTGTTTATTACCGGCCTGCTCGCGGTATTGTTGGCATGATTCGGAAATTCCGCGCCGGCTGAACCGCTAGTGCTTGGGCATCCAGATTGCCAGCATGCCGATAAAGACCAGTGCAAACAGGCTTTGTTCGATCTGGTTGCGCGCCTTGGCGATCAGGTTGTCGTTCAATCTCCGCTTTTCGCCCAGCATGTCGAGTTCGGAAACTGCAAGGTAGGTGAGTATCGGCTCGTCTATGCCTTTGACCGCAGCATCGGCCCGGGTGGGGTTGTAGTTGTTCTGCACCAGCAGATCCATGCTCATTCTGTACTTCTCGTGATTCAGTGCATGAGCTTCGATGAAGCTCTTCATCTTCTGATGGATTTCGCGCACGTCGTTCTGCGCAATGATCTTCCCGGCTTCATCAACGACTTTCCGATGCTGCGCTTCAAAGGCGCGCCAGTTTTGATCGAGGGCCTTGTCGTTGTTGCTGCGCAACAGCAAGTCCTTCCATAACTGGATTTCGTTCTTGAATTCGACCTGAATATGATGGATTGCAGTCAGGCGATCGGTGGTGGCATCAATGCTTTCGTTCAGGCCCGAGGTGCTGTTCCAGATCAGGTAGAGCCAGAAAAAGAAAACGGCCGAAAATCCGAGCCGCGCAAGCGCGTTCCACGGGGTACGGAAAGACCGGGATCGTTCGATACTCTTTGCCATTGCCAGTACTCCTCAACTTGCGGATTCGATATGGATTTGATTCCCGACGCCAGGCTACGACGATGCGGAAGGCTAGATTTGGCCCAGCCAGTTGACGCCGTGTCGGCGAAATAGTTTCCGAACCGATTCAAATTGCCCGGTTTGCAACGCTCCTGCCTCGACCCGAATCGCGTTTTTCAGAAGATGATCGATCGAAGAGGTGCCGACAATGGCAGAGCAAACTGCCGGGGCATAAGCGGCGAAACGCAATGCCAGCGTCTCCCAATCCATGCCGAACGTGTCGGGTTCCATCGCCTTCCAGCGCAGCCAGTACTCCTCGCAATAATTGCCGGCCGGCCTTGCGGCGAACCTCCATGGTGCGTTGGCAAGCGGCCGCTTGGCGATCACGCCGATGCCGCGCTGCTGCGCCATGGGCAGCGCGCGTTCAAGGCAACGCTGGTCGAACAGGTTCACGGAACATTCGACGCCCCCGAAATGCCCGCTCTCGATTGCCCACTGCAACTCGTCGTTCTCGCCGGAGTAGGCGGCCACGCGCAACTTGCCCCGTTCCCGCGCGTCGAGCAACGCGCGTATGGCATCTCCGCGCTGCAAGGTCTCGAGCGGGCAGGAGTGCAGGTGCACGATGTCCAGGTAGTCGGTGCGCAACCGCGCGAGCGCGGCATCGATTCCCGCCAGTATGCAGCCGTACGTCCAGTCCGCGTGACCGGGTATGCCATAGCCGACCTTGGTGGAAATCGCGAACTGGCTGCGGCGCCTGCCCAGATGGCGGCCGATTCTTTCTTCCGACATGCCGTAGCTGCGCGCCGTATCGATCAGCGTGATGCCGAGATCCAGCGCCCGGTTGAGCAGGGCGCCCGCGCGGTCCTCATCCAGCGCCGGGTCGCCGATATGTCCCGCACCCAGACCCAGTGCGGAAACGGTGAAACCCTGTGTTCCGAAAGCACGTTGTTCCATTTGATCCCCGCCGCTTTTGCGGGATGCGAAACACATCCCGCTTTCAGGACTTACATAGGGCGAACATGATGATAGACTGGCTGCGCAGCAGACGCTTACCGTTGACGCAGGTATCAGTTTAATACGCTAACCAGGCCAGGAGGCAAACATGGATCGCGATTCCGACGCTGATGATGATCAGGGGACGCCCGCACCGGAAGGCGATGTGCGCGCGAAACTGAAGATTGCGGCGCATTACGCAATGCTCGGTTTTGCTCCTGTCGTCTCCGTCCTGGCACTGGTCGCGGCGTTGTTTGCCAACGGCAACCATTCCGACCCGGCTCAATTAAGCGAACTTGCCGCCCAGGTAAACAACCTGAATGCAAGCCTGGCTGCGTCCAGGGCCGAACTGGAGAATCTCAAGTTCGGCATGTCGCGCGAGAAATCCCAGCGCGGGGACGAGCGCAGGAAGGCGGAGGAAATCGATGAGTTGGTCATCCGGAATGTTTCTCGCCTGCAGACCAAGCTGAAAGTTGCGCCCACGTTGGAGGAACAGTTGCAAGCCGCGGTCAAAGCGCCTGAAGCAGCCTCAGCGGCTGCCGGTGCGGCTTCAGCGCCTGTAGCGGCGGCGCCGGTCAAGCAGCATGCTGTTTCCGCTGCGGTGGCGGCCGGTCCGGACAAGAAGCCTGCCACAGCGGCAACTGTGAGCGCGAACCCCCCGGCTGCTGCAACGCCGAAACCCGATGAAAAAAAGAAAGCGGCGCCGGTGCCTGCCCCCAAGCCCAGCCCCAAACTGAGCCCTCAGGTGAAAGCCTTGAAAGACGCGATCGATCAATACAACAAGGATTAATCCGCAGAGGAAATCTGCCGGGCATGCATCGGGCGATTCCTTACGGGGCGGGGCAGGCCACTGCGGTATCCACGGTGAATTCGCACGGCTGCGCAGATTCCTTCCAGTGGTGTTTATCCAGCTCGACGGTGCATGCTGCATCTTCCATGAGCCTGCGCTGCCCGTCTGCCGTACAGACCAGTACCGTGCTGTGCCGTGCCTTGGCGAGAGCGCGAACCTTGAGCCCCGCAAAGTTGGCGAGTAGTTGCGGATCATGCTGCGTGGCCAACTGGAGCAATCCCTGTTCATCCAGATCGGCGGGCGGGTTCTTGTAGCGCACTGTCGATTCGAGCGCAGTCGCCAGCTTGGTCAGTTGCGCCGCCTTGATCAGCATGGCTTCGTTGGTGGCAGGTTCATCTTCGAGGCAGGCGGCCAGTAGTACAACGCAGGCCAGCAGTACGGTTTTGCTCGGCAGGTTCATGTTCAGCTCCAGAAAACAAGTTGATTCGAGTTGTCGCGGCCGGTATCGAGATTCCATTCGCCGAAACCGGCTTGATAGTCCGTGTTGCCGGCAAAGACGCCGGTCCAGATCAGCGACCACATCGCCTTGACGTTGCCGATGGCCTGGTCGAACAACTCGTCGTAATCCATCTTGCCGCCGGGCACGCTGAGTCCTTTGATGAAGCCCGTGTCGATACTGCCCGTTTCGGGATAGGTTAAGCCGCAGTCGACTGCCAGATGGCGCGCGCATGGACTCAGTTTGCCGCCTTCCTCCGCGACTTTATCCACCACCAGCTTGAAAGCCTGATGCCATTTATTCATTTCGGGCGGGTTGGATGCGATGGCAACCGGGTGGCATTCCGCGAGCATGGAACCCCACAGCGCGGCAATGACGGGCTCCAGCTTGCCGCTGTCCGATGCGGAGCAACATTTGCCGATGCTGGAATCCAGGTATTCGGCCAGGCCGATGGGGCCAAGGTCAAGGCGCTGGAAGATGTAGGCGTCCTGGTGCATCTCGCATTCCCTGTGCTCCTTTTTGTGCAGCGCATATTCCCCGACCTTCAGTTCCACCACCGGGTGTATCGTCATGTCCGTGCCCACATGCGCGGCGTAGCCGCATAGCCAGGCGAACGCCTTGCGCCAATCTTCGTTGCGGTTCATTTGGGAGAGGCGGCGTATGCCGGACCGGATCATGCCGCCGGTGTTGGTGTAATGCATGGCATCGGCCCATTGGCAGGCCCGCTTGTCCATTGGCACCAGGTAAGGATAGTCCGGGCTCACCGCGCCCAACTCGCAGAACTTGAAATGATCCATCAACGCGATGGCGGCTTCGTTATCGAAACCCGGAATGCTTTCCAGAATGTGCGGCAACCTTAGATGGTTGACCAGGGTGATGTGTGCATAAGCGCCAGGCATACCGTTTCCTTTCAGAATGTTTGCAGCCTCCCGGTTCGGGGCGCGGTATTGTTGCATTAATCTGCCCGGTGCGGTGTTGCGGCGCGAAAGTGCGGCGTTGTGCGTGTCGCCGGATCAGTTTCGCATTTCGGGAAGTCCGCCGGAAAGACGGATGAGCATACGCGCCTGCATGGCACACGACAGGCTGGTGTCCGTGTCCAGTTTTTTCAGCCAGATCTCGGGTATCTCGTCCAATCCGTACAGCGCGCCCGCCAGCATGCCCGCGATGGCGCCGGTGGTGTCGGCATCGCCGCCGCGGTTGACCACGTCGATCAGGCAACCCTGGAAATCGTCGGTATCGAAAAAACTCTGGAACACCGCCTGCACGGTGTCGGCGATATAACCGCTGGGATTGGCGCTCTGCTTGACGGCGCGGAATTTGAACGCTGGATATTCGGCGGCGAGCGGGTGGGCATGATTGTGCAGCAGGTCGTTCTTGCGGGCGCCGCGCAACGCATCCTGCACCATGAACACCAGGCATTCGCAGGCAGCGTCGGAGAACGCGCTGTGGTGCGTGACATGCGCCTGCGCGCGGCAGGCGGCGCGCACCGCTTCTTCGGATTGTCCGAAGGTGGCGAGCGCCACCGGCAGCACGCGCATCGCGGCACCGTTGCCCGCGTCGTGTTCGGAGTAGGGCGCTTCCGGGATGCCGGTCTTGCGGAATTGCAGCAGGTTGCGGCGCACGGTGTTGCCGATGTCCACCGGCTTGGCGCGCATCCACGCGTCGAATGCCTGTGCCGCCGCAAGCGCATCCACTTTGCCTTGCTCGAGGATGGCGTTGCCCAGCGCGAGCGACATGGTGGTGTCGTCGGTGACCTGCCCCGGTTTCAGGTGCAGCCAGCCGCCGCCCAGGAGTTTGTCGTGGGTGCCGAACTGCGCCGCGATCTCGCGCGGCATCATGAATTCCACCGTTGCCCCCAGCGCATCGCCGATGGCGAGGCCCAGGTAGGCGGCGGTGGCACGGTCGGTGGTTTGCATTTTTGGGAAACTCCAAAAGCTTGGTCAGCCACAGAGTACACAGGGATCACAGAGAAAGACAGGATGTTGATTTCTCTGCGCTGTGGCAAACCGATTTTCGGATTATTCCTCCGGCCCGAAACAGTTCAAATAGTCCGTGCAGTATTCGCACGACGGCGCGCGGCAAGTATTGATGCCTTCCTGTTCGCACAACTGCTTGTAGAGAAATTTCTTCCACTTCATATCGTGCACATTTTTTGCAGCGAGCGCGGGAAAGTTCTGCGTCATCAGTTTGCCGAGATGGGTGCGCGACCGCAGCCCGAGGTCCTGCCACAAGTGGTCGTTGGCCATGCAGGCGGCAGTGACGATTTCGGCCATCCATTGTTCCGACATGTTGCGGTGGGCGCGGTGTTCGAGCAGCAGGCCGAGCACGTCGTCGCGTTCCGGAGCGCGCGGGTCGGTGCTGTTGTCCGCAAGGCCGATTGCCAATCCGATGCCGGGAAAGTGGCACGTCAGCAACGCGGAAAAATCCTTTGCGGCCAGACCCAGGCCGGGCGGCAATGCGCCAGCGCCGTCGATCTGGCTGGCGATCATCTGCGCGAATAACTCGTCGTTGGGCTGCCCGACCGCATGCGCCATCAACTCCGCGTACCAGCCCGAGAGTCGAAGATTGCCGTTCACGTTTGTCCTTTCTCCCGCTTGCGGGAGAGAGTTAGAGAGAGGGGTTTCTTGTTGTCCAGGCAAGCTGTCGGGCTGCATGATGGTTGCCTATTTGCTCGGATACTCGATCAGCAAGTCTTCGTCGCGCAGCACCATCTGGCAGGCCAGGCGCCATTCGGTGGTGACGACATCGTTCACCTTCATCGCCTCGATCTGCGCCGCAGTGATCTTGCCGGAGCCGCTGAGCACGGTGATCTCGCGGTCGGTCAGCGGGCCGGCCATCGGCCCCTTGTTGGACAGGTTGGTGACCTTCACCAGGCAGGTCGAACATTCGCCGTCGCCGCAGCCGAAGTCGATGGGGATGTGGTTGTCCTTGGCCAGCGTCAGCACCGTCATGGTGTGGCTGCCCGCGACGGCATAAACGGTCTTGTCCTTGTGCAGCGGGCTGGAAAAAGTGATGTTCGGCATTTCAGTACTCCATGGTTAATAAATAAATCGTTCAAATCTTTGGTAGGGTGCGCTTGCGCACCATTGCATCCGGTGCGCAAGCGCACCCTACCAACTGCAAATTGCCGTTACGCCTTGACGACGATATCGCCGCCCAATACTTGCGCCTGGCAGGCGAGACGGTGGTCGCGTCCGGCCATGTTCTCCTGCAGCACCTTGTCTTCCAGCACCGAGCGTTCGCTCATGTTCTCCATGCCGCTGACGATGCGTACCTGGCAGGTGCAGCATTCGCCTTCGCGGCAACCGTAGGTGATGCCCGCGCCGATCTTCTCGGAGATTTCGATCAGGCGCGTGCCCGCGGGGACGCTGAGGGTGATGCCGAGTTTTTCGAAGGTGACGTTGGCCTTAGGCATGGCTTGATTCCTCTGGAGTTGGGCACGGCTTTGCGTGGTGTCCTTTGGGACAGGCCTCGATGTCGCCTTCCGGCTTGGCATCGTTGAGACCGATCCAGGCGCGCACGGCGTCGGCATCGAAGCCGACACGCAGTTCGCCTTCAGCCTCCATCAGCGGGCGGCGGATCAACAAGGGTTCGGCGAGCATCAGGTCGAGTGCAGTCTGTGCGTCGTATGCAGCGGGATTCACCTCGCCGGACTTCACGCGCGGTGCGGCCGGGTTGAACCATTGCGCGACGGGCAGATCGCCGAAGAACGGACGCAGCCGTTCCGCAGTCCATTTTTCGGTGAGCAGGTTCTTGGCCAATACGGTATGCCCCGACGCGGCCAGCCACACCTTCTGTTTGGTGTTGTTGCCGCAACCGGGCTTTTCATAGAAGACGACGGTGGACATCATGCTGCCAGTTTCAAGATGCCGGTGAGCGAACCGGGCGGATTCATCGGCAGGCCCTCCTCGTTGAGGATCGCGCCTTCGATCGGGCAGATGCTCGCGCACTGCGAATCCTCGAAATCGCCGGAACATTCGTTGCACTTGTCCGGGTCGATCATGAAATGCGGCTTCGCCTCGTAGATCGCCTTGCTCGGGCACAGCGGTTGGCAGGCCCAGCAGTTGGTGCAGAGTTCGATGATTTCGAGTGCCATGATGATGTCCTTTTCCTGTAAACCCTAAATCAGCCACAGAGACCACAGAGTACACAGAGAGGTCAGAGGGTTGTTTTTCTCTGTGATCTCTGTGGTCTCTGTGGCAAATTGTTTTTGCCGTTAAGCGACTTTTTGTTGCTCGTCCGCCTTTGCTTCCAGCTTGCCCGCCGCGCGCATCTCCTCGTACACCTTGAGGATGGCGTCCTCGATGGGCTCCATCGCGTGTTCGCCGTTGGGCTGGATACCGGCCGCTTCCAGCGGACCCCAGGGTTCGTAGCCGACCTTGCTGCACAGCACGGCCTCGCAACCAGCCAGCACTTTCAGCGTCTTGTCCAGCACGCTCTCGCCGTCGCCGCAACTGATGTCGCCTTCGCAATACGGCGTGGTCTTGCGGTGGCCGATGAAACGTACGCCTTCCGACGATGCTTCGTAGATCAGGAACTCGCCGGCATGGCCGAAGTGCTCGTTGATCACGCCACCGCCCTTGGTGGCGACTGCCATCAGTACCGGGCGCGTATTGGTTGCCTTCCTGATGCCCTGGATATTGATCACCTGCACTTTCGATTCCCTGGCGAGGCGTTTGCTTTCCAGTTCTTCGTTGATGGCGGCATGCACCTCGGCGCGCATCTTCATCGCTTCGGGGTAATTGATGTCCATCTTCTCGATCTTGTCCATGGTGAACTCGGCACCGCGATCTTCGCCCAGCAATCCAACCGCGTCGGCGCGGCACTGGCGGCAGTGGCGCATCATGTTCATGTCGCCTTCGCAGGCATCCTGCAAGGCTTGCAGTTCCTCATGGGTCGGGCCGCGCTGGCCGGTGAGGCCGTAGTAAGTGCCGTGCTCCGCTTCGGAAATGAGCGGCATCACGTTGTGCAAGAACGCGCCCTTGGCCTTGACGATCTTCGACACTTCTTCCAGATGCTTGTCGTTCACGCCGGGGATCATCACCGAATTCACTTTCACCAGGATGCCCTTGGCCACCAGCATCTCCAGTCCTTTCTGTTGTTGCGCGATGAGTATCTCGGCCGCTTCGCGTCCCTTGATGCGCTTGTTCTTCCAGAAGATCCACGGATAGATCTGCGCACCCACATCCGGGTCGACACAGTTGATCGTGATGGTCACATGGTCGATGTTGTATTGCGACAATTGCTCCACCTGCTCGGGCAGCGACAAGCCGTTGGTCGACACGCACAGCTTGATGTCCGGGGCTTGCTCGGACAGCATGCGGAACGTCTCGAAGGTGCGCTCCGGGTTGGCCAAAGGATCGCCGGGACCGGCGATGCCCAGCACCGTCATTTGCGGAATGGTCGCCGCGACCGCCAATACTTTCTTCACCGCCTGCACCGGGTGGTGCAACTCGGACACCACGCCCGGACGCGATTCGTTGGCGCAATCGTATTTGCGATTGCAGTAGTTGCACTGGATGTTGCAGGCCGGCGCCACCGCCACGTGCATACGCGCGAAATAGTGGTGCGCTTCTTCCGAATAACAGGGATGGTTGAACACCTTCTGGCGGATATGCTCCGGCAGGTGGCTCATCTGCTCATCCTTCGATCCGCACGACCCGGCGGAACAGCCGCCCTTGGGGGCTTCGCTTGTTGTATTGTTGATTACGGGTAGTTGCACGATCTGTCCTCCGCTAAGGTCTGGCTGAGTATGAGCAAACAGCGTGCCCGCCCGGCTGCGATTATTAACAAGTTGTTTTATATAGATATTGCGCAAATGGCGTGCGCCACTGTTGGAAATGGCACATGACATGCGCCGGGGCTTGTGGCGAAGGCGACAAATTCGCGGGGCAGGGGGCTTCCCGGTGGCGGGTAGAGCAATAGCAGAGCCATTCAATCAAGGCTGGCACTGTAATTGCCTCTTGATCCGGCATGAAAAAACATCATCTCGATTGGTCCTCTTATGAGACTGCCGGACAAGGCGACGCCTATGCGGGCATCCCCGCCACGGGCGGCGATTTCGCCAAGGCTGTCTCTGTGTGTATTAGCGACAAACTTTGCCAGCGCAAACCCAAAGGCGTGATGTGCCCGAGCTTTCGCGCTACCGACGATGCGGCGCATTCGCCGGGCGGCAGAGTGAAAGTGCTCAAGGCGGCATTGAATGGCGAACTCGGCGACGAGCCGTTCGCCGGGGCGCAACTCGCCGCTGCCATGGAACTCTGCGTCGGCTGCAAAGGTTGCAAACGCGAATGCGCCAACCAGGTCGACATGGCCGCCATCAAGATCGAACATCAGGCGCAGAGAAACGAGCGATTGGGTGTGTCACGGCGCGACCGGCTGGTGGCGGCGATGCCGCGATGGTTGCAGCATCGCCGCGTCTTGCGCGGCCTGATCCGGTTGCGCAATGGCACGCCGTGGCTGGCGAAGCTGGGCGAGTTTCTGTTCGGCATTTCGGCGAAGCGGCAGTTGCCGGAACTGGCTATAGAACCCTTCAGCGCAACTAATCCCTTGGAACAACACTCACTCCTTCCCCCATGCAGGGGGAAGGTCGGGATGGGGGTAGACTCGTTGGGAGATAATATTTCTACCCCCACCCTGCATGGGGGAGGGAACTCTGATGTGATGCTCTTCGTCGACACCTTCGCCCTGCATTTCGAACCCGAGATCGCCGCCGCCGCGCATCAGGTACTGACCGCCGCAGGCTATAACGTCATCACCCTGCAAGCGCTCCCGCAGGACGAACCCGACCGCGCCCTGTGTTGCGGTCGCACCTATCTCTCGCTGGGGCAGGTCGAGGCAGCACGGTACGAAGCGCGCCGATTGCATTCGGCATTGCGTCCGGCCTTGGCTGCGGGCATCCCGGTCGTCGGGCTGGAACCCTCGTGCATCCTTTCTCTGCGCGACGACCATCTCAAACTCGGCCTGGGCGAAGAAGCGGTGGCGTTGTCAAAACAGGTCTACCTGCTCGAAGAATTCATCGCCCGCGAACACGACCGCAAACGCTTCACCCTCGAATTCAAAGCGCTGCCGCGCGGCAAGACACTGGTGCATGGGCATTGCCACCAGAAAGCCGTCGGCGCGATGAAGTCGCTGCGCAAAGTGCTGCGCCTGATCCCGGAATTCGAATTCGAATTCATCGAAGCCAGTTGCTGCGGCATGGCAGGTAGCTTCGGGCTGGAGGCCGAGCACGCCGACATCTCCATGCAGATGGCCGAGATCGACCTGCTGCCCGCACTGCGCGCCGCACCCGATGCCACCATCCTCGCCAACGGATTCTCCTGCCGCCACCAGATACGCGAAGGCGTGGATCGCCAACCCGTGCATGTGGCGTTGCTGCTGCGCGATGCGCTGAACACCAATTAATCCACTCCCTCCCCCTTGCAGGGGGATAACCAGCGACTTAGCTGGCGTTGTTTGCCAGCTTAGTCGAATGGCTAGTAGTTCCATCAGGGTTGGGGTGGGGGTAGAAACGTCGCCATCCGCTTTTCTATCCCGGACATGCTTCAAATGGATCATCTGGATCAATAAAGGAGAAAGTTATGCTGAACGCCGCCATGCTCGGACTGATGGAACGCATCGCACTCGACATCATGGTGTTGACCGACGAGATCGGCGAAGAAGATTTCTTCAACAGCCGCCTGACCAAGGTGCAGACCTTGCAATTGTTGGCGAGCCTGGCCCACACCGTCGTCAATCTTCCTGCCGATACGCGCGAACGCATGCACGAGATCGACTGGGCGGCATGGCTATTGCCTCCCGGCAATATATTGCTAGAATGCCATATATGGAAACGCAACTCGTCATCAAGGACAGAGTACGCAAAGGCGATGCGCTCATCGAGCGGGTTGTCTGGGTGGTGCCCGCGCCTGTAAGGGGCTGTCGCACCGCATCAAGTATCGGCTGTACTGCGGGCAGAATGGCGCAACCGTGGTGCGCTATGACAATGAATCCGGCAAAGGCGATCATCGGCATCTGGGCAAGAACGAACGCCAGCAAGCCTACC
>JACRME010000033.1 GCA_016235045.1 Nitrosomonadales bacterium
CGGATCGCGCAGCGATCCGGGTGAGGGCCCTCCTCT
Source organism: Nitrosomonadales bacterium (assembly GCA_016235045.1). Lineage (GTDB taxonomy): Bacteria > Pseudomonadota > Gammaproteobacteria > Burkholderiales > Gallionellaceae > Sideroxyarcus. The sequence goes on from JACRME010000033.1 coordinate 37, forward strand.
CCGCGAGTCGCTGACTCACTGCTTGGGGCCCCCTCACCCCAACCCTCTCCCGCAAGCGGGAGAGGGAGCTGTCACGGGGACGGGGGAGAGGGGCTGGATCATCGGCGAAGAAGACAAAGTTTACTTCGACGGCAAGGCGCAGGGCACGCTGCAATGGGACCTGCTCGGCGAGCACAACCGCATGAACGCGCTGGCCGCGTTGGCCGCCGCGCGCCATGCCGGCGTGCCGGTAGCGCAGGGATTGGCGGCACTGGCCGAATTCAAGAACGTGAAGCGCCGCATGGAAGTGCGCGGCACGGTCAAAGGCATCACGGTGTACGACGATTTTGCCCATCACCCCACCGCCATCGATACCACGGTTGCAGGCTTGCGGCGCAAGGTGGGCAAGGCGCGCATCCTCGCCGTGCTGGAGCCGCGCTCCAATACCATGAAGCTGGGCGTGATGAAGGACGCGCTGCCCGGCAGCCTGAAGGATGCCGATCTGACCTTCTGCTATGCCGGCAATCTCGGCTGGGATGCGCGCGGCGCACTCGCGCCGCTGGGCGACAAGGCGGTGGTGAAGGACGATCTGGAAGAATTGATCGAGGCCATTACCGCCGTTGCCAAATCAGGCGACCAGATTCTGGTGATGAGCAACGGCGGATTCGGCGGGATACACGAGAAGCTGCTGAAACGGCTTCATTGAGCCGCTGTCTTGCGGTTGTGCTCCTCGACGATGGTGTTCAGTTTGGTCAGGCAATTCACGGTCTTCCTGGATTGGTCGTCAAAACTGCCTGCCAGGATTTCCATTGCACGATCGGTATCGCCAACCTTGTGCGCCTCTACGACCTTGGCGGCATGCTGATGGAACTTGGCGTGCTCTTCCACCAGTTTGATGAATTCGGGCTGGTCGCCGAACCTGATCTTGCCGTCGCTGTGTATCCACTTGCCAAGCACGCATAAGTAGTCCACGCAGATGTTGCCCGGATTCAGATCTTCCTTGGAACGCCCTTCAAGAAACTCGAGCAGGCGCTTTTTCCATGCCGAGTGCGCCAGCACGGCATCGTAAATATTGATTACCTGGGTAATTTCTTCTTCTTGTTGGTGCTGCTTCAAGCCGAAAACAGCGGCTAATTTTTCGAACATGATCCACCCTCTCCAAATGTGGGATAGTGGAAGATATATCGCAAAAGTTTTTTCCCGTCTATCACCCGTTTGACGCCGTCGCCCCATTTTCGCCGCACAATATTTGCGGAAAAAGGCTGCCTACTGCGATGAGAGCAGGTGTTTACACGCATGCGAATGCCCGTGTCGAGCGGTACTCTGGGAATGGCCACGCCAGGTCGGCGTTGCGCCTGCATAACCAGAACGGGTTACCCGGAACTGGCTGGATTCGTCGCGAAATGCGGGATTTTTAGCCTCCGGCCGCGTAAAAATGCCGGCTTGGCGGTCACTGCAGGATGAACTCGACGATCTCGGTGGGCGCTTCGGAAAAAGCCTGGCCAAAACTGATCGTGCCCGCCCCGTGCAACACAATCTGCTGGTGGCTGAGCATGATGACCTGGTTGTCGCTGAAGCGGATGTAGGTGCCGTTTACGCTGTGGTCGATGAGCAGGAATTTTCCGAAGTTGAATTCGATGCGGGCGTGCTGGCGCGAGGCCAGATTGTTCCGGATCACCAGGTCGCAGTCGTCGCTGCGGCCCATCACCAGGTTCTTCTGCTGTTCGCCGAGGGTGAGGACCTGCAGGTGGTAACGCAGTACCAGTTCCTTTCTGGAACCGGTCGGCTTGCGGAAAGCAGACAAGCCGATGCGCGTCCGCGTCGTATCCTCGCGCTCCCAATGGAACTGGAAGACATCGGTGGTATCCGCCTTGCCGCGGAATCCGGCGCGCATCACGGGGCGCGCCTGTATCTGCATTCTCTCCGGAAGCATGTCCACCACCGCTTGCGTCGTCAGGATCTGGCGGGCGCGGGTAAGCGCCGTAACGTGGGCGGCGATGTTTACCGAATCGCCGTACGCGTCCCCCTTCTCCAGGATGGCTTCGCCGTAGTGGAGCCCGATGCGCACATGGATCGGCAGTTCGCCGCCTGGGCGCTGCTTTTCAACCGACAGTTGCATCGCACAGGCTGCCGTGATCGCCGCGGTGGCGTCGGGAAAGATGCACATGATCTCGTCGCCGATGGTCTTGATCAACCGGCCTTCGTAATTGGACATTTCCCGGGTGAGAATATCCAGCGTGCGCGTGACCAGTTGCAGGGCCTGCTCGTTGCCCAATTTATCGTACAGCGAGGTGCTGCCGCTGATGTCGGCAAACAGGATGGCGACGTTCTGGTGCAGGGCGTTCATCATCCGTTCGCACCGAACATCATCCGCCGCGCCACGAATTTCTTGGCGGGCGGGATGGCATCCAAAACAGCAAGAGCGGCCGAGCGCACATGGCCCAGCAGCGGCAGGTCGTTGGAGAACAGGCGCACCAGGCCGTCGGTGAAACGAATGCCGGCGTTGCGGTCGATGCGGCGCGATTTGCGGTAGGCCGCGCACATCGCCGCCGAGCCGATGTCTTCCGGCGCGCTGTCGAGGATGACCTGCGCCAGTTCCCACGCATCGCGTATACCCATGTTGAAGCCCTGCCCCGCCACCGGGTGCAAAGCCTGCGCGGCATTGCCGATGAGCACGGTATGCGGGAAGGTGATATCGGGCGCGCGTCGCAGGCGCAGCGGATAGCAACTGCGCTTGCCGACAGCGGTGAAGGTGCCGACGCGATCGCCGAAATGTTCCTGCAGAAAGTGCAGGAAGGCCGCGTCATCCCAGCCCAGCATCTCCTCCGCCTTGGCGTGCGCTGCCGTCAGCACCAGTTCATAGCCGTCCAGATAGGGCAGCAGCGCCATCGGCCCCTGCGGGGTGAAATGCTCGAACGCCACACCCGGAAGCGGCTGCGAGCTGGTGAGGTGGGCGATGATGCCGCTCTGGCCGTAATCCTGGATCTGCGGCGGATGCGAGGCCTCGAGCAGCTTGCCGCCTTCGGCGACGACCGCGAGCCGCGCAGCCAGCGTGCGCTCCCTGCCCTGATACTGATAAGCGATCGCGGCATGATCGCTGGCGCTGCGCAGGTCGCTCACCGCCGCGCCGTACAGGCAGGTGACGTCCGATTGCTGCAGGCCCTGCTGGAGCGCGGCGTGTAGTGTGGTGTAGGGAAGCACGTAACCCATTTCCGGCACATCCAATTCGTCGGCGCGCAGGATGGTGTGGCCGGAAGAATGCTTCTGCGAGACTTCGATGGTCTTGATGCCGCTGACATCCCGCATCGATTTCCAGGCGCCCAGGCGCTGCAGCAACAGGCGCGTGCCGTAAGCCAGCGCCAGCGCGCGCGGGTCGGTGGTATTGGCCGGCGTTTCGCGTGCTTCCAGCAGCACCACGTTCAGGTCGTTGCCCTGTAGCGCCAAGGCCAGCGCGGCGCCGACCGGGCCGCCGCCGATGATGGCAACGTCGCATCTGTTTTCATTCATGGCGCATGGTCTCCTCGATTTCATTCACCGTCTTCGGCGCCTGTTGCGTCAGGATTTCGTTGCCCTGCGCGGTGACGAGCACGTCATCCTCGATGCGGATGCCGATGTTCCACAACGCGCGCGGCACGTTGTCGCCGGGGCGGATATAGCAGCCGGGCTCCACGGTGAGCGTCATGCCGGGTTGCAGCGGGCGCCACTGTTCGGCGATCTTGTATTCGCCGACGTCGTGCACGTCCATGCCCAGCCAATGGCCGGTGCGGTGCATGTAAAACTGCTTGTAGCTTTCGGTTTCGAGCACCGACTCCAACGATCCCTGGCACAGCTTGAGGTCGATGAATCCCTGCGCCAGCACGCGCAGGGCCGCTTCGTGCGGGGCGTTCCACAGCTTGCCTGGTTTGGCCGCGGCGATCGCCGCCGCCTGCGCGGCGAGCACGATCTCGTACACGTCCCTCTGCGCCGCGCTGAATTTGCCGTTCACCGGGAAGGTGCGCGAAATGTCGGAAGCGTAGCCCTCGAGTTCGCAGCCCGCGTCGATCAGCAACAAGTCGCCGTCGTTGAGGCGCGCATGGTTGCCGACATAGTGCAGCGTGCAGGCGTTGGCGCCGCCCGCCACGATGGAGGTGTAGGCCGGGTGGCGCGCACCGCTGCGGCAGAACTCGTGCAGGAATTCCGCTTCCACTTCGTATTCGAAGCGGCCGGGGCGCGTGAAACGCATGGCGCGGCGATGCGCGGTGCAGGAAATCGCCGCGGCGCGGCGCATGATGTCCTGTTCGGAGGCGTCCTTGATCAGGCGCATCTCGTCGACCAGTTCGCGCACATCGCGGACTTCATTGGGGGCGTGGATGCCGGTGCGTACCTTGGCCTTGACCGCCTCGCGCAGTTTGAGCAGGCGCCCGTCCCAGTTTGCATCGGCGCCGACCGGGTAAAACAGGGCGGGCTGGTTGCCCATCAGTTCGGCGAGTTTTTCGTCCAGTTGCGCGATGGGATAGGCGGCGTCGAATCCGAATTTTTCGCTCGCCGCATCGGGTCCGTAACGGAACCCGTCCCAAACCTCGCGCTCGGGATTTTTTTCGCGGCAGAACAGGACGGACTGCATCTTGTCGCCCGCGATCAGCACCAGCACCGCTTCCGGTTCGGCGAAACCGGTGAGGTAATAAAAGTGGCTGTCGTGACGGTAGTCGTAATGCGAGTCCGCATTGCGGGCGACTTCCGGCGCGGTCGGGATAACCGCAATTCCCTGCTGCATCCGGGTTTGCAGGCGTTTGCGGCGTTCGGCGTAGGCGGCGAAATCAGACATGTCCCGCATTCTGCAACGCGCGCAGTTGCTTGTCGAGATCATCCAGCCGTTGCGGGGTGCCGACATCGACCCAGAGTCCGCGATGATGCTCGCCGCTGACCTTGCCCAAGGCGATCTGTTCACGCAGCAACGGGGCCAGCGGCGCTTTGCTGCCGCGCGGGATGTGCGAAAACAATTGCGGTTTGTACAGGCCGATGCCGCTGAAGGTCAGGATACGGGATACAGGATACGGGATACAGGATTTGGCAGAAGCTCCAGGGACTATGCGGTTGTCTTGCAGCATGAAGTCGCCCTTGCGGTTGTGTTCCGGGTTGTCCACCAGCACCAGATGCGCCATGTCGGCGCTGTCGGCGAGCGCGGCGGCGCGGGCGGGCAGGTGCGAAAAATCGAAATCGCACCAGATATCGCCGTTGACCACCGCAAACGGCTGTTCGCCCAGCAGGTGCAGCGCAAAAGCGATGCCGCCTGCCGTTTCCAGCGCGGTGCCTTCGCCGGAATAGCGAATCGTGGCGCCGAATTGTCTGCCGTTGCCCAATACCTGTTCGATCTGCGCACCGAGGTGGGCGTGGTTGATGACGAGGTCGGTGATGCCTGCGCGCACCAGCCGCTCGATGTGCCACGCGATGAGCGGCTTGCCGCCCGCCTGCAACAGCGGTTTGGGCGTGTGGTCGGTGAGCGGGCGCATGCGTTCGCCGCGGCCGGCGGCGAGGATCATCGCAAGCATCTAATAACGCCTTTCACGATTGCCCCCTCGCCCGCTGGCGGGAGAGGGTTGGGGTGAGGGGCTGTAGCGCGAGCGCAGCATCAAGTTGAGGCTCCTGCCTTGACCGCGTGTTGCTCCAGCTCCATCAGCAGATTCAGCAATGGCTTGAGATCGATGTAGCGCTCGCAGGCCCGGCGCAGGTAGTCCATCACCAGCGGCATATCCTTCAGGTAGCCGTCCTTGCCGTCGCGGTGATACAGGCGCGCGAAAATGCCCAGCACCTTGATGTGGCGCTGCACGCCCATCATTTCGTAGTCGCGGTAAAACTCGCCGAAGTCTTCGCGCACCGGCAATCCGGCCTTGCGCGCCTTTTCCCAGTAACGGATGAGCCAGTCCATGATTTCCTCCTCTTCCCACTTGATATAGGCGTCCTTGAACAGCGAGGCGAGGTCGTAGGTGATGGGGCCGTAGACGGCGTCCTGGAAATCCAGTATTCCCGGCGAGAATTGAAAATTGTTCTTCTCGTTCGCTCCCTCTCCCGCAGGCGGGAGAGGGGATTCGAGATACATCAAATTGCGCGAATGGTAATCGCGGTGCACATACACGCAGGGCTGGGCGAGGTTGTTGGCGAGGATGCGTTTGAAAACCTCTTCCAGTTTGGCTTGCTGCTTGCCGCTGAGCGTCACGCCCAGGTGCTTGGCGATGTACCACTCGGGGAACAGGTTCAGTTCGCGGCGCAGCAGGGCTTCGTCGTAGCGGGGCAGTTCGTTTTCGCGCGAGGCCAGTTGAATCCTGACGAGCGCGTCGGTCGCCGCGCCGTACAGTCGGGCTGCATTGTCTGCCCGGATGGCCTGCAAATAGGTGGTGTTGCCGAGGTCGGACAACAACAAAAACCCCTGCGTCAAATCCTGCGCATGGACATGCGGCACATGCGTGCCCGCTGCTTCAAACAGCTTGCCAACATGGATGAAAGGTTTGCAGTCTTCGTGTTGCGGCGGCGCGTCCATTACCACCCTGGTCGAGCCGTCGGCAAAAGTCGCGCGGAAATAGCGGCGGAAGCTGGCATCGGCGGAAGCGGGGGCGAGGGTGAAGGTTTCGTTCGGATACAGGCCGGAAAGCCAGCCGGCAAGCTGCTGTTGACGTTGCATTTGATTGCCTTAATGGTGGTTTTGTGCGATTTTAGCACCTTAATTTAATCGCCCCGCACCATGCGTTTTAGCGTCCCCCTGTTTGCATTCCTTTTGTTGGTGGCATTTCCGCTGTCCGGTCGGGCGGCTGAGACCCCGTTGCCGCTGAAGCTGGATCGCACATTCAAAAAACACCCCGTCGCGGCGGAGGGTACGGCGGCCTTTATCAGCGCCGATCATGTGGAGGCGAAAAAGGGCGAGCAACTCGAAGCCTACGGCAATGTCGAACTGCGGCAAAACGGCCAGGTGATCAGCGCCGAGCACTTGCGTTACGGGCAGGTGAGCAAGGATGTGCTGGCCGAAGGATCGGTGCGGATGGAGCAGAATGGGGCGGTACTGCGCGGCCCGGTGCTGAAGCTGAACCTGGATACCGATCTCGGCGAAATGACCCAACCCGAGTATGAATTCGGCGAAAACCACGCGCGCGGCGAAGCCGATACCCTGCACATTTACGGCAAGAAAAACTACACCTTCGACTCCGCAACTTACACCACGTGCCCGGCGGGCAACGACGATTGGCTGTTGCGCATGAGCCGCCTGGATATCGACCGCACCACGCAGGTCGGAGTGGCGCGGCATGCGCGGATCGAATTCAAGGGGGTGCCGATACTGTATACGCCGTGGCTGGACTTTGCCCTGAACGACAATCCGCGCTCGGGTTTTCTGGGTCCGGTTTTCGGCAGTTCCAACAAGGGCGGTGCGGAAATCACGCTGCAGTATTACTGGCGCATTGCTTCCAATTACGACGCCACCTTTGCGCCGCGCATCATTGCCAAGCGCGGGACACAACTGAACAACGAGTTCCGCTATCTGCAGCCGAGTTACGCGGGCGAGTTGCACCTGGATGTCTTGCCGAACGACCGCGTCAGCAACCTCACCCGCACCAGCCAGTCGCTGAAGCATAGCCAGAGTCTGGGCGGAGGTTTCGGCCTTGCGCTGGATATGAACCGGGTTTCGGACGACGATTATTTCCGCGATCTGGCCAATTCGGTGACCGGCACGTCGCAGACCAACCTGCTGCGCGAAGGCGTGTTGTCGTATGGTGCAGGCTGGTGGTCGGGTTCAGTGCGGGTGCAGCGCTTCCAGACCTTGCAGGGCGCGCAGGTCTATCGACGACAGCCGCAGATCAACCTGAACGCGCAGGACTCCGTCGCCTCCGCCGATGTTGTCCTGGCCAGCGAGTATGACGATTTCCGGCACGATACTTCCGTCAACGGAGAGCGCCTGGTGGTTTATCCGTCAGCCAGTTATCCCTTGCTGAACGAGTTGGGCTATTACCTGACGCCCAAACTCGGCATCCATCACACCCAATACCGGATGGGGGTCAATAACTCGTCGTCGCTGCCCGATGCGACGCGCACCCTGCCCATCTTCAGCACCGACAGCGGCATGGTATTCGAGCGCGACGATTCTTTCCTGGGCAATAGCTATGTGCAGACCCTGGAGCCGCGCCTGTTTTATGTCTATGTGCCATACCGGGATCAGGACCAATTGCCCAATTTCGACTCGGCCCAGGCGCCGTTCAACTTCGGGCAGATATTCACCGAAAACCGCTTTTTCGGCAGCGACCGCGTGGGCGATGCCAACATGGCCACTGTGGCCCTGACTTCGCGCGTGATCGACAACGAAGGCGGCACGGAGCGCTTGCGCGTAATGCTGGGCGAACGCTTCAGCTTCAAGGCGCCCCGGGTCAACCTGGGCGCGCCCACGGACAATACCAGCCGTTCGGACATCCTGATGAGCCTGGGCGGCAAGCTGACCAGGTCGTGGTCGCTGGACAGCCTGTTCCAGTACAACCCGAACCAGGCGCATACCGAGTCGTATAACGTGATGGCGAGCTACAAACCGGAGGTCGGCAAGCTGCTCAACCTCAATTACCGCTTCACCCGCAACACCTTGCGCCAGGCGGATGTCTCGACCCAATGGCCGCTGTTCGGGCGCTGGCAGGGTGTGGCGCGGCTGAATTATTCCCTGCAGGATCAGCGTTCTTTGGAAGCCCTGGCGGGGCTTGAGTATAATCAGTCGTGCTGGGCGTTGCGTTTTGTGGCGCAAAGCTTTACAACGGACACCCGCGAACGTTCCAACCAGATATTCCTGCAACTGGAACTGAGCGATCTGGTTCCCATCGGTTCCGATCCGCTCAGTGCTTTGCGCACCAGTGTTCCCGGATATACCAAGATGAACAGTATGGCTGCCGAGCAGCCGGTACAGGATCTGCGTTGATTGACCGATAACCGAAAGAAGATATGCTGAAAAATCTATTGCTGTTTTGCCTGGCCACGTTTGCCGTTGCCGCTTCCGCCGCCGCGCCGCAAAAACAGGGCACGCCTGTCGACCGCATCGAGGTCGTGGTGAACGACGACGTCATCACCCACCGCGAACTGGAAGAGCGCACCGCCAGCGTGACGCGCATGCTGCAAAGGCAGAAGACCATGCTGCCGGACAGGAACGTGCTGGAGCGGCAGGTGCTGGAGCGCATGATTTCCGAAATGCTGCAGGCGCAATTTGCCAAGGAGACCGGGCTGCGCGTCGACGATGCGCTGCTGGACAAGACCATCCTGCGCATCGCGCAACAAAACAAATTCGATTCGGTTGCGGCATTCCGCGCCAAGCTGGAGCAGGAAGGGTCGGTGTTCAAGGATTTTCGCGAAGAGATCCGCAACGAAATGATCTCGGCGCGGCTGCGCGAGCGCGAGGTCGACAACAAGCTGGTCATCAGCGAAAACGAAGTCGACAACTATTTGGCTAACCAGGCGCGGCAGGAAGGCAAAGGCGAGGAACTGCAACTGTCGCACATCATGGTGGTGGTGCCGGAACAGGCCAGCGCCGACAAGATACAGACTTTCCGCAATCGCGCCGAGCAGGCGCTGGCCAAATTGCGCGCCGGCGCCCCGTTCTCCCAGGTAGCGGCCGGGTACTCCGACGCGCAGGACGCGCTCAAGGGCGGCGAACTCGGGTGGCGCCCGGCAGACCGCCTGCCTGCCATTTTTGCCGAAGCCCTGCAAAAGATGAAGCCGGGCGAAGTAAGCGAGGTATTGCGCAGCCCCAACGGATTCCATATCGTCAAATTGCTGGGCCGCCGCAGCAACGATACCCCCATCGTCGTTACGCAGACGCATGCGCGCCACATCCTCATCAAGACCAGCGAACTGGTTTCCGAGAGCGAGGCGAAAAGCCGTTTGCAGGAAATCAAGACGCGCATCGACAAGGGCGCGGACTTTGCCGAGCAGGCGCGCCTGCATTCGGAAGACGGCAGCGCCCCGCAGGGCGGCGATCTGAGATGGCTCTCGCCCGGCGAGACGGTGCCGGAATTCGAGAACGCGATGGACGCATTGAAGGTCGGGCAGGTGAGCGGGCTGGTGCAATCCGGCTTCGGCTGGCACCTGATCCAGGTGCTCGCGCGCCGCAATACCGACGTGACCGAGGAACAGAAACGCCAGCGTGCCCGCCTTGCCATCCGCACCGTCAAGTCGGATGAGGCTTACCAGGATTGGCTGCGCCAACTGCGCGACCGCGCTTTCATCGAATATCCCAACGACGCGAAATAATGCAGCAACCACTCGCGGTCACGGCAGGCGAACCTGCAGGAATCGGCCCCGATCTCTGCCTGCAACTGGTTCAGCACGGCCAGTCGCTGGTGGTGATCGCCGACAAGACGCTATTGCAGCAGCGCGCGGCGCAGCTCGGACTTGACGTGCAACTGCATGACTACACGGCGGCCACGCCGCATGCAAATGGCAAACTGAGCGTATTGCATGTGCCTCTGGCGCATCCCGCGCATCCCGGAAAGCTGGATACGGCCAACGCTGCCTATATCCTGGAGACTCTGCGCAGTGCGGTGATGGGTTGTCAGTCCGGCGAATTTTCCGGCATGGTTACCGCGCCTGTGCACAAGGGTGTCATCAACGATGCCGGAATTCCTTTCACCGGCCACACCGAATTCCTGGCCGAACAGACACACACGCCTTTGGTTGTGATGATGCTGGCCGGAGGCGGCATGCGAGTCGCGCTGGCCACCACCCACCTGCCCTTGCGCAAAGTGGCGGACGCCATCACGCAACCCTTGCTGGAAAACATCCTGCGCATCCTGCAGCGCGACCTGCAACGCCGTTTCGGCATTGCCCGTCCGCGTATCCTGGTGGCTGGCCTGAATCCCCATGCCGGCGAAGGCGGCCATCTCGGACGCGAGGAAATCGAAGTCATGATCCCCGTGCTGGACAAGCTGCGCGCAGAAGGCTTCAACGTAAGCCCGCCGCTGCCCGCCGACACGCTGTTTGCCGCGCACCGGCTGCGCGAATGCGATGCCGTGCTGACGATGTATCACGACCAGGGGCTGCCGGTGCTGAAGCATGCCAGCTTCGGCGAAGGGGTGAACATCACGCTGGGCCTGCCCATCATCCGCACTTCGGTCGATCACGGCACCGCGCTGGAATTGGCGGGCACGGGGAAAGCCAACGTCGGCAGCCTGCTGGAAGCGATCAAGGCTGCGACCGACATGGCGCGACACGAAGCAGCTTTTGTCCGGACCCACGCATGAACGGACATAAAGCCAAAAAATCCTTCGGCCAGAATTTTCTGGTCGACCAGAACATCATCGCCGACATCGTGCGCGCCATCCGTCCCGAGCCGGACGACAACATGGTCGAGATCGGCCCCGGCCTGGGCGCGCTGACGCGCCCGCTGCTGAAGCAGTTGAACAAGCTGCATGTGGTCGAGATCGACCGCGACATCATCGCGCGCCTGAAAACCGACTATCCGCAGGACAAGATCGTCATCCACGAAGGCGATGCGCTGAAGTTCGACTTCGCCACGCTGGGTACACCGCTGCGCATCGTCGGCAACCTGCCCTACAACATCTCGTCGCCGCTGCTGTTCCACTTCGCCGACTATGCCGCGCGCATCGCCGACATGCATTTCATGCTGCAGAACGAGGTGGTGGAACGCATGGTGGCAGAACCTTCTACGCCGGAATACGGGCGCCTGTCGGTGATGTTGCAATACCGCTTCCACATGGAAAAATTGATCGACGTCCCGCCGCAATCGTTCCGCCCCGCACCCAAGGTGGATTCGGCCATCGTGCGCATGATTCCGATTCCGGCCGACAAGATCGTCGTGCAGGATGAAACACTGTTCGCCAAAGTGGTGTTGTCTGCCTTCGGCCAGCGGCGCAAAACCTTGCGCAACACGCTCAAAAGCTATTTGGCAGAAAGCGACTTTGTCCAGCTTGGCATTGACTCCCAGTTGCGTGCCGAGAACCTGGGCGTGGCGGAATTTGCCGGGATTGCCAACCGCCTGAGCGGACAAAATGTCGCGGTGCAAGAACTCAACGGTTTGTGAGCCTTTATTCGGGAGCGAACTATGATCAAACCTGTGCGTAAATCCGCGCTGTTGCTTACGCTACTCTCCTTGTTGATCGGTTCCTGCGGCGGGGGAACCCACGCAACGGTTGAAAACAAGCCTCTCCTTATGCCTGTCGCAGAGCATTTCGTCATCGACGGCGTCGTTGATCTCGCCGCCGTCGGTACCGTGCATGAGAAGGCAATCGATATCCTCGATAACTTCGGCAACGGAGCAGTCGTAAAGACTGCAACGCTGCGCTACGCAGCCCGGAACGATGACCGCAATCTATATATCGCTTTTGAATGGGACGATGCGACCCGGGATTCTTTTGATCCAGCAGTTGCCCTGGACAACTTCGACGGCATCGCCATCGGTTTCGACAACGATGGCAATGGCGTGCTGGATGAGAACGAGGATGCGCACCGTCTGGTGATGACGAATTATGGTTCTGCCTACAGCGACTTGCATGCGCACTTGACGGACGCCATCGATGACGCGGTCGCCGACGGCAGGGGCAGGATGACCTATTCGGCCGGGGAATATCACGCGGAATTCCTGATTCCGCTTGCGCCGGATGCAGCGGGCGAGGACGGCACTTTGAACGCGACCACCCGCTTCAATGTGCTGCTCTATGACCATGTGCAGATACCTGTCCCGGCTGGCAATATCGGTTATCTGAACGGCGGCCCGCAGCTCGGGGCCGGAACCGTGACGACATCTTGGGCGCTGTTGCCCCATGTCGCGCCCGGCACTTACGATCAACCGGCCATGCCTGTCGGCCTCACCGGTTTGATCGCATTCATCAGCGACCATGAAAATCCGATGGGGGAAATCTACACCTTCAATCCGGCCACCAGTAACGTCGTCCGCGTAACCAACACCACTGGGCTGTACCTGGATGGCGTATCCCTCTCGCATGACCGCAGCAGAATCGCTTTTTACGCCGCGCCCACCAGTACGGATTACGCGAACTACGAAATTTACACAGTGAACGCCGACGGCACGAACCTGCAGCAAATCACCAACAATGCGCTGCTGGACGGCCACCCTGCGTGGTCCCCCAACGATGGCGAAATCATCTACGCCTCGTTCCGCGCAGCGGGCAAAGCATCGCTGATCAGAATGAATTCCACCACACACGCCGAAATTCTCAATCTCACCCCGGCGGGCGCAAACGACAACGATCCCGATTGGCTGCCGGACGGACGGATTGTGTTCAAGACCGACCGCTTCGGCACGGCCGGATCGCCGCAAGTGCGGATTGCAGTGGTAAATGCCGATGGAACCGCCCTCCACCAATTGACCAATACGGCGGGCACCTCCGACCACGATCCCGTGGCAACGAACACGGCCACGGTATTCGAACGCTTCACCAAAGGCACGGACTATTCGACAGACCCGTCGGCGCTGTATGCGGCATGGAACATCGTCGAAGCCCGCATCGATGGCAGCAGTGAGCGCAACCTGATTGCCGACGGCTGGATCAACTGGCTGCCGGTTTACGACCCCACCGGGCAGTATCTCGTCTACCTCAAGAGCGTGGGGTATACCGATGCGCGGCTCATGAACAAGGATGGCCGCGACCTGGGCAGGCTCATCCCTGGCATTACCAGGGTTCGTTATATCGACTGGAAATAGCCATCCCTTTCCGGAGCTTTTCGAGCAAGTGCGCAGAGCAGCGGCCGCATAGTCAAACACGCGAGCGGACGCGCATAAAGCTGGTTTCGGTTAGAATCGCGTCTCACCAGATCAGAGCCAGCAAGGCCTTCCATCATGTCCGACATTCCACCTATCGTTCTTACCTTTGCCGCCACCGACCCCAGTTGCGGGGCCGGCATGCAGGCCGACATCCTCACCATCGCCAGCATGGGCTGTCATCCGCTGGCCGTAGTGACCGGCATCACCGTGCAGGACACCAGCGGCGTCGATGATGTGCAACCGGTGGATGCCGAATGGGTGGCAGACCAGGCGCGTGCGGTGCTGGAAGACATGCCGGTCGCGGCGTTCAAGATCGGCCTGCTGGGCAGCTTGGAAAACGTTGCTGCCATTGCCGAAGTGATCTCGGATTATCCCGATGTGCCGCTGGTATTCGATCCCGTGCTGTCGTCCGGACGCGGCGACGAGTTGGCCAGTGAAGACATGGTGGATGCCATGCGCGAGTTGCTGCTGCCGCAGACCACCATCCTGACGCCGAACAGCCTGGAAGCGCGGCGCCTGATCCAGGAGGAAGACAACGATCAGGACGACCCGGAGTTGGGGGAATGCGCCAAGCGCATCCTGCGCCTGGGCTGCGAATATGTGCTGATCACCGGCACGCACGAACAAACCCCCAAGGTGGTCAACACGCTGTACGGCGAACGCGGTCTGGTGCGCAGCGACAGTTGGCCGCGCCTGCCCGGCATCTATCACGGTTCCGGCTGCACGCTGGCTTCGGCCATCGCTGCGTTGCTGGCCAACGGCCTGTCGATGGAAGACGCGGTGCATGAGGCGCAGGAATACACCTGGGAAGCGCTGAAATACGGTTTCCGTCCCGGCATGGGACAACACATTCCGGATCGCCTGTTCTGGGCGCGCGACGAAGACGCCGAAGAAGATGAAAGCGAAACCCGGCATTGAGGGGCTGTATGCCATCACGCCGGACCTCCCTGATTCAGTCAAATTAGTGCGGGACGTGCGTCAGGCCTTGCAAGGCGGCGCCCGAGTGCTGCAATACCGCAACAAGACCGCCGATGCGGCACTGAAGCTGGCTCAAGCCCAGGCCCTGCGTCAATTGACGCGCGAATTCAAAACCACCTTCATCGTGAATGACGACGCGCAGTTGGCGGCGCAAGTGGAAGCTGACGGTGTGCATCTGGGTGGCGAGGATGGCGGCGTGGCAGCGGCGCGCGCACTGCTGGGCAATTCAAAGATCATCGGCGTGTCTTGCTATAATCGCCTTTCGCTGGCGCATGAAGCGGTGCGGCAAGGCGCGGATTACGTGGCATTCGGGGCGTTCTTTCCTTCCGGCGTGAAACCCGAAGCGGTGAAGGCGGAAGTGGCGATGCTGCAAGCGGCGCGCAAGGAACTCGGCGTTCCCATCGTCGCCATCGGCGGTATCACACAACAGAATGCGGCAACCCTGATCGACGCGGGTGCCAGTGCGGTGGCGGCGATTACCGCATTGTGGAATGCACAGGACATCGAGGCCAGCGCACGAGAATTTTCAACACTATTTTTTGCAGGGCACAGGCAATGACATCTCATAACCAGGAACTGTTCGAACAATCCCAGAAACTCATCCCCGGCGGCGTGAACTCGCCGGTGCGCGCGTTCAAGTCGGTGGGCGGTACGCCGCTGTTCTTCAAGCGCGGCAAGGGCGCCTACGTGTGGGATGCGGACGACAAGCGCTACATCGATTACGTGAATTCCTGGGGCCCGATGATCGTCGGTCATTGCCATCCCGAAGTGGTGAAAGCGGTGCAGGCCGCTGCCGCCGAAGGCCTGGGCTTTGGCGCGCCGACCGCCGCCGAACTGGAGATCGCCGAGACGCTGTGCAAGATATTGCCGTCGCTGGAAATGGTGCGTCTGGTCAGTTCCGGCACCGAAGCGACCATGACTGCGATCCGTCTGGCGCGCGGTTTCACCGGGCGTTCGCGCATCATCAAGTTCGAAGGCTGCTACCACGGCCATTCCGACGGCCTGCTGGTCAAGGCCGGTTCCGGCGCGCTGACGTTCGGCCAACCGAGTTCTTCCGGCGTACCCGCGGAGATCGCCGCGCTGACGACGGTGCTGGATTACAACGATGCGGTCGGCCTGGAAAAAGCTTTTGCCGAATACGGCAGCGAGATCGCCGCGGTTATCGTAGAACCCGTCGCGGGCAACATGAACCTGATCCTGCCCAAGCGCGAGTTCCTCGACGCGATGCGCAGCCTGTGCACCAAGCACGGTGCAGTGCTGATCCTGGACGAGGTGATGTCCGGTTTTCGCGTCGGCCTGCAAGGCGCGCACGGCCACTACGGCATCAAGCCGGACCTGATCACGCTGGGCAAGGTGATGGGGGGCGGTCTGCCTGCCGCTGCCTTCGGCGGCCGCCGCGACATCATGCAATGTCTCGCCCCGCTGGGCGCCGTGTATCAGGCCGGCACGCTGTCCGGCAATCCGGTGGCCGTGGCGGCGGGCCTGACCACGCTGAAACTGGTGCAAGCTCCCGGTTTCTACGAACGCCTCACCCAACTCGCCAGGCAAATGACCGAAGGCATCAGCGCGAGCGCAAAGAAGCACGGCATTCCGTTCAGCGCCCAATCCATCGGCAGCATGTTCGGCCTGTATTTCAGCGCAACCGTACCGACCTCCTATGCCGAAGTGATGGCAAGCGACAAGGCCGCGTTCAACCGCTTCTTCCACGCGATGTTGCAGGAGGGTGTGTATCTCGCACCGTCGGCATTCGAGGCGGGCTTCGTTTCCGCTGCGCACACCGAAGCGGACATCGCGGCGACCATCGCGGCAGCCGACAAGATCTTCGCGGCCTGGAAATAATGGGACTCTTCTCGCAAGCCGAGTTTTATACCACCGTCAATCACATGAAAGACTTGCCGCTGCACGGCGGCAGGGAAGTCGCGTTCGTCGGCCGTTCCAACGCGGGCAAATCGAGCGCGATCAACACGCTGGCCAACCATACGCGTCTGGCCTACACCAGCAAGACGCCGGGCCGCACGCAGCACCTGAATTATTTCTCGCTGGGTGAAAACAACTATCTGGTCGACCTGCCGGGTTACGGTTACGCCAAAGTGCCGCCGGATGTACAGGCGCACTGGGAACACCTGCTGAGCGAATACCTGCAAACGCGCGAAGAGTTGTGCGGGCTGGTGGTGATCATGGATGCGCGTCATCCGCTGACCGAGCGCGACCAGGGCATGCTGGGCTGGTTCGCCCCGACCGGCAAACCCATCCACATCCTGCTGACCAAATCGGACAAACTGAGCCGCCAGCAGTCCACCCAAACCCTGCGCGACGTGAAAGAATTCCTGGCGGAACATTTCCCGCACTGTACGGCGCAATTGTTTTCCAGTTTGAAGAAAGTGGGAATGGATGAGGCCGAGGCAGTAATCGCGAGCTGGTTTCGCGATTGAGAGCTAAAAAAACGCCCCCGAACCAAAGGGGGAGGTTCAGGGGCATGAAGGTCTTAACAGGGGTTAAGACACCCGCTCAGGGAGGAGAAACGGGAAGCAACTTGCGTTGCTCACGGAATCAGACGGGACTGTGCGAAAATAGTTCCGGCAACCTGCAAAATTTCAGGAATAACCATGCAAACACTCGGACAATACCCTAACAAACGCATGCGCCGTATGCGCCGCGACGCCTTTTCACGCGACCTGATGCGCGAGCACATACTTACTCCGGCGGATTTCATCTATCCGGTTTTCGTGCTGGAAGGCAGCAACAAAGTCGAGGACGTAAAGTCCATGCCGGGCGTGCAGCGCAAGACGCTGGACCTGCTGCTCAAGGACGCCGAGCAATGCATGAAGCTGGGGATTCCGGTCATGGCGATTTTCCCGGTGATCGATACGCCGTTGAAAAGCCTGGGAGCAGAAGAAGCCTACAACCCCAAAGGTCTTGTGCCGCGCGTAGTGGCCGAACTGAAAAAACGCTTTCCCGAACTCGGCGTGATGACCGATATCGCGCTCGACCCCTACACCAGCCACGGCCAGGACGGCCTCATCGACGACAGCGGCTACGTCCTCAACGACGAAACCATCGCGGTGCTGACCCGGCAGGCGCAGACGCACGCGGCAGCCGGTGCCGACATCGTTGCCCCGTCCGACATGATGGACGGCCGCATCGGCGCGGTGCGCGCGGCGCTGGATGAACATAACCGCATTCACACGCGCATCATGGCCTATTCCGCCAAATATGCCTCCAGTTTCTACGGCCCGTTCCGCGATGCGGTCGGCTCCAGCGGCAACCTGGGCAAGGGCAACAAATACACCTACCAGATGGACCCGGCCAATTCCGACGAAGCACTGTGGGAAGTCGGCCTTGACCTGCAGGAAGGCGCCGACATGGTGATGGTCAAGCCCGGCATGCCCTACCTCGACATCGTGCGCCGCGTGAAGGACGAATTCAAGGCGCCGACGTTTGTGTACCAGGTCAGCGGCGAGTACGCCATGCTCAAGGCTGCCGCGCAGAACGGCTGGCTGAATGAAGAAGCATGTGTGCTGGAAGCGCTGCTGGCGTTCAAGCGTGCGGGAGCGGACGGGATACTGACGTACTTTGCGCTAGATGCAGCGAAGTGGTTGAAGGACAACAACTAGTCTGCCTTTTTATGGCCAATGACCCTAATACAGAGTCACTTCAAGAGTGGAACCGCCTAGCGCGCCAGAACGCTGAGAACGCGATCGTGTCGTCCATGTTTGAGTCTGGCTTTAAAGCAAACAAACCCATCAAGGAATTTTCAACTTGGCTCTTGATTGGTACCGCGACTATCGCTGCGTTCTTCATTACCAACGCAGACAAGCTGCTACCTTTCATTACGCAAACAGGTTTCCTCACTTGTGGTGCCTTTTTATGCGCCTCCTGCTTGTTTGGTCTAGTTTCAAGAATGTGCGCACTACGATGCGAGATCCAAATCGAAGCAGGGGAAGCTGTCCGCAAAACATTTGCAGAACATCTAGCAAAACATCAAGATGAAGAGAAGAAGATTAAGGAAAGTGCTGGTGTGTGTGGTATTACGCTAGAGACAGGTATCCGCATTGAGCGCGTGCTCAGCGAGTTCTTAAAACCGCTGCCCCGCTGGGTTACTTGGATTGTCAATCGGCAGCTCAAGAAGCACATGAATAACCCACAAATCGGGTACTTGCCAGTTATTAAGGGGCTGCAATGGCAAGGCATGTTCGCTCTTTTACAGGCATTGCTCTTCTTAGGTTTTCTAATTGCCGGGTTCGTTTTTGCAGCATCCCTGTAGGGTGGGCACGTTTTGCCAAAACACGGACACTAAGCCCGCGTAGGATGGGTTGAGCAACGCGATACCCATCGATGGGTATCCTTCGTCAACCCATCCTACTTGGTTCGCCTTTTCATGTAGGTAGACAAAAAAACCGGCCTAGAGCCGGTATTTTTTTCGAGTACAACAAGCCTATGCAGTAACAGGCTGTCCCAGCACCGAACTAAGCAAAGTCAGCGTTTCCTGAGCTTTAGTGGGGGCAACACGTTCATAGGCGAAGCCACCCGCCTGCACCAGCACATAATCACCCAGCGCCACCGGGCTTTCCATCAGCATCAGGCTGACATCGCGTTGTTCGCCGAAACATTCCACGGTGGCCATCTCGCCGACCATGGCAATCACGCGGGAGGGGACTGCCATGCACATGGTCAGGCCGCCTTGGGCAGGTTGTTTTTGACCACCACGCCCAGTTCGCGTAATTCAGTCACGATCATATCCATCAACTCCGGCAGGCGTGCTGCCACTTGCGGCGACAGCGACATGCCGGTCTCCAGTGATACTGGCTCCACGCCGATCACCGTCACGCCACCGGGCTGCTCGCCGATGAACGCCAGCGTGGCCAACACATCCGACAGGCCGATCTGGTGCGGCGACAGTTTGGTCTTGAAGAACACCGGCACCTGCTCGTCGGCCAGCCTGACGATGGTGGCGGGCGCCTTGCCGCTGCGTACTGCGTCGATGATGATGATGTGATCACACTTGGACAGGTCGTCCAGCATCTCCATGCCGGTGGTGCCGCCGTCGATGACCACGACCTCGGCTGGGAGGTCGTAATCAAACTGCAGCTTTTCGATGGCACGCACGCCGATGCCTTCATCGGAGAGCAAGGTGTTGCCGACGCCGAGAACAACGATGCGCATCAGAGCGCCTTCACCTGGACCACCGGTTTGCCTTCGGCATCCAGCACGTGCACGGCGCAAGCCAGGCAGGGGTCGAACGAGTGCACGGTGCGCAGCACTTCCAGCGGACGCTCTTCGTCGGCCACCGGCGTGTTCAGCAGCGATGCCTCGTACGGGCCGGGCACGTCGCCTTCGTTGCGCGGGGCGGCGTTCCAGGTGGTCGGCACCACGGCCTGGTAGTTGGTGATCTTGCCGTCGTCGATCACGACCCAGTGCGACAGCACGCCGCGCGGCGCTTCGTGGAAACCGACGCCGCTGACCTCGCCCTTGGGGAACACCGGCTTGTTGAAGGTGGCGGTGTCGCCCTTGGCGATGTTTGCCACCAGCAGGTTCCACTGGTTCGCCAACTCGTCCACCTGCACCGCGCACGACACCGCGCGCGCCGCATGGCGGCCGATGGTGGAATGCACTGCGGCCAATGGAATCTTGGTCTTGGCCAGCGAGCCTGCGGTATCCAGCACCCCGGTCAGGTATTTCAGCGTGGGCGCATGGCCCTGCGCCGCCATCGCCAGCACGCGCGAAAGCGGGCCGACCTGGGCCGGGTTGCCGTAGAAGGTTGGCGACTTCACCCAGGAATATTTGCCATCGTCCTGGAAGTCGGTGTAGTTCGGCACGGTCTCGCCCTTGTACGGATGCAGCGCACCCTTGCCGCCCTTGTACCAGGAGTGCTTCACGCTCTCCTGCACGCCGTCGCGGAAATATTTGTCGTTGAACGACTTGATCGGCTTGATGGCGGCCAGGTCGCCGCCCTTGAGATAGCCGCCGGGCAGGGCGAACTGGGTGCCCTTGGTGTCGAGCGGCAGGTCGGGTACCGACAGGTAGTCGGTGACGCCCGCGCCGATCGCGGTCCAGTCGGCATAGAACGCGCCGACTGCGGCGATATCCACCAGGTACACGTTCTTCACGAAATCGGCCAGCTTGTCGATCCACTCCTTCACCGCCATCAGGCGCTCGATGGTCAGCACCGATTGCGAATCGGTGGCAATCGGGTTGGAGACGCCGCCGACGGCCATGTTCTGGATGTGCGGCGATTTCGAACCGAGGATGCTCACGATCTTGCTGGCGTAGCGCTGGATCTCCAGCGCCTGCAGGTAATGGGTCGTGGCCAGCAGGTTCACTTCCGGCGACAGCTTCATCGCCGGGTGGCCCCAGTAGCCGTTGGTGAAGATGCCGAGCTGGCCGGTGCCGACGAAGCCGGCGAGGCGCTCTTTCACCTTGGTGAACTCCTGCTTGCTGTTGCCGCTCCAGCTCGACAACCCGCCCGCGAGCGAAGCGGTCTTGCCCGGGTCGGCCTTCAGCGCCGAGGTCACATCCACCCAGTCCAGCGCAGACAGGTGATAGAAATGCACGATGTGGTCGTGGATCGCGTGCGCAGTGATGATCAGGTTGCGGATGTACTGTGCGTTGAGCGGGATTTCCATCTGCAACGCGTTCTCCACCGCGCGCACCGAAGCGACTGCATGCACCGTGGTGCACACGCCGCAGATACGCTGCGTGATCGCCCAGGCGTCGCGTGCATCGTGGCCCAGCAGGATTTGTTCGACACCGCGCCACATCTGGCCGGAGGCCCAGGCCTTGGAGACCTTGCCGTTGTTCACTTCGCAGTCGATGCGCAGGTGGCCTTCGATGCGGGTGATCGGATCGATCGTGATTCTTTTGCTCATTTATGTTCTCCTGGTTGTTCCGTTTATTTGTTGGTTGCGGCGGCTGCGCCCGATCCCGGCAGGATGGGCAGGTAGCGCACCAGCACGATGTAACCCAGTATCTCCAGCGCGATCATGCCGACGGACACCATGATCTCGGAAACGGACGGAAAGTAGTGCCAGCCCGGGCCGGTCTCGTAACCGACCAGATACGAATTGATGCGCAGGATGAAGCCCGCCAGCATCAGGCAACTGGCCGCGACGAACAACTTCGCCGGTTGCTTGCGCGACTTCTCGTTCCACAGCAGCACCAGCGGGGCGACGAACAGCGCGGTCTCGATCCAGAACATCAGCGCCTCGATGCCGGGCACGAACATGCCGCCGAGCGCGCCGCGCACCAGCAGGTCGCCGAAGCGGATCGCCAGATAGGCAGCCAGCATACCCAGCATCACCTTCGACAGCTTGCCGAGCAGGTGCATCTCCAGCGGACGGCGGAAGCCGGACGACGACAGGCAGGCCTCGAAGATCACGACGGCGAAGCCGATGGCGAGCGCGGTCATCAGGTACAGCAGCGGCAGCAGCATGGTCTGCCACAGCGGATGCACCTGGTAGCCGAACACCACCAGCAATGAACCGAGCGAGGACTGGTGCATGGAGGGTAGCAGCGTGCCGAGCGCGATGATGAGGAACAGCGCCTTGTTGAGTTTCTTCTTCACGTCCTTCATGCCGAGCTTTTCGAGGAAGGCGGGCGAGAACTCGATCCACATCACCAGGATGTAGGCCGAGATGCACACCGCCACTTCGAACATCACCGAGTTGGGTTGCGCGTAACCCGGCCAGAAGATATGCCAGAAGTTCCAGTAGCGGCCCAGGTCGAAGATCACGCCGGCGCCGGCCAGCGTGTAGCCGAACAGGCTTGCCAGCAGAGCGGGGCGCACCATCGGGTGGTATTCACCCTTGTTGAAGATGTACACCAGCAGCGCGACCGAGAAGCCGCCGCAGGCGAAGGCGGAACCGATCACCACGTCGTACACCACCCAGATGCCCCAGGTGTAGCCGTCGTTGACGTTGGTCACCGCGCCGATGCCGAACAGGAAACGTACCAGCAGGATCACGCCGGCGACGGCCACCAGCGCCGCCAGCACCTGCGTGGTCGGCGTCCACAGCGGTCCGCCGAGCGGTGCAGGTTGGTTATGGGATGCAGACATCGTTATCTCCTTATTTCTTGTCGTCGTCGGCGTCATCGTCATGCTTGACGTTGCGCTTGGCGACATAGGTCAACGCACCGAGGAAGGCCAGCGGCAGCACCAGCGCGTTGCCGTACAGGGTGTGTTGCATGGTTTCGGAGGTGGCTGCGTAGGAACGTTCCGGCAGCGTCGGCATGCCCAGCTTCTCGAACGGCACCGCGGAAAGCTTCAGCATTTGCGTGCCGCCGACTTCCTTCTCGCCGTAGATCTGCGGCAGGTACTTCGCCGCCTTGGCCGTGTGCGGGGACTGGTCGTGGGTGTTGAGGTTGCCGCGCGGGAACTTGGTCTCTTCGCCGGGCTTGAGCGCGACGCGGCGTTTCGCTTCGGCATGCAGATCCTTCACCTTGCCGTACAGCGTGGCGCCGGTGGGGCACACTTCCGCGCAGGCGGCATATTTGCCTTCGGGCAGGCGATGGCGGCAAAGCTGGCATTTCGTGATCTGCGGCAGCGCCTTGTCGTACTGGAAGCGCGGCACGCCGAACGGGCAGGCGGCGACGCAGTAGCGGCAGCCGATGCAGGCATCCTTGTCGTAGCCGACGATGCCGGTGACGGGGTCCTTGGTCATCGCCGACACCGGACAGGCCGACACGCACGATGGATCGACGCAGTGCAGGCAGGACACCTTCATGAAGGCATGGCCGTCTTTCTCGCTGTCCTTGATCTCGCTGCTGCCGTCCTTGTACACCTTGATGATGTTGAGCGTCTTGCCGGAGATGTCGAGCGGCGTGTCCCACAGTTGCTCCTCGGTGGAGAACTCCGGCGGCATGTCGTTGACCTCCTTGCATGCGGCGACGCAGGCCTTGCAGCCGATGCAAGTGGTGCTGTCATACAGCAGCCCCAGCGCCTCGTCCGGCATGGTCTTGTTCGGGCGTGCCTCGGCCGGCCCCCCTGTTGCAAGCAAGGTGCCTCCGGCCAGCGCTCCCTTAAGGAAATTGCGCCGGCTGATGCTCATGATGGGTTCCTTTCCTCATGCTTCTTGGCGGGCTCGCTCTCGTCGAGAGGGACATTCTTGCCGAGATTCTTTGCCAACTGCATTCCCGCGCCGACTGCCGCGCCGGCGACTGCTGCAGTCAGTACCGCCGCGCCGATGGTGGCGCCCACGCCTTGCTCTTCGACGATGCGCGGGAAACCGACCGGCGGACGCATGGTCTTCAGATCGGCCAGTGCATGGATGGGTTTGGTGAAGGCGATGCCCTTCTCGGTGCAACCGATGCAGGGGTGACCGGTGCCGACCGGCCAGCTCGCGTTGCCGACGTCGCCGAACAGGATCGCAGGGCAGTTGGCATAAGTCTCCGGCCCTTTGCAGCCCAGCTTGTACAGGCAGTAGCCTTTCTTGTGGCCCGCATCGCCGAACTCCATCGCGAAACGGCCGGCGTCGAAGTGCGGACGGCGTTCGCAGTTTTCGTGGATGAGGCGCGAGTAGGCGAACTTGGGACGGCCGATGTCATCCACATCCGGCAGCTTGCCGAAGGTGAGGAAGTGCACGACGGTGGAGAGGAAGTTGTAGGGGTTGGGGGGGCAGCCGGGAATGTTGGGGATGACCTTGCCGAGCACTTCGCCCGCGCTCGCAGCACCCGTGGGGTTGGGCGGCGTGGCGGGCATGCCGCCCCACGATGCGCAACTGCCGATGGCGACGACGGCGGCTGCATCGGCCGCGCATTCCTTCAGCATCTCGATGGCGGTCTGGCCGCCGATCTTGCAGTAGATGCCGTTGTCCTTGGTCGGGATCGCGCCTTCCACCACCAGGATGTATTTGCCCTTGTTGGCCTTCATCGCCGAACGGCGTGCGGCTTCGGCCTGATGGCCGGCGGCGGCGAACAGCGTTTCGTGGTAATCGAGCGAGATGATATCGAGGATGAGTTTTTCCAGCGTGGGATGTTCGGCGCGCAACAGCGATTCGGTGCAGCCGGTGCATTCCTGGAAGTGCAGCCAGATAACGGAAGGCCGTTTTTTCGTGGCCACCGCTTTGATCATTGCGGCTTCCGCCCCTGCGGGCAATCCCATCGTTGCCGCCATCGCGGCACACATCTGCATGAAACTGCGGCGCGAAATTCCCAGCCGTTTTTCCAGCGCTACCAAGCTTGCTTCGTTTTCAATGATGTCATCATTCATAGCCTAAACCCCTTGTTATCGTTTACATCGCATGCGGTAATTAACAAGAACCATGCCACGAAAGTAAAAGCCATTCGAAACAACGAAACGACAATTTTTTGGGGAAAAATTCGAGCTTATGAAGAAACTTGAATGACCGCTGAACTCGGGCAAGTGGAAAGAAAGTTTGCAGCGTTTTACTTGATCAAATAAGTATGTTATTGTTTTACTTGATTAAATTTGTACACAATAACGAGGGAAGCGACGGGGGAAAATATTGACCCGTCGAGACCGGGGGGCGGCAAGTGAGTGAGATACATTGCACGTGTTTTTCGGCGGCATGTACCGTGCGCGAGTTCTAAAAAGTCCAACCCGCCGTTAAGTCCAAATACGTATCATTCGTGGCGGCTTGCACAGTTTGGCCGCTGGCTCTGAGCAATGCGGTTGAACTGCTGCGCGTTACGGCGGTTGCGATGTTGACGGCGTCGTTGACTTGGTAATCAAGCGACAGTCGCTTGCTGACGAGTTGCTGTTCCAGCAGCGTGACCGTTTTGCTCGATGAAAGATCGAGTGTCAGCGAGTCGGACGGTCTCCAGGTGATGCCCAGAGAATTCGTTTTATCCGGAAAGCCAAGCAGCGTGTACGCCACGTTTGAAGTGTTGCGGGAGCTAAGTATCAGGAAGATCGCGATGGCGGTCGGGTTGCGATCGTAGTTGTATCGATCATGCGAGCCGTAGACCGCGAATGACGGGGTGAGGTCCTGCCTCAAGCCCACGCTGTTCCGTTTCTGGATCAGGCTTTGACTGTTTACGCCAATCGGATGGACTGCCGGTGTGTAATCGGACTTGCCATACCCCGCATCGATTACCGTGCGCAGTTCTCCCTTCCACAATTCGTTCAGGGAGAACGACAACATGGCATCGTTACCGGACACGTCAAGCGTGCCGTCACTGATTTTCGAGTGGCTGATGCCGACAGACAGCAGTCTCGCCGCAGTCCAGTCCAGTCCGACAACCGATTGCGTGACGTCATCGGCTTGTGCCGATTTGGCGCGGAAATGGCTGAGGTTCAACTGCACGGGAAGATCGAAAAGACCGGCATTCGCATTGACGGTGTAAGAGCGGTAATCGTCCGGCCCCGAGCCGACGGTCAGCGACGTGTATGCCCCGGCATGGGCAAGTGACGGAAGCGCCGATATCAGCGCGGCAAGAAATTCGACCAGAAGCAACGGAGTATGGGATGGACGCATGTTTTTCCAGACAGTAAGTAAAAATCAGGGGCGGCGAGGGGCGCGCCGTCTTTCAAGTCGGCGCTTTGCCAGAAGGTTGACGGTTTCGGGGCCCGGGGAGAGGGCGGCCGGTTTGGTCATCGATATTCCTTGCATAATCCGGCGCTCATCGCGGGCGCTGAGCTCGTTGCTTGCGTTCCATTCTGCGATGAATGATTCTTTCGCGCTGTTCCGGCGACATGCTCTTCCAGCGTGCGACAAATTTTGCCCGTTGCTCCGGGGTTAATTTCTGCCAACGTTCGCGCAATGCTTTCCGCTGCTCCGGCGGGAGTTCGCGAAACTCGCGCATGCGCTGTTTCACCAGCTCCTTTTCTTCCGGGCTCAATTTCTTATAGCGCGCCAGACGTTCGCGCGCCTTCGCCCGCTGTTCCGGGGTCATGGCCGCCCATTTTGCGGCGCCCTTGCTCAAACGCTCCTGCCGTTGCGGGGGCAGGCTGTCCCAGCGATCCTTCATCGGGGACAGCACTTGCTGTTGCTGGGAATTCAGGTCGCTCCAGGCGATACCCTCGGCAGCGGCGCTGCCTGCGGCAAGTCCGAGTGCGAGTGCAACAGCCAGAACCGGCCACAGGCGGCGGCACAGGCCGGAAAATAGTTTATTCATCATCTTTCACCTCCTGCGGGGAAGCAGATTCTTCATCCGCAATTGCATTGATATTCGACATGGCGATGTCGAGATCGGCTTCTTCCACTTCCGCTTCGCCCAGCATTTCGATCACTTCCAAATCGGGGTCGAGCTCCGCTTCGGTCTCATTGGCATGCGCGGCGGGAAACGCAAGCAAAACGGCCAGCGCGATCCAGCCCCTAACTCGCATCTGTCTCATCCTCGTCCTCCAGCAACATCGCATCCAGCCATACATAAAAATCGGGGTCGCCGATTTCCTCATGCTCTTCGTCCACGAACAGGACTTCCAGCGCGGTTTCGGAATCCTGCAGCGCAAGCTGTTCTGGCGCCGGCCGCGGCGCGTTTGCCAAGAAGAGAACGACGGCGAATACGGCGCACGCCGCGAAAGCCGTTGCGGGAACCCAGCCGGGGGTGGCGAACAGGCGGGAGAAGAACGGCTGGCGTTCGAATGCGCGCGCACGCTGCAGTACAAGCTGGCGGCGCGTTGCGTCACCCGGCTCGAAATAGCCGGAGTCCAATGCGCTTTTGACCCTCCGCTCGAACTCGTTGTCTGAATTGCTCATCGGTATTCCTCCAGTTGTTCTTGCAACTTATGCAGCGCGCGCGCGTGATGGGTTTTTACGCTGCTTTCGGAACATTGCATTGCGGCGGCCGTTTGGGCGATATCCAGCCCCTCCCACACGCGCAGCAAAAAAACCTGCTGTTGCCGGTAGGGCAGTTCGCCCAATTCATGATTCAAGCGGTGCATGAATTGGTCGTTCTCCAGCCGAAAAGCGGGTTCGCAGTCGCTGTTGGCAGGAGACTGTTCGAGCGCATCGCCTTCGTCGCTGTCTTCATCCCAGGTGAACCACGAGCGAAAGCGATTGCGCACCGATTGCCGGCGCTGCCAGTCGCGGAGGCGCGATTGCAGTATGCTATGGAACAGGGCGTTCAACTCGTCATCGCCCCGGCCGGCATAATTTTGAACCAGTTTCATCATGGCTTCCTGGACCAACTCCAGCGCATCGTCCCGGTTGCGCGTGGCAAACTGGGCGATGCGAAAGGCACGACCTTCCACACCCGCAAGAAATCTCTGCAAGCGCTGCTCGTTTTCCCGGTCATGCCCCATGGGAGTCGTCGGATCGTCCAGTTCGATCAGGTGGGCCGGTTGGCGCGGCGGTCAAGGCGATTGTTGATGCGCTCGCCCTTTCTGTCCAGCCGGTTGTCGATGCGGTCGCCTTTCCGGTCGAGGCGCTGGTCGATGCGGTCACCCTTGCGTTCGAGGCGGTCGGCTTGTTCGTCGTTTCCGGCCGCACGCGCCTTGTCGGCCCTGGCATCCAGACGATCCTCGATACGGTCGCCTTTCCGGTCCAGGCGTTCCTCGATCCTGTCGCCACGATTGTCCAGTCGCTGCTCGATGCGATCACCACGCTTGTCCAACTGATTGGGCGTGGGAGCGGCGGTGTCCTCGGCGAAGGCGGAAGTGGATACTGCAAGAGTCAGAAACAGGCCGGTAAAAGCCATTTTGTTGTTCATGGTGCGCTCCTAATCAAGTAGTTGAGGTATCACACTCGCGGTAATTCCGGGGTGCTTACAGTATAAAACGCAGACCCCAACCGTTTGACGACAACAAAATGAAAAAAAGTGTCAGGCAGGGTGGGTGGCGAGCAAGGCCTCGACCGCGGCAGTATCGGCGTGGGTCTCGGGATGGCGGCTGCCGCTGTGCAGCGCGTTTTCGGGCAGGACGATAATGTGGGTCTGGGTGCCGGATTCGCCGGTCAGGGTGTAGCTGGGCACGGTTTCTTCATGCCCGCCGATTCTGGCGATCCATTCCCCGTCTTCGAATTCGAGGTTGTGCTTGAGCAGGAACAGCAGCACGGCTTTTTCGTCGTCGCTGAACAGTATCAGGTTGATGTCGGAGTGATGGCCCGCCGTGCCGCTCAACACCGATCCGGTGAGATAAGGATGAAACGGTTCAAACAGGCGCATGGCTTCGAGGGCTTCCTCGCGCAGTTGATTCAGGATGCCCGGATGGCGGTCATGCTGGTAGAGCGAGCGGTAGCTGTGCAGGGCATCGTCGACTTCCTGGTTGCTGGGAAGATGCTGCGTGTCCGACGCGCCGAGTTGCCGTGCGGCTTTGCGCTTGGCAAAGGCGTGGTCGGTAATGCCGTCTTCGGCCATCAGTTTCGCGGCCTGCTGGGCGAGTTGCTCGCGCATCAGGTCGCGGCGTTGCATGTGCGGTTTACCCATAGTGGCGCTAGAAAAGTTGGTCGTTCACGGTATCTGCGGGTTTGACGCCCTCCGGCACGGCTTCGCCCTGCTCGGGCGGAATATTTTCTTCGTAGAAATATTCGATGCGATTGCCGTTTGGGTCGCGCAGGCCATTGTCGTTGATGCGTGCCGTGACGATGTGTTCCGGCATGGAATATTCGACTTCGGGCACGCCCTGCAACATGCTGCCCATATAACTCATCCAGATGGGCAAGGCCGCGCCGCCGCCGGTCTCTTTCTCACCCAGACTGAGCGGGTTGTCGTAGCCGATCCAGGTGACGGCAACCAGGGTGGGGTGGAAGCCTGCAAACCAGGCATCCATCGAGTCGCTGGTGGTGCCGGTCTTGCCGGCCAGGTCCTGCCTGCCCAGTTCCATGGCGCGGAAGGCCGTGCCGTGTTTCACCACGTCCTGCATCATGTTGACCATGGTAAAGGCGTTGCGCACATCGATGACTTGTTCCGCGCCCTGGCCCGCAGCGATGGGTGCGGCCTGCGCGACCAGTTGCCCTTGTCCGTCTTCGATGCGCTGGATGAAATAGGGCATGATGCGGTAACCGCCGTTGGCGAAAACGGAGTATCCGCCCAGCAGTTGCATGGGCGTGACCGAACCCGCCCCCAATGCCATGGTCAGGAAAGGCCGGATCTTGTCCTTGTCGAAACCGAATTTGGTGACGTAGTCCTGCGCGTATTCCAGCCCGATGGCCTGCAGAATGCGGATGGAGACGAGGTTCTTGGATTTGGTCAGACCCTGGCGCATGCGCATCGGGCCATCGAAGCCGCCTTCGAAATTCTTCGGCTGCCAAAGCTCCTCGCCGGTTTGGGAGAGGTCGATCACCAGCGGCGCATCGTTGATGACGGAAGCGGGAGTGAAGCCTTTTTCCAGTGCGGCGGAGTAGATGAAGGGCTTGAAACTGGAGCCGGGCTGTCTCCACGCCTGGGTGACGTGGTTGAACTGGTTATTGTAGAAATCGAAGCCGCCTACCAGGGCGTAGATCGCGCCATCGCGCGGATTGGCCGAAACGAAGGCGGATTCGATCTGGGGCAATTGCGTAACTTCCCAGAATTCGCTCTCGTTCTTGAATACGCGAATCAGGGATCCCACCCGGATGCGCTGGTTGAGGGCCAGTTTGGTGCCCAGCGTTTGCTGCGCGAAACGCAGGCCTTCACCGCGAATTTCCACGACCTCCCCACCCTTGCAATGGGCGCGAATGCCCTTGGGGTTGATGGACAGCACCACGGCGGGAATCAGGTCGTCGCTGTCGGCCACATCTTCCAACGCTTCATCCAGCAACTCGTCGGTGCTGATTTTTTTCAGATCGACGTAGCCTTCCGGTCCGCGATATCCGTGGCGATGGTCGTATTCCAGCACGCCTTTGCGCACTGCCGCATAGGCGGCCAGTTGGTCTTGCGCGCGGATGGTGGTGTAGACGCTGAAACCCTGGGTGTAAGCATCTTCCTGGTAGCGATCGAACATTTCCTGCCGCACCATTTCGGCTACATAGCTGGCGTTCACGGCAAATTCCTGGCGATGGCTCGACTGCCGGGTCGCAATGGGCTCGTTCTGGGCTTGCTCCAATTGCTCTGCCGTGATGTAACCCAGGTCGTGCATGCGGCGCAGGATGTACATCTGGCGAATCTTGGCGCGCTCGGGATTGACCACTGGATTGAACGTGGCCGGCGCCTTGGGCAATCCGGCCAGCATGGCCATTTCAGACAGCGTGAGCTGGTTGAGGGTTTTGGTGTAATAAACCTGCGCAGCGGAGGCAAAGCCGTAAGAGCGCTGGCCGAGGTAAATGTGGTTGATGTAGAGCTGAAGAATTTCGTCCTTGCTCAGGTTGTGCTCGATCTTGAAGGAAAGCAGCATTTCATTGAACTTGCGCGAAAGCGTTTTTTCCTTGGAGAGGAAGAAATTGCGCGCAACCTGCATGGTAATCGTGCTTGCCCCCTGCCTGACACCGCCCGAGGTGAAGTTGGAGTAGGCAGCGCGCAGCACGCCGATGTAGTCCACACCGCCGTGTTCGTAGAAACGGTCGTCTTCGGCTGCGAGAATGGCCCGTTTCATCAGTTCGGGGACATCCTCGATCCTCACCAATTCGCGCCGCTCTTCGCCGAATTCTCCGATCAGCGTTCCTTCGGCACTGAACACCCGCAACGGCATCTTGGGACGATAGTCGGTCAGCGTTTCCAGGGTAGGCAAAGTCGGGTAGGTCAGGATTGCCGCCAAGACAAGCAGCAGGATCGGCAACAGGGGGAGTGCAAGTACGGCCAGGGAAGGATAAAACCACCAGCGAGAAGTCATAACGAACAATCTGATTAGAATTTGTTCGATTATATCGTCTTGATCCCGGAAATCGAGTCCATAGAAAAAACTTTACACCCGCGGGAGTTATTGCTAGGATTTAAACCACTTTGTACGGAAAAGCGCTAACCAGCCTATGATCAAAGGAAATTTTGATATCCCGTTAGACTTCTTAAGCACTTCGACACCACCCTTGATCGGGGTGGATATCAGTTCGTCTTCCGTCAAGATGGTGGAATTGAGCGAGGCGCCGAAAAAGGCCGGCTATGTGGTTGAGCGCTACTCCATCGAAATGCTCCCGCTGGACGCAGTAAGCGACGGCAATATCAATAATCTGGATGCTGTTTCCGATACGGTGAAGCGCGCCTGGAAAAGACTGGGCTCGCGCATCAGAAACGTCAGCCTGGCTCTGCCTGCCGCGGCAGTGATCAGCAAGAAAATATTGTTGCCAGCCGGCTTGCGCGAAGATGACTTGGAGTATCAGGTCGAAAGCGAAGCGAACCAGTACATCCCTTTCGCGCTGGACGAGGTCAACCTGGATTTCCAGGTAATCGGTTCCGCGCCCAACAATCCCGAAGAAATTGAAGTGCTGCTGGCCGCATCGCGCAAAGCCAACGTTGAAGATCGCGTTGCTGCGGCGCAGTCGGCCGGCTTGAAAGCAATCGTGGTGGATGTCGAGCCCTATGCCGCCGAAGCGGCTTTCGAAATGATACGCACGCAACTTCCGGGCGGAGCAACCGACCAGTGCGTTGCACTGGTGGATATCGGCTCCTTCGTGATGAACGTGAACGTATTGCGCAATGGCCAATCGGTCTATATGCGGGACCAGCAGGTGGGCGGCGCCCAACTTACACAGCAAATTCAGAGCCTTTTCGGCCTGTCGTTCGAAGAGGCGGAATCGGCAAAGCGAAACGGCGGATTGCCGGAAAATTATGAAAGCGACGTGCTGTCGCCCTTCCGCGAAAACATCGCGATGGAAGTCTCGCGCGCGCTGCAGTTCTTTTTTACCTCGACACAATACAACGAAGTGAACTACGTCGTGCTGGCGGGCGGGTGTGCAGCGCTTCCCGGGCTGGACGAAGCGGTGGCGACGCGAACCCAGGTGAGCACCCTGGTGGCGAATCCGTTTGAGTTGATGACACTGTCCAGCCGAATCAAGCCCCGCCAATTGCAGATGGACGCGCCGGCCCTGATGATAGCCTGCGGTTTGGCCCTGCGGAGGTTCGATCCATCATGATACGTGTGAACCTGCTGCCGCACCGCGCGGAAAAACGAAAAGCCCGGCAAATCCAGTTCATATTATTGAGCGCCATTTCGCTGGTGCTGGGTGTGTTTATCGTCGGCTTCGTGCATGCCGCAATAAGCACGCAGATATCCTACCAGGAGCGCCGCAACAACTACCTGAAGCAGGAAATTTCGGTACTTGACAAACAGATCGAGGAAATCAAGAAACTGCGCGAACAAACGCAATCGTTGCTGTCGCGCAAGACAGTTGTGGAAAATCTGCAAGGTACCCGCTCGGATGTGGTTCATTTGATTGACCAGATGCTGCGTATTTTGCCGGATGGCGTGTATTTGAAAACGCTCAAGCAGGTCGGGTACAAAATCAGCGTGGTCGGATATGCGCAATCGAGTGCCCGGGTCTCGACGCTGATGCGGTCGGTTGAGGATTCGCCTTGGCTGGACACGCCAACGCTGATAGAGGTGCATGCATCGACGGTCGGCGGCACTCGATTGAGCGAATTTTCGCTTAATTTCAATTTGACAAAACAAGCTGAGCCGTCTTCCACGCCGGTGCCGGCAGTGTCAACTTCAACGAAGCCAGACGGGAAAGGCTAAGCCCAACATGAACTTCCTTGAAGAAATTAAAAATGTTGATCCCAAAACACCGGGAAGTTGGCCGTGGCTTATCAAGATCGCGGCGTTTGTCGCGATGTTTCTGGTTGTCGTTACTGCGGGGGCCGTCCTTGACTGGCAGAGTGAGTGGGAGCAACTGCAGACCGTACGGCAAGAGGAAACCGGATTGCGCGATACTTATCTAGCCAAAAAAAGACAAGCTATCAACCTTGATATCATCAAAAAACAATTGATTGATACACAACAATCTTTCGGCGCTTTGCTAAAGCAATTGCCCAGCAAATCCGAAATGGATGCTTTGCTTACCGACATCAATCAAGCTGGTTTGGGACGTGGCCTGCAATTCGAACTATTCAGGCCCGGAGCAGAGGTGGCAACAGGGGTGTTTACCGAACAGCCGATCTCGCTCAAAGTTTCCGGCAACTACGATGATTTGGGCAAGTTTGCCAGTGATATTTCGCAACTCCCTCGAATCGTGACGCTAAATGACATAAATATTGCGCCGGATAAAAGCGGAGTATTGACCATGGACGCGGTGGCCAAGACATATCGTTATCTGGATGAAGACGAGTTGGCTGCGCAGAAAAGGGCGGCTAAAGCCGCCGAAAATAAGGCGGCGAAAAAATGAGAGCGCCAACCATTATATTGTTGGTATTGCTAATGCTTGCAGGATGCGGCGGCGAGGAATTTCAGGATTTACGCGACTTCGTCAAGAACGCTGGAGCAGACATGCGCGGCAAGATCGAGCCGCCGCCAGATGTCAAACCGTATGAGCCGTTTACCTACGATAACGACACCAACCTCATGGATCCATTCAAGCCGCGTAAGCCGGACGCAAGAAACTCGAACCGGAGCGGATTGAATCAACCTAATCTGAATCGCCCCAAAGAGGAATTGGAAGACTTTCCTCTGGAGAGCTTGAAAATGGTCGGATTTCTGTCACAAAGAGGAGTCGGCCATGCGGTAATACGCTCAGCCGAGGGTAAGATTTACCGTATCAAAGCCGGCAACTATATCGGGCTGAATTTCGGACAAGTCGTTTCGGTGACCGAAACTGAAACCAAGATCAAAGAAATGGTGCAAGACAGCGTTGGCGACTGGTCCGAGCGAGAGAGCAGCCTGCTGCTGGTTGAGTGATTAGGAGTGAATACTATGAAACAGTACAGCAACCCAATTCGTAACGCAGTTCAGCTCATTGCGTTGGGCTCACTATTCTTGGGAGTGCTTGCTGCTCGGGCAGAAGAGCCAGCCACTGCAAGCGCGATGAACAGCATCCAATCCATCAGCGCGAGTAACGAGCCGGGTGGAAAGGTGGTGATAACGGTTGGACTTAAAGGTGCTCCAAGCGGGCAACCTGCGACGTTCACGATCAATACCCCTCCACGCATAGCATTTGACTTCCCCAATACCGAAAACGGTCTGGGAAAGTCGACGCAGGAATTCGGTGAGGGTGACTTGCGCAGTGCCAATATTGTTCAGGCAGGTAACCGTACGCGACTCGTTGTCAACCTGAATCAAATGCTGAACTATGAATCGCGGGTTGAGGGAAACAACCTGTTGATTACCCTGCAACGCAAGGAAGTCGGGGGTGTTGTGGGTGCTGCTCCGGCACATTTTGCCGAAGCTAGGCCGGGTGCGCAACAAAAGCACAGTTTGCGCGACGTCGATTTCCGTCGCGGCAAGAATGGTGAAGGTCGGGTACAGATAGACTTGTCGGACGCGGATGTGGGCATTGACATCAAGCAGCAGGGACGATTGCTGCTGGTTGATTTTCTGCATACCACACTGCCCCGTAACCTGCAGCGCAAACTTGATGTGACCGACTTTGCCACGCCGGTTCAAATGGTTGACTCCTACTCGCAGGGGGAGAATGTGCGTTTGGCGATTGAGCCAAAAGGGTTGTGGGAGTACTCCGCTTACCAGACTGACAACAAGTTCATTATTGACATAAAAACGGTTGTGGAAGACCCAAACAAACTGATCAAGGGAAACATACAGGGTTATGGGGGAGAGAAGCTTACGCTGAACTTCCAGAATATCTCGACGCGGGAAGCGTTGAGCGTCATTGCGGATTTTACCAGCCTGAACATGGTGATCAGCGATACCGTTACCGGCAACCTAACATTGAGGTTGAAGGATGTGCCATGGGATCAGGCGCTGGACATAATTTTGCAAAGCCGGGGGTTGGACATGCGCAAGAACGGCAACGTGATCCAGGTTGCTCCGCGTGAAGAAATTGCCAGCAAGGAAAAGATAGATTTGGCGGCCCGCCAGGAAATCAGCGAGATGGAGGTGGTGCGTACCGAAAGCTTCCAGCTCAGTTATGCCAATGCGGAAGACATGGCAAAGTTGCTGAAGAATAATGATACCGCTTTGCTTTCCAAGCGGGGCACGGCGGTTTCGGATGCGCGAACCAACACCTTGTTCGTGCAGGACGCGCCGTCGAGGCTGGAAGATGTCCGGCAGTTCATCAAGCAACTTGATGTATCGGTGCGCCAAGTGCTGGTTGAAGCGCGTTTTGTGGAAGCCGGCGATACATTCAACCGTACATTGGGCGGCAGGCTAAGCTATTCGGGGCCGGAGACCAGCGTGGCCGGAGGTGGCTTTCCCATTGGGGTTGGCGGAGTTGCAAGCGGATTGCACGGGGCGCTGTCGACCAGCGTAAATTTGCCGACTGCGGGTTCGGTAACGGGCGGGTTGACGCTATCCCTGTTCAATGCGTTGGCTACCAAAACCCTGACTCTGGAACTGAACGCTGCGGAAACCGACGGTGCGACCAAAAACATTGCCAGCCCACGGGTAGTCACGGGTGATGGACAGGAGGCGCTCATCGAACAAGGCGTCGAAATCCCCTACTTGCAGGCAAGCAGCAGCGGGGCGACCAACGTAGCGTTCAAGAAAGCGGTGCTGGGCCTCACGGTCACGCCGCACATTACGCCTGACGACCATATTGGCATGAACGTAAAAGTGAGCCAAGATACGGTGGGTGAAATATTCTTTCAGATACCCAGTATCAATACCAAGCGGGTAGAAACCCAAGTGCTGGTCGAAAACGGCGGCACGGTGGTGATTGGCGGCGTATATACACAGGACACAACGGATTCAACCGAAAAAATTCCGTTGCTGGGCGATGTGCCGATACTCGGCTGGTTGTTCAAATCCAACAACATCGACAAGGCGAAAAAAGAACTGCTGGTGTTCATCACACCCAAAATTTTGAAAGATACCTTGGGCCTCAACTAAGGGCGAAATGGTACGGAAAACAACCCGGCTTTAGCCGGGTTTTCTTTTTGGCGAAAGACAATTGACGAGTTTCCGATACAATCATGAACATGGGCGACAATGGAACTGACAAACATGCATCAGGCAACATCATCCTTGTCGGGATGATGGGGGCGGGCAAAACTACCGTGGGGAAACTGCTTGCCAAGCAACTCGGCAAGACCTTTATAGATAGTGACGAAGAGATTCAGCGGCGCACCGGGGTAACCATTCCGCATATATTCGATGTTGAAGGCGAAGCCGGATTCCGTTCGCGCGAAAGCAGCGTGATTCAGGATATTCTCGGGCAGCACGACATCGTGCTTGCGACGGGAGGGGGTGCGGTACTTTCCCCGCAAAATCGAATTGCGATGAAACAGAACGGCCTGGTGGTATACCTGAAAAGCAACGTGCACGATCTGTGGCAGCGTACCCGCCATGACCATAATCGTCCCCTGCTGCAAACGGCCAATCCGCGCGCCAAGCTGCAGGAATTGCATGATCAGCGTGACCCGCTTTATGCCGAAGCGGCGGATGTGATCATCCACACCGGCAAGCAAAACGTGCAGGTACTGCTGGAGAGACTGCAGACCAAACTGGAAGAACTGAAGCAAACGACAGAAAGCGAAACAACAATGCAGACCTTGAATGTAGGGCTGGCTGAACGAAGCTATCCCATCCATATCGGAAGCGGATTGCTGAACCGAATTGAATTGTTGCAACCCCATATTCCGCAAAAGCGTACAGTCATCGTCAGCAACACGACCGTTGCGCCGTTATACCTGGAGCAGTTAAGCAAGGGACTTGGCGCAAACGGTATCCAGGTGCAATCCATCATCCTGCCGGACGGCGAACAATACAAAAGTGCCGAATCGCTGAATACAATCTACGATGCCTTGCTGTCGGTGCGCAGCGAACGCAGCACTCCGCTCATCGCATTGGGCGGCGGCGTGATCGGCGACATCACCGGCTATGCGGCAGCCACTTATTTGCGCGGCGTTCCATTCATTCAGATACCGACTACGTTGCTGTCTCAGGTTGATTCTTCCGTCGGCGGCAAGACCGGCATCAACCATCCGCTGGGCAAAAACATGATAGGGGCGTTTTACCAACCGCGCGTGGTGCTGGCCGACACCAATACGCTCGATACCTTGCCGGACAATGAGTTACGCGCAGGTACCGCCGAAGTCATCAAGTATGGTTTGATCCGCGACCTACCTTTCCTCGAATGGCTGGAAGCCAACATCGACAAACTCCTGGCGCGCGATACGGCTACCCTGCAATATGCCATCGCACGCAGTTGCCAGAACAAGGCTGAAGTGGTCGGAGCAGACGAACGCGAAAGTGGCGAGCGCGCCTTGCTGAATCTGGGACACACTTTCGGCCATGCCATCGAAAACGGTATGGGCTATGGCGTCTGGTTGCACGGCGAAGGCGTGGCGGCGGGGACGGTCATGGCCGCGGATTTGTCGCAGCGTCTCGGCTGGCTGGGCGAACAAGACGTGGCGCGCGTGCGCAGACTATTCGAACGCGCCGGACTGCCGGTTGTGGCGCCGAACCTGGGGGCAGAAAAATATCTGCAATTGATGGGGCTGGATAAAAAAGTGGCCGACGGCAAGATACGATTCGTATTACTCAAATCGCTGGGACATGCCGTGATCACAAGCGATGTTCCCTCTGTGCTGTTGCAACAAACCCTGGATGCTTGTAGTGCCTGAGTTGCAACTCGCCCCCTATGCCGTCAGCGTCAGCGCGCGCGGCAGAAAGATTCCAGAACCTGCGCCATCTGGCCGCAGTGAATTCCAGCGCGACCGCGACCGCATCATCCATTCCAGCGCGTTTCGCCGCCTCGAATACAAGACGCAAGTGTTCGTCAATCACGAAGGCGACCTGTTTCGCACCCGCCTGACCCACAGTATCGAGGTTGCTCAGATCGGGCGCTCCATCGCGCGGCGTTTGGGTTTGAATGAAGACTTAGTAGAGGCGGTATCGCTAGCGCACGACCTAGGCCACACGCCCTTCGGCCATGCGGGACAGGAAGCACTGAACGCCTGCATGAAAGACAACGGCGGTTTCGAACACAACCTGCAGTCCCTGCGCGTGGTGGACGTGCTGGAAGAGCGTTACGCGGCATTTGACGGGTTAAACCTCTGTTTCGAGACGCGTGAGGGGATACTCAAACATTGCTCTCCAGAGCACGCCGCTCAACTGGGCGAAGTGGGGGCGCGGTTTCTCAATAATCGCCGTCCCTCGTTGGAGGCGCAGATCGCCAACCTCGCGGACGAAATTGCCTACAACAACCACGACGTGGACGACGGCCTGCGCTCGGGCCTGGTTACCTTGGATCAGATTTCGTCGGTGCGGCTGTTTGCACTACATTTGGACGAAGTGCGCGCGGCTTATCCAGACCTCGCCGAGCGCCGCATGGTGCATGAAACCGTACGCCGCATGATCAACACCCTGGTTACGGACCTCATCTTTCAGACTGAACAAAACATCCAGCTACATCAGCCGAGAAGCGTGGAAGATGTGCGCTCTGCACCGCCACTGGTCGCTTTTAGCAACGAGATGAGGGAACTGAATCGCGAACTCAAGGCTTTCCTGCGCACGCACCTTTACCGGCATTATCGTGTCATGCGCATGAGCGCAAAATCGCAACGTATCATCAGCGATCTTTTCAAGGCTTTTGTGGATGACTCGAGATTGCTCCCGCCCCAATTCATGCCGCAGGAGGCAAACGTCTCACGCCTTGTGGCGGATTACATCGCCGGAATGACCGACCGGTACGCTATCAGAGAATACCGCCGATTGTTTGCTGTGGAGGAAGAATAAAACGCCCCAGTAGGGGCGTTTCTTTTGCGGCCTAGCTAACAGCTAGAACCTGAAGTGTGAAGCGGGCAATCTGCAGGGGGTAAGGTCGCTTTCAAGGGCGCTCAACCGGAATTGCGTTTCCCCGACAGCGTCCGTACCCTGAACCACAGTTCTTCCGCGAATTCTGTCAATTACATAAAGCGCGCTGGTTTTAGGGTAGATCAAATCGAAATTCGCGGTACCGGTAGCATCGGTAGTGACGGTCGCCGGTATGGTACCAGCGTCCGAGTTGGCGGGAGTGATGTAGGTATCCACCGTTCCCCCAGCCCTCGCGCCCGCCTTATAGTAATAATTTCTGATGCCATCTTCGCCCGTGTTCAAAACCAGGTTTTCGTTTGCGTCCTCGTTATAAAAAGTTCCGCCATTGCCGGCTACATAAGCTGGAACAGCAAGGGACCCATCCCATACAAAGTCATCAGGATCCCACAAACAAGGGCTACCAGTACTCCACGCGATAGGCCACAGACTCAAGTTGACTACGGTGCCGACCGGAGCCGGATTGCCGTTGGAATCGGAGACAAACACCGACATGGCCAGGATGTATTGCGAGCCGTTGGAATTGATGCCCAGTGTGGTTGCCTGGCCGAACGCCACTGAACTTGGGGAGCCACCGATGACGACCGATGCATCGCTGCCGGAAGGCGCCGTATTGGTCACGACGGCTGTCCCCAAAACCTGGGCGCGTGCCTTTACGCCCCCTTGGCTAGAAGAGGAAGAACCTGCCGTAAAAGTTGTGCTGGCCTGCCCCAAGGCAAGACTGGCCGTGGGGGAGGTCGCCGTATAAACCACGACGGGCGAAATGCTTTCTCCGCCCCCGGTGGGATTTACTATGGAAAAGCCGACCGGAACGCCCCCGACGGGCGCGCCATTTACGTCTGTAACCGTGGCGATCAGCGAGGATGTGCCGGTAGTCTTCGGCACGACACTGGGTGTGGCCTGAAGAGTGACGGCGTTCGGCGTTACAGCCGTCATTGCGACAGTAAGCGCATCGGTGGAAGACGGAGCATTAGTATCGAAGACCTGCACATTGTCCACACCGGCTTGCGTTGTGGTCAAAGTATCGGTTGCCACCCCCCCCGCGACGGCTGCAGTTCCGTAATGCGTACCGGTAGAGGCCCAGTTCCCCATCGTGGAAGCAAACGTCACGCTGCTTGCCGGTGCCGGTGCAGTGGCAGTCACTAGCAGCGATTGCCCGATTCTCATTGAAGTAGTCGAAAATGCGTTGGTTGCAACAGAGGTCTGCGCGGTTCCGTTCAGGCTCAGGCCGCTGATGCTGAAGGAAGAGGTAGGTACAGTAACATTGATATCCATGGAGGCTGTCGCGCCCAAGGCGGCAGCAGTCAAAGTCGACAAGCCTGCACCGCCAGCCACTCCGGTAACGGTAACAACAAACTTCCCGTTTGCATCCGTCGCGCCGGTCGCAGGGGTAAATGTAATGTTGCCGATACCAGTCTCCGACACGGTGATCGCGGTGCCGGAAACAGGTGCACCGCTTGCGTTCAAGGCGGTGAAAGTCACTGTTGCGGTATTGGAACCATCATCCAGGACGCTTGCGCTGGCTGGATTTGCTGTAACCGTCGAGTCAACAATCTGCACCAGAATCTGGCTGGATGCCGTTCCCGAAGTAGCAGTGATCGTTGCTGTGCGGTTAATGCCGGACGGTCCCGCCGAAAAGGCGACAGTTGATACTCCATTGGTGTCGGTGTCGCCGGAAGAGGTGCCTAGCTGTCCGGTCGAGGAAGAAAAATTCACTACCTGCCCTGACAGCACTGTGTTGCTGGAATTCAGAACGGTGGCGGTGATGGTGGTGGTGGTCGATCCATCACTTTTAACTGTGACGGGCAGTGCTGTGAGATTGACTGTGGCGGCAGCAGTGGCGGAACTGACAGGCGTCCCGCCCGGCCCGCAACTGGCCAACATTACTGTCATCGCGGCCAACATCAAAGCTGTCAAACGTCTTGCAAATGTCGAGTAGATGGTTTGCACAGAAACCCTCCAAAATTTAATAGAGAATATCAAATCCGCCCAATTGCGAAAATGTATGAACGTCATTCTATAACCCCTAGTTTTAATTACGCAACTTATATTTAAATGCCGCTGTGTCAGCTATTGACCAGTAATTCCACGATAAACGGCAGGCATGTTGCCCTGCTTGGCCGGAACGGGTAACATCGCCGCCCTTTCGCTAAAATTTTTGGAAGGCGGCTAATGCCGCCGAATTGTCGGATGATCGAGTTGAGGAGCAAGGTGGATAATTCTTCGCTGCCAGCGCAGCAGGGTCTCTACGACCCGCGCAATGAGCATGATGCATGTGGTGTCGGTTTCGTTGCACATATTAAAGGTCAGGCAAGTCACGACCGGATCAGCCAGGGATTGCAAATTCTCAAGAACCTGACGCATCGCGGTGCGGTTGGCGCCGATCCTTTGGCGGGCGACGGCGCGGGTATCCTGATCCAGATTCCGGATGCTTTCCTGCGCAAGGCGCTTGCGGGGGAAAAATTCGCTTTGCCCGCCGCAGGCGAATACGGCGTAGGCATGCTGTTCCTGCCGCGCGAAGCCGCGTCACGTGCCGCCTGCGAAAAGATCATCGAAGCGAAAATCAAGGCCGAAGGACAGACCCTGCTGGGCTGGCGCGATGTGCCGGTGGATAACAACGGCCTGGGCGCAAGCGTGAAGGCGGCCGAACCCGTGGTGCGCCAGGTGTTCATCGCCCGCGGCAGCAAGACCGCCGACCAGGACGCATTCGAGCGCAAGTTGTTCGTCATCCGCAAGACCGTAGAACACGCAGTGCATGCGCTGCCCAAAGCTCAGGGCAAGGGGTTCTACGTGCCCTCGATGTCCTCGCGCACCATCGTATACAAAGGTATGTTGCTGGCCAACCAGGTCGGAACCTACTTTCTCGATCTGCAGGACAAGGACATCGTCAGCGCATTCGCGCTGGTGCACCAGCGCTTCTCCACCAACACCTTCCCCACCTGGGATCTGGCGCACCCGTTCCGCATGATCGCGCACAACGGCGAGATCAACACGCTGCGCGGCAACATCAACTGGATGACTGCGCGCCATGCGGCGATGTCGTCCAAATTCCTCGGCAAGGACCTCGATAAGCTGTGGCCGCTGATTACCGAAGGCCAGTCCGATTCTGCCTGCTTCGACAATGCGCTGGAACTGCTGGTTGCGGGTGGTTACTCGCTGCCGCACGCCATGATGCTGCTGATTCCCGAAGCCTGGGCCGGCAATCCGCTGATGGACGAAGAGCGCCGCGCGTTCTATGAGTACCATGCCGCGCTGATGGAGCCGTGGGACGGCCCCGCCGCCGTGGCCTTCACCGATGGCCGCCAGATCGGCGCGACGCTGGATCGCAACGGCCTGCGCCCCGCGCGTTACCTGATCACCGACGACGACGTGGTGCTGATGGCCTCCGAGATG
Source organism: Nitrosomonadales bacterium (assembly GCA_016235045.1). Lineage (GTDB taxonomy): Bacteria > Pseudomonadota > Gammaproteobacteria > Burkholderiales > Gallionellaceae > Sideroxyarcus. Next base: position 42,786 of record JACRME010000033.1, read on the forward strand.
GGCGTGCTGGATTTCCCCGAACAGAAGATCGTGAAGAAATGGCGTCTGCAGCCGGGCAAGATGTTCCTCATCGACATGCAGGCCGGGCGCATCGTCGACGATGCCGAGTTGAAACATCAACTGGCGACGGTCAAACCATATGGCAAGTGGATAGCACAATCTCGCTACATCCTCGACGACCTGCCCAAGGTCAAGGCACAGGGCGAATCGCGTATCAGCCTGCTGGACGCGCAACAAGCCTTCGGCTATACCCAGGAAGACCTCAAGTTCATCATGCTGCCGATGGCGGCAGCGGGCAAGGAAGCGGTCGGCTCCATGGGCAACGACACGGCATTGCCGGTGTTGTCGAGCAAGAGCAAGGTACTCTACAACTACTTCAAGCAGTTGTTCGCGCAAGTGACCAATCCGCCGATCGACCCGATCCGCGAAGAGATCGTGATGTCGCTCACTTCCTTCATCGGCTCCAAGCCCAACCTGCTCGGCGTGGACGAAACCAAACCAGCACCGCGTCTGGAAGTGAATCAGCCGGTGCTGTCGCACGAAGACGCTGCCAAGCTGCACGGCATCGACAAGCTCACCAAGGGCAAATACAAATCCAGGGTGCTGGACATCACCTATCCGGCGAAAAACGGAGCGGCAGGTTGCGAAGCCGCGATCGAGGCATTGTGCTCGGCTTCGGACAAGGCAGTCGCCGGCGGATTCAATGTGCTGATCCTGTCCGACCGCGCAACATCGGATCAACGCGTACCCGTTCCCGCCTTGCTGGCCACCGCCGCGGTGCACCACCATCTGGTGCAGGCGGGACTGCGCACCAGCACCGGCCTGGTCGTGGAGACCGGCTCGGCGCGCGAAGTGCATCACGTTGCCTTGCTCGCCGGTTATGGCGCCGAAGCGGTATACCCTTGGCTGGCCTACGACAGCCTCGCCGCACTGGAACTGCCGGTTGGCGTGACGGTGAAGGAAGCGCAGAAGCGCTTCGTCAAGGCGATCAACAAGGGACTGCTCAAGGTCATGTCCAAGATGGGCATCTCCACTTACCAGTCGTATTGCGGTTCGCAAATCTTCGAGGCCATCGGCCTCAACAGCGATTTCGTCGCAAAATATTTTCCCGGCACCGCAACGCAGATCGAAGGCATCGGCCTCGGGGAAGTTGCGGAAGAAGCCGTGCGCACCCACACTGCCGCATTCGGCAACGATCCGGTGCTGGTCAACATGCTGGATGCGGGCGGCGAATACGCCTGGCGTACGCGCGGCGAAGAGCACACCTGGACGCCGGATTCCATCGCCAAACTGCAGCACGCGACGCGTACCAACAATGCGGCGACCTACAAGGAATACGCCAAGCTCATCAACGACCAGACCCAGCGCCAGATGACATTGCGCGGCTTGTTCGAGATCAAGCCGCTGGGCAAGCCAGTGCCGCTGGATGAAGTCGAGCCGGCAAAGGAAATCGTCAAACGTTTCGCGACCGGCGCCATGTCGTTGGGTTCGATCTCCACCGAAGCGCATACCACGCTGGCTATCGCCATGAACCGCATCGGCGGCAAGTCGAATACCGGCGAGGGCGGCGAAGACGCCAACCGTTTCAAGACGCTGCACGGCGGCGAAAAATTGTCCGATGTCATCGGCAAGCACCGCATCGAGGCCGACCACACCCTGAAGGCAGGCGACTCGCTGCGTTCGCGCATCAAGCAAGTCGCCTCCGGACGTTTCGGCGTCACCGCGGAATACCTCGCCAGCGCCGACCAGATCCAGATCAAGATGGCGCAGGGCGCCAAGCCCGGCGAAGGCGGCCAGCTACCCGGCGGCAAGGTTTCCGAATACATCGGCAAGCTGCGCCACTCCGTGCCCGGCGTCGGCCTGATTTCGCCGCCGCCGCACCACGACATCTATTCCATCGAAGACCTGGCGCAACTCATCCACGACCTGAAGAACTCCAACCCGGCTGCATCCATCTCGGTGAAGCTGGTGTCGGAAGTCGGCGTGGGTACCGTGGCTGCAGGCGTGTCCAAGGCCAAGGCCGACCACATCGTGATCTCCGGTTACGACGGCGGCACCGGCGCATCTCCGTTGTCGTCGGTGAAGCACGCGGGTACGCCGTGGGAACTGGGGCTGGCCGAAGCACAGCAGACGCTGGTGCTCAACCAGTTGCGCGGCCGCATCGGTCTGCAAGTGGACGGCCAGTTGAAGACCGGCCGCGACGTGCTGATCGGCGCACTGCTGGGCGCGGACGAATTCGGTTTCGCCACCGCACCGCTGGTGGTCGAAGGCTGCATCATGATGCGCAAGTGCCACCTCAACACCTGCCCGGTCGGCGTCGCCACACAGGACCCGGTTCTGCGCCGGAAATTCACCGGCCAGCCGGAACACGTGGTGAACTATTTCTTCTTCGTCGCCGAAGAAGTGCGCGAACTGATGGCGCACATGGGCATCCGCAAGTTCGAAGACCTGATCGGCCGCAGCGACCTGCTCGACATGCGCCAGGGCATCACGCACTGGAAGGCGAAGGGACTGGATTTCTCCAGGGTGTTCCATCAGCCCGACATGCCGCAGAGCGTGGCGCGCCGCCATGCCGAAGAACAGGATCACGGTCTGGAACAAGCGCTGGACAACGACCTCATCGCGGAAGCCAAGGAAGCGCTGGACGCGATGCGCGTGGTGACCATCGAAACCACCATCCGCAACGTCAATCGCAGCGTCGGCACCATGCTGTCGCATGAGGTGGCCAAACGTCACGGCAACACGGGCCTGCCCGACGACACCATCCGCGTGAAATTGCTCGGCACTGCCGGGCAGAGTTTCGGCGCCTTCCTCGCGCACGGCATCACCATGCAACTGGAAGGCGAAGGCAACGACTACGTGGGCAAGGGCCTGTGCGGCGGACGCATCATCGTCAAGCCGTCCGACGACAGCAAGCTCGTCGCCGAAGACAACATCGTCGTCGGCAACACCGTGCTGTACGGCGCCACGGCGGGCGAATGCTTCTTCCGCGGCGTGGCGGGCGAACGCTTCGCGGTGCGCAACTCCGGCGCCATCGCCGTGGTGGAAGGCGTGGGCGATCACGGCTGCGAATACATGACCGGCGGCATGGTCGTGGTGCTGGGCCAGACCGGGCGCAATTTCGCCGCGGGCATGTCCGGCGGCGTGGCTTACGTGCTGGATGAAGACGGCAGCTTCCCGCAACGCTGCAACTTGGCCATGGTGCAACTGGAAGCGATTCCGGAAGAGGCCGCCGCCAGCGAGGACGGCGAAGTGGAAGCGCACGGCCGCGTGCACTTCAATCACCTGAACAGGGCCGACGAGGCAGCGTTGCGCGGCAAGATCGAAAAGCACCTGCACTATACCGGCAGTGCGCGCGCAAAACTGATTCTGGAAAACTGGGCTGCTTACCTGCCCAAGTTCGTGAAGGTCATGCCGACCGAATACCGCCGGGCATTGCTTGAGATTGCGGCGCAGCAACAGAAGGAGGCCGCATAATGGGCAAGATAACCGGATTCATGGAATACCGGCGCGTCAGCGAAAGCTATGGGCCGGTCGAGCAGCGTGTCAGGAACTACCAGGAGTTTGTCGGACATCTCAGCGATGCGGGCGCCAAGCAGCAGGGCGCGCGTTGCATGGACTGCGGCATCCCGTTCTGCACCAGCGGCTGCCCGGTCAACAACATCATCCCCGACTGGAACGACCTGGTGTACCGCGGCGACTGGAAACAGGCACTGGACGTGCTGCACTCCACCAACAACTTCCCCGAGGTGACCGGACGTATCTGCCCCGCCCCCTGTGAAGCTTCTTGTACGCTGAACATCAACAACGACGCGGTCGGCATCAAATCCATCGAGCACGCGATCATCGACAAGGGCGGTGAGAACGGCTGGGTCGTGCCGCAACCCGCGAAGAAGAAGACCGGCAAGAAGGTCGCCGTGGTCGGCTCCGGCCCTGCCGGCCTGGCGGCGGCACAGCAACTGGCGCGTGCCGGCCACAGCGTCACCGTGTTCGAAAAGAACAGCCGCATCGGCGGCCTGCTGCGTTACGGCATTCCCGACTTCAAGCTGGACAAGCGCCTGATCGACTGGCGCATGGCGCAACTTGCCGCGGAAGGCGTGAAATTCCAGACCAATACCCTTGTCGGCAAGGACGCGCCGGGCAAGGGCATCGTCAACGACGCGAAGAAGACCATCAGCCCGAAACAACTGCAAAAGGAATTCGATGCCGTGATCCTCGCAGGCGGTGCAGAACAACCGCGCGACTTGCCGGTGCCCGGGCGCGAGCTCAAGGGCGTGCATTTCGCGCTGGAGTTCCTGATCCCGCAGAACAAGGAAGTAGCGGGCGAGGGCAAGAACCCGATCAGCGCGCATGGCAAGCATGTCGTGGTGATCGGCGGCGGCGACACCGGCTCCGACTGCGTGGGCACGTCGAATCGCCACCGCGCAGCATCGATCACCCAGATCGAAGTGATGCCGCGCCCGCCGGAGAACGAGAATGGCCCGTTGACTTGGCCCAACTGGCCGATCAAGCTGCGCAGTTCCAGTTCGCATGAAGAAGGCTGCCTGCGCGACTGGGCGATTGCCACCAAGGAGTTTGTCGGCGAAAACGGCGTGCTCAAGGCGATCAAGGCAGTGCGCGTCGAGCTGCATGACGGCAAGCTGGTCGAAGTGCCCGGCAGCGAATTCGAGCTCAAGGCCGATCTCGTGTTCCTCGCCATGGGCTTTGTCAGCCCGGTGCAGCAGGTGCTGGATGCGTTCGGCGTGGAGAAAAATGCGCGCGGCGATGTCAAGGCAGATACCAACCACTACCGCACCAGCGTGGACAAGGTGTTTGCCGCAGGCGACATGCGCCGCGGCCAGTCGCTGGTGGTGTGGGCCATCCGCGAAGGCCGTCAGGCGGCGCGTGCGGTGGATGAATACCTGATGGGGAGCTCCGTTCTGCCCCGGTAAATACAGCGCGGGCAGGGGCGGGAATGAAGGCAGGTAGTTTCAGAAAATATAACTAGAATGAGAACAACATGAACTTCAAAGTAAAAAACGACACTTTCCTGCGCGCCCTGCTGCGTGAGCCGACCGACTACACGCCGCTGTGGATGATGCGCCAGGCCGGCCGTTACCTGCCGGAATACTGCGCCACGCGCAAACGTGCGGGCAGTTTCCTCAACCTGTGCAAGAGCCCGGACATGGCGACGGAAGTGACCCTGCAGCCGCTGGATCGTTTCCCTCTGGACGCTGCGATTCTCTTTTCCGACATTTTGACGGTACCGGATGCGATGGGTCTGGGCCTGTATTTCTCCGAAGGCGAAGGCCCCAAGTTCGAGCGTCCGCTGACGACAGAAGCCGCCATTAAGGCGCTGCACGTGCCCGACATTGGCAAAGACCTGAAATACGTGACCGATGCCGTGTCGCAGATCCGCAAGGCGCTGGACGGCCGCGTTCCGCTGATCGGCTTCACCGGCAGCCCGTGGACCCTGTCGTGCTATATGGTCGAAGGCGGCAGCAGCGACGACTACGCCAAGGTGAAGACCTTGATGTATAAAGAACCCAAGCTGATGCACCACATCCTGTCGGTGACGGCGGATGCGGTGACGCAATACCTGAACGCCCAGATCGACGCGGGCGCGCAAGCCGTGATGATTTTCGACTCCTGGGGCGGCGCGCTGTCGCATGCGGCCTATCACGAGTTTTCGCTGCCCTACATGCAGCGCATCGTGCAGGGCCTCAAGCGCGAAAAAGACGGCATCAAGATCCCCAGCATCGTGTTCACCAAGGGCGGCGGCCTGTGGATCGAGAGCATCGCCGACATCGGTTGCGATGCGGTCGGTCTGGACTGGACCATGGACATCGGCGTGGCGCGCCAGAAAGTCGGCCACAAGGTCGCGCTGCAGGGCAACCTCGATCCGAATGTCCTGTTTGCCACTCCGGAAGTCATCCACAACGAAGTCGAGAAGATTCTGACCAGCTACGGCTACGGCAGCGGCCATGTGTTCAACCTGGGTCACGGCATTTCGCAGTTCACCAACCCGGACAATGCCGCCGCGCTGGTGCAGGCGGTGCATGAGCTCAGCAAAAAATACCATTAAGAATCAAGCTCGGCACCGAATCTTATAAACAGCGGGTTTTACTGACTGGCCACGGATCGCGATTTTCCGTGGCCTTTTTTATTTTGCGCGCAAGCTGTTGATTATTAGAACGCTATCGACCTGAGCAGAATTTGGGCGAGAGAAGAAAACCGTATATACGATTAGGAGTTAGCTGGGTTGTCGGGCAGTTGCCAACACAGTTATCCACAGGATATGTGAATAAGAAAAAATACCTATTCGGCTCAAGCGCATTAGCTAAACTTCACAGAAATAACCGGAGAGATTTTTCTTAACATGCCCATCATTCGCGTCGCGCTGGACGTGCCTTTGTCAACACTTTTCGACTATGTAGTCGAGCAAAATGCCGTGGTAATTCCCGGCCAGCGCGTGCTCGTTCCTTTCGGCCGCAAACAAGTGCTGGGCGTGGCGATGGCATGCGTTGAAAACTCCGATCTCGCCGCGGATCGCGTCAAGCCGCTGACGCAGGTGCTGGACGATGTGCCGCCGCTGCCGCAAGAGTTACTCACCCTGTTACAGTTTTGCAGCGATTATTACCACCATCCCCTGGGCATGACCGTGCTGTCTGCCCTGCCTGCGCGTCTGCGCGCCGTGGAACCGATCACCGTGAAACAATCGCTGGATTACACATTGAGCGCCGCAGGCAGAGCGCTGGATGTCGCAACCCTGCCCAAGCGCCGCGTGGTGCAGCAGCGCATCCTGCAGGCCCTGCGCGAAGCACCGCTGAGCGGCGCGCAATTGCGCAGCCTGTCCCCCTCCGCCCCTGCCGCATTGAAGTCTCTGCAGGAAGCTGGCTGGGTCGAGACCTGCGCACCGGTGGAACGCGCCACGCACACCTTCAACAACGCCCACGCACTCACCGACGAACAGCAGTTGGCCGTGGATACCGTCGCGCGGCAATCCGGCTACGGTTGCTTTCTGCTGCACGGCATTACCGGCAGCGGCAAGACCGAAATCTATGTGCACCTGATGCACGAAATGTTGCAGCGCGGCGGCCAGGTGCTGCTGCTGGTGCCCGAGATCAACCTCACTCCGCAACTGGAGAACTACTTCCGTAGCCGCTTCCCTGACGTGGACCTGGTCAGCCTGCACAGCGGCCTGGCCGACGGCGAGCGCGCACTCCACTGGCTCAAGGCGCAATCCGGCGAAGCGCGCATCGTGCTCGGCACGCGCTTGGCAGTGTTTACGCCGCTACCCAAATTGAGTCTGATATTGGTGGACGAGGAACACGACTCCTCGTTCAAGCAGCAGGACGGCCTGCGCTATTCTGCGCGCGACGTGGCCATCTTCCGCGCCAACCAGCGCGGCGTCCCCATCGTGCTGGGCTCCGCCACGCCCTCGCTCGAAAGCTGGTTCAACGCGCAAAGCGGGCGCTACAAATTGTTGAAGCTCACACAACGCGCCGTGCAACCCGCCACCCTGCCCACTGTGCGCTGCTTCGACATTACCAAACTGCCCTTGCACGAAGGCCTGAGCGAGCCTTTGCTCACCGCCATTGACTCGCGCCTGCAACGCAAGGAACAAAGTCTCATCTTCATCAACCGCCGCGGCTATGCGCCCGTGCTGATGTGCAGCGCCTGCGGCTGGCTGAGTGAATGCAAACACTGTGCGGGCAAACTGGTGCTGCACCTGAAAGATCGCACGCTGCGTTGCCACCATTGCGGCGCACAGCAGCGCGTGCCGCCTGCCTGCCCCACCTGCGGCGACGCTGATCTCAAACCGGTCGGCATCGGCACGCAACGTCTGGAAGAAACGTTGCAAACCCGTTTTCCGGAAGCGCGCATCCTGCGCGTGGATCGCGACAGCACGCGCAACAAAGGCGCGTGGAGTGCCATGCGCAAGCAGATTCACGACGGCGAGGCCGATATATTGATCGGCACGCAGATGCTGGCGAAGGGTCACGACTTCCCCAACCTCACCCTGGTCGGCGTCATCAGCCCCGACGGCGCGCTGTACAGCGCCGACTTCCGCGCCTCGGAAAAACTCTTCGCGCAACTCACGCAAGTCGGCGGCCGCGCCGGCCGCGCCGACAAGGCGGGCGAAGTCATCGTGCAGACCGCCTTCCCCAACCACCCGCTGTTCCAGGCCCTGCGCGCGCACGACTACGAAATCTGGGCGCAGACCCTGCTCGCCGAGCGCCAGATGGCGGGCTTTCCGCCGTTCGTGTATCAGGCGCTGCTGAGCGCGGAAGGAAAGCAGGAAAGCGATGCCTACAATTTTCTGAAGCAGGCGCGCACTGCGGCGCAGGAACTGCACATGCCGGTGGAAGTGTACGGCGTCGTCCCCGCGGCCATGCCCAAACGTGCCAACCACTATCGCGCGCAACTGCTGGTGCAGAGCGACAAGCGCAAGGCGTTGGGGGAATTTTTGCGGGCGTGGAAGCCGGTGCTAGATGAGCTGCCTGCTAGCAAGTTGCGGTGGGTGTTGGATGTTGATCCGATGGAGTTTTGATTTAAAGAACGCATTCGCCGCTTATGATTTGCGGCGGGAATATGCCATGCTACGGTTTGAGCAATGAATTGAAATGTTGAGTCGAAGTGCTCCGCGATCAGCCTTGGCCAAAAAGACGTCCTTGCCGACCACTTAACGTAGGAATCAAAATATGCGGCCCACGATTGAGTTTGAACAGCAAGGTTCTGCACTACTTCTTCTTTACTCGCCCCGCGACGACGATTCTTGGTACACGATAAATTTGATCGCGGTGAAGTTCTTCTTATCAAGGGGACCTTCCATTTTCGTTGCGATCATCTCATTGCCGTCAAACAAAAGGATGTGGCAGAGGAAGAAATCCTCCTTCCAAGCTTCGAGCCACTTCGCTTTAAAGTGGCTAACTTGGAGGGGGATTACTTTGTGTTCGATCCCGATATCGTGCAGATTGGTTACCCATTACTTATTTACCGAAATGCGCAGATTACTTGGAAGTGGTTTACCGCCGAGCGGCGTACTTCCATATTCCGTGTTATCTCGGAAATCCGACCCGCGCGGGTTGTAATTGGTGGGACGGAGTCAGACGCGATACCAGAAGCAGTATTTGAGAAACTGATCTCAAAATTTCCGACAAGCCATGAACTAAAGTGATATGTCCTCGCTCGAGTCTCTGCAGTTATCCGTGAGTTTTCGGAAACGCAAGTCGATGCGGAACGCTTATTTCGCAAATATGTAAACAAGCACCTTAACCAACAAGCAAAAAACATTGTCGGCCTCTTTCGGGAGGGTGAGGAAAGAAAATATCGGTATCTTCTCGAGAGGCTGAAAGCAATGTTGGCTTCAGAAGAAACCTACTCTGAAGCCGCATGGCAATCTGAAATCCTACAAATCGTCCTGCTCCTGAATCCAAAGTATATCAAGGCGATACAGAGTGCTCCGGTTAGGGACATTGATCGGGGGGCCATGCGAGAAATCGACATCTTGTTGATAGATGCATCGGGAAATGTTGATGTAATAGAGATCAAAAAGCCCTTCAACAAGTGCATCGTTACGGAAGGGCTGCACAGGGATAATCACATACCAATGCGAGAACTTTCGGGCTCTGTAATGCAAGTCGAAAAGTATATTTACTACTTGAATCGATGGGGCGCAGATGGCGAAGTGGCATTGACAGAGAAATATCGAGACAAGCTGCCGCAGGGATTTTCCATCAAGATAACCAATCCGACCGGAATTATCATAATGGGACGTGATAACAATCTAACCGAAATACAGCGAAGAGACTTTGAAGTTGTGAAAAGGAAATACAAGAATATTGCTGACATTATTACGTTTGATGATCTGCTGCGGAGACTCGAATTCGCAATCAAGCAGTTCTCCGCCGAAGCCTAAATATACGAACTAAACTGGTAAAACAGCGTCGAGAACCAGGTCTAGACTCATAGCGCATCGTTGCTAGACCCTGTGTTGGGCTTCTGCGCGGTTGACCGTGTACGACAACATGTATAGACTGACGTTTATACATTATGGGGATTTTCCATGTCTGAAGCCGTTCTCGATATCAAGCGCTGGGGCAACAGTCTCGGTGTGCGACTGCCCGCCGGGGTGGCTCGCAAGGCAAACCTGCACGCCGACCAGCGCGTCCGCATCACCGTCGAAGGCAATTACGTCATCATCGCCCCGGTGCAGGATGCACCGCAGACGCTGGAGCAGCGCCTCGCTGTCTACGATCCCAAGCGGCACGGAGGCGAGCAGATGACCACATCGGAAACACTCGGAGTCGAACAGTGGTAGCCGCAGCAAGCGGGAAGCGCTGGGCACCGGAGCGGCAGGACATCATCTGGATAGACTGCAATCCTCAGGCGGGACGGGAGATGCGCGACATCCATCCCTTCCTCGTGCTCTCGCCGCGCATCTTCAACGAAAAGACCTCGCTGGTGATTGGCTTGCCCATGACCACGGCAGAATACAATGCCGACAACCCGTTTGCCCTTGCCGTGGGCGCGGCGTCGGGCCGCAAGAGCGGCCAGGCCAGCTACGTGCTATGCCACCAACCCAAGTCTTTCGATTGGCGGCAACGCAAGGCCAAGGCACATCCGCTCAAGCGCCTGCCGGATGCGTTATTCGTGCAGGTGTGCGAGCGGCTGAATCAGATCATCCAGGTTGGTTGATGCTGTGGCGGAACGTCGCAGGCTACCCCACGAATTCAAAACTCCATCGCGAGTTGGCGCGTAGCGTTCGAAGTGATTCTTCAAACCAATTTTGAGGGCTATCAGCAAACGCATGAACATCGCCTATCTAGCCGAACACAAAGAAATGATCCCGTTGCTCGCCCAATGGTTCTATAAAGAATGGGCGTATCTGAACCCTGGTCGAACGGTAGCAGATGTTGAGCATCTCATCGCAGAAAGAACCAACACCGACAAGATTCCAATCGCATTGGTTGCTTTCGACAATCAGGAACTACTCGGAACGGTGTGTCTCAAAGTTCACGATATGGATACCCGTCTGGATTTATCGCCGTGGCTTGCTGGCCTTTATGTTGCAGCGCCAAGGCGACGGCAAGGTATAGGGGCAGCGCTGGTTTCAGCCATTGAGAAAAAGGGCCTCGACCTTGGGATAGAGAAGCTATATTTGCACACGCCGGAATCGGAGGCTTTTTATTCAAAACTTGGATGGCAAGTTAAAGAAAGGCCGCAGTACCATGGCTATCCTGTCAGTCTTATGCAGAAGAGACTTTTCTCTAACAAATCTACATGAATACCATCTTGGCCAAGCTCGGAATTTCGAGCGAATTGATAGCAGCTCGTGGCCTGCGGGAATGCGAAGAGGCAACGACACTTGAGCTTGCAGAAGTTGGAGCGGACGGCAGAAACCATCTGCTTGTTCCATTAGCTGCCGAAGCATGGCGTAACCTCAAGGCAGCGGCGCTCGTTGACGGCGTCGACCTGTTTATCGTTTCCGCCTTTCGCAGCATTGACCGGCAAGTGCAGATTGTTCATGGAAAGCTTGAAGCCGGCGACACTATCGAAAACATTCTCACTGTCTGTGCACCTCCCGGCTTTAGCGAACACCACACCGGGCGGGCCATCGATGTTTCGACCTCCTGCAGCCGCGCGCTCGATGTCGAATTCGACCAAACCGCTGCCTATGCGTGGCTCACTGCGCGGGCTGCCGAATTTGGCTACTATCTCTCCTATCCAATTGGTAATCCAAAAGGCTATCAATATGAGCCTTGGCATTGGTGCTTTCGAGATCGTGGGGTGATGCGATGAGACTGGAATGTGGTCTGTGTGTTATTCGCGATTGGCGACTCAGCGATGAGGGTGCTCTGATTGCCGTTGCCAACAGCCGCAACGTTTGGCGAAACCTCCATCATCGCTTTCCATATCCCTACACCAAATCAGACGCAAGACACTGGTTCTCGTTGCTTGCCGGGATGACGGAGCCGACGCACTGGGCCATTGAGGTCGATGGCGTCGCGGTGGGTGGCGTCGGCGTCGATCTCGGAGAAGGTATCTTTGCCAAGTCCGCACAATTCGGCTACTGGCTTGGCGAGCCGTATTGGGGGCGTGGAATCATGACCGACGCCGTGCGTGCCGCATCGGAATATGCGCTGATTCATTTTGGGCTGGTACGCCTGGAAGCCCCTGTCTTTGCATGGAACCCGGCCTCAATGCGGGTACTCGAAAAGTCCGGCTATGTCCAAGAAGGCATTCTTCGCAAGAGCGTCCTTAAGGACGGCATGCTGATCGACCAGGTTCTTTATGCGCTCGTTGGGTAAATAGAGCACGATCTCTGCCACCATTCTCATCCATCCTGCAGTCCTCTCTTGCCATAGCCTTCGGCCTTGGACATGACGTCATTTCAAAGCGCCTTCTGGCAGTCGGGGGTCTCGCGACTAGTGAGTTAGCATCTCAGTTATTTGTAGGGGCGGGTTTGGAAAACAAACCGAAGCTCTTATAATTCGTAATGCCCCCAATTTCTGATTGAGGTGAAAAAATGAACAAATCGCTTTGCATTGCTTCTGCTCTTTTTCTGCTGCTGCAATCGGGCTGCGCAAACAATCGCTTTCCCTTCCAGCCGATCATGGACTCAACGCAGTCGCCCGAACCGGCCTCCGGTTATGTTGCCGGGATGTTCAGCCGGGATTGGAATCCCAGCAAGTTGGGCTTTGGCCTTGTCATTGTGAATACCGCAACGGCCGAAGAATACGTCATGCCTTTCGGCGTTGAAGCGGTTCTGCCGGAAAAAGTGATAGACGAATTTGGCATGATTCAGCTTCCGCCGGGCGAGTACAGGATTGCGCATTGGTTGACGTATTCGACCGAAGATTACGGGCAGCTAACCAGAATCGCCATGCCGCCCGATTCAATGGCCGCCGCGCCATTCGTGCTTGCGCCGGGAAGCGTGGTTTTCGTCGGCAGCTATGTCGCCCGAAACAGGCAGAACAACGGTTCCAATGGCGGCAATCCGTGGTCGGTCCACCACCAGCGGCTTACGCTGCAAACGGTTCGAAAAGGACTCTCGAATCGCTATCCGTTGTTCTCGACGCAGCCGATGCTGTGTCCGAGTTGCATAGAATGATCGCGGCGCTGAAGGCGCATCGACAAATAGACAGGGGCCATGATGGCGATCCAAACGGGTGAATTGCCGCAACTGGCACTGCTCGACCAATACAGGCGGGATGGCGCTTACACGGATTGCTACTTTGTGAACGTGCCGCGCCCCATTGCGCAGGCCGAATACGTGGAAGCCTTTTACACCACCGGCCTATTCAGGATCGAACGGGCGATTCTTTCGATGCTCGCTTCAAAGCCATCCACCGACCAACAGGCGAGACAGCTTGCCACCGGCGAGGCCGGAACCTTTGCAGCATGGGACGTTGAAGGCCGCACGCCGAATCAGTTGTTGCTCTGCGATTTTCAGGGGCGCACAAGGTCGTGGCTGATGAGTGTCGCCGACGAAAGTGCCGATTCGCCCGGTACGCGGTTGTACTTCGGTTCTGCGGTGGTTCCCAATGTTGATCCTGCATCCGGCCGGAAATCCATGGGGTTTGCATTTCATGCACTGATGGGATTTCATCGACTTTATTCGCGTGCGCTGCTGAGCGCTGCGCGCACCCGACTTTTGCGATCCAGGGATGGCAACCAGTCCGTGCAGGAATGACGGGTGACGTGCTGTCGAGATAGAGCAAGGGTGCCCGGGCAAACAGCGGCGCTATAATGCGACCACTCCATTTTCATGCGTATCGACATGACCACCGATGTGAAGTTGCTCGAAACCCTCACCGCCATCAACGGCCGTGACGGTGTGCTGACCGGTGAAGCTGCTGCGCCCTATGGCAAGGACTGGCGCGGCCGCTATGCGAATGAGGCGCTGGCGGTGGTGTTTCCTTCCGACACGCAGCAGGTGAGCGACGTGGTGAAGCTGTGCGCGGCGAACAACATTGCCATCGTGCCGCAGGGCGGCAACACCAGCCTGTGCGGCGGCTCGGTGCCGCTGGCGGGGCCGATTTCGCAGATCATCGTCAACCTGTCGCGCATGAACCGCGTGCGCGCCATCGACGCCACCAACTACACCATGACAGTCGAAGCGGGTTGCAAGCTGGAATCGTTGTACGCCGCGCCGGAAGCGGCAGATCGCTTGTTCCCGCTTGGCCTCACGGCCGTTGCGCCGCACTGCGAAATCGGCGGCAACCTGTCTACCAATGCGGGCGGCATCAACGTGCTGCGCTATGGCACCGCGCGCAATCTCGTGCTCGGGCTGGAAGTGGTGCTGCCGGACGGGCGCATCTGGGACGGACTGCGCAGCCTGCGCAAGGACAACACCGGCTACGATCTCAAGCAATTGTTCATCGGTGCGGAAGGCACGCTCGGCATCATCACCGCCGCGGTGGTCAAACTTTTTCCGCGCCCGAAATCGCTGGCGACCGCCTGCATCGCGGTGCGCGATCCGGCGGCGGCGGTTGCCCTGCTGGCGCATTTGCGCGCCCGCTGCGGCGACACCATCGATGCCTTCGAATTCATCGCGCGCTCCAGCCTCGACCTGGTGTTCAAGCATATCCCGGATACGCATGAGCCCTTCGCCGCCAAACACGAGTGGCTCATCATCACCCGACTGGCGGATGTGTTGCCAGCGCCGCTGGATGGGGCCTTGCGCGACGCGCTGCAATCGTTTGGCCCGGGCGTGGCCGAATTCGAGGTGACGACCGACAAGGATAGGGCCGAACGCTGGTGGCGGCTGCGCAAGAACGTGGCCGAGGCGCAAAAGGCCGAGGGTCTCAGCATCAAGCATGACATCTCCGTGCCCATCAGCCGCGTGGCGGAATTCCTCGCGCAAGCCGGCGAGACCTTGCGCAAGACCTTCCCCGGCATCCGCATCGTCGCCTTCGGTCACATGGGCGACGGCAACATTCACTACAACATCTCCATGCAAGATGCCGCGCAGAACAAGGCGTTCATGCAGCAGCACGAGAACGAAGTGCACCACCTGGTGTACGGCATCGTGGCGAAACTCGAGGGCAGCATCGCGGCCGAGCACGGTCTGGGCCAGCTCAAGCGCGAGCAGATCACGCACTACAAGAGTCCGCTGGAAATGGAACTGATGCGCAGCATCAAGAAGACGCTCGACCCGCACGGGCTGATGAATCCGGGCAAAGTCGTTTGACCACCCTCAAAGGGCGAAGATGAAACAATGGCTATTTCTCTGCGTCGTGTCGGTGTGGGCCTCTATCACGCTTGTGGCCGGGCTGGTCTACGGGCAAACTTTGGATGTGCCGGCGTTTGTCGGCATTGCGCCGCACTAATAAAACGAATAAATGGGGTTGGGCATATGAATAAAACGATCTTGTTGGTCGCACTGCTGCAAATCGCTCCGGCCGCCGGTGCGGAAGTAATGAACTGCAACGTGAGCGGGGAGTCGCTCTTTAACCTGATCAACCTGGATACCGAGTCGAAACAGGCCGTGCTCACCGACAGCTACGGCAGGAACACTCAGGGAAAAATCACCCTGGTTCGCGATGCCGGAAACGGAAAGAGCAAATTCAACGTTTCCCTGGAATACGCAATCAACGATACGCCCACCCATATCGACATGATCATCGTTCCCGTTTACGAAGAGGAGTACAAGGTCGGCATGGCCGGGTATAGCGGGACAGGCAAGAAGAAATTGCTCGACATTGTCAGCGGCGGGAAGGCAATGTGTTTCTAACCGCATTGGCGGTATCGATTCCACAGCAGGGCTATCCGGGGCAGCTATCCGAAGGAGGCGTACATGGCAAACCAACCTGAAATCACCAACATGGCCCTGTTCTGCGATTTCGAGAACGTGGCGCTGGGCGTGCGCGACGCCAAGTACGCGCAGTTCGACATCAGGAAGGTGCTGGAACGCCTGCTGCTCAAGGGCAGCATTGTGGTCAAGAAGGCGTATTGCGACTGGGAGCGCTACAAGGAATTCAAGGCCACCATGCACGAAGCCGCCTTCGAGCTGATCGAAATCCCGCATGTGCGCCAGACCGGCAAGAACTCGGCCGACATCCGCATGGTCGTCGACGCGCTCGACCTTTGCTACACCAAGGCCCATGTCGACACGTTCGTCATCATCAGCGGCGATTCCGACTTTTCGCCGCTGGTTTCCAAACTGCGCGAGAACAACAAATACGTGATCGGCATCGGCGTGAAGGATTCGACTTCGGACCTGTTGAGCAACAATTGCGACGAATTCATTTTCTACGACGACCTGGTGCGCGAACAGGAAGCGAAGAAGAAGCAGGCCGCCAAGAAAACACCCGCCAAGGCAAAGGCGGAAGCCGCGAAGCCGGCCAAAGCAAAGAGCGAGGATGAAAAGCGCCAGGAGGCGATGGATTTCCTGGTGGAGACGGTCGAGGGACTGATCGCCGAGCGCGGCTCGGACGAGAAGCTGTGGGGCTCGATGGTCAAACCGACCATGCAACGGCGCAGGCCTGGTTTCAACGAATCGTATTACGGTTATCGCTCATTCAAGGAATTGATCGAGGACGCGCAAAAGCACAAGCTGATTACGCTGGTGCGCGACGAGAAGTCGGGGCAGTACACCATTCGGTTGCCGGCAGGGGATTGATCGGGAAGTGCCACCGGGTGGCGTGCCGCAGTTCCTGCGCGGCCCGTCCCAACAGCGTACAATCCTCAGCACTACTAAAGAGCGCCTGAATAGAAATGTCGCATGCATTTCTGCCAAGGCAGCCGATGTTGGAGGATGGTATGAAACCGCAGCAATTTTTCCGCCGGGCGCGGCGGGAAAAGTATTCCACTTTGTTCATGACATTCGTCTTGGCCGTCGCGTATGCGATACGACGGGGTGGCGCCCGGCTGGCACAGGGTGCTTCCATCGCGTTCGCTTCCGCCCGCGTTGCAAACGCCGCCAAAGCCGTGATGGCAAAAGTTGCAAATCCCGCACCATGAGCGCCTCCCTGCATGCAAAGAGGATTGCCTGGCTGGTCGTATTGCTGGCGCTGGTATCAACCGGCCTTTACTGGTGGCAGCTAACCAGTACGACGAACAAATTGCGTTCGGAAACCATCGCTCAAGCGGAATTGCGAGCCCGCCAGTTGAATGGGGCAGTGGCCGACCAGGTCGCCATATTGGTTCGCTACGTCGACTTTGCCGCGCAGGAACTCGCAGAAGCCTATGTGCAGGACAGGCAACGCGAGTTCGATATTCAGGTGCGCAAGATCGAACAACGTTTTCCTGCCGGATCGCTACTCCAGATCGGCGTGATCGATGCGCGGGGTTTCCTGGCCTACTCCAATCTGGGGATGAAGGAGCGCGTTTTTCTTGGCGACCGGGAACACTTCAAGGCCCACCTGGGCGCGGGGCAACCGCAGCTATTCGTGAGCGCGCCCGTCCTCGGCCGGGTCTCGAAGCAATGGTCGATCCAGTTCACCCGGCCTATCCAGCGCAAGGGGCGTTTTGACGGCGTGATGGTCATTTCGCTGTCTCCGGACTATCTGCACAAATCATTGGTCGCGCTGACCCTGGCGTCCGATGACGTGATCGCGGTTTTCCGGCAAAGCGGGGAGTATCTGGCGCGCAATGTCGACAACGAAAAAGCGCTGGGCAGGAACGTGGGGCCGAACCGGCCGTTTGTCGGCCCCGGCGCGGCGGCAAGTGGGTCGTTCAAATCGCAAGCGAATTTCGACAAGGTGATCCGGCTGTTCCAGTGGCAACGCCTCAGCGAGGTTCCTGTCATCGTTGTTCTCGGGTTGAGCGAATCCACCCTGCTGAAGCCGGTCGAGACGGTTCTTGCCCGGGAGCGCGGGCAGGCAATCGTTGCCACGGCCATACTCTGGCTATTGGCATTCGGTGCCGTTGCGCTTTTGCTGAGGTTGAATGCCCAGCAAAAGCTGATCGTGGAACGTGCGGAACAATTGGATGCAGCGTCGAAGAAATTGAAGGAAAGCGAAAAGCGCTTGCGCACCATCTTCGAGACCGAACCCGAATGCATCAAGGTCGTCGACAGCGAGGGCCAGTTGCTGGAGATGAACGCTGCGGGCCTGGCGATGCTGGAAGCGGGTTCGCTGAAAGAGGCGCACCTGAAGAAACTCATCGACTACGTCGATCCGGAATACCGGGACGCTTTCATGGCGCTGCATCGTCGGGTGATGGCCGGCGAAAGCGGCATGCTGGTGTTCAGGGTTACCGGCCTCAAGGGAACCTCGCGCTATCTGGAAACGCACGCCACGCCGATGCGTGCCGCCAACGGCGACATTTCGTTGTTGCTGGGCATCACCCGGGACATCACCGACAGCCTGCACGCCGAGCAACAACTGCGTATCGCCGCGACGGCGTTTGAATCCCAGGAAGGCATCATGGTAACGGATGCCAGTTGCACTATCCTCAGGGTCAACCAGGCGTTTACCCGGATCACCGGGTATGAGCCGGAAGAAGTGATCGGCAAGAACCCGCGCCTGCTCAAGTCGGGCCGGCACGATGCCAGGTTCTATGCGGCCATGTGGGACAGCATCAATCGCACAGGCGGCTGGGGAGGCGAAATCTGGAACCGGCGCAAGAGCGGGGAGGCTTATCCCGAGCATCTCACCATCTCCACCGTCAAGGACTCAAACGGACGCATCGCAAATTATGTTGCGACCCTGATGGATATCACGGCAAGCAAGTCGGCCGAGGAGGCGATCCGGAACCTGGCGTTCTTCGATCCCCTTACCCGATTGCCTAACCGGCGGCTTCTGCAAGACCGGCTGCAACAGGCCCTGGCGTCCAGCGGGCGCAGCGGCAAGGGTGGCGCGATACTGTTCATCGACCTGGACAATTTCAAGACGCTCAACGACACGCAGGGGCACGACATCGGCGACATGCTGCTGGAGCAGGTCGCCGTGCGGCTGGTTACCTGCGTGCGCGAGGGCGACACCGTTGCCCGTCTGGGCGGCGATGAATTCGTGGTGATGCTCGAAGACTTGAGCGAAAACATCCTTGAAGCGGCGGAACAGGCCGAAACTGCCGGCAACAAAATCCTCGTGGTACTCAATCAGCCTTATCAACTCGGGATGCACGCATACAACAGCACGCCCAGCATCGGCGCCACCCTGTTCAACAGGAGCATTTCGATAGATGAGTTGCTGAAACAGGCGGACATCGCCATGTACCAGGCCAAGAAGGCCGGGCGCAACACGCTGCGCTTTTTCGATCCGCATATGCAGGACTCCATCAATGTTCGCGCCGCCCTTGAGGCGGAATTGCGCAGTGCCCTCGAGCGCCGGCAATTTCATCTGCATTTCCAGCTGCAGGTAGATGGCTCAGACCGCCCGTTTGGGGCGGAGGCCCTGATCCGCTGGGAAAACCCCAAGCGCGGCCAGGTGTTGCCCGGCGAATTCATCCCGCTGGCGGAAGAGACCGGGTTGATCCTGCCTATCGGGCAATGGGTGCTGGAGACGGCCTGCGCGCAACTCAAGCAATGGGAGCAGAACAAGCTGACCAGCCATCTGGTACTGGCGGTGAATGTCAGCGCCAAGCAATTCCACCAGGCCGACTTTGTCTCGCAAGTGCGGACTGCCGTGGCGCGCCACGCGATTGATCCGTCGCGGCTCAAGCTGGAGCTCACCGAAAGCATGTTGCTGGAAGACATCGAGGACACCATTGTCGTCATGAACGCATTGAATGAAACCGGCGTGCGGATTTCGCTGGACGACTTCGGCACGGGTTACTCGTCCCTGCAGTACCTCAAGCGCCTGCCGCTCGATCAGCTCAAGATCGACCAGTCGTTCGTGCGCGACATCGTCAGGGACAGCAGCGACCGGACGATAGTCGGCACCATCATCGCGATGGCGCAAAGCCTGAACCTGGACGTGATCGCCGAAGGGGTGGAAACGGAAGAACAGCGGCAATTGCTGGCGAATGCCGGATGCAAACACTACCAGGGTTATCTGTTCGGCAGGCCGGTTCCGATCGAACAGTTCCAGACCATGCTGGAGCAAGCCTGATTCCAATGCGAAAACGGGTGCCGGTTGCCATCGGCCGGGCATGATCTGCCGGCACATGTTTTGTGCAGGCGTGGAGGCTGGTTATTCCAGTACCCGGGGAAGCAAGTTCGAATTAATTCCTTTGATCCCAAATGCTATAATCCGCGCCTCTTTAATGGTGCTGTTTCATGTCCGCTGTCCTGAATTTCAAATCCCATTTGTCCGATTTATTCGCGCAGTCCCTGCGCGCGGTTGCGCCCGACCAAAGCGGCGCGACGATCCTCATTGAACGCCCCAAGCAGGCCTCGCACGGCGATTACGCCTGCAACCTGGCGATGCAGCTGGCCAAGCCGATGCGCAAGTCGCCGCGCGACATCGCCAATGCGCTGATCGCGGCGCTGCCGAAATCCGATGTGATCGAGAAGGTTGAAATCGCGGGCGCGGGCTTCATCAACGTATTCATCACCACCGCCGCCAAGCAGGACGTGGTGCACGGCGTGCTGCAGGCAGGCGCAGGTTACGGCCACGTGCATGTCGGGCGGGGGCGCAAGGTGGGGGTGGAATTCGTCTCCGCCAACCCGACCGGCCCGCTGCATGTCGGCCACGGCCGCGGCGCTGCAGTGGGCGATTGCCTGTGCAACGTGCTGCACGCGGCGGGCTGGAACGTGACGCGCGAGTTCTACTACAACGATGCGGGAGCGCAGATCGACAACCTGACCTTGTCGGTGCAGTTGCGCTGCAAGGGCATCACCCCGGACGATCCGTCCTGGCCGGAATCGGGCTATCGCGGCGATTACATTCTGGATGTCGCCAAAGCCTACATGGCAAAGGAAACCGTCGAGGCCGACGACCAGCACATCACCGGCAAGGGCGATGCGGACGATGCCGAAGCCATCCGTCATTTCGCCGTCGCCTACCTGCGCCGCGAGCAGGACCTGGATTTGCGTGCCTTCCAGGTGGAGTTCGACGTGTTCTCGCTGGAGTCGGCGCTGTACACCGACGGCAAGGTGGAAGAAACGGTGAAGAAACTCATTGCCAGCGGCCACACCTACGAGCAGGACGACGCGCTGTGGCTGCGCACCACCGATTTCGGCGACGACAAGGACCGCGTGATGCGCAAGAGCGACGGCGGCTACACCTACTTCGTGCCGGATGTGGCTTACCATCTGGACAAATGGCGGCGCGGTTTCGAGCGCGTCATCAACGAGCAGGGTTCCGACCACCATTCCACCATCACGCGCGTGCGCGCCGGGCTGCAGGCGCTGGATGCTGGCATTCCCAAGGGCTGGCCGGACTACGTGCTGCACCAGATGGTGACGGTGCTGAAGAACGGCGAAGAAGTGAAAATCTCCAAGCGTGCGGGCAGCTATGTCACGTTGCGCGACCTGATCGACGAAGTGGGCTGCGACGCCACGCGCTATTTCCTCGCCGCGCGCCATCCCGATTCGCAACTGGTGTTCGACATCGACCTGGCCAAATCGCAGAGCAACGACAACCCGGTGTACTACATCCAGTATGCACATGCGCGTATCAGCACGGTGCTGGCGCAATGGGGCGGCGAGCATCTGGCGTTGCTGAATGCCGATGTGAGCGTGCTGGACAGCGACTACGAAACCGCTTTGCTGCAGCGCCTGATCGATTACCCGCAGGTGATCGAGACGGCGGCGGAAGACCTTGCGCCGCATCAGGTCGCTTTCTACCTCAAAGAATTGGCGGCCGATTTTCACAGCTACTATAATGCCTCGCGCTTTCTGGTCGAGGACGGGCGCATCAAGCTGGCACGGCTGGCGCTGATTGCCGCCGTGGCGCAAGTCATCAGGAACGGACTGGCTCTATTGGGTGTCTCGGCACCCGAGAAGATGTAGGACAGAGGAAACAAATCATGAGCAATGGCGGAGCAGGCAAAGGAAAAGTGATCGCGGGTGTCTTCATCGGCATGGTGCTGGGCATCGTGGCGGCAGGCGCTGTCGCATGGTATGTGATGGAAAAGAGGCAGGACTCGTTCATCAACAAGGAACGCAAACCTGCCGCAGCAGTTGCACCGCTGGCCGTCAGCGCTCCGGTGGCCACTGCCCCGGCCTCCGGCGTAGCCGAGACCAAGCAGCATTTTGAGTTTTACAAAGTGCTGACCGACAAACAGGACGGCGCATCGCGCAAGAATGCCGCCAGGCAAAAAGAACCGGCGATTGCGAAACTGCAACCGGCGCCACCTGCACTGGAAGCGCCCAAAGAGATGTACTACGTGCAGGCCGGTTCGTTCCAGAACGCGGACGACGCGGAAAAGCTCAAGGTCAAACTGGCATTCTCCGGCTTCGAGGCAAACATCCAGACCGCGACCATTCCGGACAAGGGCATATGGCATCGCGTGCGCCTCGGCCCCTATAACGGCAACGAAGCGGGTAAAACCATCGCGGCGTTGAGGCAGAACGGCATTATCGCAACCCAGGTACAAGCCCAGTAATGGTGAATAAAACTAGAAGGAGACGAGCATGAGATTCATCAAGCAGTTGTTTGCAATGTTGGCATTGTTGTGCGCGGCCTCTGTGCATGCGGAAGTGACAGCGGGCGTGGATTACAAATTTCTTCCTGCGCCGCAGCCGACTTCCAGCGGCAAGAAAATCGAAGTGCTTGAGTTCTTCTTCTACGAATGTTCGCACTGCGACCACCTGCACGGTCCGCTGAGCGAGTGGGAAAAGCACAAGCCCAAGGACGTCGAATTGCAGCTGGTGCCGGTCATGTTCCGCGAAACGCAGGAGCCGCTGGCGCGAGCCTATTACGCGCTGGAAGCGATGGGCAAGACCGGCAAGTTGCATGCTGCGCTGTTCGACGCTATCCACAGGAATAACATCGACCTGCGCGATGAAGCAAAAATCACCGAATTCGTGGCAAAGCAGGGCGTGGACCGGGCAAAATTCAGCGCTGCGTATAACTCCTTCTCCATCGGCAGCAAGCTGAACAGAAGCAACCAGTTGGTAAACAACTACAGGGTGATGGGCACGCCGACGATTGCGGTCGACGGCAAATACATCATCACCGGACTGCAGCCGGATGAAACCATCCGCGTGCTGGAGGAAGTGATCAAGGTCGCGCGCAAGGAACGCAACTAGCGTCGATGAAAGTCGTCGTATCCGGCGCGTCGAGCGGCATCGGCCTGGCCCTCGCGCGCCATTATCTTGAGCGCGGCGCCACCGTCGCCGCCTGCGCCCGTCGCGGCGAACTGCTGCAATCCCTGGCGGCGGAATTTCCCGAAAAAGTAATTTGCTACACCCTTGATGTGCGCGATGCGCCGGCCCTTCAGCGCGCGGCCGGCGATTTCATGGCGCGCGTCGGCGTGCCGGACATCGTCATCGCCAACGCCGGCGTGAGTCGCGGCACGCTCACCGAATATGTCGAAGACGAGGAAGTGTTCCAGCGCGTGATGGACATCAACGTGCTCGGCATGGTGAAGACCTTCCAGCCGTTTCTGGCGGCGATGCGCGCGGCAAAACGCGGTACGCTGGTCGGCATCGCCAGCGTGGCGGGCTTTCGCGGTCTGCCCGGTTCGGGCGCCTACTCGGCGTCCAAGGCCGCTGCAATCTCCTACCTGGAAAGCCTGCGCGTCGAAATGCACGGCAGCGGCGTGAAGGTGGTCACGCTGTGTCCCGGCTACATCAGGACACCGATGACCGACATCAACACCTATCCGATGCCGTTCATCCTGGATGCGGATGTGGCGGCCAAACGCATGGCGCGCGTGATCGGGCGCGGCACCGCGTTCGCCGTGGTGCCGTGGCCGATGGGGGTGGTGGGGTGGGTGATGAAGCGATTGCCGCGTTGGCTGTATGACCGGCTGTTTGCCAAGGCGCCGCACAAGGCGCGCGGGAAGGTGTCGTAGTTTGGGAGCGCCGGCGTCCCGCCGGCTGGTTTTAACTAATGCCGGCGAGGCGCCGGCGCTCCCACAACCAACACGCCCAGTTAACCTTCCAGTTTCTTCTTCAGGATATCGTTGAGTTGCGCCGGATTCGCCTTGCCCTTGCTGGCCTTCATGGCGAGACCGACGAAGAAGCCAAACAGCTTGTCCTTGCCGCTGCGGTATTCTGCGACCTTGTCCGCATTGGCGGCGATGATCTCGTCCACCAGCGCTTCGATCGCACCGGAATCAGAGACCTGCTTCAGCCCCTTCGCTTCGATGATCGCATCCGCACTGCCGCCTTCCGCCCACATGGTGCGGAATACTTCTTTCGCGCCGGAGTTGGAGATGGTGCCGTCGGCGATGCGCTGCAGCATGCCGCCGAGTTGTTGTGCCGTGATCGGGCATTGCGTCATGTCCAAGCCGTCGCGGTTCAACTGAGCGCTCACTTCGCCCATGATCCAGTTGGCGCACAATTTCGCATCCTTGGGCACGGCGGCGAGAACGGTCTCGAAAAAATCCGCCATCTCGCGCGAAGCGGTAAGGATGCTGGCGTCGTAGGCCGAGAGGCCGAGGTCGTTCACGTAACGCGTTTGTTTCGCTTGTGGCAATTCCGGCAGTGTGGCGCGCACCTGCTCAATCCACTCCGGGGATATCTCCAGCGGCAACAGATCGGGATCGGGGAAGTAGCGGTAATCGTGCGCGTCTTCCTTGCTGCGCATGGCGCGTGTTTCGCCGGTGTCCGGATTGAACAGGATGGTGGCTTGGTGCACCTTGCCGCCGTTCTCGATGGTGTCGATCTGCCACTGCACTTCGTAGTCGATGGCCTGTTGCATGAACTTGAACGAGTTGAGGTTCTTGATCTCGCGGCGCGTGCCCAGCGGGGCGCCGGGCTTGCGCACCGACACGTTCACGTCACAGCGGAACGAGCCTTCCTGCATGTTGCCGTCGCAGATGCCGATCCAGCGCACCAGCGTGTGCAGGGCTTTCGCATAGGCCACGGCCTCGGCGGCGGAACTCATGTCCGGCTCGGACACGATCTCCAGCAGTGGTGTGCCGGCACGATTGAGGTCGATGCCGGTTACGCCCTGCGAATCGCCGTGAACGGACTTGCCCGCGTCTTCTTCCAGGTGGGCGCGGGTGATGCGCACCGTTTTTTCGTAGGGTTTTGCGTTGCCGGAAAGCGGCTCGACCTGGATGGTCAGCGTGCCTTGTCCCACCACCGGCAGGTCGAACTGGCTGATCTGGTAACCCTTGGGCAGGTCGGGATAGAAATAATTCTTGCGCGCGAACACCGAACGATTGGCGATGTGCGAGCCTGTGGCCAAGCCGAACTTGATCGCGCGTTCAACCGCGCCGCGGTTCAGCACCGGCAGCACGCCCGGCAAGGCGATGCTCACCGCGTCGGCTTGGGTGTTGGGCTCCGCGCCGAAAGCGGTCGATGCGCCGGAAAAGATTTTAGTGTTGGTCGAGAGCTGGGTGTGTACTTCCAGCCCGATGACGATTTCCCAAGTCATAATTCAAACCCTTTTGCCACAGAGGACACAGAGACCACAGAGAGAGTACAGCAGGCATTTCTCTGTGTGCTCTGTGATCTCTGTGGCTATTTAGTTTTTAAAGTTTTTCTGCTCGATGGCAGCGCCGCCTGCACGCCGCTCCAGAACGCGATGCGCGCCTCGATGGCTTCGCAACCCGCCTTGGATGCCGCGCGCAGTTTGGTGTCGCTGCCCTTGCACAAGTGGCTCAGCAGCTTGAGCGACAGCGGGCCGTGCAGTTCGTCGTCGAGATGGATGTGACGCTCGAGGTAGTAGTAGAACAGCGGCGCTTTGCGCTTGCTGATGTTCATGTCGGCTAACAGCGCGCGGAACATACCGGGAATCACCTGCTCGCGGCCGAGGGCGAAAGCGGCAGCTACGATGTGCGTCTTCTCTGTGCCGATGAAACCGAAAGTCGCTTGCATGAACTGGCGTGCGGGCTCGGGGATCTTGGCGATCTTCAGCGCCTTCTCGATGCCGTTGCGCTGCACCGACTTGAGGAAGGCTTTGACAGGCGCCGTGTCGGCGCCCACTTCTTCCATCGCGCCGATGTACAGATCGAAGTGGCTGATGAACGTCGGATTGCCCTTGGCATCCGGCAGGCCGTCGTCGGTCTCTTCGCCGACCACGATCTCGTTGATGAACCGTTGCGCCGAGGTGACCGCGGCATCGCCGGTGGGCATCCACGGCATGGCGGTCGGCGCGAGGTCGCGCTGCAGGTATTTGAGCAGCGACATGAAATCCCACACCGAGTAGACATGGTGTTCCATGAAAGCGCGCAGGTCGTCGATGTTGCGCACCGCGCCGTAGACGGGATGGCGGTCTAGCTGTCGCTTGAGGGCGGGTACGCCGGTGAACTTGGTGATTTTCATAAAGGCCTCAAAGTTTGGGCGCGCGGCTGTGCCAGTCGGTTGCCAGTTGGAATTGGTGAGCGACGTTCAGCATGCGCGCTTCGTCGAAATAATTGCCGATGATCTGCAGGCCGACCGGCATGTCGTTGGCGCCGAAGCCGCAGGGGATGGACATGCCGGGCAGGCCGGCCAGGTTCACCGCGATGGTGTAGATGTCGGACAGGTACATCTGCACAGGGTCGTCGCCTTTTTCGCCCAGCTTGAAGGCGGTGGACGGCGAGGTCGGTCCCATGATCACGTCGCACTGTTTGTACGCTTCGGTGAAGTCCTGCGCGATCAGGCGGCGGATCTTCTGTGCCTGCAAATAGTAGGCGTCGTAGTAGCCGTGGCTCAGCACATAGGTGCCGATCATGATGCGGCGTTTTACTTCCGCGCCGAAACCCTGTGCGCGGGATTTTTCATACATGTCGGCGAGGTCGCTGTACTCGGGGGCGCGGTAGCCGTAGCGAACGCCGTCGAAGCGCGACAGGTTGCTCGACGCTTCCGCCGGGGCCAGCACGTAATACACCGGCACGGAGAGCTTGGAATTCGGCAGGCTGATGTCGACGATGACTGCGCCGAGTTTCTTGTATTCGGCGATGGCGGCTTCGACCGCCTTGGCCACGTCGGCGCCCATGCCCTCGGCAAAAAACTCCCTGGGCAGGCCGATGCGCAGGCCGGTCAGCGATTTGTTCAGGTCGCGCGTGTAATCTTCTTTCTCGCGCTGCAGCGAGGTGGAATCGCGTTCGTCGAAGCCTGCCATCACGTTCATCATCAGCGCGAGGTCTTCGGCATTGCGCCCCATCGGGCCGGCCTGGTCGAGACTGGAAGCGAAGGCGATCATGCCGTAGCGCGACACCACGCCGTAAGTCGGTTTCAGACCGGAAATGCCGCACAGCGCGGCAGGTTGGCGGATGGAACCGCCGGTGTCGGTGCCGGTCGCTGCCGCGCATAAACGCGCCGCCACGGCTGCTGCCGTGCCGCCGGACGAACCGCCGGGCACGCGCGCCGTGTCCCAGGGATTCTTCACTGGGCCGTAATGCGAAGTCTCGTTCGACGAACCCATGGCGAACTCGTCCATGTTGGTCTTGCCGAGGTTGATCGCGCCCGCGTTGTTGAACTGGCTGATGACATGTGCGTCGTAGGGCGAGACGAAATTGTGCAGCATCTTCGAGCCGCAGGTGGTGAGCCAGCCTTTGGCGCAGAAGATGTCCTTTTGCGCGATGGGGATACCGGTCAGCGCCCCGACTTTGCCCGAGGCAAAGCGGGTGTCGGCCTCGCGCGCCTGCGCCAGCGACTTCTCCGGGTTTACGGTGATGAAGGCGTTGAGCTTGGGGTTGAGTTCGGCGATACGGTCGAGGTAGCCCTGCGTCAATTCGACGCTGGAGATTTTTTTGGCGCGCAGGGCGGCGCCCAGTTGGGTCAGGCTGGAATGGATCATGGCCGGTTATTCAATGACTTGGGGAACAAGATAGAGGCCTTGTTCCACTTGCGGGGCGACGGCCTGGAAAGCCTCGCGCTGATTGGTTTCGGTAACGATATCCTCGCGCAGGCGCTGTGCCACATCCTGCGCGTGCGACATGGGTTCTATGCCCTTGGTATCGACTGCCTGCATCTCGGCGATCAGGCCGAAAATGTTGTTTAGTTGGGACTGGGCGGCTTTGAGTTCTTCGTCGTTCATCGCCAGCCGGGCAAGGCGGGCGACTTTTTCGACATCGGCTAAACTTAGGGACATAAAGGGGCTTAAAGCTTTATCAAATCAGGCGCAATAGAGTATCATAAAGCGCTTCTTGGGCGCATACCTTCTACCTTTCAGGACCTGACATGTTAAGTTACTTCAACGGCTATTTTTCCAACGACCTCGCCATCGACCTCGGTACGGCGAACACGCTGATCTGGTTGCGCGGACAGGGGATCGTGCTGAATGAGCCGTCCGTTGTTGCCATCCGCCAGGAAGGCGGCCCCAACGGCAAGAAAGTCATCCAGCAGGTCGGCCTCGCGGCGAAACAGATGCTGGGCCGCACACCGGGCAACATCACCGCCATTCGCCCGATGAAGGACGGCGTGATCGCCGACTTCACCGTCACCGAACAAATGCTCAAGCAGTTCATCCGCCGCGTGCACAAATCCAGCATCTTCACGCCCAGCCCGCGCATCGTGATTTGTGTGCCGTGCGGTTCGACGCAAGTTGAGCGCCGTGCCATCCGCGAATCCGCTTACGGCGCCGGGGCGCGCCGCGTGGAACTGATCGAAGAGCCGATGGCTGCCGCGATCGGCGCCGACCTGCCGATCGAAGAGGCGACCGGTTCCATGGTGGTCGACATCGGCGGCGGCACCACCGAAGTGGGCGTGATCTCGCTGGGCGGCGCGGTGTATTCCGGCTCGGTGCGCGTCGGCGGCGACAAGTTCGACGAAGCCATCATCAACTACATCCGCCGCAACTACGGCATGCTGATCGGCGAAAGCACCGCCGAGACGATCAAGAAGGAAATCGGTTCCGCTTTCCCCGGCAGCGAAGTGCGCGAAATGGAAGTGAACGGGCGCAATCTGGCCGAAGGCGTGCCGCGCAGTTTCACCATCTCCAGCAACGAAATCCTCGAAGCCCTGACCGACCCGCTCAACAACATCGTCAGTGCGGTGAAAACCGCACTGGAACAAACCCCGCCGGAACTGGGCGCCGACATTGCCGGCAAGGGCATGGTGCTGACCGGCGGCGGTGCGCTGCTGCGCGACCTGGACCGCCTGCTGATGGAAGAGACCGGGCTGCCGGTGGTGATCGCCGACGATCCGCTGACCTGCGTGGTGCGCGGTTCCGGCAAAGCGCTCGAACGCATGGATAAATTCAACAACATCTTCACCAGCGATTGATCGTACGGCAGCACTTTGGACGATACCCGTACCCTCCGGTTTTTTAATCGCGGCCCCAGTCCGGTTGCTCGTCTCATCTTCTTTTGCGCGCTTTCCATGCTGCTGCTGTTCGTGGATGCGCGCTACCAATACCTGGAGTCCACGCGCAATGTGCTTGCCGTGGTCATCTATCCCTTCCAGCGCTTGACCGCCCTGCCCGGCGAGGTGGTGGGACGAATCTCCGTCTATTTCGAAACGCAGAACCAATTGCTGGAGGACAACGCAAAACTGCGCCAGCAGCACGACACGGATGCGGCGCAACTGGCGCAGTTGTCCGCCATTCAGGCCGAAAATGCGCAGTTGCGCACCTTGCATGAGCTTCAGCAAAGGGTGGATTTCCCGATGCAGATGGCGGAAATCGTTTATGTCGAGCGCGATATTTTCAAGCGCAAACTGTTCGTCAACAAGGGTTCGCAGGCCAACGTACAGCCCGGCCAGGTGGTGGTCGACGACCACGGCGTGGTCGGCCAGGTCACCCGCGTTTATCCCTGGCTGTCCGAAGTCACGTTGGTCACGGACAAGGATCACGCCGTGCCGATACAGGTCTTGCGCAACGGATTCCGGGCGGTCGTGTTCGGGTCGGGCGATATCAGCGAGATGGCATTGCGCTACATGCCGGTGAGTGCGGATCTGGTCGAGGGCGACGAACTGGTGACCTCGGGCATCGACGGCATCTACCCGCCCAACCTGCCGGTGGCGAAAATCATCAAGATCGAACGCGATCCGGCCTATCCGTTTGCGCGCATTACCTGCGCCCCGCTGGCCGGCGTCGACCGGAATCGTTCCTTGATGATTGTGTCCGGCCTGCCGAAACTGGTCGAGCGGCCGGAAACGGTCGAGACGGGTGCGGAGCCGGAACGGGCCAAGAAAAGACTCAAACGGAGGCGACCGTGATTTCGAACGGATCCAAAGACCAGGAATTCCTG
This sequence comes from Nitrosomonadales bacterium, assembly GCA_016235045.1. Classification (GTDB taxonomy): domain Bacteria; phylum Pseudomonadota; class Gammaproteobacteria; order Burkholderiales; family Gallionellaceae; genus Sideroxyarcus. The sequence goes on from JACRME010000033.1 coordinate 72,894, forward strand.
CTGCCCGCGAGCACCAGTTTCATTGCATTCAGCCTGTTCGTGGCGGTGATGCTCAACTGGTTGCCCTGGCACGGCTGGGCATTGGCCCTGCGTCCGGATTTCGTGGCGCTGGTGCTGCTCTACTGGTGCACGCACAAACCGCACCGGATCGGTATCGGCATCGCCTGGGTGGTCGGCATTTTTGCCGACGTGGCGGATGCCAGCCTGTTCGGCCAGCATGCGCTGGCCTATTCGGTGCTGGCCTTCGGTGGCATCGTGCTGCATCGCCGCGTGCAAATGTTCGACCTGCGCCAGCAATCCATGCACGTGTTCCCGATGCTGCTGCTGGCTTACGCCGTCTACGCTGCCGTGCACTGGCAATTGCGCGGTTATGTGGCGTGGGAATATTTCCTGGGCAGCGTGGTGTCGGCGCTGCTGTGGGTGCCGATGACCCTGTTGTTGCAGGCCCTGCGGCGACCGTACCGCGATCCGAACGAGCTATGAACCGTTACATCGAGCTGAAGAACCATCAGCGCGAAATCTATTACTTCCGTCTGCGCCTGGTACTGAGCTTGGGTTTCGTGGCGGTGATGCTGCTTATCCTGCTGGTGCGTTTCTTTTACCTGCAAGTCATCCGGTACGACTACTTCCACACCATGGCGGAGAGCAACCGCATCTATGTCGTTCCCATCGTGCCGAATCGCGGCCTGATCATGGATCGCAACGGTGTCGTGATGGCCAGGAACTATTCCGGCTACACGCTCGAGATTGCGCCGGCAAAAGTGACGGACATGGACGCGTTGATCGCCGAACTGTCCGGGCTGGTCGAGATCACGCCCAAGGACATCAAGCGTTTCAAGAAGCTGCTGACGGAACGGCAGGCGCTGGAAACCATGCCGATCCGCAGCCAGTTGAGCGATGAAGAGGTGGCGCGTGTCTCCGCCCAGCGTTTCCGCTTCCCCGGCGTGGAGATCAAGGCGCGCCTGTTCCGCGAATATCCGTTTACCGACGTGACCTCGCACCTGATCGGCTACGTCGGCCGCATCAACCAGAACGATATCGACCAACTGGAAGAAATCGATCTCGCTTCCAACTACCTCGGTTCCGACTACATCGGCAAGACCGGCGTCGAGCAAAAAGACGAAAAAGAGCTGCACGGCAACACTGGTTTCGAGCAGGTGGAAGTGGATGCGGGCGGGCGGGCCGTGCGCGTGCTGACGCGCACTGCGCCGCAATCCGGCAACAACCTCATGCTGACGCTGGACGCGAAACTGCAGGAAGTGGCGGAAGAAGCGTTCGGCGATTATCGCGGCGCTTTGGTCGCGCTCGATCCCACCAACGGCGAAGTGCTGGCTTTCGTCAGCAAGCCAGGCTACGACCCCGGCCTGTTCATCGACGGCATCGACACCGAGACCTGGGAAGAGCTGAACGGCTCGCTCGATACCCCGCTCAACAACCGCGCCCTGCGCGGGCAATACCCGCCCGGCTCCACCATCAAGCCGTTCATGGCGCTGGCGGGACTGTTTTACGATACCCGTTCTCCCGCGCGCACCATCAGCGATCCCGGCTATTTCATGCTGCCGGGCAGCCGCCATCAATACCGCGACTGGAAGAGCGGCGGGCACGGCGCTGTCGACCTGTACAAATCCATCGTCGTCTCCTGCGATACCTATTACTACGGTCTCGCCACCGAAATGGGCATCGACAACATGCACAACTATCTGGAGCGTTTCGGCTTCGGGCAGAAAACCGGGCTGGACATGGAGGGCGAGTCCAGCGGACTGCTGCCGTCGCCCGAATGGAAAACCAAGCGCTACAACCAGATCTGGTATCCCGGCGACACCGTCTCGGCCGGCATCGGACAGGGATACAATCTGGTGACGCCGGTGCAACTGGCGTTCGCCACGGCGGTTCTGGCCAACGATGGCGTGGGCTTCCGGCCGCATCTGGTGAAAGAAATGCGCCGGGCCAATGGCGAAGCGGTGCTGACCGAAACCAAGCAGTTGTTCGACATGCAGATAAACCCCGCCCACCTGAAGCTGGTGAAGAGCGCGATGGAGGCCGTCACCAAACCGGGCGGCACCGCCGTCGTCGCCGGCTACGGCGCACCTTACCGCCTGGCGGGCAAAACCGGCACGGCCCAGGTGATCGCCATGAAACAGGGCGAGAAATACGACGCGAAAAAGGTCTCCGAATACAACCGCGACCATGCCTGGTTCATCGCCTTCGCCCCGGCCGACAAGCCGCGCATCGCGCTGGCGGTGCTGGCCGAGAACGGCGGCCACGGCGGCTCCACCGCCGCGCCGATCGCGCGCAAAGTGCTGGATTATTACCTGCTCGGTAAACTGCCCGTGCCGCTGCAGGCAGTGCAGGAAAAAGCCGGGGCGGAAAGCGACTGAGAATGAAACTAAGGCAAATCCAAACCCGCTTCATGCTGCATCTCGACCCGGTGCTGCTGGCCGCGCTCGGCGCATTCATGTTCATCAGCCTGGTGCTGCTGTACAGCGCCAGCGACGGCAACTGGATGCGCGTGCTGGGCCAGCTCGGCAATATCCTGGTCGCGTTCATCGCGATGTGGCTCGTCGCCAACATGCCGCTGCACTGGCTCATGCGCAGCGCCGTGCCGATTTACGTGTTCGGCATGCTGCTGCTGGTCGCCGTCGCATTGTTCGGCGAGATCAGCCACGGCGCGCGGCGCTGGCTCAACATCGGCGTGGCCACCATCCAGCCGTCGGAGCTGATGAAGATCGCCGTGCCGCTGATGATGGCGTGGTACTTCGAGAAGAACGAAGCCACGCTCAAGCTGAGAAACTACTTCGTCGCGACGATCCTGCTGCTGCTGCCCCTGATCCTGATCGTGCGCCAGCCCGACCTGGGCACCACCATCCTCATCTGGGCGAGCGGCTTCTACGTGTTGTTCCTGGCCGGGCTGTCCTGGCGGGTGATGATCGGCCTGACGCTGGCGGCGGTTGCCAGTGCGCCGTTCCTGTGGTCGATGCTGCACGACTACCAGCGCCACCGCATCCTGATGCTGCTCGATCCCTCGCAGGACGCGCTGGGCAAGGGCTACCACACCATTCAGGGCATGATCGCGGTGGGTTCCGGCGGCATCCTCGGCAAGGGCTACATGAACGGCACGCAGACGCACCTCGACTTCCTGCCCGAGCGCACCACCGACTTCATCTTCGCCGTCTGGTCGGAAGAGTTCGGACTGATCGGCAGCATCTTGCTGCTGGGGCTGTATGTGGTCGTCATCGGGCGCGGCTTCATCATCACCGCCAACGCCTCCACCTACTTCACGCGCCTGATGGCAGGCAGCATCACACTCACCTTCTTCACCTATGCGTTCGTCAACATGGGCATGGTCAGCGGCATCCTGCCCGTGGTGGGCGTGCCGCTGCCGCTCATCAGCTACGGCGGCACTTCCCTGCTCACGCTGATGCTGGGCTTTGGCATGCTGATGAGCATCCACACGCACAAGAAACTCGTTAAAACCTAGCAGGAGTCGATGATGAAAAACCAATCGTTGTTGGTGCTGTTTGCCGTGCTGGCCCTGAGCGCGTGCTCCGGCATGCAAAAATCCGGTGGCGTCCAGAGCGCCGCACCCATCGTCGATGCGGCTTCCGGACCCGGCGGCAAACCGGCCCGCGCTGCCGCCCCGGGCGGCGGCGGCTACCTGGCCGGCGACGGCCCCGGAGCGGATGCCCCCGCGAATCTCGACGCCATACCCGATGCCGTGCCCAAACCCGAACCGCTGCACCGCTACGCCAACCGACCCTACTCCGCCTTGGGCAAAACCTACACGCCGCTGCAAGCGCCGGGCAACTACAAGGAGCGCGGCTCGGCCTCCTGGTACGGCAAGAAATTCCACGGCCAGCGCACCTCCATCGGCGAGACCTACAACATGTACGCCATGACCGCCGCGCACCCCACGCTGCCCATCCCCAGCTACGCGCGCGTGACCAACGTCGCCACCGGCAAATCCGTCGTCGTGCGCGTCAACGACCGCGGCCCGTTCCTGCACGAGCGCATCATGGATCTGTCCTATGTCGCCGCCTACAAACTCGGCTACATCAACAACGGCAGCGCCGAAGTCGAAGTGGAAAGCCTCGCCGCCGACGGCAGCGCTCCCGCCACCGGCACCGTCGAAACGCCAGCCGTGCAGGTCGAACCGTTAGCCGGGGCGCCCGCCATTCCGGTCGAGACCGCAGGCGCCTCCACCGGCCAGGTCTTCCTGCAACTCGGCGCCTTCAAATCGCCGCAGGGTGCAGAAAGCTTCCTCGCCAGGATGCGCTCGGAACTGCCCGATACCAGCCGGACGCTGAGACTGTATAAAAAGAATGGCCTGACCCGTGTCCACTTCGGCCCTTATGCGAGTGCGAACGAAGCGCGCAACGCCGCCAGCCGGCTCGCCTCGTCGCTCGGCTTCAAACCTTTCGTGAGCATGCATTGATGCATATCGCCGCCAATATCGTTGTAGCAATCGTCGCCCTCATCCATGTGTACATCCTCGTGCTGGAAATGTTCCTGTGGGAACGGCCTGAAGGCCTGAAAGCGTTCCACATGGATGCGGATTTTGCCGCCGCCACCCGCGTGCTGGCGGCGAATCAGGGTTTGTATAACGGATTTCTGGCGGCGGGATTGTTCTGGGGATTGTTCTCCGGCGATATTCACGTGCAGCGGTTTTTTCTCGGGTGTGTGCTGACGGCGGGGTTTTATGGGGCGCTGACGGTGCATGCGAGGATACTGGTGATACAGGGTGGGCCGGCGCTGCTGGGATTGGTGTTGCTGGCATTTGTGTAGGTGGGCACGAATCTGTGCCCACGCGGATTCGCCAAAATCAAACCCAGCACCGACGGGAGGGAGTGCAGTAAGTCCTCCCTCACCCCAGCCCTCTCCCCTCTTTGCCGTCATATTAGAATATGCTAATATGCGCAGACTGCTAACAAAGGAGCAACCGCCATGTTTGGAATGAACGTAAAAGAAATCGACGCAACCCAGCTCGCGCAATGGGTGGAAGACGACGGCCACAAGATGCGCGTGATCGATGTGCGCCAGATGGAAGAAATCGCGCACGGCACCGTGCCCAAAGCCGAGGCGCTGCCGCTGCATGTCCTGCCCGCCAAGATGCACGAGCTGGACAAGAGCGAAAAGCTGGTGATGGTATGCCGCAGCGGCGCGCGTTCGGCGCAGGCCTGCATGTTCCTACAACAGCAGGGCTTCTCAAACGTGTTCAACCTGCGCGGCGGGATGATGGGCTGGGTGCAGAGCGGTTTCCCAGCATACCGTCTGGCTTGAGGCGGTTATGAATATGAAATCGAAAATACTTTGGGGCGCGGCCGCCCTGCTGGGGTTTGCGCTGCTGTCGCAGCAACTGTCGGCCGTTCAGGGCGTGGATGTGAAGCAGGCGCAGAGCATGGTCAGCAGCCAGGGCGCGCTGTTGCTCGACGTGCGCGAGCCCGCCGAATACGCGGCCATCCATGCGCCGAATGCGAAGCTGATTCCGCTGGGCGAAGTGGGACTGCGTTTGAAAGAGATCGAAACCTACAAGGACAAACCCGTCGCGGTGATCTGCCGCTCCGGCCGCCGTTCGGCCAAGGCGGTGGCGCTGCTGCAGGAAGCAGGCTTCACCCAGGCCAGCAACGTGCAAGGCGGTATTCAGGCGTGGGAGCAGGCCGGGCTGGAAGTCATCAAGCAGCAATAATCACGGTGGGGGCGTTCAGCCCGCCACCCGCAACACCAATCCCTTCAGATACGCCCCCTCGGGGAAACTCAGCAGCACCGGATGATCCGCTGCCGCGTGCAGTTTCTTCACGATCTGCGCATCCACACCCGCATCCAGCGCCGCACCCGCGATGATCTTCTGGAACAGGTCGTCGCTGATGCCGCCGGAGCAGGAGTAGGTGAACAGCAGGCCGCCCGGCCGCAGCAGCTTGAAACCCAGCAGGTTGATGTCCTTGTAGGCGCGCGAGGCTTTTTCGGCGAAGGCGGCGGTGGGGGCGAACTTGGGCGGATCCAGGACAATTAAATCGAACTTGCGGTTCTGGTCGCGCAGCTTGCGCAGGGCTTCGAACACGTCGGCGCATTGCCATTCGGCCTTTGAGGCGTCGAGGCCGTTCAGTTCGACATTGCGTTGTGCCAGTTGCAGCGCTTCCTGCGAGGAGTCGACGGAGAGCACCGATTTCGCGCCACCGCGCAGCGCATAGAGCGAAAAACCGCCGGTGTAGCAGAAACAGTTGAGCACGTCGCGCCCGGCGGCCAGCGTGCCGGTCAGTGCGCGGTTGTCGCGCTGGTCGAGGTAGTAGCCGGTCTTCTGGCCTGCCGCCACATCCACGGCGAAGCGCAGACCGTTTTCCAGCACTTCCACGCCCTCCGGCAATGTGCCGCGCACGCTGCCATTCCGTTTCGGCAATCCTTCCAGTTCGCGTCCGTCGGAATCGGAACGCTCGTAGATGCACACCGGCGCGCACAGTTCCTGCAGGATGTCGGCGATAGTCTCGCGCCAATGTTCCGGCCCGGCGCTGCCGAGCTGCATCACCAGCACGCCGCCGTACTTGTCCACGATGAGACCGGGCAGTCCGTCCGATTCGCCGTGGATGAGGCGCATGCCGTTGCCTGAATTCTGTTCCCTCTCCCGCTCGCGGGAGAGGGTTAGGGAGAGGGTGGTGGGGTCGATTCCGCGACCCTCTCCCCCAACCCCTCCCCCGCTCGCGGGGGAGGGGAGCAAACCGAGTGAGCGGCGTGCTTCTAATGCATTTGCAACACGTTTGTTGAAAAACGATTTATCGATGACATCCTTCTCCTGCCAGGACCATACCCGTGCGGTGATCTGCGAGTCTGGGTTGTAGGCTGCCCAGGCGAGAAAGTATCCCGATGCGTCGCGCACCGGCAAGGTGTCGCCGCTGGCGGGTTTGCCGTCGATGCACTCCACCGCACCGGAAAAAATCCACGGATGGCGGCGTTGCAGGGATTTCTCGCGCTCGGCCTTCAGGATGATGCAGGGCTTGGCGGAAGGGTTGCCGTCTCTCGGCTTTGTTGTCTGCTGCGGAGTCTCGCCCTGCTGTTTGCTGCGCTGCACGCGTTTGCGGAAATCCTTGCCGCCTTGAGATTGGCGGTGCGGGGTCGAAGGCGATCTGGGTCTGTCTTTGCTCATGTCTTCTTCTTGGCACGCGGATGCGCACCGTCGTAAATTTTGGCGAGGTACTGGAAATCGAGGTGGGTGTAGACCTGCGTGGTGGAGATGCTGGCGTGGCCGAGCATCTCCTGCACTGCGCGCAAGTCGCCGGATGATTGCAGCACGTGAGTGGCGAAGGAGTGGCGCAACAAATGAGGATGCACGCCGCTGGCAATGCCCTGGGTGATGCCGCGCTTGCGCAATTGCAGTTGCACCGTTCTGGGACTGATGCGCGCGCCGTTCTTGCCGACAAACAGCGCGGTCTCGTCCGGCCTGGCGATCTGGTCGCGCACCGCAAGCCATGCCTTCAGCGCATCAATCGCATGGCTGCCCAGCGGCACGATGCGTGTCTTGTTGCCTTTGCCGGTAACGCGCACCGAGGCGTCGGCAAAATCCATGTCGACCGGGTCGAGGCTCACCAGTTCTGCCAGACGCAAGCCGGAGGAGTAGAGCAACTCGAACATCGCCTTGTCGCGCGCATCTGTCGTGGTCTCCACCGGCATTTCCACCAACTTCACCGCCTCATCGGGTGAGAGTGCGTGCGGCAGGGTCTTGGGCGCTTTCGGCGCGCGCAGTCCGACGCAGGGATTGCTGTTGCAGCCGTGGTCGCGCATCAGGTAGCCGTAAAAGCCGCGCCACGCCGACAGCACGCGCGCCAGCGATCTTCCGCCCAAGCCGCTGCTGTGCAGTTGCGCGATGTAGCGGCGGATATGGTGGCTCTTCAAATCGGGCAGCGGCGTTGTCCCGGCAAGCGCCAGCAGGCGCCGGATGTCGCGCGCGTAGTTTTCGGCAGTCAGTGGGGAATAATTGCGCTCGTTGTGCAGGTAGGCGAGGTAGCCTTGCAGGGTAGCAGGGACCTTTTCAGCGGCGGGCATCACACATGCAGGTTGAACGCACTGCCCAGTGTCTCGGCGATGCGCTGCAGGAACAGGGTGCCCATCTCCGGGTAGAAGCGCTCCTTGTCCTCGCTGGCGAGGATGAGCAGGCCGACGGTCTGGCCGTGGGCGCGCAACGGCAGGTAGGCAAACGAACGCAGATGCTCGGCGGCCTCGCCGAACCAGGGCAGCGTGTCGTGCACGGCATGATGCGCGCACACCGGCAGCGGGTGCTGGTCGGCAAAGGCCAGCACTTCCGGACTGGGCGGCTCGTCCTTCCACAGGTGCAGCGCAACATGCGGGATGGCGAATATGTCGCGCAGGTTATGCACAACCGTGTTTTGCAAAGTGGAGCGGTCGTGCGGGCCGAACAGCGCGCAGTTGAACTGGTGCACCTTGAGTTGCAACGCATCGTTCTCCTTGGCGAACTCCAGCAGTTCGTGCAGCTTCTTTTCCAGCTCCTTCACGCGCTCGCGCAGCGTGAGCAACTGGCGCTCGGAAAGCGAAATCGTGCGGCCGCCGTGCGGATGCGGAAGGTTGACTTGCGACAGCATCTCCGCATGGTCCTCGAAGAACTGCGGGTTGTCCTGCAGATATTGTGCGACGTCTTCTGCTTTCATTATTTGCCTCTCAAAGGTTTATCTCGCCGTCGAACACCGTGATGGCCGGCCCGGTCATCATCACCGGGGAATGTTCGCCCGCCCAGTTGATGGTGAGCACGCCGCCGCGAGTGGCGACATGCACCGTGCTGTCCAGCAGCTTGCGCCTGATGCCCGCGACCACCGCCGCGCACGCGCCGGTGCCGCAGGACAGGGTCTCTCCCGCGCCGCGCTCGTACACGCGCAACTTGATGTGCGTACGATCAACGATCTGCATGAAGCCCGCGTTCACGCGCTTGGGAAAACTCGGATGGTTCTCGATCAGCGGCCCCAGCGTTTCCACCGCGGCGGTCTTGACGTCCTTCACCACCTGCACCGCGTGCGGGTTGCCCATGGAGACGGCGGTAATCTGCACCGTCTTCCTGCCGACCTGCAGCGGCTGGATCACCTCTTTGCTGTCGCTGAGGAAAGGAATGCGCGCAGGTTCGAAGATGGGCGCGCCCATGTTCACCGTGACACGCCCGTCTTCCGCCAGGCTGGGAGAAATCAGCCCGCTCTTGGTTTCGACCACGATCTCGCGCTTGCTGGTGAGTTTTTTCTCATGCACGAAACGCACGAAGCAGCGCGCGCCGTTGCCGCATTGTTCTACCTCGCTGCCGTCGGCATTGAAGATGCGGTAGCGGAAATCGGCCTCTTCGCGCTGGGTTTTTTCCACCAGCAGGATCTGGTCGCAACCGATGCCGAAATGGCGGTCGGCGAGGAAACGAATCTGTTCCGGCGACAGCGCGATTGATTGGCGCACGCCGTCGAGCACCACGAAATCGTTGCCCGCGCCGTGCATCTTGGTGAATTTAAGTGTCATTTCAAAAGCTCTTTATATCTGTAGCAATCGGTCGTGTGGTCGTTCACCATGCCGGTCGCCTGCATATGCGCGTAGCAAATCGTGCTGCCGACAAATTTGAAACCGCGCCGTTTCAGTTCCTTGCTCATGGCATCCGACTCCGGCGTACTCGCGGGCACGTCGGCCATGCGGCGCCAGGCGTTCTGCTTCGGCTTGCCGTCGACAAACTGCCAGATGAACCGGTCGAAGCTGCCGAACTCGGACTGCACTTCGAGAAACTTTTGCGCATTGGTCACTGCCGCCTGCACTTTCAACCGGTTGCGCACGATGCCGGGATCCCGCAGCAACTTTTCTATTCTACCTGCGCCATAGCGGGCAATGCGAGTGGCATCGAAGCCGTCGAAGGCAGCGCGGTAGTGCTCGCGCTTTTTCAGGATGGTGATCCAGCTCAAGCCGGCCTGGGCGCCCTCCAGGATCAGAAATTCGAACAATGCCTGGTCGTCGTGCAGCGGCACGCCCCATTCGGTGTCGTGGTAAGTCCGGTACAGGGCGTTGTCGCCGCACCAGGCGCAGCGCAAATGGCTCATCTGCCTGCCCCGCACAATTGGGTGTAGTCGCGGAACATGCAGCGATCCATCACCACCGCGATACCGGCCTGCTGCGCACGCAGCGCCGCCTCTTCATGCACTACGCCGTCCTGCAGCCACAGTTTCCCGATGCCCAGCCTGATGCAGCTTTCGACAATGGCGGGCACATGCTCCGGGGCGCGGAACACCTCCACGATGTCCGGCATTTCGGGCAGACTTTCCAGGTCGGGCCAGGCTTTTTCGCCCAGCACCTCGGTGACCAAAGGCCGCACCGGCAAGATCCGGTAGCCGAAGCCCTGCAACGCTTGCGCCACGCGGAAACTGGGACGGGCCGTGTTGGGGGAAAGCCCTACTACAGCGATGGTATGCACCTCGCGCAGCAATTTGCAGATGGCTTCCGGGCTGGGATTGATGAAACTCATGGTGCGCACGATAGCATTTTTTGCGTCATTCGGCGCGGGCGGGGCAGGCCAAAAACCGCTATACTGCGCGCCGTTCAAAGCGCCCGTAGCTCAGCTGGATAGAGTATTGGTTTCCGAAGCCAAGGGTCGTGGGTTCGACTCCCGCCGGGCGCACCACATCTTCAAAACTCCCATGTTCCATAAGGGAGTTTTTCGTTTGTAGATGCCATCCGACCGGATGACTCGGGCATTGCGCTGGACAGGACGAGGGGATTTGCAGCCATGAATGCAATTTTGAAAACCATATTTGCCAAACACCAGGATCGGCCAGGCGCGCTGCTGCCCATCCTGCACGATCTCCAGCATGCACTGGGCTATGTGCCGGATGACGCGGGGCCGCTGATCGCAAAGGAACTCAACCTGTCGCGCGCCGAGGTGCATGGCGTGATCACCTATTACCACCACTTCCGCCGCACGCCGCCGGACAGGCATGTGGTGCAGGTGTGCTGTGCCGAAGCCTGCCAGGCCAACGGCAGCGAAGCACTGGCGGCGCATGCGGCAAAACATATGCGTAACGGCGAGGTGGACGTGGAGCCGGTGTATTGCCTGGGCTTGTGTTCAATTGGCCCCAACATCCAGATCGACGAGACGGAATTGCATGCGCAGGTGACGCTATCGAAATTCGATGCGCTCATGCAGGAACTGGGAGACGGGAAATGAGCGTGACCGTTTATGTTCCCGGCGATGCCGCCGCCCTCGCGCTCGGCGCGGACAAAGTGGCGTCTGCCATTGCGGCCGAAGCGGCGAGGCGCAATGAGAAGGTGAACATCGTGCGCAACGGCTCGCGCGGCCTGTTCTGGCTGGAGCCGCTGGTCGAAGTCGTCACCGCACAAGGCCGCATCGCCTACGGTCCGGTGACCGTGGCCGATGTGCCCAAACTGTTCGCAGCGGATTTCGCGCAAGGCGGCAAACATGCGCTGCATCTGGGCGACATCGAAACGCATCCGTATCTGGTCAAACAGCAGCGCGTCAGCCTGCGCCGCGTCGGCATCACCGACCCGCGTTCGTTGCAGGATTATCTCGCGCACGGTGGCGGCAAGGGACTGGTGGCGGCGCGTGCCATGCAGCCTGCCGCCATCGTGCAGGCGGTGACCGACTCCGGCCTGCGCGGCCGCGGCGGTGCGGCGTTCCCCACCGGCATCAAATGGAAGACCGTGCTTGACACGCGGGCTGCGCAGAAATACATCGTGTGCAACGCCGACGAAGGCGACTCCGGCACGTTTTCCGACCGCATGCTGATGGAAGGCGATCCGTATTGCCTGATCGAAGGCATGGCCATCGCCGGTCTCGCCGTTGGCGCCAACAAGGGTTACATTTACGTGCGTTCCGAATATCCGCATGCCATCGCGGCGCTGGATGCCGCACTGGAGAACGCGGGAGAGTGGTTGGGCGATTTCAACATCGAAGTGCGCATGGGTGCAGGTTCTTATGTGTGCGGCGAAGAGACGGCCATGCTGGAGAGCATCGAAGGCCGTCGCGGCATTGTGCGCAGCAAGCCGCCGCTGCCCGCCATCTCCGGCCTGTTCGGCCAGCCCACCGTCATCAATAACGTCATCACCTTCGCCAGCGTGCCGGACATCCTCGCGCAGGGCGCGGCGTTCTACAGCGGCCTGGGCGTAGGGCGTTCGCGCGGCACGCTGCCGTTCCAGCTGGCGGGCAACATCAAGTTTGGCGGTCTGGTCGAAGTGCCGTTCGGCGCGACCTTGCGCGAATTGCTCTACGACTACGGCGGCGGTTCGCGTTCCGGCCGACCGCTGCGCGCGGTGCAAGTGGGCGGGCCGCTGGGCGCGTACCTGCCAGCATCGCAATTCGACACCGTGCTTGATTACGAAGCATTCTCTTCAATTGGTGCAGCGCTCGGCCACGGCGGTATCGTTGCGTTCGACGACACGGTGGATATGGCCAAGCAGGCGCGCTACGCCATGCAGTTCTGCGCCAACGAATCCTGCGGCAAATGCACACCCTGCCGCATCGGCTCCACGCGCGGCGTCGAAGTTATCGACCGCATCCGTGCCGGAGCATCCGAGCAAATTCCGTTGCTGCGTAGCCTGTGCGACACCATGACCCACGGCTCGATGTGCGCGATGGGTGGCATGACGCCGTACCCGGTGCTGTCGGCGCTGGAGCATTTTGCGGAGGATTTCGAATGACCTCCGCTACCTTATTCCCTCCCCCTTGCAGGGGGAGGGCTAGGGTGGGGGTAGAAGCGTTGAGCACCCATAGAGTCAACCCCCATCCTAACCTTCCCCCTGCATGGGGGAAGGAACAGTTTTGTTCCACTGGAGCATTTCAATGAACGATCTCGATTACGGAACTCCGGCAGTCGACTCCACCCGCGAAGTCACCCTCAACATCGACGGCGTCTCCGTCAGCGTCCCCGCCGGAACCTCGCTCATGCGCGCCGCCGTCAAGGCAGGCGTGATGATCCCCAAACTCTGCGCCACCGACTCCCTCGCACCCTTCGGTTCCTGCCGCCTGTGCCTAGTCGAGATCGAAGGCCGTCGCGGTTATCCGTCCTCCTGCACCACGCCCGCCGAAGCGGGCATGACGGTGCGCACACAGACGCCGAAACTGGCCGAGCTGCGCCGCAACGTGATGGAACTCTACATCTCTGACCATCCGCTCGATTGCCTCACCTGCGCCGCCAGCGGCGACTGCGAACTGCAAAGCACTGCTGCTCAAGTAGGCTTGCGCGAGGTGCGTTACGGCATGCATGGCGCGAACCATTTTGTCGCCGCAAGGAAAGACATCTCCACTCCCTATTTCATCCACAACCCCGCCAAGTGTATCGTGTGCAACCGCTGTGTGCGCGCGTGCGAAGAGCAGCAGGGCACGTTCGCGTTGACCATCAGCGGGCGCGGTTTTGCTTCGCGCGTGACGGCTGGGCAGGGCGAAAGTTTCATGGAGTCCGATTGCGTCTCCTGCGGCGCCTGCGTCAACGCCTGCCCGACGGCGGCGCTGATCGAGAAGAGCGCGGTCAAATTGGGAAGTGCGGAGCGCGATGTCATCACCACCTGCGCCTACTGCGGCGTCGGTTGCGGCTTCAAGGCCGAGATGAAGGGCACGCAGGTCGTGCGCATGACGCCGTGGAAAGACGGCAAGGCCAACGAAGGCCATGCCTGCGTCAAGGGCCGCTTCGCCTGGGGCTACGCCACGCACAAAGATCGCATCACCAGGCCGATGATCCGCGCCAAGACCAGCGACCCGTGGCGCGAAGTGTCGTGGGATGAAGCCTTCGCCTATGCGGCGAAAGAATTCCGCCGCATCCAGCAAAAGCACGGCAGGAACGCCGTCGGTGCGCTGGTCTCCAGCCGCTGCACCAACGAGGAAGACTACCTGGTGCAGAAACTGGTGCGCGCCGCGTTCGGCAACAACAACGTGGATACCTGCGCGCGCGTGTGCCATGCACCAACCGGTTACGGACTCGGCCAGACGCTGGGCACCTCGGCGGGCACGCAGACGTTCAAGTCGGTGGAAAAGTCCGATGTGATCCTGCTCATCGGCTCCAACCCCAGCGAAGGCCATCCCGTGGTTGGCTCGCGTCTCAAGCGCAGTGTGCGCGCAGGCGCAAAGCTCATCGTGATCGACCCGCGCGAGATCGACATGGTGACCGCGCCGCATGCGCGTGCCACGCATCACCTGAAGCTGCGCCCCGGCACCAACGTCGCCATGCTTTCCGCGCTGGCGCATGTGATCGTCACCGAAGGTCTGCTGAACGAGCAATTCATCGCCGAGCGCTGCGAGAAGCAGGCGTTCGACGACTGGCGCGAATTCGCCGCACGTCCGGCCAATGCTCCCGAAGCGATGGAAGCCGTCACCGGCGTGCCCGCTGCCGACGTGCGTGCGGCCGCACGTCTGTACGCCACCGGTGGTAACGCGGCCATATTCTATGGATTGGGAGTCACCGAACATTCGCAGGGCTCGACCGCGGTGATCGCCGTCGCCAACCTCGCGATGGCAACCGGCAACGTGGGGCGTGAGGGTGTGGGTGTGAACCCGCTGCGCGGGCAGAACAACGTGCAGGGCTCGTGCGACATGGGCGGTTTCCCCGATATCTATCCCGGCTATCGCCACGTGTCCGACAGCGCCACACGCGAGTTATTTGAAAAAGCATGGAGCGTGAGCCTGCAACCCGATCCCGGCCTGCGCATCCCCAACATGCTGGAAGCCGCGCTGGACGGTTCGTTCAAGGGACTCTATTGCCAGGGCGAAGACCCGGCGCAGTCCGATCCCAACACACAGCATGTGCAGGCCGCGCTCGCCGCGATGGAATGCGTGGTGGTGCAGGACCTGTTCCTTAACGAGACGGCGAAGTACGCGCATGTGTTCCTGCCCGGCGCATCGTTCCTGGAAAAAGACGGCACCTTCACCAACGGCGAACGCCGCATCTCGCGCGTGCGCAAAGTGATGCCGCCGCTGGCGGGCAAGGCCGATTGGGAAGTCACGCTGGGGCTGGCCGCCGCACTCGGCTATCCGATGCACTACGAGCATCCTTCGCAGATCATGGACGAGATCGCGCACCTGACGCCCACCTTCGCCGGCGTCAACTACGACAAGCTGGAACAGATGGGCAGCGTGCAATGGCCGTGCAACGACAAGAAGCCGCAAGGCACGCCGCTCATGCATGTGGACGCTTTCGTGCGCGGCAAGGGGCGCTTCTTCAACACGCAATACGTGCCCACCGACGAGAAAGTCACACCGCGCTTCCCGCTGCTGCTCACCACCGGGCGCATCCTGTCGCAATACAACGTCGGTGCGCAGACGCGGCGCACCGAGAACGTGCAGTTCTACGGCGAGGACGTGCTGGAGATCCACCCGCACGATGCGGAAGAGCGCGGTATCAGGGATGGCGACTGGGTCGGCATCCAGTCGCGCGCGGGCGACACCGTGCTGCGCGCCACCGTCACCGAGCGCGTGCAACCTGGCGTGGTCTACACCACCTTCCACTTCCCCGAATCGGGCGCCAACGTCATCACCACCGACAACTCGGACTGGGCGACCAACTGTCCCGAGTACAAGGTGACCGCGGTGCAACTGGTGAAGGTGGAGCAGCCGTCGGCATGGCAGATGCGGAATGCGCGCGAGGATAAGGAGCAGAAGAAGTTGCTGGCGGGTGCGAAGCGTTGATGAACTCAAATAATCAATTAGCCGTTTTATCCCCTCCCCCTTGCAGGGGGAGGGTTAGGGAGGGGGTAGAAACGTTACCGTTCCACAACTCTACCCCTATCCCAACCTTCCACCCGCAAGGGGTACGCCGCCAGACGCTCGACCTTCGGTCGGTCTTGGCGCAGCCCCTGCATGGGGGAAGGAGCGGGTTCGGCGTTAATGGATAATCTGGCATGAACCCCCAAACACAATTCCCCGTCACCCGCCCCAACGGCCCCCCCACCCTCGACACCATCGCCGAGGAAACTCCCATCGCCTTCGAATACAACGGCATCTCCCACACCGTGATGCTGGCCACCCCCGCCGACCTGGAAGATTTCGCGCTCGGCTTCAGCCTGACCGAAGGCATCGTGGACAAGCGCAGCGACGTGTTCGACATCGAGATCACCGAAGCGGAGGCGGGCATCACCGTGCATCTGAAGATCGCGGGCGGCGCATTCGCCCGGCTCAAGGAACACCGCCGCAGTCAGGCCGGGCGTACCGGTTGCGGGCTGTGCGGCGCGGAGAGCCTGGCGCAGGTCATGCGCGATCTGCCGCCGGTGGCGGACGCCGCACCATTTCCCGTCGCCGCGCTGTACGAAGGCATGCGCCGTTTGCCCGAGCTACAGATGCTGCAACACACCACCGGCGCCGTGCATGCCGCATGCCGCATCGCGGCAGACGGCAGCATCAGCCATGTGCGCGAAGATGTCGGTCGCCACAACGCGCTGGACAAGACACTGGGCGCGCTGGCACGGGACGATGCCAAACCCGGCGGCGCGTTGCTCATCACCAGCCGCGCCAGTTTCGAGATGGTGCAAAAATCCGCAGCCCTCGGCTATGGCATCCTCGCCGCCGTCTCCGCGCCCACCGCCGCCGCCGTGCGCCTGGCCGAGAAGCTGGATGTCACGCTGGTCGGCTTCTTGCGCGGAGCCAACTGCGCCGTATATTCTCACCCACATCGACTGCAAGGAATCACAAAATGAATCCCGCCAAACTCATCAAGATGGCCAACCAGATCGGCGCCTTCTTCGAAGCCTTTCCCGACCGCGAGCAAGCGGTGGCAGGCGTCGCCGCGCATATCCAGCGGAATTGGGAACCGCGCATGCGCACTGCTTTGCAGGATTATGTCGCGCAGAACGGCGATGAAGCGCTGATGCCTATCGTACGCGATGCGTTGCGCATCGTGCAGAAGGTTGTGTTGTAGGGAAAGTACAGAGGGTTATAGAATGAACCATGGATGACGACCTGAACAAGGAAAATGAGACACAAGAGACTCGGTCTATGGAAAACCGTAGAAGGACTCGTCGCTTCGGTGTCCAGGTTCCTTTGTATAAAAAATCCCCTGACAAGTCATCGCCACAACTATCACCGGAAGAATTCCACGACGCGCTGGAACGGCAGCGAAAATATCAGGAAAATCTAAAAGAAAAATGGATGACGCAGAAAAACCTCGTCATAGGCGTCGTCATATTGTCGTTCGATTTTGCAATCCTTCAATTGCTTCCCTGGCTCGTTAAGATGGTCGGGATACACGATCAAGTGTTGCTGGGTAAATGGCTTATCGGCCTGGTTGGGGTGGTTACTGTCGCCATGCTTATATATATCTTCACATCCGAAGGTTAATCGGTTCTTCGTTGGAAGAGACATGGATGTTGGGGAAACCGGCGCAAGCGGCCGTTCAAAGGATTGTCAAACCGCGGCAGCGGTTTCCACCGTAATTCGCAAATGATTGAAACACCCGGACCAATCATCCGATCCGGGTTGTGTGCGGCTCAGCCCTTGACCGGCTTCACCAGCGATGCGGCGAGTTGGGCGCGGCGGCGGGCTTCGTCGGTGTTGTCCGCGTTGCAGACGGCGACGCCCATGCGGCGTTTGAGGAAGCTTTCCGGTTTGCCGAACAGGCGGATATCCGATTCCGGCACGGCGAGTGCCTTGGCCACGCCTTCGAATGCGATGCCCTTTTCTTCCATGCCGCCGTAGATCACGGCCGATGCGCCGGGGCGGCGCAGTTCGGTGTTTACCGGCAGGCCGAGGATGGCGCGGGCGTGCAGTTCGAATTCCGACTGGCGCTGGGTGGCGAGGGTGACCAGGCCGGTGTCGTGCGGACGCGGGCTGACTTCGGAGAACCACACTTCGTCGCCCCGGACGAACAATTCCACGCCGAAGATGCCGCGCCCACCCAGGGCGCCGGTCACCTTGGCCGCCATGTCGCGCGCGCGTTGCAGCGCCACGGGCGACATGATCTGCGGTTGCCAGGATTCGACATAGTCGCCCGACTTCTGCACGTGGCCGATGGGTTCGCAGAAGAAGGTCTCCACGTTGCCGGATGCGCCGATGGCGCGCACGGTGAGCTGGGTGATCTCGTATTCGAAGTCGATGAAGCTTTCGACGATGACGCGCGCTTCCTTGACGCGGCCGGATTTGAGCGCGTAGTCCCATGCCTTCTGCACGTCGTCCTGCCCGCGCAGGAAGGACTGTCCCTTGCCGGAAGAGGACATCACCGGCTTGACCAGGCAGGGGAAGCCGATGCCGCCGTCGATGGCGGCTTGCAGCTCTTCCAGCGAACTGGCGAAAACGTATTTCGATGTCGGCAGGCCGAGCTCTTCGGCGGCGAGGCGGCGTATGCCTTCGCGGTTCATGGTGAGTTGGGCGGCACGCGCGGTCGGGATGACTTCGGCGATCTTCTCTCTTTCGATGTCGGCCAGCACCGAGGTGGCGATGGCCTCGATCTCGGGCACCACCAGGTCGGGACGTTCCTTCTCGATCACCGCGCGCAGCGCGACCGGGTCGGTCATGGTGATGACGTGCGAGCGGTGCGCCACCTGCATGCCCGGCGCATCGGCATAACGGTCCACCGCGATCACCTCCACCCCCAGGCGCTGCAGGGCGATGACGACCTCCTTGCCGAGTTCTCCGGCCCCTAAAAACAAGACCTTGGTTGCGGATGGGCTGAGCGGGGTACCGATGCGGGAGAGGTGGTTGGCTGACATGGCGGCAAAAAGTGAGTTGGTTAAGGAAGGCGCGATGTTAGCTTGATATTTGCCTGTTGAACAAGCTACGTAAACGTAACGCAATGCCCAGGTACGGGTTCCGGGGGAGTCGCCCTGGCCGCCAAGGGTCGATAGCGAAAGGCTAAGGCAGTAGAATAACCCCCTTCCAGCGCCCGGATTCATCCGTTCGGGCGCGCCACTGACATATACCGATGACATGAACGCCAAGCCAGACACTGAACGCGAGCATGAAGACATGCGGGTGTCCCTGCCGCATGAGGCATTCAAGGCATCGCTGCCCTACCTGCTGGCGTTGGTTCTCATCGCCATCGCCGGTTACTGGCTGATCGACCCCGCCCCGCCCAAGAAAATCGTCATTTCCATCAGCAAGGAAGACGGCAACTACCAGGCTTACGCGCGCCTGTACGAAGCGCTGCTGCTGCAGGATGGCGTGGCGCTGGAGATACGCGAATCCGAAGGGCCGTTGCCCAGTCTGGACGAGCTGCGCCGGGAAGGGACGGACGTGGACATGGCGTTCGTGCCGGGTGGCGTGGCGCGTTCGGAATCCACGGTCGGCCTGGTCTCGCTCGGCAGCCTGTATTACGAACCGCTTTGGATCTTCAGCAAGGGCCAGCGCCGGACCGGCCAACTGTCTGCGCTGAAAGGCAGGCGCATTGCGGTCGGCAGGACCGGCAGCGGGACGAACATCCTGACCCGGATGGTGCTGGGGGCCGCCGGGGTGACGGCGCAGAACAGCACCCTGTTCGAGATCGGCGAGGACGACGCGATGGAGGCGCTGCGCCACAATGTGGCGGACGTGATCTTTCTCTCCGGCGTGCCCACTTCGACGCTGATCCAGGAGGTCGCGGCGCTGCCCGGGGTGACGCTGGTCGACCTGGACGAGGCGGAGGCCTACTCGCGCCAGTTCAATTTCCTGCGCCATCTGGTGTTGCCGGAGGGTGCGCTCAGTCTGGCGTCCAACGTGCCGCCGCGCGAAGTGCATATGTTGGCGCCCACGGTCACGCTGGTGGCGCGCGAATCCATGCATCCGGCGCTGGTGTATCTGGTGCTCAAGGTGCTCGCGCGCGTCCACGGCGGTGCGGGCATGCTGCAGCAGGAGCGCGAATTTCCCTCCGACAAGGACACGGATTTCGAGATGAGCACACAGGCCGCGCATTTCTACGAATCCGGCCCGCCCTTCCTCGACCGCTACCTGCCGTTCTGGGCGGCCACTTTCGTCAACCGCGTGCTCATCATCCTGCTGCCGTTGCTGGCGCTGGCCATTCCGCTCAGCCGCATCGCGCCCGCCGTCTACACCTGGCTGGTCAAGTCGCGCATCCACAAGCTGTATGGCGAGCTGCGCTTCCTGGAGCTGCAATTGCGCGACCGGCACCATCCGCTGGAACTGTCCACCTTCCGCAAGGAACTCGACGCCATCGAGAACAAGGTCAACCACCTGCGTTTGCCGGTGGCCTTTTCCAGCCACCTGTACGAACTGCGCAGCCATATCGAACTGGTGCGCTCTAAGCTTTCCCGCGCCTGAGCCGATACATATCCTACAGGGGTGCGATGACGTCCCGGAAACAGGAGGTGTGACATGGCTATCGTGATGAATATGAGCGGCTACGAAGTCGAGCGCGAGGTCGAGGCGGCCGACGAGTATGGCGACGAAGTGATGTGCGCGGAGTGGGTTCCTGCCCTGGCGCAAATGAACGATGGGCATGTAGTGGAAATGGATAAGCACACGCCGTTTTCACCTGAACTGGCGATTGCGGATGTCGACGTCTTCCTGGAAAAAATGTACCGGAACCAGCGTTAAAGCAGGCTCCTTTGGAGCGGCCCCGCCAGCGGGGTCGTTTTCTCCGCAAGCCTTATGTTACGCCCTGTTCGGGGCGATTGACTGAAGTGCCGCAGTGCGCTCTGTGCTATTCTTCACGCAGTCGATCCCGAGTCCTCCCATGAAATTTGTACTGCTCCTGATGCTGGCGCTGCCCGTAGGCGCACTGGCCGACCAAGAAAGCGATTTCCTTGCCGCGCGCGAAGCACTGCGCGCCGGCAATGCCGCTCGTCTGGAGAAAGCGGCGGAGCGGCTCAAGGATTCCCCGCTGGAACCGTATGCCACCTATTTCCAGTTGCGCATGAACTGGGGCATGAAAAACATGGCGCCGATCAAGGCCTTCCTGGCGCGCGGCGATGAAAGCCCGGTGATCGACCAGTTCCGCGGCGAGTGGCTCAAATATCTGGGCCGGCAGGAACGCTGGGACGATTTCGCCGAAGAGTATCCGCACCTGGTGAACGGCAATACCGAAATCGAATGCTTTGCGCTGCAGATGCGGCAGCGCAGCGACGCCGAGGGCGCGTTGCGCGAGGCGCGCAAATACTGGTTCAGCAGTGATGGCACGGAAGAAAGCTGCTCCGCGCTGTTCGAGGATGCATTGAAGGGCGGCGCCATCAGCGAGGCCGACGTGTGGCAGCGCATGCGGCTGGCGCTGGAGACCGGCAATGCCACGCTGGCCAAGCAACTCATCAAACGCCTGCCCAAGGTGCAGGCTTTCCCGGCGGCGGAAGTGAGCGTCGCGGCGAGCAACCCGCAGCGTTATCTGGACAGGACCAAATTCGAGAATTCGGGAATGGGGCGGCACACGGTCGCGCTGTTCGCATTGCAACTGCTGGCCAAGCGCTCGCCGCAAATGGCGTATGCGCGCTGGGAGAAAATTTCCGCGAATTTTTCCGAGGCGGAGCAGCGCTATTTCTTCGCTTGGCTGGCGTATGCCGGGGCGTTGAACCACGACGAACGCGCGCAGGGCTGGTTTGCGGCGGCGGGCGATGCGGTGCTGAATGAAAAGCAACTGGCCTGGCGCACGCGCACCGCGTTGCGCGCGCAGGACTGGCGCGAAGTGTGGGCAAGCATCGACGCCATGCCGCCGCAACAGCAGAACGAAGGCGTGTGGCGCTACTGGAAGGCGCGCGCGCTCAAGGTGATGGGGCGTCTGGCCGAAGCCGAAGCGCTGTTCGCCGGCCTGAGCCGCGAATACAACTTCTATGGGCAACTTTCCGCGGAAGAATTGGGCACCAGCGTGGCCGCCGTTTCGTTCGGGCAATTGCTGAGCGAAGGCGAGATCCAGGCGATCGAGGCGATGCCCGCCATCCAGCGCACGCTGCTGCTGTATCGCATGGACCTGCGCACCGAGGCGGCGAGAGAATGGGCGTGGGCGCTGCGCAACTTCAACGACCGGCAACTGCTGGCGGCGGCCGAAGTGGCGCAGCGCAACGAAATGTACGACCGCTCCATCAGTGCGGCAGACCGCACCGTGAGCCTGCACGACTTCAGCCTGCGCTACCCCTCACCGTATCGCGCGGCGTTGCAGGAAAACCTGCGCAAGCACGACCTGGAGGAGGCGTGGGTGTACGGCCTGATGCGGCAGGAAAGCCGCTTCGCCAGCAGCGTCAAATCCGATGCGGGCGCGGTCGGCCTCATGCAGATCATGCCGGACACCGCGCGCTGGGTGGCGAGGCAGATCGGCATGAAGGGCTATCGCAAGGGATTGATCCACCAGGTGGACGTGAACGTCAAACTCGGCACGTATTACATGAAGACGGTCTCGCACCAGTTCGACGACAACCCGGTGCTGGCCTCCGCCGCCTACAATGCCGGGCCGACGCGGGCCCAGCAATGGCGCGGCACGCAGCCGCTGGAAGGCGCGATCTATGTCGAGACCATTCCCTTCGACGAAACGCGCGACTATGTGAAGAAGGTAATGAGCAACACCCACTACTATTCCAAACTGTTCGGACAATCGTCGCAATCGCTGAAGCAGCGGTTGGGCATCATCGGAGCGGAAAGCGACAGGAACAGGAAAATCTATCGTGAAGAACGGTAAGACCAAAAACAATTTCCGTTTGTCCCCGCGCCCGCATGCGGGAGAGGGGGCGCGTTGAATACCGCTCCTCTGAACGTCTATTGCGTCGGCGGCGCCGTGCGCGACCGCCTGCTCGGCCTGAAGGTGCAGGATCACGACTGGGTCGTGGTCGGCAGCACGCCCGAAGAGATGGCGGCGCGCGGCTTCAAACCCGTGGGCAGCGACTTCCCGGTGTTCCTGCATCCCGACACCCACGAGGAATATGCGCTCGCCCGCACCGAACGCAAAGTGGCGCAGGGTTACAAGGGCTTCACCGTCTACACCTCGCCCGACGTCACGCTGGAGCAGGATCTGCTGCGCCGCGACTTTACCGTCAATGCCATCGCAGAGGATGCCGACGGCAATCTCATCGATCCCTACAACGGCCAGGCCGACCTCAAGGCGGGCATCCTGCGCCATGTGAGCGACGCCTTTGCCGAAGACCCGGTGCGCATCCTGCGCGGTGCGCGCTTCGCGGCGCGCTTCGGTTTCAGCTTCGCGCCGGAAACACTGGCGCTCATGCGCAGCATGGTGGACAACGGCGAAGTGGATGCGCTGGTGGCCGAACGCGTGTGGCAGGAGTTGTCGCGCGGACTGATGGAAAAACAACCCTCGCGCTTCTTTACCACCCTGCGCGAATGCGGTGCGCTGAAAAAAATACTGCCCGAAGTGGAAGCCCTGTTCGGCGTGCCGCAACCCGCGCACTACCATCCCGAGATCGACTGCGGCGTGCACGTGATGATGGTCATCGACGACACCGCGAAGAACGAGCGCCCGCTCGAAGTGCGCTTCGCCGCGCTGGGCCACGATCTCGGCAAAGCCACCACACCCGAAGACACCCTGCCGCGCCACATCGGCCACGAGCAGCGCAGCGTCGACCTGCTGAACAAACTGTGCGAGCGCCTGCGGGTGCCCGGCGAATGCCGTGACCTCGCGCTGCTGGTGGCGCAGTATCACAGCCACGTGCACAAGGTGCGCGAACTGCGCGCCGACACCATCGTCAAGGTGTTCGACCGCTGCGACCTGTGGCGCAAGCCGGAACGCTTTGCGCAAATACTGCAAGCCTGCGAATCTGATGCGCACGGACGCACCGGGCACGAGA
Source organism: Nitrosomonadales bacterium (assembly GCA_016235045.1). GTDB lineage: Bacteria > Pseudomonadota > Gammaproteobacteria > Burkholderiales > Gallionellaceae > Sideroxyarcus. Next base: position 96,549 of record JACRME010000033.1, read on the forward strand.
ACGATGCCTACTCGCAATCGGCTTACATGCTGAATTGCGCAAGGGCGGCGCAGGCGGTGAATGCGGGTGAGATAGCGCGCGCTTGTGCCGACAAAAACCTGATTGCCGATAAGGTGCGCGAGGCGCGCATTCTGGCGGTGGAAAAAGTCATCAAGGGTTGAAGGCGCCCGGGGGAATTTCTCTTTCCCGAAATAGGATTACAATGCCGTCCATGAACAATATTTCCATCGCCGATATTCTTGAACTTCCGGTACAGGAGCGCATCCGACTGGTCGAGCTTATCTGGGACAGCGTTGCAGCGGTTCCTGAGGCGGTGACCATTTCGCCTGAGCTAAAGGCTGAACTCGAAGCGCGCCTGGCGGAGTTCGAAGCAAACCCGGAAGCAGGCTACTCATGGGATCAGGTGAAATCACGCCTCAATGATGGCTCATGGCGTTCCGCCTGAAATTCTCCGCGCGAGCGCTGCGTGAAATTGGTGAAGCTCGCGAATAGTACGAATTGCAGAGTCCCGGTCTCGGGGATGAATTTATTGCCGCGATGGAGTTGCAATTGAAAAGACTGGAACAGGCGCCTCTGCTTTATGCTGAAATAATTCCCAGCGTTCGCCGCACCCTTCTCCCCCGATTTCCTTTTGGTTTGTTTTATGCGGTGCGGGGAAATCTCGTACACGTTTTGGCTGTGTTGCATGATGCGCGCAATCCGGGGCGCTGGCCAAAAGCCGGGTAGGGTGGGCGTTCTTGTGCCCACGCTGATACTTTGATTGCCCGCGTGGGCACAAGAACGTGCCCACCCTACGCGCTGCCATAGCGACAAAGGGTTCGATAAAGCATCACATTGAATTTTTCACGCGCTTCAAATGTGTGAACCAATTGCCTCTTTCCACACCTTCAACTTCTCCTCATAACGCAACCCCGCATGCGCCGGGCTGGTGGATGGCAGGCGCACGAATTCCAGCGGCGGCAATTTCTGTTTACCCGATACGAACCGTTTGAAACTCTGCGCGGCCTTGGCGCCGTTGAAGCACACGCGTGTGATGTGTGGGTGCTGCGCGAAAAAGGAAGCAAAGTCGTTCGTTTCCTCATTGCGAATATGTGTATCCAGGCTGCTCTCGCGTTCGCAGGAGGCGAGCACATCCCATAGCGCGATGCGTGCCTCATTCAGTTTTAGCAAACGTTCTTCGTAAGGCAGTTGCGGGTCGAAGCCGGCGAGTTCGCCCATGATTTTCCAGAACGCGTTCTGCGGGTGGGCGTAATACTGGTTTTGTTTGAGCGATTCCTTGCCGGGCATGCTGCCGAGGATCAGTAGCGTTGTATCGGCATTGGCAACGGGTGGGAAGCTGCGGATGTGCGGCATATGATTAGTAATATATCCCTTCGCGATACCATTCCCTCCCCCTTGCAGGGGAGAGGGCCAGGGTGGGGGTAGAAGCGTTACGCTGCCGCGACTCTACCCCCATCCCAACCTTCCCCCTGCATGGGGGAAGGGGCCGGTTTTCCAGTGATGTACTGTCTGGGATCACAACAACCGCGACAGGTCGCCGCGCAGGAAGCCGGCCAGCGGCTGGTCCAGTTCCATGCCGAGCGCGATGACCTTGAACAATTCGCCCATTTCGGCCGGGCTGGTGAGTTTTTGCAGTTGGCCGGAAAGGGGGGCGTAGGTTTTTACATCGTCGGGCGAGACTTCGCCGAGGAATTCCGCCATGCCGTTGTTGAGCAGGAAATTCGCCTGCGAGGTGTAGCCGAGGAAGTGCGCGCCGCTGTCGATGGCGGCTTCCGCGATGGCGGTGAAATCCACGTGCGCGGTGATGTCCTGCAGGCCGGGCAGGTAGAAGGGGTCATCGTGCGAATGGTGGCGGTAATGGCACATCAGGGTGCCGCGCGTCCGTTGCGGGTGGTAATACTCGAGCGCGCCAAAACCGTAGTCGACGAACAGCAGCACGCCCTTGTCCATGCGCTCGCACAGGCTGGCGACGAGACCGCGCGCGGTGAGCGAAACTTCGCTCAGGTATTCGGAGGGGACGCGCAGGTTTTTGGCGATGTCGAGCAGCGCCGGGGTCTTAAGCGGCTTGTCGTGCCAGGCGAAATGGCGGCCCTTGCTTGCGACGCCGAGTTCCTGAACCTTGCCTTCGGTCCAGTGCAGCAGGTGCACGGGCAGCGCATCCAGCACTTCGTTGCCGATGACTGCGCCGGAGATGTTTTCCGGCAGCGCGTCCAGCCAGGTTACGCGGCTGGCCAATTGGGGCAGTTCGCTGTTGATCAGTGCTTGCTGACGCTCGCGCAGGTCGGCGCTGACTTCGAGGATGGTATAGCTGTCCGGCAGTTCGCCCAGCCGTTCCAGTTCGCTGAGGATATCCAGTGCCAGTTTACCGCTGCCCGCGCCGAGTTCGAGAATGTGCGGCGCGCTGGCCTGCATGATCTCGACCAGTTGCCGCGCCATGGTGCGGCCGAACAGGGACGACAACTCCGGTGCGGTGACGAAATCGCCGCCGGCGCCGAATTTGTGCGCGCCCGCCGTGTAGTAGCCCAGGCCCGGCGCGTAGAGCGCCAATTCCATGAAGCGCGAAAAGGGTATCCAGCCGCCCTGGGTGGCAATGTCCTGACGGATGAGTTCGCACAGCTTGGCGCTGTGGATCAGGGCATCGGGCGTAGGCAGGGGCAGGTTGGCGGACATGGTCGGTTATAATTCGGCGCGGGATATAAGTTTATCAGTTGAATAAAGACGTAGCGAGGAAGGTCGAATGCAAGGCAAAACGGCATTGGTAACGGGTGGGGCAAAACGCGTCGGCGCGGCCATCGTGCGCCGTTTGCATGAGGCGGGCGCCAACGTCGCCATCCATTGCCGCGGTTCATTGTACGACGCTCTGGCGCTGCGCGCAGAGCTGAATGAAAAGCGCGCCGACTCGGCCTGCGCCGTGCAGGCCGACCTGCTGGAACTGAGTACTCTGCCGCGCGTGATCGAGGAGGTAGTGCAGCAATTCGGTCATCTCGATGCGCTGGTGAACAACGCCTCCAGCTTCTATCCCACGCCGCTGGAAACAGTGAGCGAGCAGCAATGGAACGACTTGCTGGGCACCAACATGAAAGCGCCGTTGTTCCTGGCGCAGGCCGCCGCGCCGGAGTTGCGCCGACGCCACGGCTGCATCGTCAACATCGTCGATATCCACGCCGATTTCCCGATGCACGGACATCTGCTTTATAACGTCGCCAAATCCGGGCTGGCAGCGCTGACGCGCGCACTGGCGCAGGAACTGGCGCCGCAGATCCGCGTGAACGGCGTTTCGCCCGGCGTCAACCTGTGGCCGGAAAGCGAAGCCTGGCAAGACCAGGAACAACGCCGCAGGATCATCGCGCACACGCTGCTCAAGCGCGAGGGCGAACCGGATGACATCGCCAGGACTGTAAAATTTTTGATTGCCGATGCGCCTTACATTACCGGGCAGATTATTGCGGTGGATGGCGGGCGGAGTATCAATCTTTAGTGGCGAAGTGAATTACTTGTCTACCCCCATCCTAACCTTCCCCCTGCAAGGGGGAAGGAACTACCTCCCTCCCCCTTGCAGGGGGAGGGCTGGGGTGGGGGTAGAGTACCTATTTAACGAAAAGAATTTTTAATGAACGACATCACCCAACCCATCCATTTCGAACATCACTCCACCAACTTCAACCGCCTCAAGGGCCGGCTGGAGCACATGGTCGGCAAGGCCATCGGCGACTTCAATATGATCGAAGCGGGCGACACCGTGATGGTGTGCCTCTCCGGTGGCAAGGACTCCTACACGCTGCTCGACATTTTGCTCACGCTGAGAAAGCGCGCGCCCATCGACTTCAAGATCGTGGCGATGAACCTCGACCAGAAGCAGCCCGGCTTTCCCGCCGATGTGCTGCCGAATTACCTGAAGAAGATCGGCGTGGATTTCCACATCGAGACGCAGGATACCTACTCCATCGTCAAGCAGAAAATCCCCGAGGGCAAAACCACCTGTTCGCTGTGCTCGCGTTTGCGACGCGGAATTATTTATAAAGTGGCAGGCGAACTGGGCGCGAACAAGATTGCGCTGGGACATCACCGCGACGACATGATCGAGACGTTGTTCCTCAACATGTTCTTCGGCGGCAAACTCAAGGCCATGCCGCCCAAACTGGTCACCGACAAGGGCGACCACATTGTCATCCGTCCGCTTGCCTATTGCGCCGAAAAAGACATCGCCCGCTACGCGCGCGGCATGGAATTCCCCATCATCCCGTGCAACCTGTGCGGCTCGCAGGAAAACCTGCAACGCCAGAACATCAAGCAGATGCTTACGCAGTGGGAGAAGGAATATCCGGGGCGCAGCCAGACCATTTTCACCGCCATGCAGAACGTCAAACCGTCGCACCTGCTGGATGGAAGCTTGTTTGACTTCAGGAATATGCAGACAGGCGCGGTGGTAGATGAAGGGGATGTGGCGTTCGATTAGCCGTCATTCCGGCGCAGGCCGGAATCCAGTTAAAAGAAAATTCCTGCAACGCAGGGCAAACCCCAAGGGCATGTTGAATAACTGCACTGGATTCCGGCCTGCGCCGGAATGACAAGACGCCTAGGGTGCCGGATTCACCGCCACCTTGAAAATCACCTTGCGGATATCTCCCTTGCCCACCAGCGGCGCATGCGCATCCTCCGGGAAGAAAATGCAGAAATGATCCGGCGGCACGGCGATCCACGAAGCAGGCGCATCGTGGAAGAAGCGGATATCCTTCTCCATACTGTGTTCGCTCACCGGGTTGAGACAATCCTCCAGCGGCTTCCACCCCATCGTCTCGTCGCCTTCCAGCACTAGCTGGATATCGATGTACTTGCGATGCGCCTCCAGCTTTGCCATGTCTTTCATCTTCGCAGGCACCTGCTCCACGATGGCGATCAGGTCGTCGCCGACAATGTTGTAGCGGCCGGGCGCGATGGCGAACAGGTCGGTGTTGCGGATGTAGTCGAATACGCGCGGGAACAGCGGATGCAGGTCGGCGTAGCGGGATGATTGGGAGAGGGAGGAGAAGATCATAACGGGAGCACTTTAAATATGAGCAAAGTCGATAAATTTCATAACTAGGAACTTCAAAGGTTGGTTACTTGTATTCATCCGTGTACGAAATTAGATCTGGCGCACTACCAGTTCGATTCGCGAATTCAATTACAAGGTCATGCCCAAATGAAATTAAATGAGTACCGTTCTCTTTTGATGGGAGATGAAAATTCCCATTGAGAATTCCACCATAAGATACAGGTCTGGCTGCAATCCCATTTTTTGGAATAACTGACGAACCAACCGATATATCCTGCATGGTGGAATACTTAAACAACCCAGAATTTATGGTTGCTATAACGTTATGCCAATGCTCTTTGATTACATCATGCTCCGCATATATTTCAACGAACCAGCGGTTTACCTCATCTGGAGTGGCGGTAATCTCTTCACAGAAAAGAAAGGAGAAAGGAATTTTCACCTTAGTGCGCTCTTGATTAACTCGTTGATGGACATTAATTGCCATACGCTTAACTAGCCAAAGGCGCTCCAGCGCATCACGAAGATCATTTTTCGTACGCAGTACGCTCTTTACCTCGCCAACGCCACAGATACTTTCAATGGGGAAAAATCTTTGATGAGCAGAGTTTTCAAATTTTGGCGTAACGGCAGAATCATAAAGAATGATGTCCATCTGTGGACTTACTTGTTCAGTTGCATTTATTGCAAATCCAGAGCCGACTTGAAGCCTCTCAGGAATAAATAGTTGCAGAAACTCTTTTACCAACCCCTCTCTGTATGTCCCAAACTCACCCGGGTGAGCAATTTTGTTCTTTTTGGTAGGGTCAAAGAAAACATCACGCGACAACTCCAAATATGAACTGACAAAATGCTCAATTTTGTCCTTGAGCAAACGAGTGAATATTTGGTTTGGCAATTGAAATAATCTCCTGAACTGTTCAAATGCACTTATAAAGTGATTTCACTTATGCTGCTTTCTTCAACCGCATCTCCAGCCGAATCTCCGCTGCCGCCAGCATGTTGACCAGCGTGTCGAGGGAGAACACATCGATCTTGCCGCGCATCAGGTCGGAGATGCGCGGCTGGGTAACGCCGAGCGTCTTGGCGGCTTCGGCCTGGGTCATGCCGCTGCTGCGGATGTATTCGGTGATGGCGCGCATCAGTTCGGCGCGCGCTTTCATATTAGCGGCATCGCCGGGAGTGTCTTCGATGGCGTCCCACACGCTTTTGAATCGTTGCTTGCTCATTTCGCACCTCGCATGAGTTCGTTATAGCGTTTGCTTGCCAGCGCGATGTCCTGCGCGGAAGTCCTTTGCGTTTTCTTCTGGAAGCAGTGCAGTACGTAGACCGCATCTTTGAGTTTGGCGATGTAGATCACGCGAAACGCACCAGCCTCATCCAGAACCCGAATTTCTTGCACGCCTGCACCGATGGTTTTCATCGGCTTCCAGTCATCCGGCTCCTCGCCGTATTGCACTTTGTCGATCTGATATCCGGCTTCGCGACGGGCGGAAAGCGGAAAATCGCGCAGGTCATTCAGCGAGCTGCCTAGGAACTCAACCGGTTTGGGTTGTTTGTGCATGGGACGATTATACACAACTTTGTATAACCGAAAGGAGGCGAGAAGGGCAGTTGCCCTCCTTGCGAAAGTGTACTTGGGTGCTATTTCCGCTCTGGAAGCATGCGGGTCATCGTGTCATCGCGCTTGATGTAATGATGATACAGCGCAGCCACGGCATGCAGACCTATGAGGAAGTAGCCTGTGGTGCCCGCGAACTCGTGCAGTTCCTTGATCTGTTTCGAGAGTTCCTTGTTCTCGCCGATCAATGCGGGCAGCTCAAAGCCAAAGAACGGAATCGGCTTGCCGGCTGCGCTGAGCAGCAGCCAGCCGGTCAGCGGCATGCCTATCATCAGTGCATAGAGCGCCAGGCGCAACAGCTTGGCGGACAGTTCCTGCAGCCTGGGCGGTGCGGGACGGATCACCGGAGTGGGGCCGGACAGGCGGGCGGCGATGCGCAGCCAGGCCAGTATGAATACCAGCATGCCGAGCGTGAAGTGCCAGGTCTTCAGTGCTTCGCGCGGATCGCTGCCTTTTTCGAACAGTTCGCGCAGCTCGATTGTGCTGTACACGGCGACGAACAGCAGCAGCATCAGCCAGTGGATGCCGATGGTGAGTGAGCCGTAGCGGGAGGTGGTGTTTTTCCAGGTCATTGTCTATCTCGGGCGGATTGGAAGGATATGGAGAAATCCTAGAGGGCGTTCCTTAAGCTCTCCTTAATTCAATCGTCCAGTTGTTCAATAGCCAAGCCTATGAGTGCAAACGCGGTGCATATTCATATGGTCTACACAAACCGTGCCACCATCCCTTTCGCCAACTCGCCCCGTAGCGGTATGCGCACACGATGCCCGCTGCCGGGGGCCACGGAGAGCGGCTCGCCTTCCAGGCTGCGCATCTCCTTCAGTTCGACGATGCTGTTGCCGGTGGGATGGATGATCTCGAGTTTGTCGCCGACGCTGAAGCGGTTCTTCACGTCGATTTCGGCCATGCCGTTCGCACAGGACACGATGTCGCCCACATATTGCTGGCGGAAGCTCTCGGAGTGGCCGCGCAGGTAGTTCTGCTGTTCGTGGGTGTGGTGGCGTTCGTAGAAACCGTCGGTGTAGCCGCGGTTGGCCAGCGCGTCCAGCGCGCCCAGCAGCTCCAGGTTGAACGGACGACCTTTCACGGCATCATTGATGGCCTGGCGATACACCTGCGCGGTGCGCGCCACGTAGTAGATGGATTTGGTGCGGCCTTCCACTTTGAGCGAATCCACGCCGATCTTCACCAGCCGTTCGACGTGCTCGACAGCACGCAAATCCTTGGAGTTCATGATGTAGGTGCCGTGCTCGTCTTCCAGCACCGGCATCAGTTCGTCCGGATGGTCCTTGCGCGAGATCATGTACACCTTGTCGGCCAGCGGGTGACGTGGTTGCGAACCGCACTCCGACAGTTCGGATTCGCCCAGCGCCTTGTCGAAATCGAAGTCGATCTTCTCGATGTGTCCTGTGCCGTCCTCAATCGCGTTGTCCACCTTGTAGTCCCAGCGGCAGGAGTTGGTGCAGGTGCCCTGGTTGGCGTCGCGGTGGTTGAAGTAGCCGGACAGCAGGCAGCGACCGGAGTAGGCGATGCACAGCGCGCCGTGGATGAACACTTCGAGTTCGATGTCAGGGCATTGCTGGCGTATCTCTTCGATCTCGTCCAGCGACAGTTCGCGCGACAGGATCACGCGCGACAGGCCGAGCGATTTCCAGAATTTCACCGCTGCATAGTTGACGGTGTTGGCCTGTACCGAGAGATGCACCTGCATCTCCGGCCAGCGCTCGCGCACCATGGCGATGAGGCCGGGATCGGCCATGATCAGCGCGTCCGGCTGCATCTCGATGACCGGCTGCATGTCGGCCATGTAGGTCTTCACCTTGGCGTTGTGCGGCATCAGGTTGCTGGCGACGAACAGCTTCTTGCCCAGCGTATGCGCTTCCCCAATGCCGGTGCGCAGTTCGTCCAGCTTGAATTCGTTGTTGCGCGCGCGCAGCGAGTAGCGCGGCTGGCCGGCATATACCGCATCTGCACCATAGGCGTAGGCGGTGCGCATTTTGTCGAGGGTGCCGGCGGGGAGGAGGAGTTCGGGAGATTTCATTGGGTGTATTCCCTCTTCCGCGAGCAGAAGAGGGAATGAGGTTGGCTATGCCCGATAACCGAGCCGTTTCAGGATTTCCAGCGAAGCGGTCGCCTGGTTCAGCGTGTAAAAATGCATGCCCGGCGCGCCGCCAGCGATGAGTTTTTCGCATAGCCGAGTCACGACATCGAGGCCGAAATTCTGCACCGACTCCACATCGTCGCCGTAACCTTCCATTGTTTTTCGCATCCAGCGCGGAATTTCCGCACCGCAATTGTCGGAGAAACGCGCGAGTTGCGAGAAGCGCACGATGGGCATGATGCCCGGCACGACGGGCGCGGTGACGCCGAGCTTGCGGCATTCATCGACAAAGCGGAAATAGCCGTCTGCGTTGTAAAAGTATTGCGTGATGGCCGAGTTGGCGCCCGCATTCATTTTGCGCTTGAAGTTGAGCATGTCGTCGCGCGCGGACTTTGCCTGCGGATGGAACTCGGGGTAGGCCGCCACATCGATGTGGAAGTGTTCGCCGGTCTGCGAGCGGATGAACGACACCAGTTCGTTGGCATACTGGAATTCGCCGATGCTGTGCATACCGGAGGGCAGATCGCCGCGCAAGGCGACGATGTGCCTGATGCCCATGTCCTTGTAGGCGAGCAGCTGCGCGCGGACATTGTCGCGCGTGGAGCCGACACAAGACAGGTGCGGTGTCGCATGGTGTCCTTCGGCGTGAATCTGCTGGATTGTCTCCAGCGTGCGATCCTGCGTGGAGCCGCCCGCGCCGAAGGTGACGGAGAAGTATTCCGGCTTGAGTGCGGCCAGTCTCTGGCGCACAGCGGCCAACCTTTCCACGCCTTCCGGCGTTTGCGGGGGATAGAACTCAAAGCTGATCGGGGTCTTTGCGATTGCCATGTTTTTTCACGAGTAGTTGTGTGGCCGCTGAACTCAGCGCCCAGGAGAAAATGCTGTACAGCGCTGCGCCCAACACGCCGTGCCAGAAACTGTCGACGGTAAACCCGCGCAGGATGGAACCGGCGAACCAGAACAGCAGTCCGTTGACGACGAAGATGAACAGTCCCAGCGTGAGTACCGTCGCGGGCAACGTCAGCACCAGAAAGACCGGGCGGATGAGCGTGTTGACGAAACCGAGGACGATGGCGGCGATGAACGCGGCCATAAAGCCGTCCACATGGATTCCGGGCACGAAATTCGCCACCGCCACAAGGGCGAGCGCGTTCAAGGTCCAGATGAGTAGCAGTCGTAGCAGCATTTTGAATAAGTGAGGGGGCGGAAAAATCCGCCCTCTTTCATCATACCCGCAACCAGCAATTAATAGCGGTAGTGGTTGGCCTTGTACGGGCCTTCCTTCGGCACGTTGATGTAAGCAGCCTGCTGGTCGGTCAGTGTGGACAGTTGCGCATTCAGCGTCTTCAGTTGCAAGCGCGCGACCTTCTCGTCCAGATGCTTCGGCAGGGTATATACGCCGACCGGATACTTGTTGCTGCCCTTCACCGCTTCCGTCCACAGCTCGATCTGTGCGATGGTCTGGTTGGCGAAAGACGAAGACATCACGTACGACGGATGACCGGTACCGCAACCGAGGTTCACCAGGCGACCCTTGGCCAGCAGGATGATACGTTTGCCGTCCGGGAAGATCACGTGGTCGACTTGCGGCTTGATCTCTTCCCACTGGTATTTTTCCAGCGAGGCGACGTCGATCTCGTTGTCGAAGTGGCCGATGTTGCACACGATGGCCTGGTTCTTCATCTTCTTCATGTGGTCATGGGTGATGACGTGGAAGTTGCCGGTGGTGGTGACGAAGATGTCGCCGTGCTCGCATGCGTAATCCATGGTGACAACGCGGTAGCCTTCCATCGCGGCTTGCAGCGCGCAGATCGGGTCGATCTCGGTGACCCACACCTGCGCCGACAATGCACGCATGGCTTGGGCAGAACCCTTGCCCACGTCGCCGTAACCCGCGATGACGGCGATCTTGCCCGCGATCATCACATCGGTGGCGCGCTTGACGCCGTCCACCAGCGATTCGCGGCAGCCGTACAGGTTGTCGAACTTGGACTTGGTGACGGAGTCGTTGACGTTGATGCCGGGGAACTTGAGTTCACCGCGCTCGTGCATCTGGTACAGGCGGTGTACGCCGGTGGTGGTTTCTTCGGTCACGCCTTTGACTGCGGCGAGTCGCTTGGAGTACCAAGTCTTGTCCTGTGCCAGTTTGGCTTTGATCGAGGCGAACAGACAGGTTTCTTCTTCCGAGCCCGGCTTGCTGATCAGCGAGGCGTCCTTCTCGGCACGTGCGCCGAGGTGCAGCAGCAAAGTCGCATCGCCGCCGTCGTCCAGGATCATGTTGGTCAAACCGCCGTCAGCCCATTCGAAGATGCGGTGGGTGTAGTCCCAGTATTCGGTCAGCGTCTCGCCTTTGACCGCGAACACCGGTGTGCCGCCTTCGGCGATGGCGGCTGCGGCGTGGTCCTGTGTCGAGAAGATGTTGCACGAAGCCCAGCGAACGTCCGCGCCGAGCGCCTTCAGCGTCTCGATCAGCACGGCGGTCTGGATGGTCATGTGCAGGCTGCCTGTGATGCGCGCGCCTTTGAGCGGTTGGGTCTTGGCGAATTCCTCGCGGATGGCCATCAGGCCGGGCATTTCGGTTTCGGCGATGGCGATTTCTTTGCGGCCCCACGAGGCCAGGTTGAGGTCGGCGATGACGTAGTCTTTAGACATGATGCACTCCATTCATTTGATAAGTTAATGAATGGGCGCCGTTGCTACATGTTGAGCCATCCTCGCCGAGCCTGACAGGTTCACCAAACGGTGACTGCTGCAGCGCCCCTCGGCGGGATGGGTGATTCGGTTTTGTAGGGTGGGCACGTGTGCCCACGCGTTTGTCGGATTGATTACCGCGTGGGCACAAAAACGTGCCCACCCTACATGCTTTATTACAGACCTGCGTCTGCTCGCAGAGCTGCTGCCTTATCCGTGTTTTGGCTACGGCCGGTGCTTTGCACCTTAACATCGCAAGCGATGTTAGCCTGCACCGAAACACTCTCAAACCGCTTCGCGGCGGGCTTACAGCCCGGCATCCGCGCGAAGCGCGGCTGCTTTGTCAGTGTTTTCCCACTTGAACTCCGGCTCTTCACGACCGAAGTGACCGTAGGCGGCCGTCTTCTGGTAGATCGGACGCAGCAGGTCGAGCATCTGCACGATGCCTTTCGGACGCAGGTCGAAATGTTTCTTGACCAGTTCGGATATCTTCTCGTCGGAGACTTTGCCCGTGCCGTAAGTGGTGACCATCACGCTGGTGGGGCGTGCCACGCCGATGGCGTAGGAGATCTGGATCAGGCACTTGTCGGCAAGGCCGGCAGCGACGATGTTCTTTGCCACATAGCGGCCGGCGTAAGCGGCCGAGCGGTCAACCTTGGACGGGTCCTTGCCGGAGAACGCGCCGCCGCCGTGCGGGGCTGCGCCGCCATAGGTGTCGACGATGATCTTGCGTCCGGTCAGGCCGCAGTCGCCCTGCGGGCCGCCGACGACGAAACGTCCGGTCGGGTTGACCAGATACTTGATCTCGCCCTTGATCAGTTCCTTGGGCAATATCGGCTTGATGATCTCTTCGATGGCGGCTTCGCGGATGGCTTCCAGTGTCATCTCCGGTGCGTGCTGGGTGGAGAGCACCACGGTGTCGATGCAATAGGGCTTGCCGTCCACATATTTGATGGTGACCTGTGATTTGGCATCCGGGCGCAGCCATTTCAGGCGGCCGTCGTGGCGCAGTTGCGCCTGGCGTTCGACGATGCGGTGCGACAGGAAAATGGGCAATGGCATCAGCACATCGGTTTCGGTGCAGGCGTAACCGAACATCAGGCCCTGGTCTCCTGCGCCCTGGTCGAGGCCGTCGTCGTAGGCCTTGTTCACGCCCTGTGCGATGTCCGGGCTCTGCTTGTCGTAGGCCACCAGCACGGCGCAGCCTTTGTAATCGATGCCGTATTCGGTGTTGTCGTAGCCGATGCGCTTGATGGTGTCGCGCGCGACCTGGATGTAGTCGACGTTGGCGGCTGTGGTGATTTCACCGGCCAGAACGACCAGTCCGGTGTTGCACAATGTCTCGGCCGCGATGCGGGAATGCTTGTCCTGCGCTAGAATCGCGTCAACGATGGCATCGGAAATCTGGTCTGCTACCTTGTCCGGATGGCCCTCGGACACGGATTCGGATGTAAAAAAGTATTCGCTCATGGCTCTCCGATTGCTGCTTCAATGGTTAAATGGGCGCGCAGTATATCAAATCCCCGCTTCCTTGATTTAACAGGTTTTCTTGAATGGTTATTCTGTTTGATGTTTTAGCGCGCCTGCCCCTGTCGGTATTGCACCGGATCGGCGCGCTATTCGGCTGGGTGACCTACCTGTTTTCAAAGCGATATTCGTTCCGTTTACGCGAAAACCTGCACGAGGCCGGATTGGCGCGTTCGGAATCCGAGACGAAAAAACTGCTGCACACCAATATCCGCGAAATGGGCAAAGGAGTGATGGAATTGCCCTGGGTGTGGCGGCGGCCATTCGAGAAAGTGGTCGCTGGCGTCAGACAGTGTCACGGTTGGGAACATTTCGAGGCCGCGCAAGCGCAAGGCAACGGCGTGATCGTGCTGACGCCGCATATCGGCTGTTTCGAAGTCATCGGTTTGTACATCGCTTCGCACATGCCGATCACTTGCATGTATCGCCCGCCGCGCTGGAAATTCCTGGATACCTTGATGCATGAAGGACGCGAACGCGGGCAGATGAAGCTGGCACCGACCGATCTTGGCGGCGTGCGCCAGTTGCTCAAGGCGCTCAAGAAAGGGCAGGCCATCGGCATTCTGCCGGATCAGGTGCCGGGCAACGGCGAAGGCGAATGGGTGCCGTTCTTCGGGCGTCCCGCATACACCATGACGCTGATCGGGAGGCTTGTCGAAGCGAGCGGAGCAGCGGTGGTGATGTGCGCCAGCGAGCGTTTGCCGCCTGGCGAAGGTTACGCGCTGCATTTCACTCCGCTGTCTTTCGATACGAACTCCTCCATTCCTCGGCAAATGAATGCGGCGCTGGAAGCGGTGATACGCAATCATCCTGAACAGTACCTGTGGAGTTACAACCGTTATAAAGTCCCGCGCGGTGCATTGCCGCCGGACGCAGTCAAGGAGCAGTAATGCTGGTACGCCTCGGCGTTTTCATTTTCTGGCTGGTTCATTTTCTGCCGTTCCGCATGATCGTGGCCATCGGCAACGGGCTCGGCATGCTGGCCTATCCGTTTGCTGCCGAACGCCGGCGGGTGGGCAACATCAATCTCAAACTGTGTTTCCCCGATATGGATGACGCGTCACGCAGGAAACTGCTGCGCGCGCATTTCCGCATGTTCATGCGCGGCCTGATCGAGCGCAGCATCGTGTGGTGGGCTAGCGCCGAGCGCATCAACTCGCTGATCCGAGTCGAGGGTGTCGAGCATTTCGAGGCCGTGAAGGGCCAGCCGATGATCCTGCTCACGCCGCATTTTGTCGGCATGGACACCGGCGGGCAGTGGATCGCGCAGCAGGTGGATACCGTGTGCATGTATTCCAAGCAGAAGAATCTCTACCTGTCCGACCTGCTGCTGCAAAAACGTTGCCGCTTCCGCAACCAGCGCCTGTACGCGCGCCAGGAGGGTCTGCGTCCCATCATCAAGGGCATGAAAGAGAACATGCCTTTCATCTACCCGCCCGATCAGGATCAGGGCGTGCGCGAAGGCGCATTTATCCCGTTCTTTGGTGTGCCCGCTGCCACCATGACCAGCGTGCCGCGTATTGCCAAGATGACCGGCGCGAAGATCGTGCCCAGCATCACGCGTCTGCTACCCGGCGGCGAAGGTTATGTGCTGACCTTCTATCCGGCGTGGGAGAATTATCCGAGCGGTGACGAGATCGCCGATGCGCGGCGCATGAACGAATTCATCGAACAGCGAGTGCTGGAGATGCCCGAGCAGTATTTCTGGTTGCACAAGCGGTTCAAGACGCGCCCCGAGGGCGAAGCGAGGTACTACTGATGAAATATAAAGACCTGCGCGACTTCATCGCCCAACTGGAAAAGATCGGTGAGCTCAAGCGCATCAGCGCGCCGGTCTCCACTCATCTGGAAATGACCGAGATCTGTGATCGTGTGTTGCGCGCGCAGGGGCCGGCGCTGTTGTTCGAGAATGTGGTCGGGCACAAGATGCCGGTACTGGCGAATCTGTTCGGTACCCCGCGCCGTGTGGCATTGGGTATGGGAGAAGAATCCACCGCGGCATTGCGTGAGGTCGGCAAGCTGCTCGCCTACCTGAAGGAACCGGAGCCGCCCAAGGGATTGAAGGATGCTTGGGAGAAATGGCCGATACTTAAACAAGTTTTGACCATGTCGCCCAAGGTGCTGTCGTCTGCACCGTGCCAGGAAGTGGTGTGGGAAGGCGCGGACGTAGATCTGTCGAAATTGCCGATCCAGCATTGCTGGCCGGGCGATGTCGCACCGCTGATCACCTGGGGGTTGGTGGTCACGCGCGGACCGAACAAGCCGCGCCAGAATCTGGGCATCTATCGCCAGCAAGTCATAGCGCCGAACAAGGTCATCATGCGCTGGCTGGCGCATCGCGGCGGCGCACTGGATTTCCGCGACCATTGCGAAAAGAATCCGGGACAGCCGTTCCCGGTCGCGGTCGTCATCGGTGCCGATCCGGCGACCATCCTCGGCGCGGTCACGCCGGTGCCCGATTCATTATCGGAATACCAGTTTGCCGGACTGCTGCGCGGCAGCAAGACCGAGCTGGTGAAGTGCATCGGCAGCGATCTGCAAGTGCCCGCTTCTGCCGAGATCGTGCTGGAAGGCGTGATCCATCCGGGCGAGATTGCGCTGGAAGGCCCCTACGGCGACCACACCGGCTACTACAACGAGCAGGACGAGTTTCCGGTATTCACCATCCAGCGCATCACCATGCGCCGCGACCCCATTTACCACTCCACCTACACCGGCAAACCGCCCGATGAGCCCGCGATGCTGGGCGTGGCGCTGAACGAAGTGTTCGTGCCGCTGCTGCAGAAGCAATTCCCCGAGATCGCCGATTTCTATTTGCCGCCGGAAGGCTGTTCGTATCGCATGGCGGTGGTCAGCATCAAAAAGCAATACGCCGGTCACGCCAAGCGCGTGATGTTCGGCATCTGGAGTTTCCTGCGCCAGTTCATGTACACCAAGTTCATCATCGTGGTGGACGACGACATCGACGCGCGCGACTGGAAGGAGGTCATGTGGGCGATCACCACGCGCATGGACCCGGTGCGCGACACGCTGCTGGTGGAGAACACGCCCATCGATTACCTCGACTTCGCATCGCCGGTGAGCGGCCTCGGCGGCAAGATGGGGCTGGATGCCACCAACAAATGGCCGGGCGAGACGCAGCGCGAATGGGGCACGCCCATCGTGATGGATGCGGCGGTGAAGGCGAAGGTGGATGCGATGTGGGGCGAACTGGGGTTGTAAGCAAAATTGCCCGGCTTTTGCGGCGAGCAACCTAGAACCCGAGCACAATACCTGCGGAAAACATCGAGACTTTGACTTTGCCGGCGGAATTGGCGTTTCCAACCTTGCCCAGGTTCTCATACTGGGCCCGTATGGCAAATCTTCCGTTGAAGGCGAATTCTGCGCCGATACCATAAGCGAAGTTATTGCCGATTACGGAGCGGCAAGAAGGCGTGAACTTGAGCATTGTGCGGGCGAGGCCGGCTTTTGCGAGTATGGCAAGCCTCTCTGTAATGGGAAAAGCGCCCGTTCCCGATACCTCCAGACCGCTGAGTTTCCAGTCACCCAGGTGCAGTTTCCCGTTGCCGGGGATGTTGGCTATCCCCATGCTGGAATTTCCGTATTCGCCATAGCCAATTTCTGCCCCCCACATCCGAGCGAATTTATAGCCGCCGGCAATGCGGTACATGTGGCCGGTCTCCCTGCATCCGGCGAAAGTCGACCCTGCGGGCACGCTGGCGTTATTGCACACCCCTTCTGCCGTGGATCGTCCTGCATCGAACGCAGCATAAAAGCTCTCTGCCATGACCGGCACGTCCACGGCAACAACAAGCAGTACTGCCGCAAAAAGTATTGCGACTGTTTTCATGATGCCCACCCCGGGTTGGTTGCATAAGTAGCGGGTGACATCTACCCACAGGCCGGTCAATCTCGCAATACGTCAAACCCTGTATCTCCGAGGATGCGGCGGCTTTCGAAAACGTCGGGCATGAAAAAGCCGGGGCGTGCCCCGGCTTGTTTGCTCCAGGCCCGCACCTAGAACATGTAATCCGCGCCGACCGAGAGTTGATACAAATTCTTGCTCTCGTTGCTTTTTGTGGTGTCGAGGTTGTTGAATTTGACGCCGTTGTACAGGGTGATTTCAGGCCGGATCGAGAGATGGTTCATCACCCGGAAAGCATAGCCGGCGCCGAGCAGCAGGCCCGTATTCGAGGCTGTCGGCGAGCTGACCGTCATGCCCGTTATCGTGGTGGTGCCTTTGAGTTCGGTGGAAGCGTTGTACAGCCCGGCCTTGCCGAACAATGTCCCCTTGCCCAGCGGCAATCCTCCCAGTGCCGCAGCGTACACGATGCCGGTGGTATAGCTGTAGGTAGTCGTCCCGGCAATGCCGGCGCCGGTTGTCGTTACCGTACCCTTGGCCTCGCTGATGCCGGTCAGGCCACCCTCGACGCCAAAGTTGTCGTTCAACCAGTAGCCGCCGCGTACGCCGATACTCAGGCTGTAGGCATTCTGCCTGGTGTCGGCCGAAGTGGCGCCGTTAGCCACCATATATTGGTTGGCGGCATCGACCCAGTCCGGGTTCTTGACCAGGCCCAGCGATCCCCCGGCAAAGAATCCTTTGCCGGCGGCAAGTGCCGGCGTCGCTATTGCGCAGGAGAGCAGCGCGATGACAAATCTTGTTTTCATTTCGGGTCCCTTGGTAATTGAGCGGAGCGACCAACAATCGGCGGCCAGGCGAATTCTCAATGCATATCTGGCAGGTGTAAACAGTCCAAATGGACTATATGCCCGCCCGAATCGGAACCGGAACTAAAACCGCGGGCGCAGCCTTATCGATGCGCAAGCCACTCGATCAGGGCGTCTTGGGCGTCCTGTCCGCGCTTGGCGTAGGGATGGTTGATGAAGAACACGACGATCCATTCGCGGCCGCTTTGCGAGCGCACGTAACCGGCGATGGTCTTGACGCCGTCCAGCGTGCCGGTTTTTAGGTGGGCGTGGCTGGCGGCCGGACTGTCTCTGAGGCGTTTTTTTACCGAGCCGTCCACGCCGAGAATAGGCAGCGACGCCTGCAGTTCGGCGCTCAGCGGATGGTTGTAGGACTGCTGCAGCAACTGCGCCAGGTGCGCTGCGCTGATGCGTTCCTTGCGCGAAAGCCCGGCGCCGTTTTCCAGTACCAGTTCCGGAAAATGCAGGCGATTGCCGGCCAGCCAGATTTGCGTGGCCAGGACACTGCGCTCGATGCTCATGCGGCCCACCCGCCCGGTATCGGCGGCAAAAGCAGTTTGGGGAGGCGCCGCCTCCCCGGCCTGTTCGTTTGCCGCTGCGGCGGTCTCGTCTTCCGAGGAGAACGGAATGCCTTCGCCCAGCGTC
The DNA here is from genome assembly GCA_016235045.1 of Nitrosomonadales bacterium. Taxonomy (GTDB): domain Bacteria; phylum Pseudomonadota; class Gammaproteobacteria; order Burkholderiales; family Gallionellaceae; genus Sideroxyarcus. Next base: position 114,876 of record JACRME010000033.1, read on the forward strand.
AGGAACAACTGGCGCGCCATGACGTTGTTGCTGAACTTGTTGATGTCGCGAATGATCGCGCTCAAGGGTTCGGAGCGATGGGTGGAGAAAAGTGTGGCGTTCGTTCCGACTGTGCCGTCGATTTCCTTGCCCTGTACCGTGCCGCCCAGTTCCTTCCATACCGCGCGGAACAAGGCCCCCGCATAACGGGTATGCGGCATGACGCTGAGGTTCTGCTCGCGTTCGCCGCAACCCACGGGATAATCGCCCTGCAGCACGACGCTGTCGCCGTTGGGTTGCACGGAAAACAGGTCGTCCCAGTTGTCGCAGTTCACTTTCTCGCCATTGGGGGTCAATTGGTTGTACAGCGTGACGCCGTCCAGCGGCGGCTCGGTGACGACCTTAAGGCCCAGGCCTTCGGGCAGGTAGCGCAGGCGCAGGGTGTTGAAGTTGATCAGCAGCGCGTCGGGGCCGACGTTGTAGGCGCGCACCGGATCGTCGTCGAACTCGGCCGGATCGTGCGGCGGCAAATCGAAGAAACTGTGGTCCAGCACGAGGTCGCCGCGTATCTCGCGCAGGCCGCGCGCGCGCAGTTCGGAGAGCCACAGCCAGAATTGTTCGATGGTGAATTTCGGGTCGCCGTAGCCCTTGAGAATCAGGTTGCCGTTCAGCACGCCGTCTTTCAGTTCGCCGTCGATCCAGGCTTCGGTCTTCCAGGTGTAGGCCGGGCCGAGCAGGTCGAGGGCGGCATAGGTGGTGAGCAGCTTCATGGTCGAAGCCGGGTTCATCGCACGCTGTGTGTTGATGCTGATGAGGGGTGTGCGTTTGCCCACCTCGATGACCTCGACCGCGATGCCCGATTGCGGGATGCCGGCATTTTTCAGTTCATGGCGCACCGATGCGGGCAGCGCGGCTGCTTGCGCATGGGCAATGCAACAGAAAGCGAGCAACGAGGTAAGAATGAGTCTCATGTCAGCGCGGCGATGATGTCCAGAGTGCGGGTGACGAGCAACTGCATCTCGTCGGCGCTCATTATATAGGGTGGCATGAAATATAGCGTATTACCCATGGGACGCAGCAACAACTCGCGCTGCAAACCGAGGCTGAAGCAGCGCTGGGCGAAATCGGCATGCGGCGTGTCGACTTCGAACGCCCAGATCATGCCGGTATTGCGGAAATTCCCGACCTTGGGATGCTCGCGCAACGGCTGGGAAATACGGTTGAAGAACGCGGCCTTGTCGCGGTTGGCATTCAGTACGTCGTCCCGGGCAAAGATGTCCAGCGTGGCCAGCGCGGCGCGGCAGGCCAGCGGGTTGCCGGTATAGGAATGCGAATGCAGGAAGCCGCGCGCGGTCTCGTCCGCATAGAAGGCCCGGTAGACGTCGTCCGTCGTCATCACGATGGAAAGCGGCAGATAGCCGCCGGTGATGCCCTTGGACAGCAGCAGAAAATCGGGCCGGATGGCTGCCTGCTCGCAGGCGAACAGGGTGCCGGTTCGGCCCATGCCCACGGCGATCTCGTCCGCGATGAGGTGCACCCCGTATTTCGTGCACAACTCGCGCGCCCGCTTCAGATATACAGGGTGGTACATCGCCATGCCAGCCGCGCCCTGCACCAGCGGCTCGACGATGAAGGCGGCAATGCTGGCGTGATGCTGTTGCAGATGGGTTTCGAGCGCAGTTGCACAACGCAGGGCGAAATCTTCCGCGCTTTCGCCCGCTGCCGCCGCGCGACTATCGGGACTGGGCACGGTGGCATTCTGTTTGATCAGCCCGCCATAGGCGTCGCGGAACAGCGCGACGTCGGTCACCGACAGCGCGCCCAGGGTTTCGCCGTGGTAGCTGTTCTGCAGGCTGATGAATTGCGACTTTTGCGTTTTGCCGCTGTTGCGCCAGAAGTGGGCGCTCATTTTCAGCGCGATCTCGGTGGCCGATGCGCCGTCCGAACCGTAGAAGCAATGTCCCAGTCCTGCCGGGGCGAGGTCGCGCAGTCTTTCCGAAAGCAACACCACCGGTTCGTGGGTGAAGCCCGCCAGCATTACATGTTCCAGTTTGCCGAGCTGGTCGGTGAGGGCGGCGTTGATGCGCGGGTTGCAATGGCCGAACAGGTTCACCCACCAGGAACTGACCGTGTCCAGATAGCGGTTGCCGTCGAAATCGTACAGCCACGCGCCTTCGCCGCGCGCGATGGCAACCAGCGGCAGCGTCTCGTGCCGCTTCATCTGGGTACAGGGATGCCACACGGCGGACAGGCTGCGGTCGAGGAGGTCTGAAGTTGCGGACATGCGCGGAATCATAGCGGACTTTGCCGGGAGTAAGATATGTATGTCGATTTCATTTTCGGGAGGTTGCCATGCATATCTTGATCACGGGGGGTACGGGTTTGATCGGAAGGCATTTGTGCAAGACCTTGATGGCGGAGGGGCATGAGTTGACCGTGTTCAGCCGCAATCCCGGGTCGGTTGCCGAGAAATGCGGCGCCGGGGTTCATGCGTTGGCCGCGCTGGCCGACTGGACGCCCGACCGGGGCTTCGACGCGGTGATCAATCTGGCGGGCGAGCCCATCGTGGATGCGCGCTGGACGGAGCGGCGCAAGCAGGTGCTGCGCGACAGCCGCATCGCATTGACGGAGGAGTTGGTGAGCCGCATTGCGGCTGCGAAACGGAAGCCAACGGTATTGCTGAGCGGTTCGGCGATCGGCTATTACGGCGGACGCGGCGATGCGATGCTGGAAGAGGGATCGGGTTCGGGCGCGGATTTTCCCGCCCGACTGTGCGTCGATTGGGAAGCGGCAGCGACCGGGGCGGAAAAACACGGCGTGCGCGTGTGTCTGCTGCGCACCGGCCTGATCCTGAGCAAGGAAGGCGGGCTGCTCGCGCGCATGGTGCCGCCTTTCAGGCTGGGAATGGGGGCGCGGCTCAGCGACGGCCGGCAATGGATGAGCTGGATTCATATCGACGATTACGTGGGCATGGTGCTGCGGCTGCTGCGCGACGAACAGATGCGGGGTGCCTACAACATGACGGCGCCGGGCCCGGTAACCAACAAGGAATTCACGGCCGTACTCGCTGCCGTGTTGCACCGCCCGGCGCCGTTTGTCGCGCCGGCGTCATTGTTGCGCTTGAGCATGGGCGAATCGGCCAGTCTCGTATTGGAGGGACAGCGCGTGCTTCCAAAAAGGATGCTGGCAGCGGGCCAGGTTGTGCGCTTTGAAAAGCTGGAAGACGCCCTGCAAGACCTTTTCGGCTGACATCCCCCCCCCGGCAAGAAAAATCAGATGGCCCTTGAAATAGCGAGGGGCAACCCCTATTATTAGCAGTCGCTGGCCTGGAGTGCTAATCTCCCGGCCTCCGCAAATAGTCAACTCACTGAATTTAGGAGAATAAGCATGAAGATTCGTCCCTTGCACGACCGTGTCATCGTCAAGCGCATGGAAGAAGAACGCAAAACTGCGTCCGGTATCGTGATTCCCGATGCGGCCACCGAGAAACCCGACCAGGGCGAAATCGTCGCTGTGGGCAACGGCAAAATGGGTGACGACGGCAAATTGCACCCGATGAACGTGAAAGTCGGCGACCGCGTGTTGTTCGGCAAATATTCCGGCCAGGCCTTCAAGATCGACGGTCAGGAACTGCTGACCATGCGTGAAGACGACATCATCGGCGTAATCGAGAAATAAGAAACCAACGAATTTCAGGAGATAAGAACATGGCAGCTAAAGACGTGAAATTCCATGATGCAGCACGTGCCAAGATGGTCGTGGGTGTCAACATTCTGGCCGATGCGGTCAAAGTAACGCTGGGCCCCAAAGGCCGTAACGTGGTGCTGGACCGTTCCTACGGTTCTCCCACCATCACCAAGGACGGCGTATCCGTCGCCAAGGAAATCGAACTGAAGGACAAGTTCGAGAACATGGGCGCGCAAATGGTCAAGGAAGTGGCTTCCAAGACTTCCGACGTGGCCGGTGACGGAACCACCACCGCAACCGTGCTGGCTCAATCCATCGTGCAGGAAGGCATGAAGTTCGTTGCCGCCGGCATGAACCCGATGGACCTGAAGCGCGGCATCGACCAGGCAGTCATCGCCGCCGTGGCCGAACTGAAGAAGATCTCCAAGCCTTGCGCCACCAGCAAGGAAATCGCGCAAGTGGGCAGCATCTCCGCCAACTCCGACACCGTGATCGGCGAGAAAATCGCTGCGGCGATGGAGAAAGTCGGCAAGGAAGGCGTGATTACGATTGAAGACGGCCAGGGACTGGAAGACGAACTGGACATCGTGGAAGGTATGCAATTCGACCGCGGCTACCTGTCTCCGTATTTCATCAACAACGCCGACAAGCAGATCGCAGCGATGGAGAACCCCTTCATCCTGTTGCACGACAAGAAGATTTCCAATATCCGCGAATTGCTGCCCGTGTTGGAACAAGTCGCCAAGGCCGGCAAGCCATTACTGATCATCGCCGAGGACGTGGACGGCGAAGCGCTGGCTACCCTGGTGGTGAACAACATCCGCGGCATCCTGAAGACGGTCGCCGTCAAGGCGCCCGGTTTCGGCGACCGCCGCAAGGCCATGCTGGAAGACATCGCCATCCTGACCGGCGGCACCGTGATCGCCGAAGAAGTCGGCCTGACGCTGGAAAAAGCCACGCTGGCCGATCTGGGCCAGGCCAAGCGCATCGAAGTGGGCAAGGAAAACACCACGATTATTGATGGCGCCGGCAAGGAAGATGCGATCAAGTCGCGCATCGGCCAGATCAACAAGCAAGCCGAAGAGTCCACCAGCGACTACGACAAGGAAAAACTGCAGGAACGCAAAGCCAAGCTGGCTGGCGGTGTTGCAGTGATCAAGGTTGGCGCTGCGACCGAAGTCGAGATGAAGGAAAAGAAGGCGCGCGTGGAAGATGCATTGCACGCAACCCGTGCCGCCGTTGAAGAAGGCATTGTGCCCGGAGGCGGCGTGGCATTGCTGCGCGCCAAGACTGCGGTTGCCGGTCTCAAGGGTGCGAACCACGATCAGGACGCCGGTATCACCATCGTTCTGCGCGCCATGGAATCGCCTATCCGCGCCATCGTTCAAAACGCAGGCGATGAGCCTTCGGTAGTGGTGAACAAGGTATTGGAAGGCAAGGCCAGCTACGGCTACAACGCGGCCTCCGGCGAGTATGGCGACATGCTGGTCATGGGCGTGGTCGATCCGACCAAGGTAACTCGCGTGGCACTGCAAAATGCAGCTTCCATCGCCGGTCTGATGTTGACGACCGCTTGCATGGTTGCCGAAATGCCGGAAGACAAGCCAGCCGGCGGTATGGGTGGCGGGGATATGGGCGGTATGGGTGGCATGGGCGGCATGATGTAATTGCCCCCAAGGCACCAGTTGCACCTGACGAACCCCGCCTTGCGCGGGGTTCGTTTTTTTTGGCTTCCGGTTTATATCGGGCTAAAGAACTGCATGCCGCGGATACTTTCGGGGAATGGCACGGCAAATTCTTGCCGTGGGGCGGAAAATTTCACAGGTCAGCAGAGGGGAAACCGGTTTGCTGAGGATTCTGCCGCGAATCTGATTTGACCTGGGGAGTGGATTTCCTATCCTTATCCTTGGTGGCCAGAGAAATACACTGCTTCATCAATACGTCCAACTCATACCCGCCATGATTTGTGTGCGATCATAGTCGTAACGCAGGTCGGTAGCGTTTTGTACGTTGTAAACGATCTCGGTCCAGAGAGAAGCATTTGTTGACTGCTCCATCTCTGCTTTGAACTTCAGCTTATTCCCACTAAAGGTTTTCGCTCCTTGCCCCGCAACATCGAATGCAAATCCGTTGGGATAATCCCTCCCCCAGTGATGCAGAGCCAGACGTGCCTTATAGCGACCCTTTTCGAACAAGACGCGGGCACCATATCTGGATTCCTTGTAGTCGTTATAATTTACATAATCGTCTGTACGCTGCGTGTGATCAAAATCCAGGTATAACAGCCAGTCTGATGATATCCGGTTGTGCAAAGTGGCTCCGACCGCATTGAATGTATACAGCAGCAAGGGGTTGGCGCTGCTATATCTTCCCTGCGTGTCGCGAGAATGCCGGTCTGAATAATCACGCACCGCATGATCAAATGAAAGGCTCAACCGTGTTTTGGCGAGGAGCGCTAGACTGGCATCGGCACCCACGGTGTAATAGGTATGATCCAGTTGCGAGACAACAACAGGATCCTCATAGTTGTTGAGGATGTATTGTCCGTTGAATCCATAATCGATCTTGCCAGTTCTGTGTTCGTATTTCGCTTCGATACCAGTACCAATATAACTGTACCGTTCCGATATATCGGAACCGCTTACCGTATCGGTTTTGGCCAGTCCCGAGTCATGATCGACGTATAACTGCTTGTGTTTCCCAAGTAGAGCGCCGACGTATAAAACGTTTTCGGATTTACCCGCGCGAGCCAAAACGAACTCGGAGCCGCCGCGCAAGCGGAAATTGTATTCATTGGCGTTGGCAAGAGCAGAATCGAGGTAAAGATTCCCATCTGCCGTTGCCGATCCGGCAAATCTGATGTCCCTATCGCGGTTTTGTTCAGCGACGACTTCGATTTCGTAAGGAACGAAATATCCTGATTCCACTGACGGTGTAATGGTCGGATTCAACCCGATGGGGAGCGCGGCATAATCTACATAGGGCGCGCCCGGTGCTTGATAGGCGTTGCTATCATAACCCATGCCGGCAGATGCTGACCACTTGAACATACCCTGATCGCCCGCAGCATGGCTGTTTGCAGCCACTGCCGATATAGCCATGGCGATGATGCAAGTTGCCAAATGGGATGGCTTGTTTATTTTCATTGCCACTGTATACCTCCTGTTTGAATCGAAACGTTCGTGCCTACAAACCCTCGATCTTCCGTATTTCTTCATCCACTCCGCTCAGCGCCGGATCCAGTTGCCTTGCCTTCTTCAACTCGGCACGAGCGTCAGCCAGTCGACCTGTATGGAACAATGCGCGAGCAAGTTCAAGCCGCAGACGTGCATCGGCAGGATCCGCTACCAATGCATTTTCCAGTACCTGTACAGACTCACTATCCTTCTTATCCAATAGCAACGCACGCCCCAAAAAACGCATTATCTTGGTATTGTCCGGTTCAAGAGCGGCTGCCTTGTGCAATGCGGTTACTGCCTCGGCAGGCTGATTATTCTCAATGAATGCATTGCCAAGATTGAACCAGGCAAGAGAGTAGGTCATATCACGCTCCAGGATTGCCTGATAAAGGCGGATCGCCTCCTTGTACTCTTTTCGCTTTGCATAACGCACTGCCAGATTGAGCTGGGCCTGGTGGTACTCCGGCCTGATGCTCAACGCCTTGCGGTAGGCCTCCATTGCATCCTTCTCGCGGTTGGTATTGCCGTACACAACGCCAAGATTGAACCAGGCTTGTTCATAATCGGGGCGCAGGCGAACTGCATTGTGAAAAGCCTTTTCTGCAAGGTCGTCTCGTTTCTGGGAAAGATGAAGCATGCCAATGTTGTACCAGGCTTCAGGATACTGGCGCCTTAGCTTGAGAGCCGCTTCATATGACTTGAGCGCTGCGGCTGAATCCTTCTTTGCCGAGTAGGTCAGCCCCAGATTGAGCAGCGCCTCTGGATAGTCTCCGGATTGCATTTTCAGTGCATTCTGATACTCGCTGACGGCTCTATCAAAATCCTTCTCGCCGTACGCTATACGACCCAAATTGAAATAAACCTCGGCATTGGCCGGATCACGTTGCAACATCCACTCGAACTGGTCGCGGGCATCCTGCCAACGCTTCTCTGACAGTAGAAGCAAACCAAGTGCGGAATGGGCCCGGCTATACTCTGGTTCGTACTGGATCGCCTGACGCAATGCCTGCTCGGCCTCACGGCGCTTGTGTTGAGCGCTCAGTATCGATGCCATGCCGACCAAGGCTGGAGAGTAGTTTGGTTTGAGCTCAAGTATCCTTCTGTATTGCTCCAGCGCGCTTGTTTGCCCTTCCGCTGTGTCAGGCTCGAGCTTCGCGAGCGCCATGCGTGGCCCGGGGTCCCCCGGAAGCAAACTGATTGCAGCTTCAAACGCACTCGCAGCCTTGGGCAATTGATTGAGTTTGCTCCGCACCAAGCCCAGACTGTATAGCGCTTGCGCCTTGTGCTTGCCGCTGGCGAGCGATACCGCTTTTTCCAACGCAACCGCTCCGCCTTCGTTATCACCCTCCCGGATCAACAGAACCCCCAGGTTATATTGACCCTCAAAGTGGCCAGGCTGTCTGGCCAACAACGTGCGATAGGATTCCATTGCCTCCGAGTTATGCCCGCTGCGGGAAAGGGCGAGGGCCTTGAAAAATATTGAACTGGTATCATCCGGATTGATGTCGGTTGCCTGATTGAAATAGTCCAGCGCGCGCGATACGTCACCTTTTTTCAAATAAAGGGCTCCGAGATCGTTTAAAACACGTGAGCTGCGCTTGCTTGCCAGAATATTCAGATAGAGTTGCTCCGCGTCCTTCCACTTGCCTTGTGCAATCAGCACGTCGGCACGTTGCCGGACAGGATCTGATCCGTTTGAAACAATCGCTTCCGAGTCAATTGCCGCAACCACGGTCCCCTGTTCCGGGAACGCTGCTTCCATTGGTTTGATTTCAATGGCCGTTACCTTGTCAGCATCGTATTCAGCACGAAAACGTACATACAACAGCATCAGGAAGATGCCCAGAATGACGATGATCACAGGTACAAAACTTTCCCGAAACAGCTTCATCCACCGAGATTCCCTATTCATCATGGCTTCCATTCTTCACTGTCATGGCCTGGAGTATTTGCAACATGCCGCGATTGTTCACGTTCTGGATTTCCAGTCCCGGCCGCACATTGATCTCGAGAAGTTGCGGCCCGTCTTGTGAAATTGAAATGTCCACCCCCAGGTACTTGAGTGGAACCGCCTGCGCGGCACTCAATGCCAGTTTGACGATTTCCGGCCAGAACGGAATAGTGCGGTCGATCAGGTATATGCCGCTATCCGGATGCGTGTCGACGGGCTGGCCTAAAAAACTGCCGTGGGTCGTGATCCCGCTGGCAATATCGATGGCAATCCCAAGTGCGCCCTGGTGCAAATTCGCCTTGCCTTCAGATTGGCGGGTGGGTATGCGCGTCATCGACATAACAGGATGGTTATCGCACAAGATAATGCGTACATCGGCCAGACCGAGGGGGCTCAACAGTTCTATTTCGGCATGTTGCACGATCCGGCTTTCGATGATGGCCCGATCACCCAGATCAAATGAGAAAACGCCGAAAATAATGTCCGAAATATGCCTTTGCAGATCGTATAAGGTGTAGATCTTTCCGCTTATTCCGATCCAGTCCTGACCGCTCCGCCCAACGATAACGATGATGCCGTTGCCGCCGCTGCCCTGGGCCGGTTTGATGACGAAATCATGATATGCATCGAGATCCTGTTCAAGATTTCTCAGCTCATAGAAATAACTATAGACGCGAAACGTTTCCGGCATGCGCACTCCAGCCGGGACCAGAACCTCCTTGGCGAGAAGTTTGTCGTCTGCCAGCGGAAAATGTTTGCGCTGATTGCGCGTGTAAATATAGTGAAGGTTGCGCCGGTTCATGGATAGCACTGTTGCCGCTCGCTCGCTCAAGCCACTCAGGCGCGATAGAAATGATTGCAGTGACTTCACGAAGCCGTCCCAAGTATCAGGCGGCGAAAGCGCATGAATTCCATAACCCGTATGCCTATCCATTTACCCAGCCACAGGTTCAGCGCAATCACCACCAGCAGCAACTCCGGAAATGCGAGTATCAGGCTTTGCATGAACAACGAGTCCATTACTGCGTAACACGCAGCGATGACGACCAGAGTCATTAGCGTAATGCGCACGACTTTCATTGCGCCCTGTTCTGCCTCCATAAGCGCAACGCGTTCAGCGGTAATGGCAAGGATGGCAATCGGGAACAGGGTCATATGCGCAAGTTCAAACAAGCCGAATTGCACACCAACAACTGTGATTGCCATCATGACAATCACCACCGTCGTCAGCATGATAGCCATCTTGGGGGAGTGCAATAATTGCAGCCAGTCGAGCGCCCTGCGAACTATCGCCGACACCAGGATGATCGCAAGGAAACCAATAATGCCCCACAGCAAACCCGTTTCACGGGCTGCCGAAGCGATCAGCGCCGGAAGGAATGTACCGAATGTCTCCAGTCCGACCACATTGCGAAACACCACCGTCACCAGGGCGCCGAGCGGAAGCATGAGAAGAATCTTCAGAAGATTTTGTGAAATGCCGACGCGTTCAAAGAATGAATACATATTGGTTATGTTCAGCTTCGACTGGCTGAGTGCAGCCTGCGCATCGCGTTGGGGAACCAACTGTTTGGTTATCTTGAAAAAGTACTGGAAGTTGACATTGGGAGTGTGCTTGAACAACACCTGGTCGCCATAGTAGAGCGTCAGATAATTCGTCGGTATCTCCGCGAAATGGTCATTGATGGTATCGAATGGCACCCAATGGCCGCTGATATAGATTTCGACCCACTGGTGAGTGGTGCGCTTCGTGCCTTGCTGCATTATCACGCCACCCACGAGACGTGCCGGAATATTCAGCTTGCGCGCAAATGCAACGAACAAACGGCTCTTCCCGTTGCAACTGGCTTCACCGAGCTTCAGCGCCGTCAGGGCATCCGTGTACCCCGAAAAGTTGCGATTCGCCAGTTTGTCCTGCAAGTATCTATGGATCCTGGTCACTGCTTCCAGGATGGTCGGCTTTTCGGCAGGCACAATGCTGCGCAATGCGGCCACTATCTGCGGATCGTCTTTTTGTATACCCCGCTCGTCCACCAGATAAGTCGCCAGCGCTGCGGGGTATGAGTCCGGTATGGTCATATCTGCCGGTATGTTGAAACGCACGTGGTGTGCTTGCACATCGTAGGCGTAAAGAATGCCTTGTTGTCCGCGAACGTTCTCGGCTTTCCAGGTCGCTTCACGATTCAACTGTACAGACTTCAGTTCAGCGGTAAAAAGACCGGACGAATTCTGCTCCTTGTCGACTGTTTGACGCGAGTCGGTTTTGGGAAGGAAAGTGCGGATATCGATATCTTCACCGTGTCCCTCAACCTGCATACTGACTTCTACCTTGTAGCTGGGGGCGGGAATCAGCCCTGCCAAGGGATAGTCAAGGGCGTAAAGTTTATAGGCGGTCACACTCATGGGCAGCAGCACCATGAAGGCGAGCACCGCGATGAATACGCCGCGCCTTGCGTTCCCGGTATTATTGTTGGTCATTGGCATTGTTTTCTTTGGATATGACTGCATTACTCATGCTCCGCCGGGTCGGAGATGATTTGTTTACCTGCATTCGACTGGCCCAATTATCGATAAGTGACATGAAGAACCAATATCTCAAATGCATGGTCCGTGCGCCAGCGGTGTTACCAGGCTCAGATCTGCGATATGCGTGTTGGCAGTTGCAACAAAAGGACTAAGCGGATACGCCAGCACGAATGCCTGCATCGCAGAAAGCTCAAGGGTGCATTGCTTCGAACCGTCATAGGTGAAAGCAGAATGGTAAGCCGCATTGTCTGCCAGTATGCCGGCTGGGGCGAACGCAATAGCCGCGGCATATGCCGTACGTGCAGCAGGATAATCCAGCAGAATATGGTGTGACCGCCCGACATAGTATTGCCCATCATCGAAGTAACTCGACGTCGGATAGGATGTCAGGAAAATGTTCAATTCTGCAATCGCCGTCAGATAATTGGCCTCGTCATAGTAAGTCTTGCCTATCCGGTAATAGGCATTGTCTACGTAGATGCTGAGAGGGAAATTCGTATACAGCTTGACATATTCTGCGCGCGCCAAAGCGTAATCTGCGGGCAGCTTGGAGATTGATGCAGTACCGTTGATGGAACGTGCCTTGTAGTATTGCGCAGAAGCGGCGCTGGTTGAAGTCGCATAATTCGCCAACACATATTCGAATTGTGCTATCGCGGCAACATAGTTGGCTTCATCAAAATAGGTCAGGCCGATCTGGTAATAAGCATTGTCGACGAAGATGCTGAGAGGGTAATTCGTATACAGCTTGACATATTCTGTGCGCGCCAAGGCGTAATCTGCGGGCAGCTTGGAGACTGATGCAGTACCGTTGACGGAACGTGCTTTGTAATACTGCGCTGAATCGGCGATGGAAGAAGCTGCATAATTTGTCAGCACATAATCGAATTGTGCAATCGCGGCAACAAAGTTGGCTTCATCATAGTGGGTCTTGCCGATCTGGTAATAAGTATTGTCGACGAAGATGCTGAGAGGGTAGTTCGTATACAGTTTGACGTATTCGGCACGAGCCAGGACAAAGTCACCAGGGGCGTCCAATGGGGCCGATATCTGCTCATTCAACGCCTTCCCGTGCAGGGAGCGCGCAAAATAGTATTGCGCGCCGTCAGCCACAGTCGATGCTGGATAGCTTGTGACAACTGCCTGCAATAATGGAATGGCTTCGACATATCTATGCTCGTCAAAATATGACAAGCCGATCTGATAATTGCAGTCAGGTACCAGGGTGGTACCGGGGTAGTTCGTGATTACCGACTGATAGATTGCTCTGGCATCAGAAAAAATGGTTGCTGCATTCGCAAGATTTCCGGCGGCAAATTGTAAATTGGCCAACTGCTGCCGACTTTTCCCTTTCCAGAGCAATGCATCGTCAGCAAAGGAGTTGGAGGGGTAGGCACTCAATACGATATCGAATTTCGCAATTGCCCCGGTGAAATCATTCAGATGATAGTTGCACTTTCCGAGGTAAAAATACGCTGAACCGACAAGGCTGCTGTTCGGATATTGAGCTATCAATGATTCAAATGAGGTGGCAGCACTTGCGTAGGAAGTGGCGTTGTAAGCCGCATAACCTGTATTAAACAAATCCTGGTCGGGAGTGCCGCCTCCCGCTGCTCCTCCAGGACTCCCGCCTCCACCACCACAACCGCTCAGTATTGCCAGGAAATATGCCAAGAATACAACCGATAATATTTTTTTCATTTGGCAGAATCCCCGTTAACCAAGTTCCAGATTGCCAACTATTCCGATCAGGGTTTTCGATATCGACTACCCTTTGCAGTATTCCGTTTCACTTCAGTGTTGGCACGGCAGAAAATGAAAACAATCGCACGATTCAAAGCAACCATGCTCACCCTGTCCTCCGTTGACGCAAATTCCAGCCGAAGAACACCTGGCTCCACACATTGAAAATCATTCTAATCACCCTTATGTCAAAAATATGTGAAAGTATTGTCAAATTAACGGTAAGGCTATTTTTTCCGATTCAATTTCCAGTCAATCAACACAATCTCAATTGTGCGTTATCAGCTTCATGCCGAGGCAATCTGGATGCGGGCAGGCGTTATGGAGAGATTAAGAAGACTTTGTCTATATTTTGTCTATATATAGGTAATGGACATTTGGATTTGCACTTATTGGGAAATCCCGATTTAAGTCCACGCCAACTGGTTCAACCTGGCGGATGAAGCATGCGGAGCCACTTCTGTATGACACGCAGGCGACGAGCCCAGCGTGGTGGTGAACAAGGTATTGGAAGGCAAGAGCAGCTTCGGCTACAGCGCAGCGACCAGCGAATACGGCGACATGCTGGTCATGGGCGTGGTCGATCCGACCAAGGTGACGCGCGTTGCATTGCAGAATGCAGCTTCCATCGCCGGCCTGATGCTGACGACAGCTTGTATGGTTGCCGAATTGCCGGAAGGCAAGTCAGCTGGCGGCATGGGCGGCGATATGGGCGGTATGGGTGGCATGGGTGGTATGGGTGGTATGGGCGGCATGATGTAATTGCCGCGGGCAATTTGCAGCACCTGAAGCATCAACGAACCCCGCTTCTGGCGGGGTTCGTTTTTTATATTGCCCGCAATGCGGCTTGCCGCTACAATGCGCGCCTTCGTTTTACCCACTCCGCAAGGGAAGGGCGCAAAAACGGCTCGGTAGCTCAGTTGGTAGAGCAGCGGATTGAAAATCCGCGTGTCGGTGGTTCGATTCCGCCCCGAGCCACCAGATTCGATAAGGCTTGCAGAGATGCAGGCCCTTTTCATTTCAGGGGGCTGACCTTGTCGCCCTTCCGGTGCCGGGTGTACATGGCTCGTGTCTTGTGCCCAAGCCCCTGCGCGCACACTGCTTTACCGACATATTGATTTGCGTGGTTGGGCTCATAGTTTTGTTGCACTTTGGTGAAACCCAGGACTACGAGCCAGATAGGCCAATTGTTGAATTTCTTGCTTGGAATGCAGATTTTGGGATAGCATGACTCCACTATGAATGCAAAAGTTAAAAACCTTCTTCGCGGTGCCGGTAGCGTGATGGATATTGCGCCATCTACTGATCTGCGTCGATTCGCCCCGCGCATAACAACTGCAGATCGCATGTCAGGGCATTTCGCCCGTGTTGGCATGTCGTTGCAAAGCGCTTGTGGCACATTTGAGAACAATGACAAAGCCCCCCGCCAGGACAAAAAAGCGGCTTAATACAGCTGTAGATCAATCCAAGGTATCTGTGACGGCAGAACAATCCCCTCCGCAAAACGGAAAACAAGTCGCCCATATTCAACAGGCAACCTTCTCGGGGCCAATGCCGCCACCCGCCCTCCTTGAAGGATATGAACGCATCGTTCCTGGCGCGGCTGAGCGTATTTTGGCCATGGCTGAATCGGACACGAAGCACCAGCATGCAATTGAGTTTGCCGCCTTGAAAGCAGCTACTGGTGAAGTAAAACGTGGCCAGATATTCGGCTTTATTATTGGCCTTACCGCTCTCGGAGCTTCAATAGTTGCCTTGGCGTTGGGTTCTCCTGCTGTTGCTGGCGTAATCGGCGGCACTACGGTTGTCGGTCTTGTCTCCGTATTCATCATCGGCCGTATTTCAAAATCAGAATAACCGGCTTCAATTTTCGCACTCCATCGAGCCACCAAAATCAGTTGAAGCCCAACTTCGATCGGTTGGGCTTCTTTCTTTCCATCACCCTCAGGTGTGTCCGGCTATGGCATCATTGCGCGAAGGGCGTCTCGGACGGCCCCGGTTCGTAGTCAGGGAGATATCGAGCATGGCCACTAAGCCATTTATTAAAAAGATGTCGGCACGCGGAAATGCCGCTGTACTTTCGGTAGTGCTGGCAGTGCTTTCAATTTTCAGTGTGCTGTTTCTCTACTACACGCAGAATTCCTTCCTCGAGGCCTTTGAGGCCAAGACTTACGATCTTCGCTTCAAGGATCTGCGCGGGCCGATCCGGCCCAATCCCGATATCGCCATCATTGCCATCGACGACAAGAGCATCGCCGAGTTGGGGCGCTATCCGTGGAGCCGCGACCGCTATGCGCACCTGCTCGACAGATTGGCCGCAGCCAAGGCGAAGGCGGTGATTTTCGATGCCTTTTTCCCCGAGCGGGAAAATGCAGCGCATGACCGGCTTTTCGCGGCAGCGACGAAGCGGGCGGGCAACGTCGTATTGGGGGTGGCCTTCGATCTGGACAAGAGCGGGCAGGTGAAGGCCATCACCCGCAGCCTGCCGGAGATCGAACGCGGCGCGATCGGGGTGGGGCATATCAACCAGTTGCCGGATGACGATGGCGTGATCCGTCGCATCCCGCTGATGATCGAAATGGACGGCAAACAAGTTCCGTCGCTGGGTCTGATGGGCGCGATGCTGGCGCTGGGTGAGAAAGAATTCGTGCCCGGCGATTTCAATATCGGGCTGGGCAAGCATCGAATTCCCGTGGATGCGGAATACCGGATGTGGCTCAATTATGTGGGCGGCCCCGGCGTCTACCCGCGCTATTCGTTTACCGATGTCATGCATGGGCGCGTTCCGGCCGCAGAATTGAAGGGCAAGATATTGTTCCTCGGGGCGACTGCGCTGGGCATCTACGATATGCGCGTTACGCCGTTCCACGGCAATACGCCGGGGGTGGAGCTGCATGCCACCGTTGCCGACAACATCATCAGCGAACGGTATATCCGCCAGAGCGGCATCGAGGCGCTGATCGACATGGTCTTCATCATCGCGATGGGAGGCGTCGCTTTCTTTCTGACAACCCGCCTGCACCAGTCGCGCGCAATTCCGGCGACGGTCGTGTTGTTGGCCGGCTATCTCTGGTTTACGACTTACATGTTCGGCGCCGGACACTGGATCAACATGATCTATCCGACCATGTCGGCTATCGTCGCCGTGCTGGTCGGCGGAAGTTTCCGTTACCTGGTGCTGGAACGCAGCGCGCGCGAGATGCGTTCGATGTTTTCCAGCTATCTGTCGCCGAAGCTGGTGGCGCGTCTGGAAAAAGATCCGGAGTCGGCCAGGATCGGGGGCGACAACAAAGAAGTGACAGTGCTGTTCACCGACATCAAGGGCTTCACTTCTTTCAGCGAGGCGCACCCGCCGCAGGAGGTGGTGTCGCGGCTCAACGGATACCTGGGGGCGATGGTGCAGGTGATCGAGCAGCATGACGGCACCATAGACAAATTTATCGGCGACGGTGTCATGGCCTATTGGGGCGCACCGTTGGCGCAACCCGATCATGCCAGTCTGGCCATTGCCTGCCTCAAAGCCATCGACAAGCGCATGGGGGAATTGCGCGCGCAGTGGCAAGCGGCAGGTCTGGAGCCGTTTACCATTCGGGGAGGCGTACAATCCGGCGAGGTGGTGGCCGGCAATGTGGGCCTGGCAGGAAAGAAAATGGAATACACCGTGATCGGCGACACCGTGAACCAGGCGGCGCGCCTCGAGGGGACGGCGAAATATTACGGCGTTGCCTACCTGGTTGGCGACGACACGTATCGAAGAACGCGCGATATTTGCCGATACCGGGAACTGGACAAGATACGCGTAGTGGGCAAGCAATTACCCGTTACAATCTACGAGCCGCTGGACGGTCTGTCCATGCTGGATGCCGAGGCGGCAAAGCGCTTTGCCGCCGCATTGGTTTTGTACCGGACGAGGGAATGGGATAAGGCGCGGGATGCATTCGGCAGGGTGCTGGATGTCGCGCCGGAAGACAAACCCAGTAGAATATATATAGAGCGGTGCGAATATTTCGCGCAGAAGCCGCCCGCCGCAGATTGGGACGGCGTTTTCAATCGCTCCGAAAAGTGAACATAGTGATAACAAACGGACGAGGCGCACCTCGAGCCGGAAACCTGCAATTATTTCGAATGGGCCAGGAAATGCGAAACATCCTTACGATAATTTCAATGTTGCTGATTTCGTCCGCCGCCAACGCGGCGGATGCCGCCATCGGCGCGACCGGCGGTTTTTCCAAGGCCGACTTCCGCAGCGAGATTCCTGCCCCCAAATTGCACAAGTTGCTCGGTACCGGCGGCGGCAATTTGCTGATCGCCAGGCAGGACGGTTCGGTGGAAGCCGTGGACAAGGAAGGCAAGACCGTGATGACGCTGGCGGCAAAGAGCGGCGACGTTGAATTGCTCAGGATGCCGGAGGCTGCCGCAGTCGCCAACGACACGATCTATGTGGTGGACAGCAAACTCGAACATGTCGTCATGTACGACCTGTCCACCGGCAAATATCAGGGACGTTTCGGCAGCAAGGGCAGCGTCGCCGGCAATCTTGCGCTGGACGAGCCGCAGGGCATCGCCGTTCACGAAGGCGTGGTGTATGTCGCGGATACCGGCAACGAGCGCATACAGATGTTCGGCATCAATGGCGTATTCCTGTCCACCCTGGTACTGGGCGCAACGCCGGGCAGCAACGCGGAGAAGGAAAAAACCTACAAGCTGGGCGAGCCGACGGATATCGCGCTGGATGCGCAGGGACACCTTTACGTGCATGACGCGGACGACAAGTCGATCAAGGTCTATTCCGCGAACGGTGTCTACCAGCGCTCGCTGCCCAAGACCGGCAAGCCGGTTGCCATGAGTGTGGCCGAGGACGGCATCTATGTGGCGGACGACATCAGTTTGAGCATCTACAAATACGGCTTCGACGCCAACCTGGTTTACAGCTTCGGTTCCAAGGGCGAAGGCAAGGCGCAGTTTTCCAGCCTGTCCGGCATGGTCGTGGACCGGGCACAGCAGGTGTATGTGGGCGACGCGCGGAAATCGCTGGTCGATGCGTTTGTGGTCGAGGCCGGCACCGCGCTGGACCCCCTGCCCAAATCGGCGGGAAGAGTGTCGGTGAAGTGGCTGCAGAATATTCCGGAAGAGGCGGGCCAACTGGCCTGGGATGGCAAGGAAACCATTTATGCGGTCAGCAAGGACAAGAAAAGCCTGCTGGCGATCCGAAAGGGCGCGGTGGCGGGCGAGATCAAGCCGGGCGATATGCAGATTGCAGCCGTCACGGTGGATAAAAACGGCGCGATCTGGGTGCTGGACAAGAAGAATTACCGCGGCGCCAAGCTGGACGAAAGCGGCAAGGTGCTGCTGAGCTTTGGCAGCGAAGGAAGCGGGGCGGGGCAGTTCAACGGCCCGACGGCAATCGCCGTATCGTCTTCCGGCATGGTGTTCGTGTCCGACCGTTCCAATCACAACGTGCAGATATTCCGCGGCGACGGGGTGTTCCTGAATTCCCTCAATGGCGAAAATGCCGGCAACATACGCTCGCCGGTCGCCATGGCTTTCGACCAGCACGACAATTTGTACATCCTCGATGTTTCGCGCGAAAGCATATTTGCCTATTCTTCAAGCGGGCAGTACGCGGGCGAAATTGGCAGGCCCAAAGAAGGCAGCCTGTTTACCCAGCCGGTCTCGCTGATTGCGGCCAACGACGAGGTCATGGTGCTGGATACCAACCAGGTCAAGGTGTTTTCGCCCAAGGGGCGTTTGATCCGCTCCTTCGGCGCCAAGGGAACCGGAACGGGCTCATTCGAAGAACCGGCTGCCATTGCTTATGCCGGCGGTTCCAATTTCATCGTCTCCGACAGCGGCAACAAGCGCGTGCAAGTCCTGGCGACGCTGTACAAACCGGACGCGCCGCAACAGGTGACGGCGCAGGGCAAGGTGCATGCCGTCGAGCTGCGCTGGGCGCAGGCGGATGCTCCCTATATCAAGCAATACCGCATCTATCGTTCCAGAGACGAGAGCGGCGGTTTCATGCTGGTGGGCACAAGCCCGACCAACGAGTTCGCAGACCAGGAACTGGATGCCGAAGTGCGCTATTACTACCGCATCGGCGCGGAAACCCATTTCGGCTTTGAAGGCGCAACCGGCGCGGTGGTGAACGCCGAGCCGACCAAGTTTGTGCCGCCGGCGCTGACCGGCGTGCTGGCGGAGACCACGCCCTGGCAAGTGAAGTTGAATTGGCCGGCAGTCGACGCCAAATATTTCAGCGCTTACCGCATCTACCAGAAGGACGGCGACACATTCACCAGGATCGGCGAAGTTACCCAGCCCGAATTCATCCGGGATGCGCTGACGCCCGAGACCCAATACACCTATTACGTCTCGACCTTCAGCAGCGACGGGACGGAATCCGAGAAGGTGGCAGTCGAGGCAACCACCCAGATATTCAACCGCCCACCGCTGGAAATCGACGTGGTCGAGTTGCACGACGTGTTTTCCAATTCCTACAAGACTTACGAGCGGGAAGGCATCGGCCGCATCAAGCTGACCAACAACACCAACAAGAGCATGGAGCGGATCAAGGTCACGTTCCAATTGCGGGATTTCATGGATTTCCCGACGGAAACCAAGCTGGACAAGCTGTTGCCGGGAAAGAGCGAGGAGGTCGCACTCAAGGCGGTATTCAACAACAGCATTCTTACGCTGACCGAAGACAGTTCGGTGCAGGCGATGATCGAAGCGAGCTATTTCGAAAACGGCAAGCGCGTCAATTACAGCAAAAATCCGACGGTCAATGTCTACGACAAGCACCGCCTGACCTGGGACGAGCGTGATCGTTTTGCGACCTTCGTGACGCCCAAGGATGCGCCCATCATCGACTTGGTGCGTTCGATCGCAACCCAGTTCAAGGAAACCCGTGACGAGGCCCAGTTGGCGGCAGCGGTGTTCGATGCGCTGGGCCTGTACGGCATCACCTATATCCAGGACCCGAGCAATCCATACCAGATCAGTTCGGGCAAGGTGAATACGGTCGATTACATCCAGTTCCCGCGCGAAACGATGGAACGCAAATCCGGCGATTGCGACGATCTGGTGGCGTTCTATTCGGCAGCACTCGAAAGCATGGGAATCAACACCCGCGTACTGGAAGTGCCGGGGCACATGCTCATGATGTTCTCGACCGGCATCGCGGCAGACGAAGATGCATACACCATGGACAACATGTACGTCATCCACGAAGACCAGTTGTGGATACCCGTGGAAACCACGCTGGTCGGCAATGCTTTCGTCAAGGCGTGGGAGAAGGGCGCGGCGTCGTACTACAAATGGAAGGACAAGGGGCTGACCGTACTGGATGTGCATGCCGCCTGGGAGAAATACAAGCCGGCGAGCTTGCCGGTATCGAACATGAAACAGGGCGAGATATCCCGTGCCGAGATCGAGAAAAAATTCCCGGCCGACCACATGTCGGTGCTGAAGATCAGTTCGCAAACCAAGACGCGGCGGTATTTGAATGTCATCAAAAAAGACCCGTCCGACGCCGATGCGCACCTGCAAATGGGCATCATTCTCGCCAAGGCCGGAGACCGCAAGGAAGCAATGAAGTATTTCGACAAGGTACTCAGCCTGCAGCCCAAGAATGCGGCGGCGCTGAACAATCGCGGCAATATCTACATGATCGAGGATAAATATCAGGATGCGCAAAAGGCCTACCTGGCGGCGACGCAGATCGCCCCCAAGGACGCCTACCTGTGGGTAAACCTGGCGCGCGCCTACAAGGCGACCAACGATATCAAGAAGGCCAAGGCCGCCTTCATCAAGGCCAAAGGGCTTGACCCCGCCGTGAAGGACGAGCACCGGGCATTGGCGCTGGAACTATTGAATGCACTGTAAGTCGGATGTACCGTTGCATCCTGTCGCAACCTTAACCAAGGAGAATCACATGAAGAAACTGATCGCTTTGCTCGTCCTGCTGGGCGTGGTCTTCGCAGCCCCGGCATACAGTGCGGATGAGAAGACGGATGGTTCGCTGTGGGAGCGCCTGCGCAAGAAAATCGAATTGCTCACCCCCAAGAAAAAAATCAGCACCACCACCGCCGTGGGGGGCGTGCGCGGTTCGCAGGCGGATGCGGACGACGTCTACTGGAAGGGGGAAGCCAAGGCTCAGCCTGTCGATGCAGACGAACTGGCCGCATTCAAGAAGGCGATGTCGCTGGTCGATGCCGGGGATATGGCAGGGGCTCAGGCGGCATTCTCGGAATTCCTGAAAAAACACCCCGACAGCCGCCTGCGCGAAGACGCGGAACAGGCGCTGGCGCTGCTGCAACCCAAGAAATAGCCTGCACGCCGACCGGGTTGGGCTGGCTGGTGTTCGGCCAGTCCAGCCCTTATAATCCGCTCCCTTGCGAAACGGATAGTCGTTCACTCCCATGCAGTTATTCACTTTCGGCATCAACCATCAGACCGCGCCGCTCGCCGTGCGCGAGCAGATTGCGTTCGATGCCGACACGCTGGACTCCGCATTGCGCGACCTGGTGGGCAAAGGCGCCGCCAAGGAAGCGACCATCCTTTCCACCTGCAACCGCACCGAAATCTATTGCAGTACCAATGCCCCCGTCCATGCAGTGGACTGGCTGGCCGAATATCACCATCTTCCCACTGCCGAGATCGAGCCCTACATTTACCGCCTGCCGCAGGAACAGGCGGTAAAGCATGCGTTCCGCGTGGCCAGCGGGCTGGAATCCATGGTGTTGGGCGAGCCGCAGATATTGGGGCAGATGAAACAGGCCGTGCGCCATGCCGAGCAGGCCGGCACCCTGGGTTTTTTGCTGCATAAGCTCTTCCAGCGCACGTTTTCCGTGGCCAAGGATGTGCGCACGCAGACCGAGATCGGCGCCAACCTGGTGTCCATGGCCGCCGCCGCGGTCAAACTCGCGGAACGCATTTTCCCCAGCATCGCCGATCAGCGCATCCTGTTCATCGGAGCGGGCGAAATGATCGAATTGAATGCGGTGCACTTTGCCGCGCGCAATCCCAAGCACATCACTGTCGCCAACCGCACGCTGGAGCGCGCGCAAGTGCTGGCGCGCCGCATCAACGGCCATGCCATCACCCTGAACGAACTGCCGGAACAACTGGCGCAGCACGACATCGTCGTGACCTGCACCGCCAGTCCCCTGCCGATCCTGGGCAAGGGCATGGTCGAACGCGCGCTCAAGACGCGCAAGCACCGTCCGCTGTTCATCGTTGACCTCGCGGTGCCGCGCGATGTGGAAGCCGAGGTGGCCGAGTTGAGTGACGTGTTCCTGTACAGCGTGGACGACTTGGCCGAAGTGGTGCGCGACGGACAGGATGCGCGCCAGGGAGCGGTGAAGGAAGCCGAGGTCATTATCGATTCCGGCGTCAACGAATTTGTCCACTGGATGGAATCGCGCGAAGTCGTGCCGGTCATCCGCAGCCTGCGTGACCACGCCGAGCGTCAACGCCGTCACGAAATGGAAAAAGCCCTGCGTTTGCTGGCCAAGGGGGAAACGCCGGAAAAAGTGCTGGAATCCCTGAGCATGGGCCTGACCAATAAATTTTTGCATGCACCGACGCAGGCGCTGAATCAGGCCCAAACCGGCGATCGGGATGCCTTCCTGGAAGCGGTGCATCGCATCTACCGCCTGCACGACACCGAATGAAACCGAGTATCTCCACCAAGCTCGCCCAGCTCAGTGAACGGCTGGACGAGGTCAACAGCCTATTGAGCAGCGAAGAAGCAACGCGCAACATGGAAGCGTTCCGCAAGCTCAACCGCGAACGCGCCGAGATCGAGCCGGTGGTCGGGCTTTACCACACCTGGCAGTCGTGCGAATCCGACATCGCCACCGCGCAGGAAATGGCGGGCGATCCCGACATGAAAGAGTTCGCCGAGGCCGAGATCAAAGCCGGTCGCGACAAGCTGGAGCAGCTCGAAGTCGAATTGCAAAAGCAACTGCTGCCGAAAGACCCCAACGACGAGCGCAACGTGTTTCTCGAAGTGCGTGCCGGCACCGGCGGCGACGAAGCGGCGATCTTCGCGGGCGACATCTTCCGCATGTATGTGCGCTTTGCCGAGCGCCGCCGCTGGCAGGTGGAGATCGTTTCCGAGAGTCCCGGCGAAATGGGCGGCTACAAGGAAGTCATCGCGCGCATCATCGGCCAGGGCGCCTATTCCGTTCTGAAATTCGAATCCGGCGCGCATCGCGTGCAGCGCGTGCCCGCCACCGAAACGCAGGGCCGCATCCACACCTCAGCCTGTACCGTGGCCATCCTGCCGGAAGCGGACGAAGTGGGCGAAGTCGAACTGAATCCCGCCGAACTGCGTATCGACACCTTCCGCGCCTCCGGCGCGGGCGGCCAGCACATCAACAAGACCGACTCCGCCGTGCGCATCACCCACCTGCCCACCGGCACCGTGGTCGAATGCCAGGACGGTCGCTCGCAGCACCAGAACAAGGCGCAGGCCATGCGCGTGCTGGCGGCGCGCATCAAGGACAAACAGGAACAGGCCGCGCACAGCAAGATCGCCGCCGAGCGCAAATCGCTGGTGGGCAGCGGCGACCGCTCCGAACGCATCCGCACCTACAATTTCCCGCAAGGCCGCATCACCGACCACCGCATCAACCTCACGCTGTACAAGATGGACCAGATCATGGACGGCGACATCGGCGAACTGACCAATGCGCTGATGGCGGAGCACCAGGCCGAACTGCTGGCTGCGCTGGCGCAAGAAGGCTGATGCCTTGAGCAGCATCCGGGAGATTCTTCAGCGCGACATTCCGCGCATCGGTGCCATGCATGAACTCGATGCGTCAACGGCTCGTATCGAGGTGCAAACCCTGCTGCAACATGTTTTGCAGGTTCCGCGCGCCTATCTGCTGGCACATCCCGAGCAAGTTCCGGAGGCAAAACAACAAGCGGCCTACGACGCAATATTGCAACGCCGCCTGCAAGGCGAGCCCATCGCCTACCTTCTGGGCGAACGCGAATTTTTCGGGCTGAACTTAAAAGTGACTCCCGCCACGCTTATTCCGCGTCCCGACACGGAACTGCTGGTCGAACTCGCCTTGCAGCGGGTGCCGCAGAACAAAGTTTGCCGCGTACTGGATCTGGGGACGGGGAGCGGCGCGATTGCGCTGGCGATCGCCCATTCCCGGCCCGGTGCGGCGGTAACGGCAATCGATGCCGCGGAGGCGGCGCTGCAAGTGGCGCGCGAAAATGCGCGGCGGCTGGGCATTGCCAACGTTGTTTTTCAGCGCAGCGACTGGTTCGCCGCGCTGAACGGGCAACGCTTCGATCTCATCGTTTCCAATCCCCCTTATGTCGCAACGGGCGATCGGCATCTCGTTCGCGGCGATGTGCGCTTCGAGCCTCGGTCAGCGCTGGTTTCCGGGGAGGACGGGCTGGACGATATCCGCCGCATCGTCAGCCAGACGGAGAGTTATCTTGAGCGGGAAGCTTGGCTATTGCTGGAACACGGTTACGATCAAGCCGCCCGAGTGCGCGGAATATTTCAGCAGTACGGATTCGGAGAAATCTTTTCGGCAAAAGATATAGCCGGAATAGACCGTGTCAGCGGTGGGGTGAAGCTGCGATAGGCCTGAAATAACAAGAGAAGTGGCGATTTACTAGGGAAGTTGGGGGCGAAAGGTATAGGCCGATATATAGGCCGTTTGGCATATATGCAACATGAAAATACGCCCCTACAATCCGTCCTGAGTTGTTAGAGCCTTGAGTTGCAACCAACTCAATCTTTCATACTCTCCTCCTATTCTGGGCCATCGCAAGGTGGCCCATTTTTTTTGCCTGCGATCAGGCGTGTATCAGTTTGCGGGCCCGCGCAATGGCGGCTTCCACTTGTTGCGGTGCAGTGCCGCCGGTGTGGTTGCGCGCGGCGAGCGAGCCTTCCAGCGTGAGTACGCCGAAGATGTCTTCCGCGATGAGATCGGAGAACTGTTGCAGTTCATCCAGCTTGAGTTCGGCCAGGTCGCAGCCTTTCTGTTCGGCATAACGCACGGCCACGGCCACCGCCTCGTGTGCGTCGCGGAACGGCAAACCCTTTTTCACCAGGTAGTCGGCCAGATCGGTGGCCGTGGCATACCCCTGCAAAGCGGCGCGGCGCATGGCTTCCGGTTTCACGGTGATGCCGCGCATCATGTCGGCGTAGATGCGCAACGTCTGCGTGAGCGTGTCCACGGTGTCGAACAGCGGTTCCTTGTCTTCCTGGTTGTCCTTGTTGTAGGCGAGCGGCTGGCCTTTCATCAGCGTGAGCAAAGCCACCAGATGGCCGTTCACGCGACCGGTCTTGCCGCGCACCAGTTCCGGCACGTCGGGGTTCTTTTTCTGCGGCATGATGCTGGAGCCGGTGCAGAAGCGGTCGGCGATGTCGATGAAACCGAAACGCGGGCTCATCCACAGGATCAACTCTTCCGACAGGCGCGACAGGTGCGTCATGACCAGCGCGGCGGCGGCGGTGAATTCGATGGCGAAGTCGCGGTCGGACACGGCGTCCAGCGAATTCTGGCATACCGCCTCGAAACCCAGCAATTCGGCTACCATTTCGCGCTTGATCGGGTAACTGGTTCCGGCCAGCGCAGCGGCGCCCAGCGGCAAACGGTTGATGCGCCGGCGCGCATCGCCGAAACGCTCGACATCGCGCTGGCACATTTCGAAATAGGCAAGCAGGTGATGGGCAAAACTCACCGGCTGCGCCACCTGCAGGTGGGTAAAGCCGGGCATGACGGTGCGCGTGTGATGCTGCGCCAGGTCGAGCAGGGAGGTTTGCAACGCTTTGAGCAAAACGACGATGTCATCGACGGCATGGCGCAGGTACAGGCGGATGTCG
The DNA here is from genome assembly GCA_016235045.1 of Nitrosomonadales bacterium. Taxonomy (GTDB): domain Bacteria; phylum Pseudomonadota; class Gammaproteobacteria; order Burkholderiales; family Gallionellaceae; genus Sideroxyarcus. Next base: position 140,797 of record JACRME010000033.1, read on the forward strand.
GTCGCCACCTGGTCGTTGCGCGAGCGCCCGGTGTGCAGGCGCTTGCCCGCATCGCCCACCAGCGCGGTAAGCCGTTTCTCGATGTTCAGGTGCACGTCTTCCAGGTCGAGTTGCCATTCGAAATCGCCGCCGATGATCTCGTTTTCGATCTGCGCCAGGCCGCGCCGGATGTCGTCCAGGTCCTGGGGGCCGATGATTTTGCAATTGGAAAGCATCTGCGCGTGAGCCAACGAGCCCTGGATGTCGAACAACGCCAGCCGTTTGTCGAAATCCACCGAAGCGGTATAACGTTTCACCAACTCTGCCACGGGTTCGTTGAAACGTCCCGACCAGGTCTGATTGTCTTGCATCGTAGCCATGTCTTGTCCAGAATGAGGCACTTGAAAGGTCAAAATGCCGGAGACGCGCAGTATAAATCAAAACATTACGCCCAAGCTGATGCCGGATTTCCGCAATTTGGGAACGGTATTGCGCATTGTGCTGCTGGCCAACGGAATCGCACTGCTTGGCGCAGTGGCGCAAGCCTCCTCGCCCACTGCTTTGCAAAACAGCGTGCTGCAGGGCTCTGTGCTATTGCAACCGGTGCTGTTGACCAGTCTGCTGCTGCTTTACGCGCTTAACCCGGCATTTTCCAGGGTGTCCTACTGGCAGGGCGCACTTGTCGCGGCGGCGATTGTGGCGCTGATCACCGTGGTGTTCGACATGATAAGCGGCGCGCTGCTTTTCTTAACCGTCGATACCGGCCTGTTCCACTATGTTCGCCATGCGCTGGTGGCGATGGCCATTGCCTCGATATTGCTGGTGTACTTCAGGTTGCGCATCCAGGCGCTTTCCCCGGCAAAACAGGAGGCCAGGCTGCAAGCCCTGCAGGCGCGCATCCGGCCGCATTTCCTGTTCAACACCATCAACGCGGTGCTCAGCATCGTGCGCGCCGATCCCAGGCGTGCCGAGGCTGCGCTGGAAGACATGGCGGACCTGTTTCGCATGGCGATGGCCGATCCGCACGAACTGGTCGAGTTGGGCAAGGAAGTGGCGCTTGCGCGACAATATCTGGAACTTGAAGCGCTGCGCCTGGGCGAACGGCTCCAGGTTCGCTGGGATACGCAGAACATGCCGCCGGATGCGCTCATTCCGCCGCTGATCCTGCAACCGCTGCTGGAGAATGCGGTGTATCACGGCATCGAGCCGTTGCCGGAAGGCGGGTTGGTCGAAGTGAAGGTATATCTGGATGGCGACGAATTGCACCTGAAAGTGATCAATCCCGCGCATGATCGTACCCAGCCGCGCACCGATGGCAATAAAATGGCGCTTTCGAACATCCGGGAAAGGCTGGCCTTGCTATTCGATGTCGAAGCGCAGTACCAGGTGGAGAACGATGCGAAAAACTACCAGGTTCACATCCTTATTCCCTACGTGAAGGGGCAGGCAGCATGAACGATACGATTACATTGCCGCTCACCGTATTCATCGTCGACGACGAAGCGCCCGCGCGCAACCGGCTCAAGGAGTTGCTGACCGATTGCTCCGCCCAGTTCCCCCTGCAAATGCTGGGCGAGGCAGGCAACGGGCAGGAGGCGCTGGACAAGCTCGCCGAGACGCCGGCCGAGGTCGTGCTGATGGATATACGCATGCCGCAAATGGACGGTATCGAACTGGCGCGCCACCTCAACAAGCTCGATCACCCTCCAGTCATCATCTTCACCACCGCCTACGATGCCTATGCCATCCAGGCCTTCGAACAGCATGCGATCGACTACCTGCTCAAACCGATCCGTCTCGGGCGCCTGTTCGACGCGCTTTCGCGCGCGCGCGATGCCGTGCCGATCCGCACCGAAGTGCTGCGGGAACTGACTCCCGAGCCACGCAGCAATCTTTCCACCCATGAGCGCGGGAAAGTGCTGCTGATCCCGATTGAACAAGTGCTTTACCTGCGGGCAGAATTGAAATACGTTACTGTGCGCACCCTGGAGCGCGAATACCTCATCGAAGAATCGCTCACCGCCCTGGAAAAAGAATATGCTGCACGGTTTGTGCGCATCCATCGCAACTGCCTGGTAGCGAGAAACGCCATTGCGGGGTTCGAAAAAGGCGGCGAAGAGGGCGAAAGCGGATGGCTGATGAAATTGAAAGGGTTGCAGGACAAGCTTCCGATCAGCCGGAGACAGTTATCCATTGTTAAGGAATACGGGAAATAAGCCATGCGTGTACTGATTATTGAAGACAACCGGGATCTTGCTTCCAACATGTTCGATTTTCTGGAAGCGAAGGGGCATGTGGTGGATGCGGCGGGCGACGGCATCACCGGCATGCATCTGGCGCTGGTCAACCAATACGATGCCATCGTGCTGGATTTGACCCTGCCGGGAATGGACGGCATCACGCTCTGCCGCAAGCTGCGCGAAGAGGGCGGCAAGGACACGCCCATCCTGATGATCACGGCGCGCGATTCGCTGGACGACAAGATTGCCGGACTGGAAGCGGGCGCGGACGATTACCTGGTCAAGCCCGCCGAACTGCGCGAGATCGAGTTGCGCTTGCGCGTGCTGCTGCGCCGCAGCGGCGAGCATACGCAAAAACAGAAAACGATGGCGGTAGAAGACCTCAGCCTCGATCCCAGCACCTGCTCGGTAAGGCGCGGCGACAAGGCGATCGAATTGCCGCCGATTCCCTACAAGATACTCGAAACCCTGATGACGCGTTCGCCGCAAGTGGTCAACCGCGAAGATATCGAACATACGGTGTGGGGCGAAGGGCGGCCGGACAGCGATTCGCTGCGGGCGCATGTGCATCTGCTCCGCGATCTCATCGACAAGCCTTTCCCGCGGAAACTGCTGCGCACGATGCGCGGCTTCGGATACCAACTGGTCAGCCCGGATGATCCGCACTAGCAGTCTGCGGTATCGCGTCGCTTTCTACTACGCGCTGTTCGGTGCGGGACTCAGCATTTTTCTTTCCACCGGCGTGTACCTGACCATGCAGGCCATCGGGCATCGCCTCATGGATCATGTACTGGTGGGGGAATTGTTCGAACATGCCAGCGAGCCGGTATTCACGTCGCCGAATACCGCGTCGATCAGGGGCTATATTCTTTCGGCTGCGCAAACCAGCGCGGATCTTCCAGCCGAGATCAGGAATCTGCCGCCGGGAACACACAACGTGAAAATCGGGCAGATCGACTACCACACGCTGGTTTCGGACGTGGGCGACGCGCGCTATTTCATGCTGTTCAATACGGAAAGCCAGCACCTGCAGGAAAAGGAGTTCTTCAACTACGTGGTGTTCTTCGCCCTGTTCATGATCGTCAGTTCCTCCATCGGCGGGGTATTGCTGGCGAGCCGGGTGACGCGATCGGTCACCCGCCTGGCGGAACAGGTCGGACAGGCGAAGCCGGGCGACACCGAGTTGACCCTGATCGAATTGACCGGCAACGACGAAGTCGGGGATCTGGCGCGGGCCTTCGATCGCTACCTCAGCCGCCTGAGAAAATTCGTCGAGCGGGAAAATTATTTCACGGCGGACGTGAGCCATGAATTGCGCACGCCGCTGGCCATCATGCTGGGCACGGTGGAAGTGCTGGAGCAGGACGAAACACTGTCGGCAAAACAAAAAGAGCGGCTCAGGCGCATCCGGCGCGCCGCACAAGACATGATAGACCTCACGTCAGCCTTGTTATTGATGGCGCGCGAACACCAGTTCGCCGCCGACGAGCAACCCAGCCGCGTCGCCGAGGTGGCGCTTGCGTGTGTCGAAAAACACCGTCACCTGATCGGCGACCGTCCCATCCGCATGGACGTGGAGTTGAAGGCCGATCCGAGTTTGATCGTCGAGCGCCCGTTGCTTGAGATCGTGATCGGCAACCTGATCCGCAATGCCCTGTTCAATACCAAGTCCGGTGTCGTCCTGCTTCGCCTCGAAGCGACGCGGCTCATCGTCAAGGATACCGGCGTTGGAATGCGTCCGGAGGAACTGGCGCGTGCGCTCGAACGCTATTACAAAGGCGCGACGAGTGCCGGGGCGGGCGTGGGCCTGTCGCTGGTGAAACGAATCTGCGACCGCTACGGCTGGAGCATATCCCTCGAAAGCCAGGAAGGTCAGGGCACTACGGCAGAGATCGATTTCTCCGAGCGCAGGCGCGCGGGTCGTGTTGCCGACGCCGACTCGGATCAGTAACTGAGTACCAGTATCGGTCGCATTGGTTTACAGGCAGCAGCACTGGTCATCGCTATTTCCATTTTGCCTGTTGCAGAAAACGCAAATTATCCCCCTTCTTTACGTTCATTTAATTTGTCCTTAACAAGGTTATTGCTAACATTCTTATCAGCTTGTGCAAACAAAGCCTGTTTTTGAATCGTTGCGCAAGCGAAGCATTTGGACGGGAGAGTTCGAATCCTGCCGGGGAACCGCAAGATGAGAACTGCAATGAAGATAATTGTTCTGTATCCGGTTGGCGTATTTGCAATAACTGCTTTTGCATTAAAGGTCATCTCCTTTTCCTTTGGAGAAAGCTGATTGAGACGAATACTGTTGCAATAAACGCAAATTCACATTTTCTTGACGTTGCGTTGACAAGACCTTAACGAACCAATTGCTAGGATTGCGCCGCACTTGTGCAAGAAGCCAGAAATAACCAATGCGCAGGCGTGTGAATTTTTGCAGTCGGGAGAGTATTCAGCTCAATTAATTGTTCAAGTACTTTAGATATAGGGGAAATACAAAATGAAGAAAATCGTACTGTCACTTGCAAGCGTGTTGGTCGCAACCGCATTTGCACCAGAAGCTTCCGCCGTTCCGGCATTCGCCCGGCAGCAGGGCAAGGCCTGCTCCACCTGCCACTTCCAGCACTATCCGGCGCTGAACGACTACGGCCGCAGCTTCAAGGCCGCCGGTTATACCGAGATGGGCAAGCAGGGCACCATCAAGGGTGAAGGGCTGTCCCTTCCCGAAGTGCTGAATTCCAGCCTGTTCTTCAAGTTCCGTTATGTGGACACCAATGGCACCGACGCATCCGGAGTGCCGACAGCCGCCAGCGGCCAATGGCAGATTCCAGACGAGTTCGCGCTGCTAATGGGCGGCCGCGTTTCCGAAAATGCCGGCTTCCTGCTCGAAGCCCAGTTGATCGACAATACCGCACCCGTGCTCGCCGGTTTCAAGATGCCGATCATGTTCCCGGTTGGCGAAGGCGAGATGAAGGTTGGCGCGGTGCCGTTCTCCACCGACGGTCTGGGCGCATCCTACGGCTTCGAACTGTTGAATACCGGCGCTGTGCGTAACGTGCGTGTCTCCGAGAACCGCAACGAGACTTCCGCCCAGCAGTACATCGGTACCGCCCAAGGGGCGCAAGGCGTGGCTTTCGTGGTTGCCGATCCGATGTTCTTCGTCAACGTCTCCCGTTATGCCAACGGCAGCGCCACGGATCAGAAGATGAGCCTGACCTACCTGCGTGCGGCCGTTACCCCCACCATTGGTGAATGGGATATGGGCTTCGGCGTCCAGTCCTGGTCCGGCAATCAGGCCGATTCGACCGGTCTTGCCGGCAACGACTTCAAGGCGACCGCCATCGATGCACAGGCGCAAGGCGCGGTTGGCGGCATGCCGCTGGGCCTGTACTTCACCTATGCCACCGCACCGAAGTCCGGCGCGACGGCCAATACTTTCAACACCGGCACCAATGCCGACAAGAAAGCCACCACGATCACGGCCGAACTTGGCGTGCTTCCAGGAACGGCAACCGTTTTGGTCGGTTACCGCAATGCCGATACCGGTGCTGCGACCAACGCCAAGGACAATGCTGTGACGCTGGGCGGTACTTACCAGTTTGCCCAGAACATCCAGTTGCAGTTGACCTACTCCAAACGCGACAAGAATGGCACCACCGGCCGTTACGCGGGTGGTGGCGATACGCAGACCCTGTTCATGTTGTCGGCAGGTCTGTAAAGTTAGTGTGACGTAAACGGGAAGGCCGCAAGGCCTTCCCTTTTTTAGCTTTCGTGGCGGGTACAATGCGTCACGGAATGCATGGGGAGGATCACCATGAAGTATAAAAATAAATATATAAGGAATTTTAATGGCCTGCTGATGAGCGCAATGGCTGCGCTCGTCGGCATGCTGTTTGTGTCGGCGTCTATCCACGCCGAGTCCATGCCTGCGAGCGGAGCGGCAGCAACCCCCGAGACGCCTGCGGCGGTGGCGGCAACTCCCGAAACAGCGCCTGTAGCTCCGGCACCCGAAGCTTCTGCAGCGCCGGCGCCGGAAGTCGCCGCAGCGCCTTCCGGTCCGCAGCCGCTGGAAGAGCGCCTGCAACTGTGCGCCGGTTGCCACAATCCGGACGGCAACAGCGTCATTCCGGAGAATCCGAAGCTGGCCGGCCTGAATGTCAAATATCTCAATCGCCAACTGAAGGACTTCAAGAGCGGCGATCGCACAAGTCCGATCATGAGCAGCATCATTCCGATGGTCGACGAGTCCGAGTTCAAGGCGCTGGCGCAGTATTTCAGCGAACAGAAACGCTCGGACGGGGCGACGGATAAACCCGACCTGGCCGCGCAGGGCAAGCAGATATTTGACGAAGGTATCATCGGGAGTGCGGTGCCTGCCTGTTCCGGTTGCCACAACGAAGATGGCAGCGGCACCGACAAGTATCCGCGTCTGAACGGCCAGAATTCGGTCTACGTCGTCAACCAATTGACGAATTTCAAGAGCGGCGAACGCAAGAACGACCCGAAAGCGGTTATGCAGACGGTGGCCAAGCGCATGACGGAGCAGGAAATCGCCGCCGTGGCCGAGTATGTGACTACCTTGAAGGAAGCCCAACAATGAAAACTATTCTCTCTATGTGTGTAGCGCTGTTGTTACCTTTGCAGGCAACCGTGGCGCAAGCGGAAGACGCCTACACGCCCAAGGTCTACGGCAAAAAGGGTTACGTCTGGGACGAGATGACACCCGAGCGTGTCGAGGTTCTGAAAATGACCGGAGACCCGGTAAAGGGCAAGGAAGCCTTCCGCGGTTGCCGTGGTTGCCACAAGGCCGACGCGGCGGGCGTGCGTGAAGGGGTCTATCCGCGTCTGAGCGGCCAACACGCCAGTGTGCTGATCAAGCAGATCACCGAAATCCGCGCGGGTATCCGCCTCAACCCGAAAATGCTGCCGTTCGTCGAGGATCCGGCCATTGCGGTGGATGAAATCGCCGATATCGCGGCCTACCTGAATTCCGTGGAATCCCTGCGCGAAAACGGCAAGGGTCCGGACGACATGTCAGCACGCGGCAAGAAGCTCTATACCGACAACAAGTGCTTCACCTGCCACGGCAAGAACGGCGAAGGGGATGCGGCCAAGGCGTTCCCGGTGCTCGCGGCCCAGCACTACGGCTACCTGATGCGCGAAATGAAGCTGATCGAGACCGGGGCGCGCGGCAACTCGCATCCAGACATGGTCAAGGCCATCGCCAAATTCTCGCAAAGCGACCGCGAGGCGGTGTCCGACTATCTGTCGCGCCTGCCCGATTACCGGACGCTGAATGCCGTGCCGGCAACGAAGTAAACCGGCGGCGTATCGCCGGACAATGTAGTTTGAAGTATCCGGCAACGGTGGAGGCCGTTGCCGGATGTGACGAAAAATAAAAAGGGGAATGTGATGTCCAAGGAACGCAACAACTATGCTGCGCTGGCGTGCTCGGCGCTGCTCGCCGTGTCTGTGTCGACGGCCGCCTTTGCCGGCGATGTCAACAAGCTCGTGGAAGTGTGCTCATCCTGCCACGGCAAGGACGGAAACAGCGCAGAAGCGGACATCCCCAACATTGCCAGCTATTCCGTGGAATATGTCACCAAAAGCCTGACGCGATACCAGAAGAAAGAACGTCCGTGCATCGAAACTGAAATCCGCTCGGGCAGCAAGAAGGGCTCGAAATCGGACATGTGCAAAATTGCCGCCGGGCTGAGCGAAAGCGACATCGCGCAACTCGGGGAATTTTTTGCCGGACAGACCTTTGTGCGCACGGCGCAGGCGACCGATGCCGAAATGGTAAAAAAGGGCAAATCGATCCACAACAAGAAGTGTTTTACCTGCCATGCCGAATCGGGCAGCGAGCCCAGCGACCATTCCGGCATTCTGGCCGGGCAAAAAATGGGCTATCTCAAGCAGGAAATCAAGTTCTTCAAAGAGGGCAAGCGCCCCATTTCAAAGAAAATGAAACCGAAACTGGAGTCTCTGGACGATGCGGAGATTGAAGCGGTCATTCAATACTACGGAAGCATCCAGTAATCCTGCCGAATGCCGGAAATCCGGGAAACGCCTGCTTTCCCGGCATTTCTGCTGTTAAGCCGCAAAGGGTGGCAGTGCGCAAGTTGAAGCTGTCAATGCCCTGCTTTCAAGGCAGTGCGGTGTAAAGGACGCCAAAATGAATATGCAACAAAAAATCAAAAATGGGTGGCATGCACTGCGCAGCCCGACGGCCCGCTTTTCCGTGATTTTTCTGCTGGGTTGGGGTTTCGTCGCCGGCATTATTTTCTGGGGCGGTTTCAATACCGGGATGGAGGCAACCAACAAGCTCGAGTTTTGTATTTCCTGCCATGAAATGCGGGATACCGTCTATGAGGAATACAAGACTTCCATTCACTACGCCAATCGCACTGGTGTGCGCGCAGTGTGTTCGGACTGCCATGTGCCCAGGGACTGGGTCCACAAAATCAAACGCAAGATCCAGGCGAGCGGCGAATTGTGGAGCAAAGTGACCGGCACTATCGATACCAGGGAAAAATTCGAGGCCAGGCGGCTGGAGTTGGCGCAGCACGAATGGGCGCGCATGAAGGCATCGGATTCGCGCGAATGCCGCAACTGCCACAGCTACGAGGGCATGAATGCGGAGATGCAGGACGAGACGGCGAAGGAAAAGCATATGCAGGCAACCAAGCCCGGCTCCGGCAAGACCTGCATCGACTGCCACAAAGGCATCACCCACGAGTTGCCGGAAGGCATGGAAGGTTTGTAATCCGGTTTCATCCAGGGAATCGCCGGTCAAGTCGTCACACCGGCGAAGACCGGTGTCCAGTCGATTAAAACGCCTGATTCCGGCTTCGCCGGAATGACGTGTCAGGACTTGCCCGGTGTTTTCCCAAGTCGGCGCGGTGGAATCATCGCTTTGGCGCTGCGAAAAAAAGCCGAAAATGCAGCGAATCCCTTGTTCTTGACATTCATTTAACGTCGCGATGACGTTCTCTTCACGCGCAGCTTGCTAGGATGCAAACACTTTCTGCAGATGTGTGTATACCAAACAATAACAAGGGAAGCAGTAAAGTCAGGGAGGAAGCAATTCAGACGCCTGAGCCAGCCAAGACGGGACAGGCGTTCTGATGAATAAACACTACCATGCCGCGAGGGTGGGTTGCTGCAGGTTCTCGATCGCCTTAGTCCAGGGAGCTACAGGGGGTCGCAATGTGGGAGCCTGGGGTTGGCCCAAAATCACATCAATAAAGGCGAGTAGTGAAAAAATAGGGGAGACTTCGGTGCGCTGCGTAGCCAATCTGCGTATCGGATTGCGTGCCGCAGTCTCCCTCTTTATTTGCCCGCTTGCCTTGCGTGGTGCAACACAGTCCCTCGCTTGGCGCCGTCCCTCGGAAAATTCCCGCCGCAGTCTTTAGCCGCTGTTCCGCAATCCGGTCGCGATACCGTTGATGGAAAGGTGGATTGCCCGTTTCACTTTCTCGTCGTTATCCCCGGCGCGATGTCGCTGCAACAGCGCCACTTGCAAGTGGTTGAGCGGGTCGATATACGGCATGCGCGTGAGCAGGCTGCGCGCAAAAGCCGGGTTGTCCTGCAACAGGGCCGAGTTGCCGGTTACCTTGAGCAGCAATTCCACGCTGGCATTCCACTCGCCGTCGATCTCCCCGAAAATACGCTCGCGCAATTCAACATCCCCGACCAGTTCGGCATAGCGCGAGGCGATACCCATATCGGTTTTGGAGAGCACCATTTCCATGTTGGACATGAGGCCGCGGAAAAAAGCCCAGTTCTTGTACATCGCCTGCAATTGGGCAAGCCCGTTCTGTCCTTCGCGCTCCAGGAACAGCTTTACCGCGCTGCCGTAACCGTACCAGCCCGGCAACAGAATGCGGTTCAGTCCCCAACTGAACACCCAGGGAATGGCGCGCAGGTCTTCGATGCGGTTCGACGGCTTGCGCGACGCCGGGCGGCTGCCGATATTCAATTCGGCAATCTCGCGGATGGGCGTCGCGGCAAAGAAGAAATCGGTAAAGCCGGGCGTCTCATACACCAGCCGACGATAGGCGGCATAGGCATCACGGCTCAACTCGTCCATGATGCGGTGGTATTCGGGCATGGCGCTGTCCGCCCCGTGCCGGTGCAGCAGCGTCGCTTCCATGGTCGCGGCGATCAGCGTTTCCAGGTTGCGGCGGCCGACCTCGGGGTTGGAGTATTTGCTGGAAATGACTTCGCCCTGTTCGGTGATGCGGATCTGCCCGTTCACGCTGCCCGGCGGCTGCGCCAGAATCGCGTCGTAACTGGGGCCGCCGCCGCGGCCCACCGTTCCGCCGCGGCCGTGGAACAAACGCAGCTCGACTCCGTGCTGCTGGAATACTTTCACCAGTTCGAGTTCGGCCTTGTACAGTTCCCAGTTCGCGGTGAGATACCCGCCGTCCTTGTTGCTGTCGGAATAGCCCAGCATCACCTCCTGCGTGTTGCCGCGGCTGGCCAGCAGCTTGCGGTACCAATCCAGCGAAAACAGTTCGTCCATGATCCGGCTGCAACCGCGCAAATCCTCGATGGTCTCGAACAGGGGAATGATGTTGACGTGCAAGGCATCGCTTCCCTCGAGCAAGCCGACCTGCTGCAGCATCAGCGCAAGTTCCAGCAGGTCGCTGACGGCATCCGTTTTGGAAATGATATGGTTGGGCAAGGCGGCGTGCCCGAAGCGCCGGTGAATCGCCGCCGCAGCCAGCATGATGCGCAGTTCGCCTTGCGGGATGGCCGAGTAGCGTTCGATGTCCGTCATCAGCGTTTTGCCGGCCTGCAGGGTTTCGAGCAGCACCCGGCGTTTTGCCGCTTCGTCCAGACCTGCGTAATCCGCCATTACTGAACCGGGCGCAAGCAGCTCGCCCACCGTCTGCTCGATGACCGCGCTGTGCTGGCGCATGTCCAACGGCGTCAGGTGGAAGCCGAACACTTCAGCCGAGCGGCGCAGATTGGCCAGCCGACCCGTTGCCACATGCAGCGCGCCATGCCGGCGCAGCGAATCGATCACGATGTCGAGATCGACCATGAATTCCTGCGGCGTGGCATAAGGCTGCTCGTTTGCGCCCAGCGGCGGCTGGTGCGCGATGCTGTGGCCGAACTGTTTCGCCGTGGCCGACAGGCGCGAATAGATCAGGTTGCACGCGCGGCGGTAAGGCTCGTCCGCGCGCACGGGATCCTTGTCCGGCGAGTTGTCGGAGAGTCTGCGCAATTCGCTGCTGACGTCAGCCAGGCGGTCCGTCAGGCTCAGGCTGCGGCTCAACACGTAGACTTCCGCCAGATAGTGCTCGAAAGCCAGCGCCGACTGCTGCTGCAACGCATCCTGCATCACATCGTGGGTGACGAACGGATTGCCGTCGCGGTCGCCGCCGATCCAGCTGCCGATGCGCAGCAGCGGCGGAACGACGATACCCTTGCCGAAACGCGCCTCGAATTGTTTCTCCAGATTGGCGTAAATCTTCGGAATCTCGACCAGAAAGGTGTAGCGGTAATACTCCAATCCGTTGTTGATCTCGTCGCGCACGGTCAGCTTGGCGGTGCGCAGCATGCGCGTCTGCCACAGGATCAGCACGGAACGGCGCAGCGCCTCCTCGTTCTCCTCAAGCTCGTCCGGCGTCATGTCGATGCGGTCGCGCTCGGAAAGAAAGCGGGCGATGTAGAGCTGGCAGTCGAGAATGCTTTTGCGCTGCACCTCGGTCGGGTGCGCAGTCAGGACCGGCGACACCAGCGCGATGTTGAGGAACGATTGCAGCGTTTGTGCATCGACCGGCTTCTGCTGCAACCGGTTCAGCGTCAGCGGCAGCGTACCGTCGGCAGGCGCATTGCCGACCTTGAGGCGGGCGCGGTGCAGCCGGTTGTGGTGCTGGTCTTCGGCGATGTTGGAAAGCTGGGAGAAATAGCTGAACGAGCGCACCACGGCCAGGGTATCGGCGGGTGAGAGCGCGTCCAGTATCTGTTCCAGCGCCTCGCCGTCGCGTTCGTCCTGCGTCTTGCGGAAACGGACGGCGGCGCGGCGCACGTTTTCGATCAACTGGAAATATTCCTCCCCTTCCTGTTCGAGCAGGGTGTCGCCGAGAATGCGGCCCAACAGCCGCACGTCGTTGAGCAACGGCAAGTCCCGGCTGGAAATATCGGAGGGAGAGGCGATCAAATTCATGATTTCGGCATAATGTCGTCGGCGCAAAACAGCGGCGCACCTGTTAGAATGCGCACGCTGCAACCGCAAATTATTTATCGTTAGGAAACCCCGATGAGTCAGGCTTTACTTACCCCGCCAGCCCGCCTGGTAATCGCTTCGCGCGAGAGCGCTTTGGCTATGTGGCAAGCCGAACACATTCGGGACAGGCTGCGCGCATTATACCCGCAAACCCCGGTCAGCATTCTGGGCATGACCACGCAGGGCGACCAGATATTGGACGTGACCCTGTCCAAGATCGGCGGCAAGGGCCTGTTCGTGAAAGAACTGGAAACCGCGCTGGAAAACGGCAGCGCCGACATCGCCGTGCACTCGCTGAAAGACGTGCCGATGAACCTGCCCGGCGGTTTCACCCTGGCCTGCATCGGCGAACGCGAAGACCCGCGCGATGCATTCGTCTCCAATCAATTCGACAATCTCGCGGCGTTGCCCGCGGGCAGCGTCGTGGGCACTTCCAGCCTGCGCCGCGAAAGCCAGTTGCGCGCGCGCTTTCCGCATCTCAGGATCGAGCCGCTGCGCGGCAACGTGCAGACGCGATTGCGCAAGCTGGACGAGGGCCAATACGCCGCCATCATCCTTGCCGCCGCCGGTTTGAAACGGCTGGGACTGGGCGCTCGCATCCGCAATGTCATTTCCAGCGACGACAGCCTGCCTGCCGTGGGACAGGGCGCACTGGGCATCGAGACGCGCGCCGACCGTACCGACCTGAAAGCCGTGCTGGCGCCGCTGCACCACGCCGACACCGCCGCCTGCGTGCTGGCCGAACGCGCCATGAGCCGCGCGCTGGCCGGCAGTTGCCAGGTGCCGCTGGGCGGTTTCGCGGAAGTGCAGGGCGCCAAATTGCGCATGCGCGGTTTTGTCGCCACGCCGGACGGCACGCGCTTGCTGCGCGCCGAGCATGTCGGCGACATCGCACAACCCGAAGCGCTGGGCGACCTGGTTGCGCGCGATCTGCTCCAGCAAGGCGCAGGCGAAATTCTCGCGGCGCTGTCTTTGTAAGCAACAAACAACCTTATGCCACAGAGGGCACAGAGATCACAGAGGAAAAGCAAAACCACTTCAGGTTTTCTCTGTGTGCTCTGTGTTCTCTGTGGCAAATGAATTTATGACTTCCGGCGTTCCGCTCGCCGGACTCAACATCGTCGTCACGCGCCCGCGCGGACAGGCCGCCGGTCTGGTGCAGCGCATCGAACAACTGGGTGGCAAGCCGCTGTTGTTTCCCTTGCTGGAAATCGACGCGGTGCGCGACGATCAATTGCTGCGCAAGCAATTGGCTCAACTGAAACAAGCCGACCTGGCCATCTTCATCAGCTCGAATGCGGTGCGTTACGGCATGGCCGCGATACGCGCAGCGGGCGATCTTCCCGCCACGCTGGTGCTGGCTGCCGTCGGGCAGGGCAGTGCCACGGCGCTGCGCGCACTGGGTATCGAACGCATTATCGTCCCGGCAGAGCGCTTCGACAGCGAAGGCTTGCTGGCATTACCCGAATTGCAGGATGTCGCCGGGAAACAGGTGATGATCTTCCGCGGCGACGGCGGGCGTGAGCTGCTGGGCGATACGCTCAAGGCGCGCGGCGCTCAGGTGGAATACGTCACCTGTTACTTGCGCAGCAAACCCGAACTGGATGCGGAGACGATGTTGGGGTCTTCACCGGACGCGATCGCGGTGACCAGCAGCGAAGCATTGGGATACCTGTGGGAGATGCTCGATACAACGCAACGCAAACGTGTCGGCGCAATACCTTTGTTCGTGCCGCACGCGCGTATCGCCGAGGCGGCAAGGCAGCAGGGCTGGCAGCAGGTGGTTGTCACCGATTCCGGAGATGACGGAATGTTGTCGGGTTTGATAGCATGGGCCAACACCAAACGGAAATGACGCTATGAGCGATTCACTGGAACAACCCTCTTCCGCCAAATCCTCCGCCACAACGGAGGCTGGGCGTCCCGCCGCAGCGCGCAGCCGTTTCGGCGAAATGCTCGCGCGCATGACGCTGACGCACCTGACCCTGGTGGTGCTGGTGGCGGTCTTCGTCTGGCAATGGCTGGATGCGCACACCCAACTCAACCAGACGCAGCAGCAGGTGGCGCAACGCCTGTCCGAGGTGGAAGCGTCAAACAAGGCCAACCAGATGTTGTTGGCGCAGAACCAGGAACTGGTGCGCGAACTCGGCGGCAAACTCAGCCTGGTGGAGACCAAATATGCGGAGACACAGAACCAGCGCGCCGCACTGGAATCGCTGTACCAGGAAATGTCGAGCAGCCGCGACCAGACCGCGCTGGCCGAAGTCGAACAGATGCTGCTCATCGCCGGACAGCAGTTGCAACTCTCCGGCAATGTGAAAGCGGCGCTGATCGCCCTGCAACAGGCGGAAAGCCGTTTGCAGCGGCCCGCCTTCGCCAGTCTGCGCAAACGCATCGGCCAGGACATCGACAAATTGCGCGCCTTGCCCAGCATCGACGTGCCGGCCATCAACCTGCGCCTGGATGGGGTGATCGGCGCGGTGGATAAGCTGGTGCTGGCGCAGGACACGCGCATCCAGGTGCAGCAGCCCGAGGCAACAGCAGCCGATCCGGCCGAAAGCGCATGGAGGCGCTTCTGGCGCGAGTTTTGGCAGGAAACGAAACATCTGGTGCGCATCGAGAATACCGAACAGCAGGAAATGCCGCTGCTGTCGCCGACGCAGGCATATTTCCTGCGCGAGAACCTGAAACTGCGCCTGCTCTCCGCGCGCATGGCACTGCTGACGCGCGACGAAGTGAGCTTCCGCCGCGACCTGAAGACGTCGCAGGAGTGGCTCAAGCGCTACTTCGACATCAAATCGGCCGAGTCCGCGCAGGCATTGGGCGCGCTGCAGAAACTCGCCGCCTCCAACATCGTCATCGACATGCCGGATATCAGCGGCAGCCTGGAAGCAGTACGCAACTATCGCGTCTCGCGCGAGCGGGGTGTGCGGTGAGGTGGCTGCTGTGGCTGCTCGGGCTGTTTGCCGCGGCGGTCGGCGTGATGCTGGTGGCGCGCAACCCCGGCTACGTGCAGTTCGTCTATCCGCCTTACAAGATGGAGATGTCGCTGACCCTGTTTGTATTCTCGCTGACGGTCGTTTTTGTGCTGGGATACCTGCTGGTGCGCGTCACCGTCGTCACATTGCGGTTGCCGGAATACGTGCATAAATTCCGCGAGGAGCGCGCTGCCGGCAAGGGCCGCGAGGCGATGCAGGAAGCGCTCAGGGCCTATTTCGAAGGGCGCTTTGCGGCGGCGGAAAAAGCGGCCGTGCGCGCCATGAAACTGGGCGAAAAGTCCGGGCTCAACCCCATCGTGGCGGCGCGCGCCGCCCACGAGTTGCGCGAATTCGACAAGCGCGATGCCTACCTCGCCGATGCCGGCAACAAGACCGTGGGCGAGTCCACCATGCGCCTGATGGCGAAGGCCGAATTCCTGCTGGACCAGAAACAGCCGCAGTCTGCGCTCAATTCGCTGAAGGAGTTGAGCGCAACGGGGATGCACAAGCATATCGGCGCACTCGGCCTGGAACTGAAAGCACAGCAACAGGCAAGAAACTGGGAAGCGGTGCTGGACGTGACGGCGCAACTGGAGAAGCGCAATGCCATCGACAAAGTCGTCGCCGGGCAACTGCGCCAGCAAGCCTGGCTGGAGAAGCTGCGCAACCAGGCGGCGGACATCGGCACGTTGCGGGCATTGTGGAAATCCGTGCCGAACGAACTCAGGCGCCGCAGCAAAATCGCCGCGGCGGCGGCGCAGGCATTCAGCAAACTCGGCGATTGCCAAAGCGCCCAGCAACTGCTGACCGAGAGCCTGAACGCGCAATGGGACAGCGAACTGGTGTCGCTGTACGGCGAATGCCGCGGCGACAACAACGTCGCGCAGATCGAACAGGCCGAACGCTGGCTGAAACAACACACCGACGACGCGGGCCTGATGCTTGCCCTGGGCAAACTCTGCCTGTATCAGGGACTGTGGGGCAAAGCGCAAAGCTATCTCGATGCCAGCATCAGCCTGGCGCCGCAGCGCGATGCCTATACGTCGCTGGGACAACTGGCCGAGAAAATGGGCAAGCCCGAGCAGGCGCTTGCCTACTTCCAGCAGGCGACGCAGGCGGACAAGTCCGCGTAGGCAACCCCCGGCTATGCCGCTTGTCCTCTCTCCCATGCAGGCCAATGGATGGGCGGCTTCAACTCCTTCCCCCATGCAGGGGGAAGGTTGGGATAGGGGTAGAAATTACGATCATATCCGCACCTGGTTTCTACCCCCACCTATCCTCCACAAACCCCGTCATTCCGGCGCACCGGAATCCAGCAGAACAAATATCTGCGCAGCGACAAAACCACACCGGTTTCCCGCAACGCGGGGGATGTTTTACTAACCTGCCTACTTCACGAGGAAATTTGTAGGAGCCCGGCTTGCCGGGCGATTTTCCGCATAAACCTTATCGCGCAACAAGTTGCGCTCCTACGGATTTTTCTTGATGAGTCAATGGTGCGCCTGCGCACCTTACAACTAAGCGGCCCCCGAAAAAGATATAGATGCAGTTCTATATCTTTTGGCATATATCCGGCTTATGACGGTGCTGTTAAAGTCCGGCTTGGATTGGTGTGCGATATGGATCTTGATTACTCCAATGGATTCGTAAGTGGATGATTAATAGGAGGTGAAAATGGGCCGTACGGTACATTTCCTGATACTGGGTTGGTTGGTTGCCCTGACGGCCACGGTTTCGGCGTGCGCCCAACCGGTTAAAATATCCCAGGCACCCGCGTCGACCGGGACAAAACCGGAACTCGGTACCACCGAAGAAGAGCCGCGCGTCCCGGACGAATACCTCATCACCCTGTCTCCCGATGCGGATAAGGGCGTAATCGCCGAACATTTCGGGCGTTATGGGATAAAGGACATCTATGCGCTGGGCGGCGAGACCTATTTGCTGGTTTTAGTGAACGATCCCGGTCCGCAACAAATGGTCGCGCTGGTCGATGAAGATTCCCGTGTGATGGCGATCCAACCCAATCTCGTTTTCTGGGACAATCGATCGGGCAGCATTACAAAATAAGCGCCAAAGCGCATGTTCGGCCGCCGCTGCAGCAACGGATGCGGCACAAAGGAGGAGGAATGAAACAGACAATCCTGCGGCTGGCAGCCGCAATTCTTATTTCCATGCATGCGTGCGCCTGGGCGGGCACCATCTTCAAGTGCAAGAATTCAGCCGGCGTCACCCAATACCAGGAGAAACCCTGCGAGAAAGAAGCGCAGGCCATTTCCTCCTGGGCCGATACCTCCTCGACCAAACTGGAAGTCGACGAAGATTCTCCCGGAGCGGAAAACCAGACGCTGGTTCTCGCCCAGGGGCAGGGCGGGCACTACTATATCGATGGCTCGGTAAACGACAATTTCCTGAACTTCGTCGTCGACACCGGCGCGACCATCGTCGCCCTGCCGCTCTCCTTCGCGAGCAGCGCCGGGCTGAAGTGCAAGCAAAAAGTGATGATGATGACTGCGAACGGCCAGGCCCAGGGCTGCATCACCACGATAGACAGGCTCAAAATCGGGAATTTCACGCTGCGCTATGTGGATGCGGTGATGCAGCCCAACCTCAGCCAGCCCCTGCTCGGCATGAACGTGCTGAAGCAGTTCCGCGTCGAACAGGACAACGGGCAGATGCGGTTGTCGAGGAAGTATTGATTTTTTGATCAGCCGTTCCGCGCAAGGGAGGCAGTGCAATTTCAGGAGCAGGAAAAACCGGATGGACTTGAATTCAGGCGTGGATGGTGCAAGAGGCCGATACAAATTTTTTGTTAATTTATAAAGGTAAGTCATGCGATTGATGAGTAATGTAGTTAAGGCGGTAGAAGCCGGAGTGTTGTTGGGGGCAGTTACTACTTTGCTGCTGGTCGGCTGCGGTGGCGGGGGAGGGGGCAGTTCGGGAAGCCCTGCGAGTACCGTGGTAAGCAATGCCTTTGTCTCGGCCTTGACGGATGGGGTGGGCTTGCGCAGATTGTCTCTTTCTGCCAGCCCGGTGGTCGCGACAATTTCAATTGCGACGGCAGGCGCTTCAGGCTCCTATATGGCATCGGATATTGGAATAGAGCTGAACGGCAACACCTGGCAAACGCGAGCACAAGTCGTGACGGATTATTTTTTGAACTCGTCCGGTGTGTGGTATGACAATACGTCTGAAATGCCCTTCACTCCCAATTCGGATGGCACCATTACTGTCGATGGCGACAAATTAACGATGGTGGCGGTAGATTTGTCCGGCGTCACAATCAAGACCGGTGCCAGTTACAGATTGGTCAATCCGGCGATTGCCGGAGGATCGGCGGTGATCAACGTAGGGGCGATGCCAATTTCTTCCGCATCGGCGGTATATCCGGCCGGTTCGACATCGTGGATAACCACAGGGCTGGTTTATTTGACGGATCAATACCATGTTGGCGCTGATTCCACACAACAGATCAAAACGCCGACAGCGAATTTGACGGCGCTCGATTTTGCCGGCGCCAGCACCTTTACCCTGAGCAATCCTCTGTGCCTGCCTGGGGAAGCGCTGGTCTATTCGGCTACGCAGCCCGCCACGGCGAATACAGCCCGATACGATGTTTACCTGGGCAGTTGTGCTGCAGTTGCCGGCACTGCAACAAAATGGGGAACCGTGGATTTGGCCTACAAGACGGTGCTGACGCAATCCGTTGCGCAATTCGCCAACTATACCGGGGCGCTCGCTGGCGTATTCACAATGTCTATCGGGGGAGTCGTTTATCCCGCTGTCGTGGCCGTTGTCAATGGCGGTGTCTGGTTTGGATATATGACTCCGGCAGGAACTGCTACAGATGTCATGTCTGCGAATGTCGCCACCCAGACCGGCTGGCTGAACAAGACCGCGATGGATGCAGTGACGACTGCGGCGGGGTTGCAGAACTTCTAGCTGTTAGGCCTGTATCGTTCAACCCCTCGCCAGTAGCGTGAGGGGTTTGCGTTTGCGTACCCAACAAAAGCCGCCTTGGGACAACAAGCAAAAAGTGGGAGAGAAACGATTGTCCGGTTGCAAAGGATAGCAATCCACTAGGGTATATCGCATGCGTTTCAGAAAATTTCCGCTCTTTTGTGAAAAAAGAGATATTAGGCAATTCGGACTATAGCCCGTTTCAAAAAGGGCATGCTAAAGTGCGTGCAACCGGTTGGTGTAGTAACCACCAGCCGTTTTTATTTACTCAAATATTAAGCAGGGGGCGATCAAAATGGTTAAGCGTCTGGTTTTGGCAACACTCTTGAGTGCGGGGCTTGCGGCTTGTGGCGGCGGCGGTGGTGGCGGTACGACAACCCCTGCTACTCCACCCGCCGCGCCGACAGCCGTAACGGCCGTTGCGGGCGACCAATATGTGAAGGTAGATGGCACGGTCGACCCAGCCGCGACGGCAGTCAACCTCTACTGGAAAGTAGGCACAGGCGTGACCAAGTCCAACGGCGCAAAGCTGGTGGTTACCACCGCGCCGCAATGGCACACCGGGCTCACCAATGGCCAACAGTATTGCTATGTCGTTACCGCCGTCGTGGGCGGTGTCGAGAGTGCAGATTCGGCTGAAGCATGCGCGACTCCGGCAGCGGTCAATATGGCTGTTGATGATCCGTTTTTTGCCGAGCAATGGCATTTGCTCAGCACAGGCACGCAAGCCGGGGCGAGCGGCGTGGCCGCTGCGGGCGAAGACGTGAGAGCGCAGGGCGCCTGGACGCAAGGCTATAAGGGTCAAGGCGTACGCATCGCTGTCGTGGATGACGGGATCGAGGCTTACCATGAGGATCTGGCCAGCAACATGGGTGCAAACGGGTTGAGCTACAACTACGTTACCGGCACCAGCGACCCATCCAACGATCCGACCGATACGACATCCGGCCACGGCACGATGTGTGCGGGCATTGCTGCCGCGCGTGACTTGAACGGGGTGGGCGGAAACGGAGTGGCGCCGCGTGCAACCATGGTCGGCTACAACGCAACCCTTAACTTGACGTCAAGCAACGAAACCGATGCCATGACGCGTAATGCAGCCGATGTCAGTGTTTCCAGCAACAGTTGGGGCGCTGCCGACGGAACGGGGGAATTGGCGGCCAGTTCCAGCACCTGGAAATCGGCCATTACGACAGGACTCACAACCGGGCGCGGCGGCAAGGGCATTCTTTACTTTTGGGCGGCGGGTAACGGGCGGAGCGGCGGCAATGCATGCGCGAACTGTTCCGACAACTCCAACTACGACGGCCGGGCCAACTATCGCGGCGTCATGGCGGTGGGAGCGGTCAACGACCAGGGCCTGCAATCGTCCTATTCCGAGTCGGGCGCCAACCTGTGGGTGTCTGCTCCGGGAGGCGAATTCTGCAGCACCCATACCATCACCACCACGGATCGTACCGGCACCCTCGGCCACAATAGCGGATCGACGGCGGGTGACTACACCAACGGCAATTACACCAAGTGCATGAACGGCACCTCGTCGGCCACGCCGGGTGCGGCGGGGGTGGCGGCATTGGTGCTGTCGGCCAAGCCGACTTTGGGCTGGCGCGATGTCAGGATCATCCTGGCGCAATCTGCGCGTCAAAACAATGCTGGCGATGCCGGTTGGTTTACCAATGGCGGCGGCTATCATTTCAATACCAAGTACGGGTTCGGCGTGGTCGATGCGAATGCCGCCGTGACGGCGGCGCTGGCGTATGGCACGAATGTCGGGACGGAGCTGACCTATACCACGCCGACCACCACGGTCAACGGGACGATTGCCGACACCGCAACTTCCGGGACTTATGGCACCGCAACGATCAGCACCATGAACGTTACGACCAGCCCCACCATCGCCAGCATCGAGTGGGTCGAGGCTACCGTGACGATCACGGCGGGTCCCGGAGCGGTGGCGAATAGCTATTATTCGGGCGATTTCGGCATTCAGCTCACCGGCCCGTCCGGAGCGACCACCATGTTGGCCTTGCCGCATGTCTGTGCGGCAGACAATTTCGGCGCCTGCACGACCACTTACACCGGATGGGTGTTCGGCGACGCGGCGCACCTGGGCGAAGCGGCGAATGGAAACTGGACGCTGGCTGTTGCGGACGCCATAAAAGGCGGCGCCACGGGAACGCTCGTTTCCTGGAAGCTCAAGTTTTACGGACATTGATGCATATCGACAGAGTGTCGTTTTTATAAGGAAAAGACGTGATGAACAAATCGACTTTCATTTCTGCAGCACAGGTATTGGCGGTGGCGTTGGCGACGACGTTATCCTTCAGCGCGATGGGCGAAGGCCGGGCGGTTGTGTCCTCGGTACGGGCGGCGCCGCAGCTTTCCCAATCCTATACCTGGTATGACGGCAATCGCCAGGAAACGGTCTGGCTGAATCCGCAGATCGTGGCGGAATTCAATCCGAGCAAGCAGGGCACGGCAGCAGCCAAGAGTGCGGACGCCAATGCCAAGACGCTTTCCGCGAAATACAGCAAGGGTGCGGTGCGCCTGTGGAAGATGGATAACGCGGGCGATGCCGCGCTGCGCAGCCTGGCGACGAGCAATGCCACCGGTAAATATTCGCCGGTTTTCCATGCCACTTCGAGCACCGGCAGCAACATGCGCGCCCTGCCGGGCAACATCATCGTTTACCTGAATCCGACCTGGGATGCGGCTGCGGTGGATGGCTGGATCAAGGCCAAGAAACTGGAAGTGGTGAAAAAGCTGAACATCGGCCCCAACATCTATGTCATCAAGACGGCGCCCGGACTGGAAGCGCTGAACAAGGCCAATGAACTTTATCTGTCGGGCGAAGTGGCCGCCGCGTTCCCCGATTGGTGGCAGGAAGTTTCGAACCGCTGATCGACGGTTCTGCGGCGTCATTCCGGCGCAGGCCGGAATCCAGTCAATCGACATAACCCCGCGCAGTGGGACATTGCACAAAATGTGACTTTGTCCGCTGCGCGGGGTTTTTTTTCAAACCGGATTCCAAAAATCGCGCTCTCCTCCATGCAGGGGGAGGTGGGGTGGGGTGTAGAAGCTCGGCATGGGCACAATCAAAATTTCTACCCCCATCCCGGCCTTCCCCCTGCATGGGGGAAGGAGTTAAAGGTAGGGAGCGCAAGCGCACCCTACCAATAGTTCGCTAAATCATTCGTCGCACCGGCGCAAGCCGGTGTCCGGTTGATTGAAGCACCGGATTCCGGCCTGCACCGGAACGACGAACTCAGGTCTTGGGTACGAAAGTAAACGCGTCCGAATAGAACGCGTCGTTGGGCAAACCGCGCCGGGTCGTGAACTCGCGATGGGTGGCTTCCACCATCACCGGCGCGCCGCAGGAATACACGGCGTGGCCCGACAAATCCTTGAAGTCATCCAGCACCGCCTGATGCACCAGGCCGGTACGGCCGCTCCACGGTTCGTCCGAAACCACCGGGACGAATTTGATGCCCTGCGCTTCCCACGCTTTCACCTTGTCCAGCATGTAGAGGTCGGATTGCAGGCGCACGCCCCAGTAGAAATGCATTTCGCGCTGGAAGCCGATATGCAGCGCATGCTCGATGATGGCCTTGACCGGGGCGAAGCCGGTGCCGCTGGCGACGAAGACGATGGGCTTGGGCGAGTCTTCATGCAGGAAGAAATTGCCGAGCGGGCCCTTGATGCGCAGGATGTCGCGCTCTTTCATCGCATTGAACACATGCTGCGTGAAGGTGCCGCCGGGGATGTTGCGCACGTGCAGTTCCAGCAGCGCGTCGTCGTGCGGCGCATTGGCCAGCGAGAAGCTGCGCGGCTTGCCTTCTTTTTGCAGGATATCGATATATTGGCCGGCGAGGAATTGCATGCGCTCGTTGGCGGGCAGCTTGAGGTACAGCGCCATCACGTCGCCGGTCAGCCTGACCATTTTTTCCACGCGGCAGGGCAACGTTTTCACAACGATCTCCTGCGCGGAAGTGACTTCATGGCTTTCGACCACCAGATCGGAAAGCGGCTTGGCGCAGCAGAACAAGGCCATTCCGGCGGCCTTTTCCTCTTCGCTCAGCGCGAAGGCCTGGGCCTTGCCGTGATCCACCAAGCCCTGCAACACCTTGCCCTTGCACGCGCCGCAGGCGCCGTCGCGGCAGCTATAGGGCAGCGTATATCCGTGCTCCAGCGCGGCTTCGAGAATGGTCTCGCTGGCATCATTGGGGAACGTGTGATTGCTGGGGTGAATGGTGGTCTTGAAACTCATGTTATTTCCGGATGAATGGAGGGCGCGATTTTAACGCATAATCCCGGTATGAAACGACTGCTCATTATCGGTTGCGGCTTCACCGCGCGCCGCGCCATCCCGCTGCTGGCCCGCCATTTCCGCCTTTATGTGCTGGTGCGGAACGAAGCGCAGAAAGCCGGGTTGAGCGCCCGCGGCGTCACGCCCGTTTCCGGCGATCTGGACGATCGCGCGAGCCTGTCCAGGATCGCGGGCCTGGCCGATGTCGTGCTGCATCTCGCGCCGCCGGCGGGCGAAGGCGCAATCGACAGCCGCACCCGGCATCTGCTCTCCGCACTGTCGCAGGGCACACTGCCGAAGCGCCTCGTCTATATCAGCACCAGCGGCGTGTATGGCGATTGCGGCGGAGCCTGGGTGGACGAGACAAGCGTGCCGCACCCGCAAACCGCGCGCGCGCAACGCCGCGTGGATGCGGAATTGCAGATACGCGACTGGGCGCAGCGCAACGGCGTGGGCGCCTGCATTTTGCGCGTGCCCGGCATCTACGCGGAGAACCGCATGCCGCTGGATCGCATCCGCGTCAGCATGCCGGCCATCGTGGCGGAGGAAGACAGCTACACCAACCACATCCACGCCGACGACCTGGTGCGCATCATCGTTGCCGCGCTGCGCAACGGCAAACCGAACCGCGTGTACCACGCCAGCGACGACAGCCGGATGCTGATGGGCGATTACCTGGATGCGGTGGCGGACGCCTATCGCCTGCGCCGCCCGCCGCGCATCGCGCGCGAAAAGGCGCAACGCACGCTGCCGGATACGTTGCTGTCGTTCATGAACGAATCGCGGCGGTTGACGAACCTGCGCCTGAAACGGGAACTGAAAGTGAAGCTGCGCTATCCGACCGTGGCGGATTTGCTACAGGCCGTCAAACATCCCCGAACGGTTTCTTCGTAACGCCGTTCTGGAAATATGCTGCCAATAGAGCGCGTTAGGCTGGTCCGGCGACCCCTGCCGACCTGGAAATCCATCTGTTGTACCTTGGTACAATTGTTCTGCCACCCCAAAGCCGGTCAAATGCCATCCTAGGATATCGGGCAATCGAGCGGCACTTAATTACAAAGGGGTAGCGACAATGACCAAGAACAAGAGCTTACGCGGGTTGTCCGTAGCGGCACTTGCTGCAACTGCGCTGTTTGCAGCGCAGCCAGCCGCGGCGGACGTGATCGAAATCAATAATTTCTGGGCCGACGCCGGCTACGTCACCCTCGATTTTACCGGGACGAACTGGCACGACGGAAGCACCGTCACCGGCTTGCACGAAAGCGGCGGCGCGGGCGGTTTCCTGACCTACAACCAGACAACCGATCCCGGTCAGCAAAGCCCGTTCCAGTCGTTCTGCGTGGACATCTTCCACAGCTTCGGTTTTGCCGTTGCATCCGAAGACACGCTGCAACCCGCCTCGATCATCAGCGCGGAAGCGGCTGCCGACCTGGGGCAACTGTACACGAATCACCATAACGAAATCGACTCGATGGGCAGCAGCGCCACCAACGAGTCGGCATTCCAGTTGGCAGTATGGGAAATCGTGAACGAAAATTCAGGCGCCTACAATATCGGCGCGGGCGATTTCATGGCGTCGGGAACGGGCAGTTCCCTTGCCCAGGCATGGTTGAACGAACTGAGCACCCCCTCCGCCAGCGATTACGTTGCCAACATCTGGACCGTCCAGTCCATGCTGACGACCGGCCACGGCTATGCGCAGGATGTCGTCGTTTTCGCACCGGTTCCGGAACCCCAAACCTACGCCATGATGCTGGTTGGCCTGGGCCTGCTGGGCTTCTCGGCACGACGCAAGAACCAGAACCTGGGTTAAACGTGCAGGTGCGGATTTATTCGCACGGGTCAAGAAGCATGAGCGAATGAATTCGCACCTACAACGTCGCAAGCAACCCCGCCCTGGTGGCGGGGTTTGTGTTTTATGGCAGGAAGAATCTATAGGTACTGAGTTGTAGGTGCGCTTGCGCACCAGAGCTATTTGGTGCGCAAGCGCACCCTGCATCGATGGCTTGCAGCCAGACCCGGCGTCACACTTTTTTCGCCGCCCACGTCGCCTCCAGCAACCTGTCCCGCCGGTCCTGTGGCACGCGTTGCATGAACGAGCAGTCCTCGCGGTGGAGGGTGATGCCGAGGCGGGTGGTGTAGCCGACGATGCGGTCGGGCGGTTCGGGGTTGCAGCATTTCGCCATGCGCACGGTCAGGTTGCCGACGCCTTCGATGAGTACGCCGCTGGAGGAGGTGCGCGGTACGGCGGTCTTCTGCGGCGCGGGCTTGGGCACGACGACCTTGGTCGGCGCTTCCTGCTGCGCGGCGGTGGCGATGCGGTTCTGCTTGACCTCGTCGCGGCCGATGGCGGCAAGCAATTCGTCCAGTTTGTTGAAGCGCAGGCGCTGCGCGAGTTTTTCCTGGTTGAGGTCGGTGACGCCGAGGCGGTGCAGTTCGCGGTCGAGGATGGCGCGGCCTTCGGCGATGCTCACGTCGAGGTTCTGCGTGGAGAACCAGTGGCGCACCTTGGCGCGCGCGCGCGCACTCTTCAGGAAGCCGAGCTGCGGCGACAGCCAGTCGCGGCTGGGCGCGCCCACCTTGGTGGTGAGTATCTCCACGCGCTGGCCGGTCTGCAGTTTGTAGTTGAGCGGAACGATGCTGCCGTCCACCTTGGCGCCGCGGGTGCGGTGGCCGAGGTCGGTGTGCAGCACGTAGGCGAAGTCCACCGGCGTTGCGCCCTTCGGCAGGTCGATCACCTTGCCCTGCGGCGTCAGCACGTACACGCGATCCTGCAGCAGTTCGTTGCGGAACTGTTCCTGCAACTCGCCGCTGTCGGCCAGTTCGGCTTTCCACGCCAGGATCTGGCGCAGCCAGGCGATCTTCTCGTCCACGCCGCTTTCGGTTTTTTTGTTTTCCTTGTAGCGCCAGTGCGCCGCCACGCCCAGCTCGGAATCGTGGTGCATCTGCTGCGTGCGGATCTGCACTTCCACCGAAAGCTCGCGCGGGCCTGTCACGGCGGTGTGCAGCGAGCGGTAGCCGTTGGGCTTGGGGCGCGCGATGTAGTCGTCGAACTCCTTCTGGATCGGCGTCCACAACTCGTGCACGATGGAGAGCGCGGCATAGCATTGCTCGATGTCGTCGACGAGGATGCGCACGGCGCGCACATCGTAGAGCTGGTCGAAGTCGAGTTGCTTGCGCTTCATCTTGTTGATGATGCTGTAGATGTGTTTCGGGCGTCCGGTCACGTCGGCCTTGATGCCGGACTGCGCCAGCGACTGCCGCAGTTGCTCCAGTACATCGGCGATGTAACGTTCGCGATCCACGCGTCTTTCGTCCAGCAGCTTGGCGATTTTCTTGTACAGCGCCGGCTCCAGATAGCGCATCGACAGGTCTTCCAGCTCCCACTTGATCTGCCACACGCCGAGGCGGTTCGCCAGCGGCGCGAAGATGCTGTGCGTCTCCTGCGCGACCAGCTTCTGCTGTTCGGGCGTTGCGCCGGAGAGCGTGCGCAGGGTCTGCGTGCGCTCGGCGAGTTTGATCAGCACCACGCGGATGTCTTCCACCATCGCCAGCAGCATTTTGCGCAGGCTCTCAATCTGCTGTGCCTGCGCCTCCTTGTCTTTTCCGGCAGAACGCATCTCGCTGAACTGGCGTATCTGTTCCATGCGCGAGATGCCGTCGACCATCGCGGTGACGTTCCGGCCGAAGCGTTCGGTCAGCACCTCGTTCCAGCCTTCGAGCAATTCCGGCACCGCA
This sequence comes from Nitrosomonadales bacterium, assembly GCA_016235045.1. Classification (GTDB taxonomy): domain Bacteria; phylum Pseudomonadota; class Gammaproteobacteria; order Burkholderiales; family Gallionellaceae; genus Sideroxyarcus. Next base: position 168,232 of record JACRME010000033.1, read on the forward strand.
TGCAGCGCAGTGGCGGCGATGGTCTCGTGATCCATGTTCAGGCCGATGAGGATGGAGGCCGAGCCGAGCGCGTGCTGCAGCAGCGGCGTGCCGGTGACCACGGCCTTGCCGTGATAAAGCGGCGCGGCGAATTCGCAGGCGTTGCGGATCAACTCGATCTCGGCGGGCGCGAACACCTCAGACAGCGCCGCCAGCCAGTTCCGGATGTCGGCGCTGTCCTCTCCGGCGAGCGGGGGAAATTGATGCTGAATCGAGACCATGATCTAGGGAGTCAAAGGCGAATATGTCGTTGCGGCAGCGCCGACGCTCCGTCGGCAACCTTTAAAAAAAGCCGACGGGACGTCGGCGCTCCCGCAGCCCACCTGCGCGAATATTATTAGTTGCAAAATTTCAGGCGTTGCTGACCTGGACCAACTGCGCCAGCTTGTCCTTCGCCGCCCCGCAAGCGATCGCCTCGGCGGCCTTCTGCACGCCCTTTGCCAGCGTATCGGCCACTCCCGCTGCGTAGATCGCGGCACCCGCGTTGAGCAGCACGATGTCGCGCGCCGGGCCGGCCTCGTTATCCAGCACGGCCACCAGCATGGCCTTGGCGCGGCCGGCGTCCGCGACCTTGATGGCATCCAGCGGTGCGCGCTGCAAGCCGAACTGCTCCGGCGTGACGGTGTATTCGCTTACCTGGCCGTCCTTCAATTCGGCCACGTTGGTCGGGCCGCTGAGGGTGATCTCGTCCAGTCCGTCGCTGCCGTTCACCACCAGCACATGGCGGCTGCCGAGGCGCTGCAGCACGCGCGCCTGGATGCCGACCAGGTCGGGATGGAATACGCCCATTACCTGGTTTTCGGCGCCTGCCGGGTTGGTGAGCGGGCCCAACACGTTGAACAGGGTGCGCACGCCCAGTTCCTTGCGCACCGGCGCGGCGTATTTCATCGCGCCGTGGAAGTTGGGGGCGAACATGAAGCCGATGCCGATCTGGTCGATGCTGTGTGCGACCTGCTCGGGTTTCAGGTTGAGGTTCACCCCCAGCGCTTCCAGCACATCGGCCGAACCGCAGGTGGAAGAAACGGAGCGGCCGCCATGCTTGGCCACGCGCGCGCCCGCTGCCGCGGCCACGAAGGCGCTGGCGGTGGAGATGTTGAAGGTGTGCGCGGCGTCGCCGCCGGTGCCGCAGGTGTCGACCAGGTGGTCGCGCTTGCTGACCGGCACCTTGCTGGCGAACTCGCGCATCACAAAGGCGGCGGCGGAGATTTCGCCGATGGTTTCCTTTTTCACCCGCAGGCCGACCAGGATCGCCGCGATCATGGTGGGCGTGACTTCGCCGCTCATGATCTGGCGCATCAGCGACAGCATCTCGTCGTAGAAAATTTCGCGTTGCTCGATCAGGCGTACCAGCGCTTGTTGCGGTGTGATCATGATTACTTTTTCCCTTCCAGAAAGTTCTTCAGCATGGCGTGCCCGTGTTCGGTGAGGATGGACTCGGGGTGGAACTGCACCCCGTGCACCGCCAGCGTCTTGTGGCGCACGCCCATGATCTCGCCGTCGTCCGTCCAGGCGGTGATCTCCAGGCAATCCGGCAGCGTCTCGCGCTCGATCACCAGCGAGTGGTAGCGCGTGGCGGTAAAGGGATTGGGCAGGCCGGTGAAGACGCTGTTGCCGCTGTGGTGGATCAGCGAGGTCTTGCCGTGCATCAGCGTCTTGGCGTGGATGATCTTGCCGCCGAAGGCCTGGCCTATGCTCTGGTGGCCCAGGCACACGCCCAGCAACGGGATTTTTCCGGCGAAGTGTTTGATCGCGGCGACCGATACGCCGGCTTCGGTGGGCGTGCAGGGCCCCGGGGAGACGACGATGTGCTGCGGGTTCAGCTTCCCGATCTGCTCGACGCCGATCTCGTCGTTGCGGTATACCACCACGTCGGCGCCGAGTTCGGCGAAATACTGCACCAGGTTGTAGGTGAAGGAGTCGTAATTGTCTATCATCAACAGCATGTTGGGTTCCTAGCTTTTAAGGGTGTGTTGTCCGAGCCTGTCCATGCGTTTGGTGGCAGAATGCCGAAAGCAGGGCAACACATCCGGTCAGGCAGCGATTCTCCCCTAAAACCGGTCGCAGGAAAACCGCTCTGTTGCCATGGCGGTCAAAAAAAGGCGGAACGTGAATATGAGAGCAGTAGATGTAACGCTGGGCGAGTTGATGAGCGCCAGCGTGAAGACGATTGCGCCGGAAGTCACCCTGGGCGAAGCGGCGCGAATCATGAGCGATTCGCCGGTTTCCTGCCTGGTGGTGCGGCAGCACGGCCGCTTGCTCGGCATCCTCACCGAGCGCGATATGGTGGCGCAGTTGCACAACCGCGCCGTTTCTTCCGCCCCCGTTTCCAGAGTCATGACGTCGCCGGTGATCACCGCGCGGGCGGGAGATTCTTTCCGCGACGGTCTGTTGCTCATGCGCCAGTACGGACTGCATCACCTGGTGGTGACCAATGAGGAGGAGGAGGTGCTCGGGGTGATCAGCGAGTCCGACATGCGCAGCCACCTCGGCTTGGGCATTGTCGGCAAGATGCAGAACCTGCTCTCGGCGATGGATCGCCAGTCGCCCAAGTTTCCGCCCGAGACCCCGGTCATTGCCGCGCTGCAGCGCATGGTCTTCGAGCGCTGGGATTATGTGGTGGTCACGCAGGACGAGATGCCGCTGGGCATCCTGACCGAGCGCGACGTGCCGCGCCTGTTGCGCGACCAGGCGGATGTGTCCGCCCTGACGCTGCGCGAGGTGATGAGCCGGTCGTTGACCACCATTGCCGTCGATTCCGGGCTGGTCGAGGCGGTCAGGATGATGACGGAATCCGGCCTGCGCCATCTGGTGGTGATCGACGACGAGGGACGCTATCTGGGCGTGATCAGCCAGCAGGGACTGCTGGAGCGCATCGGCCTGGAACTGATCGGCGACAGCCTGCACGAACTGGAGGCGCTGCGCGCAGAGCGCAAGGCCGCCGAGCTGGAATTGCGCGAGCGCGAAGAAATCTACAGCACCCTCGTCAACCAGGCGGCGGATGCCATCGTGCTGATCGACGGCGAGACGCTCGGATTTTCCGAGTTCAATACGGTGGCGCATGAAGGGCTGGGGTACACGCGGGAGGAGTTCGCCGCCTTGACGCTGGCCGACTTGCAGGCGCAGAAGTCGTTCGAGCAGGTGCACCGGCTGGTGAAACAGCATCTGGACAAAGGCGGAAACAACCTTCTCGAGGTCGCGCATCGGCGCAAGGATGGCTCGGTGCGCATGACCCAGGTCAGCAGCCGGTCGGTGAACATACGCGGCAAGGGCTATCTGCTGGCGATCTGGCACGACATCACCGAGCGCAAACAGGCGGAGGAGCAGATCAAGCTTGCCGCCAGCGTGTTTCACGACGCGAACGAAGGCATCCTGATCACGGATGCGGAGGGAACGATTCTCAAGATCAACCTGGCGTTTTCGGCGATCACCGGCTTCCAGCCCGACGAGGTGTACGGCAAGACGCCGCGCGTGCTCAAATCCGGGCGGCATGAGCGCGAGTTCTACGGCAAGTTGTGGCAGCAGTTGCTGCAGACGGAACATTGGTCGGGCGAGATATGGAACCGGCGCAAGAACGGCGAAGAATATCCGGAACAACTCAGCATTTCGGCGGTGAAAGACGAAACCGGCAAGACCTCGCACTATGTCGGCATCTTCACCGACATCACCGAGCACAAACAGCAGCAGGAGCAGATCGAGCATCTGGCCTATTACGATGCATTGACCCGGCTGCCCAACCGCGTATTGCTGGCGGACCGGATGCAGCAAGCGCTCGCGCGTGCGGATCGCAAGAACAAGATCGTTGCGGTCTGTTATCTGGACCTGGACGGTTTCAAGCCGATCAACGACCGCTACGGGCACAAGGCGGGAGACAGCGTGCTGATGGAAATTTCCAGACGCCTGCAGGACTTCATCCGCGCCGAAGACACCATCGCGCGCCTGGGCGGCGACGAGTTCGTGCTGCTGCTGACCGACCTGTCCGGCGAAGACGAGAGCGAGCCGATATTGATGCGCATGCTGGAAATCGTGACCAAACCCTGCGAAATACAAGGCGACATCAAGGTGAACGTTTCCGCCAGCATCGGCGTCACCTTCTATCCGACCGACCATAACGATTCCGATGTGCTGTTGCGCCATGCCGATCAGGCGATGTACCAGGCCAAACAACTGGGGCGCAATCGCATGCATCACTTCGACCCCAGGTACGACCTGCAGAACAGGAAACTGCGCGAGCTGAAAACCCGGGTTCACGCCGGCCTGGCGTATGGGGATTTCATATTGTATTGGCAACCCAAGATCGACCTGGTTTACGGCCGGGTGGTGGGCGCCGAGGCCCTGCTGCGCTGGAAGCAGGCGGACGGTTCCGTCCTGCTGCCGGGCGCATTCCTGCCGCAACTGGAAAACGACGACCTCATCGTCGAAATCGGCGACTACGTCATCGCGCAGGCGGTGGCGACGTTAGCCCGCTGGAGCGAACTGGGGCTGGATTTGTCCGCCAGCATCAACGTCGCCGCGAGGCAGATGCTGGCGGTCGATTTCATGCCCAAGTTGCACGGGGCGCTGCAAGGCCGCGCCGATCTTGCCGCGCACCTGGAGATGGAGATTCTGGAGACTGCCGCGCTGGAGGACCTGGAGAAAGTGAAGCGCCTGATCAACGAATGCCGCATGCTGGGCATAGGAACCGCGCTGGACGATTTCGGCACCGGGTATTCGTCGATGACCTACTTCCGCCGCCTGCCGGTGGACACGGTGAAGATCGACCAGTCGTTCGTGCGCGACATGCTGGACAACGCCGACGACCTGGCCATCGTGCAGGGCATTCTCGGCCTGACCAAGGCCTTCGGCAAAAATTCCGTGGCGGAAGGCGTCGAATTGACCGAGCAACTGGCCGTGCTGCAAGGCATGGGCTGCAACGTCGCCCAGGGCTACGCCATCGGCTATCCCATGCCGGAACAGGAATTCCTGCGCTGGCTGGAAGACTACAAACCGGACATGTCCTGGGCGCAACGCCGCTGATTCATTGCGGCTCAGCGGTGAGCCCGGGCATCCAGCCCGTCCAGCACCATCTCTGCCGCCCGCAGCACTGCGCGCGCCTTGTTCTGCGTTTCCAGCCATTCGCTTTCCGGCACCGAGTCGGCGACGATGCCGGCGCCCGCCTGCACATACAGAATCTTGTCTTTCACCACCGCGGTGCGCAGCGCGATGGCCACATCCATGTCGCCGTTGAAGCCGAGGTAACCCACGGCGCCCGCGTAGATGCCGCGCTTGGTCGGTTCAAGTTCGTCGATGATTTCCATTGCGCGCACTTTTGCCGCGCCGCTGACCGTGCCCGCGGGGAAGGTGGCCTTGAGCACGTCCATTGCGGAGAGGCCTTCCTTCAGTTTCGCCTCGACGTTGGAGACGATGTGCATCACGTGCGAGTAACGCTCGATCACCATCTTGTCGGTAAGCTTCACCGTGCCATTCTGCGCCACGCGTCCGATGTCGTTGCGGCCGAGGTCGATCAGCATCAGGTGTTCGGCCAGTTCTTTCGGGTCGGCCAATAACTCCTGCGCCAGTTCGGCGTCTTTCTGCGGGGTCTTGCCGCGCGGGCGCGTTCCGGCGATGGGGCGCACGGTGACGGTGGCGCCTGAGAGGCGCGATTCCGACACGGTGGGGCGGAGCCCGCTGGTGCGGGAGGAGTCGCTGTTCGGTTGATTCTGTGGACTGTCAGTTTCTGCTGTGTCGTGTTCCAACCGAACCAGTATTTCCGGGGAGGAGCCGACCACGTGGTGATCGTCCATGTCGTAATAGAACATGTAGGGCGACGGGTTGATGCTGCGCAAGGCGCGATACAGCGACAGCGGCGAGGCCGGGAACGGCTGCGACATGCGCTGCGACAGCACCACCTGCATGATGTCGCCGTCGAAGATGTACTGCTTGGATTTTTGCACGGCGGCCTTGAACGCCGTCTCGCCGAATTCCGATTTCGCCTCGAAACGGCGCGTTTGCGGTGCGTCGGGTATCTGCACCGGCTGGCGCAGGGCACGCTGCAACTCGTGCAGCCGTTGCAGCGCAGTGCGATAGGCATCGGCGTGCGCGGGATCGGCATACACGATGAAGGTCAGCTTGCCGGAAAGGTTGTCGATCACCGCGAGTTCCTCGGTGAGCATGAGCAGGATGTCGGGCGTGCCGATGACATCCTTCTTGGCGGTCTTGTTCAGGCGCGGCTCGATGTAGCGCACGGTATCGTAGCCGAAGTATCCGGCCAGGCCGCCGGTGAAGCGCGGCAAGCCGGGGAGTTGCGCGACCTTGAAGCGCGCCTGGTAGTCCTCGATGAAGTCCAGCGGATTGGCAACTTCCTGCGTGGTTTCGCCGTCGGCGGTGGTCAGCGTGACCTGCTTGTCGCGCACCGAGATGCGCGTTGCGGCAGGCAGGCCGATGAAGGAGTAGCGCCCGAAGCGTTCGCCGCCCTGCACCGATTCCAGCAGGTAGGAAAACGGCTGGTTGGCGAGTTTGAGATACAGCGACAGCGGCGTGTCGAGATCGGCAAAAGATTCGACGGCAAGCGGGATGCGGTTGTAGCCTTGACTGGCAAGGGCCTTGAATTCCTGTTCGGTGATGGGAGACAGCATGAAAAACCTCCAGAGTTGTTATACGGCGCAATAACCAACGGGCATTGCGCCGTAGTTTGGTGCAAGGCGCTACGCGTATTGCACCCTACAAAAGCATCAGCACCATCGCCAACCAAGGAGGCTATTCGGTTTCATATTCAAACGCGTTTAATGAGTTTCAATGCGGCAGGCAGGTCGGGTATCACTGCATCCAGGTCCAGACCGTCCACCGGTTTGCCGTGATTATAACCATAAGGCACGCAGAATACCGGACAGCCTGCGGCGCGAGCAGCGAGGGTGTCGTTAAGCGAGTCGCCTATCATCAGCATTCTGGAAACCGGAACCCCAAAGAATTTTGCGCAGTGTTGCAGCGGCAGCGGGTGCGGCTTCTTCTCGGGCAGCGTGTCGCCGGACACCACGATGCCGAAATAGGGCGCAAGGCCGCTGCTCTCCAGCAGCGGCCCGGTGTAGCGCGCCGCCTTGTTGGTGATGCAGCCGAGTTCGAAGCCCGCGTCCTTCATGGCATTCAAGCCTTCCATGACGCCCGGATACGGCTTGCTTTGCCTCAGTAGCGCGGAGTAGTGGTGGTCGAAGAAAGGCAGCGCCCGGTCGTACAGCGCGGCCTCCGGCTCGGCGTGCATGTCGCCGGTCAGGGCGCGTTTCACCAGCCACGAAATGCCGTTGCCGATATAACTCATCAGCAGGTCTTGCGATACGGCAGGACGATCCATATCGCGCAACATGCGGTTCGCCGCCTCCGCCAACTCCGGCGCGCTGTGCAGCAGCGTGCCGTCGAGATCGAGGACGATGGCGGATATGGGGAGCGGGAATTCCCGGAACGACATTACTTGCCGACTTTGGCCAACTCGGCGCGCAGTTCGGCGATGACGGTGTTGTAGTGGTTCTTGTCCTTGTCGTTCTTCTTGCCGAACACCGCCGAACCGGCGACGAAGGTGTCCACGCCCGCTTCGGCCACTTCCCTGATGTTGGCCGGGCCGACGCCGCCGTCGATCTCCAGGCGGCAGTTGTATTTACCCGCGTCTATCATCTTGCGCACCTTGCGTGCCTTGTCCAGCGCATGGGGGATGAATTTCTGGCCGCCGAAACCCGGGTTTACCGACATGATCAGCACCATGTCCAGCTTGGGCAGCGTGTATTCCAGCACGTCCAGCGGCGTGGCCGGGTTGAACACCAGACCGGCTTTGCAGCCGCTTTCCTTGATCAGGCCGATGGTGCGGTCGATGTGCTCGGAAGCTTCCGGGTGGAAGGTGATATAGGTGGCGCCGGCCTTGGCGAAGTCGGGGATGATGCGGTCGACGGGCTTGACCATCAGGTGGCAGTCGATCGGCGCGGTCACGCCATGCTTGCGCAACGCCTCGCACACCAGGGGACCTATGGTCAGGTTGGGCACGTAATGGTTGTCCATCACGTCGAAGTGAACGATGTCCGCGCCGGAGGCGAGCACGTTGTCGACTTCTTCGCCTAGCCGCGCGAAATTGGCGGAAAGGATGCTGGGGGCGATCTGATACATGGTCAAGTCCTTAAGGGTAAGTTTGAATTCAAGGCGCATATTTTACCCGAAACTCCTGCGGGCACGACCGCCCGCGAAGCGCATCGCTACAGGCCGGTTTCGTTCGAACCGCAGGTTTAACCCTAGCCGATTCAGGGTTGATGGCCTAGTGGTACCAGGCGGGTATATAGGCCGCTATCTAGGTATTCGGCAATATGTGAATCCGGCCGCATTGGGTATAAGATATGCATAACTGACAAGGGGTTGATGCCCATGCAAGATCGCAAACGGTGCAAAGCGCCAGCAATCACAATGGGCTGCGCCGTATCTCATGAGGCATATCGAAGGGCAAATTTCGGAAGGCGTGGGACAAGTTGATGCTGTGCTGCCGCTTCCGGCACCACACCGGGAGCGGTGATTTGTTGTGCCCGGGGCGCAGGCAAATACGATTTGTCCGTGGCTGTTGTTATCCCAGATGTTGTGATTGCATTTCCATTGGCAACTGCCTTCAATGATCAGAAATTGAATGCTGTGAAAAATAAAAGCAACAAAAAATACCAGGATTGAAATGAACAAGTCCGAAATACAGCAGAACGTTCTGATGGGGCTCATCGTATTGGTCATGTTGGGGGCCCTGTGGTTCCTCTATGACAAAACCCAATCCGTCGATCTGCGCGAGCAGAACGAAGTGGTGGGCCTGCTGAACGAGGTGAAGGAAATCGACAGCCGCTGGGATATGGAAGTGCGGCGCGCGCGGATCGATCTTTCCAGCCGGGAAGCGCTTTTTGTGCGGGCCGATTCGGGCGAAAAAGCGCTGCGCGACATCACCCGTTTTGCCGGGCTGACTTCCAGCAAGGCGCTCAGGACCGGCCTGCCCGAACTCAGGAGCGCCATACAACTCAAATCCGACCTGGTGCAGCAATTCCTGTCCGAGAACCGGGCCAACAAGGCGACGCTGCAGGAGTTGGTAACAGCCGCGGCAGAATCAGCCGCCCAGCTCAAGGGAAAAAAATCGGCGGTGGCGCTCATGGAGGCATTGAACCAGCTGGATGAAGCCGCGCCGCAATATTTCCTGCATGGCGAAGCGGCGCAACGGGCCGTCTTGCAGGCCGCAATTGCGCAATTGGGTTCGATGCCGGCCGCAGGCAATGAAAAAGCAAGGCTGGAAAAAGCAGTGCAGGCGCTGCTGGATCAGGTTCCGCCCGAATTCGAGCATTTCGCCCAACTGGAGCGGTTGAGCACCGGGCCACGCCTGATCAATCTGACGCTGTCGTTCAACAGCGAACTGGAAGATATCTTCCAGGACAAAGAACGCTACCGGATATACCTGGTGTATTACACCTCCGCCTTGCTGGTGTTGCTGATCTATTTCGGGGCCAAGCTGAAAACCGCCAACCAGACCCTGGAACACCGGGTCGAGGAGCGCACCCGCGAATTGTCGGATGCGTTGAAACACCTCAAGGAATCCGAGGCGCAATTGATCCAGTCGGAGAAGATGTCTTCGCTGGGACAGATGGTGGCGGGCGTCGCACACGAAATCAATACGCCGCTGGCTTATGTCAAGAACAGCCTGGGCCGCGTCTCCGAGCAATTGCCGGGCATCGAGGAGGCGCTGGTTCATTGCGACAAGTTGCTGGAATTCCTGAAAGCGGGAAACGACCCGGAAGGCCTGTCGCGCGAGTTTCAGCTGACTGCCAACCAGGTCGGTGCGCTCAAGCAGCAGAACGTGCTGGAAGAACTGGACGCGCTGGTCAAGGACGGCCTTTATGGCACCGGGCAAGTGGCCGAGATTGTCGGCAATCTGAAGAATTTCAGCCGCCTTGACCGCAGCAAAGTCTCGCACTCCAATTTGAACGAAAATCTGAACAACACCCTGCTGCTGGCCAAGCACCTGCTCAAGTCCGTGACCGTGAACAAGAACTTCGGCGAGATTCCGGACATCACCTGCGCCCCTTCGCAAATCAACCAGGTGCTCCTGAACCTCGTGACCAACGCGGTGCAGGCGATGCCGGGCGAACGCGGGACGCTTACCCTGACATCGCGCCGCGATGGAGAAGGCGTTGCGGTCGATGTGCAGGATGACGGGGCGGGCATCCCGGCGGACGTGATTTCCAGGATTTTCGATCCCTTCTTTACGACCAAGGAAGTCGGCAAGGGTACCGGCCTGGGGCTGTCGATCTCGTACAAGATCGTGCAGGATCACGGCGGGAAAATCAGCGTCGAATCCGCGCCCGGCTCGGGCACCAAATTTACGGTGTGGTTGCCGCTGACACCGCCTGCCGAAGCTCAACTGGAGGGTTGACCTGCTCATGAACGCTTCCCTTGGCAAAATCGGCAAGTACGAAATACAGGGCGAACTCGGCAGCGGCGGCATGGGCACCGTCTACCGGGGATGGGATCCGGCGATCAACCGCGAGGTGGCGATCAAGGGCGTCAAGAAATACACGTTGCCGGCGGAAGAACGCGAAAGCGTATTGAGCCGCTTCCGCCAGGAAGCGCAGGCGGTCGGCCGGCTGGTGCATCCGCGCATCGTGCAGATTTACGATTTCATCGAAGATGAGCATGCGGCCTACATCATCATGGAACTGGTGCATGGCAAGACGCTTTCCCAGCATCTGGCCGCCAGGGAAAAATTCGGCCTGCGCGAAGTCGCGCAAATCATCACGCAAACCCTGGACGGCATCGGCTATGCGCATGCGCAAGGCGTGATCCACCGCGACATGAAATCGGCGAACGTCATGATCAATAGCGACGGGCGCGTCAAGATCAACGATTTCGGCATTGCCCACATCGATACCTCGACGCTGACCAAGGTTGGCGACTTGATCGGCACGCCGTCCTACATGTCGCCCGAGCAATTCACCAGCCAGGAGGTCGACGGGACATCCGACCTGTACTCGATCGGGGTGATTGCCTATGAGCTGTTGACCGGCAGGAAGCCGTTTGTCGGCAGTCTTCCGGTGATCATGCAGCAGGTGGTGAATGCGGAGGCCGAGAAGCCTTCGTCCATCAATGACAAACTCTCGCCGGAGATCGACAAGGTTCTCGCCAAGGCCATGGCGAAGAATCCGCGCGACCGTTACCAGTCGGCGGGCGAGCTATCCGAAGCCTTCAAGGCGGCGATTCATGCCTCGCTCATGCTGGCCGAGCCGCAGCCCGCCGACATCACTCCCGACACTGCAAAATTGCTGAATGCCGCGCGCGGGCTGAAAATCGATTCCACCGGCGTCAACAGCGCCAACGCGGAAGAAGAAGCCTATGGCGACAGTCCCATCATTCTCGACCCGGGCCTGAAAAAGGCGCGCCTGCTGATCGTCGACGACGAAGAGCGCATCCTGAACGCGCTGAAATCGCTGTTCCGCCATCGCTATCACGTGTTTACCACCACCGACGGCAACAAGGCGCTGGACTTCCTGACCCGCTACCAGATGCATGTCATCATCAGCGACCAGCGCATGCCCATCATGACCGGGGTGGAACTGTTGCGGCGCTCGCGGCAAATTTCCCCGCACAGCGTGCGCATCCTGCTGACGGGCTATTCCGACCTGGCCGCCATGGTGGGCTCGATCAACGACGGCGAGGTCTACCGTTTCCTCAACAAGCCTTGGGACAACCAGGCGCTGCAAACCCTGGTGGGCGAGGCGGCCACGATCGCGCTCGAACTGGCCAACACCAAATCCGCGACGCTGGAGCTGCCCGAGAAAATGCAGGCCGGCGTGCTGGTGGTCGACCGCGACGAAGAAGTGTTCGGCGTGGTGCGCGAACTGGTCGGCGGGCTTTGTCCGGTGCTGTATGCCGCCAACACCGATGCGGCCTTGGGCCAACTGCAAAAACACGAAATTGCGCTGGTGATCGCGGATGTCGAATCGAGCCAGGAGCAACTGACTTCCCTGCTCAAGCTGCTGAAACAGGAATACCCGAAAATCCTCTCCATCGTCACGACCAAGGCAAAAGATGCCGAACTGGTGATCGAGCTCATCAACCAGGCCCAGGTGTTCCGCATCCTCAACAAGCCGATCAACGTGGCGCTGCTGAAAGAGCATGTGCATGCCGCATTGCACCGTTATCTCACCTATGTGCAGGAGCCCAGACTGTTGCAGGCGCACAAGGTCGAGGCGCCCGAGCGTGTGCGCACTTCCAGTGCGGCGATCAATATCCTGAAAGGCCTGGGGCTGCTGCTCGGGCACTCAAAGCCGTAGTAAAATCGCGCCTGCCCGGTTTTGTGCACGCGCCGCTTGTCATGCCGCGCAAAATACGGTGAAATGCAGCGATGGAAGACATTTCCCAATACCGCATCCAGGTTGCCGTGCAAGTGCGCTACCTCGCCGACCAGTCGGATGAGGCCGATAACCGCCATGTGTTCGCGTATACCATCACGCTCACCAACGAGGGCGAGCACGCCGTGCAACTGCTCAGCCGCCACTGGATCATCACCGATGCCAACAACCACGTGCAGGAAGTGAAGGGCAAAGGCGTGGTGGGCGAGCAGCCGGTGATCAAGCCGGGCCAGCATTTCGAGTACACCAGCGGCACCGTGCTGGCAACGCAAGTGGGAACCATGTCCGGCAGTTATAAAATGCAGGTGGTGGATGGCGGGGAGTTCTCCGTTCCCATCCCGCAATTCGTATTGAGCGTACCGCGCGTGCTGCACTGAATATCCGTACAATTTACCGACCCCGTGCTTATCGTGTCCAGACCTGGTGCCGACCGGTACCGGTTGCGTTGCGGGTGTCTTGAAGAATGAGTGAAATGAAGAAAATTGCTTTGAACAAATCGATCTGGCTGGTGTTGGCGTTGAGCGTGTGGCTGGCAGCCTGCAAAACGACCCCGCCGGCGGAAGTCAGGATTCCGGTCGGCAAACCTGCGCCCGATTTCATGGTCAGCAAATGGGAGATGCTGCCGGATTGGCTGACCCAGGACTTGTCCGCCTCATGGCCGGCCTTGCAGCAAAGCTGCCGCGCGCTCAAGTTCAAACCGGTGTGGCTGCCCATTTGCGCCGCCGCCGCCAAGGTGCCGGAGGGCGACGCGGCGGCGCAGCGCGCGTTCTACGAAACCTGGTTCACGCCCTACCAGGTGTTCAACCCGGACGGCACCGATACCGGACTCGTCACCGGCTATTACGAGCCGCTGCTGCAGGGCAGCCGCACGCCCGGCAAGCGCTTTGCCTACCCGATCTACGGCCCGCCGGACGACATGCTCGATGTGGACATGGGCGAACTGTACCCGCAGTTCAGGGGCCAACGCGTGCGCGGCCGCCTGGTCGGCAAGCGCGTCGTCCCTTACTTCAACCGCGCCGAGATCGATGCCGGACAGGCGCCGGCGTTGCAAGGCCGCGAAATATTCTGGGTGGAAAATCCGGTCGAACTTTTCTTCCTGCAAATCCAGGGTTCCGGGCGTATCGAACTGGAAGACGGCACGCGCGTGAAGATCGGCTATGCCGAACAAAACGGCCATTCCTACGCGTCCATCGGCAAAAAGCTCGTCGACATGGGCGAACTCAAACTGGAAGAAGCCTCCATGCAGGGCATCAAGAACTGGGCCGAGAAGAATCCCGAGCGGCTGTTCACCCTGCTCGGACATAACCCCAGCTACGTCTTCTTCCGCGAATTGCCGGACACCCTCTCCGCCCCGCTGGGCGCATTGGGCGTGCCGCTCACCAACGAATACAGCATCGCAGTCGACCAGCGCACCATCCCGCTCGGCGTGCCGGTGTTCATTTCCACCACCCAGCCTAGCAGCACCGAACCGCTCAACCGCCTGATGTTTGCGCAGGATACGGGCGGCGCGATCAAAGGCGCGGTGCGCGCGGATTTCTTCTGGGGCTTCGGCGAATACGCTGCCGCGCGCGCCGGAAGCATGAAACAGTCCCTCCGCATGTGGGTGCTGTTTCCCCGGGGCGGAGAACCGGCGTTGAATTAGCCCGCAACGCAATCGAAGATTTCAACCCTTTCAACATCGATATTGGAGCACGACACATGTACAACACTTTCAAACCCGAACAGCCCATGGGTCTCATGGACTTCGTCCGTTCCGCCAAAGCCTGCATCAGGGAAATCACCCCGCAAGAGCTGCTCGACAAGCTCAACAACAAGGAAGACCTGCTGCTGATCGACGTGCGCGAACACGGCGAATACGAGAACGGCCACATCAACGGCGCCCACCTGGTGCCGCGCGGCATCCTCGAAGCCGCCGCCGATCCGGCGTATCCCAAGCATGTGCCCGAACTGACCGCTGCCCGCGACCGTCAGGTTGTCGTGTATTGCGCGACCAGCGGACGTTCCGCGATGGCTGTCGCCGTGCTGCAGATGATGGGGTTCAGGAATGTGCTGAATATGGCGGGGGGATATACCAAGTGGGTGGCGGATGGGATGCCGGAGATTCACGAGGCGACTTATTAAGTTTGGTTGTGCTTGTTGCACGAGCTTTCTAAACCAACATCGTCGGGGGTAGCCCGACAGCTAGTCACTTTTTCTTGCTTCGCCAAAGAAAAAGTAACCAAAAAGAAGGCGCGCCCCGGCGCGCCGCCCCTGCTGGGTTCCCTCGATATTTCGCAAACAAGCGGGGCTGCGCAACTCGCCCTGGCGGGGCACACAAAACGTGCCCCACTGCGGAACTCGGACAGTGCTCGCCTAAACCTCCGCTTGTTTGCGAACTATCGAGACGGCGCACAGGGGATTGAAAAGCGAAACCCAAAAAACCAAACCGTAGAGTGGGCACTTTGTGCCCACTCTACCTTATGGAGGCTGGAGTCTTGCCTCACCAGCTTTATTCCCCACCCACCTTGGTTTCTTTAGGAGAATAGAGGCATTATTGACCGATAATTCTTTCTTTAATCCTTGAGTGATTTCGAACACTACTTGCAATGCCACCCGATAAATTTCAATTGCTTCATCAATCGAAACATATTTTTCGCCATATCTGTACTGAATCGCGGTTTTCCAATGAGGCAATAACGGCAGTAGTGACGGTCTCAAGACAAGTCCGAATTTCTTTGCTTCTTCATACAAATCGTCTAAGCAATGGCCGTGCTTTTTTGTGTTGTTCTGATAGATGAAAACCTTAAAAGCTTTTTCTATGCACAAATGAAGTTCCCAACATCCGACAGCTACAGATGCTTGCTGTAAAGTCAAAATGTCTGAGATTGCTTTTTCAAAGTGCATCCACACGCTGGTTGCCATTGCCGTTGCTTCCTCGCAAAGACCAGAAGCAGAATGCAAATTAAGCTGTATGCTGCGACTCCAGTGCACAACATCTTTGATGCTGTCTAACAATAACTTCCTTTCATCAGGCTCTAAGTAATTCAAGTTTGGTTTCGATTGAAATAGCTCCAGAATATCTTCGTCGTCTTGTAACTTATCAGGAAAGGTAAGCCACGCAGTTTCACCTTCGACTTCTACGCGAGAAGTTGTTACTGGAATTGAAATTATTGTTGGCGTCAGATGAAGCATGACGATGCCGCTTAATTTATCTCTTGATGCATGACAAGAAGTTGAGCCATATCTATCTGCATACCATTCCTTAATTACATTGACGATAACGCAAAACCATTCCTCATCTAAATAGTTTTCTTTAGAACCAGTATTTACATCGGCGATGGCGTCACGCACGAACCACATGGCTGATTTTAGCGGTCTCTCATGAATCGGAACATTGTCGTAAGACATGCGCTTGTCAAACAATTCCAGCCAGTGACGAGAAGCATCCAAAAATTCGCGATTGTTCACATGCATGCCCTAACAAATAGAAAATTGAGGTCAGTATTTCGATGTGCTGGAGTTGAGCTAACTATATGCATCGCTCCTAGCACAAATGTAACACTTTCTATTCGAGTGGGCACGAAGTGCCCACGCCGTGGTTTTCGCTTTTCCTCCCCTGTGCGCCGCCGAGTAGCGCCGGCTGGTCTGGGAATTCTGACGAATATGTTTGTGCACGTGGACGCGTAGCGGATCGCGCGAGTTTATGAGGAGGCCTGTCTGGTTGAGCAACGCAGGGAACCCCGAAGGGGCGGCGCGCTGGGGTCGCCTTTTCTTTTGTTACTTTCTTTTTGGCGAAGCAAAAGAAAGTGACTAGCTGTCGGGCTATCCCCGACGGTGTTGGTTTTAAAATGAGGCGGGAGTACAACGAGTGTTCCCCCACCCTAGCCCTCCCCCGGAGGGAGAGGGGACTGGAGGCGCTCGACCCGACCGGCCTTAAATACTCCTCAACGAACCCGGCTTCCCAAACAACCACCCCTGCCCATAATCGCAACCAAGTTCCAGCAGCGCCAGTCTTTCTTCTTCAATCTCGATCCCCTCCGCCACCACGTCCATCTTGAGCGAGTGGGCGAGGTCGACGGCGGCCTGGACGATCTTGGCGCTTTGGGGCGAGGAGAGCATCTGGTTGACGAAGCTGCGGTCTATTTTCATGGTGCCGATGGGGTAGCGGTGCAGCGAGTCGAGGCCGGAATGGCCGGTGCCGAAATCGTCCAGGGCGAGGGTGCTGCCGGCTTCGGTGAGTTTGGAGAGCAATTGCAGCGCGAGTTCGGGATTGTCGATGATGACGGTTTCGGTCAGTTCCAGCTTGAGTTCCTGCGCCGGCATCCGGTGGCGGCCGACGATGGTCTTCACGTCGCCGATGAAGCCGTCCCCGGTGAGTTGCGAGGGCGACAGGTTGACGCTGACGAAGGGTTTGTGGTGAACGATGCGTTCGCGCAGTGTCGGCCAGTCGAGGCAGGCGCGTTCCAGCGTCCACAGCCCGATCTCGCGTATCTGTCCGGTCTGCTCCGCCACCCACAAAAAATCCAGCGGCGAGATCATGCCTTCGACCGGATGGTGCCAGCGGATCAGCGCTTCATAGCCCGAGATGCGTCCGCTGGAAAGGTCGCAGATGGGCTGGTAGTACATTTCGAACTGTTCCTCCCGCAAGGCTTCGGCGATGTCGTGCGCCAGACGCAATTGATGCGTGGCGACGCCGCGCGTCGCGTCGCGCCTGAAGGTGGTGGAGCGGGACGGGTCGAACGCGGGCTGGCCACGCGTGGAGCGATAACGCTCGAGGATGGTCAGCAGCAAATGGCGCACCACCGGGTCGGTCTTTTCCAGCAGTTCCTTCACCAGTTGGCGCGGGATGGGGATGAGCACCGTGTTCTCGACGGCGCGCACGGTCGCGGTGCGCGGCTGCTGGTCGATCAGCGCGATCTCGCCGAACAGTTCGCCCTTGTTGATCCGCGAGCGCTGCGTGCTGCTGACGCTTACTTCGACGCTGCCCTCTTCGATCAGGTAGGCAGTGTTTCCCGGATCGCCTTCCTTGAAGATGATCTCTCCGGCCGGAAATATTTCGCGATGCAGATTCTTCAGCACGATACCTCCTGGCAGGATTAATTTACGCTGTCGGGTTGCCAGCCGCCCGCGATTTTCTTGTTCCATTCGCGATCGAACGAATCGAATTGCATCTGCAATTCGTTCTTGCACTCGAGCGACCGGAGCGAGGTTGCAGGATGTGCGCAGTCATTGGGCTGGCTTAATTGTGCCTTCCATTTTCGCCAGGCCTGTTCTTTTGCCTCCTGCCAGACTGCGGCACGCTTTTCGGCGAAATGATTTTCAAAGGGGGAGGCAATCTGGTGGTACTGCGCAACCAGCACTTCCGGTTTGGTTGCCCACAAGATCAGGCCGGTCATCGCTATAGTCATGAGTATGACGAGGAACACAAAACGCATCTGGATTCTCCATGTTGAAGCACTTGGCCAGTTGATGCCTGGCGACGGACGGACACTAATTCAGCCGCGGCAATCGGTCAATATGCCGAACGGCCAACGAGTTATTTGTTTCTTGACTCGATCACCAGCGCAATGCCGAGCAAGCTCTGTATCAGGTAAAGGATGCTGGAAACGGCATGCCAGGTTTTGAACCGGGGCGCAACGGGACTGTTCATCACGTCCAGCGGCAGCGCCTGCACCTTGAGGTCGGCCAGTATCGGTTGCAGGGCGAATTGCCCGATGCAGACGAGCAGCAGCATTGCTGCGGCGATGCGGAAAGCGTTGCGCTGCAGCGCCGCGCGTCCGAACTGCTGCAATTGGTACAGCAGCAGGTAGAGCGCGCAGGCGATGCCGATGAACGCCAGCAAAGTGAACAGTTCGCCCGCGATCCTGCCTGCAAGCATGCGATCCGGCAGCAGCCTGAACAGCGCGGGCACCACCCCATAACCCAGCATCCACATGCCGCCGACCCACAAGACGATGCTCAGGTCGGCGAGGTGGCGGGGCAGGTTGCGCATGGTCATTGGCTGCGGTGGCTATCTATCGTTGTCATCCAGCGCCTTGTTCAGGTTGGCGGCGGGCATATAACCGGGATTGATGACGCCGTTGGCGAAGATCAAGGCGGGCGTGCCGTTCACTTTGAGCTTGCGCCCCAGTTCCATCACTTTTGTCGTAGGCACGTCGCACTTGCCTGCGGCAGGCTGGACGCCGTTCAGCATCAGGTCGTCCCAGGCTTTGACCTTGTCGGCGCTGCACAGGATTCCCTGCACTTTCTCGGCCGAGCCGTCGAAGATGGGGTAGAGGAACAAGTACAGCGTGACGTCGGTGACGTTTTGCAGTTCCTGCTCCAGTTTCTTGCAGAAACCGCAGTTCGGGTCGGTGAAATAGGCCATCTTGCGGCTGCCGTTGCCCTTGACCTTTTTCACTGCCAGGTCGAGTGGAAGCTGGCTGAAATCGACCGCAAACAGTTTGCGCGAACGCGCCTCGGTGATGTTCTTGCGGGCCTTCAGGTCGAACAGGCTGCCGTCGATCAGGTACTGCGCGGTTTTGTCGGTGTAGAAGATGTGATCGCCGGTAACGACTTCATACAGGCCGGGAATGGGCGAAGTATTCACCTGCTCGACCGGGCCGATGAGTTGCGCGTAGTTCTTTTGCAACGCCTCCTTGACGGCGGCAGTGGTTTTGTTCGTTTCGGCAGCGTGCGCGAGGGAAACGGAGAGCAGCAGCAACAACAGGGCTTTGTACATGGGGGGATTCCTCAGGAAAAAATCAATTTAACGCGTGGCGCACCAGCATCTTCTTCAGCGGAGCTATCTTGTTGGTGGCGGAAAGACCGAGGTTGCG
The DNA here is from genome assembly GCA_016235045.1 of Nitrosomonadales bacterium. Classification (GTDB taxonomy): domain Bacteria; phylum Pseudomonadota; class Gammaproteobacteria; order Burkholderiales; family Gallionellaceae; genus Sideroxyarcus. The sequence goes on from JACRME010000033.1 coordinate 187,445, forward strand.
CAGGGCACGCAGCAGCGGGTTGTCGTTGACGAACAGGTTTTTCAGCGTGTCCGTGGTGAGTTGCATGGACATGATGTCGGCCCGGCGCGCCTGTTCGTAGCGGCGCAGCAGGCGCACATCGCCGCAATCCAGTTCGCCGCGCTGTTGCAGCACTTGCGCCAGTTCGCGCACGTCGCGCAGGCCGAGGTTCACGCCCTGGCCGGACAGCGGATGGATGTTATGCGCGGCATCGCCGATCAGCGCCAGGCGCGGCTTGGCGAGATGCGCCAGATTCAGCACGCGCAAGGCAAAGGAGGCGGGCGGGGTGATGACCTGCAGTTCGCCCAGCGTGTGCTTCGAGGCTTCCGCGACGCGCGCACTGAATTCGGCATGAGTGAGGTCCAGCAGTTCGGCCGACTTCTCCGGGCTGACCGACCACACGATGGAAATGCGCTTACCCGGCAGCGGCAGCAGCGCGAGGATGCCGTCCGGCGTGAACCACTGGTAAGCGATGCCGCGGTGGGCTTTGGCGATGTTGAAGTTGGCAACCACTCCGTGCTGGTGGTAGGGCGTGGGCACTTCCGGCATGTTGGCCTGATGGCGCACCCAGGAATCGCGCCCGTCGGCGCCGACGATCAGTTTGGCGCGAACCTCGCGACCGTCCTTCAATTTCAGGCGGGCCGCGTCTTCCTGCACCGTCAGTTCCGCGCATTGCGCCGGATGCAGCAGCGCGAGATTGTCCTGCTCAAGTAACCCTTGCCACAGTGCGTGTTGCAGCAGGCGGCTTTCCATGATGAATGCCAGTTCGGGCGCGCCGATTTCGTAGGCGCTGAAATTCAGCCGGGAACCGGCATCGCCGAACACGCGCATTTCTTCCACCTGCTGCACGCGCGACGTATCCAGCCGCTGCCATGCACCACATTCGTGCAGAAAATCCACATTGCCGGGAGTGAAAGCGTATATACGACTGTCCCACTCGGAATCGAGGCTGGGCAAGGGCTGGCCTTCCACCAATGCCAGCCGCAGCCCGCTGTGCTTGAGCGCCGCGGCGAGACTGGCTCCTACCAGGCCGCCGCCGACGATGACGATGTCGAAATCCATGTCTGGCATCTCGAAAATTAGACCCAAGCATCATAGCATGGCCGGATTGATTAATTTATAATCGCCGCCCCCTTTGGAAATGGCCATGCAAATCGGACGCTATAAACTCAAGAACAACCTCATCGTCGCTCCCATGGCGGGCGTGACCGACAGGCCGTTCCGCATGCTGTGCAAGCGCATGGGCGCAGGCATGGCGGTATCCGAGATGGTGGCCTCCAACTCTTTGTTATACGGTTCCGAAAAAACCAAACGCCGCGCCAACCACGCGGGCGAGGTCGATCCCATTTCGGTGCAGATCGTCGGCGCCGACCCGAAGATGCTGGCGCAGGCCGCGCGCTACAACGTGGACAACGGCGCGCAGATCATCGACATCAACATGGGCTGCCCGGCCAAGAAGATATGTAATGTCATGGCGGGTTCCGCGCTGATGCAGAACGAGAAGCTGGTCGCCGAGATATTGGAGGCCGTGGTCAAGGCGGTGGATGTGCCGGTCACGCTGAAAACGCGCACCGGCTGGGACAAACAGAACCGCAACGCGATCAGCATCGCGCGCATCGCCGAAGCCAGCGGCATCCAGGCGCTGGCGATCCACGGCCGCACCCGCACCTGCGCCTACACCGGCGAGGCCGAATACGACACCATCCGCGCCGTGAAAGATGCGGTGAAAATCCCCATCATCGCCAACGGCGACATCACCACCCCGGAAAAAGCCAAATATGTGTTCGACCACACCGGCGCCGATGCCGTGATGATTGGTCGCGCCGCGCAGGGTCGTCCCTGGCTGTTCCGCGAGATTTCTCATTTCCTCGATACCGGCACACACCTGCTCTCCCCGCATGTGGAAGAGATACAGAGCGTGCTGATCGAGCATCTGGCCGACCTGTACGATTTTTACGGCGAGCACACCGGACTGCGCGTCGCGCGCAAGCACATCTCCTGGTACACCAAGGGCCTGCCCGGCTCGGCCGTGTTCAGGCATCGCATGAATCAATTGGAAAGCGTGGCCGAACAGATGCAGGCGGTCACGGATTTCTTTGCAGAACAAAAAGCCAGCAGCGAACGGCTGCTGTACGACAAGGAGTTGGCGGCATGACGGAAGATTGCGGTATCAACGAGAACGACATTGCCAGGCATGTGCGCAAGGCGGTCAACGATTACTTCAAGGACCTCGACGGCGAAGAGCCCTCGTGCGGTATCTACGACATGGTGATCTGTTGCGCGGAGAAACCGCTGATCGAGACCGTGTTGCACCATGCCGGCGGCAACCAGACGCGCGCGGCCGAGTTGCTCGGGATCAACCGCAATACCTTACGCAAGAAGATGCAGGACCACCGTATCAAATAAATGATGCATCGAATCAGTTCCTTCCCCCTTGCAGGGGGAAGGTTAGGATGGTGGTAGAGTTGCGGGATTGCAGAGATTCTACCCCCACCCTAGCCCTCCCCCTGCAAGGGGGAGGGAACCAAGTGACGAATTACGCGGCCAACATTTTTGAATAATCAAGAAAGAAACCAAATGCCCATCACTCAAGCACTCATCAGCGTCTCCGACAAATCCGGCGTCCTCGAATTCGCCCAAGGATTGCATCAGCTCGGCGTGAAGATTCTCTCTACCGGCGGCACCGCCAAGCTGCTCGCCGACAACAAGATTCCCGTTACCGAGGTGGCCGACTACACCGGCTTCCCGGAGATGCTGGATGGCCGAGTGAAGACGCTGCAACCCAAAGTGCATGCGGGCATCCTGGCGCGCCGCGACCTGCCCGAGCATGTCGCCACGCTGAAGAAACACGACATACCCACCATCGACCTCGTCGTGGTCAACCTGTATCCGTTCGCGGCCACCATCGCCAAGCCCGGCTGCACGCTGGAAGACGCCATCGAGAACATCGACATCGGCGGGCCCACGATGGTGCGTTCCGCCGCCAAGAACCACGCGCATGTCGCCATCGTCACCGACCCGGCCGATTACGCTGACGTGCTGGCCGAGATGCAGACCAACAAATGCGAAGTCTCCGGCGCGACGCGCTTTGACCTGGCGAAAAAGGCGTTCTCGCACACTGCCGCCTACGACAGCATGATCAGCAACTACCTCACCGCCATCGGCAGCGACGGCAGCAAGAGCGACTTCCCGGCGCAGATCAACTTCAACTTCGCCAAGGTGCAGGAGATGCGCTACGGCGAGAACCCGCACCAGAAGGCCGCCTTCTACCGCGACCTCATCACGCTGCCCGGCGGCATCTCCGGCTACACCCAGTTGCAGGGCAAGGAACTCAGCTACAACAACATCGGCGATTCCGATGCGGCATGGGAACTGGTCAAGACTTTCGACGAGCCGGCCTGCGTGATTGTCAAGCACGCCAACCCCTGCGGCGTGGCGATTGCCGACACCGCGCTCAACGCCTACAAGCTGGCCTACTCCACCGACACCACTTCCGCGTTCGGCGGCATCATCGCCTTCAACCGCGAATTGGACGCCGAGACCGCCACCCAGATCACCGCCAACCAGTTCGTCGAAGTCATCATCGCGCCGAGCGCCACCGAGGCCGCATTGAAAGTCACCGGTGCGAAACAGAACGTGCGCGTGCTCAGCGTGCCGCTGTCCAAGGCGCACAACCAGTTCGACTTCAAGCGCGTGAGCGGCGGCCTGCTGGTGCAGACGCCGGATGCGCTCAATGTGCAACTGTCGCAACTCAAGGTTGTATCCAAGAAGCAGCCGACCAAGGAACAACTGACCGACCTGCTGTTCGCCTGGCGCGTGGCGAAGTACGTGAAATCCAACGCCATCGTGTTCTGCAAGGGCGGCATGACGCTGGGCGTAGGCGCGGGCCAGATGAGCCGCGTGGACAGCACCCGCATCGCCAGTATCAAGGCGCAGAACGCCGGACTCAGCCTGGAGAATTCCGTGGTGTCATCGGATGCCTTCTTCCCGTTCCGCGACGGCATCGACGTGCTGGCGACGGCGGGCGCGAAAGCCGTCATCCAGCCGGGCGGATCGATGCGCGACGAGGAAGTCATCGCAGCGGCGGACGAGCATGGTCTGGCGATGGTGTTCACCGGCTACCGCCACTTCAGGCATTAAACTCAATCGAAATATGCGGGGGTAGATATGCCAACGATCAGCATGTTTTACGGAATCCTGGTATTGATGTTTTATCGGGATAACCGTCGGCATCACCTTCCGCATATCCATGTTCGCTACCAGGATGAAGAGGCTGTGATTTCAATCGAGGATGGAAATATGCTTGATGGAAAGTTGCCGCCGAAGCAACTGAAGATGGTGCAGGCTTGGATCGAGATACACAAAGAAGAGCTGATGGTCGATTGGCAGTTGGCGGTTAACGGTGAAGACCCATTTAGAATCGCTCCGCTTCAGTGAGGTGATCATGTCGCTTGATATCGTGAACGTAAAAACCACCCCGGACTTCCAATTGGATCTGGATTTCAAAAACGGCGAACATCGGCGCTTTGATATGCGCCCCTTGCTGACCATGCGTCCCTGGGATCGTATTGCCTCGGAACACTTGTTCCATCGCGCCAAGGTGGCCTATGGCACCGTGATTTGGCCAGGTGAAATCGACATTGCCCCTGAAACGCTTTATGACGACTCGGTTCCGTTATGAGCGAGTTGGGCTGCACGGCATGTGTGCGCAATAGCGATTGCGCTCTGCGCGGGCTTCATATGCCCCTTAAAGGCCGATGCTTGAGAGCCTTTTATTTAATGGGCTTACTATCAAGTGCATTGCTGATTTCAAATGGTGTATCTGCCGAGCCGGATTTTTATAAGACTCAGTGCAAGGAAAATAATCCCTTTCTTCATTGCGAAGAGATTGCATACATTTGCCAGCAGGTTAAATCGGTAGCGTCCCCTATTGAAGACAAGCCAACCGAACAAGAAAAATTCGCATTGAAAGATTGTATATCTGCTGATTTGCTCTATGCAAAGTCATCTGACCCGATCAAAGCAAGGAAATGCGCTTATCTTCAAATCGAAGAGAAGCGATTAGATGGTCCCTTTGATGGCACTCCCATTTTGATGAGAGTTTATGCAAATGGTGAAGGAATAAAGCCAAACCGTGATTTGGCGCTCAAATTTGCCTGCGAAGATGATGGGGGAACGTCGGCTGAATTCGAGGGACGTATTTTCGATCTAAACCAATTACGACAGTCTGGCGGCAAGAGTAGACCGTTTGATTACTGCAACGATATTACCAGTGGGTTGATGCAGGGGTTCTGTACCGACAGGGATGCCGAAATTGAAAAAAGTGAACGCGACGCGAAGCTGGCAGAATTTGTTTCCACTTGGACTGAACACGACAAACAGGCATTCGAGAAAATGCGCTCAATCTGGCAGAAATACATTCAAGCCAGTGAAAGAGAAGTCGATCAATCTGGTACAGGAAGAGTCGCGTTTGTTATCGAACATACAGAATCATTTGAGAAGGACTTTGTATCGTCAATTTTCAAGTTCAGCCATGGTGAATTCCCCGCCTATAACGATGATGATTTTATCCGAGCGGATGGCGAACTGAACCAGACATACAAGAAGATTCAAGAAAAGCCCGGTGATCAAGCTTCTTGGTTGGGGACAGTAACTAAAGAAGACATCAAGAATGCCCAGCGCGCATGGTTAAAATATCGAGATGCTTGGATTGTGTTTGCGAAGCAAAAATACCCTTCCGTACCTGCTGTAGCATGGAAAACGTGGCTCACTCATGACAGAGTAGGGCAATTAAAATCTTTTGATGAGAGCCTCTAATTAATCCAATTATGAAAATACTAGTCATCGGTAATGGCGGTCGCGAGCACGCCCTGGCATGGCGTCTGGCGCAGGGTGCCAAGGTACAAAAGGTGTACGTTGCACCGGGCAACGCAGGTACAGCTCTGGAAGAAGGGGTGGAGAACGTCGCCATCACCGCCATTCCCGAACTCATCGAATTCGTCAAACGCGAAAACATTGAACTCACCGTGGTCGGCCCCGAAGCGCCGCTCGCCGCAGGAGTGGTCAATGCGTTCCGCGCGGCAGGGCTGAAGATCTTCGGCCCGACCAAAGAGGCCGCACAACTCGAATCCTCCAAGGATTTCGCCAAGCGCTTCATGACGCGCCACAACATCGCTACTGCATTCTTCGAGACCTTCAGCGAGATCGCGCCGGCCAAGGCCTACGTGGAAAAACATGGAGCACCCATCGTCATCAAGGCCGATGGTCTCGCCGCCGGCAAGGGCGTGGTGGTGGCGATGAGCAAACAGGAAGCGTTCGACGCCATCGACATGATGTTGTCCGACAACAAGCTCGGCGATGCCGGTGCGCGCGTGGTGATCGAAGAGTTCCTCGAAGGCGAGGAAGCCAGCTTCATCGTTATGGCCGACGGCAAGAACGTGCTGGCGATGGCCACCAGCCAGGATCACAAGCGCCTCAAGGACAACGACGAAGGCCCCAACACCGGCGGCATGGGCGCGTATTCGCCCGCACCGGTGGTCACGCCCACCATCCACGCCAAAGTGCTGCGCGAAGTGATCCAGCCCGTGATGCGCGGCATGGAAAGCGAAGGCATCGTCTACACCGGTTTTCTCTACGCGGGCCTGATGATCTCGCCGGACGGCGGACTCAAGGTGCTGGAGTTCAACTGCCGCATGGGCGACCCGGAGACGCAGCCGATCATGCTGCGTCTGAAGAGCGACTTCGCCGCCATCGTCGAGCATGCCGTCAACGGCACGCTCGACAAGGTGGAAGCCGAGTGGGACAGACGCACTGCCTTGGGTGTGGTGATGGCTGCGGCAAACTACCCGGAGACTCCGCGCAAAGGCGATGTCATCGAAGGGTTGCCGAAAAAGCTGGAAGACGCGCACGTGTTTCATGCCGGTACGACCATGCTGGACGGCAAGGTGGTCACCAACGGTGGTCGTGTGCTGTGCGTCGTGGCGCTGGGCGATATGGTCAAGCAGGCACAGAAGCGCGCGTATGACGTTGCCGATACCATTCATTTCAACGGGCAGCAGATGCGCCGCGACATCGGCTATCGCGCCATCGGGCGCAAGTAATTCCACCCCCCCTCTCCCGCGCTAACGCGCACCCCTCTCCCGCAGGCGGGAGAGGGGCTGGGGTGAGGGGCTTTGATCGGAGAGATGCTTGCAACGATCATTCATTTTTTCACGAAGACTATCCGCCCACCTCAAGCGCGGCGGCCTCATCGCCTATCCCACCGAATCCTGCTACGGCCTGGGCTGCGATCCGGGCAATCGCAAGGCCGTGCTGCGCCTGCTCAAACTCAAGCGGCGCCCGCAGCGCAAAGGCCTCATCCTCATCGCGTCCAGCTACCGGCAAGTTGCGCGCTACCTGCAGCCGCTCACACCCGCCGAACAAACCAGGCTGCAGCACGATGGCGAACAGGCTGTTACCTGCCTGTTGCCCGTGAAGCCGTCCTGTCCGCGCTGGTTGCGCGGCGAGCACGATACGCTGGCGGTGCGCCTCACTGCGCATCCTTTTGCCAAACAACTCTGCCGCAGTGCGGGCAGCGCGCTGGTGTCCACCAGCGCCAATCGCAGCGGGCAGCGCCCCGCGAAGACGTATGCCGAATGTTTGCGCTTATTCGGGAAAAAAGTGCGGGTATTGCGCGGTAGAGTCGGCAAACGCAAGCAACCTTCGACGATACGGGAGTGGTCGGATGGTAAAATCGTTCGCAAATAATTATTAACCCGTCATCCCGGCGAAGGCCGGGATCCAGCGCTGTTATCAAACATGCAGTTTGGTTTTGTCTCCGCGTTGCGGAGATATTTCTGATTGACTGGATTCCGGCCTGCGCCGGAATGACGTAGTCACTGGAGAAAAAATGGATAGCGCCGCCGTCAAAACCTACCTGCTCGAACTGCAGGAACGCATCGTCGAACGTCTGGAACAAGTCGATGGCAAGAAATTTCTGCGCGACGAATGGCAGCGACCGGACGGCAGCGGCGGCGGCATCAGTTGCATCATCGAGGAAGGCAGGGTGATCGAACGCGGCGGCGTGGCGTTCTCGCATGTGCAGGGCGACAAGATGCCGGTTTCCGCCACGCAACACCGCCCCGAACTGGCCGGCTGCAGTTGGGAGGCGATGGGCGTGTCGCTGGTGATGCACCCGCGCAATCCCTATACGCCGACCTCGCACATGAACGTGCGCATGTTCATGGCGCACAAGCCCGACGGCGAGAAAGTGTTCTGGTTCGGCGGCGGCATGGACCTCACGCCGTATTACGGTTTCGAGGAAGACGTGAAATACTTCCACCAGACCTGCAAGGATGCGCTCGCGCCGTTCGATCCGGCGCTGCATCCGCGATTCAAAAAATGGTGCGACGAATATTTCTTCCTCAAGCACCGCAACGAACCGCGCGGCACGGGCGGTGTTTTCTTCGACGACATGAGCGAACCGGATTTCGACACCTGTTTCGCCATCCAGCAGAGCGTGGGCGACCATTACCTGTCGGCGTATGTGCCGATCCTGGAAAAGCGCAAGGACACACCGTATGGCGAACGCGAACGCGACTTCCAGCTCTACCGGCGCGGGCGCTATGTCGAATTCAACCTGGTCGTCGATCGCGGCACCATCTTCGGCCTGCAATCGAACGGTCGCACCGAATCCATATTGCTGTCGATGCCGCCGCTGGTGAAGTGGCGTTACGACTGGCATCCGGAAAAAGGCACACCTGAAGCGGAGTTATACGAAAAGTATCTGGTGCCGAAAGATTGGGTGTAGGTGAATGGGAACGCCGACGAGACGTCGGCGCTCCCGTCTCCTGCTCTATCTCCCGGCTTTTCAGGATCTGCAATATTTCCTGACGGCCTCTTTCATTCTCACGGTCTCCGCATCATGGAAATCGTCGTCGTAAAATACCTTTTCGCCGGCCTCGTTCAGTTTGTAGATTCGTCCCTGCTTCAGCAATATGTCCAGCCTTTGCCGCGCAAGTGTGCATTTCTGCATGCGCTCCGACTTTTCCTGAGTTTCTGCCGCTTCCTGCTGCTCACGGCGATTCTTGCTCGCCCTCAGTTCTTCCGTCGCGGCCCAATTCTTCATCGACGACTGCTCGTTTGTTTCTTCGGGCACGGCCGGGGCCGGCTGTGTCTTCACCTGCTCCCCTTTCCGGTTGGCGGGGGGCGCAGCCGAATAATGAGTGACGCCCTGCTCATCGACCCATTTGAAAACGGCGGCGGTTCCGGTATTCGTCGTGAAAAACGTTAATAGCAGCAAGCCTACGATGCTGGTCGTCAGATATCTCAAGGGGGTTGCTCCTCAAAAATGATTATGGGTCAGGAAAACATCCGCAAGCAGAAAGGAATGTACCGGAGCCGGGTTGTTTTGACCAGCCAGGTGCGGCGTGGACGGCAAATCCAATTCAGTTGCCAGAGCGTATCAGTTCGCTCGCCTTTTCCCCGATCATGATCGCCGGTGCATTGGTGTTGCCCGTCACCAGCGTCGGCATGATCGAAGCGTCGGCGACGCGCAGTCCTTCCACCCCCTTCACCCTGAGCCGCGCATCGACCACGGCGAGTGCGTCGCTGTCAGGTCCCATCCTGCATGTCCCGGCGGGGTGATACTGCGTGTCGGCGCGGTTGCGGATGTCGGCTTCCATTGCAACGATGTCGCCGCTGCGTACCGGGTAGAGCATCTCGCCGCGGATCGCGTCGAAGGGTCCCGATTCGATGATGCGTTGCTGAATTTGCCCCGCTTTCAGCATCATGCGGATGTCGCGTTCGTCGGACAGAAACGCCGGGTCGATCAACAGCGCATCGCGCGGATCGGTGCTGGCGAGCGACACCGTGCCGCGGCTGTAGGGATGCAGCACGTCGATGTGGCTGGAGAAGCCGTGCCCGAGATGCAGCTTGCGCGCATGGTCATCCACCATGGCGATGACGAAGATCATCTGCAGGTCGGGGATGTCGAGTTCCGGCGAGGAGCGGGCGAACGCGCCCGCCGTGGCGTAGGCACTGCTGATCATGCCGGTGCGCCGCTTGTGCCATTCCAGCATCGCGGCGGCGACCCTGGCCATGCCGCGCAGCGAGATGCCGAACGATCCGCAGTCCTCGCGCACGCGCCAGGCCTGGATGTAATCGAGGTGATCCTGCAGGTTCCCGCCCACGCCGGGCAGGTGCCGTACCACGGGGATGCCGAATTTCTGCAATTCATTTGCGTCGCCGATGCCCGAAAGCATCAGCAGTTGCGGCGAGCCGAACGCGCCGCCGCTCAAGATCACCTCGCGCCGCGCCCGCACCTGTTTGAGAACATTGCCCCGGTAGTAGCTCACTCCCGTGGCGCGGTGGCCCTCGAAATTCACCTTCGCGGTCACGGCGTGGGTGATTACCTGCAGATTGGATCGCGACTGGTTGGGCGTCAGGAACGCTTTTGCCGTGCTGCAGCGTTCGCCGTTGATGTGCGTGACCTGATACATGAACGCGCCTTCCTGCCGCGCGCCGTTGTAATCGGGATTCAGCGGCAGGCCGTTCAGCGCCGCCGCTTCGAGGAAGCGCTCGCTGAGCGGGCTGTGGTAGTTCTGGTAGGTCACGTTCAGCGGCCCGCGCTGGCCGTGGAATTCGTCGTCGAACTGTTCGTTGTGTTCCGAGCGCCTGAACAGCGGCAGCACCTCGTCGTACGACCATCCCGGATTGCCGAGCTCAGCCCAGTGGTCGTAGTCGCGCGGGTTGCCGCGCACGTAGAGCATGGCGTTGACCGAACTGGAACCGCCCAGCGTCCTGCCGCGCGGCTGGTAACCGCGCCTGCCGTTGAGTCCGGGTTGCGGCACGGTTTCGTAGCCGTAGTTGTGCCGCTTCGACCAGGCCATCGTCACCACGCCCGCGGGCGCCTGGATCAGCACACTGTCGTCGGAGCCGCCGGCTTCCAGCAGGCACACGCTCACGTTCGGGTCTTCGCTCAGGCGCGCGGCGACCACGCATCCGGCCGAGCCGGCGCCGACGATGATGTAGTCGAAGGTTTGAGCGTTCATCGGAATTATTTTTCCTCGTCATTCCCGCGCAGGCGGGAATGACGTTATTCATCCTTTGTCTTCAACGTCGGATCGGCCTTGCCGAGAAAGAGGCGCAGCGTCAGGCGTTGCACGAAGTTGCCGTAGGGCGGCTGGAACCAGTGCGTGGGGAAGAAGCGCCGCCGCGTGAACACGGTGCGCGCGTGCGACAGTTCGCGGAAGCCTTCTTCGCCGTGGTAGTTGCCCATGCCCGATTCGCCGATGCCGCCGAACGGCGCATCGTGGCTCACCACATGCCAGCACCAGTCGTTGAAGGTGACTCCGCCGGAGTGCGTGCGGCGCCGCAGTTCGTCGCGCTCCGCCGCATCGCGGCTGAAGCAATACAGCGCGAGCGGACGGTCGTTGCCGTTGATATGGCGGATGGCGTCGTCCAGCGTGTCATAGGGAATGACAGGCAGCACCGGGCCGAACAGTTCCTCCTGCATGATACGCATGTCGGGCGTGCAATCGGTGACGATGTGCAGCGGCATCCTGCGTCCGTCGCGCTCGGCGAGATAGTGGGCGCAGGGGGTCACCTTCGCCCCTTTGGCGCGCGCCTCGTTGAGCAGGCCGTTGAGGCGCGCCGCATGGCGGTCGTCCACCACCCAGGTCAGGTCGTTGCCTGCGAGCGTGGCGCCGAACATCGAAACGTAGGCGTCTTTCGCGGCCGCGACGAACCCGGCCAGGTGTTCGCGCGGCACCAGCGCATAGTCGGGCGAGACGCAGACCTGGCCGCAATTGGCGACCTTGCCGTGCGCAACGCGCCGCGCCGCATCGGCCAGCGGGTAGTTGCGCGTGACCACGGCGGGCGATTTGCCGCCGAGTTCCAGCGTCACCGGGATGAGGTTCTCGGCGGCGGTGCGCATCACCGTCCTGCCGACCGCACTCGACCCGGTGAACACGATGTGGTCGAAAGGCTGCGCGCTGAACGTCGCCGGATCGGTGAGTTCCTCGCCCACCAGGGCGACCTCATCTTCGGCGAACACCTCGCCGAGCAGCCGTTCCAGCACGGCATTGGTCGCGGGCGTGGAAGGCGGCATCTTGAGCATTGCGCGATTGCCTGCTGCCAGCGCGGCAATGAGCGGGCCGAAGGCGAGATAGACCGGGAAGTTCCACGGCACCACGATGCCCACCATGCCCTTGGGCTGGTAGTGCACGCGCAGCCCGTTGCCGCTGAGCAGCAGTTCGTTGCGGCGGCGGCTGGGCCGCATCCAGCGCCGCACATGCGAGATGGCGTGGTTCGCCGCCAGCGTGGTGCCGAGCAGATCGAGAATCTTCGACTCGGTGTGCGAGCGGTAGCCGAAGTCGCGGCACATCGCATCGGCAAGCAGGTCCTGGTAGCGTGCGAGTTGCCGTTTCAGCGCCTTGAGTTTGCGGATGCGCTCGTCCGCAGCGGGACAGGGCGCGGCCATGATGGCGGAGCGCTGGGCGGCGATCAGGCGGCCGATGCGCTCGCCGGCGTCGCTTTCGAGACGGGACTGGCGGGCGGGTTCGTTCATGAAAACCTCCACGGAAGTGGGATGCGAAATATTAAACCAATGCCGGCTACTTCATTCGGCAAGATGGACGCGCTCGATAAAATCGTCCCAGGAAAGCTTGGTGAGTTCGGGACTCAAGTCGTGGCTCTTGATCACGGCGCGGGTGATCACGGTCTGGGTTGGCGGTCCTTCGAACCCGTCCAGCCCTTCGCTGAATTCCAGCCTGCCGTCATGGGTCACTTTGGCCCAGATGCCGTAGCAGATATCGCACGATCCGCTGCGATACAGGGAAAGCGTCAATTCGTATTTCCCGTCGCTCAAACTGCATTGTTTCCGGATGGTGTTACGGCCGTAATAAAGCGACCACAAATCCCACTGGTCCGGCTTCATGCCCCGAACCAGGCTTTCTCCGGCACTGCCGGAGGCGCCTTGATAAGTCAGCAGCAATATGTCTTTCGCCTGGTTGCACTGGAATCCCACCACCGTGTAGATATCGTACATGGAGCCCGCATGGGTGGGGGCGGTGAGCAGCAGCAGAAGCAGGCCAAAATAATATTTCATTGCATGCTATTCCCGCGAACGGATCGAGCTGAATTGAAAATGGCTAACTGCGCATGGGGGGGAATTACGATATTTTCAGCTGGGATTTGGATTTCCTGCCCGGAGCGGCGGGCGGGATATACCCGGCCAGACGGCACTTGATGCCCTCGATCTTTTTGCCTTTCTCATACCTGATCGAATGGCATGCCATCACCTCGCCTTTGGCGGCGAGTTCCGACAATTGGATTCGAACATTTGCGACGGAAACGCCGATGGCGCCGGCGATCTCCGTATCCAGCTGTTCGCCGTGCGTTTTCAAATACTTAAGGATTGGATTCATGGTCTCGTTACCGCACCCTGGATGGCGCTCAGGGCTCTAATGTACAGGTATGGTCGGGATAGGACAAATCTCTTTCGAAATGCGCTGAAATCGCGTTTCCGGCCAAACCGGGCGAATTATTACGGCTTTCGCAACACGATGCTGCGAAACCATCCGCCGCCTATCAACGGCACATCGCTGACAACCTGCAGATCGGGTGCGGCGCCCAGCACATTTTCGAACACCACATCCATGCGCGTGGCGAAACGCCGGGTGACGACGTTGAACAAACGGCGCAGCGGAGCGCGCTGTTGCGGGTGCAGGAATTTATCGAACAGCAGGATCGTTCCTCCGGGCTTCAGCACGCGCGCTGCCTCGCTCAGGCAGCGCTGCGGTTCCGGCACCACCGCGAGGATGAGGTGCAGCACCACGCAATCGAACTGTGCATCGGCGAACGGCAGGTCCATGCTGTCGCCCAGCACGAATTCCACATCCAGTTTCCCGGCGCGCGGCCTGGCGCGCGCCAGCATGGCCGGGTTGAAATCGAGCGCGGTGTAGCGGTGCATATCCGGCAGCAGCGGCAGATCCAGCCCGGTGCCGACGCCGCTGATGAGCACCTTCCCCGGCGAGTCCGTCGGCAAGGCCGAAAACGAAGCCCTGCGCGCATTGCGCATCGGGCCCTCGATGAAGACATCGTAGACCGGTGCGAAAAAGGTATAGCTCGCACGCAGCAGCGGATTCCGGCGGTAAGGTTGGTCGTGCATGGTCACTCCAGATGCTGGATACCGGTTATTTTAGCCTGCGCTACGGCTTGTGCCAGTGCGTCGATGGCCTGCGTGCGCGCAAAACTTTTGCGCCAGGCCAGCGCGATACGGCGCGAGGGAACCGGCTTGGCGAACGGGATGACGCTCAACAGGCGGCTGCGATAGCGCGTGCTGTTGGCCGAAGCGGGCAGCACGGTAATGCCGTGGCCGGAGGCGACCATGTTGCGGATGGTCTCCAGCGAGGTGCCGTTCTGGATCTGCGCGCCCTTGCGGCTCAGGTCGGGGCAGGCCTCCGCCACCTGGTTGCTGAAGCAGTGCCCGGAGTTCAGCAGCAACACTTTCTCCCCGGACAACTCCGGCGCCTTGATGCTGCGCCGCTCCGCCCAGCGGTGCTCGGTACTCACCACCACCTCGAACGGCTCGTCATATAAAGCTCGGGTCAGGATGCCGGCGTCGCCGAACGGCAGTGCGATGACGATGACATCCAGCTTGCCGTTGCGCAGCAGGGCATCCAGATTTGCGGTGATGTTCTCCTCCACCTCCAGCGGCATCTGCGGTGCGACCTTCTTCAGCGCGGGAATGAGGTCGGGCAGCAGGTAGGGGCCGACGCTGTGGATGACGCCGATGTGCAACGGTGCCGCGAGTTGGTTCCGGCCTTGCGAGGCGATCTCGCGGAGGTGCTCGGCTTCTTCCAGCACTCGTTGCGCCTGCTCCACAATGGCGCTGCCGACCGGTGTGAGCGTGACGTCGTTCTTGCCGCGCTCGAATATCTTGAGTCCCAGTTCTTGTTCCAGCTTCTGTATCGCCAGCGAAAGAGCGGGCTGGCTGATGAAAGCCTTTTCCGCCGCGCGGCGGAAATTGCGCTCCTGTGCCACGGCGACGATGAAGCGCAGTTCGTTGAGGGTCATGGCGGTTCCTTTTGCGCCGTCATTCCGGCGAAGGCCGGAATCCAGCGTAGTTATTCAACATGTCTTTGGTTTTGTCCTGCTACGCAGGATTTATTCAACCGACTGGATTCCGGCTTTCGCCGGATAACCAGCGACTTGCTCGCTTGCGAGCTTAGTCGATTGGCTAGTTGTTCCATCAATGACGCGGCTTTATGATTTGCATAATAAATCACTCCGGTTGAAACAATCAATTGGATTGATAAATGGCGGAAGCCTACATTGCGTCCGTGGGCAACGCGCCCCGATCAACCAACCAGGAGAACACCATGCAAAGACCCGATATCAAGACGCACGCCAACCTCGAAGCTGCCCTGGCAGGCGAATCGATGGCGCACACCAAATACCGCTACTTCGCCGCCATCGCCCGCGCCGAAGGCAACGAGGAAGTCGCCCGCGTGTTCGAGGAGACCGCCGCACAGGAAGTGATGCACGCGCTGGGCCATCTCGACCTGCTGTACCCGAAGTCCGAGATGACCACCGAGCGCTGCCTGCAGATGGCCATCGAAGGCGAGACCTACGAGTACACCGAGATGTACCCCGGCTTCCTCAAGACCGCGCAGCAGGAAGGCCACGATGCCGCCTCGACCGAGATCAAGCAGCAGATCGCCGAATCGAAGGAGCACGCCGAGATGTTCAAGGCCACGCTGGAAAAAGCGGCCAAGCGCTTTGCGGCACTGGCCAGGGTGGAAGAACGCCACGCCAACCAGTACCGCGCCGCACTGGCGAATGTTACAGCTTGATCACGAACGAACAACCAAGGAGAACGACATGAAAGTTTGGCAATGTGTGGTGTGCGGATTCGTCTATGATGAAAAGGTCGGTTTGCCGGAAGAAGGCATCAAACCCGGTACGGCATGGGCGGATATTCCAAATGATTGGGCTTGTCCGGATTGTGGTGTGGCGAAGGCCGACTTCGAAATGATCGAAATGGTCGGGGTCTAGGCTGCCAGTCTGTCAAAGGAGAGCATCATGAGCAAAGTCAAAGCGAACACATCCAGCATCAACATCGGCCTGTCCGAAAAGGACCGGCATAACATCGCCGGCGGCCTGTCGCGGATGTTGGCGGATACCTACACGCTGTATCTCAAGACGCACAACTTCCACTGGAACGTCACCGGCCCCATGTTCCAGACCCTGCACCTGATGTTCATGACGCAATACACCGAAACATGGAACGCGGTGGATCTGGTGGCCGAGCGCATCCGCGCGCTGGGCTATCCGGCGCCCGGCTCCTACAAGGAGTTCGCCGCGCTGACCAGCATCAAGGACAGCAGCGGCAACGTCAGCGCGAAAGAGATGATCAAGCAACTCGTCGACGGCCAGGAGACCGTAGTGCGCACGGCGCGAGAAGTGTTGCCGGTGGCCGAGAAGGCGGGCGACCAGCCGACGGTCGACCTGCTCTCCGCAAGGATGGAGGTCCACGAGAAGAATGCGTGGATGCTGCGGAGCCTGCTGGAGGAATAAATCTGTGTGGTGGGCACAAAAACGTGCCCACCACACAATTGCGATCTGAGGAGAACCCATGAACCCCATCATCGTGCTGGGCAGCGGCCTGGCGGGCTACACCGTTGTCCGCGAACTGCGCAAACTCAACCGCGACATCCCCATCACGCTGGTGTCGCGCGACAACGGCGATTACTACTCCAAGCCCATGTTGTCGAACGCCTTCGCGCAGAACAAGGATGCGGCCAAGTTGGTCATCACACCGGCAGCCGAGATGGCGAAACAACTCGGCATCGCGCTGCTGGTCGAGACCGAAGTCCATGCCATCGACCGAATCGGCAAACAACTGGACACCACCTCGGGCACGCTGCACTACGACAAACTGGTACTGGCGCTGGGCGCCGACCCCATCCGCATTCCGCTACAGGGTGATGTCGCGAACGTAGTGATGTCGGTGAACGACTTGGCCGATTACGCCAAGCTGCGTGTGGCGTTGGGCAAGGCGAAGTCCATCGCCATCATGGGCGGCGGACTCATCGGCTGCGAATTCGCCAACGACCTCGCCGTTGCCGGATACGCCGTCAGCGTCATCGATCCCGGCCTCTGGCCGCTCGCCAGTTTGATGCCGAAACAAGCGGGAGAACAATTGCTGCAACCGCTGGCAGAACTCGGTGTGCAATGGCGCTTCGGCACCACCGTGCAGCGCATGGACAAAGCCGCCGTCGGTTACGCGCTCACCCTTGCCGACGGCAGTTCGCTGAACGCCGACCTCGTGCTTTCCGCTGTCGGCCTGCGTCCGCGCACCCAGCTCGCAAAGGATGCCGGCATCACCGTCAATCGCGGCATCGTGGTGGATGAGCGGCTGTGCAGTAGCGACGACTCGATATTCGCGCTGGGCGATTGCGCCGAGATTGCAGGCAAGGTGCAGCCATTCGTTCTGCCCATCATGCATGCCGGTCGCGCGCTGGCGCGCGTGCTGAACGGCGAGGATGCGAAAGTCGAATTCCCCGCCATGCCCGTGGTGGTGAAGACCCCGGCGCATCCCGTTGCCGTCGCACCGGTGGCGCGCGATGCGGTCGGTGTATGGCAGGAACTGGCGGCGGGGCAGGGCGTGAAGATGGGATTCGTCGATGCGCTGAACAACCTGACCGGGTTTGTGCTCACGGGGGAGTATGCAGGGGAGCGGAGCGAGATGGCAAAGCGGCTTGCGATGTAGGGGGGTTGGGCAGAGAATCTGCATCTGCTTCGAAATTGTAATTTGAGGTGCGACATGGATGCTGCGCTGCATATTGGTGAGCCCTGGATGTGGGCGGCTTTCATCGGCTTTGTTCTGGTGATGCTTGCCGTCGATTTGTTTTTGTTCGGCGGTGACAAGGTGCACAGGGTCAGCTTCAGGGAAGCGGTGGCTTGGTCATCTGTCTGGTTTACGCTGGCCATGCTGTTCAACCTCGGGTTGTGGCGTTATCTCAACGGGGCATACGGCAGCGAAGTGGCGGACATCAAGGCCATGGAGTTTCTGACCGGTTACCTGATCGAGAAATCGCTCGCGGTCGACAATATCTTCGTTTTCCTGATGATCTTCACTTTCTTCGCCGTGCCGCCAGAAATCCAGCGGCGCGTGCTGATTTACGGCGTGATCGGTGCGATCGTGTTGCGTGCCGTCATGATTCTGGCGGGTACCTGGCTGGTGCAGGAGTTCCACTGGATTCTGTATCTATTCGGAGCTTTCCTGGTCGTCACCGGTATCAAAATGCTGATATTTGCCGAGGCCGAACCCGACCTTGGAAAAAATCCGCTGCTCAACTGGGTCAAGCGCCATCTGCGGCTGACACCGGACTATCGCGGCGAAAAGTTCTGGGTGCGTGAAAACGGGGTGCGCATGTTCACGCCGCTGTTTTTGGTGCTGGTCATGATCGAGTTGTCCGACCTGATATTTGCGGTCGACTCGATCCCGGCGATCTTCGCGATCACCACCGATCCGTTCATCGTCTTCACCTCGAACATCTTTGCCATTCTGGGCCTGCGCGCGATGTATTTCCTGCTGGCCGGCATGGCCCAGCGTTTCCACTTGCTGAAATACGGCCTGGCCATGGTGCTGGTGTTCGTGGGAAGCAAGATGCTGATCGTCGACTTTTACAAAATCCCCGTGGGGCTATCGCTGGGCATCGTCGGCATCATCATCGCCACCTTCATGTTTGCCAGCCTGTGGGTGACTCGCAACAAGTGAGCCCATCCGCAGGGACGATCAGCAAGCGTAGGATGGGTTGAGCAACGCGATACCCATCGCTTGTTCATGTGGGGCATCGCAAGGTCAAAACTTGCTCAACGAGGAGGGAACACTTGGTACCCGCGCGATTTGTGAATGGATTTCAGTGCCGGAACCTGCCAGCCTACTCTACTTGTTCAGTACGGTTTTAGGCTATCTGAAGGGCGGCAAACCGCGGGCGCGACTATAATGGACACGTTCTGGTCACATTGAAATACAGCCGCTCATGCCACTTTCCGCCCAGCAGTCATCCTCCTCCCTGATGAAAATCCTGCGCGAGCTGGATGCGGGGTTGATGGATCACACCTCGTGGCTCAAGGTGTTGCACCGCTCCATGGTGAGCGGCAGCGCGCCTTCGCCTTCCGATCTGATGCAGGATGCTCATTGCCACTGCCGTTTCGGCCAATGGTATTACGGCCATCCCCATCCCGAATTGCAGGAAGGGCAGTGGTTCAGCAATATCGGCGATTATCACGAGCACATGCATGCACTGGCGCGGCAACTGCTGGTCAAAAGGAATTCCGGCGAGGCGGTGGCGCCGGACGAGTACGACCAGTTCATGGATATGGCGATCCGCTTCAAGTTGGAAGTGAGGAGCTTGCAGTCCGACATTATCAGCCGGGTGTGCGAGGTGGATCACCTGACCGGTGCGCGCAACCGCAACAGCATGCATTTCAAGCTGATGGAAGAACACGACCGCATGTCGCGCAATGACCAGCCCTGCTGCGTGTGCATGATGGACATCGACCATTTCAAGCAAGTGAACGACACCTTTGGCCATCTTGCGGGGGATAGCGTGCTTCATGCAGCCGTTCAGTTCCTGAGCAAGAAGATGCGGCGTTACGACACGATATTCCGCTTCGGCGGCGAAGAGTTCCTGTTCTGCCTTCCCAATACCGGGGCCCGGGAGGCTTTCACCATCGTGGACCGGTTGCGCACCGAACTGGCGGCGATGCCCATCCATCTCAAGGAACATGGCGATGTTTTCATTACGGCGTCATTTGGCCTGGTCAGCATGAATCCGGACGAGCCGGTGGATGACGGCATACAGAAGGCCGACCATGCCCTGCTGTGCGCCAAGGCGGCCGGACGCAACCGGGTCTGCCTGTGGGATGTGCCGGTTGGCGAGTGATTTCAAACGGGCGGCTCGATAGCGCGAACGCGCCGGGGCGGCAAATGTTCTCAACCCGGGCAATACGGAGGGACTGGCATGAAGCCGGCGTAGTGCAATAACCAACGGGCATTGCGCCGGATGTAAGACATTTTATACGGCGCAATGCGCTACACTTATTGCGCCCTACTCATTACTACGGTTTACCGCCCCAAATAATCCCCCACCACCCCCGCAAACACCACCGCCCCAAACCAGTTGTTGTGCAAAAAAGCCGCGAAGCACTTCTCGCGGCTTCTGTCCTTGATGAGCTGGTAGTGATGCAGCGCGATGCCCTCCGCGACGACCAGGCCGACGAAATAGACGATCCCCAATCCCGCCATCAGCCCCGCCGCCGCCAGCAATAGCAGGGTGACGGTGTAGCACGCCATCACCGCCAGCACATCGTACTTGCCGAAGAACAGCGCCGAAGAGTGGATGCCGAGGTGGATGTGGTCGTCGCGGTACACCATCGCGTACTCGGTGTCGTAGGCGACGGCCCAGAACACGTTGGCGAGCAGCATCACCCAGGCCACCGTTGGCACCGTGCCCTGCACGGCGGCGAAGGCCATGGGGATGCCGAAGCCGAAGGCGATGCCAAGGTAGGCTTGCGGGATGGCGAAGAAGCGTTTGGTGAAGGGGTAGCTGGCGGCGAGGAAGGCGGCGGGGAAGGCCATGATCCAGGTGAGCGGGTTGAGCGGCAGGATGAGCGCGAACGAAATCAGCGCCAGCACGATGGCGACCCACAGCGCTTCGCGTTCGCTGATCTTGCCGCTGGTGAGCGGGCGGTTTTGCGTGCGCTTCACGTGTTTGTCGATGTGGCGGTCGGCATAGTCGTTCACCGCGCAACCGGAGGAGCGCATCAGCACGGTGCCGAGCGCGAAGATGAGCAGGATGAGCCAGGAAGGATGCCCCGCGCTCGCGATCCACACGGCCCACAGCGTCGGCCACAGCAGCAGCAGGATGCCGATGGGGCGGTGCAGGCGGGTGAGCTGGATATATAAAGAGAGGCGTTCGGTGAGGTTCATGGCAACATTTTACTCTGATGAAATTCAAAAAACCTTTTGCCACAGAGTACACAGAGATCACAGAGAAAGTGGAGCTGGAAATTGAGGGATGTTGGTTTTCTCTGTGTGCTCTGTGATCTCTGTGGCTAATTGGCTTTGACTGGGTTGGTTTACGTTCTTAGATAATCCGGCTCGTTCGCCATCCACCGCTGCAAGTGCGCCTGCGCTTCCTGCGGAAAATCGCGCAGCATCTCGTCGGCGATGTCGCGCGCCTTGTCGAGCAGCTTGTCGTCCTCGGCCAGGTCGGCGAAGCGCAGCATCGGCACGCCGCTCTGTCTTGCGCCCAGCAGTTCGCCGGGGCCGCGCAGGCGCAGGTCTTGTTGCGCGATCTCAAAGCCGTCGGTGTTCTCAAAGATGATCTTCAATCGCGCGCGCGCGAGTTCGGACAGCGGTTGCTGGAACAGCAGCACGCACATGCTCTCCGCTGCGCCGCGACCGACGCGGCCGCGCAGTTGGTGCAGTTGCGCCAGCCCCATGCGCTCGGCGTGGTCGATCACCATCAGGCTGGCGTTGGGCACATCCACGCCGACTTCGATGACGGTGGTGGCGACCAGCAGTTGCAGTTCGCCCGCCTTGAACGCAGCCATGGTCTCGGCCTTCTCGGCGCTGCTCAGTTTGCCGTGGGCGAGGCCGATACGCAGTTCGGGGAATATCTGCGTGAGCGTGGCGTGGGTCTCCAGTGCGGTCTGTAATTGCAGCGCTTCTGATTCGTCGATGAGCGGGCAGACCCAGTAGGCCTGGCGACCTTCGAGGCAGGCGACGCGCACGCGCTCGAACACTTCCTCGCGCCGCGCATCGCTCACCAGCTTGGTGACAATGGGCGTGCGGCCGGGCGGCAGCTCGTCGATCACCGAAACGTCGAGGTCGGCGTAGTAGCTCATGGCCAAGGTGCGCGGGATGGGGGTGGCGCTCATCATAAGTTGGTGTGGCTCTTGAACTACAACGGACCGTTCGCCCTGATAACCAGCGAATTGGCCATCGTCGTTTGATGGCCTAGTCGAATGGCTAGTAGTTCCATCAGCTTGTCGAAGGGCA
>JACRME010000017.1 GCA_016235045.1 Nitrosomonadales bacterium
TCCCCAGCCCTCCCCCTACAAGGGGGAGGGAGTAAAAGCTCGGCTTGTCGCCACAACTTCTCTTCCACCTTCTTCTCCCCCGCCCATCCTTCAATGCCGCAGTAACGAGCAAGCACGCGTTTGACGTTGCCGTCGAGTATCGCGCGGCGCTCGTGGTAGGCGAGTGCGCAGACCGCGGCAGCGGTGGATCGGCCGATGCCTGGCAGCTCGACGATGTCTTCGAACTTGCGCGGGAATTCGCCGTTGAACTTTACAACGATGATCTGCGCCGCCTTGTGCAGGTTGCGACCGCGCGCGTAGTAGCCGAGGCCGCTCCAGTGGGCGAGCACCTGCTCCTCGGTGGCGGCGGCAAGCGTCGCGATATTTGGATAGGATGCGACGAAGCGCTGGTAATAGGGAATGACGGTGGCGACCTGCGTCTGTTGCAGCATGATCTCGGACAGCCACACGCGGTAGGCATCCTGCCCCTGCCAGGGCAGGTCGTGGCGGCCGTGGCTGCGTTGCCAGGCGATCAGGCGGGAGGAGAACGATGACATGGAGAAGCGGCTCAGGTTTGTAGCGAACCGCTCACTTGAACAATCCCTTCAATCCCCTCTGCAACTCTTCGCGCGCCTTGGCCTTGGCGTCTTCTCTCAGTTGCTCTTTCTTTTCGTCGAGCTTCTGCTTCGCCACGTCCTTCAGCAGCGCGGCATAGTCGACCTTGAACTTGAGGTTGTCGAACGGGCCGCTCACGTTTACCGGCAGGGTACCGGTCTTGCCCTGCTCGGTCTTGGCGAAGATGGCCTTGGCGTTGTAGTCGATGTGGTCGCGGCCGACGTCGATGTCGCCGTTGCCGGTGATGCGCAGCACGGTGGATTTCACGGCGAGGTCGTCGTTATGCGCGACGCCGTTCCTGATCTTGAAGCTGGCTTTGAATTCGTTGAACGCGGTCTTTTCGTTCTTGTCCACGCCCAGCGTCTGGGTCGTAGTCTCCTTGTTCAGGCTCTGCACGCCCTGCACCAGCTTGGCCAGGTTGATGCCCTTGATTGCGCCGTTCGCCAGGTCCACCGATGCCTTGCCGTTCAGCGCTTTTTTCAACCCGCTCACGGTGTTGCCCTGGGTGGCGAGGTCAAGCACAACATTGCCGCGGCCTTCGACCAGTTCCAGGTCGGCCGCATCTTTCAGCAGCGGTGCCACGTCGATACCCGTCAGTTTTTCGTTGAGGGTGAAGCTGGAGGTCTGCGCATTCACCGTCGCCTTGCCGTCGATGCTGCCCTGATAGAGTCGCGCCGCAAGCGGCGCGATGGTGACGATGCCGTTCCTGGCCTTGACGTCCACGCGCAGTTGCGCGACCTTGATGTTGGCCGCCTTGAGCGAACCGATTTTGAGGCTGCCTTCCAGATTCAGCGTCTTCAATGCCGTCAGGTCGAACGGCTGTTCCGGTGCAGCATTCCTGCTCGCGGCTTGTTGCGGGGCTGCTGCGCCCTGCTTGGGCAGGTAGGGATCGGCATCGAACTGGTCGACTTCCAGGTCGTAGCTGATCATCGGCACGTTGAAGTTCTTCACCGCCAGCTTGGCCTTGATCTGGCTTTGCAGCAGTCCGCCTTCGAGGTGGGCTTCGATGTATTGCCTGCCGAGGTCGGCACGGATGCCGCCTTTCAATTCGCTGCTGATGCTCTTGCCCGGCAACTTGTCGCCCGTGGCCTTGAGCTCCAGCTTGAGGGCGGACAGGTTGAACTGTTGCGCTTCGATGCTGCCGGCAACGGGCGTGGTGAGCTTCAGCTTGAAAGCCTGCGCGGGCTGTTTCAGGTCGGCATCCAGCGACATCGAGCTCACCTTGAACGCACGGGCATTGCCTTCGATTCCCGGCAGCGAAAGCGCGGCGGCAATATTGCCAATTGCACCGTCCAGTTTTCCTTTCAGCGCGATATTGCTGCCGGTGAACTTGTCCTTGGTCAGATTCAGGTCGGGCGCGTCCAGCCTGGCATCGAAACGGTCTTTGCCATTCATTCCGCTCGCCGTGAGCGCGAACTGGTTGAGCGAGAATTCCTGCGTCGCGGGGCGGGCGCTGGCGTCGCCGCTGGCCTTTACGGCCAGTCCGGTGATATCGAGTGCCTTGCCGTTGGCCTGCAGATCCAGCCCTTGCACCTGGTACAGGTTCTTTTCCAGGTCGAAGGTGAGCGTGGTCTTGATCTGGGCAGCGATGTCGAGCCTGGGTTTGTTGGACTGGATGTGCGCGGCAAAGTCGATCCGCGTCGGCAGACCGCTGGCAATGCGGCCGACCTGCAAACTCAGGTCGCTTGCGCCGTAACGCGCGCCCGTGGCTTCGTCGCTGTAGCTCAATTCCGTCTTGTCCAGCCGGATGGAGGCGATATCGAATCGCATCGGCGCGCCGGCTTCAGGCGCGGAGGCCGGGGCGGGCGCGGCTGCAGCCTCCGCGCCCAGCAGGTCGTCCAGGTTGGTCTTGCCGTTTTTGTACTTGATCAGTCGCGCCCTGACGCCGCTCACCGCAACCTGGTCCACCACGAATTGCCGGGCAAGCAAGGGCAGCAATTTGAGCGAGACACTGGCACTCTCCACCGAAGCGAACTCCTGTTCGCTTTGAAATTCCGATAGTGAAATGTTGCCGAGACTGACGCCAATGCTGGGAAAAAAATACAGCTTGATGTCGCCGTCCAGCTTGAGGGTGCGCTGTTTGCCGTCTTTTACCGCCTGGATGATTTGCGGCTTGTAGTCGTTCGGGTTGAAGGTCAGTGCAACGAACGCCAGCACGCCGAGAATCAGCGCGATTATTCCGCCGACCAGC
Source organism: Nitrosomonadales bacterium (assembly GCA_016235045.1). Classification (GTDB taxonomy): domain Bacteria; phylum Pseudomonadota; class Gammaproteobacteria; order Burkholderiales; family Gallionellaceae; genus Sideroxyarcus. Next base: position 2,786 of record JACRME010000017.1, read on the forward strand.
CAAAGACCGTATTTAAGATATCTGTTCATTTCACCACCCATCGCAACGCAATGGGCGGATTATAAACCATTGAAAATGCTCAATCCGGCAACGCGATCTTGTTGTCGGTGCTGAACTGGTAGTCCTTGAAGATGTGTTCGGCGCTCAATACCTGGTATTTGCCGTCCGCCGCCTTGCGCGTGGTGTCCTTGAGGCGATAGGTGAGATGCCCGCAGGTCCAGCATTTGTAGTTGCGCATGTGCGTGCACAAACAGGTCTTGTCGACCACCGCGACCTTTTTCTCGTCCGGATGCAGCGCCACTTCGCGGTTGTAGGAATCGATGTAGTCGCAATGACCGTTGGCATCCAGCAGATAGCCGTAGGATTCGCAGCCGGGACGGATGCCGGAACCGGTGGACGGACTGTTTTTCAGCATGCGCATCGGGTAGCCGGTGGGCGAGGTGGCATTCACTTCGATGTCGTTCTCGCTGGCCTTGAAATATTCCTGCTGCACGTCGGCAGGCAAGCCGCATTCCCTGGCCACGGTAAAGCGTGTCGCGACTTGTACTGCCCCGGCACCCTCTTCCAAAAAAGAAGCCGCATCGCTGCCGGTGAAAATGCCGCCGGCGGGAATCACGGGAATGTCGAGTTTCTCGGCACGCAAATACTGGTGAATTTCATTCGTGATGGTGCGCAGATCGTACTTCATCCAGTCGTCCAGCCCGAAACCGAGGTGTCCTCCCGCCAGCGGCCCTTCCACCACGATGAAATCGGGCAGGCGGTGGGTACGCGCGTTCTTGCGCAGGAACAATTGCAATGCGCGCAGACTGGAAACGATGATGCCGAGCTTGGCATCGCGGAAACGCGGGTGGTCTTCGATCAGCGCGAACGAGCCCAGATGCAAACCGGCCGCCAGGGTGATGCCGTCGATGCCGGCCGAGAGCGCTTCCCACAGGCGCACTTTGAGCGTCTCTTTCGGCGCGCTCATGGTGAGCTTTTCCATGCAGTTGATGAAGATCATGCCGGTGCCGCGCTTGGCTTCCATGGTCTTGCTCACGTGCAGGCGGGTCGATTCGGCGATATGGCCGAGGTCGAACTTGAGCTCCGACTTGTCGGAGTTGTCGATGTTGTACTTGAATTGCTGTAGCTTGGTCTTGACGAAGTCGGTGTCGTAATGACGATCCGAAACGGTGGGCAGCATGGCATCCGAGATGTGACCGACGCCGCCCAGGCGGGAGGCTTCCAGAGCCAGTTTCGAGGTGGAGATGTCCACACCCATGCCGCCGATCATGATCGGAACCAGTTCCTGTTTGCCGAACTTCAGGCGAAAATCATCTACACGTTTCATTGTTTTCTCTCGCTCCTAACGAGGTGCATTTTACCCCAAAGCGCCGGATGGCCTCCGCAATCCTGGCCGCGGCGGCTCATTGCCGGCCCTTGCAGTAATTTTCTATATGACCTTGGAATAACGCGCGTGCTCTTGTTTGGCGCGCAGGTATTTATCAAAGACCATGCAGATGTTGCGAATCAACATGCGCCCCTTGGGCGTCACGGTGATCCATTGCGGCGAGAGCTTGAGCAGCCCTTCTTTTTCATATTCGGCCAGTTCCTGCAGTTCGACGGCGAAGTACTGGTCGAATTCGATGAGGTAGGCGATATCGAACGACTCCTTCGAAATCTCGAAGTGGCACATCAAGGCCTGGATGATGGCGCGACGCACCAGGTCGTCGGCGTTCAACTCCATGCCGCGCATGATGGGCAGCACGTTGTTGTCCAGCGCGTCGTAGTACGATTCCAGTTCGCGGAAATTCTGGCTGTAGGTCGGACCGATCTTGCCGATGGAACTGACGCCGACCGCGATCAGGTCGCAATCCGAGTGCGTGGAATAGCCCTGGAAGTTGCGGTGCAGCCTGCCCTGGCGCTGCGCCACGGCCAGTTCGTCGTCCGGTTTGGCGAAATGGTCCATGCCGATGTACACATAGCCCGCGTCGGTGAGCGTGTTCACGGCCAGCTTGAGGATGTCGAGCTTGGTTTGCGGTGCCGGCAGGTCTTCCTCGTGAATGCGGCGCTGCGGCATGAACAGCTTGGGCATGTGCGCGTAGTTGTAGATGGACAGGCGATCCGGGTTCACCGCGATGACCTTGTCCAGCGTGGTCTTGAAACCTGCTATGGTCTGTTTGGGCAGGCCGTAGATGAGGTCGATGCTGACCGACTTGAAGCCGTTGGCGCGCGCGGCCTTGATGACCTGCAGCGTCTCTTCTTCGCTCTGGATGCGGTTCACCGCTTTTTGTACCGCCGCATCGAAATCCTGCACACCGATGCTGATGCGATTGAATCCCAGCTCGCCGAGCAACGCCACCGTGGCGTCGCTGACCTTGCGCGGGTCGATCTCGATGGAATACTCGCCATCCTCCACCAACTGGAAGTTCTTGCGGATCGCCCCCATCACCGCGCGCAATTCGTCATCGCTCAGGAAGGTGGGGGTGCCGCCGCCGAAGTGCAGTTGCTCGACGCGACGCTCGTTGCCCAGCAGCGCAGCCTGCATCTCGATCTCTTTGATCAGGTATTTGACGTATTGATCGGCCTTGCTGAAATCCTTGGTCACGACCTTGTTGCAGGCGCAATAAAAACACAGCGTGTTGCAGAACGGGATGTGGACATACAGCGACAGCGGGCGGCTGATGCCGCCAATCTCGCGTTTGGATACCCACTGCGCGTACATTTCGGCGTTGAACGCCTCGACGAAGCGGTCTGCGGTGGGGTAGGAGGTGTAACGCGGGCCGTTTTTGTCCAGACGGCGGATCAGATCCAGATCGACCTCGAGCTGGGAGCTTATTTCATTTTTGGCTGACATGGGACGGCTTCAAAATCACGGGTTTTCGGAATGTGCCAGCATACCGCAAAATGCGTTTGATATAGGTCAAAAACCATGTCATATTCCTGCCCCCGCAAGCGGAATACCCCTATAAAACCAAGTGCAAAACGCTGTCAACAACTCTTGTCTACGCATCGCCTGTTCGAGCTGCAACCTGCGCGAACTGTGCCTTCCTGTCGATCTGGACGGCAGCGAGATGCAGCGCCTGGATGCCCTGACCAGCCTCAAACGCACGTTCCGCCGCGGCGAGTACCTTTACCGCTGCGGGGAGTCCTTCCGCGCGCTGTATGCCATCCGCACCGGATTCTTCAAGACCCAGGTGCTGCACGAGGATGGCCGCGAACAGGTGACCGGCTTCCAGATGCCGGGGGAGATCATCGGCCTGGATGCGATCTGTTCCGACGCCCATACCTGCGACGCGGTGGCGCTGGACGACAGCGAGATTTGCGAGATTCCGTTCGACCGCCTGGAAGAACTCAGTCGCGACCTGCCCGGCCTGCAACGCCATTTGCACCGGATCATGAGCCGCGAGATCGTGCGCGACCAGGGCATCATGATGCTGCTCGGCTCGATGCGCGCCGAAGAGCGGCTGGCGGCCTTCCTGCTCAACCTGTCGCAGCGCTTCAGCGCGCGCGGCTATTCGCCCAACGCCTTCCATTTGCGCATGACGCGTCAGGAAATCGGCAGTTACCTGGGCTTGAAGCTGGAAACGGTCAGCCGCACTTTCTCGCACTTTCAGGAACATGGCTTGCTGAGCGTCAAGGTTCGCGAAGTCGAAATCATGGATTTGCTGCGCCTGCGCAGTTTTGTCGGCAGCACCTGATGCGGCGCAATGCCGCATTCTATCCGCGCACCGAAACTGGTATCCTGCACGCGCAGCAGGCTTATATATAACAATAAATATACAAAATCAGGGAGAACAACATGCACCAGCATTTCACGATACCGCACGAGGAAACCGTCCGCGCAAAATGGCCACACGAGATTTTTCTGATCAACCTGGTGTTCAACCACATTCTGGTGTTCGCCTCCACTTTCGGCGTTTTCAGCACTTTCCCCTGGATGGTGCTGATCGTGCCTGTCATTTCCTTTGCGATCACCGGCTATATCCTGATCCAGGCCAGGCAAATTGCCAAAAGCGACGAGACCTGGTTCGTCAAGTCGCACTGGATCATTGCCGACAGGCGCAACAAGCACTTCATGTTGCTGCTGACCGTTGCGTGCGCGATCATCGGCAGCGGTCTCCTGATTTCGAAGCTGATGGGTTGGTCGAAAATCGCCACCATCGCCCTGCTCGGCGGTTTCGGCTTGCTGCCTTTCATGGTAGCGTTGCTGGTGTTGATCGTGCTGGGCAACGACTCCATGTATCAGGCGCGCCACGGCAAACTGCCCAAACGCTTTGTCGAACAAAACCCCGATTCGTCCGACTCGACTCCCTCTTCCGCTTAAACCAACCCTAGACTCGCCATGACAACAGAAAGCAAGATTTATTGGAGCGTCGGCATCGTGTCGCTGCTCATCCTCTTAAGTTCCTTCTTCTACCCCGCCGACCCCACGCGCATTGACGATTTGCCCTGGCATATCGAGCATCCGACACCGGACTCGGTGCGCGTTTTCGGCTTGACGCTGGGCAAATCTGCCGCCAACGACGCCGAGCTCCGTTTCAAGGAAGAAGCCAAACCCAGCCTGTTCAAATCCCCCGAGGGCAAGATGGTTGCCGAGGTGTTCTTTGAACAGGTCAATCTGGGCGGTTTACCGTCCAAGGTCGTGCTCACCATCGATGTGCCGGAGGCCGAGCTGAAAGGGATGTATGAACGCGGCCTGCGCCTGGCATCTACCGGAAGCGGCAAAAAAGTCACGATGACAGCGGACGATATCGCGAGGTTGCGTACCCTGCCGATTGGCGGCCTGACTTACCTGCCGAACTTGCGCGTGGAGGAAGCAGTATTCATCAAACGGTTTGGCCAGCCTGCGCAGCGCATCAAGGAAAAAGACAGCGGCCTGATCCACTGGTTGTACCCTCAAAACGGCTTGGATATCACCCTGGGCGGAGGCGGGAAGCCACTGATGCAATACGTGCCTCCCAAGGATTTCGACAAACTGGTCCGGCCATTGCTGGCGGGCGGGGAAGTGCTGAAATAGATTGCTGCGAAAGCGCCTATTTTTTGTCGGCGCTTTCGTTTTTTGACTGGTCCGAATCGCGCAGCATGTCGTCATCGTCGTCCAGCAGAATCCGGTTGGCGTTGCCTTCCATATCTTCGTACTGGCCCTTTTTCACCGCCCATACCAGCACGACGACGAGCAGTACCCCGAAGAACATCATGCCGGGTATCAAACTGTAAATCACGTCCATCGTGTCACCTCACTGCTTCTTGAATAATGTGCGTATGCGCGCCGCATTGCCGATCACGATCAGCGAACTGATCGGCATGCTGATCGCCGCCACCAGGGGACTAACCCGCGCCATCATCGCCAGCGGCACCATGATGGCGTTATACACGAAAGACAGGCCGATGTTTTGCTTGATGGTCAGCAGGGTGCGGCGCGACAATTGCGTGGCCTGCCGCACCTTGTCCAGTTCGTTGTACATCAGCACGATGTCCGCGCTTTCCACCGAGACGTCGGTGCCGGAACCCAGCGCGATGCCGACATCGGCACGGATCAGCGCCGGGGCGTCGTTGACGCCATCCCCCACCATCGCCACCACCGCACCGCCCTGCTGCAGGCGCTGGATCACCCGATCCTTGTCCTGCGGCAATACTTCGGCAATGACTTCCATGCCGCCGAGCTGTCGCGCAATCGCTTCGGCGACGGGCCTGCGGTCGCCGCTGAGCAGGGTCATGGCGATGCCCGCCGCGCGCAGTTCGTTGACCAGTTGCTGCGCATCGATGCGCAGCTTGTCGGCCAGGGCGATGACCGCCACATGTTTCCCGTTCTGCGCCATGTACACGCAACTCATTGCCTGCGTTTCCAGCGCATGGGCCCTGGTTTGCAGCATTTCGTCCAGCACGACGCCCTGCCGCGTCAGCCATTCCGCGCTTCCCAGCAACACGGCCTGACCGGCGACCTCCGCTTGCACGCCCAGCCCGGCCGTCGCGTGAAAGCCGACTGCCACCAGGTCGCGATGCGGCAATTGCCTGGCTTCGACTTCCGACACGATAGCCTTGGCCACGCCGTGTTCGCTGTAGCGCTCCACCGCAGCGGCATGGCGCAATACGGATTGTTCGTCGCAACCCGTCGCGACATGCACTTGCGCCACGCTCATCCTGCCCTCGGTCAGGGTGCCGGTCTTGTCGAACACGAAATGCGTCACCTTGGACAGCGTCTCCAGTACCAGCCCGTTCTTGACCAGGATGCCGTGTTTGGCGCCAAGGCCGGAAGCGACGGCGATGGACATCGGCGTCGCCATGCCCAGTGCGCAGGGACAGGTAATGATGAGTACCGAGGTCGCCGCCATCAGCGCGATCTCGAAATCGTGGCTGTTCCAGATAAAGAAGGTGACCGTGGCGCAGATCAGCGTGACCAGCACGAACCACGGCACGATAGTGTCGGCCAGCCGCTGGATGGGGGCTTTGGAGGATTGCGCCTCTTCGACCAGGCGGATGATTTTGGATAATGTCGTATCCTGCAGTTGGGCACGCACTTCCACCAGCAGGGCGCCGCTGCTGTTGACCGTGCCGGCGTACACCTGCGCCCCCGCCAACTTGCCCACCGGCGCCGATTCTCCGCTCAGCATGGCCTCGTCCACCGCGCTGTGGCCTTCCAGCACCACGCCGTCCACGGGCACCTTGTAGCCGGGCTTGATGAGCACGTGGTCGCCCGGTTTCACGCCGCGTATCGGCGTCATCTGTTCCTGCCCGTCGCGCATGACGATGGCGACGCGCGGTTGCAGTTCCATCAGGCGCTTGGTGGCGGAAACGGCCTGGTGGCGGAACATGCCTTCCAGGTAGCGTCCGATCAGGATCACGAAAATCAGGTTGGTGACGGTGTCGAAGTACACTTCGCCGACCGTGCTGCGCGACACCGTTACATAGAGCGAATACGCATAGGTGACCGTAAGACCGATGGCGATCGGCAAATCCATGGTGAGGTGGCCGCCGCGCAATCCGCCGAACGCGCCGCGATAAAACGGATAGCCGGAATACAGCAGTGTCGGCGTCGCCAGCGCCAGTCCCATCCAGTGGAAGAACTGGCGGAACTCGTCCCGATCCGCGCCACTGTAGAGCGCAATGGATATCCACAGCATGTTCATCATGGCGAAACCTGCGAAGAACAGGCGGTACAGCATGGCGCGGTTGGCCTTCCTGATCGCCCCCTCGGCACTCTCCGGATCGTAGGGCACGGCGGAATAGCCGATCCTGGCCAGCGCACGGATCAAGTCGGACAGCTTGCTGCGCGAGTTGTCCCAGCGCAGGTGCAAACGCTTTGCCGCCAGATTGACGTTGGCTGCCTGCACGCCGGGCGCGCGCTGCAAACCGCGTTCGATCAGCCACACGCAGGCGGGGCAATGGATGCCTTCGACCAGCAGGTGGATGTCGCGGATATCGCCGGAACAGGTGGCGAATTCCTGCTGCACTTCGTCGAAGTCGTAAATCTCGATGTCTTTGGGAGGCTCGGGCGGCGGCCCGAGCAACGCGCCTTCCGGCGTGCGCTGGTAGTAGCCTTGCAGCCCGGCTTCGTAGATGGCACTGCTTACCGACTGGCAGCCGAAGCAGCAAAAATCCCTCTCGGCCGCATCCAGATGTGCATGGAAATCCGCATCGGGAGGGATGGGCAGGCCGCAGTGGAAGCAGCCGCCCGTGGCAGAAGAGCTACGCGTCATGCAAACTGTCTATCGGCTACAAGGTCTCGGCAACCATGAATTTCGCGGTATTGACGGCAAACTTTTCCTCGCCGCGTTGCACGCGAATATGCAATTCCCAATATCCCTTGAGCGGGAAGTTGATATATCCCTGATAGCGTCCGGGCGCCACTTCCCTGAACGAAGTGGCGAAGTCCTTGCTGGCGTCGGATGCGCGATAGGCCACCACTTCCAGCGCTCCGCTCACCGGCGCACCATCGCGATCCTTGATGCCGATCTCGTAGCTCGTCGGGGTGCCCATCACGATGGCGGCCGGTTTCTTGATCTCGGTTTGCCAGGACAGCGCCTGCTGCGTCCGGAGCTCGCTCAATACCTCCTCGTTCGATTTGCGATCCTTGGTCTTGTAGTCGCGTTCGACCAGCGTCGAGCGCGTCTCCTTGGTGGCAAACCAGATGAAGGTGGCATTCACCGACAGCACCACCGCTATCAGTGCCATCATGCCCAATACCCAGGGATTGCGCAGTCCGGATTTATTGCTTTGCGAGATCATTTCCTTCGCTCCTTTTAACGTTTGGGGCCATTGAAGTTGCTGGTGTACTCGGCGGATACGGCCGGATCCTCAACCGCTTCAACCCTGAACTCGATAGGCGTCACCTCTTGCATGACGCTGGCACCGGGCGCCTTGACGAAGATGGTGAACGAGGTGCCGCGGCCATGGTGCGTCAGCAAGGGTGTCTCGGCGCCAATGATCGCTTGCCCGGACACTCCGCCTTCCGCAGAGACCTTCACGTGCAGATCCTTGTCCGTCTTGTTGAGCACTTTAAAGTCGTACTTGTTCTGAACCGAACCGTCGCTCATGGTAACAAACAGCGGCTGACGCTCGGGTATCACCCGCAACGTCATCGAACCCAGATGGGTCAGGCCGTAAACGATGCCGGACAGCGCGATGAGGATGATGGTGAGATAGACCATGGTGCGCGGATGCTGGTACATCTTTTTGGCCGGCTTGCCGGACATCTCGTCCAGCGAGGCATAACGGATCAAGCCGCGCGGCTTGCCAACCTTGTCCATGATGGCATCGCATGCATCCAGGCACAGCCCGCACGTGATGCAGCCAAGTTGCTGTCCGTCGCGGATATCCACCCCGGTCGGGCACACCTGGACGCACTGGAAACAATCGATGCAGTCGCCTTGCGTCGCGCCCGTTTCAACTCCGCGACGCATCTTGCCGCGCGGTTCCCCGCGTTTGACGTCGTAGGTCGGCAGAATGGTCTGCGAATCGCCCATCACCCCCTGGATACGCGCATAGGGACACAGCCAGATGCAAGCCTGCTCGCGCAGGAAGCCTGCAAGAATATAGGTTCCGAAAAAGAACATGGCGAGTACGACCCAGCCTACCCTCGGCAAATTGAGATGAACCAGGTTGTTCCAGTATTGGAATGCATCCACAAACCAGATTGAAAAGCTGATGCCCGTGAGCAGGGCGATCAGCATCCAGATCGCATGCTTGAGCCCCTTCTTTTTGATCTTGTCCAGACTCAGCGGCGCATCGTCCAGTTTGCGCCTGGCCTGGGGGTTGCCCTCGATCTTGTCTTCCAGCCAGGTAAACCAGTCGGTCCAGGCTGTCTGGAAGCAGAAATAACCGCACCACACGCGCGATGCCACGGAAGTCACGCCGAACAGCGTCATTGCCGCAATCAGCAGCACCAGCGACAGCATCCAGATGTCCTGCGGCAACACGGTCAGGTTGAAAAAGTGAAATTGGCGGTTCTGGATATCCCACAGGATGGCCTGCTTGTCGTTCCAGCGCAGGTAGGGAACGAGAAAGAACGGCAACCACAGCGCGAGCTGGGTATAGTTTTTGACGGTACGGAAAAAACCGGGCATGCGCTTGGCATGAATGGTCTTCTCGCCCCGGTTGACCTTCCATGTTTCAAACTCGTGATAGATGGTCGTGACAGTACCCATCTCCTTGTTTTCTAATTCATCATTCACGCTACTCTCCTAAAATATTTTTCGTCCATTATAAAAATGACCGCAACCCAAGATACTTCCGAATCGGCTCGCAACAGCAAGAACGGATTCGCAAACACCTTGCCCCATATGAAAAAGGGAGGAGAGTATAACTCTCCTCCCTTTCGCAGTGATCAAATACTTATTTCTTTTCCTTATCCTTGTCCTTGATCGCGTTAAGGTATGCCCTCAACAGCAACCAGGCGGGAATCAGGAACGAACCAGCCACGGAAATAATCACACTCCAGAAAACCATATCGTGATTCATCTCATTTACTCCTTTTTTAAAGGTCTGCACGGGACTGGCCCGTGCAGATCGAGACTGCCTTAGTTGGCCTGACCGCCGCCAAACTTGAACACATACACAGCCAGCTTCTTCATCTCGGCTTCGCTCAACTTGCCTGCGGCCTGGAAGTTCGGCATCACTGCCACGCGGGCTTGCGGATCGCCGTTGTTCACGCCGTAAGTAATGGTGCGCTTGATGCCTTCGACAGAACCGTCGAAACGCCAGACGCTGTCGGTCAGGTTGGCAGAGCCCATTGCAGCCATGCCTTTACCGTCCGCACCGTGGCAAGCCGTACATCCCTTTTCCGCGAACAGCGGGGTGGAAGTCGGTTTGCTGGCGGCAACCGCATTGGCCAGCGTGTCGATCTCGGCAGCGGACAAGGTGTCCTTATGCGCAACCATCACGCCCTGGCGACCGCCAAGGATAGACGCATAAATGTCGCCGACCGTACCGCCATACAACCAGTCGTCGTCGCGCAGGACGGGAGCGAACAAGCCCTGCTTGTCGATCGTTCCCACGCCGTTCTGGCCGTGGCAGGCTGCACAGTTGTCGCCGAACAGCACCTTGCCGGAGCGGGTCACGTACTCGGTCAACTCGCTATCGCCCAGAATTGCGGCAGGCGTCATGTCCTTCAGCTTGGCTTCGTACTTGCCGCGCACTTCGTCCACTATGCTCTTGTCGGCTTCCATTTCGGTGATCGCTGTCCAGCCGCCGATCCCCTTGAAGAAGCTTTGCGTATTGGAAACCGGAATGGACGGATAGTACAGGAAGTACACCACACACCAGATTGCGCTGGCCGTCAGGCCAAGCATCCACCACTTAGGAGGCTGATTGGCCAAGTCCGCCAAGTCACCATCCCATACGTGCCCAGTCGTAGGCACGCCACCTGCATCGTGTTTATCACTCATCTTTTTTCTCCCAAATTGATAGGGTCTTCGTCATCCAGCGCCATACTGCGCTGGGACTCGAACGCGGCCTTGTTAGCCGGACGGAATACCATGAAATAGACCGCCACCATTCCGACCGCCGAGACCAGGACGAAAAACACGCCCAGCCAGTCGTTCGTCGTCATGGCCGCTACGTCCATGCCAAGGTACCCCATTAGCTTAGTCACGGTAGTTCACACCCTCTTCGAACTTGACGTGGTTACCCATGCCCTGCAGGTAAGCAATCACGGCCTCCATCTCGGTTTTGCCTTCCAACTGCGCTGCTGCGCCGTCGATGTAGGCATCCGTGTAGATGGTCTTCGGTACCGGGTTGAACGGCATAATGGTCATGACCTTCATGGTCTGAACAGTTTCCGCCACGTTCACGGTGCCGTTAGACAGCCAGAAGTAATTCGGCATGACGGACTCGGGCACCACTTCGCGCGGATAGCTCAGGTGGCGGAGATGCCATTCATCCGAATACTTGCCGCCGACACGGGCCAGATCGGGACCGGTACGCTTGGAGCCCCACTGATAAGTGTGGTCGTACATGGACTCTTCAGCGATGTTGTAGTGGCCATAACGGTCTTTTTCGTCGCGGAACGGACGGATCATCTGCGAGTGGCACAGGAAGCAGCCCTCGCGGATGTAAACGGCACGTCCAGCCAACTCCAGAGGCTTGTACGGACGGACGCCGTCGCCGGGCTGCCAGTCTTCCAGCGTTTTGTGCGCGGAAGTTGCCGGATTCCAGACGATTTTGTCCATGGAAATTGCGTTGCCGTCCTTGTCCTTGTGAACCGTACCGTTAAAGGTACCGTCGCCGCCGCTCATCGCGGTGTTAGGGAGGTAGAACAGCGGAACGATTTCCACAATACCGCCGATTGCAACGGCAATCGCGGTCACCACAAACATCAGAACGGTGCTGCGCTCGATACTGTCCTGAAATTTGGTCGAATAGATTTTGTCGTGATCAGACATGTCTCACTCCTTATGCTTTTGCGGGAACGGCGCCGGCAGAACGCTGAGCGCTCCCCTGACGCACGGTCATCACGATGTTGAACAGCGCAATGATGGTTCCGATGTTGAAGATCAGGCCGCCGACCATACGGATCACCTAGTACGGTTGCATTGCGGAGACAGACTCAACGAAGGTATAGGTCAATGTGCCGTACTCGTCATAGTCGCGCCACATCAGACCCTGCATGATGCCGGAGACCCACATCGCCACGACGTACACCACGGTACCGATGGTCGCCAGCCAGAAGTGGACGTTCACCAGACTTTCGGAGTACATCTTTTCCACGCCCCACAGCTTCTTCACCATGTGGTACATCGCGCCGTAGGCAACCATCGCCATCCAGCCCAGAGCGCCGGAGTGCACGTGACCAACGGTCCAGTCGGTGTAGTGAGACAGAGCGTTAACGGACTTGATCGACATCACCGGGCCTTCGAAGGTGGACATCGCGTAGAACGCCAGAGCCACAACCAGGAAACGCAGGATGTAGTCGGTACGCAGTTTGTCCCATGCGCCGGACAAGGTCATCATACCGTTCATCGCACCGCCCCAGGACGGGATGATCATCGCCAGAGAGACGGCGGCACCGAGGGAGCCGGTCCAGTCAGGCAATGCAGTGTATTGCAGGTGGTGCGCGCCCAGCCAGACGTAGCCGAACGTCAGCGCCCAGAAGTGCAACACGGACAGGCGATAGGAGAACACCGGACGACCGGATTGCTTGGGCACGAAGTAGTACATGATGCCCAGGAAGCCGCCAGTCAGGTAGAAACCCACCGCATTGTGGCCCCACCACCATTGCACCATGGCGTCTTGAACGCCGGTGAAGATGGAATAGGAGTGAGTCAGGCTGACAGGGATGCACAAGCTGTTAACCACGTGCAGGTAAGTGATCATCACGATCATGCCCATGGTGAACCAGTTGGAGACATAAATGTGCGAAGTCTTGCGGATGCCCACGGTCATCAGGTGGTTCAGGCCGAAGGACAGCCATACCACTGCGATCATGATGTCCACGATCCAGGGCAGTTCGGCATATTCCTTGCCTTGGCTCAAGCCCAGAGGCAATGCGAGCACGGCACACACGATGATCAGGTTCCAGCCCCAGAAGGTGAACCAGGCCAAACCGTTGCTCCACAACTTCGTGGCACCGGTGCGTTGCACCATGTAGAAGCCGGTCGCCATCAAAACGCAGCCGCCGAACGCGAAGATCACCGCGTTGGTGTGCAGCGGACGCAGACGTCCAAAGGTGATGTAGGGAATATCCAAGTTCATAAACGGAAACGCCAACTCCGATGCGACAATCACACCGACTAGCGTACCGACGACTGCATAGATGGCAGCCGCGATGGTGAACCATCGAACGACTTCCATATCGTACTTTACTGGTGTCGCTTGCGTAGCTTCCACAGTAGTCTCCTCCTCGAGCAAGTTAACAATAATGCGCCAACCACACTCTATAGCTGCCGAATGTGTCTAACGCACCCTTCCCTTACAGCTTTCTTACAGCTTTCCAAAAACGGCGCAATCATGGCATAGCCCTCGGCGACAAGTAAAGGCAAAGTTGGTTCAGAAACCCGGCATACCCAAGCGATTGGCTCGGGTTACCAAGCATTAACCCGATGAGAATAAAAATGAAAACCCACATTGCCAGAATTGACAAAACTCCGGCGTCGTACGGGCATTTGTGGCGGCATGACAATATCCGGATCGGATATCGAAAAAATACTGGAGCGGGTGAACGGGATCGAACCGTCGTATGCAGCTTGGGAAGCTGCCGTTCTACCATTGAACTACACCCGCGTGTAGAATGCGGCGCGCATTCTAACACGAGCATATAAAGACAAAGTGATCACCGTCCGCATCAATGGCGAGCCGCGCCAGCTTTCCGGCAACCCGACTGTCGCCGCCCTTATCGAGGAGATGGGATTGGCCGGCAAACGCATCGCCCTGGAACGCAACGGCGAGATCGTGCCGCGCAGCACATTTGCCATCCGGCAATTGTCCGACGGGGACAAACTGGAGATCGTCGTCGCCGTCGGCGGCGGCTGAAACATACAGGTACACAACTATGAACGACAATCTGGTCATCGCAGGGAAAAGCTACTCGTCGCGCCTGCTGGTCGGCACCGGCAAGTACAAGGATTTCGCCCAGACACGCGCGGCGCTGGACGCCAGCGGCGCCGAGATCGTCACGGTGGCGATCCGCCGCACCAACCTCGGCCAGAACGCCAACGAGCCCAACCTGCTCGACTCCGTGCCGATGTCGAAATTCACCTACCTGCCCAACACCGCCGGCTGCTACACCGCCGACGATGCCGTGCGCACCCTGCGTCTCGCGCGCGAACTGCTGGACGGCCACTCGCTGGTCAAGCTCGAAGTGCTGGGCGACCCGCAATCGCTGTATCCCAACGTGATCGAGACCATCGCCGCCGCCAAGACGCTGGTGGCGGAAGGTTTTCAGGTCATGGTGTATACCTCGGACGACCCTATCGTCGCGAAGCAACTGGAAGACATCGGCTGCGTCGCCATCATGCCGCTGGCCTCGCTGATCGGTTCCGGCATGGGCATCCTCAACCCATGGAACCTGCAACTGGTGATGGAGCGCGTGAAGGTGCCGGTGATCGTGGACGCGGGCGTGGGCACCGCCTCCGATGCGGCCATCGCGATGGAGCTGGGTTGCCATGGTGTACTCATGAACACAGCCATCGCCGGGGCAAAAGACCCGGTGTTGATGGCCTCGGCCATGAAGAAGGGTGTGGAAGCCGGACGTGAAGCTTGGCTCGCCGGACGCATGCCGAAGAAACTCTACAGCGCCAGCCCAAGTTCGCCGACGGCGGGCATCATTTCCTCGACACGCAGTTGATGCGCGAAACAGACATGTAGGGTGGGCAAGCTTTTTTGCCCACGCTGTACTGTCCTCCGCGTGGGCATGATAAGGCCGTGCCCACCCTACAACAACCGATCACCATGACCGACATATCCAATCTTTCCAAACGCCACATCCGCAGCTTCGTGCTGCGCGCAGGCCGCGTCTCGGTCGCGCAGCAGCGCGCCATCGACACCTGGCTGCCCCGTTATGGCATCCCGTACATCACACGACAACTCGATCTCGACCATGCATTCGGACGCAAGGCGCCCAAGATTTTAGAGATCGGCTTCGGCATGGGCGACAGCACGGCAACCATCGCCGCGGCGCATCCCGAGATCGACTATCTCGCGCTGGAAGTGCATACGCCGGGTGTGGGCAACCTGCTCAAGCTGATCGATTCGGAACAACTCAACAACATCCGCATCATGCAGCACGACGCCGTGGAAGTGCTGCGCGACATGATCGCGGACGGCACGCTGGACGGCGTGCATATCTTCTTCCCCGACCCCTGGCACAAGGCGCGCCACAACAAGCGACGCCTGATCCAGGCGCCGTTCATCGCCAAGCTGGTGCAGAAACTCAAACCGGGTGGATACATCCACGTCGCCACCGACTGGCAGGACTATGCGGAACAGGTGCTGCGGGTATTAAGCGAGGAACCGTTGCTGGAGAACACCGCCGCCGACTATGCGCCGCGCCCCGACTACCGCCCGCTCACCAAGTTCGAGCAGCGCGGGATAAGGCTTGGGCATGGGGTGTGGGACCTGGTGTTCCGGAGGGCGTAAGTCCGCTGCGGAATCTTGCAGGTAGGAGCCTGGCTTGCCGGGCGATAGCACTGCCACCGCCAACCCGCTATCGCGCAGCAAGCTGCGCTCCTACCTCAGGAATATCTCCAGCAGGTCGTTGAGAAAGCGTTGTCCCATCTCGGTCGGTGCGATATGCGTGGCATCGCGCCGCAACAACCCCCGCCGTTCCGCCTCCTCCAGTTCGCGCCGTATCGCCAGCAATGGCAGGCTGGTGCGTTCCTGAAACAGCGTGCTATCGAACCCGCCGTTCAAACGCAACGCATTCATCATGAACTCGAATGCAAGTTCCTCATGCCCGACTTCATGCCCCTCCTGCACCGGCGCACCTTGCGCCACCGCATCCATGTAGGCCTGCGGCTGTTTGTAGCGCGCCTGCCGCAGCACCTTGTCGTGGAAACTCAGCTTGCTGTGCGCACCCGCGCCGATGCCGAGGTAATCGCCGAACTGCCAGTAGTTCAAGTTGTGGTGCGACTGTTTTTTCGGCTGGGCGAATGCTGAAGTCTCGTAATGCTCGTAGCCGTGCGTGGCCAGCGATTCCTCGATGCGCTGCTGCATCTCGCTGCTCGCATCGTCGTCCGGCAGGGACGGCGGCTGGTGCGCGAACAGCGTGTTCGGCTCCAGCGTCAGGTGATAGCAGGAAAGGTGTTGTGGCGCGAACGACAGTGCGGTCTGCACATCCTGCAGCGCCTGCTCCAGTGACTGCTGCGGCAATGCGTACATCAGGTCGAGGTTGATGTTGTCGAAATGCCGTTGCGCAATCTGAATCGCACGCTTGGCTTCGTTGGCAGTGTGGATACGCCCCAGCGCCTGCAGATGCGCATCGTTGAAACTCTGGATGCCCAGCGACAAGCGGTTAACCCCGGCTTCCCTGAACAGCGCAAACTTGCCGGCCTCCACCGTGCCCGGATTCGCTTCCAGCGCGATCTCGGCGTTGAGGTCCAAGGGCAGCAGCATGCGCACCTGGCGCAGGATTTCTGTCACGCCCTCGCCACTCAACAGGCTGGGCGTGCCGCCGCCAAAGAACACCGTGTAGACCTTGCGTCCCCAGATCTGCGGCAGCGCCATCTCCAGATCGCGCACCAGCGCCGCGACATATTCGCTTTCGGGGATACCGCCGCGCGCCTCGTGCGAGTTGAAATCGCAATACGGGCATTTGCGCACGCACCAGGGGATATGTATATATAAGGACAACGGTGGCGGCACCTGGAAATTTACCGCCTGAAACTTGAGGCCGACCGGTTGCAACGGATGGGTAGACATGTGCGCCGCGCTGCGCCTAGTGCTTCAACTTCAGCTTTTCCAGCAACACCTTCATTGCCTTGCCCCGGTGGCTGATCGCATGCTTTTCGTCATGGGTCAGTTCGGAACTCATTTTGCCCAACTCGGGCAGCCAGAACATCGGGTCGTAGCCGAAACCGCCGTCGCCGCGCTCCTCGTGCGCGATCTCGCCCCACCACTCGCCTTCCGCGATGATGGGTTGCGGGTCGTCGGCATGGCGCACCAGCACCAGCACGCAATAATAGTGCGCGCGCCGGTCGGTCACGCCTTGCATGTCCTGCAACAGCTTGTCGTTGTTGCGGCGGTCGGATTTTGGATTATCCCCGGCATAGCGCGCGGAGATCACACCGGGCGCGCCACCCAACGCCTCGACGCAGATGCCGGAGTCGTCGGCCAGCGCGGGGAGTCCGCTTTCGCGGCTGACGTGGCGCGCCTTGGCCAGCGCGTTCTCGACGAAGGTGCAGTGCGGTTCTTCGGCTTCGGAGATGCCGAGCTGCGATTGCGTCAGCACTTCGATGCCGAGCGGCGCCAGCATTTTCTCGAATTCGCGCAGTTTGCCGGGGTTGTTGGAGGCGATGACTAATTTTTTCATATACAAACCTAAAATCCCGTCATTCCGGCGCAGGCCGGAATCCAGACAATTAAAAGGATCTCCCGCAAAGCGGGACAAAACCAAAGCATTGTTCAATATACCCGCTGGATTCCGGCCTGCGCCGGAATGACGGCTCTATTCGCCTTGCAGCGCCTCGTGCTGCAGTTCTGAAAGTTGCACGATGCCGTTCTTCGCCAGTTCCAGCAGCGTATCCATCTCCTCGCGCGAGAACGGATGGCCTTCCGCCGTGCCCTGTACTTCGACGAAGTGGCCGCTGCCCAGCATCACCACGTTCATGTCGGTATCGCAATCGGAGTCTTCGGGGTAATCGAGGTCAAGCACCGGCGTGCCCTGATAGATGCCGACCGAGATGGCGGCGACAGAATCGCGTAGCGGGTTCTCCTTGACCAGCCCTTTTTGCATGAGCGCCGACACTGCATCGTGCAGCGCCACATAGGCGCCGGTGATGCTGGCGGTGCGCGTGCCGCCGTCGGCCTGGATCACGTCGCAATCCAGCGTGACGGTGCGCTCGCCGAGTTTCTTCAGGTCAACCACGGCGCGCAGGCTGCGGCCGATCAGGCGCTGGATCTCCTGCGTGCGGCCGGATTGTTTGCCCTTGGCCGCCTCGCGCCCCATGCGTTCGCCGGTGGAGCGCGGCAGCATGCCGTATTCGGCCGTCACCCAGCCTTCGCCGCTGCCCTTCTTGTGCGGCGGCACGCGCTCTTCCACGCTGGCGGTGCAGATGACCCTGGTGTCGCCGCACTCGATGAGTACCGAGCCTTCGGCATGTTTGGTGTAATGACGGGAGATACGGATGGCACGAAGCTGGTCGGGCTTACGCTGACTGGGACGCATAACGGGAACCTCGGAAGTTTTAAGAAACGGTGCGGATTATAACGGACTTGTCAGAAGTTCCCCGGCACGGGACGGTCGTCCAGCATGACGCACTGCGGCATCTCGCTACCATGCTCTTCCTCGCCATCGCCAATTCGCGCCACTACGGCGGTGGTGTTGTCGGCCCGGCCGGCTTCGCGCGCTACCGCCGTCCCGATCAACTCGTCCATCAACTCGGGCAATGCTTTGGCGGTGGACAGCCTGATCAATTCCTCGTCAGACAGCGGGCTCCAGAACCCGTCGCTGCACAGCAACAGCGTATCGCCGGATTGCACGGACAAGGGGTGTGAAACGTCGACATAAAACATGTCTTCCACCCCGCCCAGGCAATTGGTGATCTTGTTGCGGTCGGGATGCGATTTCATCTCGTCCGCACCGATGATGCCCCAGTCCGCCCATTGCTGCACGACGGAATGATCGTGCGTGACTTCGGCGATGGCGCCGCCGCGCAGGAGATAGCAACGCGAGTCGCCCGCATGCGCCCACCATATCTGGCCTTCCTGTACCAATGCCGCCACGCAGGTGGTGCCGGGATTTCCGCCCAGTTGCTGCTCTTTCGCATAGGTAAAGATGGCCTCGTGACCGGCGCGCATGGTCTCGCGCAGGAAAACCTCGGGTTCTTTCACGTGGCCGTCCTTCAGGCGGCCAAAGGCGCGCATGAAGGAGGTCACGGCAATCTGTGCCGCCACTTCGCCGTGCAGGTGCCCACCCATGCCGTCGGCCAGCACCAGTAGCAGCGCGTCATTGGTGTAGGCGTACGCGACACGGTCCTGATTGTACTTGCGACCGCCTATGTGGTTGGCCTGGTAAACAGCGAACTTCATTTTTCCCCTGATTTGTGCGCCTGCTTAACTTCGATAAACAATGACAAGCCTCAATCGTAATATAATGCGCCGCGTTCAGCCCATGTTTTTTCCACCACACCCGGAGACCCTCGATGATCCACAGCATGACCGGCTTTGCCGCCGTCTCCGCCGAACTGGAGAGCAATTCGCTCACTCTGGAACTGCGCTCGGTCAACCACCGCTACCTCGATCTGCAATTGCGCATGCCCGACGAGTTGCGCACGCACGAACCCGTACTGCGCGAAGCCATTGCGGCCCAGATGAGCCGGGGCAAGGTGGAGTGCCGCATCAACCTGGCCTCGCGCGCGAGCACGCTGGAGCCGGCGCGCCTGAATCCGGTCATGGTGCAACAGCTTTCGGCGTGGAGCGCGCAGGTGCGCGAGATGTTGCCGGATGCATGCGAGCTCTCCGTCGCCGACGTGCTGCGCTGGAGCGGCGTGCTGGAAAGTCCCGCACTTTCCGCCGAAACCCTGCACAACACCCTGCAGGCCCTGCTGCAAAGGGCATTGCAGGACTTTGCCGCCGCCCGCCAGCGCGAAGGCGAAAAGCTAAAGACCTTTTTGCTGGAACGTGTATCGCAGATCGAGGCTTTGCGCATCGCCGTGGCCCCGCGCATTCCCGCCGCCATCGTCGCCTACGAGGCCAAGCTTCGTGCACGTCTGCTGGAGGCATTGGGAAGCGAGGACGACGAGCGCGTGCGTCAGGAAATCACGCTCTATGCCAGCAAAATAGACGTTGACGAAGAGCTCTCGCGCCTGCAGACCCACCTCGCCGAAGTCAGGCGCGTTCTGGACAAGGGCGGCGCAGTCGGCAAGCGCCTGGATTTCCTGATGCAGGAACTGCACCGCGAGGCCAACACGCTGGGTTCCAAGTCCGTGGATGCCGAAGTCTCGCGCACTGCGATGGATATCAAGATCCTCATCGAGCAGATGCGCGAGCAGGTACAGAATATCGAATAGGAGAAATTATGTCCGGCAGCCTTTTTATCGTCAGCGCCCCCTCGGGGGCAGGCAAGACCAGCCTGGTCAGCGCGCTGCTCGGCAGCAACAGGCAGATTTCGCTGTCCATTTCGTACACCACCCGCGCCCCGCGCCCCGGCGAAAAGGACGGCAAGGATTATCATTTCGTCAGCCGGGACACGTTCCTGCAGATGGCGCAGCAAGGCGACTTTCTGGAAAGCGCCGAAGTCTACGGCAACCTGTACGGCACCTCGCAATCGTGGATTGAGAAGGAGCTCGCCCTCGGGCACGACATCCTGCTCGAGATCGACTGGCAGGGCGCAGCGCAGGTGCGCAAGCTGATGCCGCACGCCATTTCCATTTTCATCCTGCCGCCGTCGCTGCCCGCGCTGGAGTCGCGCCTTCGCGGCCGCGGCCAGGACAGCGACGAAGTGATTGCCCGTCGCCTGCTGGCGGCACAGGAAGACATCTCGCATGTCGCCGAGTTCGACTATGTTATTATCAACGACAAGCTGGACGAGGCATTGCGGCAGCTCGAGGCGGTGGTCATCGCCGTCGGATTGCGGCGCGACAGCCAACTTTCCCGTCACGCAACCCTCATCAATCAATTGCAGAAATAGGAGCACACCATGGCACGTATCACCGTCGAAGATTGCATGCATTTCATCCCCAACCGTTTCGAGCTGACCCTCGCGGCCGCCTATCGCGCGCGCCAACTGGCCAACGGCGCCGGTTACCTGGTCGAGAACACCAAGGACAAGGCCACCGTTGTCGCGCTGCGCGAGATCAGCGAAGGCAAGGTCGGCATCGAAATCCTGAATCGCGGCATGGCCTGATTGCGCGCCGCCGGGATTTTCCGGCGGCCTTCCTGTCACATGTCCCATGCCGCAGACCGATGCTGAAACGCTCCTGCAAGAGTTATCCGCCTATCTGAAGCCCAAGGATGTGGCGCAGATCGAATCTGCGCTTGTTTTCAGCCGCAACGCGCATGAGGGCCAATTGCGCGAGTCGGGCGAACCCTACATCTCTCATCCCATCGCGGTCGCCCGCATCCTGACCCCGCTGCACCTCGACGCCCAGGCGATTACCGCCGCCCTGCTCCATGACGTGGCGGAAGACACCGGCATCAGCATCGAGCAGCTTGGCGAGCAGTTCGGCAAGCCCGTTGCCGAACTTGTCGA
Source organism: Nitrosomonadales bacterium (assembly GCA_016235045.1). Taxonomy (GTDB): domain Bacteria; phylum Pseudomonadota; class Gammaproteobacteria; order Burkholderiales; family Gallionellaceae; genus Sideroxyarcus. The sequence goes on from JACRME010000017.1 coordinate 24,105, forward strand.
TGGCCTGAGCAAGCTGGACAAGCTGAATTTCGAAACCAAGGTCGACGCGCAGGCCGAGAATTTCCGCAAGATGCTGATGGCGATGGCGCGCGACGTGCGCGTGATCCTCATCAAGCTCGCCGACCGCCTGCACAACATGCGCACGCTGGGCTCCGTATCCCGGGAAAAGAGCGTGCGTATCGCGCAGGAGACGATGGATATCTACGCGCCGATCGCCAACCGCCTGGGTTTGAACACGCTGTATCAGGAACTGGAAGACCTCAGTTTCAAGTACCTGCATCCCAACCGCTATGCGGTGCTGTCGAAGGCGCTCAAAGTGGCCAGAGGCAACCGGCGCGAAGTGGTGAGCAAGATATTGGAAGCCATCCGCCAGCGCCTGGAAGAAAACCACATCCATGCCGAAGTGCGCGGGCGCGAAAAGCATCTGTACGGCATCTACCTGAAGATGCAGTCCAAATCGCTTGCCTTTGCGCAGGTGCTGGACATTTACGGCTTCCGCGTACTGGTCGACGATGTCTCCTCCTGTTATCTGGCGCTGGGGGTGCTGCACGGTTTGTACAAGCCTTTTCCCGGCCGCTTCAAGGATTACATCGCCATCCCCAAGGCAAACGGATATCAGTCCCTGCATACCGCCTTGTTCGGCCCGTTCGGCACCCCCATCGAGGTGCAGATCCGCACCCACGAAATGAACAAACTGGCCGAGAGCGGCGTGGCGTCGCACTGGCTGTACAAGTCTTCCGATGCGCAGATCAACGAACTACACCAGAAAACGCACCAGTGGCTGCAAAGCCTGCTGGAAAGCCTGGCGCAGAGCGGCGATTCGGTCGAATTCCTGGAGCACCTGAAGGTCGACCTGTTCCCCGACGAGGTGTACGTTTTCTCGCCCAAGGGAAAAATCTATGCGCTGCCGCGCGGCGCGACGGCCGTGGATTTTGCCTACAGCGTTCACACCGATATCGGCAACCGCTGCGTCGCGGCCAAGGTGAATTCGGAACTGGTGCCGCTGCGCACCGAATTGCAGAACGGCGACCGCGTGGAAATCATCACCGCGCCGCTCGCGCATCCCAACCCCGCGTGGTTGAGTTATGTCGTCACCAGCAAGGCACGCGGCGAGATACGCCACGCGCTGAAAACCATGCACCTGGAGGAATCGGCCCGGCTGGGCGAACGCCTGCTCGGACAGGCGCTCGGCTCGCTCGGCATCAAGCTGCAGGACATTCCCGAGGCCTGCTGGGATCGCGTGCTCAAGGAAAGCAGCGCCAAATCGAAGCAGGAGATATTTGCCGATATCGGACTGGGACGCCGCCTGAACATGGTGATTGCGCGGCAACTGGCCAAGGTGAACGTGGGTGAAGTCAGCCGGATCGAGTCCGGCTCCAGCGGCATCATCACGCTGCTCGGCACCGAAGGCATGGCTGTGCAGTATGCCAAGTGTTGCCGCCCGATTCCCGGCGACCCCATTATCGGCGTGATCAAGAGCGGACAGGGACTCATCGTGCATACGCACGATTGCCCGACTCTGCGCAAGGGACGCGGCAGCAGCGAGGAATGGATGGATGTGGTGTGGGACAAGAGCATCAACAAGCTGTTCGAAGTCAGCATCAAGCTCATCGTCGCCAACCAGCGCGGCGTGCTGGCCAAGGTTGCCGCGTCGATCGCCGACGCCGAGTCCAACATCGAGAATGTCCACTTCACCAGCGAAGGCGAGTACACGGCGCTGTATTTCACGCTGCAGGTGAACCATCGCCAGCATCTCGCCAGCGTCATGCGCGGCTTGCGCAGGATTCCCGAGGTGATACGCATCACCCGCGTGAAGAGCATACCGGCATAGCGGCATAAGTCTACTGCGCGGTTGCATGGCTGCGTTGCGCGGTTATCCGACTGGAGGTTCCAATGAAGGAAAGCCTGAGACCCGGCATCAAATACGTGCACAAGTTCCTGCTGCCGCCGACCAAAACGGTGCCGGCGCTTTATCCCGAAGCGGAGGAATTCCTGGCCATGCCGGAAGTGTTCGCCACCGGCTTCCTGGTCGGTTTTCTGGAATGGGCCTGCATCAAATGCGTCAACCCGCACATCGACTGGCCGGCCGAGCAGACACTGGGAACGCACATCGACGTGAGCCATGTCGCCGCCACGCCACCCGGCATGGAAGTCACGGCGAGCGTCGAACTGATTGAGGTCGATGGCAGGAGACTGGTGTTCCAGGTCGAGGCGCACGACGGCGTGGAGGTGATCTCAACAGGACGGCACGAGCGTTACATCGTCGACAAGGAGCGGTTCAATGCCAGGGTCGCCGAAAAAATGAAGCGCTGACCTGCTGCATATATATAGTCATCCGTTTTTGCCGAATTCCCCGCCGAAACGCCTGAGCAGTTCCAGCATCGCGCTGGCCTTGTCCCTGGTTTCCTGATATTCCGCCGCGCAGGTCGAATCGGCCACGATACCGCCACCCGCCCAGCAGCGGATCTCCCCGCCGGAATGCACCAGGGTGCGGATGGCGATGTTGGTATCCATATTGCCGTCGTGACCGACATAGCCGATGACGCCGCAATAGATGCCGCGCCGGTGCGGTTCGAGTTGTTCGATGATCTCCATCGCGCGCAGCTTGGGCGCCCCGGTGATGGAGCCGCCGGGGAAGCAATCGCGCAGCAGGTCGAGCGCACTCTTGCCGTTCCGCAATCCGCCTTCTATGGTGCTGACCAGGTGGTGTACGTTGGCGTAACTTTCCACTTCAAACAATTTGGTCGCCTGTACCGAGCCCGGCACACAACTTTTGCCCAGATCGTTGCGTAACAGGTCGACGATCATCAGGTTTTCGGCCCTGTCCTTGGGGTGCTGGCGCAGATCTTCCGCCAGCCGCGCGTCTTCCGCAGCATCGGCACCGCGCGGGCGAGTACCTTTGATCGGCCGGGTCTGCACCCGACCCTGCCGGACTCGCAGGAAACGTTCCGGAGATGCGCAAAGTACCTGCGCATGCGGCCAATCGAGGAAGGCAGAGTATGGCGCGGGGCTGGAGCGGCGCAACTCCAGGTAGGCCGGAAAGGCATCGCCCGTCGCCTTGGCTGAAAAACGCTGCGCGAGGTTGACCTGGTAGCAATCGCCGTCGTGCAGATAATTCCGCACGGCGCTGAAAGCATTTTGATAGGTAGCGGAAGTAAAGTTGGAAACGACTTCTCCCCGCACGCAAAACGACTCGCCTTTTCGCGCGGCTGGAGCGGATTTGCGCAATTTCTCCAGAACCTGCTCAAGCACCCGCTCCGTTCCGGCATATCGCAGTCTCGATACCAGCCGCGCGTTCAGTTCCTGATGATCGACAATGATCGCCCAGTCGTAAATGCCGACTGCCATCTCCGGCAAATGTTCGGCATCGCTGGCGACCGCAGGCAGGTGCGCGTAGCGGCGCGCCAGGTCGTAGCCCCAGTAACCCAGCGCTCCGCCGGCGAAAGGAATGTCCGGCATGGGCAGGATAGCCTCGCCCAGCAGTTCGCGCACGACGTCGAAAGGGTCGCCGTTCGAGTAGCGCACACCCGACGCATCGCGTATCTCGGTGCGTTCGCCGCGTATCTCCGCCGTGACCGCCGGATCCGCCACCAGGATGTCGTAACGACCGCCGCCTCCGCCATCCAGCCATGCCGGCCATGCCAGATCACGGATAGCGGCGAAGTAGGCACTGGCATCGGCCCGATAGGGAAGAGGGGTGCTATACAGCATCAATGATAAAATTGGTTTTTTGAAAACTGGAAATTACGCATGACCACTATCGTCGCTGTCAAAAAGAACGGTTACGCCGCCATCGCGGCAGATACACTGACCACTTTCGGCAACACCCGCTTGCATGCAACGCAGGACGCTTCCCACGACAAGATACTGCGAGTCGGCGACAGTTTCGTCGGCGTCTGCGGCAGTGCTGCGCACCACCTGGTACTGACCAGCCTGCTGTCCAAGATGCCGGATGTGCAGCTTAACAGCAAGGCCGCGATCTTTGAAACATTCCGCAAACTGCACCCCATCCTGAAGGAAGAGTGCTTCCTGAACCCCAAGGAAGACGAGGAAGATCCTTACGAGTCCAGCCAGATCACCGCGCTGATCGCCAACAGCAGCGGAATCTATGCCATCTATTCCATGCGTGAGGTATTCGAATACACCCGGTTCTGGGCCATCGGCTCGGGCCATGAATTTGCTTTGGGCGCCATGCACCAGGTTTATGGGAGGTTTGACGATGCCGACGATATCGCGCGAACCGGTGTCGAAACCGGGATCGCTTTCGACAAAAACAGCGATGCCCCGATCACCCTCTATAAGGTAAAACTCGCCCAAGTCTGAGTCGTATGGGGTTTTCAGGCAATTTTTCGCGGAAAAGGGATTCGCTTTTTCCGGAGGGAACAACCCCCTCCAGCGAACTGGATGTGTGCCTGCCACCTGTTTCGATAGAGGGCACCAACCCCTCCACTTCATCGTGGCAAAAATCCGAACTTGCCGTTGTCGGATAGCGGTGCGAGCCTTTGCACTACGCAGACCACTACGATACGCCAAGCATTGCTACCTTACGTTTCTCCAGAGGGGACAACGCCCCGCGCACTATCTCAAGTGAGAAAAACATCTTTCCGAGCTGTCCGAGTCGATATCCGGCAGCCGTGAATCAGCCCCTATCTAAACTGTCCGATCGGGGCTGCATTCACAGCCTCCCACCACAGCCGGAGCTGCAACAGGCTTTGCTACTGCGGGCTTCTTCGCGACAGCTTTTTTGGCAGCCGGTTTCTTGGCTGCTTTTTTGGCTGCAGGCTTTTTCGCAGCCGGCTTCTTGGCTGCGGCCTTCTTGGCAGCGGGTTTCTTTGCTGCTGCCTTTTTGGCTGCCGGCTTCTTGGCTGCTGCCTTTTTAGCGGCTGGCTTCTTGGCTACGGCCTTCTTGGCAGCGGGTTTCTTTGCTGCTGCCTTTTTAGCTGCCGGCTTCTTGGCTGCCGCCTTCTTTGCTGGTTTGGCTTTCTTTGCTGCTACCATTTCAACCTCCTTAGTGGTGAGTTAACAAAAAACAACACTACAACGAGACAACTACTACACCTCCAACACACCGCAAGCGGCGTGACTGAAGCCCTTGCAACAAAGGCTGCCGCGGCAGCCTTTGAAAAATCCCGCTTTCAGGAGAAAGCAACGCCCGCCTGGTAAGCGAAAGATCGCGTCCTGACCGCCGCGTCGTTCACCAGGGGTGCATCACTCCACCCCGAAAAAATCTCGATTTGAGTTGAATCCGTATCTGGAACCATCAAGCGGCTATATTTCATAGGCAGTTGTTGGATCGATAAGCATGGATGAAGATCGTACAAACCGGTTTGACGATGCGGCAGACGGTCTGGGAATTTGGAGGGAGGGGAGCCCCTGAGAAAGTATCTCGCTTTTGATTTGCGCCAACGGCGCTGGATAAGTCAGATCTTGAGCTTCAAGTTCGCGCAAGCGAAATCCCCTTATGTGCCTTTTTTTGCCTCTTTTAAACACTACCGCTAGTGTTTGGCGAAGAATTTTTTTACTACATCTTGCGGTTGCAACTTTATCTTAAATATGTTTGCTGTCAATATATAAATTGAGTTTTTTGCATTTTTTTGTTATGTCTTCGCCGATTTTTTTCTACGCGCCATTTTTTCTCGCCAGGCAAATAATTTTCGTTCGCCCTTTCCGGAAAAATCAAAGACTGGATCACTTCCAACGCGCGCCCCTGGACGATGAGTCAGCCGCATGCCCTGCATCGGGCCGATTTGAACGACATGACGGGCCCGGACAAATAAGAACGCTCCCGCGTGGGGAGCGTTCTGCGCATGTCCAACTCGATACCGTGTCTGGTTAGCGGGCCAAATCTGCCTCCTTAATCCCAGGACAGGGAGCCACCGGTCTGGTATTCGGTCACGCGGGTCTCGAAGAAGTTTTTCTCCTTCTTCAGGTCGATCATCTCGGACATCCACGGGAACGGATTGGTCGCCCCGGGGAAGATTACATCGAGGCCGATCTGCTGGCAGCGGCGGTTGGCGATGAAGCGCATGTATTCCTTGAACATGGCCGCGTTCAGGCCCAGGATGCCGCGCGGCATGGTGTCGTCGGCATAGGCCGATTCCAGTTCCGCCGCCTTGCGGAACAGGCCGGACAGCTCGGCCTTGAACTCGGGCGTCCACAGGTGCGGGTTCTCCATCTTGATCTGGTTGGCCATGTCGACGCCGAAATTCAGGTGCAGCGATTCGTCACGCAGGATGTACTGGAATTGCTCGGCCGCGCCGGTCATCTTGTTCTGACGACCCATGGCCAGGATCTGCACGAAACCGACGTAGAAGAACATGCCTTCCATGATGCAGGCGAACACGATCAGGCTGCGCAGCAATTTCTGGTCGTTTTCCGGGGTGCCGGTCTTGAAGGCTGGATTAGTCAGCGTGTCGATGAACGGCAGCAGGAACTCGTCCTTGTCGCGGATCGACTGGACTTCGTGGTACATGTTGAAGACTTCACCCTCGTCCATGCCGAGAGATTCGACGATGTACTGGTAGGAATGGGTATGGATGCCTTCGTCATAAGCCTGGCGCAGCAGATACTGGCGGCATTCCGGCGCCGTAATGTGGCGGTAGGTGCCCAGCACGATATTGTTGGCAGCCAGGCTGTCGGCGGTACTGAAGAAGCCGAGGTTGCGCATCACGATGCGGCGCTCGTCTTCGGTCAGGCCATTCGGGTTCTTCCACAGGGCAATGTCGGCCGACATGTTGATCTCCTGCGGCATCCAGTGGTTGGCGTTGCCGGCCAGGTATTTCTCCCACGCCCATTTGTACTTGAACGGCACCAGTTGGTTCACGTCGCAGCTGCTGTTGATGATGCGCTTGTCTTCCACACGGATGCGGCCGAAGGATTTCGCGGCGGGGGCGCTATCCTTTTCGACCTTCTTGTCGGCCACTGTGGCGCCCATCTCCATGGTCGCCATGCGCAAGCCCGCCTGGGCGGGCGGTGTCAGTTCTTCGTCAAAATTCAGCATATCGTTCCTTTACCACTTTGTATCCGCCGCACAATGCGGCGAACGTACGTTCTTACTGACAAGCCTCACATTCAGGGTTGTCAATGGAACAGAACTTCGGCTCTTCCGCTGCCGCAGACATCCCTCCGGCACCCGCATCGCTCGAAACTGCGTTCAGTGCTCCCGCGCGCGAAGTAGACTTTTCGGCCGAAGTCGCACCCATCGAGCGCAGGTAGTATGTAGTCTTCAAACCTCGCAACCACGCCAGCTTGTAGGTGTCATCCAGCTTGCGACCCGACACGCCGGCCATATAGATGTTGAGCGACTGCGACTGGTCTATCCATTTCTGGCGGCGCGATGCCGCTTCGATCAGCCAGGTCGGTTCGACCTCGAAGGCGGTGGCATACAAGCTGCGCAACTCGGCCGGGATACGGTCGATCTTGGACAGGCTGCCGTCGAAATACTTGAGGTCAGAGATCATCACCTCGTCCCACAGGCCCAGTGCCTTCAGATCGTTCACCAGATGATCGTTGATCACGGTGAATTCGCCGGACAGGTTCGATTTCACGAACAGGTTCTGGTAGGTCGGCTCAATGCTCTGCGACACCCCGATGATGTTGGAGATGGTCGCCGTCGGCGCGATGGCCACGCAGTTCGAGTTGCGCATGCCGTTTTGCCGGATGCGGGCACGCAGCGCGTCCCAGTCCAGGCTGACGGACATGTCCACTTCGACAAAACCGCCGCGCTGCTCGCGCAGCAGATTCAGGCTGTCTTGCGGCAGAATGCCTTTATCCCACAGGCTGCCGCGGTAAGTGGCATAACGGCCGCGCTCTGCTGCCAGCTCGGTGGATGCCCAGTAGGCGTAATAACAGACCGCTTCCATGGAGCGATCGGCGAACTCGATCGCGGCTTGGGACGAATACGGAATGCGCAGTTCGTGCAGGCAATCCTGGAAACCCATGATGCCGAGACCCACCGGACGGTGCTTGAGGTTAGCGTCGCGCGCCTTCTTCACCGCGTAATAATTGATGTCTATCACGTTATCCAGCATGCGCATGGCCGTGTTGACGGTGCGCTTGAGCTTGTCGTGATCGATCTGGCCGGCCTGGACGTGTCCCTTGGGGAACAGATGCGCCGCCAGGTTGACCGAGCCGAGGTTGCACACGGCAATCTCGCTGTCCGACGTATTCAGCGTGATCTCGGTACACAGGTTGGAGCTGTGCACCACGCCCACATGCTGCTGCGGGCTGCGGATATTGCATGGGTCCTTGAAGGTGACCCAGGGATGGCCGGTTTCGAACAGCATGGTCAGCATCTTGCGCCACAGCGATTGCGCCGGGACTTTCTTGAACAGCTTGATCTCGCCGTTGGCGGCCTTGGCCTCATAAGCGACATAAGCTTTCTCGAATTCGGTGCCGAATTTGTCATGCAGGTCCGGGCAATTCGAGGGCGAAAACAGCGTCCATTCGCCGCCTTCCATTACGCGCTTCATGAACAAGTCGGGGATCCAGTTCGAGGTGTTCATGTCGTGCGTGCGGCGGCGGTCGTCGCCGGTGTTCTTGCGCAATTCGAGGAATTCCTCGATATCCAGGTGCCAAGTCTCCAGGTAGGCGCACACCGCGCCCTTGCGCTTGCCGCCCTGGTTCACCGCCACGGCGGTGTCGTTCACCACTTTCAGGAAGGGGACAACGCCCTGCGATTTGCCGTTGGTACCCTTGATGTGGCTGCCCAGCGCGCGCACATTGGTCCAGTCGTTGCCCAGACCACCCGCGAACTTGGACAGCAGCGCGTTCTCCTTCAACGCCTCATAGATGCCGTCCAGGTCATCCGCCACAGTAGTGAGGTAGCAGGAAGACAGTTGCGAACGGCGCGTACCCGAGTTGAACAGGGTCGGCGTGGAGCTCATGAAGTCGAAGCTGGACAGCAGGCGATAGAACTCGATGGCGCGCTCTTCGCGGTTGATCTCGTTCAGGCTCAGGCCCATCGCCACGCGCATGAAGAACGCCTGCGGCAGTTCGATGCGTTTATCGTTCTCATGCAGGAAATAGCGGTCATACAAGGTCTGCAGACCCAGGTAATTGAATTGCTGGTCGCGGCTCGCATCCAGCGCCTTGGCCAGACGTTCCAGATCGAAATTTGCCAACTCTTCGTTCAGCAACTCGGCCTCGATGCCTTGTTTTATGTATTGCGGGAAGTATTCGACATAGCGCGCCGCCATGTCGGCCTGGGATACCTCTTCGCCGAGAATTTCGCAGAAAATGTTGTTCAGCAACAGGCGGGCCGTCACGTAACTGAAGGCCGGATCCTGCTCGATCAGCGTGCGGGCGGAAAGAATGGAACACTTGCGCACTTCTTCGATGGCGACGCCATCGTACAAATCCTTCAAGGTCAGCTTGAGCACCTTTTCCGCATCGGCTGCAGACCCCAGCCCCGCGCAGGCGGCCTGGATTTGCGCCGCCAGTTCCGCCACGTCCAGCGGGCGCACCGCCTCGCCGTGTTTCACGTTCAATACATGCGCCGGCGCAATTTCCTTCTTGCTCTTGCGCTCGCGCGTGCGCTGTTCGCGGTACAGCACATAGGAGCGGGCGACATCGTGTTCGCCGGATCGCATCAGCGACAGTTCGACCTGGTCCTGGATATCCTCGATATGCAGGGTGCCGCCGTGCGGCTGACGGCGAACCAGCGCATTCACCACGTTCGCGGTCAATTGCTCCACCAACTCGCGCACGCGCGCGGAAGCCGCGCCCTGTCCGCCGTTGACAGCGATGAAAGCCTTGGTCATGGCAATGGATATCTTGCCCGGCTCGAACGAGACCACCGAGCCGTTGCGGCGGACTACTTTGTATTGGTCTAGGAGCAAGCTGGAGGAGGGGGCAGATTCGGAATCTGGATGAACAAGCATGGATGAAACAGAGGTGGAAACACTATTTGTAGCAAGCAACATACAACTCCCCTTGTGTGCTTGAGCCGGATCGCCTCCCAAGGAAGCCAAATCCCGTCATAAATCAAAAACCACTACATCTAGTGGTCAGGATGCGAATTTTGACTAATTCTAGTGCATCACTAAATTTATGCAAGAAGAATTTTGGCCTATATCTTTTTCTTTCCGGTCTATTCCCCGTTGACTTTTTGCCCGGTCAAAAATGCGTGAAAATCGAGACTCATTCCCGCTGCTTCTTATACCGCTCCCAGTCGAAAAACGGCCCGGGATCGGTTTTGCGTTCAGGCGCGATGTCGGAATGGCCGGCAATGTCGCGTATCGGATAGGCGCGCTTGAGGCGTCTGGTCAGTCGGGCCAGCGCTTCATACTGGCGCTCGGTGTAAGACTCGAAGTCGCTGCCTTCAAGCTCGATGCCGATGGAGAAATCGTTGCAGCGCGAGCGCCCGCGCCAGGTTGAGACGCCAGCGTGCCAGGCGCGCCTGTTGCAGGGGACGAACTGCACGATCTGTCCCCCACGCCGAACCAGAAAATGGGACGACACCCGGACACCCTTGAGCTGTTCGAAATAGGGATGCTCCGAATGATCCAGTGAATTGGTGAAAAACCGCTCAATCGCGCTGCCGCCATATTCGTTGGGCGGCAGGCTGATGTTATGGATAACCAGAAGCACAACGGCAGTATGGATTGGGCGTGCATCCTGATTGGGTGAAGCCACACGGCGGACGCCGCTTAACCAGCCTTGCGGATCGAGTTTCAATCGGCTTTATCCCCGTCGGTGATGGACAGGCGCTCCATGCGGTATCGCAAGGCACGGAAAGTCACCCCCAGAATCTTGGCGGCGGCGGTGCGGTTGAAATGCGTCTGGTGGAGCGCCTCCAGAATGGCCTCGCGCTCGATCCGGTCAAGGTAGTCGGTGAGCGGATACTTGCCTGCGCCGCCCGTTTTGGCCTCGCCTTGCGCGGACTGCGCCGGCATCAACTGCAGGTCGGCAGGCGCAATGACCCCATCCAGGCACAGCGCGAAGGCGCGTTCGACGATGTTTTCCAGCTCGCGCACGTTACCGGGAAAGTCGTAGTCCGCCAGCGCCCGCAAGGCGTCGGGAGAGAATTTGACCCCCGTATTTCCGCGCAGCCGCCCCAGTATCTGGTTGGCTATTTCCGGCACATCCTCGCGCATCTCGCGCAGCGACGGCATGTGCAGCGAGATGACATTCAGGCGGTAGTACAGATCCTGCCGGAACGAACCTTGTTGCACGCATTTCGCCAGATCGCGATGGGTGGCGCTGAGAATGCGCACATCGACCGGCTCTTCCTGCGTCGCCCCCACGCGGCGCACCTTCTTTTCCTGGATGGCGCGCAACAGCTTGACCTGCATCGACAGCGGCAGGTCTGCCACCTCGTCCAGCAGCAGGGTGCCCTGGTTCGCTGCCTGGAAGAACCCTTCCCGGTCCTTGTCCGCGCCGGTAAACGCCCCCTTGCGGTAGCCGAAGAATTCGCTTTCCATCAGGTTTTCCGGGATGGCCCCGCAGTTCACCGCGACGAAAGGCTGTTCGCTGCGGGCGCTTTTTTCCACGATCAGCCGCGCCGCCAATTCCTTGCCGCTGCCGGACTCGCCGCTGATATGCACCGGCGCCTGGCTGCGGGCGACGCGCCTGATCAATTCGCGCACCTGCGCCATGGCCGGCGAACTTCCCAACAAGGCGCCCCCCTCCTCGGTCGTTTTTGCGCTGGACGAGGGCAATCTGAGCGCCGAAGTCACCAGCGTGCGCAACTGATCCAGCGCCACCGGCTTGGACAGGTAGTCGAATGCGCCCGCCTTGAGGACCGCCACCGCGTTTTCCAGATTTCCATGCGCGGTAATGACCGCCACCGGCACATCCAGACCGCGTTCGGAGATATGGCGCACCACCTCCAGCCCGTCGCCGTCCGGCATGCGCATGTCGGTCAGGCACAGATCGAAATGTTCGTCATCGAGACATTGCCGGGCCTGCTGCACGCCGCCTGCGCGCACCACTTCCAACCCCATGCGCACCAGCGCCAATTCCAGCAGTTCGAGAATATCCGCTTCGTCATCGACCACCAGGACGCGCGGAATTGCTCTTGGCTCAGGACTCATCGTCTCTCCCGAATTTGATACGGAAACAGGCGCCGCCATCGAGTGCGCGCCGGTATTCGATCATCGCACCGTTGGCCTCGCAAAGCTCGCGTGCGATATAGAGCCCCAACCCCGTTCCACCCTCATCCGTGGTGAAGAAGGGTTCGAACAGTTTCTGCACCGCGTCGCCCGGCACGCCCGGGCCATCGTCCGATACCTCCAGCACCGCGCGGCCCTCTTCGGTAACGGCGCGCAGACGGACACTGCCCGCTCGCCGCTGACTGTAGCGCAAGGCGTTGCGGCACAGGTTCCATAATACCTGCTCGAAATGGCCGCGATCGAAGCGCGCCTTGCCGGCCGGATCGACGCGCAACTCGAACACCGTGCGCGGCACCCCCTCGACCTGGCACAGGTTTTCGAGCACCTCTTCAAGGCATGCCGCCAGATTGATGCTCTCCGCCTGCACGCGGTCGCGGCGGTTGACCTGCATCACGTCATGGATGATGCGGTTCAACCGCGTCGTGTTGTCCAGGATAATCTGGAACAAGCGCGCCTGCTCGGCGTCGTGCTTCTGTTCCTTCAGCAACTCGGTCGCATAACTGATGGACGACAGGGGATTGCGCACCTCGTGCGCAATGTTCGCGGTCAGGCGCCCCAGCGCGGCCAGTTTGACCTGTTGCGCCTGCTCCTGCACCCGCTGCACATCTTCCAGCACCACCACCGCCCCCCAGAAACCTTCGCGCTGAACCGGGAGGAAGCGCACGCGCACCGGATGCGTGGAACCGGGCAGGCGCAGCACCTCGTTGCCGAGCGCCTTGTTCTGCCGCCAGGCGGCAAACATCGCTTCCAGCAACGGCGAACATTCGGACAGATGGGACTCGCCCCCTTCGGCAAAGGCATACCCCAGCAGCCTTTCGGCACCGGGATTCGATTGGCGCACCATGCCGCGCTCGTCCACCACCAGCACGCCATCCGGCATGTCCTGGATCATCAGGCGGTTGGCCTCGGCCATGTTGGACAAATCCACGCCGCGCGCGAAAGCCAGTTTCTCGCTGGCGATGGCATATCGGGACAGGGTATGCGCCAGCCAGGCCACCGCAAAATAGGAAATGCTCAGTATGCCTGCCTGGAAAAACTGCGCCACCGTCGCATCGGTGGTCAAAACCGCGTAGCTGTGCTGCAGCAGGACGGCAATGCTGGCCAGCGCGGCATACAGCAGGGTGATGCGCCCGTGGCTGATCATCCCTGCCAGCGCCAGCGACACCAGCAGCAGCATGCCCAGATTGCTGTGAATGCCGCCGCTGAAAAAGATCAGTGCTGCGACCGCGACGATATCGGTACAAACCAGGAACGCAAGTTGCACCCCGGCGCGCGGCTTGCGCAGATTGACGGTGACGGCGGAAACCAGCGCCAGCGAAGTGTAAATGGCACTGATCCAGAAATACCAGGTTTGATAGTGCAGGTTCGGCAGCATGACATTGCCGAAAATCGCCGCCATCAGCAGCAATGTACCCCCCAGGATCAGGCGGTAGAGGTTGAAAAAACCGATTGAGCGCCACAGGCTTTCTTGCGACAACGGCGCTGCCGTTTTCAGGAAGGGGAAGGAACCGTTCAGGGATTGCTTATCCCGCATCGGGCTTACTTGGCAACATGCTCGCGACGATGGGCATCGCTGCAGTAGAAATTACCGTTGGCCAGGATACTTTCACTTTTGGGCAAATGAACGCCGCATTGCGCGCAACGTACCATTTCCTCTGCCGGGGCGGATGCATTCTGCTTGGGCGCTTGCCTGCGGAACGACCTGAGCAACAAGTAGACGACCACAATGACAGCCAGCAGAAAAAGCAAGCGACTCATGCGTCTTACTCCACAGAACGCCGCACACAGGCGGCAAAATTTGGTCGGGGTGAGAGGATTCGAACCTCCGACTCCTGCGTCCCGAACGCAGTACTCTACCAGGCTGAGCTACACCCCGAATCGGTAAAATTAAAATTGCCGCGTTGCGGCAAAGTTTGCCAATTCTAACAGACACTGCTTGTATTTAGAATCGGCAAGCGATGCAATCGCCGTACAGGCGGTCTCGGCTTCGCGCAAGGCCTGCCGGCGCGTGAACTCCAATGCGCCGGTTTCGCGAATGATTTCCAGCACCTGGGCAAACTTGCCCACATCGCCCTGCTCGATCGCGCCGCGCACCACCGCGGCCTGTTCGCCGGTGCCATGCTGCATTGCATAGATCAGCGGCAGCGTGGGCTTGCCTTCGGCCAGATCGTCGCCCAGATGCTTGCCGGTCACCGCTTCGTCGGCGGAATAGTCCAGCACGTCGTCGATCAACTGGAACGCGGTGCCGAGGTGCATGCCGTATTTCGAGACCGCTTCCTCGTCGGCGGCGGAAGCCCGGCAAAGGATCGCCCCCAGACGCATCGCCGCCTCGAACAGCTTGGCGGTCTTGCAATGGATGACGCGCATGTAATTGGGGATATCCACACCCGCATCGTGGCAGTTGAGCAGTTGCAACACCTCGCCCTCGGCGATAACGTTGGTCGCATCGGCCAATGTCTGCATCACGCGCATCTCGCCCACGTCCACCATCATCTGGAACGCGCGCGAATACAGGAAATCGCCGACCAGCACGCTGGCCGCATTGCCGAACAGCGCGTTGGCCGTCTCGCGCCCGCGGCGCAACTCGGATTCGTCCACCACGTCGTCATGCAGCAAAGTCGCGGTATGGATAAATTCCACCACTGCCGCCAGATCGTAGTGATGTTTGCCCCGATAGCCGAACGCCTGCGCCGACAACAACACCAACGCCGGGCGCAGCCGCTTGCCGCCGCTGTTGACGATGTATTCGCCGACCTGGTTGACCAATGCCACCTCGGAATGAAGCCGGGCGCGGATCACCGCATCCACCGCCGCCATATCCGATGCGATTAATCGCTTGAGATTATCCAAAGACAGTTCCTGTTATATATATAGACTACTGTTGGCGCCTGAAGGCGCTCTTTTGGGGGGCGCATTGTCGCATAAAGTGGCGCTGGCTGATAAGCGCCTGTGGGTGAGGGGGATATTAGCTAGCTGATCGGGCAATCATGCATTGATCCCAGCCTCGTTCCTGACTTTTTAAATACGAAGCCGATATTGCGTAGCTACTGGCTTGGCGTCGCTGACAAATAAGCGTTATCTGCGGGCAAAGCACGGGGGCAGGTTGATCTGGCCCGCCTTTCCCAGACGTTCAATTCAGCGCCACACAGTTGGCCTCTTCAAACGCAACCGGGCTGACATAACCCAGCGACTGATGAATCCGCTGGCGATTATAGAACAGCTCGATGTAGCTGAAGATCACTGCTCTGGCCGCTTCCCGACTTGAGATGTCCGCATGGTGAATGAGTTCATTCTTCAGATTGGAGAAAAACTCTCCGCCACCGCGTTGTCGTAAGCCGTGCCTTTCGATCCCATGCTGAGCAAGATACCAACGCAAGCCAATCGCTCACGCTACTCATTACTGCGATAGATGCCGCCCTGATCGGTATGGTGGATCAAGCATGGCTTCAACAAACAAAATCACTTCTCGACCAACACCTCCACCGGTTCCGATAAATGACTTGCTTCCTCACCAATATCCGTATTCTTGCCCTCTTGAACATTTTCGTTTTGTACATCGTATGGATTCGCATCTTCTTCGGCGATCGGATCAGCTATTTGTGAAGCAGCTTCAGTTTTCACATCGACCTTAGCATCACCAAGACTTGTTTCAGCTTCTGAAGACTGCACCTTCTCCGGACCCATGTCGATGGTCGGCGTAACAATCTGGACTTCCTTCACTCTCGTAAACCTTGTGCGTGTGCCATCCTGCTCGACCAGCAAAAAGAAATCTTTATCAACGACATCCATAGAATTGATGTCAGGCGGCCACACTACCCCCTCATCGACCATCCAGATCATCTGGTTGTCATGTACACCCCATGTTCCGTGGAAGGTCTCAGCGCTCAGGCTGCACTCAAACGGCTCTGATATAAATTCGCCACTCTCCAGTAACTTGTGTCTGTATGTACAGCGTGGCTGGGAAGCCTCCCATACACCGACAAATTCTTTGGGAACATGCGGCATCGCATCGACAGCACGATAAATGGAAGCCATCAACCAGTTTCCCAGCAAACCATTCTTGGCCTTCAGGCATGTGACCATACCTTTCGCTAATTCCAGCCCACTGCTCATTTTCGATGTCACCACAGAGCATTCTTCAGTGTTGTGCACCACTTTTGCCGCGACTATCCCTACAGCTATGTTGAACAGTATGAACATGACGAACACGTAGAGGACAAGCCTAAGAGGCAAGGCAACCCACCTTGGCAGATCAGATGTCAACTTCATTGCAGCGCCTTGCCCAATGGCGTGATGGTGGCGGCGACGATGCAGGTTTTCTGGACTTGTTTGGTCATGATTTCCTCCGATCACTACCGCATTTTCTCATTTCAAGAATTGAGAATGGAGCAACCCCGTAGGTCGGGTTAGTTCAGTTGGATGGGGTGAGCGCAGCATTATCCATCAATCATTTCTCACTCACAATTCAAACCGGGCAGCTTCGTGAGTCGAATACATATTGAACATACCGTCTACGCACAAAATAATTCAGGTCTTGCCATTTGCTTCCTGCCGCCGCAGATACACCCCCAGCCCCACGCCCACCACGCACAGCGCCGCCATATAGTGCACCGGCGCCAGCGCATCCAGCGGCAGCAGGCGACTCACCAGCACCGGCGTCAATCCGCCGAAGATGGCGTAGGCCACGTTGTAGGAGAACGACAGGCCGGAGAATCTCACCACGGGTGGGAATGCTTGCACTGCGGTGCTGGGAATCACGCCGATCACGCCGACGAAGAAGCCGCACAACGCATACGCCCAGTAGATGTCGTCCGGTGCGACTCCCAGGCGTTGGTAGAGCAACCACGAAGTCGCGCCCAGCGCGATGCAGCCGAGCGCCAGCACGCGGCCAGCGCCGAATTTATCCGCCATCGCGCCGAACACGATGCAGCCCATGCTCAGGAACAGTGTCGCGACGCTATTGGCCTGCAACGCCGTCACCGCGGGGATGGCATACAGCTTCTGGATCAGCGTCGGCGTCATCAGGATCATCACCACCACGGCGGCGGACAGCAGCCAGGTCATGAGCATGGTGAGCACGATGGCCGGGCGGTGCTCGCGCACCACCGTTTTCAGCGGCAACTCGTTCGCCAGTTGCTGGCGCGCCTGCATCTCCTTGAACACCGGGGTCTCGTGCAGATACTGGCGCAGCCACACCGACACCAGACCGAACACGCCGCCGAGGATGAACGGCAGGCGCCAGCCTTCTTCCAGCAAGGCCGCAGGATCGTAAGACCGGTTCACGGCAGTCGCAACCAGCGAACCCAGCAAAATGCCGCCGGTGAGTCCGGCCGTCAGCGTACCGCAGGCAAAACCGACATGGCGCTGCGGCACATGCTCGGAGACGAATACCCAGGCGCCCGGCACCTCGCCGCCGATGGCCGCGCCCTGCATCACGCGCAGGGCCAGCAACAGCAGGGGGGCAGCGATGCCGATGCTGGCATAGGTCGGCAGCAGACCGATGGCCAACGTCGGGATCGCCATCAGGAAGATGCTCAGCATGAACATCTTCTTGCGCCCGAGCAGGTCGCCGAAGTGCGCCATGATGATCCCGCCCAGCGGGCGCGCCAGATAACCGACCGCGAAGATGCCATAGGTCTGCGTCTGGCGCAGCCATTCCGGCATGTCGGGCGGGAAGAACAGTTGCGCGATGACGCCCGCAAAGAACACGAAGATGATGAAATCATAGAACTCCAGCGTGCCGCCCAGCGCGGCCAGCGTGAGCGTGCGGTAGTCGCTGCGCTTCAAACTAGGCATTTGTTTTTCTCCCCTGAGTCCACCAGTATTTCACCTGCCCGGCAATCGCGTAGATCGCCAGCCAGGGATCGAGCAGATAATCCCACAGGTTGGTCGATTCGTACCAGCCGGCGCTCCACGCCGCCACCGCCAGCGCGATGACCAGGGCCAGCAACATCGAATAGCGCAAGGTCGACCACAGCGTGAAGCCCAGCAGCGCCAACAGGAACCACAGGTTGCCGTAACCCAGCCGGTACGGGTCGAATGCAGTGAAACCCAGGGCAAAGGGATAGAACACCACTGCGGCGACGGCAATCGCCCGCAATACCCGCAGGCGGTTTGCTTCTTCGATCAATGCGCACCCGGACAGCGTGCGCGCCAGCGCCAACGCCAGCACCAGCAATGTCGCGATGCTCAGATCGCCGCTGATGCCGCGCATGAAACCGGACAGCGACAAGCCCCACAGCGGAATCGATGCCAGCACGACGGCCGCAGCCAATATCGCCGCCCGCTGGCGCGGCGGAAACGCCTGTATGCGCGGCACGCGCACCAGCAGCGTGAAAATCGCCAGGGTAATTCCAAACAGTCCGGTCAGGTCAGTGTTGAGTTGCATCGGCACCCTTTTTCAAATGACGGTTCAGCCAGGTCTGGTCAAACGTGACATGTTTGATGAACACCCGGTTCCAGGTGTATGTCAGATGGAAATTGCCGTTGCGCGCCTGGATCAGGTACGGATAGGAAAATTCGAAACCGCAGCCGCCGTCCGCGCGCACCCTGGCCCTGGCGGAATCGACATATTCGTCCAGCGTCGCCTGGGGTGCATGCGCCAGCCGCTTGTCCGAATTCTGCAGCAGGCCCTGCACGATGGACAGGCACTGCTTTTCGTCCAGGTTCTTGTCGCGCACCACGCGCATTTCTTCCAGACGATGCAATTCCTTCCAGTTGCGCCCGCCGTCCGCCGACAACATCAGCGACAAGCTGTCGCGTCCCTGCTCCTGATGGTTCAGCACCGCGAGCAGGCGGCCATCCTGCAATACCGTGCCCGACAGCGCCGCGTCCGGATTGGGGAACGACGATTTCTCCGGCGCCGACCAGTGCTGCCCTCCGTCTTCCGTCGAAATGCTGCGCGCCAGATGCGGGTTGTCTTTGCCGGAATAACGCGTCAGCACCAATGCCTGGTTCGGATTTTTCACCAGCACCACCGGCTGCAACGTGCCCTGCCCCGCCCGCGCCAGGCGCTGTTTGTCGATGACGTTCCCCCCCGCATCCAAGTGCAGCACCTCGGCAAACTTGCTGACGAACTCGTGGTACACCGGCACCCCCATCGAACCGTCCGCATACAGGAACGGCGCGCCCTTGACCAGCGTGCTGATATTGATGAACGGCGAGGTGATCAGGCGGCGCGGCGCACTCCAGC
Organism: Nitrosomonadales bacterium; assembly: GCA_016235045.1. GTDB lineage: Bacteria > Pseudomonadota > Gammaproteobacteria > Burkholderiales > Gallionellaceae > Sideroxyarcus. Next base: position 43,410 of record JACRME010000017.1, read on the forward strand.
TCTCGCCCTCGTCGTTCGAGGTCATCATCGTGATGGAACTGCCCGCCCAACCGCCCAGCGATACCGTGACGTAGAACAATTGCAGGGTGCCGTCCGCCGCCCGCGCCGCCACCGGATTGCCCAGTTTGGCGACATAGCGGTGCAGCGCACGTTGCGTGCTCGAACGGCTGGCGATCACCCGCTCGCCGCTCCACTCGCCCTGCACCGGATCGAACACCGCGCTGTTGATGGTCACATCCGACGCACCCTCGCGGCTGCCGGAAAACCAGAAGGCGCGGATGCGGCTGTCCCTGAGTTCGACCAGCGAAGATGCATGGGTCTGCGCATGCAATCGGGAAGAAGCGAGGCGACTGGAATAACTGCCGTTGACGTGACTGGTGTCCTGGTCGGCGAGGCGCCCTCGCTTGCGCGGCTGCGGCTTCTGCTCGACCGGCGGCGCGGCGGCAGGCTCGACAACCGGCATGCGGAATCCGTACGAGGGAGCGGGTTGGCGCCAGACCTTGTTCAGGCCCAGGCCGAAGGCCAGCAACACGCACCCCAATGTCAGGTATCTGGCAATCATTCCGTCTACCGGCATTCGCTTCTGGGCGCAGCCGCCAACTTGGGCAGCGCCGCTTGCGATTCGATCAGCACTTCCTTGACGAACAGGTGCTCGAACACCTTGCCTTCCAGCAACATCTGCTTGATCTCCGGCGCGTACTGGCGACCGTTGATCTCCAGCCGTTCGCCGATCACTTTGCACTCGGCGCAGGGCTTCTCCTGGAAACCCATGCGCACGGCAAACACACGGAAACGTTTCGCCAGCGACTCGGCGTTCACGCCGTCGAGATGGTCGTAGTAACCCAGCACGTTCGCGCCCGGCAGCAGGAAGCGGTGCCCCTCGTCCTTGGCGATGAACTTGTTGCACGGCACCCACACCTCCTTGCCCGCCAGCGACTGCTGCACCTCGGCGCTAAAATTGCCGCGCGCGCCGTCGAACGGATGCAGGAAGGAGGCCAGCGTGAGATAGGTCAGCAGCATCACCACATTGACCAGCAGGCGCGTGTAGCGCGCAAAGAAAATGCCCGCCAGCAACAATAACGTGGTTACGGTCAGCAGAGTCCAGTAGGTCCAGTCATAGAGCGCGCCGCCGCTCTCGTCCTGCAAGCGCAGCGACATGCGCACCAGCAGCGCCAGCACGAGTCCCGCCATCAGCAGCGCGCCGACGAACCACTTGCGGTCGATGCGATCCCAATAGAAAGCCATCAGCACCGCCAGCGCGGGCATCGCTTCCAGCAGGTAGCGCGCCGAGCGCTGGCTGGCCAGGCTGAACATGAAGAACAGCGCGGCCATCCAGATCCACAGATATTTCTCGCTGTCGGTGGTCTGCTTGCGCTGGCGGAACGCCGTCCACATCAGACCGAGCACCGGGAATGCCAGCAGGCCCGCGTTCTGCGCATAGCCCAGCGACAAGCTCCAGATGCTGCTCGGCCCCCACAGCATGGTGCCCAGATAGTTGCCGCTCTGCACCTTGCCCATGTTCTCTTTCCAGAAGAACTCGTTCCACAGCCCCACCGTATCCGGCTCCAGCAGGAACCACAGGCCGAACACCAGCAGACCGATCACGCCGGTGATCACCGGTTTCCACGAGTCCTTGATCAGGAACTCGCGCCAGCGATACTGGCGATGGTGCAGATACCACCAGCTCAGGCCGAGGCCGACCGGCAGCACGAAGAAGAACGATTTGTACAACAAGCCCACGCCGGTGAGCAGACCCATCGTCACCGGCATCCAGAAGCGCGATTCGAAGGTGAAAGGCCGCCAATAGATAAGTGTGAAAAACGGCAGGAAAAGCCAGAACACGATACCCGGATCGGTCAGATAGGGGCGGCCGAAACGGTAGGTGCTAAAGAAGGCCAGGAAAGTGAGCAGCGCGACGAAGCCCGTCTCGGTCTTGCCGGTCAAACGCTTCGCCAGCAGAAACACCAGCAGCGAAGTCAGCAGGGTGTAGATCACGCTGGGATAGCGCAGATGCCACAGATCCCACTGCTGCCCCCAGTCGGTCGCCGCGATGGCGTGCCAGAACATCATCGGCGGCTTGAAGTTGCGGCCGTAGTCCAGCTCGGATTGCAGCGGCAGCCAGTGGCCGCTGTCCGCCGTCATGCGGGCGACGTGGACATACAGGTATTCGTCGCTGTTCTTGGGAATATGCTGGCTGCCCAGGCCGTAGAAATAGACGAACACGGCGAGCAGGCTCGCCAGGATGAACCACGCCAGCCGCAAGCGCGCGTCGGAATCTGGTTTGAACATAGTGACTGTTTCGAGTTGTCGAAGTGAAGCAAAAACGCACTGCCGGTCTGCGCAAAACAGCCAGCAGCAACGGGCGGCATGGTAGCATGGAAGCCTCGCTTCGAGCGATTCTCCGGGCCACGCGCCCGGCACCAACGGAAAGGAAACACTTGAGGGCACTTGTTCTCGGCGGAGGCGGTTTTATCGGATCGCACCTGGTTACTGCGTTGCTGGCGCAGGGCGCGCTGGTGCGTGTGCTGGAGCGCCCGTACCGCACGCGCATGCCTTCGATCCCCAACCACCCGTCGCTGGAATGGCAGGAGGGCGATTTCGGCAACGTGCAGGACATCCATCGCGCGCTCAAGGAGGTGGACGTCGTGTTCCACCTGGTCTCCACCACCCAGCCGCAGTCGTCCAACGACGACCCCTCCTTCGATGTGGAAAGCAACCTGGCCGCCACGCTGCGCCTGCTGGAGCAACTGCGCGGCACCAAGACCTTGCTGATCTTCGCTTCTTCCGGTGGCACGGTGTACGGCCGGCCGCAGCACACGCCCATTCCCGAGACGCATCCGACCGAACCGACCTGCTCCTACGGCATCGTCAAGCTCGCCATCGAGAAATACCTCGCGCTGTACCGGCTGCTGCACGGCCTCGATTACCGCATCTTGCGCGTGGCGAATCCCTACGGCCCCGGACAGGAAGCGAACCGCGCCCAAGGCGTGGTCGGCACTTTCCTCTCGCGCGTGGTGCACGGCGAGCCCATCGAAGTCTGGGGCGACGGTTCGGTGGTGCGCGATTACCTGTATGTCTCCGACACCGTGTCGGCCCTCATTCAGGCCGCCGGCTATCGGGGCGAGCAGCGCATCTTCAACATCGGCTCGGGCGGCGGCCACAGCGTGCGCGAGATCATCGCCGCCGTGGAGCAGGTCACCGGAAAAAAAGCGCAGGCCAGCTTCACCGCCGCGCGCAAGTTCGATGTGCCGGTGAGCGTGCTCGACATCGCCCGCGCCCGCAAGGAACTCGGCTGGCAACCCAATACCGATTTGAGCGAAGGCTTGCGCCTGACGCTCGCCCATATCAAATAGCCCGGCAGACCACATGAACACCTGCACCCTGTCCATCGTCGTCCCCGTCTACCGCAGCGCGCCCATCCTGCCCAGGCTGGTGGAAGCCGTTGCCGCCGAGATGCAGGCGGAAGGACTGACCGGCCGCTTCGAACTGATCCTGGTCAACGACTGCAGCCCGGACAACAGTTGGCAGGTCATCCGCACCCTGGCCGAGGCCAACCCTTTCGTCAGAGGCATCACCCTGCGCCGCAACGTCGGCCAGCACAACGCCATCATGGCCGGACTGCATCACGTGACCGGCGAATACGTCGTGCTCATGGACGACGACCTGCAGCACCCGCCCTCCGCCATCGCCGCCATCGTCAAGGCGCTCGCCGAAGGCTACGACGTGTGCTACACCAACTACCTCAACCGCCAGCATGCGGCCTGGAAAAAACTCGGCAGTTGGTTCAACGACCGCATGGCGACCCTGCTGCTGGGCAAGCCCAAAGGACTGTATCTCTCCTCGTTCAAGGGCATGCGCCGCGAGATCGCCGACGAAATCGTCCATTACGACGGCCCCTACACTTATATCGACGGGCTAATTCTCGACGTCACCCGCTCGATCACGACGGTGGACATCGAGCACCAGGCGCGCTTCGAAGGCGAAAGCAACTACACCCTCCTCAAGCTGGTTTCGCTGTGGCTGAAAATGGCCACCAGCTTCTCGGTATTCCCGTTGCGCCTCGCCACCTACGCGGGCTTCGGCCTGGCCGCGCTGAGCCTGGTGATGATCGTGGTGGTGATCGTGCAGAAAATGATGTTCCCGGAACTGCCGCGCGGCTGGGCATCCACCATCGCCACCATCCTGTTCATCGGCGGCGTCCAGACCTTGTGCATCGGCATGGTGGGAGAATATCTCGGGCGCACTTACCTGAAACTTAACCGCAAGCGCCAGTTCGTGATCGGCAGCACGACCTGGAAGAAACCTGCCGAACGCGCCGGAAAGTGATCGTCATCACATGAAACTTCCCGAAACACTGGGCAAATACACCCTCACCAGAAAACTGGGCCAAGGCGCGACCAGTACGGTGTATCTGGGTTTCGATCCCTTCTCCAAGCGGGAAGTGGCGATCAAGGTGTTGAAGCAGGAAATCCTGAACGATCCCAAGATGGGCAAGCTGTACCAGCGGCAACTGGACAACGAGGCTTCGCTGGCCGGCAAGTTGTCGCATCCGCACATCGTGGCGATTTACGACGCCATGATCGGCGACGACTCCAGCCATATCGTGATGGAATACGTCAGCGGCGGCACATTGGAGAAGCATTCCGATCCCGCCAACCTGCTGCCCATCGACCGCGTGGTGGAATACATGTTCAAGTGCTGCCGCGCGCTGAACTACGCGCAATTCAACGGCGTGATCCACCGCGACATCAAGCCCGCCAACATGCTGCTCACCGAGGAGGGCGACATCAAGATTTCCGACATGGGCGCGGCGCTGCTGCTCAACATCGAGCAGACGCAGGTAAGCAACATCGGCTCACCCGGTTACATGTCGCCGGAACAACTGCGCGGCGAGGTGCTGACGCACCAGACCGACATCTATTCGCTGGGGGTGGTGATGTACCGCCTGCTTACCGGCCACGCGCCGTTCCAGGGCACGAACCTGGCCGCGCTGTGCCAGCAGATATTGAATGCCACACCGCCGACGCTGCGCAGCCTGCGTCCCGACATTCCGCCGCAACTGGAGCGCGTCGTGCTGACCGCCATGCACAAGGACAGGAAGGAGCGCTACCAGGACTGGAAAGATTTCGGCAGCGATCTCGCCGCGCTGGGGCGCTTCGAACAAAGCGCCATCGACATCAACCAGACCGAGAAATTCACCACACTGCGCGAGATGTCGATATTCAAGGACTTCACCGATATCGAACTGTGGGAGATACTGCGCGTCGGCGAGTGGCAGAAGCAGCCGCCGCAGACCGTGCTCATGCGCGAGGACGAAATGGGCGACGCCTTCTATGTCATGATCGACGGCAGCGTCAGCGTGACCAAGAACGGACGCCTGCTCAACGTGATCCGCAGCGACGACTGCTTCGGCGAAATGGCCTACATCAGCGGCAGGGCCGTTCCGCGTTCCGCCACCGTCACCGCGGGAACCACGGTCACCGTGCTGAGAATTTCGCCGCAGCAGCTTTCGCGGCTTTCCGACCATTGCCAACTACACTTCAATCAGGCATTTTTGCGCGTCATGGCGGACCGGCTCAGAATGGCAGACGACCGCTTCGCCAAACTCGCCAACTAGAACAATTAAAAAAGGAGACCTTCATGTCCAACAAATTCGTGATCCAGACCCCGGATGCCCCCGCCGCCATCGGCACCTATTCGCAAGCCGTGCGCGTGGACAGCACCGTGTACCTTTCCGGCCAGATCGGCCTCGACCCCAACACCATGCAGATGGTCGAGGGCATCGAAGCGCAAATCCACCGCGTGTTCCAGAACCTGCGCGCCGTCGCCGATGCGGCGGGCAGCAGCCTGAACGACGTGGTGAAACTCAACATCTACCTCACCGACCTCGCGCATTTCGCCAAGGTGAACGAGATCATGGCGACCTATTTCCATCAGCCCTTTCCTGCCCGCGCCGCGGTGGGCGTCGCGTCGCTGCCGCGCAACGCGCTGATCGAGGCGGACGGCGTCTTGTACATCCAGGAATAAGCGTGCCTTCCAGCAACCCATTGCCAGCGGGCAACAGAACCTATCTCGGCACCTATCGCCTGATCAAGAAGCTGGGCCAGGGCGGCACCAGCCTGGTCTATCTGGCTTACGACCCGTTCAAGAAAACGGAAGTTGCGGTCAAGGTGATCAAGCAGGAGTTCCTGGACGACCCGCGGCTGGGCAGGCAGAACCGCAAGCAACTGGAAAACGAAGCCGCACTGGCCGGCAAGCTCATCCATCCGAACATCGTCAAGACGTATGAAGCGGTGCTCAGCGACGAGGTGAATTACATCGTGATGGAATACGTGTCCGGCGGCACATTGGAAAAATTCATCCACCGGGAAAACCTGCTGCCGCTGGACCGCGTGGTGGAATACCTGTTCAAGTGCTGCCGCGCCCTCAACTATGCGCAGTTCAAGGGCGTCATCCACCGCGACATCAAGCCCGCCAACCTGCTGCTGGACCGGCCGAACGAGATCAAGATCACCGACCTGGGCGCGGCCATCCGGCTGGATCTCGAGCAAACGCACGGCAGCGTCGGCTCGCCCAACTACATGTCGCCGGAGCAGGTGCGCGGCGACGAAGTCTCGCACCAGACCGACATCTACTCGCTGGGCGTCGTGATGTATCGCCTGCTCACCGGACACTCGCCCTATACCGCGAAAAATCTCGCGCACCTGTATCAGCAGATTTTGCACGAGCAACCGCTGCTGCCGACCAGTCATCGCAGCGACCTGCCGCCGCAACTGGAGCGCATCGTGATGCGCGCCATGCAAAAAGACCCGGCAGACCGCTTCCCCACCTGGCGCGATTTCGGCAACGAACTGGCGGAGCTCGGCCACTTCGAGAAGAGCGACCTGGAAATCAACGAGAGCGACAAATTCATTGCGCTGCGCAAGCTGGGCATGTTCGAGGATTTTTCCGACCTCGAACTGTGGGAACTGCTGCGCATCGGGGAATGGCAGAAGCAACCCGCGAAGACCGTGCTGGTGCGCGAGGACGAGATGGGCGATGCGTTCTACATCCTGATCGAAGGCGGCGTGAACGTGACGCGCAACAACCGTTTGCTCAACACGCTAAGCAACGGCGATTGCATCGGCGAGATGGCCTATGTCAGCCGCAGGAAAATGCCGCGCTCCGCCACCATCTCGGCCAACACCGACATCACCGTGATGAAGATCATGCCCGACCAGCTCGACAAGCTTTCCGACCGCTGCCAGTTGCACTTCCTGCAGGCATTCCTGTACACGCTGGCCGACCGTCTGCGCATCGCCGACGACCGGGTCGCCAAGATGGCGAACTAAGCCCCCGCAGGACAGATTTCGATTCCGGATCCCGTGCCGTTGAAAATCGCCGCCGCCACACAAAGCAAATTCGCCAAGCTCGGCATCCGCGCCCCGTTCGACCTGGTGCTGCACCTGCCGCTGCGCTACGAGGATGAGACCAAGATCACGCGCATCGCCGACCTCGTTCCCGGCGAGCGCGCGCAGGTGGAAGGCGAGATCATCCACAGCGAAGTGATGTACCGCCCGCGCCGCAGCCTGGTGTGCCAGTTGCAGGACGACAGCGGCGACATCCTGTATCTGCGTTTCCTGAATTTTTATCCCAGCCAGCAGAAGCAGCTCGCCGTCGGCAAAAAAATCCGCGCGCTGGGCGAACCGCGCATGGGTTTCTTTGGTGACGAGATGGTGCACCCCAAGTGCCGCAGTGCGGGCGAGTCCGTCCCGCTCAAGCAGGCGCTCACGCCGGTGTATCCCACCACGGCCGGGTTGCCGCAAGCGACGCTCGCCAAGAACATCCACGCCGCATTGAACGAACTCGCGCTCGACGACACCCTGCCGGAAGCGATCAAGAAACGACTGCACCTGCCCGACTTCGACGCCAGCGTGAAGCTGCTGCACCAACCGCCGCCGAGCATCGACGAGAACGCTCTACTGGAACGCGCGCACCCCGCCTGGATGCGCATCAAGTTCGACGAACTGCTGGCGCAGCAACTCTCGATGCGCGTGCACTACCGCGAGCGCAGCCGACGCATCGCACCCAAACTTGGCGCGCACAACAAACTCACCGATGCGCTGCTGAAGGATTTGCCCTTCGCCCTCACCGGTGCGCAGAAGAAAGTCTGGCACGAGATCAGCGCCGACATCGCGCGACCGCATCCCATGCAGCGCCTGCTGCAGGGCGACGTCGGCAGCGGCAAGACCGTGGTCGCCGCGCTGGCCGCTTTGCAGGCCATTGAGAACGGCTACCAGGTCGCGTTCATGGCGCCGACCGAGATACTGGCCGAGCAGCATTATTTGAAATTACGCGAATGGCTGCAGCCGCTGGGCATCGAACCAGTGTGGCTTTCCGGCAGCTTGAAGAAGAAGGACAAGACCGCCGCCGCCGAACGCATCGCGTCCAGCGACACCATGCTCGCCATCGGCACGCATGCGCTGTTTCAGACCTCGGTCGAGTTCAAGAAGCTGGGGCTGGTCATCGTGGACGAACAGCACAAGTTCGGAGTGCAGCAAAGACTGGCGTTAAGAGGAAAGGGAACCACCGAAGCTGCTCCACCCCTTCCCCCTGGCAGGGGGAAGGCTGGGATGGGGGTCGAGTCGTTGGGCATTCACGCTTCTACCCCCTCCCCAACCACACCCGCAAGGGGTACGCCGGTGGGTACCCCGCCGCTTTGCGGCGACCCTTCCGCAGTCCCCCTGCAAGGGGGAGGGAGTTTTGAGCCGCACCAACTCATGATGAGCGCCACCCCCATCCCGCGCACGCTGGCCATGAGCTACTACGCCGACCTCGACGTCTCCGTCATCGACGAGTTGCCGCCCGGACGCACCCCCATCGTCACCAAACTGGTGAGCGACACACGGCGCGAAGAAGTGTTCGAACGCGTGCGCGCCGCCTGTCTCGAAGGTCGCCAAGCCTATTGGGTCTGCCCGCTCATCGACGAATCGGAGGCGTTGCAATTGCAGACCGCGCTGGAGACCCACGCCACGCTCACCCAGATATTCCCCGAACTGCGCATCGGCCTCGCGCATGGGAAATTAAGCAGCGCCGAGAAGGCAGAGACCATGGCCGCATTCAAGGCGGGCGAACTGC
>JACRME010000021.1 GCA_016235045.1 Nitrosomonadales bacterium
GGCGATCTGTCCGGTGCGGATGCGTTCCAGCGTGGTTATCTGCATGCGCAATACGCCGCTGGCAATGGCGACGCGCTGGGTGCTGGATTTTTCCGAAACGTCCACCATGCGGGCGCGGCCGGATTCGGAAAAATGGGTCAGGTCGTTCATGGGCATCAGGATCGCAATCCCAGGTTCGCCGCATTCCGGCTATCGCACGTCGGCTCTTTAACTGTTGTGCGGGTTGGATTTGGGCCGCAAACGCTGCAGGCCGGATCTTTACTCAGGTCGCTGCGGATAAAGTTCATGTCCAGTGCATTAACGAAAAGCAACTTGCCGCTCAGCCCGCCTTCCAGTCCGATGAGCAATTTAAGCGCCTCCGCGGCTTGCATGGTGCCGATGATGCCAACCAGCGGTGCAAATACTCCCGTCGTCGCACAACGCAGATCTTCAGCCTCGCTATCTTCCGAGAACAGGCAGTTATAACAAGGGGCGTCTTCACGACGGAAATCGAATACGGATATCTGGCCGCTGGTCAGGATGGCTGCGCCCGACACCAGCGGTTTACGCTGCGCCAGACAGGCACGGTTGACTGCGTAACGCGTGGCGAAGTTGTCGCTGCAATCCAGCACCACATCGGCCCGTGCGACCAGTTCCATCAGTTTCGCCTCGTCGGCGCGTATCTGCAGCGGGATGCATTCGACCTCGGGATTGATTTCGCGCATCGTGGCCTGCGCGGAAACGACTTTGGGCTGTCCGACTGTTGCTGTGCGGTGGATGATCTGGCGTTGCAGGTTGCTGAAATCGACGGTGTCGTTGTCGCACAGGGTGATGCGTCCGACACCGCTGGAAGCCAGGTACAGCGCGGCCGGCGAGCCCAGTCCACCCATGCCGATGATGAGCACATGACCGGCCAGCAGACGCTCCTGCCCTTCGATGCCGATTTCGTTCAGCAGGATGTGGCGGCTGTAGCGCATGAGTTGCTGGTCGTTCATTTTGCCGTCATCCGCCGATGTAGGACATCTCGACTTTTTTCACCTGGCTCGCCGCTTCTCCGGTTGCCGCATGGCGCAGTTGCGAGTATTGGTCAGAGCGCCTGCCCCAGCAATCCGCAATCAGGTTGGTCAGCACGCGGTCGCCTTCTCCCTGGCGCAGCGGTGCGCGCAAGTCCAGCCCTTCGCTTGCAAACAGGCAGGTGTAGAGTCTTCCGTCGGTGGCAAGCCGGACACGGCTGCATTCGTTGCAGAACGCGTGCGTGACCGAGGCAATCACGCCGACCTCGCCGGCGCCATCGGCGTAACGCCAGCGCTCCGCCACTTCGCCGCTGTAGTGCGGATCGAGTTGTTCCAGCGGATGGCACACGGCAATACGGTCGAGAATTTCGCGCGCAGGCACGACATCGTCCATACGCCAGCCGTTGCTGGTTCCGACATCCATGAATTCGATGAAGCGCAGCACAATGCCGCTGTGGCGAAAATGCTCGGCCATGGGCAGGATTTCGTGCTCGTTCGCACCGCGTTTGACCACCATGTTGACCTTGACCGGACCCAGGCCTGCTGTCCGGGCGGCGGCGATGCCTTCCAGAACCGTTGCCACGGCAACCTCCGATCCGCTCATGCGCTGGAAGGTGGCATTACTCAACCCGTCGAGACTGACGGTCACGCGACTTAACCCGGCGTCTTTCAGAGACTGGGCCTTGCGCGCAAGCAATACACCATTGGTGGTCAGGGCGATTTCCACCGGCACGCCTTCGGCAGTTTGCCGACGAGCGAGTTTCTCGATGAGTTGTTCGATGCCGTGACGCAGCAGCGGCTCTCCCCCGGTCAGGCGTATTTTTCTCACGCCCAGGCGGATGAACAGTCCCGCGAGACGCTCGATTTCCTCGAAAGTCAGCAATTCGCTACGCGGCAAGTAGGCGTGGTTCTCATCGAATATCTCGCGCGGCATGCAATAGGTGCAGCGCAAATTGCAGCGGTCCGTCACGGAAATGCGCAGGTCGTGCAGCGGACGGCGCAGGCCATCCAGCAACGTGTCCGCATGAACCCGTTCAACATCCAGTGCGCGGTAATCCACGGCAGCCTGCTGCTGCGCAGATATGATCGGGACGATAGAAAAAGGGACGTTCATGGCAATAAGTTTCGTTGGGTTCCCGGTTTCCTCCGCTGAACGCGACAAACCGGATAGTCTGGACGAATTGGACAGTATATTACGTCGAAGGGTCAAGCCATTGCCCCCGCTTATTTGGCATGTGTAACAAAACAGTACAGGTAAACCGGGTACTGGGGCGCGGGTATTGCACTGTGCCGCCATCCTCCTATACTTGTTGCAGACGGTGCCCCCGTCGAGGAGAGTTTTATGCCCACCCCCACCGCTTTGGCTTTGCGCCAGGCGCGAACGTTTTTGCTGGAAAACGGCAGTTGCCCGCCCGGCCGCCTGGATGAACGCATTGCCCGTTCGTGGCAACGCAGCATATTGGCGGGTCTGCTCCCTACCGGTCGGCTGGCAAATAACGAACATTCGAGCGGCAGCAATCTGCGCCATGCGCTCGCTTATAACCACGATCTGCTTGCGCATTCGCTGCCCGTGATGGAATACCTTTACGAGCAGGTCAGAAACAGTCACAGCATGGTCATTCTTGCCGACAAGCGGGCCACGCTGATGCATACCTTGGGCGACATCGATTTTCTGAGCAAGGCCGAACGCGTTGCACTGTCCACCGGGTCTTCCTGGCATGAGCAGCATCGCGGCACCAACGCCATCGGCACGGCTCTGGCCGAGGCCGGCAGCGTCGAAATAAACGGCGGCGAACATTTCCTCGAACGCAACGACTTTCTCACGTGTGCCGCCGCGCCTATCATGGGGGCAAATGGCGAGTTGATCGGTCTCATCGACATTTCCGGAGACCAGCGCAGCCGGCATCCGCATACGCTGGGCCTGGTCAGCATGGCCGCGCGCATGATCGAAAACCGCATTGTCATCGCTTCCAGCAGCCGCAATATCCTTCTGCATCTGCACGTGCATCCCGAAGGAATTGGCTCTGTGGCCGAAGGCATTATTGCAATTTCCGAGGATGGCTGGATCCTTGGCGCAAACCGCATTGGCCTTGCCATGCTTCGCCTTAATCCGGTCGACCTGAATGAAACGCCGCTTACCCGTTGCCTTGAAGTGACTGTTGAGGAACTGCTTTCGCGCCACAAACGTCGCCCCGGTCAACCCACGCAAGTTCATCTGCATGACGGCACCACGCTCTTCGTGCAGGTGCAAGTCCCGGAAAATTTACTGACCGTCAAAGATCGACCTGCCAGCCAGGCCGCCAGGCCGGCGGATGCGCTGGCAAGTCTGGACACGGGAGACATGCACTGGCATAACGCAACCGACAAGGCGCGGCACATCGCGGACAAGCCGATCTCTCTGTTGATCCACGGCGAATCCGGGGTCGGCAAAGCGCTTTTCGCCCGAGCCATGCACGATAGCAGCTCGCGCCGCAACGGCCCCTTCGTGGCTGTCAATTGCGCCGCACTTCCGGAAACCATGATCGAGGCCGAATTGTTCGGCTGTGCACCGGGCGCCTTCTCCAGCGCCAACCGCGAAGGCAGTATTGGAAAATTGGTCGCGGCCAATGGCGGCACCCTTTACCTGGATGAGATCGGCGACCTGCCCATGTCCATGCAAAACCGTCTGCTGCTTCTGCTGCAGGAACGACAAGTCCCGCCCGTTGGCGGCGGACAACCCGTCGCCGTCGACTTCGCGCTGATCTGCGCCACTCAACGGAAGCTGCGCGAGGACGCCGACAAAGGCACTTTCCTCAACGATCTCTATTTCCGCATCAACGGTCTCACCGTGAATCTGCCCGCGCTGCGCGAGCGCAGCGATTTTCAGGAAATCACCGAGCGACTGTTGGCCGAATTCAATCCCGGTCGCGACATCTACCTCGCCCCCGATCTTTTGGCTCAGCTATGCCGACATCCGTGGCCGGGCAACTTGCGCCAGTACTCGAGCGTTTTACGCACTGCCAGCGCCATGCTCAATCCGGATGAGGACAAAATCGACTGGAAGCATCTGCCCGACGATCTGGTCGAGGAGCTTACCTCCATTCCGAAACCAATACCGCTGGAAAAAGCCTCCGCTGCACCGCAAAACCTCGAAGAACTTTCCCGCTCTGCCATCAAGCAGGCATTGGAAAGCTGCCACGGCAATATTTCTGAAGCTGCCAGGCGCCTCGGCATCAGCCGACAGACGCTTTATCGAAAGCTGAACACCTGATTGTCTTCCCGGGCCAGCAACCCGTATGTGCGGAGACGGGTCCCGCAATGACTTTGCCGAAAAGAAAAATCGCCTAACGGGTTAGCGCTAGGCGATTGATTTATTACTTGAATATGGTGCGCCGGAAGAGATTCGAACTCCTGACCCCTTGGTTCGTAGCCAAGTACTCTATCCAGCTGAGCTACCGGCGCATTTTTGTTGCTGGTTACACTGTGGCGGAGAGGGAGGGATTCGAACCCTCGATACAAGTTTAAGCTCGTATGCGCCCTTAGCAGGGGCGTGCCTTCGACCTCTCGGCCACCTCTCCGAAGGCCGCGAATGATACTGATTAGAGGTCAGGCGGTCAAACGATTTATGCGCCTTCCTGGTCCAGATCGAAGGCTTTGTGCAGTACGCGCACGGCCAGTTCCAGATACTTTTCGTCGATCACGACGGAAATCTTTATCTCGGAGGTGGAGATCATCTGGATGTTGATGCCCTCTTCCGCCAGCGTGCGGAACATCTTGCTGGCGATGCCCACATGGGAACGCATGCCGACGCCGACCACGGACACTTTTGCGGTCTTGTTGTCGCCGATGACGTCGCGTGCGCCGATATGCGGTTGCACCTTGCTCTTCAGGATATCCATCGCCTTGGTGAACTCGTTGCGGTGCACGGTGAAGGAGAAGTCGGTGGTGCCGTCCACGCTGACGTTCTGGATGATCATGTCCACATCGATGTGGGCTTCGCTCACCGGGCCGAGAATCTGGTAAGCGATGCCCGGTTTGTCGGGCACGCCGCGCACGGTGATTTTCGCTTCGTCGCGATTGAACGCGATACCTGAGATGATTGCCTGTTCCATTTTATTGCCTTCCTCGAAAGTGATCAGCGTCCCTTCTCCCTCATCCGTAAAGCTGGAGAGCACGCGCAACTTGACTTTGTATTTGCCGGCGAATTCGACCGAGCGTATCTGCAAAACCTTGGACCCCAGGCTCGCCATTTCCAGCATCTCTTCGAAAGTGATGCTCTTCAGGCGGCGCGCTTCGGGCACCAGACGCGGGTCGGTGGTGTAGACACCGTCCACGTCGGTGTAGATCTGGCACTCGTCGGCGCGCAATGCAGCCGCGATGGCCACCCCGGTGGTATCCGAACCGCCGCGTCCCAACGTGGTGATATTGCCGGCTTCATCGACGCCCTGAAAACCGGCGACCACGACCACGTAGTCGTTGGACAGATCGTTGCGGATGTTTTGTTCGTCGATGCTGACGATGCGGGCCTTGGTGAAAGCGTTGTCGGTGAGTATCTTGACCTGCGCACCGGTATAACTCTTGGCTTTCAGCCCCTGCTCGATCAGCGCCATGGACAGCAGGCCGATGGTCACTTGTTCGCCGGTGGAAATCACGACATCGAGTTCGCGCGGATCGGGATGTTTCTGGACTTCCTTGGCCAGCGCAATCAGCCTGTTGGTCTCGCCGCTCATGGCCGAAACCACGACCACGACCTGGTGTCCCTGTGCCTTGTATTTTGCGACGCGCTGCGCAACGTTATGGATGCGCTCCGGACTTCCGACTGAGGTGCCGCCGTATTTCTGAACAATCAATGCCACGATATGCCTGTGCCGTTTTTTGTGAGGGCGGCATTCTAACCGAACTGGCGCCAAAAGACGATTCCCCCTCTGCTACACTGTCGGCAAATACTTGACCGTCCCCGATGAGCAAAATCACCCAACGTCCCTACCCCGCCGCTGCCGCGGAAAAACTGGCCGATTCCGGCATTCCCCCTTTATTGGCGCGGATCTTCGCGGCGCGCGGCATCGCCGAGGCCGCCCAACTGGACACCGACATCAAGCGCCTGTTGCCTTATGCACTGCTGAAAAATGCCGCGACGATGGGCAAACTGCTGGCCGATGCCATTGCGGACAACAAGAAGATATTGATCGTGGCCGATTATGACGCGGATGGCGCAACGGCCTGCGCCGTCGCCGTGCGCGGCCTGAGCGGACTGGGTGCACGGGTGGATTTCATCGTTCCCAACCGCTTCGAATACGGCTATGGCCTGACGCCGGAGATCGTACGGCTCGCGGCCGAAAGCAAGCCCGACATCCTGCTCACTGTCGACAACGGCATCGCCAGCGTCGAAGGCGTGGCCGAGGCCCACCGGCTCGGCATGCAGGTGCTGGTGACCGACCATCACCTGCCCGGCGACACGCTGCCGGACGCGGAATGCATCGTGAACCCGAACCAGCCCGGCTGCGAATTTCCCAGCAAGAACCTGGCGGGCGTGGGGGTGATGTTCTATGTGCTGATGGCCTTGCGCGCGGAGATGCGCGAACGCGGCTTGTTCGCGGGAAAGACCGAACCCAATCTCGGCACCCTGCTCGACCTCGTCGCGCTCGGCACCGTGGCCGATGTGGTCAAACTCGACGACAACAACCGCATCCTGGTGCAACAAGGCTTGCAGCGCATCCGCGCCAGACGCTCGTGTGCAGGCATACAGTCCCTGCTGCGCATCGCACGCAGGCAGGCGGCACAGGCCTCTTCCTACGAACTCGGCTTTATCGTCGGCCCGCGCCTTAACGCCGCCGGACGGCTGGAGGATATGGGCTTGGGTATCCGCTGTTTGCTGACCGACGATGCCGCAGAGGCCAATGAGATCGCCGCCAAACTGGATGCGCTCAACCACGAGCGGCGCAGCATCGAGGCCGACATGCAGGACAGCGCGCTGGCGACGCTGCACGCCTTCGACCCCGCGGACAGTTTTTCGCTTTCGCTGTTCAACGAGGATTGGCATCAGGGCGTGATCGGCATCCTCGCCTCGCGCCTCAAGGATAAATTCCACCGTCCGGTGATCGCCTTCGCGCGTTCGCAGACCGGCGAGTTGAAAGGCTCGGGGCGCAGCATCACCGGGCTGCACCTGCGCGATGCGCTCGATCTGGTGTCGAAACGCCAGCCGCATCTGATCCTGAAATTCGGCGGCCATGCGATGGCGGCGGGCTTGAGCATCCGCGAGGAACATCTCAATGAGTTCCGCCAAGCGTTTGAATCCATTGCGCAGGAATTGCTGGATGCGGATGCGCTGGTTAAGACCATTTCTACGGACGGCTCGCTCGACGAGCAAGAATTCACCTTAAGTATCGCGCGCGATCTGCAACGTCAGGTATGGGGACAGGGTTTCCCCGAACCACTGTTCGAGGGCGATTTCCGCGTGCAATCCCAGCGCGTGGTCGGCGAGAAACATCTCAAACTGAAACTCTCTTCCCCCGCCGGCAGCTACGATGCCATCCGCTTCTTCCATGCCGACGCGGCGCCAGAAACGGTGCGCGCGGTATACAGTCTGAGTGTCAATGAATACAATGGAAACGAAACGCTGCAGCTTATCGTTCGCCACTGGTAAGGAGGAAAGGTAATGGAGATCAGCTTCCTGCAAGGCAACGGCATTGAAGCCCTGCCCCAATTCCTCACCAGCTTCGCCATCGGCCTGCTGATCGGGCTGGAGCGCGAACGCAACCCTTCTGCCAAGGCCGGTTTGCGCACCTTTGCGTTGGTCGCAGTGCTCGGCACCCTGATGGCCCTGCTCTCCGACAAGCTCGGTTCGCCCTGGCTGGTAATCGCGGGGTTACTTGCCATTGCTGGCACCATCATCGCCGCCTATCTCAACGAGCCGCCGGTCGAAGACAACGATCCGGGCACCACCACCGTGGTCGCCCTGCTGCTGAGTTACGGGCTGGGCGTGATGATCTGGTTCGGGTTGTCCAAACTGGCCGTCATGCTGGCGATCGGCATCACCGCCCTGCTCTATTTCAAGCCCGAACTGCGCGGCTTCACACAACGCCTGACGCGGCGCGATCTGGTCGCCGTGCTGCAATTCGCGGTGCTCAGCTTCATCGTGCTGCCCATCCTGCCCAACCAGGATTTCGGCCCCTATAACGCCTTCAACCCCTACCAGGCATGGATGATGGTGGTACTGATCTCGGGCATCAGCCTGGCGGGTTATGCGGCCCTGCATGTGGTGGGAACCCGTTATGGCGCGCCGCTGCTGGGCTTTCTCGGCGGCATGGTCTCCAGCACGGCCACCACCATGATCTATGCCAAGCATGGCAAAACCAATCAGGCGATGACCCATCTGGCGGCGGCGGTGATCGTGATCGCCAGCATGGTGGTGCTGTTGCGTTTGCTGGTGGTGAGTTCCGTCGTCGCTTATGGCGCTGTACCGACTCTGCTGCCGGTGTTCGCCGGCGGATTGATCGCCGGTCTGGTCGCTGCTATCTATGCATGGCACAAGACCATCAAGGGGACCGAACTCTTTGTGCCCGAGACTTCCAACCCGGCCGAACTGCATTCCGCCATCGGCTTCGGCCTGCTGTATGTCGTCGTGCTGCTGGGCTCGGCCTGGATGGCCGACCTGGCGGGCAGCCAGGGCCTGTATGCGGTCGCGCTGGTCTCCGGCCTGACCGATGTGGATGCCATCACCCTGTCCAGCCTGCGCCTGTTCAATCTCGGTCAGTTGAACGAACAGCAAACCGTCGCTGCGATCACCATTGCCTTCCTCTCCAACGTCGCGTTCAAGTTCGGTATGGTTTTTTTCATTGGCGGGCGGGTATTGGCCAAGCAGGTCGCCATCGGCTTCGGCGCCATCGCCTGCGGTGTGCTGTTCGGCCTGCTCATTCTTTGAACACGGAAGGGGCTTTCGGGCCGCTTCGCCAGGCTCAGGCCGTGTATAATCGCGGCCTTTCAAAGCAGCGACAGAACACGAAAAATGGAAGCCGAACAACTCAACGCACTGAACAACAAAATCCAGGACCTCCGCACCCGCAACACCGAATTACGGAGGTATCTTTGACTACGATGGCAAACAGGAACGTTTAGCCGAAGTCGCCGTACTCGCGGAAGACCCCACCATCTGGAACGATGCGAAGCGCGCCCAGGACCTGGGACGCGAGCGCAAGTCGCTGGAAGATGTGGTGCTGGGCCTGGGCCTGATCGGCCAGAACCTCGACGATGCCGCGGAATTGTTCGAGATGGCGCAGGCCGAAAACGACGACGACAGCCTGTTGAGCATCTCTGCCGACGTGCAGGACATCGAAAAGCGCGTCGAGTCTCTCGAATTCCGCCGCATGTTCTCCAACCCGGCCGACCCGAACAACTGCTTCATCGACATCCAGGCCGGCGCCGGCGGCACCGAGGCCTGCGACTGGGCCTCGATGCTGCTGCGGCAATACATCCGGTACTGCGAACGCAAGGGCTTCAAGGTCGAGGTGCTGGAACAGACCGAGGGCGATGTGGCCGGTATCCGCAGCGCCTCGCTCAAGGTCGAGGGCGAATACGCCTACGGCCATCTGCGCACCGAAACCGGCGTGCACCGTCTGGTGCGCAAGTCGCCCTTCGATTCCTCGGGCGGCCGCCACACCTCCTTCGCCAGCCTGTTCGTCTCCCCCGAAGTGGACGATTCCATCGAAGTGGACATCAACCCGGCCGATCTGCGCATCGACACCTTCCGCGCCTCCGGCGCGGGCGGCCAGCACATCAACAAGACCGACTCGGCAATCCGCATCACCCACGCCCCGTCCGGCATCGTCGTGCAATGCCAGAGCGACCGCTCGCAGCACCGCAACAAGGCCGAGGCGATGTCCATGCTGAAGTCGCGCCTGTACGAACTGGAACTGCGCAAGCGCCAGTCCGACGCCGACAAACTGGAAGCCACCAAGACCGACGTGGGCTGGGGCCACCAGATCCGTTCCTACGTGCTGGATCAGTCGCGCATCAAGGACTTGCGAACCAACGTCGAAATCTCCAATACGCAAAAGGTGCTCGACGGCGATCTCGATCCCTTCATCGAAGCCAGCCTGAAGCAAGGCGTTTAACTTTAGAGAACCATCATGACTACTGAACAGACTCTGCCACCCCAAGACGAGAACCAGATCATCGCGGAACGCCGCGCCAAGCTGAAAGCGATCCGCGAGAAGGGCGTCGCCTTCCCCAACGATTTCCAGCGCAAGAATCTCGCTGACGAGTTGCATACCGCCTTCAGTGAAAAGACGCATGATGAGCTTGAGGCCGAGCAGATCCACGTTGCCGTGGCCGGACGCATGATGCTCAAGCGCGTGATGGGCAAGGCCAGTTTCGCCACCATCCAGGACATGAGCGGGCGCATCCAGCTGTTCGTCAGCAACGACATCACCGGCGAGGCGGCGCACGGCGAATTCAAGCATTACGACATGGGCGACATCCTCGGCGCGGTCGGCGTGCTGTTCAAGACCAAGACCGGCGAGCTGTCGGTTCGCGTGACCACGGTGCGCCTGCTGACCAAGGCGCTGCGTCCTCTGCCGGAGAAATTCCATGGCCTGACCGACCAGGAACAGAAATACCGCCAGCGCTACCTCGACCTGATCACCAACGACGAGTCGCGCAAGGTGTTCGTCACCCGCACCAGGATCATCCAGGCGATCCGCGATTTCTTCGTGCGCCACGACTATCTGGAAGTGGAGACGCCGATGATGCACCCCATCCCCGGCGGCGCATCGGCCAAACCGTTCGAGACGCATCACAATGCGCTGGACATGAAGATGTACCTGCGCATCGCGCCGGAGTTGTACCTGAAGCGCCTGGTGGTGGGCGGTTTCGAGAAGGTGTTCGAGGTCAACCGCAACTTCCGCAACGAGGGGGTTTCGACGCGCCACAATCCCGAATTCACCATGATCGAATTCTACGAGGCGTATCGCGATTACAAATACCTGATGGACTTCACCGAAAGACTGTTCGCCGAGGTGGCGCGCAAGGTGCTGGGCACCACCGTCATCAGCTACCAGGGCCGCGAGCTCGATCTGGGCAAACCGTTCCACCGCCTGACCATGGTGCAGGCGATCCAGAAATACCACCCGCAGTTCACCGATGCGCAGTTGGGAGACCGCACTTTCCTGGTCACCCAACTGAAAGACCTGAAGGCCAAGTACAACCCGAAGGATGCCGTGGGCGGCCTGCAACTGTCGCTGTTCGAGGAACTGGCCGAATCGCACCTGTTCGAGCCGACCTTCATCATCGACTATCCGGTGGAGGTTTCGCCGCTGGCACGCAGCAGCGATGCGCATCCCGAAATAACAGAACGTTTCGAGCTGTTCATCGTCGGCCGCGAGATCGCCAACGGCTTCTCCGAGCTGAACGACGCGGAAGACCAGGAGCGCCGTTTCGACGCCCAGGTCGCGGCCAAGGATGCGGGCGACGAGGAAGCGATGTTCAAGGACAGCGATTTCGTGCGCGCGCTGGAATACGGCCTGCCGCCCACCGCCGGCGAAGGCATCGGCATCGACCGCCTGGTGATGCTGCTGACCGACAGCGCTAGCATCCGCGACGTGATCCTGTTCCCGCACATGCGGCCCGAGTAGAGATGCTCACCGGCGCGCTGCGTTCACGCCTGCTGCAAAACTATCCAGCGCTGGCCGAATTGCCTGCGGCGGAACTGGATGGGTTGCTGGCGAATGCGATGGTGATGCCGATCCCGGCCGGAACGGTCATCTTCGACGAGAACCAGCCCTGCCAGGGTTTTCCCATGCTGCTTTCCGGAAGTATCCGCGTGATCAAGGCGGCGCCGAGCGGGCGCGAATTGCAGTTGTACCGAGTGTCGCCGGGCGAGAGTTGCATCCTGACCAGCAGCTGCCTGCTCGGGCATACCCGTTACCAGGCGCGCGGTATCGCTGAAACCGCACTGGAATTGGTGCTGCTGCCCGCCCCGTCTTTCCACACGCTGCTCGGCAAGCATGATTCGTTCCGGAAATATGTATTCCACCTGTTCTCGGACCGGCTCACCGACCTGATGCAACTGGTCTCGGCGGTCGCCTTCCAGAAGCTCGACCAGCGCCTGGCCGCCTTGCTGATTGCCAAGCCCAGCCCGCTGCACACCACGCATCAGGCCCTGGCCGACGAACTCGGCAGCGCACGCGAGATGGTCAGCCGCCTGCTCAAGGGCTTTGCCGAACAGGGTTGGGTGAGATTGGCTCGAGAACAGATCGAAGTCATTGATATTGCCGCACTAAAGCGCTTCGCCGAACTCTGATCCGGACTCTGTGATTTTTATCACAGACAGATTGGTGATTTGCCCCTACCCTGCGAACTCCACTAACCCTTCCCAGGAGTAATAAATGAAAATCAACGTTGGCAGTATCGATCGCATTCTGCGTATCGTCGTCGGTCTGGCGCTCATCGGTGCAACACTGGCCGGCATGCTTCCCGTGTGGGGCTGGATCGGCGTCGTCCCCTTGCTGACCGGCATCCTCAAGTTCTGCCCGGCCTATGCCATCTTCGGCATGAGCACTTGCCCGATGCAACAGAAATAAGCCTGCAATGACCACATCGCGCCCGGCCTTCAGGCCGGGCGTTTTTTTGAAGAGCGCCTTGTGATCCGCCTGCCCTGTGCCGCGAAGGCACAGGGCAGTTCGCATTTCAGGTTGGCTTTTTCTGCTGCTTCAGCAGGAACAGGATCAGGGAACGCAGCTTGGCCGGGCGCACCGGCTTATGCAACAGATGATGACCGCGCTCGTTGACGGCCTGCAGTATTTCCGGCGAAGTGTCGCCGCTGATCAGAATGAACGCGGGAGGTATCTGGCAATGTTCCCTGATGCGGTCGGCAAGTTGCAGCCCGTTGCCATCGGGCAACCGGTAATCGCAGATCACCAGATCGAAGTGGGATTCGGAATATTCGTTCCACACTTCTTCCAGCCCGTCCCCGACCGAGACATGACATCCCCATGATTCGAGAATGCCCGCCGTGCTGGTACGCACCAGCATGTCGTCGTCGACAACCAGCACCCGCTGATTCTCGAGCTTGTCGTGCCTGGCCATCGCGGCAATCGGCGCTTGTTCCCGTTCGGCAAGCAAATCCGCCACGCCGAATACGCGCGGCACCGTAACGGCGAACGTCGAGCCGCGGTTCGGTGCGGAACGCAATTGCAACCGATGATGCAGCAGCTTGGCAAGACGATCCACGATCGCCAGCCCCAACCCCAGGCCTTTGCTGCGGTCGCGCGCGCTGTTCGCCAGTTGCACGAATTCGCGAAAGACGTTCTGCTGTTCGTCGGGCGGGATTCCAATGCCGTTGTCGCGCACTTCAATCCTCAGATCGTCGCCGCTTTTGCGGCACGCCAGCAACACCGTGCCATTTTGCGGCGTGTATCGGATTGCGTTACCCAGCAGGTTGAGCAGGATGCGTTCCAGCAACACCGGATCGCTTAGTATCATGGTATGGGCGCAGCGAACCCGCAACGTGATGCTTTTGCGCCATGCGACGGGAACGAAATCCTGCATCAGACGCTTGAACATCGCTTCGATATCGACTCCCTGTATCTGCGGGATCACAATTCCGGCATCCAGTTTGGAAATGTCCAGCAACGAATCCAGCAAACTGGACAACGCTTCTACCGACTCTTCCACCTTGTTTGCAATCTTGTGCTGTTCGGGCGTGTCCAGCCGGCTGTGCAATTCGCCCACAAACAACCCCAGCGCATGCATGGGCTGCCTTAAATCATGGCTCGCCGCCGCGAGGAAGCGGCTTTTGTCGAAGTTGGCTTTTTCCGCCTCCTCTTTCTTGCGGCGCAACTCCTGCGTTGCCTCGTCTATGCGCTGCTGCAGCGTATTGCGATCCTGCTGCAACAGTCGCGCCATGTCATTGATGCCCGACGCGAGCGCATCCAGCTCCTGCACCTGGTTGCCGGCAATATGCGTATCCAGCTTCCCCTCGCCGATGCGGCGGATGGCGTTGCTCATCTGCAGCACCGGCAGCGTGATGCGGCGCGACACGCGCATGGCAATCAGCATGGTGGTCACCAGCACGAGTATCAACAGGAACAGGTTGAGCCCCAGCATCTCCACCTTCTCGCTGTTCAGCCGACTTTTGCTGATTTCGACGATGACGCTGCCCAGCGACTTGTTGGGCAGATTGTCTGCGGCCGCGTTGCTTAACTCGTCGAGCTTGATCTGCGTCGCTACGATGGGCTGGTAAAGCCACAGGCCGTTGCTGTCCTCGTGCAGGGAAACGAGGTCGTCCTCCGTGAACTGCAGATTCCCGAAGCGTTCGCGCTCGTTGAAAATGCGCCTGCCTCCGGCTCCGGCAATAAATTTGTATTCCGCATCCAGCACAATGATGGATTTGACATCCTGTTGCGAAAAGGCGGTATCGACTTGCTGCTGCAACAAGGCCTGATTTCCCGAAAACACCGGATATTCGCTGGACGAGGCGAGCTGTTGAACAATCAGTTTGGCTCTGTGGAACAGCGCGCGGTCAAGGTCGGCAAAGCGCGTGTAGGTAAAATAGCTTTCCAGCAGCAACGCCAGGATCAGAATGGGAATGACCGCAACCGCCAGCGTCTGTCTTTCGATCCCATGCTTTTTGCTCATGGAACCCTCGCGATCTCGTCGTGCAGTTTGCCTGCATCCCTGATGCGCAGGTCGAGCGAACGGGCGACCTGGATGTTGACCGACACTTCGAAATCATCCGGGTATTGCGCCGCCGGAAGCTTGCCCGATGCGGCATAGCGCTCGATCATGGCATACGCCTGTGCCGCCACCTGTTCCGGCGTCGAGAACACCGCGCACAAGGCGCCCGCCTTGACATAAGCCTGCGAGATGCCCACCAATGGAATTTGCTTGCGGTAAGAGGTCAGCAGGATGTTGCGTATCGTGCCTGCGTTATAGATATCCGTATCGGGCAATACGAACAAAACATCGCTTTCACCAAGCAGGTCTTCCAGGGCGTCGTTCAGCGGAAGCGCCTGATCGATTCCCCGCTCGTGCAACTGCATGCTCCTGTCGGCCAGCAGGCGCCGCAGGCCCTGCAGCTCCGGCGGCGCAGAGGTGTAAAGCACGCCGACATGGCGCGCACCGGGAAGCGCCGCCTGCAGCAAAGCGACTTGCCGCTCCAGGGGTTGATCCAGGTAAATGGCGGAACGAGGGGTGTTGCGCGCGGCGGCCTCGCGCTGCAATTTGTCATACCCCGATTTGGGGACGAACACATTCAGGGTGGGAATGTCTTTGGCAGCCAACTGGGTCGCGGCCTTCATGCCGACCGCAATATAGAGGTCGGCGCCGCCCAAAGCATCCTCGCCACGCTTGATCTTTACCGCATATTTGTCGGACTGGAGTTTACCCAGCAGGTTTTCGGCGAAGGTGCGATAAGCCCCGCCTTCTTCACTGATCGCCAGCGTGACCTGCAGCGGTTCAGCCTGGGATGGAGACAGGTATAAAAGCAAACATCCCAGCACAGCGGCAAGTAACCGGCCGGTCCAACATAAAAACGGGCGATGAAAGATTACCCGGCCACAACCAATGACTTGCCGCTTCAGCGGCTTGGTCGGATGGCTGGAAGTATCATCAGAAATAAATGGTCGCAGTAAAATATGCCCGCCGTTTGAACAAGAGATTGATCCGCTGCGGTACATTGCCGTATCCGGTATAGTTATCCTGGAATGCGTTCTGCAATACCACCGCCATCTCTCCCCCTCCTGCTTTTTCTTTTTGCCCGAATGCGCTTGCAAGACGCAGATCCACCCTGCGCATTTGCGATTCCGGCGGAAAGCCGGAAGAAACGTCGGTAACCCTGATTTTGCTCCTCAGATAATAGCCGAGACTGAACTGGAAAGTCTCCAACATGTTTTGGCTGAACAGCAAACTGCCGCTGTTCGACGGTACCGACTGGTTGCACAGATTCAGGTAATCCGTCTGGTAAGCCTGCGCAAGATACTGCCCGGCTGTCACCCCCGGCATAATAACCGTTGGATTGGAATATTGGGTCGGATATGAGCTGAACCAGCAACTGGTTTGCTGGCGGGAATAGCTCGCGGTCAACTTGCCGCTTTCCCAGCGGTAACTGGCCGAGATATCCAGCCCCTTGAACGTGGCATCGACCAGATTCTTGAAACTGTCGGTACGGCTGGCGAAATTGCCGTCGGCATAAGCGTCCAGCATGACGATATCGCTCACCTTGTCGTAATAGGCCCGGCTTTCCAGGCCGATGTCGCCGAACTGCCCCACATAACCGATCTCTTTCGACAGGATTCGTTCCGGTTTGATATCGATGGAGGGGGGCACATAGGCATTGAGCCAATACGCCTGTCTTGGGGTGCTCATGTACAACTCGGCCATCATCGGATTGCGCGTGGCCGACGAGACCGAGGCGCGCAGGGTATGTTGCGGCAATACGTGGTGATTGAGCGAAAACCTGGGCGAGGTGTTTTTGTGGCCTGCGCCGTCGTCTTCATACATGGCCCCCAGATTCAGCAGCGTCGACTCCGTCACCCGCCACTCGTGGTGGGCAAAAATGCGCGATTGGCGCAACGTCCTGGATGAAGCGAATATCCGGGGCTGGTCCACCGAGTCGTAACGGACTCCGCCTCCCCACACGGCGCGGTTATTCGAGCCCAATTGATTGGTGTTCTGGATTTCCAGGTCGCGCCGGCGGATGCTGGCATCGTCATGCCCAAAACCGGGCACCGGCGCCGATCCCTTGCAGGTCGGGAAATCGATACAGCGATAGGGGTCGGAGTAATCGCGACCGATGCGATACAGGGTCACTTTGGTCTCATCCCCCATCGCCCAGTTGTGCAGCCAGCTCAACTGCTGAAAATCGTTGCGGGTCTTTATAGTCCGGAAAGCGTCTTCCGGCCTTCCTGCCGTCCCCATGCCGTACGAGCCGTTGTTCAGGCCGAGCTGCAACTCGACGCCATTGCTGCTGTCGGGACGATAACTGCTGCGCAGGTTGAGCAGGTGATTGGCACTGGTGTCGTTCAACACCTGCGGGTTGTCGCCGCCATCGGC
Source organism: Nitrosomonadales bacterium (assembly GCA_016235045.1). Classification (GTDB taxonomy): domain Bacteria; phylum Pseudomonadota; class Gammaproteobacteria; order Burkholderiales; family Gallionellaceae; genus Sideroxyarcus. The sequence goes on from JACRME010000021.1 coordinate 17,019, forward strand.
GCGATAACCGAAAGACAGGCGGTAGTCGAGCGCCTCGCCGGACTTGCCCAAACGCGCAGACACATCCGAGATGCCCATTTCGCCTTTGTTCACGGAGACGGTACCGGTATCCGCACTGGCCGCATCCCGCGAGATGATGTTGATGACGCCGTAGAATGAATTGGTGCCATGCGAAGCCGCCGCGGGGCCGCGTACCACTTCGATGCGCTCGATATCCCCGATCAGCAGCGGCAGATCCTGCCAGTCCACCCCGCCGAAGGGCGGCAAATAGACGCTGCGCCCATCGATCAGCACCTGCATGCGGCGCGAATACTGGTCGGTCACGCCGTTGAGGGAGACGATGGGCGTGTTGGCCCCGGCGTAGCCCACATACATGCCGGGCACCAGACGGAACAATTCGGCGATGGTGCGAAAACCCGACGCCTCGATCATCCGGCGATCGATCACGGTCATGGCATTGGGGGCTTCGGAAAGGGGCTGCGACAGGCGCGAGGCGCTCAGGACAACGGGGAAATCCTGCAGGTAGGCTTGTTCGGATCGGGAATCTTCGGCGGCCGCCTTTGCGTCCCGGGCGATACTCTGCAAACCAAACGTCAGTACGGTCGCATATACCGCCAAAGAAACTAAGCCGTGACGCATGACACCTCGCACAAGCCGGTCGATTTTTGCTGCTTGAATATGGGGTGGCTGATGGGGCTCGAACCCACGACAACTGGAATCACAATCCAGGGCTCTACCAACTGAGCTACAGCCACCGTTGAACCGCAAGTTTATTGGTGTGCCCGACTGGAATCGAACCAGCAACCCCCAGCTTAGAAGGCTGGTGCTCTATCCGGTTGAGCTACGGGCACAATTCTGTCGGCAACCAACAAACTACAAAACCTGGTCGGGGTGGAGAGATTCGAACTCCCGACATCCTGGTCCCAAACCAGGCGCGCTACCAGGCTACGCTACACCCCGAGAGCGCGGCATTATACAGGCCAACCGCCAAAAATCAATTTTGCGCGCGTGTTTTTTTCCGGATCTGCGGCATCGCCAGCATCAGGTAATACACCATGGACCACAGCGTCAGCACCGCCGCCAGGTAGATCAGCAAGTTGCCCCACCACAGCGTCGCGATGCCGAACAACGGCTCCTGGTACAGCAGGAACAGGATGGCGATCATCTGGAACGCGGTCTTGAATTTACCCAGCATGGAAACAGCCACGCTCTTGCTGTCGCCCAGTTGCGCCATCCACTCGCGCAGTGCGGAAATGGTGATTTCGCGCCCGATGATGATGAAGGCGATGATGACGTCGACCAGCCCCAGCTTGACCAGCACGATCAGGGCCGCGGCCACCATCAGCTTGTCCGCCACCGGATCGAGAAAAGCGCCAAAAGCCGAACCCTGATTCAGGGTGCGCGCCAGATAACCGTCCAGCCAGTCCGTGACGGCAGCCAGTCCGAACAGGAAGGTGCTGAGCATATGCTTGTGATGCTGGCTGAGGGTCTCGTCCGACACATAGAACACCCCGACGAACACGGGGATCATCAGTATCCTGAACCAGGTCAGCAGATTCGGTATATTCCAGGGCATCGTCAATGTAAGTGCTGGTAGATTTTCTCTGCAAGCGCGGGACTGATCCCTTCCACGCGCGATAATTCCTCGATACTGGCTTGTTGCACGCCTTTCAGTCCGCCGAAATGCGTCAGCAGGTTGCGCCGCCGTTTCTCGCCCACGCCCTCGATGTCTTCCAGCGAAGAGGCGGTGCGCGCCTTGCCGCGCCGGGCACGATGGCCGCTGATGGCGAATCGGTGCGCCTCGTCGCGTACTTGCTGGATCAGATGCAGGGCCGGACTATCCGGCGGCAATTGTAACGATTTTTCCACGCCGGGTCGTAACAATTGCTCCATGCCCGGCTTGCGCTCGACGCCTTTGGCGACACCGACCAGCTCGATATCGGACAGTCCGAATTCCGCCATCACCTCTACCGCCATGCCCAATTGCCCGGCGCCGCCGTCGATCAAAACCAGATCCGGGCGTTTTCCCTCTCCCGCCTGCAATTTCTGATAGCGCCGCTGCAGGGCCTGTTTCATGGCCGCATAGTCGTCGCCGGGGGTAATGCCGCCGATGTTGTAGCGCCGGTATTCCTGCGGACGAATGGCCATGTCGTCATAGACCACGCAGGAAGCCACCGTCGCCTCGCCCATGGTGTGGCTGATGTCGAAGCATTCGATGCGTTTCAGGTCGGGCAACGACAAGGCATTGCGCAACGCTTCCAGGCGCAGCGCCTGCCCGGCTTGCAGTCCCGCCTGCTGCCTCAAAGCCAGCAGCGCATTGGACTGCGCCATCTCCAACCACTGCCGCCGCTCGCCCGTCACCGCATGGCGTATCTGCACCTTGTGCCCGGCTTGCTCGCTCAACAGTTGCTCCAGTGCCTCGTCGGTGATTTCAATGCTGGTGACGATCAACGGCGGCACGCTGCTCTCCAGATAATGCTGCGCCAGAAACGCCTCCAGTACCTCGGCGCTGTCCTGCCCCTGCACGTTCTGCGGGAAGAACGGCTTATCGCCCAGGTGGCGCCCGCCACGTACGACTGCGAAATTCAGGCACAACGCCCCTTCCGCTTCGACTACCGCAATAATGTCGGCATCGGTATCGCGTCCGCTTTCCACAAATTGCTTTTGCTGCACCGTATGCAGCGCCTGCAACTGGTCGCGCAGGGCCGCCGCATGTTCGTATTGCATGGCTTCAGCCGCCTGCTCCATCGCCCCGCGCAGGCGCTTTTCCACTTCGTCAAACTTGCCCTGCAACAACAATCCGGCATTGCGCACATCGGTGGCGTAATCCTCCGGGCTGATGATGCCAACGCAAGGCGCACTGCAACGGTGGATCTGATGCAGCAGGCATGGCCGCGTGCGGTTGTTGAACACGCCCTCCTCGCATGTACGCAGCCGGAATACCTTTTGCAGCAGGTTGATGCTTTCTTTCGCCGCCTGTGCGTTGGGATAGGGGCCGAAATACTGGTTACGCTTGTCGGTCGCGCCGCGATAATAGGTCAGGCGCGGCGACGGGCTGCCGGTGAGCACGATGTAGGGATAGGACTTGTCGTCGCGGAACAGGATGTTGTAGCGCGGCTTGAGCGACTTGATGAGATTGTTCTCCAGCAGCAGCGCCTCGGCCTCGGAGCGCGTCACCGTCACCTCGATGCGCGCAATGTGCGACACCATCAACTGGATGCGCGGCGACAGGTTGCTCTTCTGGAAATAGGAACCGACGCGCTTCTTGAGCTGGTTGGCCTTGCCCACGTACAGCACTTGCCCGGCCTCGTCCAGCATGCGGTACACGCCCGGCTGCAGGGGCAGCGAGGCGACGAATTCGGGGATTGAAAATTCGCTTTGCGGGCGTTCGCTCCCACCCCCATCGGGGATGGGTTGGGATGGGGGAGTTGTATTAGAACCGGTGGTGTTCAAGGATGGATTCAAAGACCTGGTGGAACATCGCCTCGGTCAGGCGTTTGGTCTGGGTATTGTAGCGGCTGCAATGATAGCTGTCATACAGCTTCAAACCGTTCGCCAGCTCGTGCCGCGCGTTGTGGGCAAATTTGAAATCCTTCGCTTTCAGCCCGCTGGCGCGCAACACCGCCTCATGCGCGATGGTGCCCAATGCCATGACCGCCGCGCCCTGCGGCAATGCGGCCAGTTCCTGTACAAGATAGCCGTTGCACTGCTTTATTTCGGCGGGTTCCGGCTTGTTTTGCGGCGGCAGGCAGCGTACCGCGTTAGTGATGCGACAGCCCTTGAGCGACAGTTTCGGATTGGCTTGCTTGTTGGCATCCAGCGGCTCGGCCACAGTTGCAAGGCCGAACTTGTGCAGGGTTGAGTACAGCAAGTCACCCGCATAGTCGCCGGTAAAAGGCCGTCCGGTGCGGTTCGCGCCGTGCATTCCCGGCGCCAGGCCGACAATCAGCAGCGCTGTTCCCGCCTGACCGAACGAGGGCACGGGTTTGGCGAAATAGCCCGGTTGCGCCAGCCGCACCTCGTCCAGAAAAGAAGCAAGTCGGGGGCACAACCTGCAATCGGTAGAGAATTTATCCATTGGAAATGTGTATTTGAGTTATTGAAAGCGCAAGGCATCGATCGGCTTGAGCATGGAAGCCTTGCGCGCCGGATACCAGCCGAAGAAGATGCCGACTGCGGCCGCCACGCCAAAGGCGGTGAGGATGGACGTCACCGTCACCACCACTTGCATGCCGGTCAGATTCTGCACGACCAGCGCGCCGCCCACACCGAGCAGCACGCCGATCAGGCAGCCGACCACGGAGATGATGATCGCTTCCAGCAGGAATTGCAGCAGGATGTCCTTGCCGCGTGCGCCGATCGCCATGCGGATGCCGATCTCGCGCGTGCGTTCGGTGACCGACACCAGCATGATGTTCATGATGCCGATGCCGCCGACCAGCAGCGAGATCGAGGCGATGGCGCCCAGCATCATGGACATGATCTTGGCGGTCGCGGCGGCGGTGTTGGCCATGGCAGTAAGGTTACGCACGGTGAAGTCGTTATCCATGCCTTCGCGGATGCGGTGCCGCTGGCGCAACAACTCGTTGATGGAATCCTCCACCCGGGTCATCGCCTCGGCGGATTCGGCCTGCGCCATGATGAAGCGCACCGCGCCACCAATGCGGGTACCGAACACCTTGCGTTGCGCCGTCGTCACCGGGATCAGCACGGTGTCGTCCTGATCGCGCCCGTCCAGGCTTTGCCCTTTCGCCGTCAGCACACCGAGCACGACAAACGGACTGTTCTTGATGCGGATGGTCTTGCCCACCGGGTCTTCGTCGCCAAACAGGTTCTGCACCACGGTCTGTCCCAGCAACGCGACCTGGGTTGCCGAACGCACATCGGAATCGGCAAAGGGATAACCGGCGGAGAGTTGCCAGTCGCGCACGGTCAGGAAAGCCGGCGTGGTACCGGTGATCTGCGTACTCCAGTTGTTGGGGCCGTACACCAGTTGCGCGGTGCCGGGCGACGAGGGTGCAGCAGCAATCACCGAAGGCAATTCCTCGATGGCCTGCGCGTCCGTGATAGTCAGTGTGGGCGCCGCACCACCGCCCATGCGGGCGCCGCCGGAGGTGGTTGAGCCGGACAGGATGATGAACAGATTGCTGCCCATGGACGCGATGGACGCCTGCACCTGCTGTTGCGCGCCCTGCCCCACGGCCAACATCAGGATCACCGCGCCGACCCCGATGACCATGCCGAGCATGGTCAGGATGGTGCGCAGCCGGTTCGCCCACATCGCCATCCAGGCTTCGCTGAGCATGGCGCTGATCATGAGGTTTTCTCCAGATGCTCCGGTGCGGCATGCTCGATGGCGCCGTCGTACACGATGCGCCCGTCGGTCAATCGCACCAGACGGTTGGCATGCGTGGCAATGTCCGGCTCGTGCGTGATGAGGACGATGGTAATGCCGTCGCGCTGGTTCAATTCGCTGAACAGCGCCATGATCTCCTTGCTGGTCTGGGTATCCAGATTGCCTGTAGGCTCGTCGGCCAACAGCAGTTTGGGATGGTTGACCAGCGCACGCGCAATGGCCACGCGCTGCTGCTGTCCGCCGGATATCTGGTTGGGACGCGAGCGACTGTATTGTCCGAGGCCGACTTTCTTCAGCATCTCGTTGGCTCGCGCCAGACGTTCGGCGCGCGGCGTGCCGCGATAGATCAGCGGCAAGGCCACGTTGTCTTCCAGACTCGCGCGCGGCAGCAGATTGAAACCCTGGAACACGAAACCGATCACCTGGTTGCGCAACAATGCCAGTTCATCGCGACTCTGTTTATTCACATCGCGTCCATTCAGCAGATAAGTGCCACTGGTCGCCACATCAAGGCAGCCGAGGATATTCATGAAAGTCGATTTGCCGGAGCCGGATGGCCCCATGATGGCAAGGAATTCACCCGGCATCACCGATACGGACACGTCCTTGAGCACCAGCACCGTGCCGGCGTCGGTCACATACTCCTTGTATAACCTTTCGATATGAATGACGGAATCGTTGCTCATCATGTGTGTGCTGCTAGAACAATCGCATGCCGGGACCGCCACCAGTCTTGGCGGGGGGTTGGCGATCCTCGACGATGACCGTATCGCCGTCCTTGAGCTCGCCGCCCAGCACCTCGGTCATGCGGTTGTCGGTGATGCCGACGGAAATTCGCACCGCCTTGGGCTGGCCGTTCTCCAGCACATACACCGTGCCCATCGGCGCCGTATCGCCCTTGCGCCCTTCTCCCTTCGGCTTGTCCCCGCCGTTGCGTGCCTTGGCCGCATCGGCGGGACGGAAGCGCAATGCGGCATTGGGCACCATCAGTACATCCTTGCGCTGGGCCACCAGGATATTCACGTAGGCCGTCATGCCCGGCATCAGCGCCTGGTCCAGGTTGTCCACCGACACCACGACGTTGTAGGTCACCACGTTCTGCTGCGTGGTCGGATTCAGGCGCACTTGGCGCACCTCGCCGCGGAATGTGCGGTTGGGGAAAGCATCCACGCGGAACGTCGCCTCTTGGCCGACACGGATGTTGCCGATGTCCGCCTCGGCATAGCTGGTGTCGATCTGCATGTGCGACAAATCCTGCGCGATCTTGAACAGGACCGGCGATTGCAGCGTAGCCGCCACGGTCTGCCCGACATCCACTTCGCGCGACACGACGACGCCGGAGACCGGCGAACGGATCACAGTGTTGTCCAGGTTCCTGCGGTCGCGCACCACCTGCGCCTGCACTACCGCGAACTGCGCCTTGGCCGCTTTGAGCGCCTGCACCGCGATATCCAGATCCTGCCGCGTCACGTATTCCTGCGCAAACAGTCCGCGCGCCCGCTCTTCATTGGCCTGGGCCAAGTCAAGCGAGGCCTGGGCGCTGGCGAGGTTCGCCTCGCTCTGCTGCAGTTGCGCCTGGTTCAGGGTCGGGTCGAGTTCCAGCAGCACCTGGCCCGCCTTGACCTTGCCGTTGAAGTCGGCATGGAGTTTCATGACGATGCCGGAAACCTGGCTGCCCACGCTGACCAGCACCACCGGGTTCAGCGTACCGTTCGCCGCAACGCTTTGCGTGATGTCGCCTCGCTCGAGCGCGGCCGTCGCATAACGGCCTTCAGCCGATGCCTTCGATGGCATGAGCCACCAGACGACAACTGCGCCAGCCAGCAGCACGATTGCCGCCATCAATACTTTTTTCGGCATGTTCATATGCATTCCAAAACTCCTGTTCAGTTCCCCGCATCCAGCCGCGTCAAATCTAGCTGGCCGATGGCTTGCGCCAGCGCCAGGCGGCTGGCCTGAAAGTTATACAGCGCCGCCACCCGCTGCTGCCGCGCGCTCGCTAGCGCGCTTTGCGCATTCAGCACATCCAGGATGGACATGTTCGCCACCCCGGCCTTGTAGCGCCCCAGCGTCATGCGCTCCGACAACTCGGCGGAAACCACCAGGTCGTTCGCGGCCAGCAACGACTGGCTATTGGTCAGCAGGGTCTGGTAGGCCTTCCACACATCCAGTGCGATCTGGTTGGCCAGCAGGTCGCGTGCCGCCACCTTGCCCTCCACCTGCAACTCGGCGGCGCGGTTCTGGTACGTGTCGCGATAACCCGTGAACAAAGGCACGCTAAGCGTCACGCCGATACTGCTGCTGTTGGTATTGGGCGATCCCGTTATATGCTGGGTTCCGGTCGATGCGCCCAGGCTGAGCGTGGGCAACCCCGCGGCACGCGTCGCGGCAAGTTGCGCTTCGGCAGCCTTGATCTGCGCCTCGGCCGCCAGCAAATCCGGCCGTTTCCGGCGCGCGTCTTCAATCAGTTTTCCGATGTCCTGTTCAACGACCGGATCGGGCGCCGATTCCGGCAAGGGCTGCAATGAATATGCCTGACTGGCATCGAACCCCATGATGTTCGCCAGCGTTCCCTGCGTACTGTTCACGTTGCCCTGCGCGGTGATCAAATTGAGCCTGGACTGTGACAAGGCAGTCAGGGCTTGCAGCTTGTCCGCAGGCGTAGCAATCCCGGCCTGGTAGCGCGCCTCTGCCGCGGCGAGGCTTTCCCTGGCTGACGCTTCCGCGACTTTCAGGGCATCCGCATTGGCGCGTGCGGACAGCAACGCGTAGTAGGATTGCACGGCAGTCAGGAAGTTGGCTTGCAGCGTCGCATCGCGCGTCGCATTCGCTGCAACCAGCAGTTGTTTGGCATTTTCCAGCGTGGCGGAACGCCCGCCGAAATCGAACAAGAGGTAACTCGCGCTCAGGCCGGCGCTGCGGCTGGTGTAGTTGATCGTGCTGCCGGTAGCGTCGGACCGGTTGCGCGCCGCGCCGGCTTGCGCCGACAGGGTCGGCAAATAGGCCGCCATGCCGACGCCGACGTTCGCGGCCTGGGCTCTTGCGCTGGCCCACAGCGAGCGCGTCTGCGGATTGTTGCACAAGCTCAGGTCGACCACGTCGGCCAGGGTCAGCGGTTTCCCGATCTTCTCCCTGTCGCAACGGCTCGCATTCGCCGTCTGGGGAAATTCGCCCGGCCCGGCATCCTCCATCACCGAAAGCGGATCGAAATCGGCCGACGCCGGCAACGTCATTAGCATCGCCGGGAAGATCAACAGCAGCAGATATAATCGATTTCGAATCACGTTATCAAGCAAGGTGTAGTGGAGATCGGTTATGCACGGACGCTACCCTATATCAAAAATATCGAATCGGGGACATTGATACAAATTCTTACAATCCCGGCAATGGAAACACCGGTTGAAGTTGGCGCCGGAATACCCACTCGCACCCGATCCATCCCCACAAGCAACGACGCAACAGTTTAACGAAATTCAAATAAAAAGCCCCGCAGTGCGGGGCTTGAATGACTTCCGATATCGAATTATTCGGCGGCCGGCGTTGCTTCCGGATGCGGCTGCAATGCCTTCATGCTCAGTCGCATGCGGCCCTTGTCGTCCACTTCCAGCACCTTGACCTTGACGATCTGGCCTTCCTTCAGGTGGTCGGCCACATTGGCGATACGCTCGTGCGAGATTTGCGAGATATGCAGCAGACCGTCCTTGCCCGGCAGGATGTTGATCAGCGCGCCGAAATCCAGCAACTTGACCACCGGTCCTTCGTAGACCTTGCCCACTTCGACTTCGGCCACGATGTCCTGGATGCGCTTCTTGGCCAGTTCGCCCGCTTCGCCGCTCACGCAGGCGATGGTGATGTTGCCTTCGTCGTCGATGTCGATGGTGGTGCCGGTCTCTTCGGTCAGTGCACGAATCACCGCACCGCCCTTGCCGATCACGTCGCGGATCTTGTCCGGATTGATCTTCATCTTGATCATGCGCGGCGCGAAGTCGGAGACTTCCGGACGCACGGACGGCATCGCCTGCTTCATGATGCCGAGGATGTGCAGACGGCCTTCCTTGGCCTGGCTCAACGCGACCTGCATGATCTCCTTGGTGATGCCGTTGATCTTGATGTCCATCTGCAGCGCGGTGATGCCCGTTTCGGAACCGGCTACCTTGAAGTCCATGTCACCGAGGTGATCTTCGTCGCCCAGGATGTCGGTCAGCACGGCGAAACGGCCGCCGTCCTTGATCAGGCCCATGGCGATACCTGCAACGTGGGTCTTCAGCGGCACGCCCGCATCCATCAGCGACAGGCAGCCGCCGCACACGGAAGCCATGGAGCTGGAACCGTTGGACTCGGTGATCTCGGACACCACGCGGATGGCGTAGCCGCACTCTTCTTCGCTCGGCAGCACGGCTACCAGTGCGCGCTTGGCCAGACGGCCGTGGCCGATCTCGCGGCGCTTGGGCGTACCGACGCGGCCGGTCTCGCCGGTGGCGTACGGGGGGAAGTTGTAGTGCAGCATGAAGCGGTCGGAGTACTCGCCCTGCAATGCGTCGATGGTCTGCGCGTCGCGCATGGAACCCAGTGTCGCCACCACGATGGCTTGCGTTTCGCCGCGGGTGAACAGCACCGAACCGTGGGTACGCGGCAGCACGCCGGTACGGATGGTGATCGGGCGCACGGTGCGGGTGTCGCGACCGTCGATGCGCGGCTCGCCGCTCAGGATCTGGCCGCGCACGATCTTGGCTTCCAGTGCGCTGAACAGTTCGCCGATCTCGTTCTTGGATACGTTCTCGAATTCCGGCGTGGCTAATGCTTCAGACACCTTGGCACGGATCGCCTCGACTTGATGGGTACGGGCCTGTTTTTCACGCACAGCGTAAGCAGCCTTCAGGTCGCTTTCGGCCAGCGCATTGATCTTGGCGATCAGCGCCTCGTTCTTCGCGGCCGGGGTCCAGTCCCAGTCGTCCTGGCCGACTTCATTCGCCATTTCGATGATCGCGTTGATCACGGTCTGCATCTGCTCGTGGCCGTATACAACCGCGCCCAGCATGATTTCTTCGGACAGTTGTTGCGCTTCGGATTCCACCATCAATACCGCCTTGGAAGTACCGGCGACCACCAGGTCCATCTGCGACTCGACCAGTTCGTCCTTGGTCGGGTTCAGCACATACTGGCCGTTCAGGTAGCCCACGCGTGCTGCACCGATGGGGCCGTCGAACGGGATGCCGGAGATCGCCAGCGCGGCGGATGCACCGATCATGGACGGAATGTCGGAATCGATTTGCGGATCGGAAGACATCACGGTCGCCACGATCTGCACTTCGTTGTAGAAACTCTCGGGGAACAGCGGGCGCAGCGGACGGTCGATCAGACGCGAGGTCAATATCTCTTTTTCGCTGGGGCGGCCTTCACGCTTGAAGAAGCTGCCGGGAATCTTGCCCGCGGCGTAGGTGCGCTCCTGGTAATCCACGGTCAGTGGGAAGAAATCCTGGTCGGGTTTGGCATCCTTGCGGCCCACCACAGTGACCAGCACCACGGTGTCGTCCAGACTGACGATGACTGCACCGCTGGATTGGCGCGCGATTTCGCCGGTTTCCAGGGTCAATTGATGTTTGCCGTAGCTCAGGGTTTTTTTATAGTGACTCAAGATAGCTCTCTCCAATGTGTATGCGTGACCGAGTTGCCAGCGTGTTGCTTCGACATCCAAAACGAAGCGGGCCGCATTCGCGACCCGCTACTTAATCCGTTGTTACTTGCGCAGATCCAGACGCTTGATCAGTTCCTTGTAACCGCCTTCGTTCTTGCTCTTCAGGTAGTCCAGCAGCTTGCGGCGGCGGCTTACCAGACGCAACAGACCGCGACGCGAGTGGTGATCCTTGTTGTGCTCCTTGAAATGATCGGTCAGGTAGTTGATACGGGCCGTCATCAGGGCTACTTGTACTTCCGGGGAGCCGGTATCGCCCTTGGCGCGCTGATAGTCAGTCACGATCTGCGATTTTTGTGCGGCGGTAATAGACATTGACTTCTCTCTCCAATAAAAAAGTGCGGCATTCTACCCTTTATTAGGGGGTTCGCTCAAGCTGAATTAGCCCCTGCGGCGGCTTTCGCCACGCTGGACAGCAGTCTGCTCGGCACCAGCCGCCCGCCCGCCAGCTCGCCCAGCCCAATAAAGCTCCCTTCGGCGTACAAACGTCGCTTTCCGTCCGGATATCCGTCGTTCAGACCCAGTTTTTGCCCCTGGGCCAGACGATTGGCCTGCACAGCGTCCAATTCCAGGCGGGGAAGCTCCTGCACCAGGCGATCCAGCGGCATCAGGCAGGTATCGCGCTGCTCTTCGCCCATGGATTCAAGTTGCTGCAGCGTATAGGCCGCGGCCAGCCCGAATTCGCCGATGCGCGTGCGACGCAGGGCGATCAGATGCCCGCCGCATCCCAGCACCTCGCCGATATCCTCAGCCAGCGTACGGACATAAGTGCCTTTGCTGCACAGCACGCTGAATTCCAGCTCGTCGCCCTGCAACCGTTCCAGCTTCAACTCGCGGATGACCACGTTGCGCAATTCGCGCTCCACCGTCTCGCCCTTGCGGATGTACTCGTACAACGGCTTGCCCTGATGCTTGATGGCGCTGTGCATGGGCGGAAGCTGTTGCGTCTCGCCCATGAACTTCGCCAACGCCGCCAATACCAATGCCTCGTTCACCGCGACCGGCCGCGTTTCGATGATTTCGCCTTCGGCATCGCCCGTGTTCGTGCGCTGCCCCAGGCGTATCGTCGCGCGATAACCCTTGTCGGCATCCAGCAAGGCAGTGGTGAATTTGGTGGCCTCGCCGAAACAGACCGGCAACAGGCCGGTGGCCAGCGGATCGAGCGTGCCGGTGTGGCCGGCCTTCTCGGCATGGTACAGACGGCGGACTTTTTGCAGGGCGGTATTGGAGCTGAGTTCCAGCGGCTTGTCGAACAGCAGCACGCCGTCGAGCGGGCGTTTGATGCGGGACATGGGCTATGCTTCCAAGCGGGTAAAAGCCTGTGTCCGCAGATTACACAGATTAAACAGATTAGAAAAAGCCAAATTCATATTGAAATTCCGAGTCGAAGGATGCGTATATTGTTGAACAATCGACTCAAAATCTACGTAATCTGCGGATAAACGGTTTTGTCTTTAATGCTTGTCGCTGGCAACAGCCTGATCGATCAACTGCGAAAGATGCGCTCCGCGCTCGACGGAGGCGTCATACACGAAATGCAACTGGGGGGTGATGCGCAGCTTCATGGCATGCGCCAACTGGCTGCGCAGGAAGCCGGCGGCGCGCTCCAGTCCTTGCAGCAACTCCGGGCTGTCGCCGTCGAGCGAGGTGTAGAACACCTTGGCATGGGCGTGGTCGTTGGTCACTTCCACCCCGGTCAGCGTGACTTTTTTCACGCGCGGATCCTTCACCTCCAGGCGAATCAGCTGGGCCAATTCGCGCTGGATTTGTTCGGCGATGCGATCTGTGCGCGCAAAATCCTTTGCCATTCCTACAGCGCCCGTGCCACTTCGACGATCTCGAACACTTCCAGTTGGTCGCCGACTTCCAGATCGTTGTAACCCTTCAGCGAGAGGCCGCACTCGAAGTTGGACTTGACTTCCTTCGCGTCATCCTTGAAGCGTTTCAGCGAATCCAGTTCGCCGGTATGGATCACCACGTTGTTGCGCAACACGCGCACGCTGGAAGAACGCTTGATCATGCCCTCGGTGACGTAGCAACCGGCGACCGTGCCGACCTTGGAGATGTGGAACACCTGGCGGATTTCGACCATGCCGATGATGCTTTCCTTCTTCTCGGGCGCCAGCATGCCGGACAACGCAGCCTTGATCTCGTCCACCATCGCGTAAATGATGTTGTAGTAGCGGATGTCCACACCGGACGACTCGGCCAGGCGGCGCGCTGCCGCATCGGCACGCGAATTGAAGCCGATGATGATCGCTTTGGAAGCCAGCGCCAGGTTGACGTCGGACTCGGTGATGCCGCCCACACCGCTGTGGATCAGGCTGACCTTGACCTCGGGCGTGGAAAGCTTCTCCAGCGATCCCGCGATCGCTTCGAGCGAACCCTGTACGTCGGCCTTCACGATCAGCGACATCGTCGGCCAGTACGAGGAAATCCGCACCGGCGGTGGGCACTTCGGACAAGCCCTGTATCTCGACCGGAATCGAAGGCCCCGCTTCGTTCACCACCTTGCCGTTCTCGTCCAGCATCGCGCGCACGCGGCCCGACACGGAACCGACCAGGATCGCGTCGCCGCGTTTCAAGGTACCGGACTGCACCAGCAGGGTCGCCACGGCGCCCTTGCCCTTGTCCAGGCGCGCTTCCACCACCACGCCTTTGGCGCTGGCGTTCTTCGGTGCTTTCAGTTCCAGCACTTCGGCCTGCAACAGGATGCCTTCCAGCAACGTGTCGATGCCCTGCCCGGTCTTGGCGGACACTTCGACGAACATCGCATCGCCGCCCCAGTCTTCCGGCACCACGCCTTCGGCCACCAGCTCCTGGCGCACGCGCTCGGAGTTGGCTTCGGGTTTGTCGATCTTGGTGACTGCCACCACGATAGGCACTTCAGCCGCCTTGGCGTGGTGGATCGCTTCCTTGGTCTGCGGCATCACGCCGTCGTCCGCCGCCACCACCAGGATGACGATGTCGGTTGCTTTCGCGCCGCGCGCGCGCATCGCGGTAAACGCTTCGTGACCCGGGGTGTCGAGGAAAGTGATCATGCCGCGCGGCGTATCCACGTGGTAGGCGCCGATATGCTGGGTGATGCCGCCGGCTTCGCCGGAAGCCACGCGGGTGCGGCGGATGTAGTCCAGCAGAGAGGTCTTGCCGTGGTCGACGTGACCCATGACCGTCACCACCGGCGCGCGCGACTCCAGCACCACGTCGCCGTGATCGACCGACTCCATCAGGAAGGCATCGGGATCGTCCGGCTTGGCCGGCACTGCCTTGTGACCCAGTTCCTCGACCAGAATCATCGCGGTTTCCTGATCCAGCACCTGGTTGATGGTGACCATGGAGCCCATCTTCATCAGCGTCTTGATGATCTCGGCCGCCTTGATCGACATCTTCTGCGCCAGTTCGGCCACGGTGATGGTTTCCGGAACCATCACTTCCTGCACGATAGGCTCGGTCGGCAGCGAGAATGCGTGTGCCGCTTCCGGCTTGCTGTGTTTCTCGTGACGCGGCGCGCGAATCGCACTGCCGCCGGTACGCCCGCCCAATCCGGCACGGGTATCGGTGCTGCGCGAAGGCGGACGCTTCTTGTGTCCGGCCTCGTCCCACGGACTATCCTTGGCTGCGGGCTTCTCGGTCTTCTTGGCGGGACGCGCCACTTTGTCGCCCGGCTTGAGCGTCGGCTTATGCAAAGTGCCTTCGGATGCGGGCACGGCGGCAGCGGCTACGGGTGCGGCAACCGCTGCCTTCGCCTCAACCGCGGGTTCCGGTGCAGGCGCGGGCGCAGGCTCTGCGGCAACCTTGCGCTTGCTGCGCTCCTGCTTGGCTTGCACTTCCGCCGCCTGGCGGGCTGCCAACTCGGCTTGCAGTCGCGCTTCTTCGTCGCGCGCTTTCTGTTCCTGCTCGTCCAGCACTTTCTTGGGTTTTTTCGGCTTGGCCTCTTCCGCTACAGGCGCGGGGGCTTCGGCAACCTGCTCGGCAGCGGGCGCGACGGTGCGTTTCTTGCGCACTTCCACCTGGATGGTGCGCGCCTTGCCCGTGCTGTCCGCCTTCTTGATCGCGGTCGTCTCGCGGCGCGTCAATGTGATCTTGTTCTTGCCCGCACCGTGCGCTCCGCGCAAGTGTTCCAGCAGTTGCGACTTATCCTGTTCCGAAATGGAGTCGGTATCTTTCTGCTTGCTGACCCCGGCCGATTTCAACTGCTCCAACAGCAGCTCTACCGGCAGCCCCAGCTCACCCGCAAATTGCGCGACGTTCATTTTTCCCATTGCCACCCCTTAAACCAATACCAGACTACGGATAAACCTGTGTTTCCTGCGCTTCGGCTCAAACGAACCAGGGCGCGCGCGCCGTCATGATCAACTGGTTGGCGCGCTCGGCGTCCATGCCGGTCATTTCCACCAACTCATCGCCATCCAGGTCGGCCAACTGCTCCTGCGTGCCGACACCCTTGCCCGCCAGGGTGCGTGCCGTTTCCTCGTCCATGCCTTCGATCTTCAGCAGGTCTTCGATGTTGTGTTCGACCTGCTCTTCGTTGGCAATGGCCGCCGTCAGCAAGGCGTTGCGCGCACGGCTGCGCAACTCGTTCACGGTTGCCTCGTCGAACGCCTCGATCGCCTGCATCTCCTCCAGCGGCACATAGGCCACTTCTTCCAGCGTGTTGAAACCTTCCTGCACCAGAATATCTGCGACTTCCTCGTCCACATCCAGCTTGGCCACGAACAAATCGCGGATCACCGAGAACTCCTGCTCGTTCTTCTCGGCGGATTGCTCCACCGTCATACGCACGTTTTGACCGCCGCGTCCGATAGCCTGCGCCAGATTCTCTTCCTCGACCACCACATCCATGCTGTGCTTGTCTTCATCCACCACGATGCTGGTCACTTCGGCCGGCGCCAAGGCGTTGATCACGTAGGTGGCCGGTTCGTCCGCCCACAAAATGATATCCACGCGTTCGCCCGCCAGTTCGTTGGTCACCGCCTGTACGCGCGAACCGCGCATGCCCACGCAGGTGCCGATCGGGTCGAGACGCTGGTCGTGGCTGCGCACCGCGATCTTGGCGCGCGAACCGGGGTCGCGCGCGGCGCTGACGATGTCCAGGATGCCTTCTTCGATTTCCGGAACTTCCAGTTCGAACAGCTTCTTCAGGAACTCGGTAGTGATGCGCGACAGGACGATCTGCGGGCCGCGCACGGTGCGGTCCACGCGCAGCAGATAAGCCCGCACGCGGTCGCCGACGCGCAGGTTCTCTTTCGGGATCATCTGGTCGCGCGGCAGCAAGGCTTCGATCTTGCCGAATTCGATGATGGCGTTGCCGCGTTCGATGCGCTTGATCGTACCGGACACCAGGTGCTCGTTGCGCTCCATGAAGTCGGCCAGGATCTGTTCGCGCTCGGCATCGCGGATCTTCTGGAAGATGACCTGCTTGGCGGCTTGCGCGCCGATGCGGCCGAAATCGATGTTCTCCAGCGGCTCTTCGATGAACTCTTCCAACTGGATATGCGGATCGCGCTTCTGCGCCTCTTCCAGCTTGATGTGCAGTTCGGGTGTTTCGAAGGTCTCGTCGTCCATCACCTGCCAGCGGCGGAAAGACTCGTATTCGCCGGACTGGCGGTCGATGCTCACGCGCACATCCGCTTCTTCTTCCACGAAACGCTTCTTGGTCGCCGAGGCCAGGGCCGATTCCAGCGCACCGAACACGATCTCCTTGTCCACGTTCTTCTCACGTGCCAGGGCATCCACCAACAACAGAACTTCACGACTCATAACTTTCTCCAGCGACTAGAACACAGGCACCAAACGCGCCTTATCCATATTCGACAGCTCAATTGCTACATTGCTGCCATCCACATCCAACTGTAAAACCCCATCCTTCAACTCGCCGATGATGCCGACGAAGTTTTTGCGACCGTTCATGGGCACGCGCACCTTGATCTGCGCCTTTTGCCCGGCAAAACGCACGAAATCGGCTTCTTTCTTGACCACCCGATCCAGCCCCGGCGAGGACACCTCAAGGCGTTCATAATCAACACCTTCCACCGTGAACAGGCGCACCAACTGATTGCTCACCCGCTCGCAGTCTTCCACCGCGATGCCATCCGGCTTGTCCATGAACACGCGCATCAGCCCGCGGCCGGACAACTCCAGATCGACCAGTTCGTAACCCATCCCGGCCAGCGTCGTCTCTACCAGCTTCGCCACATCCATATCCGTACCCACAAATAAAAAACGGGCCTGAAGCCCATCTGAAAACGGCGCGGATTGTACCAAAACGTCAGACCAATGGAAACAGGTATTTAAGGCCATCTCGAAAAGAGCCCCCTTCCCAACCCTTCCCCCATTGGGAGAAGGGCTCGGCATCCCTCTGGTGGAACTACTAGCCATTCGACTAAGCCCGCAAGCGGGCTAGTCGCTGGTTATCCCGCCGGGGGAGGGACTGAGGGTGGGGGATACCCTGTCCGACTACTGCCGCATCAACGTCCGGATGCCTTGCACATCCGGCTGCAACACCACACCCTTTTCGGTAATCAACCCCGTCACCAACTCCGCCGGCGTCACATCAAAGGCCGGATTGCGTATCTTCACCCCCTCCGCCGCCCAGTGATAGTCGCGGAAACCCTTCACCTCCTCCACCGAACGTTCCTCGATGGGGATGTCCTTGCCCGAGGCGATGTTCAAGTCGATGGTCGACAGCGGACACGCCACATAGAACGGGATGTTGTGCCGCTTCGCCAGCACCGCCACCATATAAGTACCGATCTTGTTCGCCACATCGCCGTTGGCCGCCACGCGATCCGTACCCACCACCACCGCATCGATCTCGCCGTGCGCCATCAGGTGACCGGCCATGTTGTCGGTGATCAGCGTCACCGGGATGCTCTCCTGCACCATCTCCCACGCCGTCAGCCGCGCACCTTGCAGGAAAGGCCTTGTCTCGTCGGCGATCACCGAAATCTTCTTGCCCGCCTCCACCGCCGAACGGAACACCCCCAGCGCCGTGCCCCAGCCCGCCGTCGCCAGCGCGCCCGCATTGCAATGCGTCAACACCCGCGCGCCGTCTTTCAGCAAGGCCGCGCCGTGCGCGCCCATGGCCTTATTGATGCGGATGTCCTCGGCCAGAATCTCGTGCGCCTCGGCCAGTAAACGCTGTGCGACCTGTTGCGGCGTTTGCGTAGCGACGCTTTCCCAAACCTTGCGCATGCGCTGCAACGCCCAGAACAGGTTCACCGCCGTCGGGCGGCTGGCTGCCAGCACGGTGAAGCCTGTTTCCATACCCGCATTGAAATCCACCGAACCATTCCCTCCCCCTTGCAGGGGGAGGGTTAGGGTGGGGGTAGAATCGTTCACGGAGTCCACCCCCATCCCAACCTTCCCCCTGCCCGGGGGAAGGAGTTGAGACAACCGCAGCGCCTCCAGCGCCACCCCATAAGCTGCCGCCACACCAATGGCCGGCGCACCGCGCACCACCATGCTGCGGATGCCCTCAGCTACGGAATGCGCTGTGTAATAGCTCAGATATTCAAACGCAGCAGGCAGGATGCGCTGGTCTATCATTTCCAGACGGTTGTTGAACCAGCGCAGGGTTTCGATTTTCATTTAGTTACCTTAATTCTTTCTCTGTAGAACTCATTTTCAACCTCGTGCAGGAACTGAGTGAATTCGTCGTAAGTCATGAAGATGCTCTTCTTGTCATTTTCAAAGTGATAGCCGTTTTCGTCGATTGAAAAGCTGTTGTGAGCAATAGAATCCCGTATGACCTTTACTTGCTCAGTTACTCCCACCAATTCTTTTTTATCCTTTTTGAATTCTTCTTTCATAAGGATTATCGGCAAAAGCCTGTAGATTCCGAAATTCTGATTCAACAAGGTGTGTTGAGCTGAAAATCGTTTTTGAAAATCCTCACGTATTGCTTTCAGCGTCGTTTCATCTGGATAAGTATCGAACACATGCAACATGTATTCGACATATTTCAGGTGAGCATTGATCGCTAAAATTGTTTCCATGAATATTTCTCGACTTGTATTGATGCTGCGTCCAGGTACTGAATCTAATCCCCCTCAAACTCGCACAACGCAAACACCTTGTGTCCGCGCTTCTCCAGCCGCGCCCGCCCGCCTATATCCGGCAGGTCGATCATGAACAGCATTCGAGGACATGGCAGCCCAATTCCCCATCATTTCTCCGGCAGTATAGCTTTGCTGATTGCGCTTGCGAGGTTCACTTCGAACTCGTTCACTGCCTCAAGAAAAAATTCGCGCAATTCGGCCAGTGTGACTTCAACCCCGATGGACTCAAACCCTTCATCATCCGCATCGAGCGGCACATTGCCAACCAGCACTTCTTTCGCGTATTCGCGCTGGAAGGACGGGTCTGCTTGCGCACCGGCTTCGAGGATGTCTTGTATCGTTTTGCCGCGTTGCATCAGCATCATCAAGTCGTACAGGTCGCGCGACCTGACTCTTTGCGAGATGAGCCATGACTTCATGTTGAACAGCGCCTCTTCGTCGGCAATACTGAACAGGGTTTTGCTTTTGAGTCTTTTCATTTGCGCAAAGTGGCGATAGGGAACATCGTCGCGCGCGAAGAAGGTGACCTTTACGCCATCGATGATGTGGTCGCGGCTTTGCGATAGCAGGTCGATCCCGTTGATGCGCGCTTGCGAAATTTTCCAAGCGGGGGTGGCGAATTCGTGGGCAAGACCATGCTGGCCCAAGTTGAACAAGATGGAATCCACCCGGTCTTTGGACATGGAGATGGCGGGTAGCCAAAAATCCAGGTCTTCGCTCAAACGGTGGCCGATCTGAATGGAGAGCGCCGTACCGCCAATCAGTACAAACCCCTTCATCAAAGGCTCTTGCGCAAGCTCCTGGAATACGCGCCGGGTGCGCTCCGGCATGCAATCAAGCTTGAGCATGTAAGGCCTTTTCGATGTTGCCCAGCATTCTGTTCAGGGTGGGAGCGGCGGTACGATTCTTTGCGGAGAATTTATCGATGGACCGGCGTAGTGGCGTTGTACCAAAACGGGCAGCAACCTTGACCATATCCTCAAACAAGCCGCGCTCCACCACCTTGTCGATCAGTAGCGCATCGGGCATGGCGGAGTTGCTCCAGTCGTAAGGGAATGACAATTCAAGGGCGGCAGATTTTCTAATGGACGGCGAAGTCACTTCGCGCACACTGACCAAGCCCTGACACACCGCGACGATGCGATTCAGGCGATTCACACCGATTTCGTTGATCGAGCCATTCTCCAGTCCATTGATCGTTGCCCGCGAAACACCGGCCAGACTCGCCAACTCAGCCTGACTGATGCCCGCCCTGAGCCGGGATTGCTTGATTTGAAGCCCTGCGGTTTTGAGATTCAGTTGCATGGGAATGATGCTACTCATGGCGCACCCGTGATGTCAAATATATTTGACATCACATAGGCTGGAAACAGGAGTTCTGAAAGCGCTAATCCCCCTCAAACTCGCACAAAGAAAACACCTTGTGCCCGCGCTTCTCCAGCCTTGCCCGTCCACCGATGTCCGGCAGGTCGATCATGAAGCAGCATTCGACGATCTTTCCGCCCATCTTCTCGATGAGGATAACGGCGGCTTCTGCCGTACCGCCGGTGGCGATGAGGTCGTCCACCAGCAGCACCTTCTCGCCCTTGGAGATGGCGTCTGTGTGGATTTCGATACGGTCGGTGCCGTATTCGAGCGCGTAGTCGTGACCAATGGTTTCGGCGGGAAGTTTGCCTTTTTTGCGGATGGGGACGAAACCGACGCCGAGCGCATAGGCAAGCGGCGTGCCGATGATGAAGCCGCGCGATTCGATACCGGCGATTTTGTCGATCTTCACGTCCTTGTAGCGGCGCACCAGTTCATCGATGGTGGCGCGCAGGCCGACGGGGTCCTTCAGCACCGTGGTGATGTCACGGAACATGATGCCTTGTTTGGGGTAATGTGGGACGGTGCGGACTCGGGATTTGATGGTCATGGTGGTTTCCTTGATGAGATTCAAAAACTATTCTTCCGCAGATTACGCAGATTCACGCAGATTCGAAACGTTTTTAATCTGTGCAATCTGCGTAATCTGCGGATAAGGGTTTGGTTTCAGTTTTTCTTCTTGTATTCCACGAACTTCGCTTTCACTTCATGCATCTGCTGTGCGGTGAGTATCTTCGGTTCCCCCACCGACAAGGTGCGCCAATAAATTTCACACAGGTACTCGACTTCCTGCGCGACGGACAGCGCATCGTTGAGGTCTTTGCCCAATGCGATCATGCCGTGGTAGCCGAGCAGGCAGGCTTTACGGTCGCGCAAGGCTTCCAGCGCGAGGTCGGAGAGGTTCTGTTCGCCAAAGAGGGTGTAAGGCGTGCAGCGTATGGTGTCGCCGCCCGCGATGGCGATGTGGTAGTGAACGGCAGGCACGTCCTTGCCCAGGCAGGCGATGGTGGTGGCGAAGGTGGAATGCATGTGCAGCACCGCGCCGATCTCGGGGCGGGCATTGAAAATATCGCAGTGGAAACGCCACTCGCTGGACGGCTTGCGGCCTTGCAGCACTTTGCCGTCCTTGGCGATCAGCACCAGGTCCTGCTCGGTCATCTCGGCGACCGGCAACGCTGAGGGGGTGATGAGGATGTCGCTGCCGCAGCGCACCGAGGCGTTGCCTGCCGTGCCGCGGTTGAGGCCGAGTTCGAGCATGCGGCGGGAGGTTTGCAGTAGGGATGTGCGTAATTGTTGTTCGGTCATTCGATACCCTTCAGTTTCTACCCCCACCCTGGCCCTCCCCCTGCATGGGGGAGGGAACGTTCCTTCCCCCTCACAGGGGGAAGGCCAGGATGGGGGTGAATCGTTAAATCACCCGCCCCGCTATCGCATGCAGCTTCTTCTTCATCGTCTCATCGCGCGCTTCCGGCGCCGTGATGAGCGCATATTGCAGCGCCGTGCGGCAGCCGCAGTCGCAGGCCTTGGCATCGTGACCGACATGCGGCACGAGGTGTTTCACCAGCGTCTTGGCCTTGTCTGCATTCGCCAGCAGCACCTTGATGATCTGCTCCACGGTCACGTCGTCGTGGTCGGGATGCCAGCAGTCGTAGTCGGTGACCATGGCGACGGTGGCGTAGCAGAGTTCGGCTTCGCGGGCGAGTTTGGCTTCGGGCATGTTGGTCATGCCGATCACGTCGCAGCCCCAACTGCGGTACAGCTCGGATTCGGCGAGGCTGCTGAACTGCGGGCCTTCCATGACCAGGTAGGTGCCGCCGCGCAGGGCGTTGATGTTCGCTTCTTTCGCCGCTTTTTCGATATGGTCGCCGAGGCGCTTGCACACCGGGTGCGCCATCGAGACATGCGCCACGAGGCCGGTGCCGAAGAAGGATTTGTTTCTGGCGAAGGTGCGGTCGATGAATTGGTCGACGATGACGAAGGTGCCGGGCGTCAGGTGTTCGCGCAGGGAACCGACGGCGCTAACCGAGATGACATCGCTCACCCCTACCCGTTTTAGCACATCGATGTTGGCGCGGAAGTTGATCTCGGACGGCGGTATCTTGTGCCCTCTGCCGTGACGCGGCAAGAACGCCAGCTTCACGCCGTTGAGTTCGCCGAACAGCAGTTCGTCCGACGGCTCGCCAAAAGAAGATTCGACCTTTTCCCAGCGCTTGTTCTCCAGTCCGGCGATGTCGTATACGCCGCTGCCGCCGATGATGCCAATGCTTGCCTGCCCCATGCTTGCCCCCGTTTTCCGATGGGCATGGATTGAAACAGGAAACCCCGTTTAGCTCAAGGTCAAGATGGACAAGAATCCCGCTCGGGCGTATCTTTTGGCCTATTCATTCCACCGAGTTACTTCCCCATGTCCCTAGCAGAAAATCACGCCGACCTCCAGATCGTCGGCATGCGTTGTGCCTCCTGTTCCGGCCGCCTGGAAAAGGCGTTGAATCAACTACCTGACGTTACCGCCGTGGTGAACCTGGCGACGGAGAAGGCCAGCGTGAGCTTCGACCCCGCGCGCATCAATGTGGACGCGCTGATCAAGGCCGTGCGCGATACCGGCTTCGATGCGCATGTGACGCGCGACTTTGCCGCCGAAAAGGCGGATCGCGTCAAGGCCTACGAGCACGAGAAACTGCGCTTCTTCATCGCAGTGGGCCTTATCACGCCGATGCTGCTGGAAATGCTGCTCATGCTGTTCGAGGTGCACCTCATGATCCCGACCTGGATGCAATGGGCGCTGGCAACCCCGGTGCAATTCTGGATCGGCGCGCGTTTCTATCGCGGCGCCTGGGCCAGCGTCAAGCACGGCAGCGGCAACATGGATCTGCTGGTGGCTTTGGGCACCAGCGCCGCCTATTTCCTGAGCGTGGCCATCGTGATGTTCGATATCCACCAGCCGGTATATTTCGAATCCAGCGCGGTGCTGATCACACTGGTGCTGATGGGCAAATTGCTGGAAATGGGCGCCAAGGCCAAGGCATCGAGCGCCATCGAAAAGCTGATCCAGTTGCAGCCGAAAATCGCGCATGTGGAGCGCGACGGCCAGGTGCTGGATGTCTCGGTCGGCCAACTGCGTCCGGACGACATTTTTATCGTGCGCCCCGGCGAACACGTGCCGGTGGATGGCGTGGTGCTGGAGGGAACGTCCACGCTGGACGAAAGCATGCTCACCGGCGAAAGCATGCCGCAGGCGAGGCAGGCTGAAGACAAGGTCTATGCCGCCACGCTCAACCAGCAGGGCATGATCAAGTGCCGCGCCACCGCCGTCGGCAGCCATACGCAACTGGCTGCGGTGGTGCGCATGGTGGAACAGGCGCAGGGTTCGAAAGCGCCGATCCAGCGCCTGGCCGACAAGATTTCCGGCATCTTTGTGCCCATCGTGCTAGTGCTCGCCGTCATCACCTTTTTGGTCTGGCTGCAAGTCGAGAAGGATTTCTCTTATGCCCTCATCACGGCAGTGTCGGTGCTGGTGATCGCCTGCCCCTGCGCCCTGGGCCTGGCGACACCGATTACCGTGGTCGTCGCCAGCGGCCTGGCCGCGCGCGAAGGCATATTGGTCAAGGATGCCGCAGCACTGGAAGGGGCGCACAAACTTTCCGTGCTGGTGCTGGACAAGACCGGCACGCTGACCGAAGGCAAACCCGCCCTGACCGACCTGCGTCCGAGTGCGGCCAGCGGCGTCGGCGAACTGCTGCGCATCGCGGCCAGCCTGGCGCAGCATTCCACCCACCCGCTCTCCGTCGCCATCATGGCGCACACGCAGGCACAGGCGACGATGCCGCTGCCGGTCACCGATTTCGACGAAGCGCCGGGCAGCGGTTTGCGCGGCAATCTGGACGGCGTTACCTACCTGCTCGGTTCTCCCGCCTACATCGCCAGGCAAGGCGTTGCGCTGGACGAACCGTCGATACAGACCTTGCAAAAGCAAGGCAAGACGGTGGTGGCGGTCGCGCGCGGACAGGTGCTGCTCGGCTACCTCGCGTTTGCCGACAGGATGCGGCCCAGCAGCCGCGCGGCGGTGGCGCGCTTGCGCGACATGGGAATGCGCGTGGTGATGTTGAGCGGCGACAACCAGATTACCGCACAAGCCATCGCCGATCAGGCGGGTATCGATGAATTCATCGCCGAAGTGTCGCCGCAGGACAAGGCACGCTATGTCGGTTCGCTCAGGAACGAGACCACTCGGGTCGGCATGGTCGGCGACGGCATCAACGACGCGCCCGCGCTGGCGGCCGCCGACGTGAGCTTCGCCATGAAGAGCGGCAGCGACATCGCCATCGAGGCGGCCGACATCACACTGATGCGCAACGACCTCAACAGCGTGGCGGATGCCATCGACCTGTCGCACGTTACCCTGAGCAAGATCCGCCAGAACCTGTTCTTCGCCTTTGCCTACAACGTGCTGGGCATTCCGCTGGCAGGCCTCGGCCTGCTCAACCCGATGATCGCGGGCGGCGCCATGGCGATGAGTTCGGTCTCGGTGGTCAGCAATGCCTTGCTGCTCAAGCAATGGAGGCCGGGTGAACCCGTTCCGGATTTGAAGGTCGAAGAGTGAGCAGCAAATGACTCACCCGCGGCATCAACTTCATAAGGAACGACATCATGAGCAAGATATTCATTCTTCTATTGTCGGCACCGTTCATTCTGGCGGCCTGCGCCAGCGATAAAGGCGGCGACGTCTATACCCGCGACCAGGTCCGCCAGGTACAGCACTTCAAAGTGGGGACAGTCGAGAGCGTGCGCAAGGTGCGCATCGAAGGAACCCAAAGCCAGATCGGCGCAACGGCTGGTACCGTTGTCGGCGGCATCGCCGGTAGCGGTGCATCGCAGGGCAAGACCGGGCAGGTCGCCTCCGTTCTAGGCGCCGTGGTTGGCGGCATGGTCGGTGCCGCGGCGGAAGAAGGCTATACCCGCGAAGACGGCATCGAGATGGCCATCAAGCTTGAGGACAACAGTTATATCTCGGTCGTGCAGGCCGCCAACAAGAACGAAGCCGAGGAGATCAAGGCCGGCGACAAGGTTCGCGTCATTGAAAGCGATGGCGTGACGCGCGTCGTCAAGTTCTGACGGCAGGGTTGCGATAAAACAAAACGGGGGCGATAAGCCCCCGTTTTTACTTCTGCCCCATTCGCGTCAAAACTCCCTTTCCATCGGTTGCGCCTGTTGCGCAGACGGCCCGCCCAGATCGGCGGAAAGCTTCAGGTTATCCAGTGCGGCTTTTTCGCCGGCGGGCGACGCTGGCGCGAATTGCGCAACCACAATGCCGTTGTTGCCCGCCGCTTGCTCCGTTCCGGCATTGGAGCCCTGCCCGGCAATCCACAACCCCGCGCTCAGCAACAGCGAAGCAACCAGTCCGGCTTGCGACAGGCGGTTGATGCGATGGGTCCGGTTCAGCCTTTGCAGAAGCTTTCCGGTTTCAAGTTGCGATTTGGTGCCGACCAATTCCTCGCGCACTTGGCTGCTCAGGCTGCGCTCGATCTCTTCGCTTTCATGCAGTGCGGCAATGGCCTGTTCCTGCATGTCGATCATTTCGTCGGCGATCTGCTGCGCCGACAGTTCCGCAATCTCGCGTTGCCGCGCCGCTTCCGCAGCTTGTTGCTCGGCGGCGATGCGCGCTTCGCTTGCCGCGAGCGCCAGCCGTTCCGCCTCCACTCGCTCATTGCATGCCGCACGCAACCGGACTTCGGCATCCCGGTTCTGCTGAGCCAGCGTCAGTTGTTCGGCCTCTTCGTCCGCGCGCTTCGCCGAAAGCCGCTTCGCCTCTTCTGCGATGGCCTCGCGCTGGTGTACCAGTTCGGCAATCCGTTCATCTGCGGCACGCTTCGCGGCAATCCGGTTCTGCTGGTCCAGGATCAATTGCTCGGTCTCCTTGCGCTCGCGTTCTTCGATCCGGCGCCTGGCCTCTTCCGCCGTTTCGATGCGTTGACGCGATTGCAGCACGGCGCGCGCGTCAGCCTGTACCGCCTCCTCTTCCGCCTTGATGGCGCGGGCCAGTGTTTCGGACTTGAGTTTTGCCATGTTGATCGCGCGCACATCGAGTTCCTCTTTCGCCCTTGCGGCAGCGGACAGTTCTTCCGCCAGCGCCTGCCGGGCAATGGCCGCTTCTTCGGCACGCACTTCGGCGGCAATGCGCTCGTTGTCGGCCTCGATGGCGCGCAGTTCCGCATCCATGCGCGAGGTGATCTTTTCGATGGCTTCGTTCTCCGCATCCAGCCTGGCTTGTGCCACTCGCGCGGCTTCCTCATCCAGCGTCTTGCACCGTGCAGCGGCTTCCGTTGCGCGCCGTTCGCTGTCGGTGCGTTGCTGCAATGCCGCGACGGCGGCAGTCTCTTCCGCCAGCCTGGCTTCGGCTGCAAGGCAGGATTCCGCCAGGAGCCGTGCGCGCGCTTCCGCCAACGGCAACATGGCGTTGATCGCATCCAGTTTGTGCTGCATTTCCCGGTTTGCCATTTCGTCGGCCTCGGCCTGGGCCTGTTCCGCGGCGAGCAACCGGCCTTCCATCTCGGCCTTGCCTTCGGCAATGCTGCGCGCGCATTCGGCCAGCTCATTTCTTTGCCTGGCCAAATCAATGGCCTCGGCCTCGGCATGCACCTGCTGTTCAAGCGCGTGCGAAGCGAGCATGTCGGCTTCGGCGCGCTGTTGCGCAATTTCCATCAGTTCGCGCTCGGCCTGCAGTTTGACCTCGGCTGCGCGCCGGGCCTGCTCTTCGGCCGCCAGCAGGTCGCGTGCCTCCAGTTCGATCTGTTTCAACACTGCATTGGCATTTTCGCGTTCCTTGATCGCCAGTTGCTCCGCCTCCACGCGGGATTCAAGCAGTTTCAGCATGTCCTGCTCGGCCTGCAGCTTGCGTTCCGCCGCCAGCCGCTCGTCCTGTTCTTTCCGGACTGCCAACTGTGCGGTCTCGGCTGCCTTGCGCTCGGCCGCAATGCGCGCTGCCGCTTCGGCCTGCGCCTGTTGTTCGATCTGGATGCGCAGTTCGACTTCCCCGGCCAGCATGCGTTCTTCCTCGGCGCGCGCCGCTGCGGCCCGCTCCGCATCCAGCTCGGTTGCCACGCGCGCCTGCGTTTCCGCCAGCACCCGCATTTCGGCACGAACGCGCGCATTCATCGCTTCCTGCGCAGAGGTCTCGGCGGCGAGTTTGGCATTGACCATCGCCATCGCGTCTTTCTCGGCCTTGAGCTTGTTCTGCACGGTCTGCGTCAGCATTTTTTCGGTACGCGACTTTTCCTGCGCGATACGGGCCGTTTCGCGCTCTATCTCTGCCTGTCGATCCAGTTCCCGATGCAGGCGCTGCTCGGCGGCCAGCCGCTGTTCCAGTTCGGACTGGGTCTGTCTTTCGGCTTCCAGTTTCTCGCGTACCGCCTCGGCGAGGCGCTCCTCGGCCTGTCTCTTGGTATGGGCCAGTTCCTCCAGGCCGCGCTCCATTTCGATGCGGGTCTGGACTTCCTCGATCACCTTCGCTTCGGCTCGCGTACGCTCCTCGATCTGTTCGGTGAGATGGCTTTCCCGCCTGGCCTTGCCTTGCGCAATGGCGCGGGCATGCGCTTCGGCGCGGGCGCGGGCCTGGACCGCCAGTTGCGCCTCGATCTCGGCCTCGATGCGTCCGCGCGATTCCAGTATCGCTTCGGATTCAACCGGGTTTTCTTCGTCGCGGGAAGAAACCAACCGTATCTTTTTCAGTGCAGACATGTTCCACCTCTTTCGCGTAGTGTGGCCAAAGGCCATCGGCTCGACGCTAAAGTAACAGGTGGCTGGCGCGCTGAAGCGTGGAATAAAGGCAGAAAAACGGGTTATTTACGGGGAAGTTGCCCGTTGGGCACGCCGATTCGCAGCAGCGTTTCGAATTCGTCCGCCGGGATCGCCTTCGAAAACAGGAACCCCTGCGCGTAATCGCAACCCGCGTCGAGCAGCAGCAGGCGCTGCTGTTCGGTCTCCACCCCTTCGGCAATGACCTTCAAACCCAGTTTGTGCGCCATGACGATAATGGCCTCGCATAACGCCATGTCGTCTGGATGATTGCCCAGGTTGTTGACGAAGGTCTGGTCGATCTTCAGGTAATCGATGTCGAATTTTTTCAGGTAGGCGAGGGACGAGTAGCCCGTGCCGAAATCGTCAATCGCCACCTGGATGCCAGCGTCGCGCGAGGCCAGCAGCCGTTCCTTGATATTGCCCGCATCGTCCAGCAGCACGCCTTCGGTAATCTCGACCACCAGGCTGCCCGCGTGCAATCCGTTGCGTTCCATTTCCTGCAGCCACTCTTCCGCCTTCAGCGGATTGTCGTTGTGGAACTGTACCGGGGACTTGTTGACGCTGATCTGGAAGCTCTTGTGATGGCTGGCTTGCAGGCGTTTGACCTGCTGCATGGCTTGTTGCAGCACCCAGTCGCCGATCTCCACGATCATGCCGGTTTCTTCGGCCAGCGGGATGAATTCGGCGGGGCTGACCATGCCGCGCGTCGGATGAATCCAGCGCAGCAGCGCCTCGGCCTTGTGGATGTCTCCGGTCGCCAGTTCGACAATGGGCTGGTAATACACCTGGAACTGGTTAAACGCCAAGGCATCGCGCAGATCGTTGACCAGGCGCATGCGCTTCTGTGCATTCTCCTGCATGACCGGCGTGAAGTAGCTCATGCGGTTGCGACCCAGGCTCTTGGCGACATACATCGCCTGATCGGCGTTTTTCAGCAGGGTCTCCATGCTGTCGGCGTCCGACGGATAAAGCGTGATGCCGATGCTGGCGGAGATAAAAGCCTTTTCTTCGCCCAGCAGGAACGGCGAGGCCAGTTTGCCGATGATTTTCTGCGCGATGCGCTCGATGTTGGCCGGATCGTCGATGTCGGGCAGGATCACCACGAACTCGTCCCCGCCCATGCGCGCGACCGTATCGGATTCGCGCACGCAATGCAGGATGCGTTGCGCGGCATCGACCAGCAGGAAATCCCCGGCATCATGGCCCATGGTGTCGTTGACTTCCTTGAAGTGATCGAGATCGATGAGCATGAGGGCGAACGGGGAGTGATCCCGCCGGGACAGCCTGATCGTTTGTTCCAGGCGATCGCGGAACAACCTCCGGTTCGGCAGTTGAGTGAGCGCATCGTAGTGCGCCTGGCGCCGGATGGTCTCTTCGGCCTGCTTGCGCTCGGTCAGGTCGGTGTGGGTGCCGATCATGCGCGTCACGCGCCCATCCTCGCCCCGGTGCGAGACCATGCCGCGCGTGAGTATCCATTTCCAGCTGTCGTCCTTGCAGCGAACGCGGTATTCGGCCATGAACTTGTCCTGCTTGCGGTGGAAGAAGTCGCTGACTTGAACCAGCAGGCCGGCGACATCTTCAGGATGCACGCGCGCATTCCATTCCGAGATGTGATTGCCGATCTCGTCGTCGGCAAAACCAAACATGCCCTTGCCGCCCTTGGAAAGCGAGACTTCGTTGCTCAGCAGATTCCAGTCCCACACGCAATCGCCGCCGCCCTCCAGCGCAAAGCTCCAGCGCGCCTCGCTCTCGCGCAAAGCTTCTTCGGCCTGTTTGCGCGCGGTGACGTCCACCGAAATGCCGATGGTGCCGACAACCTCACCCCTGGCGTCGCGCAATCTGGCCTTGGTGACTTCCAGTTGGTGCAGCTTGCCGTCCACCAGCGGAAGCGCTTCGATGGAAACATAAGGCTCGTCCTGCGCCAGGCTGGCACGATCCGAAGCCTGGCAATTCGCCGCGATTTCCTCCCCCAGCAGGTCGGGCAGATGCTCCGTCAGCAAAAAAGCCGTTTCCGGTATGCCGACCGCATTGCAGAAGCGCTTGTTGACGAAGCGGTAACGCCCATCCGTCCCGACGAACCAGATGCCCACCGGCGCGTGGTCGAGAATCGCATGCAGCCTCGCTTCGCTTTCGCCCAGCGCTTGCGCATCCAGTCTCTGCTGGCGGATGGAGGTCGCCAGCACGATACCGACAAAGGTCATGCTCAAAGTGAAGAGCCAGAAGTTGGCCAGTCCGGTGCGGATGTCGGAGGCAAAGAAGCCAACCCCGTCGAGCGCGCCCAGCACTCCCTGGATCGCGGTCAACAACAAGATAAGCATGACGCCGTGCCGCCCGAAACGCACTGCCCCCCAGATGACGAACAGGAACATCAGGTAGGCGAGCGGAACATCCGACATCATCTCCGGCGTCCAGCCGTGGAAAGCGATCATGCTTGTCAACAGCGACAGCACGATGAAGCACACCGTCTCGACCAGCCTGCGCTTGCCGCGCGCCCAACTTGCCGGGAGCGTACGCCAAATCAGCAGGAATGGCGCGACCAGCGCAATGCCGAAAAGATTTCCCCGCCACCAGTACATCCATCCGGCGAAAGCGAACTCTGCCGGCAGAATGCCCGCAGCCAGCAGAGTGGCGATGCCGATGCTCGCCGCCAATATGGCGACCAGCGCGCCGATAAAAATGAGCCAGAGGTAATCGCGCGGATCGCGCAATAGCGGATCGAATCGCTTGGTCAGGGCCAGCAACCAAAGCGCAAGCAGCGGCTCGATCACGTTGCTGACCGCGATGAAAAAAGAAACCGGGAAAGAGCGCCCCACGGCCAGATACGCTGCCAGCGCCCCGACGAATATTCCCGGCCAGTATTTTTTTCCGCCCGCCATCAGGGCGGCCAATCCCAATCCGCTGGGAAGCCAGACCGGAGAGATGTTGCCGTCGGTGGTCAGGTAGGACAGGACGAGCAGAATGAGCAGCGCATACAGCGCAACCAGCGCCAGCAGTTTGGGAACATCAGACCAGCGGTAAATAGCGAATGCATGCACGCCAGACCTCACTTGTTCGACCGCACCGCAGCGAAGGACTGCGTCACTCCCACTCGATGGTCGCGGGCGGCTTGCCGGAAATATCGTACACCACGCGGTTAATGCCGCGCACTTCGTTGATGATACGGTTGGAGACCTTGCCCAGCAGTTCGTAAGGCAGATGCGCCCAGTGCGCGGTCATGAAGTCCTGCGTCTGCACCGCGCGCAGGCTGACCACCCATTCGTAGGTGCGGCCGTCGCCCATCACGCCGACCGATTTGACCGGCAGGAACACGGTGAAGGCCTGCGAGGTCTTGTCGTACCAGCTCTTGCCCGATTCGTCTTTGGTATTGCGCAGCTCTTCGATAAAGATGGCATCGGCACGGCGCAACAGCTCGGCATACTCACGCTTCACTTCGCCCAGGATGCGCACACCGAGGCCGGGGCCGGGGAACGGATGACGGTAGATCATATCCGCCGGCAGCCCCAGCGCCACGCCGAGTTCGCGCACTTCGTCCTTGAACAGTTCGCGCAACGGCTCCAGCAGCTTGAGGTGCATGGATTCCGGCAGGCCGCCGACGTTGTGGTGCGACTTGATGGTGTGCGCCTTTTTGGTCTTGGCGCTGGCCGATTCGATCACGTCCGGATAGATGGTGCCCTGCGCCAGCCACTTGGCCTGCTTCAATTTGGCCGATTCGCGCTGGAACACTTCGACGAACTCGCGGCCGATGACTTTCCGTTTTTGCTCCGGATCAGTCACGCCCGCGAGATGCTTCATGAATTCGCCGCTTGCATCGACGCGAATGACCTTCATGTGCAGGTGATTCGCGAACGTCTCCATCACCTGATCGCCTTCGTGCAGGCGCAGCAGCCCGTTGTCCACGAACACGCAGGTGAGTTGGTCGCCGATGGCACGATGGATCAGCGCCGCTGCGACGGAAGAATCCACGCCGCCGGACAGACCGAGGATGACTTCCTCGCTGCCGACCTGCGCCTTGATCTTCGCCACCGCCTCGGCGATGTAATCCGGCATGTTCCAGTCCTGGCCGCAGCCGCAGACGTCATGCACGAAACGAGCGATGATGGCCTTGCCCTGGTAGGTATGCGTGACTTCCGGGTGGAACTGCACCGCGTAATAACGGCGCGATTCGTCGGCCATCGCAGCAAACGGTGTCGCCGCGTTGGAAGCAATGGCCGTGAAGCCCGGCGGCAGCGCCGTCACCTTGTCGCCGTGGCTCATCCACACGTCGAGCAGGCCGTGGCCCTGTGCATTGGCCTTGTCCTGGATGCCGTCGAACAGTTTGGAATGCCCCTGCGCACGAATCTCGGCATAACCGAACTCGCGCACCTTGCCGCTTTCGACCTTGCCGCCCAGTTGCGCCGCCATGGTCTGCATGCCGTAGCAGATGCCGAACACCGGCACTCCAAGCTCGAACACCACATTCGGCGCCTTCGGCGTCTCTTCCTCATAAACCGAATTCGGCCCGCCGGACAGGATGATGCCCGCCGGATCGAAGGCGCGGATGTCCGCTTCGCTCATATCCCAGGGATGCAACTCGCAATAGACATGCGTCTCGCGCACGCGGCGGGCGATGAGTTGGGTGTATTGGGAACCGAAATCGAGGATGAGGATTTTTTTATGCATGGCTTTACAGGATTTAGGATTTTGGAATGAGGATTCAGGAAGGATCGCAGAACGGCTTCTACTAAATCCTGGATCCCAAATCCAAAATCCTAGTCAATATGATAGTTCGGCGCTTCTTTGGTGATCTGCACGTCGTGCACGTGCGATTCGCGAATGCCGGCCGAGGTGATCTCGACGAATTCGGCTTTGGCATGCACGGTGGAAATGTCCGGACAACCCAGATAACCCATGCTGGAGCGCAGACCGCCGAGCAATTGATGAACCACCGCCAGTGCGCTGCCTTTGTACGGCACGCGGCCTTCGACGCCTTCCGGCACCAGCTTGTCCTTGTTGCCTTCGTTTTCCTGGAAGTAGCGGTCGCTGGAGCCCTGCTGCATCGCGCCCAGGCTGCCCATGCCGCGATAGGATTTGTAGGAACGCCCCTGATACAACTCGATTTCGCCGGGGGCTTCTTCGGTACCCGCGAACAGGCCGCCCAGCATCACGGAATGCGCACCGGCCGCGATGGCCTTGGCGATATCGCCGGAAAAACGCACGCCGCCGTCGGCGATCAGCGGCACATCGGAACCAGCCAATGCATCCGCCACCATCTGGATAGCCGATATCTGGGGAACACCGACACCCGCCACCATGCGCGTAGTACAGATGGAACCGGGGCCGATGCCGACCTTGACGCCGTCGGCGCCGTGATCCACCAGCGCCTTGGCCGCGGAGCCGGTGGCGATGTTGCCGCCGATCACGTCGACCTTGGGGAAATTCTTCTTGACCCACTGCACGCGACTCAGCACGCCTTGCGAATGGCCGTGCGCAGTATCCACCACCAGCACATCCACGCCCGCTTCGACCAGCAAGGCCACGCGCTCTTCCGTGCCCTCGCCCACGCCGACTGCTGCGCCGACGCGCAGACGGCCCATCTCGTCCTTGCAAGCCAGCGGATGTTCGCTCGATTTCAGAATATCCTTGACCGTAATCAGGCCGCACAACTCGTAAGCATCGTTCACCACCAGCACGCGTTCGATACGGTGCTTGTGCATCAGACCGCGCGCTTCGTCGCGGTTGGCACTCTCTTTTACAACGATGAGCCGTTCGCGCGGCGTCATGATATTGGTGATGGGCTGGTCAAGATTGCTCTCGAAGCGCAGGTCGCGGTTGGTCACGATGCCGACGACTTGCTTGCCTTGCACCACGGGGATACCGGAAATCTTGTGCTGACGGGTCAGGTTGAGCACATCGCGCACGGTCATGTTCGGCGCAATGGTAATGGGATCCTTCACCACGCCGCTCTCGAAACGCTTGACCTTGGCGACTTGTGCCGCCTGTTCCTTGGCGGTCATGTTCTTGTGCACGATGCCGATGCCGCCCTCCTGCGCCAGGGCAATCGCCAGGCGCGCCTCGGTGACGGTATCCATCGCTGCGGACAGCAGCGGAATATTCAGGGTGATGTTGCGGGTGAGTTGGGTGCGCAGACTGACATCGCGCGGCAGGACGTTGGAATGCGCCGGGAGCAGCAAAACGTCGTCAAAAGTGAGGGCTTTTTGTGTAATACGCATGTGAATCTTCCTCTGCAAAGCGCGCATTATATCAAAACTTGCGCAGAGGCCGGGCGGCGTTTACCCCCCGCTTTTCCCCTTGCTGCTCATCACGTAGATCAGGTACTCGAAGAAAACGTCGCACCAACTCTGGTCGTTGTCTTTAAGCGTCATCAACAGCTTGTTCACTTCCCCGATCGGCCAGTTTGGATTAAACCGTACCAGTGCTTCGGCGGGATAAAACGGCAATAACGACATCAGCCGGTCGCCCAGCTTGTTGATCTCTTTCAGCATCAGGGCGAGATCCTTGTCGGAATCGATCTCGGCCGTAATGTCCCCATAAGTCTTGGGGTGTTGCTTGGTGTAAGCGATGAAATTGCTCAGCACGAAGAAGAACTCGCTCTTGTTGATTTCCGTCACGGAGTCGCCAAGCATGAACGGGAGCACGCTCAGTTCCAGCCAATAGTAATTCAGCTTGGGATTTTTTTGCTTGCTCACGCCGACATAGCCCTGGCGTTCCTGCGCCCGATGGATGCAGTCGTCGAGTATCAGCTTGTCGGAAGCGCGTGTGGTCAAATCCGCATCCTTGAGCACGATAGGCTTGACCAGAAAAAAATCCGGGATGTCGTCAAACAGCTTTCCCGTGTTCTGGTGCGCCCGGTAATAGAAGCGGAACAGCCTGAGCACCAGTTCCTGGTTCTTGTCTATCCGCAAGTAATCCGGATTGATGCCTGCAGGCAATTGTGTAGATGACATTTAAGCTTGCAACTCCGCTGTTTTTCGTTCCTGAGTTCCCCGAGATGGGGAACCGGTTCAAAATGAAGGCGCTATCATAAATTGACGCGGGACAAATTAACAGCTAGTTTCGCATCCATCGACATTCCCGGAGGTTGCCATGAAATCCTGTTTTGCCATCGTTTTACTGGCCCTGGTTAGCCTGAATGCCCGTGCCGGCGTGCATAAATGGGTGGATCCGGACGGAACCGTCCATTACTCGGACACCCGTCCGCAGAACAACGACATCGAAACCCAGGCAGTACGCAACGTCGCAGGAAAGGATCTGGCGGAGGCTCCGGCCGCCAGTTCCCCCAAAAGCCTTGCGGAACGCGAAGCCGAAATGAAGAAGGCCAGGCAGGAAAAAATGGAGGCTGCGGAAAAACAGCAGCAACAGGATGCCCAGGTCCAGGCCAAAAAGAGCAACTGCGCAGCCGCGCGCGAGAACGAGCGCACCCTGGAACAAAGCCCCCGAATCGTCACCTACGACGAAAAGGGCGAGAAAACCTATATGGAAGATTCGACGCGCGCCCAAAAACTGGAGGAAGCGCGCCGGATCATCCGCGAAAGCTGCAACTAGGCCGCCACCACAGTGGCGTTGCCGCCGCTGTTCTCGCTCAGTTTCATCGCCTCCTCGATATCCACCGACACCACCTTGGAGACACCGCGCTCCTGCATGGTCACGCCGATCAGTTGCTGCGCCATCTCCATGGTGATCTTGTTGTGGCTGATGTAGACGAACTGGGTCTTGTCCGACATCTTCTGGATCAGTTTGCACAGGCGCTCGGTATTGGTATCGTCCAGCGGCGCATCCACCTCGTCCAGCACGCAGAACGGCGCCGGGTTGAGCTGGAACAGCGAAAACACCAGCGCGATGGCGGTCAGCGCCTTCTCGCCGCCGGACAGCAAGTGGATGGAAGCGTTCTTCTTGCCGGGCGGATGCGCCATCACCTGCACGCCGCTATCCAGGATCTCGTCGCCGGTCAGCACCAGTTTGGCATCGCCGCCGCCGAACAGGATGGGGAACAACTCGGACAGGTGGCGGTTCACCTCCTCGTAGGTCGCCATCAGCAGATCGCGCGATTCCTTGTCGATGCGGCGAATGGCGTCTTCCAGCGTCTCGATCGCCTCGTTCAGGTCTTTCGCCTGCGCGTCCAGATAGGTCTTGCGCTCCTGCGCCGACTGCAATTCCTCCAGCGCCGCCAGGTTCACCGCACCTAACGCGGTAATCTCGTTACCCAGCCGCGTCAATTCGTTCTGCAATCCGCCCGCCTTGGCGCCTTCGATCAAGGGCAGCAGCGGCTCTTCATCCACCCCTTGCAGTTGCTCCGCCCATTGTTCGAACTGGATCCTTGCTTCCTGTTCCTTCAGCGTGATCTCGCTCACCTTCTCGCGCAACGGATGCAGCTTCTGCTCGCAGACCATGCGCTCCTGCTCCATACGGTTCAGGTTCAGCGTGGCGTTCTCCAGGATGTTGCGCGCCTCGGCCAGCGCCTGTTCATGCACCTGGCGCTGCTGTAGCGCGCCCTGTAATTGCTGGTCGGCATCGCCCTCGCTCAGGTTCGCCTGCTCGTTGCGGCTGTGTGCCAGCGCTTCTTCCAGTTGCGTCAGCGTTTCGCCCTGCTGCCTCAGGTTCTGTTCCAGATCAGCCAGCTTCTCGGCACAGGTCTTGGCGAAGAATCGTGCTTCCTGCAATTCGTGCTGCGCCTTTTGCGCGCGGTCGCGCTGTTCGCGCAGCAGATTGTCCTGCGTGCCTGACTGCTGCCGCGCCTGATCGCTTTCCGCCTGCTGCGACGACAGCTTCTCGCGCTGGAGCTCCATCTGCTCGGCGATCTCCTGCATCTGGCGCTGCTCGTTGTTCACGCGTTCGGCCAGTTCTTCCAGTTCCTGCGCGATCTGCACGTTGCGTTCCTGCGTGCGTTCGTTGGCCTGGGTCAGTTTCAGGATCTGCATCTGCAAGCCGTGCTGGCGCTGCTGCAGATCGCTGGTGGAACTGCGCAGTGGCGCAATGCGTCCCTCGACCGAGTGATAGGCTTCTTCTGCCGCCGCGGACTGCTGCTTGCCCTGCTCCAGTGCCGCGTCGCGCTGCTGCGTTTCCTGCTGCAATTGCTCGATCTCGCGCTGGCGTGCCAGCACACCGTGCAACTGGCTGTCCGGCGCATGGAACAGCACGCTGTGCGCGCCGACCAGGTGCCCCTGCGCCGTCACCAGCCAGGCGCCGGTCGGCAGGTTGTTGCGCTGACTCAGCGCTTCGTTCAAGTTCGCCACGGCATACACGCCCGCCAGCCAATCCTCGACCACGGGTGCCGCCTGCGCATCCTGACAGCGCACGTAGTTCACGAGCGGGGTCAAGCCGGATTGGGTCGCCGTCTTGCCGGAATGCGTGCCGTCAGCCGCATACACCGCCAGTTTGGCCGGCGGCGCATCGCCCCAGTTGGCCGCATCTTCCAGGCGCGGCAACGCCAGCGCATTGATGCGTTCACGCAACACCGCTTCCAGTGCGTCTTCCCAGCCCTGCTCAATGCGGATGGATTGCCACAGGCGCGGCGCGTTATCCAGTTGGTGCTGCGTGAGCCATGCCTTCAGATTCTTGTCGTTGTCGAGTTGCGCCTGCAACTGCTGCAGGGCGTTCAGGCGCGCCTCGGTTTGCGCCAACTGGCGTCCGAGTTCCTGCACCGCATCGCGCTGCTGGCGGCGCTCCGCATCGGCCAGCGGCAGGCGTTCCTGCAATTCGGCCAACTGTTGCTGCTGCATCTCGTACTCGACCTGCATCTCCGCCAGTTGCTGCTGGTTCTGCTGCAGCAGTTCGATGTCCACCTGCGGCAGGTTGTCGCGTTCCAGCATCAGGCGCGAACGGCGGCTGTCCAGTTGCTGCACATTGCCCTGCACATGACCGCGCTGGGTCTCGAAAATCTGCAATTGCTGCTGGATCAGCATCTGCTCGCGCTGCATCGCGTTGAGGCGCTCCTGCGCCACGCGCGCGGCCTCTTCCACCTGCGGCAGGCTTTGCGCCTCGATCTCGCTGCGGTTCTCGCAGGTCGCCACGCGCACGGCGGCGTCTTCCTGCTGCTGCTGCCAGTGCGTGCGCAGCGTGCGCAGGCCCTGCAACTGGGTCTGCTGCTGCGCGATCTGGCGTTCGCCGTTCTGTATCTGTTGCGACAGACGGTTGCGCTGCTCGGTGATGAAGGCGATCTGCTGCTCCAGACGCAACACCTCGGCATTGCTTGCGTACAGCTCGCCCTGTTTGGCATGCAAGGCATCGGACTGCCCGAAATGCTCGCTGCGCGCGGTCTCCAGCTTGGCTTCCACTTCGCGCAGCTTGGCGATCTCGGCTTCCAGGTCGTTCTTGGTCTTCTCGACCTGCTGCGCCAGACGC
Source organism: Nitrosomonadales bacterium (assembly GCA_016235045.1). GTDB lineage: Bacteria > Pseudomonadota > Gammaproteobacteria > Burkholderiales > Gallionellaceae > Sideroxyarcus. Next base: position 55,624 of record JACRME010000021.1, read on the forward strand.
ACCCGGCGCGCTTCGGCTTCCTGCTTGTTCACCAGCCACAGCAGTTTTTGTGTGGTCTCGCGCCTTGCTTCCAGTTCGCGATAGGTCTTGGCGACCTCGGCCTGTCCGCCCAGATGCACCAGCTGCTTGTCGAGTTCCTGCAGGATGTCGCTGACGCGCAACAGGTTGTCGCGTGTATCGCCCAGACGCAGTTCGGTCTCGCGGCGGCGGTCGCGGTATTTGGAGACGCCCGCCGCTTCTTCCAGGAACACCCTCAGCTCTTCCGGCTTGGCCTCGATGATCCGCGAGATCATGCCCTGCTCGATGATGGCGTAGGCACGCGCACCGACGCCGGTACCGAGGAAGATGTCGGTGATGTCCTTGCGGCGTACGTTCTGGTTGTTGATGTAGTAACTGGAATCGCCGTCGCGCTGCAGCACGCGCTTGATGGATATCTCGGCGTAGGTCGCCCACTGCCCGCCGACCTTGCCCAGCGAGTTGTCGAACACCAGTTCGACGCTGGCGCGGGCCACCGGCTTGCGCGTGCCGGCGCCGTTGAAGATCACGTCCTGCATGGATTCGCCGCGCAAAGCGGAGGCGCGCGACTCGCCCAGCACCCAGCGCAAGGCGTCGATGACGTTGGACTTGCCGCAACCGTTGGGGCCGACGATGCCCACCAGCTGCCCGGGCAGCGAGATATGGGTGGGATCAACGAAGGACTTGAAACCGGCTAACTTTATATGGGCGAGACGCAATTTGATATCAGGCTGACGATATAATGCGCTGCATTCTAACTGAACCCGGGCACCTCACCAAATGACCACCCAAGCCACTAAGACTTTGGAAACTTTTCCCAATCCGCAGCCGAAACGCGATTATCACATCCACATGGAGATCCCCGAATTCACCTGTTTGTGCCCCAAGACCGGCCAGCCGGACTTCGCCACCTTGATCCTGGATTACATCGCCGACGAGCAGTGCGTGGAGTTGAAGAGCTTGAAGCTGTACATCTGGAGTTTTCGCAACGAGGGCCATTTCCACGAGGACGTGACCAACCGCGTGCTGGACGACCTGGTCGCCGCCACCCAGCCCCGTTTCATGCGCCTGACCGCCAAATTCTATGTGCGCGGCGGCATCTTTACCAATGTGGTGGCCGAACACCGCAAACCCGGGTGGCAACCGGCGCCGCTGGTCGACCTGACGCAGTTCCAGACGCAGTCCAACATGCGCGGGTAGTACCGAAGCTACGTTTGCATCGGACCCACCGCTGCATGCCAGCATTCCTGCAGGTTTGCTTCTACGGCTGCAACCACTTTCCCGTCCAATTTGCCTTCGTCCGCTTCCAGCTTGAGGAGCAGCATGATGACTTTCTGCTCCAGCGGCCCCCGGTAGGGGCGCGCTTGCGCCAGCGCCTGAAACACGTCGGATACCGCGACGATACGCGCCTCGAACGACAGTTCGGCGCCTTTCGTGTGGTTGGGGTATCCGGTGCCGTCCATGCGCTCGTGATGCTGCAACGACCACAAACTGACTTGCTCCAGTCCGCGGATATTCTTCAGGATGCTGTAGGTGTCGAAACAGTGCTGGCGCATGATGATGGTTTCAGTCTCGCTCAACTCGCCCGGTTTTTCCAGCAATTCGTCCGGCACCCGCAACTTGCCGATATCGTGCAGCAATCCGACCAGTTCGAGCATCTCGCAGGTCACTTCCGGCAACTGGAACAGGGTGCCGATATAGCGTGCCAGATTGGCGACGCCGTCGGAATGCTGCTTGGTATAGGGGCTCTTCGCATCGACGATGCAGGAGAAGACATGCACTAGGCTGCGCAACTCGTGAAATTCCATGGTCTGATCCGGAAAATGCGACAACCAGGTCGCCAGATAGCCGCTGACGTTATCGCTTTCAAGGGTGAACCAGAATGCTTCCGAGCGCGACACTTCCATGAAGATATCGACCAACTCGGGACAAAACCAATCGCCGCGACGCTCGAATATCTTGCGCCTGATCTCCTCCTTGCCGAGCAGGATATCCTTCCCGCCCGCCATCCAGCCCAGCGACTGCACGTCCACGCGGTCTACCATATAGATGCAATTTGCCCGCAGCTTCACATCCAGCGGCAGATCCAGTTCCTTGAGCACAGACCAGTGCGTATGGTGATGCAATATCGTGTCCGCCAGGTGTTTCAGCAGCGGGCTGCCGGACAGCAGATCGGCTCCGAGCTTGCAGTGTTCCGATTCGTTTTCCCAGGCCATCTGCGCCAGCTTGGCATGCACCATCGTCTTGGACACGCCGCTGTCGTGCAGGATGGCCGCCTGGAATAACTCGTCCAGGCGCGTCCCGCCCCAGCCCAGGCGCTTGCCGCATTCGGTGGCCATATACGCCACGCGCTTGCCGTGATGGATATGCGTGACGCCCACCAGGTCGAGGGCGTCGGACAGGGAATAGATGGCCTCATGCAGGTTGACGTTATAGGTGGACATCGATTCGCCTCGTTCTTGCTTTTCTCAAGTTGTCGTATTCGCTCACGCCACACTACTATACCAGCGACTGTACCGGAAGCTGCATCTTCAGCCGCTCCTCGAAATCCCTTGCCGGCACCGGCTTGCCGAACAGATAGCCCTGGAATGCGTGGCAGCCGCGCAGGTCGAGAAACACCCGCTGCTCTTCGGTCTCCACGCCTTCCGCGATGACGTTCAGCCCCAGCACTTCGCTCATGGCAATGATGGTCTGCACGATGGCGGCATCGTTGGCATCTTTGACGATGTCGCGCACGAAGGACTGGTCGATCTTGATCTGATCCAGCGGCAGGCGCTTCAGGTACTGCAGCGAGGAATAGCCGGTACCGAAGTCGTCCATCGAAAAGCTCACTCCCAGCAGTTTCAATTCGCGCATCTTGGCAATGGTATCCCCGACGTTTTCCAGCACGATGCTTTCCGTCAGTTCGAGCTTGAGCAATGCCGGTTTCGCCCCCGTTTCCAGCAGCGTGCGCTGCACTTGCGCGACGAAATCCGGGTTGCGGAACTGCTTGGCGCTCACGTTTACCGCCAGCGTCAGGTCGCGCGTCGTCGCGTCGCCCTGCCAGGACTTGAGCAGCGCGCATGCGGTACGCAACACCCAGAGCCCGATGGGAACAATGAGGCCGGTTTCTTCCGCCAGCGGAACGAATTGCGCCGGCGATATCAGGCCGCGATCGGGATGCTGCCAGCGCAACAGCGCCTCCGCACCGAGCGGGCGGTACTGGCTGTCCACCTGTATCTGGAAATGCAGGCAGAGCTGTTCCCGCTCTAGCGCATGCCGCAACTCTTCTTCGAGATCGGCGCGCGCTTCGATGGCCGCCTGCATCAGCGGGTCGTAGAACCGGATGGTGTTGCGCCCGGCAGTCTTGGCCTGGTACATCGCGGTATCGGCGTGCTTCAGCACGTCGTCCAGGGTTTGCTGATGGCCCCGGAACAGGACGACCCCGATGCTCGGCGTGGTGTGGTGGGCATGATTGCCCAATCGATATGGCTGGCTCAGGATATCCCGGATTTTTTCGGCCACCATGTCTGCCTGGGCGGCCGCCTCGTCCGATATCTGGCTCAACGAATCCAGCACCACCACAAACTCGTCGCCGCCCAGGCGTGCCACGGTGTCGCCGTCGCGCACGCAGGTATTGAGCCGCCTCGCCACCTCGGCCAGCAACTGGTCGCCGATGTCGTGCCCCTTGGTGTCGTTAAGCGTTTTGAAGTTATCCAGATCGAGGAACAGCACGGCACCGTGCTGCCCGCTGCGCGCCCCGACCGAGAAAGCCTGCTGCAGGCGTTCCAGCAGCAAGCGCCGGTTCGGCAGCTCGGTCAGTTGATCGTAAAACGCCAATTGGTGAATCTGCGCTTCCGCTTCCTTGCGCTTGCTGATATCGGAAAACATGCCGACGTAGTAAATCAGCGTGCCGTTATTGTCCCGCACCGGGTTGATGTTCAGCCAGCTTGGGTACACCTCGCCGTTCTTGCGGCGATTCCATATCTCCCCTTCCCAATGCCCGCTGTGTTCGATGTCGTCCCACATTTCCCGGTAATAGTCGTGGTCGTGCCGCCCCGAGGCCAGCAGGTGCGGATTCCTGCCGATCGCCTCATCCGGCAGATAGCCGGTGATGCGCGTGAAGGCCGGATTGACCTCGATGATCCGCTGGCCGGCATCGGTAATCATCACCCCCGAATAACTGCTTTCGAATACCTTCTCCAGCAGATTGCGCTGGGTGACCAGGCCGCTGGTATAGGCGTCGTTATTGCCGCACAGCATGATGGCCCTGGCCAAATGCGCCAGCACCGGCTGCAACATCGTCGTCAGTGGCAGGTTCGTTTCCGGTATCTCGGCCGCGAGCAGCACGATCACGCCGCGATGGTCGATGGGCAAGCGCAGATACGCCTTGTATTGCGTATGCGTACAACGCAGCGACGACAGCAGCGCTGCCTGATCCGTCTCCCGCACGGCCTCCCGGCAGATCAGTTCGCAGGGCAGATAAATGGGCTTGCCCAGTTCCCCGGTCAGATCGAAGTCGCCGACCGCCGCATCGAGACGCACTTCGACCTGGCCTTCGTGGTTTTTGCAGGGCGGAATCTCCAGGCAGATGAACCCGGCCGAAAACGAAGTGTGGTAAAGCAGACGCTGCAGCGTGCGCGTCAGCAGCGGTTTGACGCTGATCTCGCTGCCGATCGTGGCAACAAGATCATATAGTACGGGCAGGATATCTTCCCGATCCATGTTACCAGCGCGCGGCGACCAGCGTGGCGTTGTGGAACAGCGGGTAGCCATGTACCGTCGAGCCGCCGATCTCTCCCAGCGAAAGCGCTCCCGCAATCTGGGAGGCGTGCGTCAATCCGGCGAACGCCTCCAGTTCGGTCGTTGCCATCGGAATTCCGAGATGCAGCCGCCGTCCGGCGCAATAGAACAGCAATATCTCCTTATTCGAAATATCCCCGTTGAGCGCGCTCAAGCCCTCGGTCAGGTTATGCAGCGTCTCGACGGTGCGCACGGTCGGCGCCTTGAGCAGGGTCAGCACCGAGTTGGACGGAACTTCGCCCACGCAGAACAACGAGCCGTCTTCGGCCAGCATGACCGGGATACGCACCAGCACGTGGTGATTGGCGCGCACGATGCCGAAGGGGAAATGCACGCCGAACTGGTAGAAATTTTCCGCCGTGACCTCCTCACCGTAATGTTCGCGTACTAGTTCCTGGTACACCTCGAAAGCGGGCCGCCAGTCGATTTGCGAGATGCAATTGCCCTTGGTCGAAGTCGCATAGGAGGTGTGGGGATTGGTATGGTAGCCATGCTCCAGGATCGCTCCCTTGTGTTCCCTCAACAACAGCAGCAACACGCCGTTTTGGGTTATGCGCTCCCCGTCGAACAGGCACGGCATCGGTTGAAAAGTCTCGCTGCCCGCGTTGGCGCCGGCATAGTGGACGCGATTCGCCAAGTGCAGATAAAGGGTGTCCAGCATGGTGCCGATATTCGGCACCATGGCATCGAACAGCAAAAACATGGTGATGTCGGGGATGTGATCGATCTGGGCGCGGACATCGGCGGCGATCTTTTCCACCGCGCGTTCGGCTTCTGCGGCTTCGGTCGGCAAGTTGTCATACAGGGCGAAATAGGGCATTTCACTGAAGCAAAACAACCAAACCCCGCCGGTCAGGAAATGGCCGTCCTGAACCAGCGCCGGGAAGATCGCGCCGGCCAGTTGAACCTTTTGCGCGGCACAGGCTGCCTGCAGCACGGCAACCTTGTCTTTTTCCGCTTCCGGCAAAAGCGCGAGCACGCCCAGCTTTGGGTATGACGCCTGCAATTCCGCCAGTTTCTGCCCCACCGCGCCCGCCTCGACCCGGGGCAGGTAATGCATCATGTTTGCCTTGCTCATCATAGCCTCCCGACCAAATTCACGACTGCGTATCGATACAGGTAGCGGCACATATCGCCGACTCTTTAGTTTGCTTTGTCAAACAGCCATGCGTCCATTGCCAGGGTGCCGAAAGTCACCACCCGATTCAGATGATGCGCGTCTTCCAGCCCGGATGCCGCCCCCAGCGCCACGAACAACGGCAACAAATGCTCGTCGGTCGGGTGGTTCTGCACGGCATGCGGCGCAAGCGCGCGGTAATCGCACAGCGCATCGAGGTCGCCCTCCTTGATCCTGGCGGCGATCCAGTCGCGGAATTCCGTTACCCAGGGCGGAACCGCTTCGCCCGGCGGATGACGGAAGACTGCGCGCAGGTTATGCGTGATCGCGCCGCTGCCGACGATCAGCACGCCCTGCTCGCGCAACGGCCGCAGTGCGCGCCCCAGCGCGAGGTGCCAGGCCGGGTCGCGGTCGGGCTGGAGCGAAAGCTGCGCCACCGGAATGTCCGCCTGCGGAAACATGAGGCTCAGCGGAACCCAGGCGCCGTGATCCAGACCATGCCGGTCGTCCAGTTGCACCGGAATGTTGGCCTGCTGCAACAGGCGCGCAGCCGTTTCCGCCAATTGCGGCGCGCCGGGTGCGGGATATTGCAAACGGTACAGTTCTTCGGGAAAGCCGCTGAAATCGTGGATGGTTTCCGGCTGCACGGCACGGCTGAGGGTGGGGACATGCGATTCCCAATGCGCTGAAACTGCCAGGATCGCAGCAGGTCTGGGCAACTGCGCGCCAAGTTGCTTCCAGGCAGCACCCGTCTCGCCCGGCTCAAGCGGCAAGGTAGGGGCACCATGCGAAAGGAACAGGACAGGCATCATCATGTGCAGATGCTAGCACGATGAAAGGATAAAATATGCCCACCTAATACCTTGGGATCGACATGGAATACAGACAACTGGGCAGCAGCGACCTAAAAGTATCGGCGCTCGCGCTCGGTACCATGACCTTCGGCGAACAGACCGGCGAAGCGGACGCGCATGCGCAACTGGACTATGCCGTCGCACAAGGCGTGAACTTCATCGACACCGCCGAGATGTACCCGGTCGCCCCGCGCGCCGAGACCGTGCATCTCACCGAAAACTACATCGGCGCCTGGCTCAAGCGGCAGCCGCGCGACAAGCTCATCGTCGCCACCAAGATCGCCGGACCCGCGCGCGGCTTTAGCTGGATACGCGGCACACCGCGCATCAACCGCGAACACCTCACCGCCGCCATCGACGGCAGCCTGCGCCGCCTGCAGACCGACTACGTGGATTTGTACCAGATCCACTGGCCCGATCGTTACGTGCCGATGTTCGGCTCCACCAGCTACGACGTCACACAGGAACGCGAAGCCACCCCCATCGCCGAACAACTGCAAGCCTTGGCGGAACTGGTCAAGGCCGGCAAGGTGCGCCACGTTGGCTTGAGCAACGAAACGCCGTGGGGCGTTGCGGAATTCGTGCGTTGCGCCGAACAGTTGGGACTGCCGAAAATCGTCAGCGTGCAAAATGCCTACCACCTGATGAACCGCACCTTCGAAAGCGGTCTCGCCGAAATGTGCCGCCACGCCGATGTCGGCCTGCTCGGCTACAGCCCGCTGGCCTTCGGCTGGCTCACCGGGAAATACATCGCCGACCCGCAGGCGCACGGACGCATCACGCTCTTCCCCAACTTCGGCCAGCGCTACGCCAAGGTCAACGTCCCGCCCGCCGTCGGGGAATACATGCGCATCGCCCAAGAGGCCGGGCTCTCCCCGGCAACGCTGGCACTCGCGTTTGCCAGAACGCGCTGGTTCACCGCCAGCGTCATTCTGGGCGCCAGCTCGCTGGATCAACTGAAGGAGAATCTGGCCAGCGCGGAAGTCACGTTATCGAAAGAGGTGCTGGGGAAAATCGAAGCCGTGCACAGGCTGTATCCGAATCCGGCGCCGTAGGGCACGGTACCCGGAGAAACTTTGAGGAAAAGCGGAATTCCCCGGGACGCCGCAATTGTAAAAGACACTCCGGAAACATGCCTTTTCCCGGGTTGTGTTGGTGCGCTCTATCCTCTATCCTCCCGACTGTTCGCTCAATCAATAAACACAATGTCCATCAGCATCAAAACCCCGCAGGAAATCGAAAAAATGCGCGTCGCCGGTCGTTTGGCGGGCGAAGTGCTGGATTACATCGCGCCTTTCGTGCAGGTCGGCGTCACGACCGACGAACTGGACCAACGCTGCCACGACTATATGGTCGACGTGCAGGGTTGCATTCCGGCGCCGCTCAATTACGCGCCGAACGGGCACACGCCGTATCCGAAATCGATCTGCACCTCGATCAACCATCAAGTGTGTCACGGGGTGCCGAGCGACAAGAAACTGAAGAACGGCGACATCGTGAACCTGGATATCACCACGATCAAAGACGGCTGGCACGGCGACACCAGCCGCATGTATTGTGTCGGCGAACCGTCCATTCAGGCCCGACGCCTGTGCGAGGCGACCTACGAAGCGATGTGGCGCGGCATCCGCACGGTTCGGGCGGGCGCGTATCTGGGCGACATCGGCCAGGCCATCCAGACCTTCGTGGAAGGCATGGGCTACAGCGTGGTGCGCGAATTTTGCGGCCACGGCATCGGCAGCAGATTTCATGAAGAGCCGCAGGTGCTGCACTACGGCAAGGCCGGCACCGGCGTCCGGCTCGAAGCCGGCATGATCTTCACCATCGAACCCATGGTCAACGCCGGCAGGGCCGGCATCAAGCAACTGGGCGACGGCTGGACGGTGGTCACCAAGGATCACAGCCTGTCCGCACAGTGGGAACACACCATTCTGGTCACCCCAACCGGCTTCGAAGTGCTGACCCTGTCCGCCGGTTCGCCGCCCGTTCCGGCCTGATATTTGCAAACCATGAAGACCATCTCTGAAATCAGGGACAGTCTGCGCATTGCGCGACGCAAACTGCAGGAAGGCTATGCCACCCATCACCAGCCCGCGCGCCACCTGCACGCCCACACCAGAATAGTCGACGAGCACTTGCGCATGGTGTGGCAACTGCTTGCCATGCCGCCGGAATTGACATTGGTGGCGGTGGGCGGTTACGGGCGCACCGAGCTCTTTCCGAAGTCCGACATCGACCTGCTCATCCTGTTGCCGCAGCAACCCGACGAGCCGTTGCAACAACGCCTGCAGGATCTGGTCGGCAAGTTGTGGGACATCGGTCTGGAGGTCGGCCACAGTGTGCGCACCATCGGCGACTGCATGGCCGAATCTTCGGACGTCACCGTGCAGACCAACCTGCTGGAAGCCCGCCACATCACCGGCAGCAAGCCGCTGTTTGTCGAAATGCGCGAGACGCTCTCCGAGCACCTGAACCGGCGCGCGTTCTACCTGGCCAAGGTCAAGGAACAGGAACAGCGCCACACCCGCTTTCTCGACACCGACTACAACCTCGAACCGAACATCAAGGAAAGTCCGGGCGGCCTGCGCGATTTGCAGACCGTGTTGTGGATCGCCCGCGCCAGCGGTTTCGGCGACACCTGGCGCAAACTGGCCGAAGCGAAACTGATCACCGCGCTGGAGGCGGCCGCCATTGTCCGCCACGAAAATCTGCTGCAAACCTTGCGCATCCGTTTGCACTACCTCGCCGGTCGGCGCGAAGACCGCATCCTGTTCGACTATCAGACCGAACTGGCCGAACAGATGCATATCGAGGCGACCGAAACGCGCCGCGCCAGCGAACACCTGATGCAGCGCTACTACCGCACCAAACGGGCGGTATTGCAACTCAACGCCGTGCTGCTGCAGAACCTGCATACCCATCTGTTCCCGGAAGGCGCAACGATACGCCCGCTCAACGAACGCTTCCTGGCGTGCGACAACCTGCTCGAAGCGCGCGACGAGACGCTGTTCGAACACGATCCTGCGGCCATCATGGAAAGTTTCCTGCTGATGGAACAGCATCCGAACCTGACCGGATTTTCAGTGCCGACCGCACGCGCGCTGTTGCGGGCGCGCCCGAAAATCGATGCCGCGTTCCGCCGCGATCCGCGCATCCGCGATCTCTTCATGAAGATCCTGCGCCAGCCGCAGGGCATCACCCACGTGCTGCGGCGCATGAGCCGGAGCGGCATCCTGGGACGCTATCTGCCGGCCTTCGGCCGTATCGTGGGCCAGATGCAGCACGACCTGTTCCACGTCTATACCGTGGACGAGCACATCCTGATGGTGGTGCATAACGTGCGCTGTTTCGCGCTGGAAAAACATGCGCACGAACTGCCGCTGTGCAACAAGCTGATGAAGGACTTTGCCCGGCCCGAAGTGCTGTATATCGCCGCGCTGTTCCACGACATCGCCAAAGGCCGCGGCGGCGACCACGCAATCAAGGGACGCGCCGATGCTGCACGTTTCTGCAAACAGCATGGCCTGACCAAAGAAGACAGCGAACTGGTGGTGTGGCTGGTGCAGCATCATCTGTTTCTTTCCGCCACCGCGCAAACCAGGGATCTGTCCGATCAGGACGTCATAGCCGCGTTCGCCGAAAACATCCCGAACGACCGTTATCTGGTCGCGCTGTATCTCTTGACCGTCGCGGACATCCGCGGCACCAGCCCGAAAATCTGGAACGTGTGGAAGGGCAAGCTGCTCGAAGACCTGTTCTGGTCGACCCGGCGTTTCATGGTGGGCGGCAAGATCGCCAACCAGGTCGGCGAAGTGCGCCGCCTCGCCGCCGAAACGCTGAGCCTGTATGCCATCAGCCCCGAGGTGTACGAATTGCTGTGGGCGCAACTGGATGCCGAATATTTCCTGCGCCATGAACCGCACGAGATCGCCTGGCATGCGCGGCTGCTGTCGCACCGCGTAAACAGCGAAGCGCCTGTCGTCAAAACCCGCCTGAGCCGCATCGGCGAGGGCCTGCAGGTACTGGTCTACACGCCGGACAAACCCTATCTGTTCGCACGCATTTGCAGCTTCTTTGCGCGCATGAGCTACAACATCATGGAAGCCAAGGTGCATACCACGCACCACGGCTACGCGCTGGACAGTTTCCTGGTGATGGATGCGAACAACGAAAAAACCGTCTATCGCGACGTGATGAATTACATCGAGTACGAACTGGCCCAGCAACTGACCAGCGACGCCCCGCTGGCAACGCCGCCCGTGGGCAGGGTCAGCCGCCAGTTCAAACACTTCCCCATCGCCCCGCAAGTCAACATCGCCAGGGACGAAAAAGGCCGCCACTTCCTGTCCATCGTGGCCGGCGACCGCACCGGCCTGCTGGCGCGCATCGCCTTCCTGTTGGCGCAACATCACATCGAACTGCGCAGCGCCAAGATCAACACGCTGGGCGCCCGCGCCGAGGACACGTTCTGGATCAGCGGCGAGGCACTGGATCGGCCGGAAGAAGTCGACGACCTGCGCGACGCGTTGCAGAAACAGCTCGCTTGATGCATCAGGCAGTTTTTGTAGGAGCCCGGCTTGCCGGGCGAATTTCCGCTTAAACCTCATCGCGCGACAAGTTGCGCTCCCACGGGCAGCGGGTCTCAAGCAGGGTGCGCTTGCGCACCACTTGACTCTGGTGCGCAGGCGCACCCTGCACTAACCAACCTGCATTTTGCGATGTTTGTTTCGAAATTGGCAGGTCGTGCCACTAGTCCTGGATGTCCCGCTCCCCCTGCACTACCCATGCCGTCCGGTCGGCCAGCTCGGCCAGGCTTGAGGCCTGCAGTACGGATGCCGGAACGACGCCCCCCTTGCCATCCGGCAGACCGCGCGTTGCCGTTGCCGCCGCAACGATCGTCGGGACATAGCCCAGGTCGCGCGCGACGCGGGCCGTCGAGCTCACGCAGTTGTGCGTCATGAAGCCCACCAGGATGAGATTCTTCTTGCCCGTGCGCCGGATCGTCTCTTCCAGCCCGGTACCCGCGAAAGCGCTCACCCGCATCTTCTCGATCACCGCCTCACCGGCCAGCGGCTGCAGCGGCGCGACAATTTCATAAGAGCTGCTGTCCGGATTGAACAGCGCGCCCTGTCCTTTGTGCCGGATGTGGATGACCGGTACGCCGGACTTTCTGGCGCGCGCCAGCAATTGCGCGGTTTCGGCGATTGCAGCATCTACGCCAGCCAGAGGCAACGCACCATCGACATATTCACGCTGGGCATCAATGATGATCAACACTGCGTTTGAAAGTTTGGCGGGTTCGGACTTTGCACCTGCCATTTCGAACAATGTTTTTGGAAATGTGTCGGCTTGTACAGGGAAAGCGAAGCACAGAAAGCTGATTAAGAAAATTCCGAATAATTTCATTGTCTTCTCCATTGAGTTAAGGGGCGTGGTGTGTAGGTGCGAATTTATTCGCACGGTTTAAGTGTTTTGTGCGAATGAATTCGCACCTACTGGATACCGGCCTGCGCCGGTATGACGCAGCGTCAACTCTTCAAATGTTGCGTAATCGACCAATGCGTCTGGATGAGGCGCCAGCCTTGCTTGTCCAGACGATACACCTCGGTGCAATTCCAGCGCATCAGGGTCGTGCCGGTGTACGAGTTCAAGTTGAAGGTCAGCACGGCCGCCTCGCCGCAGACCTGCACTTTCGGTTCGATCAGCTCATAGCGGTCGATACGGATTGATCCGCGCAACGATTCGTACCAAGCCGTCAGCGCAGCCAGCCCGTCCAGACGCCGTTCGAGGAACGGGTCGAAATACACTACATCGGGAGCGGAAATTTCCAGGTAACCGGACGGATCGCCTGCGCCCCAGCGATCCAGTGCCGTGCGTTCCAGCGCGACGAGCGTGCGGGCGATTTCTTCGGTTCGCGACATGTTTTGCATCCTCATCTGGTTGAATGGTGCGCATGATGTCACTCGGCACATTTCGCCAGCAGTGGCATAATTGCCCAAATCCATGCGAAAACTGCCAAGATGAAAATTGCGATGTTATTGGAACAGGGTGCAACCGCCTCCAGCGTCACCACCACGCTGGACATGTTCCGTCTGGCGCAACGTTACCAGCCCGAAGCGGGTTACCAGCCGCACCTGTTCTCGACCCGGGGAGGCTTGGTGCGACTGACCGATGCGGTCGCCGTCGATACTCAGCCGCTGCCAGCCGACCTCGGCGCATACGACGCAATCATCCTGCCGGGCTTTTTCGCCGAATCCCTCGATAGCATCGTCAATCAATTGCAGACAACCTGGCGGATCGTTATCGACCGGCTGCAAAAGCTGCCTGAAACCACACTGGTGGCCGCCAGTTGTTACGGTACGTTCGTGCTGGCCGAAGCAGGTTTGTTGAACGGCCTACCCGCCACAACCACCTGGTGGCTCGCCCATGAATTTCAGCAGCGCTATCCGAATATCCGGCTGGATGCGGACAAGACGCTCGTCGACAGCGGGCGCGCCATCACCGCCGGGGCAATGACGGCGCATACCGATCTCTCCCTGCACGTGCTGCGCCGCCTCGGCGGTGCGGCACTGGCGCGCAGCGTGAGCGGCATCATGCTGGTGGATGGCGCACGCTCGTCGCAGCGCCCGTTCATGTCGGTGCAGAAGAACTACTCCGAACCGCTGATCCAGCGTGCCATCGATTGGATGACGACCAACCTTGCGCTGCCCATCGCCATCGACGACCTCGCCAACGCGATGCACGTGAGCTATCGCACGCTCAACCGCCGCTTTATCGAAATCACCGGATTGACGCCGCTGGCTTATTTGCAGGCGTTGAAGATTGAACGGACAAAGGAATTGCTGGAAGGAACGCACGACGATTTCGAGGCAATCACCGCGAGCGTGGGATACGAGGATGTTTCTTCGTTCAGGAGACTGTTCAAACGCTCGACCGGACTTTCCCCGGCGCAGTATCGGCGGCAGTTCAAGGGCAATGCGCCCGTCAGTAGTTTTCACCCTTAACCCCAACAATCCATTAAGCCGTCATTCGGGTGCAGGCCGGAATCCAGCAATACAAAATAAGCCGCGAAGCGGACAAATTCGCGAGGTTGCCCCGCTGGCGGGAATTTGTTATCCATCTGGATACCGGCCTGCGCCGGTATGACGCAGACTAGGCTACTGGATTAGCCGGGTTTGTAAGTGCGCTTGCGCGGTTGCGTGAACGACCACCACGGCAATGCATCGCCACCGTCCATGAAATGAACCACAGACATGAATACATCGATCACGCAGGGATCGTGGCGCACGCCCGTCCGCTGGCACAGCGCTTCATACAATTGAAACGGATCCCGCCCAGCCAACTGTATCGGCGAACGAATACCGATGCAACGCAGATCGGCCGCCATCGTCTTGCCGATGTTGGGCAGGTCTTCCAGTTCGAAGAGCTTGTTGCGCTGGACTTTCCGGGGATTCATGTTGGAGTTTGGCTGTTTGCGTCAGAGCGCATCGTATCAGCCTGAGCTACGAGAAAGAACTGGCATGGCTGAAAAAGAAAAAGGCCACCGGTTAAAGTGGCCTAAGTTCTTTTACTACTGGTCGGGGCGGGGAGATTCGAACTCCCGACCCCTTGCACCCCATGCAAGTACGCTACCAGGCTGCGCTACGCCCCGAGGGCGCGGATTATAGCAGAGCACTTTGAATAACTTGAAGCAGTTTTATGCGATTTTTCGATTCACGCGTGCAGCAGCGAGATGATATCGCGCAGTTCGCGCCGGAAGACCGCCATGTTCTGGTTGGGGACGACGGGTGCGGCTTCTTCCTGACGGATGGCATGCTGATCCAGACGGCTGCGCGCGCCGCTGATGGTGAAGCCTTCTTCGTACAGCAGTTGGCGGATGCGGCGGATGAGCAGTACTTCGTGATGCTGGTAGTAACGACGATTGCCGCCGCGCTTGACCGGCTTGAGCTGGGTGAATTCCTGTTCCCAGTAGCGCAGCACATGCGCCTTCACCCCGCACAATTCGCTGACTTCGCCGATGGTGAAGTAGCGTTTTGCCGGGATGGGCGGCAGATCGGAATTAGCTACGTGATGTTCCATGATAGGTCTTTTCTACCATGCTCTTGAGTTTCTGGCTGGGGTGGAAAGTCACCACACGGCGCGCCGTGATCGGAATTTCCTCGCCGGTCTTGGGGTTGCGCCCGGGACGTTGCGGCTTGTCGCGCAACTGGAAGTTGCCGAAGCCGGAAAGCTTGACGCTTTCGCCTTTCTCCAACTGCATGCGTATCTCCTCGAAGAACGCTTCCACCATATCTTTTGCTTCGCGCTTGTTCAGACCGACTTTTTCAAACAGCAAATCGGCCAGTTCAGCCTTGGTCAATGTCGTCATATTCCCCTCTTACACTCGCAACTGCGCGCCTTGACGTTGCAAAGCCGCAACCAGGCGAGCTATATTTTCTTCAATCTCATTATCAGTCAGAGTCTTTTGAGTATCTTGCAATAACACACGGAATGCAAGGCTTTTTTTGCTTTGCTCCACGCCTTTGCCGCGGTACACGTCGAATAGTGCCAACTCGACCACATTGGGTGCTTTTTCCGCCTGCATCACGTCCAAAAGCGCCTGAACGGTCACATTTTCATCAACCAATACAGCAATATCCCGTCGAACCGGCGGGAATCGCGAGATGTCCGCCAACCGGGGGACGCTGCCCTGGGTCAATGCAGCCAGTTCGACCTCAAACCACACCACTGCCTGCGGCAAATCATATTGTTGCTGCCATTGCGGGTGCAATTCGCCGATCCAGCCTACGACACGTCCATCCAGCAGGATGCGCGCCGAACGGCCGGGATGCGAGGCCGGATATGGCGCTGCGTGGAATTCCAGGCGGCGTGGCGCAAACAGGGCTTCGACATCGCCTTTCACGTCGTAGAAATCCACACCCCGTGCCGGCGAACCCCATTGCTCCGGCAGGACGCCGCCGTAGGCCAATCCGGCAAGGCGCTCGCTTTGCTTATAACTGCCCGCCTCGGCGGCGAAACAGCCGCCAATCTCGAACAGGCGCACTCGGGGCTGCTTGCGCGCAAGATTGGTACGCAACGCCGCCAGCAGACCACCCAGCAAACTGCTGCGCATCACACTCATCTGGCTGGCGATGGGATTCTTCAGGGCGATAGGCGCATTGTTGCCGCACAGATCGCGCTCCCAGTCGGCTTCCACGAAGGCATAGTTGATGGTTTCCTGATAATCGCGCAACACCATGCTCTGGCGCAGCTTTGCCAGCGGGCGCTGGGACTCGACCTGCGGCAAGATGGTCATGCGCGCCTGAATCGGGGCCGGCTGGATTTTTTCGTAGCCATGCACGCGCGCAACTTCTTCGATCAGGTCTTCTTCGATGGCGATATCGAAACGGTAGCTGGGCGGCGTTACCGAGAATTCATCGCCCTTCTGCTGCGACACCATGCCGAGCCGTTTCAATATCTGCGCGATTTCATCGGTCTTCAGTTCCACGCCCAGGACACGATGCACGCGCGACGTGCGCAGTTTAACCGGCTGGCGTGCGGGCAGTTCGCCTTGCGCTTCCGTTACCGCGCCCGCCTGCCCCCCGCAGATGTCGAGGATCAATTGCGTCGCGCGATCCAGCGCTGCTGCCGCAGCGGCAAAATCCACCCCGCGCTCGAACCGATAGGAGGAATCGGAACTGAAGCCAAGCAGGCGCGATTTGCCGACGATCGCCGCGGGCGAGAAAAACGCGCTTTCGAGGAAAATGTCGGTAGTCGCATTGTCCACTGCGCTGTCAGCACCGCCCATCACGCCCGCCAGCGCGACCGGCTTCTTGCCATCGGCGATCACCAGCATGTCCTCTTTCAACGCCACGACTTGCTCGTTCAGCAGTTTCAGGCTCTCGCCATTGCGCGCGAAACGCACTTCGATGTCGCCGTTCAATTTGTTCAAATCGAAAGCATGCAGCGGCTGCCCCAGTTCCAGCAGCACGTAGTTGGTCACGTCCACCAGCGCGCTGATACTGCGCAGGCCGCAACGCTGCAGGCGCTGCACCATCCACACCGGCGTAGCTGCCTTGGCGTTCACGCCGGAAATCGCGCGCCCGCTGTAACGCGGACAGGCGGCGGATGCGGTTAATTTGACCTTGCGGCTTTGGCTGCCGGCTTGTTTGAAGGAGACTTGCGGAACCGCTTGCAGCGACGCACCCGTTAATGCCGCCACTTCGCGCGCGATGCCGTTCAGCGACAGGCAATCGCTGCGGTTCGGCGTCAGTTTAAGGGTGATCAGGTGATCGTCCAGATCGAGATGCGCGCGGATGCTTTGTCCGACGACCGCATCGGCAGCCAGCACCATCAACCCCGCACTTTCCTCGGCCAGACCGAGTTCTTTTTCCGAACACATCATGCCGAAGGAGGCGATGCCGCGCACCTTGGCTTGTTTGATCTCGATGCCGGGCAACTTGGCACCGACCAGCGCGCATGGTGCTTTCATGCCCACGGTCACGTTTCCGGCACCGCACACGATGGTCAGCGGTTCAGCCTGTCCGACATTCACCGTCAGCACGTTCAAGCGGTCAGCATCGGGATGCTTATCTTTAGTCAGCACCTGCGCCACCACGACCTTCTCGAAAGCCGGAGCGACGGAAGTCATCTCCTCCACTTCCAGCCCAGCCATGGTCAACAGATGCGACAACTCGTCGCTGGTGAGCGAAGGGTTCACGAAGGTACGCAACCAGGATTCGGAAAATTGCATATCAGTTAAATTGTTTCAGGAATTGCAGGTCGTTCTCGAAGAACAGCCTGAGGTCGTTCACGCCGTAGCGCAGCATGGCCAGACGTTCCACGCCCATGCCGAAGGCAAAGCCGATGTATTTTTCGCTGTCGATGCCAACATGCTTGAGCACGTTGGGATGCACCATACCGCAGCCGCCGATCTCCAGCCAGCCGCCCTTCCAGCTCATGTCCATCTCGGCCGACGGTTCGGTGAACGGGAAGAACGACGGACGGAAGCGCACTTGCATGTCTTCGGTCTCGAAATAGTTCTGCAGGAAATCGGCAATCACGCCCTTGAGGTCGGCGAAACTGACTTTCTCTCCTACCCACAGGCCTTCGACCTGATGGAACATGGGCGAATGGGTGGCATCGGAATCCACGCGATACACGCGTCCCGGCGCGATGATGCGGATGTCCGGCATCGTCTCCAGATGCTTGTACTTTTCCATATGCGCTTGCATGTAGCGGATCTGGATCGGCGAGGTGTGCGTGCGCAGCACGTGCTGTTCGTCGATGTAGAAGGTGTCGTGCATGGCACGCGCCGGATGGTCGGCGGGGATGTTCAGCGCAGTGAAATTGTAGAAATCGTTTTCGATCTCCGGGCCTTCCGCCACGGCGTAGCCGATGGAATGGAACAGCGTTTCGATGCGCTCCAGCGTGCGTGTGACCGGATGCAAACCGCCGACGCCCGTACCGAGCCCCGGCAGCGTCACATCCAGCGATTCCGCCGCCAGCTTGGTGTTCAAGGCCCGGTTCTGGATCGCTTCACGTTGCGCATTCGGCGCGGCTTCGATCTGCTGTTTGACCTGGTTGATGCGCGCGCCAGCTGCCGGGCGCTCTTCCGCGGAAAGTTTCCCCAGCCCTTTCAACAGGCCGGTCAGACTGCCTTCCTTGCCGAGATAGCGCGCCTTGGCGTTCTCCAGCTCTGCCGCGTCTTCTATCGCAGCGAAGCTTTGCAGTGCGTCATCGAGAATTTTTTTTAGTTCTTGCATTGTTCAGTTTTGAAACAAAAAAAGGAGGCATGACGCCTCCTTTTTTATCTAGCGCAATATTTACGCGCCGAGGCTGGCTTTGGCTTGTGCGACGATCTGCGCGAACGCAGCCTTGTCGAACACGGCCAAATCGGCCAGCACCTTGCGATCGATCTCAATCGCGGCTTTCTTCAGGCCGTTCATGAATACGCTGTACGCCATACCCTGCTCGCGTGCAGCCGCATTGATACGGGCGATCCACAGCGTGCGGAACTGGCGCTTGCGTTGACGACGGTCGCGGTAGGCATATTGACCGGCCTTCATCACCGCTTCCTTGGCGATGCGATAGACGCTGTTGCGACGGCCGCGGTAACCCTTGGCCTGATCCAGAACCTTCTTATGGCGCGCGCGCGCCGTTACACCACGTTTGACTCTTGGCATGTTCGCTCCTTATGCGTAGGGCAACATGGCGCGCACGGACGCCGTGTTGGTTTCATGGACACCGGTAGAGCCGCGCAGTTGGCGCTTGTTCTTGGTGGTTTTCTTGGTGAGGATGTGGCGCTTGAACGCTTGACCGCGCTTGATGCTGCCACCGGCGCGGACGCTGAAGCGCTTTTTCGCACCGCTCTTGGTTTTCATCTTTGGCATAACGACTCCATTTATTTGATGACGCCGGGAGGTCCCTGACAGGAACGCTTGAAAACCCGGAACCACTTGTGCGGGACTCTTTTTACGACCACCGCAACGGCAAGTCCCTTGCTCCGTTGCAATGCAAAATCATTTCCTCTTCGGGCCGAGCACCATCACCATCTGACGGCCTTCCATCTTCGGGAACTGCTCGACCACGCCGTGTTCGTCCAGGTCTGCCTTGATGCGCTCGATCAGCTTCATGCCGATCTCCTGGTGCGCCATTTCGCGTCCGCGGAAACGCAAGGTAATCTTGGTCTTGTCGCCGTCGGCCAGGAATTTGATCAGGTTGCGCAACTTGATGTTGTAGTCGCCTTCGTCCGTTCCCGGGCGAAACTTGATTTCCTTGATCTGAACCTGTTTCTGCTTAAGCTTGGCTTCGTGCTGTTTCTTGGCTTCCGCGTACTTGAATTTGCCGATATCCATGATCCGGCATACGGGCGGTTCCGCCAAAGGGGCGATCTCCACCAAATCCAGTTCCGCTTCGTCCGCCATGCGCAATGCTTCCGCAATTGCCACGACACCAGCCTGCTCTCCCTCCGCGCCGATGAGCCGCACCTGCGGTGCTGTTATCTGCTCATTGATACGCTGCGACTTATCTTGTGCTATTGGAAATTCTCCATTAAAAAATTAAACCGCACTCTCCGCATGCAGCTCGGTTTGCAAGCGCTGAATCAGCGCCTCCACCGACATCTGCCCAAGGTCTTCACCTGTTCGGGATCGCACGGCAACGAGACTTGCAGCCACTTCCTTGTCGCCAATAATTAGCTGGTAAGGCAACTTCTGCAAGCTATGTTCGCGTATTTTATAGGTAATCTTCTCGTTGCGCAAATCCGATTGCACGCGGAAGCCGGATGCACGCAAGGTTTCCGCCACTTTCCCGGCATATTCCTCCTGCGCCTGGGAGATGTTCATCACCACCATCTGCACCGGCGCCAGCCACAAAGGCAGGGCGCCGGCATGGTTTTCCACCAGAATCCCGATGAAACGCTCCAGCGAACCCAGGATAGCGCGGTGCAGCATCACCGGCACCTTGCGGCTGTTGTCCTCGTCCACGAACTCGGCCCCCAGTCTTCCCGGCATGGAAAAGTCCACCTGGATGGTGCCGCACTGCCAGGAACGGCCGATGGCGTCCTTGATGTGGAACTCGATCTTGGGGCCGTAGAACGCGCCCTCGCCCGGCAACTCGACCCAGCTCAGACCGGAAGCGCGCAAAGCACCGCGCAAGGCTTCTTCGGACTTATCCCAGATTTCGTCTGAGCCGACCCGGCTGTCCGGGCGCAGCGCCAGCTTGACCACCACGTCGTTGAAGCCGAAATCCTTGTAAACCTTCAACACCAGCGCATTGAACGCGGTCACCTCGGACTCGATCTGGCTTTCGGTACAAAAAATGTGTCCGTCGTCCTGCACGAAACCGCGCACCCGCATCAGGCCGTGCAAGCCGCCGGACGGCTCGTTGCGGTGACAGGAGCCAAACTCGCCGTAGCGCAGCGGCAGTTCGCGATAGGAACGCAGATCGGCGTTGAACACCTGGATGTGGCCGGGGCAATTCATCGGCTTGATCGCGTATTCGTGTTTTTCCGACTCGGTGGTGAACATGTTGGCCTTGAAGTGTTCCCAGTGGCCGGATTTTTCCCATAGCACGCGGTCGATGATCTGCGGGCAGCGGACTTCCTGATAACCGTTATCCAGATAGACGCGGCGCATGTACTGCTCGACCACCTGCCATACCGCCCAGCCCTTGGGGTGCCAGAACACCATACCCGGCGCTTCGTCCTGCATGTGGAACAGGTCGAGCAATTTGCCGATCTTGCGGTGGTCGCGCTTCTCCGCCTCTTCCAGACGGGTCAGGTAGGCATCCAGGTCTTCCTTCTTGGCCCAAGCTGTGCCGTAGATGCGCTGCAGCATCTCGTTCTTCGAGTCGCCGCGCCAATAAGCGCCGGCCACCTTCATCAACTTGAATGCCTTCAGCTTGCCGGTCGACGGCACGTGCGGGCCGCGGCATAGGTCTGTGAACTCGCCTTCGCTGTACAGCGAAACGTCCTGATCGGCCGGGATCGACTCGATGATCTCGGCCTTGTACTTTTCGCCGATGGACTTGAAATAGGCTACCGCCTCGTCGCGCGGCAATACCTTGCGCGTCACCGGCAGGTCTTTCTTGGCCAACTCCGCCATGCGTTTTTCAATCGCCGTCAGGTCTTCCGGCGTAAACGGGCGCGAATAGGCAAAATCGTAATAAAAGCCGTTCTCGATCACCGGACCAATGGTCACCTGCGCCTCGGGAAACAGTTCCTTAACCGCATAGGCCAGCAAGTGTGCCGTGGAATGGCGGATCAGGTCGATGCCATCCTCGTCCTTGTCGGTGATGATGGCCAGCTTGGCATCGGCAGAAATCAGGTGCGAGGTATCTACCAGCGTCCCGTCCACCTTGCCTGCCAGCGCGGCACGCGCCAAGCCGGCACCGATGCTCTGCGCGACTTCGGCAACAGTCACAGGATTGGGATAACTGCGTTGCGAACCATCCGGTAAGGTAATGACAGGCATTTTATTCACTCTGCTAAAAACAAATGCGGCGAACGCCGCACTTCACATTTCAAAGGCGCACCCTGCGCCAAACGGGCGCGCAGTATAGCGCAAGTCACTCCACTATCGAACCCTATTCCAAGATCACGCCAGCATTTCAAGCAACACTGGATGCCACTTTGCCAAGTCGACCTCGCCCATTTTTCCGGCCAAGCGGCGCTTATCCACCGAACGCAATTGATCGAGCAGGATGCGGGCAGATTTGCCTGCGAATTTGACTTCCGGGCGGCAACCAAGCGGTTGTCCCTGGCTGGTGAGTGGGGCGATGATCACGCGCGGCAATGCGGCGTTCATGTCGTCGGGCGAGACGATTAATGCGGGGCGTGTTTTCTTGATTTCGGTGACGATGGTTGGGTCGAGGTTGACCCAATATACCTCGCCGCGCTTTACCACACCCACTCCTCCCCCCCTTCGTCTATAGGCAAGATTGCAAGCGGTTCGGCATCGGTTTCCGGCAGATAACCTGTGAACCAGTCGGCACGGGGAGCGTTGATAGGGGCGATCACCAAATTTTTACCTTCCAATCGAATATCCACTTCTTCGCCCATTTCGCATGCAGCCAGAAGCGCTGCCGGAATGATGACCCCGCGGGAATTTCCCACTTTTCTCAAATTGGTACGCATGACCTTCTCCAAAACGCAATGTGGTAACTATGTTATAACACGCTTCATCAACAAAGCAAGGGGTGCTTTGCGGCTCGACATCAGTTCACTCCACCATGCCGAGATAGGCGATCAGCGCATCCAGGGTGAAAACGAACAGCAGGCTTTGCAGCACGGCCTTGATGGCGACCTTGGGCACTTCGGTCACCGAAGGCTGGGCCTGCATGCCGTTGTAGCAGGAGATGGTGGAGATGGCCAGGCCGAACAGGCAGCCCTTGAAGGCAACCACGGCGAATTCGGACAATTTGACGGTTTGCAGGAAGCGTCCAACCTGATCGAGGTAGGACACGTTCTGGAACATGGCGCTGACTGCCAGCCCGCCGCCGATGGCAACGACCTGGAAATAGATGGTGAGCGCCAGTACGGCCAGCGTCACCCCGGCAATGCGCGGTACCAGCAGGTAATCGTCCGGCGGAATGCCCATGCGGCTGAGACTGGTCATCTCGTGGCGCGTCTTCATCAGCGCCAGTTCGGAAGCGATGGCGGAACTGCTGCGCGCGATGATGATGATGGCGGCAAACAGCGGGCCGACTTCGCGCACCACGGTCCAGATCAATATCTTCACGGTCAGTTCGCTGTTCCCGCCGACCAGCGACGTGATCTGGGTGATCACCAGCGCGCCGCTCAGCAGACCGAACACGGCAACGATGCGCAAGGCTTCGACTCCGGTGAAAAAGATTTGCCGGTGAAACACGGCGTTGACCGGGGCAATGCGCAACACGCGCAGATGGGTCGAGGCATACCACAGCAACTTGAAACAGCCGATCACCGTCTGGCGCATCCGCACCATCTTCAGCCATTCGATGAATTTCGGCCAGAAGGCAAGCATCACTTTTCGGCCAGCAGCGGCGGGTTCCAACCGAACACATGCAGCGGGACGCCTTTGACGGATTGCTCGCCGCAATCATCCAGGCCGCCCGAATGTTCCACCGCCTTCGCTACTTCGGCAGAGCACACGACGGGATACTGGAGTGTCCTGGTCAATTCTTCCAGCCTGGCGGTCAGGCTCACCACATCGCCAATGACCGTGTATTCATGGCGCAACTTCGATCCGATATTGCCGATGACCGCCTCACCCATATGCAGTGCGATGCCGATCTCGATGGGCGCCATCCCCTGTTCCCGCAACCGCGCATTGACCAGGCGCAGGCGCAGCAACATTTCCTGCGCCGCCTCGAGCGCGTTCTTTTCCGGACATTCCAGCACTTGCGGCGCACCGAAGAAAGCCATGACGCCATCGCCGATGAACTTGTCCACCGTGCCCCGATGCTGGTGGATCGCCACGGTCATTTCGGAGAAATAATCGTTGAGCAGGGCGACCACTTCTTTTGCCGGCTGCTTCTCGCTGCGTTCGCTGAAACCGTGAATGTCGGCGAACAGGATGCACAGCCGGGCGCGCGTTCCCTCCAGGCCGGAATGGATGCTGCCTGCCATGATCTCCTGCAGCACTTCCTGGCTGACATAGCTGCCGAAGGTGTCGCGCAACCAGTGGCGTTTCTGCACTTGCAGGACGCCTCCATAGAGCAGGCGCGCAAAAAAGGCGAATACCCCGGCGTACACAATGCCGCCCACGGGCAGATACAAGCCCGCCCCCAACTGCCAAGCGGAAATCTGGAACATCAAAAACGGAAAGGCGATCAGTGCGGCAAGCTTGACCCAACTGAAGCGTCCCAGCCAGAACAATGCCGCGAGCACAGTCAGCATTCCCACCGCAAAATCGCTTGCTTCGCGTATCAAGCCGCCGCCCAGCATCGAGCGCAATATCTGCGCCTGCATCAATACACCGGGAACGCGCAGCTTGAGCGGATCCCACGCTGCCAACGGAACGGGCGCCCTGACGCGGTCGCCAAACCTGGACACCACTCCCAACAGCACCGGCTTGCCGCCGAAAGTGCCGGCCAGTTGCCCGGCGTTGCCCTGCTGCTGCCATTCCAGCACCTTGAGGAAAGGGACGTATTCGAATTTATCGCCGGCGCTGAAATCCACCAGCCCGATTCCGGGATTCGCCTGACCCAGGTGTGCCGCCATCTTTTCGACCAGCATGGTACCGCGCGCATTCACCGTACAGCGGTTGGGATCGAAGCGACGCACCACGCCGCCTTCATCCGGACAAACCACGACCGACGCCAATGCATCCGCTCCCGCTGCGGAAACATAGGGGGCATGAACCGGACGGAACGCGCCGCTCTCGTCCAGCATCTGCGCCAGCACCAGCGGAGTGTGTGCTTTCAGTTCCCGCAGCCCTTGCACCAGGCTCTGGTCGTATTGCGGAATGAGGAATTGGTAGGAGCGTTCCGGCAGGGCGATGTCCAGGCCCAGCACGGCGGGCCTGGCTGTCGCCATCGCATCCAGAAATTTGCCGAGGTGCGGATGCCACAGGGCAAAGGGTTCCTTCAGCACCTTGGTGGCTTCCTCATCGATGCCTACGACAACGACATCGTTCTGCAGGCGATGCACATCGTGCCGATGCATCCGGACAAATTGCCGGTCCAAAAGCGCAAGGCTCAACTGCTCGCCAACTTGAAACAAATGCAGCAGCAACGCGACCAGCAAACAGAATCCCAGCCCCAACAGGGAATGTACTTTCGGGTCGTTCAGCCGCTTCAACGCTTCCATCGCGGCCTCACTTCACCGCAGTCGCGGCGATGCGCGCCGCGCGGTCGCGGAATTGCGCGGCCTGCTCGACACGGCCCGATTTCTCATGGGCCTGCGCCGACAGCAGCAAATCCTGGCGAATCTTTTCCGGCAAGCCCAGCGACTTGTCGATGACCAGCGCCTCTTCCAGCAGGCGCAGCGCGCTGTCGTTTTCGTTCTTGAGCAACCTGGCCGAAGCCGCGAGCCGCAGTGCGTTGGCGTATTCGAGCGGCGATTCCCCCTTATTCGCCGCGGCGGCGCGTTCGCTCCAGTACAGCGCTTGCTCTGCATCCTTCTCATGCAGGGCAATGCTGGCGCGGGCATTGTCGATCACGCCGGCGAGGAGGCAATCCGTTGTGCACCAGGCTGCCGCCTTGTCCGCCCAGATCGTTGCGCCCGCCACATCGCCATCCTGCAGGCGCAACAAAGACTTTTGCACTGCGGCAGCGGCCAGATGCTGTGGAGCATACTGAAGCGACTTGTCTTCCAGCAGGCTGTCCAGAAAGCGCTGTGACAGCGCACTATTTCCCAGAACCTGATTCACCTTGGCCAGATTGAGCATATTGATCGCGATACCGTTCACATTCTCGACCGCGACATCCAGTTGCAATGCGTTCTCGTAGAAAGCGGCGGCTACCTGATATTCGCCGCGCTGGTAAGCGCGCTGGGCGCGCTGATTGAACTCGGTAGCCTGTTCCTGCCTTGCACTGCGCGTCTCCTCCACGTGGCCGCACGCAGCCAACAGTCCGATGCTGCACAAGAGAGAAATGGCTAACCGGAAACCCATGCGCCCCCCGTCACGGTTGTTTGGGCGCAATGTAGCCGTCCACTGGCAACGCCCGCTCTTCGGGTGCCGGGAACAGGCCGTTCAACAGCCAGGATTTCTTCACGCCGCCCAGGGTCTCCTGCCCGTCCTGCACCAGTGCATTGCTGTTGCGCACCAGCGAGGGAATTTCCGCAGCGGACTCATTGGTGATCTTTTTGATATCGGCGGTGGCGGATTGCACGTTGTCCAGGGTCGAATCGGCTTTGTCCACCAGTTTCGGGATGGCCTTATCCAGCGTCTCCAGAGTGGAATTCATGCGATCCATCGCTTTGTTGCTGCTGACGCCAAGCCGGGTGAACTGGTTCACCGTCTCGTGGAAATCCCCGGTCGCACGGTTGAGGTTGCGCATCGTCTGCTGGATATCGCCCGAAGACGTGATCTGGCGGATGTCGCTCAGGATGGGCTGCAACTGCGACGCCAGATTCTCCACAACGGTGCTGGCATCCTGACCGCGCTCGAATTCCAGCACGCTATTGCGCGAAACCTGTTTCACTTGCTGCGAGCCGGGAATGATCTCCACCACGCTCTCGCCCACCAGCGCCTCCTTGACCAGCCTGGCCTTGGCGTCCTGCCCGATGAGGTGAACGTACTCGTTGTCCAGGGACACCTCGACCTGCACTGTCGCGTTGGGCTGCATGCTCACGTCTTCCACGCTGCCGACCTTGAAACCGATGAATTTGACCGCCATGCCTTTGCTCAGACCTTGCGCATTGGGCGTAAAAAACAATATCGGCGTACTGCGGTGGAAATAATTCTGCCTGACCGCAATCATCAGCAGCACCAGCAGCAAAACACCGGCTGCACCCAGCATGAACCGCTGCGTGCGCTTCTCGATGGTCAGCAATCTCTGGTTGTAATTGGGCAGTTTCATGTCGAATAGGTGTCTATAACTGGATCACGATCTGCTTCGGATTGTCCTTGTCGCGGTATTCCTCGAAACTCACCAGCACCGACGTCCGGAACGGGAAGTATAAACGGAATACCTTGTCGAATCTGACCGTGCGAGCCAATTCCTTGCGCGACAGGCCTTCGATCAGGGAATCGTAAATGATCAGTTCCGGACTCATCAACATGGCGCGCACGAAACCGACCAGGCGCTTTTCATACAGCGACAATTGATCGGGCAGTTTGAACAGCAGATTGGACACGGCAGCCTCGTCCTCCAGACCGCACTGAATCAGCAGTTGCGCCACGTTGTCTTCCAGTTTCCCGGCGACCTCGATGCCATGATACTGCACCGGCAGGACGATGTTCTCCCACACGCGCAGGTTGCTGATCAACCCACCGTTATGAGGGACAATCACCACACCGGGCTGGTCGCCCAGGTTTTTGAGCAGGGCGGAACGCTGGGATTCGGAACGGACAACGAGGCAATACGAATAGCCCGATTGCAGCAGGGCCTGGGTACCTTCTTCTCCATGCAGGCTCAATGTGAACATGGCATTTCTCGAAAGAACTGTCGGGAGATTCGGGTAAATTGGTAGGCGCGATTGGACTCGAACCAACGACCCCCACCATGTCAAGGTGGTGCTCTAACCAGCTGAGCTACGCGCCTGTAAAAGGCCGCGCATTGTAACCGAACGGATTGGGAGCGCCAAGAATTTATTGCAGATTAGTACTGTGCAGAAGCGTAATTCTCGAATCTCGTGTATTCGCCGCGGAAAGTCAGTTCGACCTTGCCGATGGGACCGTTACGCTGCTTGCCGATGATGATCTCGGCCTTGCCCTTGTCCGGGGTATCCGGGTTGTAGACTTCGTCGCGGTAGATGAACAGGATCAGGTCGGCATCCTGCTCGATGGCGCCGGATTCGCGCAGGTCGGACATCACCGGGCGTTTGTTGGGGCGCTGTTCCAGGCTGCGGTTGAGCTGGGACAGTGCGATCACCGGCACATGCAGCTCCTTGGCCAGCGATTTCAACGAGCGCGATATCTCGGAGATCTCGGTCGCACGGTTCTCGCTGGCCTTGCCGGACGGCGAAGACATCAACTGGATATAGTCGATCACGATCAGGCCGAGGCCGTTGTGCTGGCGGCTCAAACGCCTGGCGCGCGAGCGCAATTCCAGCGCGTTCAGGCCAGCGGTCTCGTCGATGAAGATCGGCGCATCGTTCAATTGTCCCAGTGCATGGGTCATGCGCGACCAGTCATCGTCTTCCAGACGTCCGGTGCGCAGGTTGTGCTGGTTAAGCCGCCCGACCGAGCCGATCATGCGCATCGCGAGTTGCGTACCGCCCATTTCCATACTGAAGATGGCGACCGGTTTGGCCGATTCCAGCGCGACGTTCTCGGCGATATTGATGGAGAACGCGGTCTTGCCCATACTGGGTCGGCCCGCGACGATGATCAGGTCGCCCGGTTGCAGGCCGGAGGTCATGCGATCCAGGTCGGTGAAACCCGTGGCGATGCCGGTCACGTCGCTGGAATTGTCGCGCCCGTACAAAGTCTCGATGCGTTCGACCACCTGGGTCAGCAGCGGCGGGATGGGGGTAAAGCCCTGGCGCCCACGTTCACCCTGCTCGGAAATCTCGAACACGCGGCTCTCGGCCTCGTCCAGCAACTGCCCGGCATCGCGCCCGCCGGGGTTGTAGGCGCTGGTGGCAATCTCGCTACCTACTTCGACCAGTTTGCGCATGATGGCGCGCTCGCGCACGATCTCGGCATAGCGGCGGATATTGGCGGCGGAAGGCACGTTCTGCGCCAGCGTGCCCAGATACACCAGCCCGCCCGCCTTCTCCAGTTCGGCGTTGCTCTCCAGCGACTCGGCCACGGTGATGACGTCGATGGGTTTGGCGTGCTCGGTCAGGCGGCCGATGTGGCGCCAGATCAGGCGGTGTTCGTGACGGTAGAAATCGCTCTCGCTCAACAAGTCGGCGATCTTGTCCCACGCGCTGGCATCCAGCAGGATGCCGCCCAGCACCGACTGTTCCGCCTCGACGGAATGCGGCGGCAGCTTCAGCGCATCGAGCTGCGGATCGGCAACGGGGGTGGAAAAATTCTGCATGGCGAGACCGCGAATTTCGGGAGGGAGATTCTACACTTTGTCGGACAACAAAAAAGGGCTGTTGCCAGCCCTTTTTCTTAACTGCCTGACAACGCTGGACTACTGCTCGCCCAGCACCGAGATCGTCACGTTCACGACCACGTCCGGATGCAACGCGATGCTGACCGGATGATCGCCGATCTGCTTCAGGTGCCCGGTCGGCATGCGAACCTGGCTCTTCTCGACCTGGTGGCCTTGGGCTACCAGTGCGGTCGCGATGTCGGCATTGGTCACGGAACCGAACAGCTTGCCGTCCACGCCGGCCTTTTGCACGATCTGCACGGTCAGGCCTTCCAGCTTGGCACCGCGAGCCTGCGCATCGGCCAGCTTGGCTGCTTCAGCCGCTTCCAGCTCGGCACGGCGTGCCGCAAAATCCGCCACGCTGCTTTCAGTCGCACGCTTGGCCTTGCCTTGCGGGATCAGGAAGTTGCGCGCGAAACCGTTCTTCACTTTGACCACGTCGCCCAGTTGGCCGAGATTGATCACTTTTTCCATCAGGATAACTTGCATGGTCTACTCCTTAGTGCAAATCGGTGTAAGGCAGCAACGCCAGGAAGCGCGCGCGCTTCACCGCTACGCTCAATTGGCGCTGATAGCGCGTCTTGGTGCCGGTGATACGGGCCGGGATCAGCTTGCCGTTCTCGGTGATCATTTCCTTGAGGATGTTGATGTCCTTGTAGTCCACTTCCGCGATCTTCTCGGCGGTGAAGCGGCAGAACTTGCGGCGTTTGAACAGCTGACGCGAAGCGTTGTTCTTCTTGTCGTCTTTTTTCTTAAATACACGAGCCATGTTGTGCTCCTATCTCAATGTAACGTTATCAATGTGCAAAACCAGTTGCGCGATCTTGAGGCTGCGCTGCGCCAGGAAACCTTCGGCTTTCACCTGCTGTCCGGGTTGCAAACGGCTGACCTGCATTGCCGCTTCGCCCAAAGCCAGTGCGGAAACCACACACTGTACCTGGCGCTGCATCCCTGCTTCCTGCTGCATCGAGGTGTGGCGCAACTTGAACGCCACTCTCGCCAAACCTGCCGGGGTGTATCTCAAGCCTTCCGACTCGATCACTTCCCCTTCGATCACACAACGGTTGCTGCTCAATCCCTGCTTACGCTGCCGCTGCCGGCGCTTCTGCTGCCGGAGCCGGTGCCGCTGCATCGCCGCCGAACGAACGCGACTTCTCTTCCTTCATCATGGCGGAAGGCACCACAACAGCAGCCTTGGTCTTGATGGTCAGGTGGCGCAATACGGCGTCGTTGAACTTGAATGCGTGCTCGAGCTCGTCCAGCGTGGGCTGGTCGACTTCGATGTTCATCAGCACATAGTGTGCCTTGTGGATCTTCTGGATCGGGTAGGCCAGCTGGCGGCGGCCCCAGTCTTCCAGACGGTGGATGTGACCGTTCTTGCTGGTCACCAACGTGCGATAACGCTCGACCATCGCGGGCACTTGCTCGCTCTGATCGGGATGCACGATAAATACGATTTCGTAGTGTCGCATTACATCTCCTTGTGGATTAAAGCCCCCCGACATCAGTAGACGGTGGAGCAAGGTAAAAACTCCCTTTTTCAGGGAGGGGCGCATTATAGGGATATTCCGTGCCGCGTCAAGCCTAAGCCATTAATCCGCCGCAAGAATGCGGAGGGGAGGACGCAGAGCCAGCTTGCGGGTTGCCACCCATCCGGCCAGCATCACCACCGCCATACCGCCGCCAACGCCGATGAACCAGATGGAACCATCTGACTGGTAAGGAATATCCAGGACAAACCGCGCCAACACCCAGCCCAGCAGCACCGCCCCCGCCGCCGCGAACAGGCCACTCAGGCCGCCCAGCACGGCGAACTCGGACAGGTGCAAACGTCGTAAATAGCGGCTGTCCGCCCCCAGCGTACGCAGGATCGCCGCTTCGTGGCTGCGCTCGTCCTGCGTCGCCAGCAGCGCGGCATACAGCACCGCCAAGCCGGTGAGCAGCGTGAACAGGAACACCGCGCTGACCGTCTGCGCGATCTGGTCCATGATGCCGCGCACCTGGGCGATCACCGCGCCGGTGTCGATCAGCAGGATATTGGGAAAGGCGCGCGACAGCGCATCCCCGGCGCGCACCCTGTCCGGCGGCAGATAAAAGCTGCTCAGATAGCTGGCCGGAAAATCCCGCAGCAATTCGGGCGTGGTGATGACGAAGAAATTCACCCGCATCGAATCCCACTGTACCTTGCGCAGGTTGGTGACCCGGCCGGAAAACCGGCTGCCCGCCACATCGTAGGTGAGCGTATCGCCAAGATGGATGCCCAGCGTCTTGGCGATGCCCTCCTCCACCGAAAGTTCGCCGTTTGCTTTTCCAGTCCACCACTCCCCGCTCACCAATTCGTTCCAAACCGGCATCTGTTCCATCCAGGAAAGGTTGAACTCGCGTTCCACCAGTCCGCGCGCGCGCGGGTCGGGATAGCTGTCGCCGCTGATGGCGCGCTCGTTGATGGCGATCAGCCTGCCGCGCACCATCGGTTGCAATTCGGGTGCAGGCAGCGACTGGCGCGCGAAGAAATCGCGCACCGGCTGGTATTGATCGGGCTGGATGTTCACCAGAAAGCGGTTCGGCGTATCCGGCGGCAGCTTGCCCTGCCAGGCTTCCAGCAGATCGGCGCGCACCAGCGTCAGCACCAGCAAGGCCATGCCGCCCAAACTCAGCGCCACCACCTGCACCGCGGCGTTGCGCCCGTGACGCGCGAGGTTGTTGAATGCGTGCCGCCATTGCGACTGGAAGTAAAACGAATTGAGTGCCAGGCCGTGCAACAACAGCCAGGCCAGCCAACCGAACGCCAGCAGCCCCGCCAGCAAGCCGCCCAGCACGGCCAGACCCAGTTTCAGCGAACCCGCGTGCCACAGGAACAGCAGCGCCAACACACCCACCGCCAGCCCGTAGATCAGCCAGCCACTCGCTTCCGGCATGCCCATCTCGCGGCGCAGCACGCGCAGCGGCGACACCTTGCGCAATTGCAGCAAGGGCAGAAAGGCAAAACCGAGCAACAGGGCAAAACCGCTGGCCGCGGCTTTCAGCAGCGGCAACACGCCCGGCTGCGGCAGGCTCGCATCGCGCATGGAGGCGATGCTCTCGACCAGCAGCGCCTGCGTGGCATAACCCAGCAGTCCGCCGAGCAGCACCGCGACCACGCCGAGCAGAATGAACTGGTTCAGGAACAACCACAGCACCTGCCGCTGCTGCGCGCCGAGGCAGCGCATCACCGCGCAGCCGTCCAGATGACGCAGCACGAAACGCCGCGCCGCCAATGCCATCGCCGCACCCGCGAGGATGGCAGCGGTCAGTGCTGCGAGGCCGAGGAAATGCTCGGCGCGTTCCAGTGCCGTGCGTATCTCGGGGCGCGCATCGCGCACATCTTCCATCTTCTCGTTGCCGGAAAGCCCCGGCTCCAGTGCGGTGCGCAACGCCTTCACCCGCAGCGCATCTCCCGCGATCAACAGGCGGTAGGAAAGACGACTGCCTTCCTGCAGCAGCCCGGTGGAAGCCAGATCGGCATCGTTCATCAACACGCGCGGCGCGAAACTGGAGAAGCCGATGGACTGGTCGATGTCCTTCACGATGCGTGCCGCCACGGTGAAACGCCGCGCGCCGATACCCACCTCGTCTCCAACCTGCAAATCCAGTCGGCGCAACAAGCGCTCGTCCGCCCACACCGCACCGCGCGCGGGAATGGCCTGCGCCACATGCACGCGGCCATCGTCGATCTCGATCTTGCCGCGCAAGGGGTAGCCCGCCTCCACCGCCTGTATTTCGCTCAGCAACACCTGCTCGCGATGCGACACCATGCTGGGGAAGGTGCGGCTCTGCACCACCTGCAGGTTCTGCCTGGTTGCCGATTCGCGGTAATCGGGGGGAAACGGTCGGGTGGAGGTGATGCGCAGATCGGCGCCGATCAAACTTTGCGCCTGCTGCTGTAGGGCCTGGCGCACGCGGTCGGCAAACAGGCCGACGGTGGCGAGGCTGCCCACGGCCAGCACCAATGCCAGTAACAGCACGCGCCATTCACCGGCACGCCAGTCGCGGCGCAGGAGATTGAGGGAGAGTCGGATGATATTCATTGAAGCACCTCTAAATAATTCAGATTTCGTCATTCCGGCCCTTCGGCAATCTCAGGACAAGCTGACCTTAGGTCAGGCCGGAATGCAGTGTATTCAATTGACTGGATACCGGCCTTAGCCAGTATGACGAAATTTTAGAGGTTCCCGGCATTTCTGCTCATTTTTTTGCGTGCTCAATGGAGCGTCAACTACAGTTTCCAGAATGATCCCCTGAGTCAGCAAAATCAGGCACGGCGCGTCATTGCCTCCGACCTGCATCGTGATTACAATGACTGCATTGCAATCACCGGGAGATTTCCCATGTCCAGCCTGACCATCCGCAATCTTGACGACCAACTGAAGGCACTGCTGCGCATGCAGGCAGCGCGGCACAGTTGCTCTATGGAACAAGAAGCGCGCGACATCCTGCGCCGGGCAATGCAAGTGCAACCCGCCGGGGTCGGCTTTGCCCAGAAAATTCAGCAGCGATTCACCGGACTCAATGCGGATGAACTGCCAATCCCCAAGCGCCACGCCGCGCGACTGCCTGTCACAACCAAAGACTGAACATGAGCGGCATCCTGCTCGACACCAACGTACTCTCGGAACTCATGCGTCCGAAACCAGCCGCCGAAGTGCTTGACTGGTTTGAACGGCAGCAAGGCGCCTCGTTTTTTGTCAGCGCCATCACCCGTGCCGAAATATTGCTGGGCATCGCCCTGTTGCCCGCAGGCAAGCGCCGCAACAGCCTGGCGGCAGCAGCCGAACAAATGTTTAACGAAGATTTTGCCGGACACAGCCTCGCTTTCGACGGCAATTGCGCCACCGAGTACGCACTGCTGGTCGCCGAACGCGTCCATAACGGCCACACCATTTCCACCGAAGACGGACAGATCGCCGCAATTGCCCTGAGCCATAATCAGCCGCTGGCCACCCGCAACGGCAAGGACTTTAAGGGCATCAAAGGACTCACCCTGCTCAATCCGTGGAAATAGTTGAAACCTGAAATTAATCGCCTTTGGTGTGGGTAAAGTCATTTCGTAGCGGATCAGGCCATCCGCGCCCACGGACGATACCGGTACGCCCCCTGCTCAAGCACGACGCCCTGCCCGCTGGCGACCCGGGTGGTTGGATCCGCACTCAGGAACCTGCCGATGGCGGTGGCGTACACACGTCCGCAGCCATGCTCAGTCCTTGCCGAACAGGTCGCGGCTGTACACCTTGTCCGCCACATCGCGGATGTCGTCGGTGATGCGGTTGGCGACGATGACATCGGACTGCTGCTTGAATTGCGCCAGGTCATTCACTACTCTGGAGTGGAAGAACTCGGCTTCTTTCAGCGCGGGCTCGCGCTCTTCATCACCAGACGGTGGATGCCGACCACCTTGGGGTTGCGCTTGAGGATGCTGTCCGCCACGAAATCCTTGCGCGTGGTGTTGGATTCGACGATGGCGTGGATGAGGTTCTGCGGCACGTCCTGATAGTTGGCCAGCAGTTGTTTGGTGTCCTTGGGCAGGCAGTAGCCACCGTAGCCGAACGAGGGGTTGTTGTAGTGGTCGCCGATGCGCGGATCGAGGCTGACGCCCTGGATGATCTGCTTGGTGTCCAGGCCGTGGGTTGCCGCGTAGGTGTCCAGCTCGTTGAAATAGGCGACGCGCATGGCGAGATAGGTGTTGGCGAACAGTTTGATCGCTTCGGCCTCGGTGGAGTCGGTGAACAGCACCGCGATGTCCTGCTTGATCGCACCCTGCTTGAGCAGGTTGGCGAAGGTCTCGGCGCGCTTGGAGCGTTCGCCGACCACGATGCGCGAAGGATACAGGTTGTCGTACAGCGCACGGCCTTCGCGCAGGAATTCGGGCGAGAAGATGAGGTTGTCGCATTTCATCTGCTGCCTGAGCTTGACGGTGTAACCGACCGGGATGGTGGACTTGATGATCATCACCGCTTGCGGGTTGATGCCCTGCACGTCCCTGATCACGGC
>JACRME010000003.1 GCA_016235045.1 Nitrosomonadales bacterium
CGCACCAGATGGTGGAACTGCGTCTCGATGGCGCCCAGGTCGGGAAAGATGTCGGCGTGGTCGAATTCGAGGTTGTTCAACACCGCGGTGCGCGGATGGTAGTGCACGAACTTGGAACGCTTGTCGAAGAAGGCGGTGTCGTACTCGTCCGCCTCGATGACGAAGAACGGGGCCTCGGTGATGCGCGCCGAAATGCCGAAATTCTGCGGCACGCCGCCGATCAGGAAGCCGGGATTCAATCCCGCATGTTCCAGCACCCACGCCAGCATAGCCGAAGTCGTGGTCTTGCCGTGCGTACCCGCCACGCCCAGCACCCACTTGTCGCGCAACAGCGTATCGGCCAGCCATTGCGGGCCGGAGGCGTAGGGCAGGTTGCGGTTGAGTATCTCTTCCATCAGCGGATTGCCGCGCGACACCACGTTGCCGATGACGAACACATCAGGCTTGAGCTCCAGTTGCTCCACACCGAAGCCTTCGATGAGTTCGATGCCCTGCGCTTCGAGCTGCGTGCTCATCGGCGGATAGACGTTGGCGTCGCAACCGGTAACGCGATAGCCGGATTGCTTCGCAATGGCCGCAATGCCGCCCATGAAGGTGCCGCAGATACCGAGGATGTGGATGTGTTTCGGTTTATTCATCATCAATTCCGTCATTCCGGCGCAGGCCGGAATCCAGCTAGTAAACAAACTCCGCGAAGCGGAACAAAACCCAAAGGCATATTTATAACAGCACTGGGTTCCGGCCTGCGCCGGATAACCAGCGACTTGCCCGCTTGCGGGCTTAGTCGAATGCTAGTAGTTCTATCAACGACGGCTTACGTCCTGAAAATAAAATACACCGCGCCCATCAGGCACAGCCCAGCATACAGATAATCAACTTTCAACGGCTGCCCCATGTACATCACCGCGAACGGCACGAAAATCGTCAGCGTGATGACCTCCTGCATGAGCTTCAACGGGCCGAGACTGAGCTGCGTGTAGCCGATGCGGTTGGCCGGAACCTGGATCAGGTACTCGAACAGCGCGATGCCCCAACTCGCCAGCGCCGCGACATACCAGGGCGACGATGAAAAATTCTTCAGGTGCCCGTACCACGCGAACGTCATGAACATGTTGGACACTGCCAACATCAGCGCGGTAACCAAGAGCGGGTTGGACATCAGGTTCATAACTTGCCCCCTCTCCCTTGCAGGGAGAGGGTTGGGGTGGGGGTAGAAACTTCCAACATCTTCTGATCCTTGTCTAATTCACGCCCAGCAACTCAACCTCAAACACCAGCGTCGCATTCGGCGGAATCACCCCGCCCGCACCCTGCCTGCCGTAGCCCATCTCCGGCGGAATGACCAGCGTGCGCTGACCGCCCACCTTCATGCCCTGCACGCCTTCGTCCCAGCCAGTGATGACGTGGCCCTGGCCGAGCGGAAAGTCGAACGGCTCGTCGCGGTCGCGCGAGCTGTCGAACTTCACGCCCTTGTTCTCCGGCGCGTTCTTGTCGAACAGCCAGCCGGTGTAATGCACGATCACGGTCTGCCCGGCCTTGGCTTCCTCGCCCTCGCCGATCTTGGTGTCGACCATGTCGGTCTTGATCACCTTGAGCAGCTTCACGTCGAACACCAGCGTCGCATTCGGCGGAATCACGCCGCCCGCGCCGCGCGGCCCGTAGCCCATCTCCGGCGGGATCACCAGCGTGCGCTGCCCGCCTTCCTTCATGCCCTGCACACCCTGATCCCAACCCTTGATAACGCGCCCGCCGCCAAGCGGGAAGTCGAACGGCTCGTTGCGGTCGAGCGAGCTATCGAACTTCTTGCCCTTGCTCTCGGGTGCGCTCTCGTCGAAGAGCCAGCCGGTGTAATGCACGATGACGGTCTGTCCGGCTTGTGCTTCGGCGCCTTCGCCCAGTTTGGTGTCGGTTTTGATAAGGGTGGTCATGTAACTTCTTTCCTTAATGGTTGGTTGTTGTAGGGTGCAATAAGCGTAGCGCATTGCACCACTTATTGAGTGTTCACATACGGCGCAATGCCCGTTGGTTATTGCGCCCTACCGGGCTATTCCAAATATTCTTATTAACTCAACACCGGTGCTAACCACTGCTCCGCCTCTTCCGCCGTCCAGCCCTTGCGCTTCGCATAATCCGCTACCAGCCCCTTGCCCACTTTCCGGTGGCAAACTATTGCGCCTGTCTAAACGTTGGATCAATCAGAGGGGTGAATGCTGATTAGCAAGCTTCAAAAGTCGCTCGTCCAGTGTTAGCAGAGTAAGTTGATGCACATGCGCAGTAGCGGCGATGATTGCATCGGGCAGTTTGCAATTTCCACTGCGGCGCAGTTGAATGGCGCGCTGCTCGGTAACCTCATCAATTGGCAAAACCAGGCAGCTTTGCAGGAATGCCTGAATTCGCTGCTCTTCCAGTTTTGGCAAGCCGGGGAAGCCCAATAAT
This sequence comes from Nitrosomonadales bacterium, assembly GCA_016235045.1. Taxonomy (GTDB): domain Bacteria; phylum Pseudomonadota; class Gammaproteobacteria; order Burkholderiales; family Gallionellaceae; genus Sideroxyarcus. The sequence continues at coordinate 2,437 of JACRME010000003.1, forward strand.
TCCATGCGGGTAATCTGGCTGATTGCGACTTGGTTTAAGTCCAGTTTATGCGCTTCGATCAGTTCAACAGCGGCGGTGCGCTGTTTGAGCAAGCCGATGACGACATTGGTATCAAGTAAGCATTTAGTTCCACTCATCGCGCATCTTCCGCTGAATCTCCACCGGGTCGTCATTGAAGCAGGGTGAGTCTTTCAATGCGCCGATGAAGTCGCGCCAATTGCCTGCTGGCTGCGATTTTTCCGGTATAACCAACGTCAACAACGCGCGGCGCTCGGCAGTCAACGGCAAGGCTTGCATCGGGTGTATGCCGCCCTGCGCATCAATTTCAACTTCTATCGTCTGTAACATGGCAACTCCTTGCGGATTGAATAACTCTATTCTACTACTTCAATAACTCAACACCGGCGCCAACCACCGCTCCGCCTCTTCTACCGTCCAGCCCTTGCGCTTGGCGTAATCCGCCACCTGCTCCTTGTCCACCTTGCCGGTGGCGAAGTATTGCGCTTGCGGATGTGAGAAGTAGAAGCCGCTCACGGCGGCGGTGGGCAGCATGGCGAAGCTCTCGGTGAGGGTGATGCCTGCATTCTTCGGTGCTTGCAACAACTCGAACAGCGGGCCTTTCTCGCTGTGTTCGGGGCAGGCGGGATAGCCGGGGGCGGGACGGATGCCGCGGTATTTTTCGGCGATGATGTCTTCGTTGCTCAACGCTTCATCCGATGAGTAGCCCCAGAACTCGCGGCGCACGCGCAGGTGCAGGTGTTCGGCGAACGCTTCGGCCAGGCGGTCGGCCAGCGATTGCAGCAGGATGGCGCTGTAGTCGTCGTGCGCATGCTCGAATTCCCTGATTTTTTTCTCGATGCCGATGCCGGTGGTGACGGCGAAGCCGCCGATGTAGTCCTGCACTCCGGTTTCCTTCGGCGCGACGTAGTCGGCCAGGCAGTAGTTGGGAATATCGTCAGGTTTTTTGGTTTGCTGGCGCAGGTTGCGCGAGATCATCACGACCTTGTTGCGTTTGTCGTCGGTATAGATCTCGATGTCGTCGCCGTTCACGCTGTTGGCCGGGAACAGGCCGAACACGGCGTTGGCGGTGAGCCATTTTTCCTCAACAATCTGTTTCAGCATGGCCTGTGCGTCGGCGAACAGCTTGCGCGCTTCTTCGCCAACCACTTCGTCCTGCAAAATTTTCGGGTAGCGTCCGGCCAGTTCCCAGGCCTGGAAGAAGGGAGACCAATCGATGAAGTCCACCAAAATATCAAGCGGGTAGTTTTCCAGCTTCTGCACACCAAGCAACTTCGGCTTGGGCGGCGCATAATTTTTCCAGTCGGTCTTCAGGCCATGGGCGCGGGCTTCTGCCAGCGCGACATAGTGCGCCTTGCCCTTCTTGCCTTCGTGCTGGTCGCGTGCGGCCTGGTAGTCGGCCTTGATCTCCGCCACGTAGTTGTCGCGCAGGGTCGCGGAGAGCAGATTGCTGCACACGCCCACCGCGCGCGAGGCATCGTTGACGTACACGGTGGTGCCGCTCGGGTAGTTGGGTTCGATCTTCACCGCGGTATGCACGCGCGAAGTAGTCGCGCCGCCGATGAGCAACGGAATACTGAAGCCCTGGCGCTCCATCTCTTTCGCCACGTGCGCCATTTCCTCCAGCGAGGGCGTGATGAGGCCGGAGAGACCGATCACGTCGGCATTCTGTTCGCGCGCGGTGTCGAGGATCTGCTGGCAGGGCACCATCACGCCCATGTTCACCACTTCGAAGTTGTTGCACTGCAACACCACGGTGACGATGTTCTTGCCGATGTCGTGCACATCGCCCTTCACCGTGGCCATCACGATCTTGCCCTTGGTACTGGTGTCGCCGGAGCGCAGTTTCTCGGCTTCGATGTAGGGGATGAGGTGCGCCACGGCCTGCTTCATCACGCGCGCCGATTTCACCACTTGCGGCAGGAACATCTTGCCCGCGCCGAACAGGTCGCCGACCACGTTCATGCCGGTCA
>JACRME010000012.1 GCA_016235045.1 Nitrosomonadales bacterium
CGAGCCCGCGCTGAAAGAAGCCGAGTTCTTCCACTCCAGAGTAGTGAATGACCTGGCGCAATTCAAGCAGCAGTCCGATGTCATCGTCGCCAACCGCATCACCGACGACATCCGCGATGTGGCGGACAAGGTGTACAGCCGGGATTTGTTTGGGAAAGACTGAGAAAAAAGGGGGATCAGAAATTATGAAAGCAGTGATTCTTGCAGGCGGTTTGGGTACGCGGATCAGCGAAGAGACATCGGTCCGTCCGAAGCCTATGGTCGAGATCGGCGGCAAGCCGATCCTGTGGCACATCATGAAGACCTATTCGGCTCACGGCATCCATGACTTCGTGATCTGCTGCGGCTATAAGGGCTATGTCATCAAGGAATATTTCGCCAACTACTTTCTGCACATGTCGGACGTGACGTTCGACATGGAGCACAACAAGATGGAAGTGCACCAGCGCTATGCCGAGCCGTGGAAAGTGACGCTGGTGGACACCGGCGAAGAAACCATGACGGGCGGCCGCTTGAAGCGCGTGGCGAATTACGTCAAGAATGAGGAAGCCTTCTGCTTTACCTATGGCGACGGCGTAAGCGATGTCAACATCACCGACTTGATCGCCTTTCACAAGGCGCACAAGGTCAAAGCCACATTGACGGCAACGATACCGCCGGGGCGCTTCGGTGCCCTGGACATGAGCGGCAACAAGGTCAACAGTTTCCGCGAGAAGCCGAAGGGCGACGGCGCCATGATCAACGGCGGCTTCTTCGTGTTGTCGCCGCAAGTCATCGACTACATCGCCGACGACAAAACGATCTGGGAACGTGAACCGCTCGAGCGTCTGGCCGAAGAGGGCGATCTTGCGGCATTCCACCACAACGGTTTCTGGCAGCCGATGGACACGCTGCGCGACAAGATACATCTCGAAGAATTGTGGCAATCGGGCAAGGCGCCGTGGAAGGTGTGGAAGTGAATCCGTCTTTCTGGAAAGGCAGGCGCGTCCTGATGACCGGGCATACCGGCTTCAAGGGGAGCTGGCTGTCTTTGTGGCTGCAGTCAATGGGTGCGAAAGTGGCGGGATACGCGCTTGCCCCGCCGACGAACCCCAGCTTGTTCGAGGTCGCCGAGGTTGGCAAGGGCATGACCAGTATCATCGGCGATATCCGCGATCTGGAACATCTGCGCCGCGTGTTCGCCGAACACCAGCCGGAGGTCGTCATCCACATGGCGGCACAACCGCTGGTGCGCTATTCCTATGTCGAGCCGGTCGAGACTTATTCCACCAACGTGATGGGTACGGTGAACCTGCTTGAAGCAGTGCGCAGCACGTCCAGTGTGAAGGCCGTGGTCAACGTGACCAGCGACAAATGTTATGAGAACCGCGAATGGGTTTGGGGCTACCGCGAGAACGAAGCGATGGGCGGCTACGATCCATACAGCAACAGCAAAGGTTGTGCGGAACTGGTGACCTCGGCCTATCGCAACTCCTATTTCCATCCGGAAAAATACCAGATGCATGGCGTCGCCATCGCTTCCGGCCGGGCCGGCAACGTCATCGGCGGCGGCGACTGGGCGGGTGACCGGCTAATTCCCGACATCGTGCGCGCCATCATGCAGGGCAAGCCGGTGAATATTCGCAGCCCACATGCGATCCGCCCCTGGCAGCATGTACTGGAGCCGTTGTCCGGCTATCTGGTGCTGGCACAGAAGCTCTACGAGGAAGGAACGGGTTACGCTGAAGGCTGGAACTTCGGCCCGAACGACGAAGATGCCAAGCCGGTGCAGTGGATCGTCGAGAGGCTGACCCAGGACTGGGGCGAGGGCGCCAGTTGGGTGCTGGATGGCGGCGATCACCCGCACGAGGCGCATTACCTGAAGCTGGATTGCTCCAAGGCCAGGATGCGCCTGGATTGGCATCCCAGATGGCATCTTGAAGATGCATTGGGCGCGATCATCGAATGGCACCGCGCGCATCGCGACGGGAAAGACATGCGCGAACTGACGCTGCGTCAGATCGGCAAATACAACGATAGTATTCGAAAATAATGAGTGGGGATTCTTAAGTGGACAAGGCAGAAATCAAACAACAGATATTGAATCTGGTCGAGCAATACAGCGCGCTGCAATATGCTGCAATACCCTTCCAGGCAGGCAGCAGCGTCGTGCCCCCGTCCGGCAAGGTACTGGGTGCCTCAGAACTGAAGAACATGGTCGAGGCATCGCTGGACGGATGGCTCACCACCGGGCGTTTCAACGAGGCATTCGAAAAACGTTTTGCCGAATATGTCGGCGTGCCCTATGCGCTGACCACCACCTCAGGCTCCTCTGCTAACCTGCTGGCATTCACAGCGCTAACTTCGCACAAGCTCGGCGCGCGCGCCTTGAAGCCGGGCGATGAAGTCATCACCGTTGCTGCGGGCTTCCCCACCACCGTGAACCCGATGCTGCAGAATGGCATGGTGCCGGTGTTCGTGGATGTGGACATCCCCACTTACAACATCGACCCGAACAAGATCGCGGCGGCGATCACCCCCAAGACCAAAGCCATCATGGTGGCGCACACGCTGGGCAATCCCTTCGATCTGGACGCCGTCATGGCGCTGGCGAAGAAACACGATCTCTGGGTAATCGAAGACTGCTGCGATGCACTCGGCTCTCGCTACAAAGGCCAGCATGTTGGCACCTTCGGCCACATCGCCACTTGCAGCTTTTATCCCGCCCACCACATCACCATGGGCGAAGGCGGTATGATCTTCACCAAAGACCGCGACCTGCGCACCATCATCGAATCCTTCCGCGACTGGGGCCGCGATTGCTACTGCGGCCCGGGCTGCGACAATACCTGCGGCAAGCGCTTCGGCCAGAAACTGGGTAAGCTGCCCGAAGGTTATGACCACAAGTACACCTACTCACACCTGGGCTACAACCTCAAGATCACCGACATGCAGGCGGCCTGCGCACTGGCGCAGATGGATCGCCTGCCGGTGTTCGTCGAAGCACGCAAACGCAACTTCGCCTTCCTCAAAGAGCGTTTGAAATCCTGCGAAGAATTCCTGATCCTGCCGGAAGCCACTCCAGGCAGCGAACCGTCTTGGTTCGGTTTCCCGATCACCTTGCGCGAAGCGGCGAACGTGAACCGCGTAGAACTGTTGAAATACCTGGACCAGTACAAGATCGGCACCCGCCTGCTGTTCGCGGGCAACCTCACACGCCAGCCGTATTTCGAGGGGCGCACTTATCGCATCAACGGCGAACTGACCAATACCGACAAGATCATGAACGACACCTTGTGGATCGGCGTGTATCCGGGGCTGAGCGAAGAGATGCTGGGTTTTGTGGTCGGGAAGATCGAAACGTTCTTCGGTGTAAACTTTTAATTTTGATGAATCGGGAAGCTGTGATTCACCCAACAGACAAGCTTAAGGTTGCCATTATCGGTAGCGGGAATATCGGTACCGATCTTTTGATCAAGGTGCTGCGCTCCCCCTATCTTGAATGTGGTGCCTTCATCGGCCGGAACCTCTCATCTTCGGGCATGATGAAAGCACTGTCGTTGGGTGTACCCGTATCAGCTAACGGAATCGATTACATCGTGAAGAATCCGGATTGCTGCGATCTGGTGTTCGATGCGACATCGGCCAAGAGTCACTTTGAGCATGCGCCCATCCTGAAAAATCTGAACAAGCGGGTCATTGATTTGACTCCGGCGAAGATCGGCCTGATGAGCGTACCCAGCGTCAATCTTGAGGACAGTTTGACCGAATTCAACGTCAATATGGTGACCTGTGGCGGCCAGGCATCTATCCCGGTTGCTTACGCTATTGGGCAAACACAGACTGACGTCGAATATATCGAAGTAGTTTCCAGCATTGCTTCGCGGAGCGCAGGCCCGGCGACCAGGCAGAATCTGGATGAATACATCAAGACGACCGAGGATGGAATCAAGGAATTTTCGGGCGCAACCCGGACCAAAGCCATACTTAACTTGAATCCCGCAGAGCCCTGTGTCGATATGCAGACTACCATCTTCGCCAAAGTGAAACACCCGGATATTGAAAAGTTGACCGGGGTTCTGGCCCAACTGGTAGAGAAGATTCGCAAATATGTCCCCGGGTATGAAATCATTCTTGGGCCGATTGTTGAGAATGGCCGCATCGTGGTGATGGCCAGAGTGCGGGGGTTGGGTGATTACTTGCCTGCCTATGCGGGCAATCTGGATATCATCAATTGTGCCGCGATTGCCATGGCAGAAGAATATGCGCGCGTCTCGCTCAACCAAACGTCGAGGGAGCATTGATGGCGAATAACCGTGAAATCCTGATCAGCGATCCGACACTGCGTGACGGCAATCACGCAGTGGGACACCAACTGAGCGCGGAACATATTGCAGCCTACTGCAAAGCTGCCGATGCAGCCGGAGTGACTATCGTTGAAGTCGGGCATGGAAACGGGCTTGGCGCGTCTTCGCTCCAATTGGGGGAATCTAAAACACCCGATCACATCGCCCTGACGACTGCAAGGCAGAATCTGGTCAAATCAAAACTGGGCATCCATGTCATTCCCGGTTTTGCCACGATAGAAAGAGACCTGAAGCCGGCGCTTGAACTGGGTGTTGATGTAGTCAGGGTGGCATCGCATTGCAGCGAAGCGGACATCTGCGAACGCCATATCAGCTATTCCCGCAGCCAGGGTGTGGGCGTCTGGGGCTGCCTGATGATGTCCCATATGATCTCTCCCGCATTGCTGCTGGAGCAAGCCAGGAAGATGGAGTCGTATGGTGCGGAAGGGGTCGTTTTCATGGACTCCTCAGGACATTTTCTGCCTGATGATGTGCGGCAGCGAGTGGAGACACTGGTGAACGGCCTTTCGATCGCCGTCGGGTTCCATGCGCACAACAACCTGGGTATGGCCATTGGCAATTCAGTGGCTGCCGCAGATGCGGGTGCGACTTTGCTGGACGGTTGCGCGAGGGGGTTCGGAGCGGGTGCGGGGAATGCCCAACTGGAAGTGCTTATCGCCGTATTGGAACGCTTGGGTTACGCCACGGGGGTGGATCTGTACAAGATTCTGGATGCCGCCGATGTGGCGGAAGAACTCCTGATAAAAGAAATTCCGTCAATTAAGTCAGTCAGCGTAGTAAGCGGAATGGCCGGTGTGTTTTCCGGTTTCATGAAACCGGTCTCGCGCATCGCCAAGGAATTCAATGTCGATCCGCGCGACGTATTTTTTGAGCTGGGGCGTCGCAAGATCGTCGCAGGGCAGGAAGACATAATTTTAGAGGTCGCGAAAGAGTTGGCCCAGCGCGCCAGGAAAGGAAACGAATGAAACCCGAATGCGTAGAAAGAACGCGCCACGATTGCCTGCGAATCCTGGATGGCCGCGATAAGGAGCTTGATCCGTTGCGTCAATCCGAACTGGTTGTCATCGGGGGAACAGGTTTCGTCGGCACATGGATCGCCGAAATGGTTGCAGCGCTCAACGACGGATACCAATTCGGCATCAAGCTGTCGTTGATCTCGCGCAGTACCGATCAATTTGCCAATCGCCTGCCGCATTTGGCCAATCGTCCGGATATCGCGCTGATTAAATCCGATGTACGGCAACTCGGACAATTTCCAAGCAATGCGGACTGGGTCATTCATGCGGCTGCGAACCCGGACGTGCGTACGCATGCATCCAACCCTCTGGATACGGCATCGGTCATCGTTGACGGCACCATGTCGGTGATGCGGACTGCGGAGCGTCTGGGTCGGCTCAAGAAACTCCTCTATCTGAGTTCCGGTCTGGTGTGCGGTACTCAACCGGCAACGGCTAGTGGTGTGGCGGAGAATGCGCAGGGTGCTCCTGCGCCGGATGCCAGCTTCATCTATGCCAATGCAAAGCGCTTCGCCGAGACGCTTTGTTCTGCCGCACGCGCACAGTCCCGCATCCCGGTGCTGGTGGCCCGCCCGTTTTCGTTTGTCGGGCCATATCAATCGCTGGATACGCCGTGGGCGCAAACCACCTTCCTGTCCGATGCCCTGCGCGGCCACCATATCCGCGTTCTGGGAGATGGTCAGGTGGTTCGCAGCTATCTGTACGGAAGCGATGCGGCGTATTGGTTCTTGCGGATATTGACTGCCGGGCAGAGCGGCGATGTGGTCAACGTGGGCAGTCCGGCAGGTACTACCTTGCAGGATCTGGCACAGGAGGTCGCCAGGAACTTCGAACCGTCCCCGGAAATAATGTTTAACACTGCGCCGAGAAACGCGGGCAGGTCGGCACAATTGCTTCCGGATACAACACATGCTCAAAACGATTATGGATTATCCGTGTTCACGCCGCTGGAAGAAGCCATCAACTTAACGGCACAATGGCATCGCATGCAAAATACCCGGAAATGAGCAAGCCAATGAAGGCGACACCCAAATGACAATCCACGAAAATTTACTGAAGTCGAAGCTGAAAAATGACCAGCCCGTTGTCGGTACATGGTCGATTATCTCTTCGCCTATCGTGGTTGAAATACTGGCATTGTCCGGTTTCGATTTTTTGATTCTGGACATGGAACATGGGATTTACGATCAGACCGCTCTGGATGCCTGCATCCGGGCTTGCGAGGCAGCAGGTTGTGCACCAATTGTGCGGGTGCCAGGCATCAACCCCTCTGCCGTGCAGTGGGCGCTCGATATGGGGGCTCACGGCATTGTTGTGCCGCAGGTAGGAAACGCAGCATCCGCCACAATAGCGGTAGAGATGACTAAGTTTGCACCAAATGGTACGCGTGGCTACAACCCGTTTACCCGGGTCGCGGGTTACGCTGCACCCGGCAGCAACCAGGTTGGCAAACTGCGAAATGATTTCGGCCTCACCTCGGTTATTGTCGAGAATCAAACAGCGCTGGACGAATTAGATGCGATCCTGTCAATCGTAGATTTGGATATGGTTTATGTCGGCGTCTACGATTTATCGATCGCGCTTGGCTATGCGGGCGACACTAAACACCCAGCGCTTTGCCGGGTGCTGGATCAGGCGGTAGCTAGAATCAGGTCGGCCGGAAAAATCGCCGGGCTAATGGTGCGAAGCAAGGAAGATGTGACAAGAGCGGCCAAATTGGGTGCGCGGTTTCTTGTGTATTCCGTAGACACCCTGATTTTGCGTGAGGCAGCGAAGAGAGCCGTTGCGGAATTCGAGCGGGGCGTTTCAGAAGCACAATTATAGAGTCGGTTTGTGCATCAAGAAAAAAGGGGAAAGACATGAAGATTCGGACCGCTGACTATATAGCCCGGCGCCTGCGGGAGTGGGGCGTAGATAAGGTTTTTATGTTGTCGGGGGGCGGCATGATGCATCTGGTGGACTCGGTAGGTCGCGCAGAGGGCATGCATGCAATATGCAACCATCACGAGCAGTGCTCAGCCATCGCAGCCGATGCGCAGGCACGCTTTACCGGCCGGATTGGAGTTTGTTATGCAACTAGCGGGCCTGGTGCCACTAACATCCTGACAGGATTGGTAGGTGCCTGGCAGGATAGCAGCCCTGTATTGTTCCTGACCGGACAAAGCAAATCGACGCAAACGATTCAGGGCGCGGGCATAGCAGGACTGCGACAGTTTGGCACCTTTGAAGTCGATATCGTCCCGATTGTAAAGCCTGTGACGAAATATGCAGTGATGGTCACCGATCCCAATACCATCCGCTACCATCTGGAAAAAGCTCACTATCTGGCTACCACCGGTCGGCCTGGACCTGTGCTCCTGGACTTGCCCCTCGATGTGCAGGGAGCACTTATCGAACCCGAAAGTCTGGAAGGGTACATGCCCGAAGCTGCCGCAAATCAGCTTGAAGAGAAAGATTTGATTAAAGTGGTAGATATTTTGCGTAATGCCAAGCGGCCATTAGTGTTGTCCGGGGTTGGCATTCGAGCAGCAGGCGCGGTGGATGTGTTCCGTCGCTTGGTTGATCGCATGAATATTCCGGTTGTGACATCGCAATTGGGCAAGGACGCGCTTTTCTATGACCACCCTTTGTTTGTAGGCCATTCCGGCCCCAAGGGTGATCGCGCAGGCAACTTTGCAGTGCAGACCGCGGACGTGATATTAAGCCTTGGCTGTAGCTTGCATTCCCAGACAACTGGGTGGGAAAACAGCCTGTTTGCGCCCGAAGCAGTAAAAATCCAGGTTGATATTGATGAAGCAGTTCTGGCGCGCGAACAACTCAATGTCGCGGTAAAAATCAAATCCGACGTGAGCGAGTTCCTGTTGGGCCTCGAACCGATGGTTGGGAAAGGGTTTGCCAGCGACGCATGGCGCAATGTTTGTGTTTCGTGGAAAAGTCGCTATGCCGTAAATCGGGAGCCGCATGATCGAACCGCGGAGGCCGTAAATTATTATGACTTTGCCGAAGAGTTGAGTTGTGCGTTAAAAGGTGACGAGTGCGTCGTCACCGATGCAGGCTCGGCATTCTATGCAATGGGCCAAGGCTTCCGGGCAAAGTTGGGGCAGCGCTTTATTTCATCCGGTTCATTGGGTGCGATGGGTTTTGCGCTTCCGGCCTCGAACGGCGTTGCGACTGCAAATGGCAATGCAACCATATGCGTTACGGGTGATGGTTCACTGATGACCAATATCCACGACCTGGCCGTGACCAGTCATTACAAGCTGAACGTTAAATTGTTTGTATTGAACAACGAGGGATACCTCTCGATACGCAATACCCAGCGTGACTTCTTTAATGGAATGTTCGTTGGCACTGATGCGGATAGCGGCGTATTTATTCCCGACCTGGAAAGCCAGGCAAAGACGTATCGCGTACCGTTCCTGCGATGTGAGCGTACCTCCGATTTGAAAGAGGTGATTGCGCGGGCCTTGGATATTAGCGGCCCGGTTCTTGTCGAAATCGCTGCCCTCCGCGACCAACGCATGATCCCATCCGTCATGTCGGAACGCCTGCCGGACGGTCGCATGCAGTCAAAACCACTCCATGAAATGTATCCCTACTTGGCGCAAAGCGAAGTTGATGCCGAGTTGGATAGAGCAAGAAAAGCAGTCTGACTTATGCGTATCGCCATACTAGGAGCCACGAGCCAGATCGCCAGAGACCTGACGCTTTCTCTCGCTTCCGAAGCAAACAAACATTTGCACCTTTTTGCGCGACGCCCGGACGAAGTGACGAATTGGCTAGTATCTGCCGGACTGACTGGGCGCTATCCGGCAGATGGATTTTCCGAGTTTTCCAAACATGAATTCGATGCCGTCATCAATTTCGTTGGGGTAGGAAATCCGGCGCAGGCAGTGGCGATGGGCAACACGATCTTCGAGGTTACCCTGCGCTTCGACGAGATGGTACTGGAATATCTGCAGATGCACCCGGCATGCCGCTACCTCTTCCTGAGCAGCGGCGCAGCCTATGGTTCAAGTTTCAGCGAACCGGCGAAACGGGATACCCCTGCCGTTGTGGCGATAAACAATCTGGCGCCGCATGAATGGTATGGCGTGGCCAAGCTGCACGCGGAGTGCAGACATCGCGCACATCCCGAACTGCACATCATCGATATCCGCGTGTTTAACTACTTCAGCCGCACACAGGATATTTCTGCACGCTTCCTGATTACCGATATGCTGCGCGCCATCCGCGACAAGACGGTGTTGAAGACTTCACCCGATTACATCGTGCGCGACTTCCTGCACCCATCGGATTTCTATAAATTGGTCTGCGCGCTGCTTGCCGCACCAGCCGCCAATGCTGTAGTGGATTGTTACAGCCGCGCACCAGTAGACAAGCCGAATCTGTTGGCAGCCATGAAAAAAGAATTCGGGTTGTGCTTCGAAGTTGCCGAAGCAACTGTCAGCGTCAATGCAACAGGTAGCAAGCCGCATTATTACTCTCTGAATACACGAGCAGCCGGCTTTGGGTATCAGCCCGCTTTGACATCTTTGGAGGGAATTGTTAAGGAGGCGTCCTTTGTGTTGGGGGTGGGTTCATCCGGGGTTATTGGTGATGAATAGCGCTAATACCATGAGCGATTGGCGTAAGCAGCGCTTGATACAGTTTCTCGGTGTTGGGGTGTTGAATACGCTGGTAGGTTATGGCATTTATGCAGCGCTGGTCTCCATCGATATACCTTATTTGCTTGCCCTTCTCTCGGCGACAATTGCGGGCGTTATTTTTAACTACTTTAGTTTTGGGCGGATGGTTTTCAAAGCGCGCGGCGGATGGTTCGTGTTTCGAAAGTTCGTTGCTGCCTATGCAGTTGTTTATGTGATCAATGCCGCACTTCTCAGCATTTTGACTGAGGGCGCATATTTAAATGTCTATCTTGCTCAAGGGGTATGCATTTTGCCAAGCGTGGCAATGAGTTGGCTGCTGATGAATTATTGGGTCTACAGGATTGGGTTATAACATGAAGAAAAAACTGATTAGCATAGTGACCCCTTGTCATAACGAAGAAGATAACATCGACGAGTTGTGCCAGCGTATTGCTGCCGTTATGGAATTGCTACCATACAACTATGAACATATTTGTATAGATAACTGCTCAACAGATTCGACAGTGCCAAAAATCAAGGCGAAAGCGGCAATAGATAAACGGATAAAGCTGATCGTCAATGCGCGAAACTTTGGACACATCAGGTCGCCGTACTACGGCATATTACAGTCCAGCGGCGATGCCTGCGTGCTGATTGCTTCCGACCTGCAAGATCCTCCCGAGATGATCGCTGAATTCATCAAGAAGTGGGAGCAGGGATACAAGACCGTGCTGGCGGTTAAGCCTGAAAGCGAGGAATCCTCAATCATGTTTGGGCTGAGGAAAGCCTATTACCGTCTGATAGCGCGGATATCGGAAGTTCCATTGGTACAAAATGCGACTGGCGCCGGACTATTTGACCGCACCGTTGTTGATATTCTCCGTGGCATCCAGGATCCTTACCCTTACTTCAGGGGGCTGTTATGCGAAATCGGATTTCCCATCGCGTTGGTTCCATTTAAACAGCCTAGACGGCAGCGTGGCGTTTCCAAAAACAACTTCTATACGTTGTATGACACTGCAATGCTTGGAGTTACCAAACATTCCAAAATTCCGTTACGCCTGATGGCAATGAGCGGGTTCCTGCTTGCGTTTCTGAGCCTCCTGGTAGCATTGTTTTATTTTGTGGCGAAGTTGGTTTACTGGGATTCATTTCAATTGGGCATGGCCCCCATCTTAATTGCCATCTTCTTTTTTGGGGCAATTCAGGCGTTCTTTATTGGCGTGCTTGGCGAATACATTGGATCGATTTACACCCATACACGCAATATGCCGTTGGTCGTGGAAATGGAACGAGTTAATTTTGACTAGCAAGAAGATTCGCTTGCAGGGGTATTATGACTGACACCACTAAGCCTCGGCCTATGCCATTGGCGCAACTTGGCATTACAGAGGTGCGCACAAAACTCACTTTAATCTTCCTGCTTACTTCAGTGGGAGCATTTGTCACTTGCCTGGGTTACTACCTCTTCTCGCAAATATTCTACAACCCGTTACACCCTCTGTACGGAGGCGGTGAAGTATTCTTGTTGCCACGTTCCCATTTGGCGCAGAACGATATGGCGTTTAGTTTATTCAGTCAGTGGGGAGTGCTGGCGGTTGTAGTGCCGTCACTCGTTGCGATTGCCTATGCGGCATTTTCTATGGCAGTAAACAGACGCATATCCTTTCGAGTGTTTTTGCTGTCCGCCTATATCCTGTGCTTTCTGGTGGAGCTGCTTTTTCTTTTCATTACAACCCCGGAAGGCTTGGCGCACATCGCCGACCAGACACACTCTATAAACAACGGCATATATCTGGGGCTTCAACAGGTTACTGACCAGTTAACCGCGCATGGTATTAAAGATGTTCTCAGTCTGGATTCCATGCGGTACCTGTACGGCGAAATGTACGCCAAAATCGTCCCCGGAACGCTTCCTTTCGTCGGTGCTACCCATCCCCCGGGTACCTTTGTGCTGACGTATCTTGTATACGGCTTGGGAGTCGCACTCTTTCCTTTTTTGAGCCATGACACCGCGTGTGGCGTGGTGGTTGCGCTCATCAACACAAGTGCCATTATTATTTTGGGCCTCATCGCAAAGGAAATGTTTTCGGAGCGGATCGCACGGCTTAGCTGCGTCATGATGCTTTGCTTGCCCTCAGTTGCTTTGCATTTCATGGCAGTGCTTGATGGCGTGGCCTCGGTATTTATAGGCATTGGAATATTATTCTTAATCCATGCGTTGAATGCGATTACCGCATCCTCCAAGCGAGCGCATATGTTCTACGGTGCCGGTGCTGGAGTTGCATTGACTTTGGCCGCCCAATTCACTTTTGGGCATGCATTTCCGATTCTCGCGGTCTTGACAGCATTTTTGATCTCGAGCGGTGACATCGTTTCCCAAAGAAAAAGGATGGTGCAATTCGCGGCCACTTTGTTGATTGCTCCTACCTGCTATTTTCTGTTTGAGTATTTGGTGAGTGCCGGAAAAGTGTTCTATGTGGCGCTGGCCTTGGAAAGAGCCCAAGCGGTTGCTGCCGGGCTTGAAAGCAGGCCCTATCCGATAAGCCAGGTCGCTAATTTGATTGTAATGTCCGTGATGGGAGGCGTTGTCCTGTTTCCCTCCGCCATACTCTCCCTGGGGAGTGGCCTCACGATGACAAGGAATCTAACAAGAAAACCACCTGCGCGTTTTACGGGGAAAGAACGGATAAGAAACTATTTGTTGTTTTCTGTTTTTGTGATGGTTCTGCTCCTGCTGTTTCAGAAAACGGTAAGACTTGAAGTGGAAAGAACTTGGCACTGGTTCTTTTTGCCCGTCTGGGCTTTGATGGGTTACCTGTTTTACGGGATTCACGTATTTTTCCGACGATTGTTTCCGGCGAAAAAGGGATTCGGCAATTTGCCTGTGCTGTTGTTTTGCCTTGTTCAACTTGCGATTACGGTCGCTTTGGCCATGAGCATACAAGATTACTATTGAGATAGCCGATCTTGAACCTTGGACTTTATCTACCCATGAAGAAAATCGCTATTGCCAGCACTGGCTACGCTGTTCTTTCGCCATGGTGTAGGCAAGACTTATATCCGCGATCTGTTTGGCAAGGATTAATCAAACGTGACTAGCCGCACCAGCAAAGCGTTCAGGGGAACGGTCGCGAGTCTCATGCAATATGCCATTTTTATCATATTGCAGGTCATTTTAACGCCGCTTATCCTGAAAATTGCCGGGCAAGAAGTGCTTGGCGCCTACTCGATCATTATGCAAATCGTCGGGTACGGCATCTTGCTAGACCTCGGATTTAGCGTCGCTCTGAGCAGATTTCTCTCACAGACTTATGGCTTAAGTGATCAAGGAAGCAGATTCTCTGAAGTCTTCACCATCGGAAGAGTTTTTCTCCTTATTACAAACCTGAGCCTTGCCGCATTAATTGTTTTGGTGGCACTAAACATTGGGGATTTAATTGTCGCCAGTGAATCCATACTTGATCAAGCCCAACTTGCTCTTTATTTTTTGGCAGCCTGGACAGTCATCAGAACACCACTGGCACTATACAACCATGGGTTAATGGCCACCCAGAACATGGCGGCCGCGAATATCATCGCGATTGCCGGAAATATGAGTCGCCTTACTTTGTCGTTATTGCTGGTGTATACGGGATTCGGTTTGGTCGGACTGATTGCGGCAAATATTCTTTCTGAAGCAGTTTCATTTGCCATGCAAATGAAACACTTTAGAAAGAAATATCCAAACTATGTGTTCGGATGGAAGGTTACGGACAATAAGCTTTTCAGAGAAATGTTCTCCTTTGGTGTGAAGTATTGGGGGGTAAATCTTGCTGGAGTGTTGTTCTTGGGGAGCGACAGCATCATCGTGGGGAACCTTTATAGTGCGAGTGCAGCATCAGTGTTTTATACCACGAAGATACCCGCATTCCTGCTCTTTCAATTTATTTTCAGGCTGTCTGATAATGTGGCGCCGGCGACAAACGAACTGGTTGCTCAAGGCAATTTTGTTGCCGTCAGGTCTGCTTACTTGAAAATATTGAGGTATTCGCTGTTGCTCGCTATGCCGTTAGCTATTGGAATTATTGGATTCAATGAGACGGTCATTACAGTGTGGGTAGGAGCTGCGCAATATGCAGGAGATATAATGTCGTTAGCGATCGCAGTATTTGTTTTGACGCAGGTGGTTAATCACATCAATGCAATGATCACGCTGGCTGCGGGGGATATGCGGCGCTGGGCTACAGTTTCAGTCTTGACCAGTCTAATGAGCTTGGCGCTGTCGTATTGGCTGGGGAAAGTGCTTGGGATGCAGTGGGTCATGGTCGCTATAGCACTCATGGATATCCCCAATGCGATCTTCCTGTTCAAACGTAGCATTGCCGGACTAAAACTCTCCGTAATGCGAATCTGGCAGGAAGCACTTGTTCCCGTGCTGTGGGTATGTTTGCCGCTTTGTGGATTGGTTGTTTACCTTAAAGCAACGAGTTCAATGCATTCATTGTTAAGTCTAGTTCTTTATATCATGCTGTTTTCAATGCTCTGGGTTGCCTGTCTCTTGCTAGTGGGACTAAGCAGATCGGAGAAAGAAATATTGAGGAATAAATGCCAAGTCTATCTATCGTAATCCCAACTTATAACAGGGCGGATAAACTGCTCAGGCTGTTAAAAAATATCGACGTCGAGTTGAGCAATTCCAATTTGATCGTTCAGGCTCTGGTGAGCGATAACGCCTCCAGTGATGATACGCAAGAAAAAGTAACCAACTTTAAGTCGAGCAGATTTAACCTTCACTATTACCGACAAGAAAAAAACATCGGTTTTGATGGGAATGTAAGATTTCTATATGAAGCCGCGAAGACCGATTATGTCTGGTTTTTTTCCGATGATGACATTTTGTTGCCAGGCGCTATTGCGATGGCCCTTGAGGGAATAAAAGCGACCGTACCTGATGTGCTCTTGTTCTCGTTTATACAGCCGCCGGGATCAAAGACACGAACATTCAACGAACCAAATCGGTTTGCTGTATTCACGGAGCCTAAAAAGATAATTCAGTTTGTTGCTCAATATCCCAAAGTCAGTATTTATGTTTGTCGGAAAATAGAATTGAGTGAAGCACAAAAAAGAGAACTTGAGCCATTTTATGAAAACGGGTTCTATTGGATAGATTTATGTTATTCGATCATTGCTGCGTCCAGCCAACCGAAGATTTGCGTTATTTCCGAACCGCTGGCCAGTTGTGATGAGGGCTTTAACAACATCAGGTTCGACGCCAGTGTCTGTCTGGAAAGATACAGCATTTTTTATCACCCCTTTGTTCGTGCTCATTTACCGAACATGGCTGATGTTTCACGCAGGCAGTCCTACTACGACGTGATCCAACTAATGTTCGCGGTAAAAATGGGCGCAATCAATTCGGAAAATCCGGAGCTCTTTGAGAAAGAGATAAGGAGTCTGCAAATCAGAGTTGTGCCGCTGCTAAAGAATCCGCGGTCTTTATTTCAATATCTGCTGCTCAGCCTGAATCTGGTTCCCCTCTTTAAGGCCTATAAAAGGATATGGGCCTTTTGGTTACCTTAGATCATGCAATCAAAAAATAGATAAGCAAATAGCTCGCCTCACATTAACGTATTCTGAAAAGTTGACATGAAAATAATTCGATCTGTTCTGCAACAACTTCACTGGATTGGCAGTGCCCAATTCGGTATGGATCCCATAAAGGCCTTTCGTTCGTTGCGCGGGCTTCCGCGTTATGTGCGCGACTTAGTACGTTTTCGCGCCAACTACAGTGGCCGACTTGAGTTGAAACCCTGTCTCTTCGACTGGTATGAAGAGGGCGGCACGACCAAGAGCGAATATTTTTGGCAGGATTTGCTGGTAGCGCGAATGATCTTTGCGGCCAACCCGAAAAAACATGTGGATATCGGTTCTCGGGTGGATGGTTTTGTGGCGCATGTGGCGAGTTTTCGCGAAATTGAAGTGCTTGATATTCGTCCGATAAAAGCCAAAATTCCGGGAGTCGTTTTCAAACAGGCCGATTTGATGAATCCATCCACCGATCTCAGTGACTATTGCGATTCTATTTCCTGCTTGCATGCGCTGGAGCATTTCGGGCTTGGGCGTTATGGCGACAGGCTTGATACTAAAGGATTTGAATCGGGTATTCGCAATATGGCGAGTATCGTCAAATCAGGTGGTTCGTTCTACCTTGCAGTCCCAGTAGGTATAGAACGTGTTGAATTCAATGCGAATTGGGTTTTTAGACCGCATACCATTGTTGACCTCGCAGAAAAAAATCAACTACAACTCAGTGGGCTGACATTGTTTACTGCCAAAGACGGTCCCGTCGATGTTAAGGCAACGCATGAAGCATTGTCAGCCATAGCTAATATGCACTATGGCCTTGGCATATTCACATTTACTAAGAAGTAAAAAAACGTAAATTTCAGGGCATAATAAGAAAGATGGTCAAGTGAATATCAACAGCCCTCTCATGAGTAGAACAAAGCTGACACTAGGCTTGGTCGCGCTGCTATTTGTATGCGTAATAGGGCTTTTCCTCCTATTAATTGGCGAGTCTGTCGCTGTCAGCGCTGCTTTGCTTGTTTTGCTCTCTTTCTTGCCAGTCTATCTGGTGGCGAAGTGGGTCAATTCGTTTGTGCTAAAGGCACTAATTGGGATCGCTCTTGTTACCCAGACGATTTCGGTTCCGTTGTTCGTCATCCATAGGGACGCCTATGCGTCGACCGGCTGGAATGCAGTTAAGGATTTCACATTTACTTTCGGCGAATTTGTCCCGATGTACACTGAATTAGCTTTCTTTCTAATCGTTGTAGTTAGCTGCGTTGCTCTATTCATCAATGTCTTTAAGTTCCCAAAATTGCGCCTCGATCAAAGCGCTGCTAGCCCTGTTTTAAAGCCAGCAACGACGACTAAGGGGATTGGCTACTACCTATTTTTATTGATTCTTGCTTTAATTTTGATGACTCCCCTTAATTTGTGGATGTTTAGTAACGGCATATCATTGACGGGCGTCGAACCACCTCGGCTGCCATTTCGACTTAGTGGCATTCTGCATTATTTAACCTCTCTGGTCGTGCCAGTTGTCTTGGCGGCAATATATGCAAAAACTTCCAGATCCTATTCGCCCGCCATTTTTTTGATGTTATATGCCTTCGTTCTGGGTGCCACACAAGTGAGCAAGGGAGCATTGTTGTTAGTGATGCTTCCAATTTTGTATTTCGCAGTTGTGGACAGGAGGTATGTGCTATTAAGCTTATCGGCAGCATTTACTTTGGTTGCTGTGCAACTGGTTATCTTGTTGCGCAATGTGGTTTATGTTGTTACTGCGGGGAAGTCGGGCGCTGATTCAGAGGGTGGCCTAATGATGACTTTGGACAAAATGGTGAACGAGGGCTTTGATAATTTCTCGATCACCGACACGTTTTTGTTGATTGTAGATCGAATAGAAGGGGCACAACAAATCATACTGGCCTCAAAATTCAATGCTGACGCAATTGGGGGAGTCACCGCTGCCTTTCAATGGTTCAATTTCAACCCATGGAATGTCTTCGATGCAAATACATATCACATGGAATTAATAGGAATCACATTGCCGGAAGGGTTTGTGGCTGGAGGAGGCGGTTTATTATCCAAAGCCTTGTTAGTGACGCAATCCGAGCCTCTATTCATAGCCGCCTTCGCGATTAACGTTGCTGCATATATTCTGATAGGGGAATGGATCGCGCGTTCAATCTGTATAAAATACGCTGTTCCAACGTATTACTACATTGTGGGCGGGGTATACGTACTATTTTTCTATGTAGGTTCGGGCACCTTGGTTTTTCTTGCCGTGTTGTCTTTTCTCATCTTTATTGTGTTGATGCCCAAGATGTCAGTAAGAGGGTTCGGCGGCAAAAAAGAAATTGAGCAACACACGGCTGGCCCGGTATCGAATTCGTGAAGATAATTACCCGAATCAAAGGTGGACTTGGTAACCAGCTATTTTGTTATGCGGCCGCACGCCGCTTGGCCTTGGTTAATAATGCCGAACTGGTTATCGATGATGTTTCGGGTTTTGTTCGAGACCATGAGTATCAACGTCGATATTCGTTGGGGCATTTTAATATACCCTGCCGAAAGGCGTCACCTAAGGAAAGGATGGAGCCGTTTTCGCGTTATCGACGGTCGCTCGCCAAATTAATTGCGCGCGGGCAGCCTTTTTTTCAACGAAGGTATATTGAGCAAGAGGGCGATCACTTCGACGCGCGACTATTGGATTTGAGACTTCAGGGCGATATTTATCTCGACGGTCTGTGGCAAAACGAAGGCTACTTCAAGGATGTTGAACACATTATTCGTGACGATCTTAGGCTCATCCCACCAACGGATGAGTTGAATCAGGGTGGGAGTGTAAAGATAAAGAACAGCAATAATGCGGTAGCGTTACACGTGCGATGGTTCGATGCGCCTGGGAGTACAACAATCAATAACATTTCAGCGAACTATTATCAGCGCGCAATTGCGTTAATGAATGAAAAGATCGATTCGCCCCGATATTTTCTGTTTTCAGATAACCCGGAGGCGGCCCGTGTGAAGCTAGGGTTGGCTGAAGGATGCGTCACTTTAGTTGATCACAATAAAGGTGATGAAAGCGCTCATGCTGATTTATGGCTGATGACACTGTGTCAGCACTTTATTACGGCAAATAGTACGTTTAGTTGGTGGGGAGCATGGCTGGGTGGTGGTAAGGAAAAAATCGTCATTTGTCCTGACTTGGAAGTGCGGGAAGATAAAACATCTCCGTGGAATCTATCGGGCCAACTTCCCAGTGGCTGGATAAAATTGTGACATTCGTCGGGCGCAATATCATTACAGGGAAATACATAATATGTCAGTCAAAGAAATATTAGTTACGGGTGGGGCTGGTTTTTTGGGTTCCCACCTATGCGAACGGCTCATTGCAGAGAGGCACAATGTGCTTTGTGTAGATAACTTCTTCACGGGCAGCAGGCAAAACGTATCTCATTTGATTGGCAATCCTTCATTTGAGCTAATGAGGCACGACGTAACATTTCCGCTCTATGTGGAAGTCGACCAGATTTACAACCTGGCATGTCCAGCGTCCCCAATTCACTATCAATATGATCCAGTCCAGACTACTAAGACAAGCGTGCATGGTGCAATCAACATGCTCGGCCTGGCCAAACGCACCCATGCGCGTATTCTTCAGGCCTCAACCTCCGAGGTCTACGGCGATCCGGAGGTTCACCCACAACCTGAGTCCTACTGGGGAAAAGTGAATCCAATCGGCATCCGAAGTTGTTATGATGAAGGGAAGCGTTGCGCAGAAACCCTGTTCTTTGATTACTGGCGGCAACATAACCTTGAAATCAAGGTTATGCGCTTATTCAACACTTATGGTCCCCGGATGCATCCCAATGATGGTCGCGTCGTGAGCAACTTCATTGTTCAGGCGCTAAAGGGGGATGACATAACGATCTTTGGCGATGGCCAGCAAACCCGGAGTTTCTGCTATGTGGATGACTTGATCGAACTAATGATCAGGATGATGAAATCGCCAGCCGAATTTATCGGGCCGGTAAATGCAGGCAATCCCTGCGAGTTCACAATGCTTGAATTGGCCGAGAAGGTCCTTGCACTCACCAACAGCAAATCAAAATTGGTCAACTTGCCATTGCCTTCAGACGATCCAAAGCAACGGCAGCCTGATATCAGCCTGGCAAAAGAAAAACTCGATTGGGCACCCAAGGTTTCTCTGGAAGATGGACTGAAGGAGACCATCGAGTACTTCCGTTCAATAATAGATTGAGTACATATCGTGAAGATGCATAACGCGGCAATACTAATTCCCAATTTCAATGGTGAGCAGTTCATCATGGAAACCATACGCCTGCTTTCCGCAGGGTTTCCGGGGATCGACATTGTTGTCGTTGATGACAGCTCAACCGACAATTCCGTTGCGCTCCTGGAATCAAATGGGATCAAAGTGCTTCAACGCGCAGCTAATGGCGGATTTGCGGCTTCGGTCAATACCGGGCTTAAACATCTGCATTCCCACAGCATCGATTTCGCTCTCGTGTGTAACAGTGATCTGGTGCCCAGCGCTGAGGAGTGTGCCAACATTCACAAGTCTTTTGCTGATCTCTTCGAAGATCCTAATGTCGGGATAATTGGATTCATCGAGCGGAATAACCTAGTGCCGCAAGGTCGCGAGGCTTCCGACATATCCGGGTTCCTGTTCTGGATCAGGCTTGATATTGTGAAACCGGTGGGCTATCTCGACGAGCGGTTTTACATGTATGGCGAGGAGACTGACTATTTTCGCAGGGTCATTGCCAAGGGGTACAAGATTGTACAGAGTGGGGTGCAGGTATCACACGCTGCAGAGAAATCCGGCAAATCAAGAATAATGAACTCGTGGTACGCCATAAGAAACTGCCTTTTTCTCGAGATAAAGAACGACAGGCCGAAAGAGGCATTCAAAAAATCGGTCGCCTTGCTTCTGGTCATGCTTGGCTTGAGAGGAGACAGCGATGATCCTTCAACACGAAGGGTTAGACGACCAGGCCTTGTCATTGGCCCGCTTATGCTCCTAGGGGCGATTTTCTGGAATATCTACCAAGTGTTAAGAATGTCAACTAAACAGGAAAATAGATGAACGATATAGTTTCCGCAGAATCGAGCGATTACTATTCCAGGCAGCGAAGCTGGCCTGCGTTATTTCAGATCAGGCATGGCGGCCGTTTTCTCGACATTGGCTGTGGCAAAGGCATGCTTGGGGCTTTTCTGAAACAGCGTTTCGCTGCGAAAGTGACTGGTATAGAAATATTCCAGGAATATGCAGACGAGGCTGCAAAGTATCTGGACGAGGTGCTTTGCGGCAATATCGAAGAACTGAATCTGACCGCATATAAAAATCAGTTTGACCACGTCATCTTTTCTGACAGTCTGGAGCACCTGCTGGATCCGAAGTCGGCCCTCATGAAAGCCCGTGGGATGCTGCGTGCTGATGGTGCGTTGCTGCTTGCCATTCCCAATGTGAGGAATTTTCGCGTGACACTGCCATTGATTTTCCTAGGCCGGTTCGAGTACCAGGACGAGGGGCTCCTTGATCGCACGCACTTGAGATTCTTTACTCGCTCTTCGATAACAAATTTGCTGCAGAAGTGCGGGTTTGAGGTGGAGTCGGTTAAGGTCGATTTGCCATCCAACAGCAAAGTGGGGCTTCTCAATATGCTCACATTAGGGTTGTTCAGAGAAACATTGACGAGTCATTTCTTTATTAAAGCATGCAAAAAAAATTCCTGATTTTTGGCGAATTCTGGCAGGGGACTCTTCCTTCTTTGCTTGAAAGTGAGTTACGTCTCTGCGCGTACGACGTGAAGATCTTTGACTTCACAAAAATTGTCCCCGGCATAAGTGATCGTGCAATTATTAACCGAATAAAGCGAAGGCTCTTTTCCGCATGGTATGAACGGCAAGTTAACGTCCGCTTTTACGAATGTGCCAGTAGAGAGAAGCCCGACTACATCATCGTTTCAAAAGGAATAAATCTTTGGCCCGAGACGGTCATGTCGCTCCAGCGGCTTGGCGCAAAACTGATCAACTGGAATCCGGACGATTTCTTTAATGCAAAGAACACGAACGCCAATCTGATGGGTGCGTTCAAGCATTACGACCTGATTGTTTCTTCTAGGCCACACTTGTTTGATGAGTATCGCGAACGTGGCGCCAAGCAGTTGCTTTTTATTGATTGGTACTACGTGCCTGAGCTGCATCACCCTCGCCACAACCAGTTCCAATACAATTTAACTTTTGTGGGCAGTTGGAGCCCATTTAGAGAGGAATTTATTTCAAAAATACAGGCCCCAGTCGTTATTTGGGGGGGCGGATGGGAGCGCGCATCCGGCAGTTTCAAGACGGCTTATCAAGTTAATGCCAAAATTATTTCACAGGAGGAGATGAGTTCCATATTTTCATCTTCCAAATACAATTTGAATTTGATTACCCACGAAAACCGGGACCTGTCTAATTTGAGATTTTTTGAGGTGTGCGCATCAGGGGGAGTGCTCATTACCGAAAGAAATGAATCCTCAAACTCTTATTTAGTTGATGGCGAAGATTGCCTTATGTACAAGACTGCGGAAGATGTGAACCGGATATTGGCCAGCAGCTTCGATTTGTCAAAGATTGCTCAAAGTGGCTATCAAAAAATCACAAATGGCAAGAACTCATTTAGCGACAGGGTGGAGCAATTACTTGAAGCGCTTCACTAAACTAATTATTCATGCCACCAACATTCACCAGGGCGGTGGAAGGTCTTTGCTTGATGCGCTGCTGAAAGTACTTACCGACGAAGTCATTTTGTCTGTGGATGAGCGAATGCCATTACCAGCAGGCATGGCGAACAATGTTCAAGTTAAACGTATAAAACCATTTGTTATACAGCGAATCCTGGCGGAAAAATGGTTGGCTATAGCGACTGAGAAAGAGGATGTTGTTTTGTGTTTCGGCAACCTTCCTCCTTTGTTCAGGCTGCGTGGGCATGTGGTGGTGTTTGTTCAAAATCGATATTTGGTTGACGATGTAGATTTGGGCGACTTTCCGCCAAAGACCAGATTGAGGCTTTGGGTAGAGCGTCTCTGGCTATCTAGCAGGATGGCAAATGCGGATGAGTTTGTTGTGCAAACGCCCTCAATGAAGCGACTGTTAGAGGCACGGACGAAAGGAAGCATTTCGGTTCGCGTGCTGCCCTTCATGCAGGCTCATGAAGGGTATGCGCGAAAGGCGCAGCAATCGGAAACGAATAAAGGAAAAGATTTCGATTTCATATATGTAGCCTCCGGCGAGCCGCACAAGAACCATCGGCAACTAATTGAGGCGTGGTGCCTGTTGGCAAAGGCGGGGCTCTTTCCTTCGCTGAAGCTGACGTTAGACAAGGTGCAGTTTGCCGTGCTATGTGGCTGGTTAGTGCAGAAAATTGAGCAGCATGGGCTGAATGTGGAGAATCTGGGTAGCCTGCCCCATGAGCTGGTCGCTCAGCTTTATGGCCGGGCGGGTGCATTGATCTATCCATCGACTTTCGAGTCGTTTGGTTTGCCGTTGATCGAGGCCAGACAGGCGGGCTTGCCGATATTGGCGTCGGAGCTGGATTACGTACGTGATGTAATAGACCCGGAGCAGACATTTGATCCCGAATCGGCAATTTCTGTTGCCCGGGCGGTGAAAAGACACTTGGGGATGGAAGTGCAGCCATTGCCGCTCCATGATGCTGTGGGATTTTTAAAGCATATTCTAGGGAGAACAGAATAGGGTGCGAGTTCTTATAGCTAGTCAATATTTTTGGCCGGAAAACTTCCGCATTAATGAGGTTGCCAGCACCTTGCTGGAAAGAGGCGTAGAAGTCGAAGTGCTTACTGCGAAGCCGAATTATCCGAAAGGCGAGATCTACGACAACTACCGAGCATGGGGTTGTCAGCAAGAACTGTTTGAAACAGCAAAGGTTTTTCGTGTTCCGCTAATCCCGCGTGGGAAGGGCAGCGGGGTTCAATTGGCGGCCAATTATCTATCCTTCATATTTTTTGGGATTTTTTGCGCGCCGTGGATGCTACGTGGGCGTCGGTACGATGTAATTTTCGTACATGGCATGTCTCCCATACTTCAAGCCCTTCCTGCTCTATTCCTGGGATGGCTAAAAGGCTGCCCAGTGGTTCTGTGGGTACAGGACTTGTGGCCGGAAAGCCTGGCAGCGACCGGATACGTCCGCAATCGGTTCGTGCTGAAATTGGTCAAACAAATCGTGCGCTTCATCTACCGTAATGTGGATCTATTGCTGGTCCAGTCAGAGGCTTTCATGGCGCCAGTTAGCGTGTTGGCTTCGGGTACTCCGGTGAAGTATTACCCCAATTCGGTCGATGAGAGCTTTACCGCACCATCGACGGTGGAAGTCCCCGATGTTGCGGGGCTGGGGGACGGATTCTCGATCATGTTCGCCGGCAATATTGGCACCGCCCAGGCGGTTGAAGTGATAGTCGAAGCGGCCACCTTGCTGAAAGAACACGCGGACATCCAGTTTATCGTCCTGGGCGACGGTAGCCGTCGAGACTGGATGCTGCAGGAGGCAAAGGCCTGCAACCTCGCCAATCTCCGTCTGCCGGGCAGATTCCCGGTGGAAACGATGCCCGGATTTATGCAGAAGGCCTCTGTATTGCTGGTGACCCTTGCGGATCAGGAAATATTCGCGGCGACTGTGCCGAACAAAGTGCAGGCGTATATGGCAGCAGGACGCCCCATCATTGCCTGCCTGAGAGGCGAAGGTGCGAGGTTGGTCACAGCAGCCAAGGCTGGGTTGGCAGTTCCGGCGGAGAATGGTCCTGCGCTGGCAGAGGCAGTGCTGCGGCTATATCAGATGTCAGTAACGGAGCGGGAAGAAATGGGGCGGAATGGGCGAGCCTATTTTAAGGAGCACTTCGACCATGAGCGCCTGATCAACCAGTTGACTGAGCATCTTCAAGAAGTGTCGAGTAAGGGAGAAAGCATCCGATGAAAGTACTAGTATTAGGCGCGAGCGGAATGATTGGCAGTACGGTTCTGCGTGTATTGAGTGAGAAAGACGACTGGCAGGTTTTCGGCACGGTTCGCAATGGGAATGCGCGTCGTTTTTTCCCGGAACGGATTGCGGGCAGCCTGTTGGATGCGGTCGATGTCGAATACCCAGACGCTCTGGTCAAAGTGCTGGATGAAATCAGGCCTGACGTCGTAATCAACTGTGCCGGGCTGACCAAGCACAAGCCAAAGGCCGAAGACCCTTTGGTGTCCATCCCTATCAATACCTTGATGCCGCATCGCATTGCCGGACTATGCAAACTGATCGGGGCGCGTTTTGTACACGTCAGCACAGATTGCGTTTTTTCCGGCGACAAAGGCGGTTATGCCGAAGACGATTTTGCCGATGCGCGCGACGTATACGGAAAGTCCAAGGCATTGGGAGAGGTGGCGTATCCGCATGCAATCACCTTACGTACCTCGACCATCGGACACGAGTTGCAAAGCAAGTATGGCCTGCTGGATTGGTTCTTGTCGCAGGAAGGGCGTTGTAAAGGCTATAATCGCGCGGTTTTTTCCGGGCTGCCGACGGTGATTTTTGCGCAGGTTATTCGTGATGTGGTGATTCCGCATAACGAGCTATCCGGGCTGTATCATGTCGCGGCGAAGCCAATCAATAAATTTGAACTGCTGAAGCTGATCTCCAAAGTGTACGGCAAACAGATCGACATCATCCCGGATAGCGACTTGGTGATCGACCGTTCGCTTAATGCGGATCGTTTCCGCGAGGCAACAGGCTATGAGGCCCCGGATTGGGAAGAAATGATCAAGTTGATGCACGCATATAAATAGGCGCAATCGTATGTTCAAAGGCAAAGTATTGATGATCACAGGTGGTACGGGCTCTTTCGGGAACACCGTGCTCAAGCGCTTTCTCACGACCGAGGTGCGTGAGATCCGTATCTTCAGTCGCGATGAGAAGAAGCAGGAGGATATGCGCATCGCGCTGAACGACAGCAAGCTGAAGTTCTACATCGGCGACATTCGCGATTATGACAGCGTGCATGAGGCGATGAGAGGCGTGGATTATGTGTTCCACGCGGCGGCGCTGAAGCAGGTGCCATCATGCGAGTTCTATCCGATGGAGGCGGTGCGGACCAATGTCATCGGCACCGAACATGTGCTGAACGCAGCCACTGCCAACGGCGTCAAGCGTGTGGTGGTGCTGAGTACAGACAAGGCGGTGTATCCGATCAACGCAATGGGTATCTCCAAGGCAATGGCGGAAAAATTAATGGTCGCCAAGTCGCGCATGCAGCGCGAAGGCGAGACAGTGTTTTGTGCCACGCGCTACGGTAACGTGATGGCGTCGCGCGGATCCGTCATCCCCCTGTTTGTGTCGCAGCTCAAAGAGGGGAAACCGCTGACGGTGACCGATCCAAACATGACGCGCTTCCTGATGTCGCTGGAAGATTCCGTGGACCTTGTGCTCTATGCTTACGAGCACGGCAAACAAGGGGACATTTTCGTGCAGAAAGCACCAGCCTCGACTGTGGCCGACCTGGCGCAGGCCCTTAAGGAGATCTTTGCAAAACGCAATGAGATTCGCATCATTGGTACGCGGCATGGGGAGAAGCTGTATGAGTCACTCATCTCGCGCGAAGAGATGGCGCACGCCCAGGACATGGGAGGCTATTACCGCATCCCGGCGGACAATCGCGACCTCAATTACGCCAAATACTTCAGCGAAGGCGAGGAGAAAATATCTCATCTGGATGACTATACCTCGCATAACACCCAGCGCTTAAGCGTCGAGTACGTCAAGACGTTGCTGTTGAAACTAGATTACATCAAGGAAGAACTAAATGCTTAAAGTCATGACCATCGTGGGAACGCGGCCCGAGCTCATAAAAATGAGCCGGGTGATTGCCGAGTTCGATCAACATACCAGGCATATCCTGGTGCACACTGGCCAGAACTATGATTACGAGCTGAACCAGCTATTCTTCGAAGACCTTGGTATCCGCAAGCCGGATTATTTCCTCGAGGCCGTGGGTGAAAACGCCGCGCAGACCATCGCGCGCGTGATTGAGAAGTCTGATGCGGTGATGGAAAAAGAAAAGCCCGATGCAGTCATGCTGTACGGCGATACCAACTCCTGTCTGGCGGTCATTGCGGCCAAACGGCGCAAGATACCGGTGTTCCACATGGAAGCGGGCAACCGCTGCTTCGATCAGCGCGTGCCAGAAGAGCTAAACCGCAAGGTATTGGACCACTTGAGCGACATTAATCTGGTGTTGACCGAGCATGCTCGCCGTTACCTGATCGCCGAAGGCATCCGGCCCGAGACCATCATCAAGACCGGCTCGCACATGCGCGAGGTGCTGGATCATTACATGCCCAAGATCCAGCAATCGGATGTGCTGAATCGCATGGGGCTGACGGCGAACAAGTTCTTTATCATCAGCGCACACCGCGAGGAAAATATCGACAGCCCCGAAAACATGTCGAACATGGTCGAAACGCTCAATGCGCTGGCCGAAACTTACAACCATCCGGTCATTGTCTCTACACACCCGCGCACCCGGAAGCGCTTGGATACTATGGAGTTGGGCAAGCTTAACCCGCATATCCAGTTCCTCAAGCCGTTCGGGTTCTGCGATTACATCAAGCTGCAGATGGAAGCGCTGTGCGTGGTATCCGACAGCGGCACCATCACCGAAGAAGCCTCTTTGCTGAACCTGCCCGCTATCACCATCCGCAATGCGCACGAGCGTCCGGAAGGCATGGATGTCGGCACCCTCATCATGAGCGGGCTGAAGAAAGAACGGGTGCTGGATGCGGTGCGGGTCATTGTTGCACAGTATGACAGGACCAGACGCATGATGCGGCCAGTACAGGATTACGAGGCAGGTGCAGTTTCGATACAAGTATTGCGGATCGTGCTGAGCTACGTCGATTATGTGAATCGCACAGTGTGGTCAAAACCGGTCTAAAACAATTTACTAAAGAGAGTGTGCTGCGAGGACACAAACGCTGAGCACGAAAATTGAGTGTCAGCGTATACCGAATATAAAGAACCATTGCTCCACTATTTAAAAAGGACAGCCATGCAAAACGAGAAACAGCAAGCGGCAAGTGATGGAATCAGCCTGAGAGACTTTGTGGACTTTTTCAAGCGCAATTACCAGTTGATTGTTGGGGGGGGGGTTGCGGGCCTGCTGTTTTCGACAGCTTACGTATCGGTGGAGCCCAACAAATACGAGGCTAGTTGGCAAATGCAAATGGCGCAAGCCAACAACAGCAACAGCGAGGAGCCTGCCGCATTGATACAGCGATTGCGTATGCCGACCGCTTATCCAGTTGAGGTACAGCAGGCTTGTGGCATGCCTGATGGAGGAGAATTCAGTGAGTATCTGGGTGGCACATTGAAGGTTGAGGCAATCAAAAATGTCACAAATGCGGTTGGAATGAAAATACGTGTTTCTAGCCCGGTTCAGGCAAAGCAATGTGCAGATGCGATTGTTGCGATGGTCGTGGCGCAGCAACGTGGTTTGATCGAAGAACGTTTGGCCGGTCGTTCTGAGTTGATACTGTTTATCGAGCAAATGTTGCAGAGAGACATGCAGCTTTTTGAGAGTCTAAGACGAAACGAAAACGGAAGCCTGAAATATTTGGCCAAGCTCGAACGAATCAATTCGTTAAATGCGCGTTTAGATGCTTTGAAAGAAGAGGTTCTGATGTCTACACAGCATCCGGCAAAAGTTACCGTCCCAATTTTTGTGCCAAGCAAACCTGTTCCCCACAGACTGGGGCTCCTATTGCTGTTGGGAGTATCGCTCGGTTTGATGCTCGGTGTTTTATACGCCTTGGGACGGGATGGTTGGCGCAGAGCGGCATGAGCGATCTATGACCATGCGCCTATTAGTAACCGGCGCTTCCGGTTTTGTTGGACAGGCTGTGTGTGTACAGGCTCTGCGTCGAGGTTTAACCGTCAGAGCCGCGTTGCGCAAGCATGCGCTGCCAGGCAGCGTCGAGCCTGCCTTGGTCGGTGAAATCAACGGTGCGACAGATTGGGATGGCGTGTTGAGCGATGTAGACATCGTGATCCACCTCGCTGCTCGTGTACATGTGATGCGCGAGAATGCGGAAAATCCCCTGAAAGAATTTCGAAGGGTGAATGTTGCCGGAACGGAGCGCCTCGCGCGTACCGCAGCGGCAAAAGGCATTAAACGCATGGTGTATGTCAGTTCAATAGGTGTAAATGGCCTACAGACTGTGGCTGGCAGTGCATTTTCGGAGGCAGACAACCCAACCCCCCACAATGCCTATGCGCTTTCCAAGTGGGAAGCCGAGCAAACGTTGCACCGCATCGCTGCAGAAACGGGGCTGGAAGTGGTCATCGTGCGCCCGCCCCTGGTTTACGGGGTGGACGCGCCGGGTAACTTCGCGCAGATGCTCAAGGTGTTGAGTGCCGGGATTCCTTTACCGTTGGCCTCAGTGCATAACTTGCGCAGTCTGGTTTATATCGAAAATCTGGTTGATGCCTTAATCCTTTGCGCTACGCACCCCGCTGCTGTCGGGCAAACCTATCTTGTCAGTGATGGCGAGGACATCTCTACGCCCGACCTTTTGCGGAGATTGGGCGCGGGGATGGGGCACAAGGCACGTTTGTTTCCTTGCCCTTCGGCCTTTCTGGAATTCGCGGGTCGCCTCACCGGCAAGTCGGATCAAGTTGGGCGCCTGTTGGGTTCGTTGCAGGTCGATAGTGGTAAAATCCGCCGCGAGCTCAACTGGACGCCCCCCTATACTTTGCAGCAAGGGCTGCAAACGACCGCCATGTGGTACCGGAACAGCCGTCTATGAGCTATTACTCTCCCGCCGTTTCAACACTGGTCTCCGTGTCGCTGATCGCGGCGATCCTTTTCAGCAGGTTGCGCACCAAGATCCAGGACATTCCCAACGAGCGGTCACTGCACGTGGCGCCGACGTCGCGCATCGGCGGCATCGGCCTCATGCTGGGTGTATTGTCTGGCTGGGTGCTACTGTCCGGGGTGGTCACATGGTGGCTGTTGCTGCCGCTGATCCTGCTGTTCGCTGTTTCGCTGCTTGATGACATGCACAACCTGCCGGTGACGCAGCGCCTGCTCGCACAGCTTGTCGCAGCAGCAATCCTCGTCGCCGGCGCCGACCTGTTTATCCGTTACGGCGTGGTGACTGCGCTGGTGGTGCTGCTGTTTACGGTATGGATGACGAACCTCTACAACTTCATGGACGGCTCCGATGGGCTGGCGGGCGGCATGGCGCTGTTCGGCTTCACCTTTTATGGCATCGCAGCGCTGTTCGTGCACGATGAGGCGTTCGCCATGCTTAACTTTTCCGTTGCCGCGGCGGCGCTCGGCTTCCTCTTCTTCAACTTTCCTCCCGCCAGAATATTCATGGGCGACGCGGGTTCCATCCCGCTCGGTTTTCTGTCCGCCGCGCTGGGACTGTGGGGCTGGCAGGAGGGCTGCTGGTCGGCGTGGTTCCCCCTGCTGGTGTTTTCGCCGTTCCTCGTGGATGCGAGCATAACTTTGCTGCGACGCTCTTTGCGCGGTGCAAAGGTAACCGAGGCACATCGCGAGCATTATTACCAGCGCCTTGTTCAAGCGGGTTGGAAGCATCGTGACGTTGCATTGGCCGAGTATGTGTTGATGCTGGCAGTTGGGGTCTCTGCGCTACCGGTGTCCCATCAGGCCTTCCCATGGTTGGTGTTTATTGCGTGGGCTGGAATCTACGCGATGTTGATGCTGATGGTGGATGCGAAGTGGAAAAAATTTCAGCGGAAAGAAAATGCTTAAAGTGAATCGAAATACTGGCGTGGCAATTCTGCATGACTTGATTGCAGCAGCAGTCGCATGGTGGTGTGCCTATCTACTGCGTTTCAATTTTGAGCTGCCCCCGAATTTCCAGGATGAACTGTGGCAGACTATGCTGTGGGTCGTCCCATTGCAGGGACTCGTCTTCTGGGCCTTCAGTCTGTACCGGGGCATTTGGCGTTACGCCAGTGTGGCCGATCTGCGGCGCATCTTTTTTGCGGTGATCGCGGCAGCCGCACTGATACCGCTTGTGCTCGGCTTGTTCCGCGTCAATGCCGTGGTACCGCGCTCGGTACTGATCCTCGACCCTATCCTGCTCATCCTTGTCATGGGAGGGAGTCGCTTGTTGTACCGGCTCTGGAAAGAGAATCTGCTGTACGGCGATTTTCATTTGCGGGGCGAGCCTGTGCTGGTGTTGGGGGCGGGCGGGGCGGGCATCGGACTTTCCAAAGATCTTGCCCGCAGCCACGAATGGCATCAGGTAGGGTTTCTCGATGATGACAACAGCAAGCACGGGAGGTTGGTCAACGGCATCAAAGTGTTAGGCCGGATAGATAGCTTGCCGTACTGGGCGCAGCGCTTGGGCGTGAATCAAATCATTCTTGCCATGCCTTCAGCTTCGCACCAAGTACGCAGGCATGCCATAGAGCTGGCAAATAATCACGAAATAAAAGCGCTGATCGTTCCGGCCTTTGAAGATTTGCTAAGCGGACGCGTCGCGATTTCGCAACTGCGCGCCGTGGAGCTGGACGACTTGCTCGGGCGCGACCCGGTTGAACTGGACGATGCTATCTTGCAGGAACAACTGACCGGCAAGGTAGTGCTGGTGACTGGCGCGGGCGGTTCCATTGGCTCCGAGTTGTGCCGCCAGATCGCGTTCTTTATGCCCAAAAAGCTGGTGCTGTTCGAATCAAGCGAATTTGCGCTGTACAACATCGAGCAGGAATTACAGATGAAATTTCCGCACCTCGATATCGCCTATCTGGCTGGCGATGTGCGCGACGATGTGCGTCTGGAACAGGTATTTGCCGAATGCAAACCTAGCGCGGTGTTTCATGCAGCAGCCTACAAGCATGTGCCGCTGATGGAGCGCCACAACGCCTGGCAGGCTGTTCGCAACAATGTGTTCGGCACTTGGCGCGTGGCGTGCAGCGCGCAAAGACATGGCGTCGAGAAGTTCGTACTGATCTCCACCGACAAGGCGGTCAATCCAACCAACGTGATGGGTACCACCAAGCGACTGGCGGAGATGGTGTGCCAGGGCTTGCAACGGCTTGACGGCACGCGCTTCGTCATCGTGCGCTTCGGTAATGTGCTCGGCAGCAACGGCAGTGTCATCCCCAAGTTCCGCGAACAAATCGCCCAGGGGGGGCCGATCACCGTGACACATCCCGAGATCACGCGCTTTTTCATGTCCATTCCCGAGGCTGCACAACTGGTCATGCAGGCAGGCTGCATGGGAAAAGGCGGCGAGATTTTTGTGCTCGACATGGGCGAGCCGGTGAAGATCGTCGATCTGGCCAAAGACATGATCCGTCTTTCCGGTCTGGGGGAGGACGATATCAAGATCGAATTCAGCGGCCTGCGTCCTGGAGAGAAATTGTACGAAGAGTTGCTCGCCGACGATGAGAATACGTTGCCGACACCGCATCCAAAATTGCGCATCGCGCAAGCGCGCCAGGTCGCTGTTGACGAATTGCAGTCGATCCTGGAATGGGTGGACACCGATAAGTCACATACCGACGAGACCGTGCGCGAACGTTTGCAGCGCTGGGTGCCTGAGTACGTCCCAACATCGAATGGTCATTGACCCCAAGGTTCTGGACGTCTCTCCCCGGTTGGCCGGGGGCGCCATTGCGCCGAGAAGCGTCGACGATATACTGCAGGCATTGCTGAGGCTGGTTGGCCTGTTCGAGTTCCTTGCCCACATGAGCGCGTTGTGTTGCTTCACGTCGTTGCAACTGAAGGTGCGGCATGCATAGCCTATCCGTCATCCTCATCACCAAGAACGAAGCCGCGAACATCCGCGCCTGCCTCGAATCCGTGAACTGGGCTGACGAGATCATCGTGGTCGATTCCGGCAGCAGCGACGAGACCGTCGCCATCTGCAAAGAGCTTGGTGTGCAAGTTCATGTGCATGACTGGCCGGGTTTCGGCATGCAAAAGAACCGTGCACTAGGCTATGCAACCAGGGATTGGGTGCTTTCGCTGGATGCCGACGAACGCGTGACCCCGAAACTGCGCGTCGACATCGAACGCATCCTGAAGCAGGAAGAAGACACCGACGCTTACCTCGTGCCGCGCCTGTCCAATTACTGCGGGCGTTTCATGCGCCATTCCGGCTGGTATCCCGATTTGCTGCCGCGTCTGTTCAGGCGCGGCAGGGCACGGTTCAGCGACGATCTTGTGCATGAGCGGCTGATCGTCGACGGGAAAACTGCTGAATTGCACGGTCTGCTGCTGCACTATGCCTTTGACGATCTGGAAGAGGTGTTGCACAAGGTCAACCAGTACTCCACGGCGGGCGCGGCGATGATGCACAAGCGCGGCAGGCAGGCTTCGCTCACCGGTGCGGTGGTGCGCGGATTGTGGAGCTTCTTCCGCACCTACATCCTGCGCGGCGGCATTCTCGACGGGCGCGAGGGTTTCATGCTCGCCGTCTCCAATGCAGAGGGCACCTATTACCGCTATCTCAAGCTGATGCTGCTGAACAGGAAGCAGTGATGCATATCGCGGTTATCGTCACCACTTATAACAATCCTGCTGCGCTAACCGCCGTGCTGGAAGGCTATCTCGCGCAGAGCGACCGCGACTTCGAGGTGCTGGTGGCCGACGACGGATCCACGCCGGATACCGCGACACTCGTGAAGCAGTTCCAGGCGCGCGCCGCATTTCCCATCCGTCATGTCTGGCAGGAAGACGCCGGCTTCCGCGCCGCCGCCATCCGCAACCGCGCGCTGGCCGCGACCAATGCCGACTACATCATCTTCACCGACGGCGACTGCATTCCGCCGGTCGATTTCCTGGCACGGCAGCGCAAGCTCGCCGAGCCGGGCTGCTTCCTGTCCGGTAACCGCCTGCTGCTGTCGCAGTCATTCACCGAACAACTGCTGAGGGAAAAGATCCCAGTCCATCTCTGGCGTTTCCGCGATTGGTTGCGCGCCTGGAGGCAAGGCCACATCGAACGCCTGCAACCGCTGCTGCGTTTGCCCAACGTCGCGTGGCTGCGCAAGCTGGCACCCAAACGCTGGCAGGGCGCCAAGACCTGCAATCTTTCCGCGTTCCGCACCGACCTGCTCAATGTCAACGGGCTGGACGAGAGCTACACCGGCTGGGGGCAGGAAGATTCCGACCTGGTGGTGCGCCTGATCCGTGCCGGCGTCATCAACAAGAGCGCGCGCTTTTCCGCACCGGTGCTGCACCTGTGGCACAAGGAGAGCGATCGCTCGCACCTCGAAGAGAACCAGCGTCGCTTGCAGCAGGTGCTGAGCTCCACGCATATTCGTGCGCTCAAGGGTGTGGACCAGTACCCGGGAAACGCTGATCCGCTGCCGCAGGAAGCGACGGTTGTCCCTTCCCCCCGCGGGGGAAGGTCAGGATGAGGGACGGCTCTTGAAAATCCTGCATGTCGTACGCCGCTACGGCCCGGTCGGCGGCATGGAGCGTTACGTGTGGGAGATCACCCTCGAACTGGCGAAGCTGGGCCACGAGGTCGTGGTCGTCTGCGAGCGCTGCCATGCCGAGAGACCGCAGGACATCGTCGTTCACGAACTCGGCGAGATTGCGCCCAAGCCGCGCTGGTTGTCGCTGCTGCGTTTCGGCAGGCGTGTGGCGCACTGGCTGAAGCAGAACCCGCATCCTGGCTTCGTCATCCACAGCAGCGAACGCCTTGCAGAGCACGACGTCACCACTTTTCACGGCCCACCCTTCGCCACCGTGCGCGACAAGCCGTGGTGGAAAAAAATCTCGCTGCGAGTCGCCATGCAGTTCTATCTGGAGCGGCGAGAACTGGCAGCGGCCCGCTTCATCGTGCCTAACTCGATCTTCATCAAAAAGCAGCTCGCGCATTACTACCCCGAATACGCACACAAGCTGACCGCACCCATCGTTCCCGGCGTGGCGGCGATGCCGCCGCGCGTCTGGCATGCAGCACCGGTCGATGGCGGCATCGTCGGTTTTGTCGGCAAGGAATGGCAGCGCAAGGGACTGCCGCTGGCGGTTGAGGTCGTCGCTCAATCGCGGCGCGCACCTGCAACAGATCGACGTGCTGCTGCACCCGGCACGCGCCGAGCCCTACGGCATGGTCATCACCGAGGCGATGGCGGCAGGCGCGCGCGTGGTGGTGTCGGATGTGTGCGGGGCGGCGTCGGAAATCAGGCCGCAAGCCGGGATGAGTGTCCCGCTGGATGCGCCGCTGGAGCAATGGGTGGATACACTGCGCCAGCAATTGCAGCAGGTTGTTGCGCCGCCGCCCTACGCGCATAGCTGGCGCGACGTGGCGCAGGAATATGAGGCGATTTACCGGCGCTGCTAGCGTTTGAGGATGAAGCGGCTGGTCAGGAAGGTGACCGGGATGGTCGCGGCGACCACGGCCAGCATTGCCAGTTCGGGCGAAACCGACATCTGCCCGACCAGCAGCCAAAGCAGGGCTACTCCCAGACCGTACTGGATGAGATAGACGACGGGGAATTGCAGGAATTTCGCCAGCGAAAGGGCTTGCCTGAACACGAAGCAAGAATTCAGGATGTAGGAAAGCACGACCCCCGCCGCATACGATGCCGAATAGGCATACAGATAGGGCATGAACCGGAGCAGCAGCAGATAGAGCAGGTAACTGAAAGCAGTGTTGGTTAGCCCGACCAGCAGGAAACGCGGGAATTCGATATGGAGGTTCTTCATCAAGCCGTCTTTGCCCGAGCCGGGCGCATCATCGTGAGACGGAATGATGCTACAACTTGCTATAAAATGCCTCACTGTCTTTCACTTTCATTTTCCGGGCTCGCCACTTCCGCGATTCCTGACTCCGGCCAGGAGGAGCGGCACAGAAACCAATGACGACACTGACCCTCTTCGTTCTATGCCATAACCGTCCGGATTTCGCCCGGCAAACCCTGCGTTCCATCCTTGGCCAGACCGACCGCGACTTCGACCTGGTGGTATCCGACAACTCCAGCAATGATGAAGTCGAGCAGATGGTAAGGGCCGAGTTTCCGCAACTCGACTATCGCCGCAGGGTGCCGATGCTTTTCCATATCGCTCACTTCAATCGCTGTATCGAAGAGGCTCAGGGTGCGTACTTCTGCCTGTTCCATGACGACGACCTGATGCATCCAGATTTCGTCGAGCGCATGAAGCAGGCGCTCGACACCTATCCGCAGATTGTGGCTTGCGGATGCAATGCGCGACTGGAGACCATGGGGCAGATCGAGTCGCGCACCTCCTTCCGGGC
The DNA here is from genome assembly GCA_016235045.1 of Nitrosomonadales bacterium. Lineage (GTDB taxonomy): Bacteria > Pseudomonadota > Gammaproteobacteria > Burkholderiales > Gallionellaceae > Sideroxyarcus. The sequence goes on from JACRME010000012.1 coordinate 35,848, forward strand.
GCTTGGCAAGCTGGAGCGGGTCTCCTCGGCGCGCGACCTGGCAAGGCGCTATTTTTCGCGCGCGCAGTCGGGCATCGCTCCGTTTCCCGGCTATATCTATCGCCGTAGCGCGGTCGGTGACTTGCGCCTGGATGTCGAAGGCGGGAAGTACACCGATGTGACCTGGTTGCTTGGGCTGGCGATGAAAGGCCCCTTGCTTTGGCTCAACGAGCCCCTGATGACCTACCGCATCCACGGCGGCAACGACGGCAAGGTCGAGTCGCCGCGTGACCGTCTGCGCTTTCTGCGTTTTCTGAAACGGTACCTGGATGTGCTGGGCAAAGATTTGCTGGCGGACTATCGCTGTTCCTTCATCTACAAGCCGATGGCGAGCGACATGGGGGTAGCCGATTCACGTCGCAGCGTGGCAAGGCGCTTCCTCAAATACTACAAATGGACGCGTTACGCGAACCCCGGCCTTTACAGTGCTTTGTTTAAACGCGCACTCATCAAGAGGATGGCAGCATGATCTATTCGAACGTACACGCTGCAGGGCATAGCAATAATTCCATGTTCGCCGCTGAAGATAGCGTGCACCGCTTCAATCCGACCTACATCCCGCGAACGTTGCGCGAAGCCTTCCTCAAGCAGGGCATAGAGATCAACACACCGGACATGAACCAGGGGAAGCTCATCGCCTTTGACCTGTTCTTCGAAGGGCGCGAGTTCGCCGAGGACGGCATTCCGAAGTACCTCATCGCGCTGGAGAATCCCAACATCAACCGGCTGAACGAGAACCGCGCTTACTGCAAACGCTTCCGCAAGGTGTTCGCCTGGGACAAGCGCTTGCAGGACCTGCCCAATGTGGTGCCCATCATGGTGCCCAACCGGCTGGAGTTCGATCCATTCCCGACTTTCGCGGAACGCGACATTTTCAGTTGCCTCATCAATGCCAACAAGGCGTTCCGTGAGCCGTTGCCCAACGATCTGTACCAGGAGCGCATCAAGACCATCCGCTGGTATGAGCGCAATGCCCCCGGATATTTCGAACTGTACGGCATGGGCTGGCAGAAACCGGCGCCTGCCTACGACTTGTGGGGCAAACTAAAGCGCAGCATCGCCAGCCTGCGAGTCAAATTGCACGGTTATAAGCCATTTCCAAGCTATCGCGGCGAGGTAAGAGATAAGGCATCCGTGATGCGACGCAGCAAGTTCGCGTACTGTTACGAGAACACGCTGGGACCGGACAATTACATTACCGAGAAGATATTCGACAGCTTTCTGAACGGTTGCGTCCCGGTGTACTGGGGGGCTGAGAACGTGCTGGATCACATCCCCGCAGAATGCTTCATAGACCGCAGGGATTTCCGTGATACGGCCGCAGTGCATCTTCACTTACTGGAGATCACGCAAGAAAGATATGGGCGCTATCAAGCCGATATCGCGGCTTTCCTGCGAAGCGAGTGGGCGCAGCCGTTCGGAGCGGGGTGTTTCGCGCAGATCATCGTCGATAGCGTGGTGTGTGACCGCTGAATCAACTAGAATCTCGCGTGATTTTTCATGAGGAAGAAGGAATATGGGCATTCTGGGTGATTTGAGGAGCAAGTTGCGCGCACGTCGCGATCAGAAGAACGAGGAGTGCGAGTGGGTGGCGCGAGGTTATGAGGCCCCCAGCCCATCATGGATCAAGCGCAGCGTATTGCTGCGCCTTGGTCAGGAGGAGGCGACCTGGATCGAGACCGGCACCTTTCAGGGCGATACCACAGCGTTGCTTGCGGCAACCTCCAGGGCGGTCTATACCATCGAACCGGAGCGCACCCTGTTCGAGCTTGCAGAAGCCCGTTTCCGTGGTGACGAGAGAGTGCATGTCATCCATGGACTGTCCGAGACAGCATTCCCGTCACTATTGCCGACATTGAGCGGCAAGGTGAATTTCTGGCTCGACGGGCACTATTCCGGTGGCATCACGCACCAAGGTCCTACCGATTGTCCAGTGCGCGACGAGCTGGCGAGCATAGAGAGGAATCTGGCGCACTTTGATTCCGTCGTCGTGTTGATCGACGATATCCGCTGCTTCGATCCTTCTAACCCCTTGTATGCCGATTATCCTTCCATCGATTATCTGGTCGATTGGGCGCGCAGGAATGGATTGCGCTGGCATGTCGAGCATGACATCTTTGTGGCCGAGAGCCGCACGGCAGAATAATCCAGGTCGTATGCGCATCCCACGATGGTTACAACGGATCGGCAACGGAGGTAATCTCCGCCCCCCGGTAGTCGTTACCTTTACCGGCGGCATGGGCGCACAAATCATCAGCGCCGCGATCTACTGGTACCTGAAGGAGGAAGGGCGTGAGGTGTTTGCCGATCTGTCCTATTTCGACGGGGAGGAGCGCATCGCGACGGTAGGTAACAAGGGTGAAGTCTCGCATTGGTCATGGCAACTCGATCCTTTCGATTTGAGTCGCAGTTCGTTCGAGGCGGCTGCCCCCTATTCCCGGCGCGATGTCGAACTGATTGAAGATGGTCCGCAGAAGCTGATGCTGGGGGTCAAGGCGTTGCGGCAGCCGTGGGTTCAGAACCGTCTCCCTATTGCGGGCGTCCCGGCAGGCGTGTTACCCGCCGATTTTGCGAATGGCTACCTGTGCGCCCATGTCCGGCGCGGGGATTATGTCAATGTGGCCAGTCATCTGGTCTCCGACCGCGAGTTCTTCGAGCTTGCCGGCAAGTTCGCCGGTTTGATGAAACATCTCGTCGTCGTGTCGGATTCACCCATCGAGGAGGCCTTCCGCAAAAGGATATCTGAGGGCTACGAACAGGTGGCTTTCCTGGATGATGTCGATGCCTACACTTCGCATTGCGTGATGCGCACAGCGCGCATCCTGGTCTGTTCCAACAGCCAGTTCAGCCTGATCGCCGCCTTGCTCAATCCGCAGGCGCTGGTGGTGTTGCCGAAACAGTGGTTCGGGGCTAAGGATCGCGCCATCGAGGCGCCGATCCATGAAGCATGCGGTTTTCAAATTCTGCGTCCGAACGAGTGAGATGAACGACATCGTCATCTTTTGCAAAAGCTATCACCGCGATCTTGAGCGGGCGGCAGTCATGGTCGAAAGTGTGCGGCGATTCAATCGCGATGGCCTGCCGCTGTATATCTCTGTGCCGACAGTCGACCTGAAGATGTTCCAGCAGCGCATCGGGATGGAGGGGATAAATTGGGTGTGCGACGAGGATGTCATTCGCGCCAATCCCGCGCTCGACCTCGATGCATACCGCGCATTGCCGGGGCACATCTCGCAGCAGATCGTCAAAGCCGGGTTCTGGCGCGTGAATCCAACACAGAATTGCGTCTGCGTCGACTCCGATTCGCGCTTCATCCGCGACTTCTACGCCAGCGACTTCCTGGCGCCCGACGGCACCCCCTACACCATCCTGCACGAGAGCAAGCCCTACATGGAGTTCTGCCTGACGCACGGCATCCGCGAGACCGAACTCCATTTCGAGGCGATGTGCGACGACATGCGCAAGGTGTTCGGTCGCGTCGGCCCCTCGTATGCGTTCAATCCCTTCCCGGTGATCTGGGGCAACAAGGTGTGGCAGTCATTGGCCGCGCAACTTGAAGCGGAAGGCAGCAACATCATGCAGGCCATCGTCGCGCATCCCTACGAGTCGTCCTGGTATGGCGAGGCCCTGCTGAAACATCGCGCTATTCCACTGTTGCCGAAGGAACCCATCTTCAAGGCGTATCTTTATTTCGAGGAATATGAACGCGACAAGCGCGATGGCATGACCGAGGAATTGCTAGCTCGGTTCTATCTGGGGGTGGTGTATCAATCGAACTGGTATCCGCACCGCCTCAAGTTCCTGAAACGGATCGCGTACAAGCTGAAACGCCGTTTGCAGCAGTATCGAAAATGAGCATCTGGCCGAGTGCGTCATACCGGCGCAGGCCGGTATTCAGTTCAAATATAAACACTGCGAAGCAGACAAAACCCTGGTGTTGTCCCACTTGCGTGGGAATTCCCCAATTATCTGGATACCGGCCTGCGCCGGTATGACGAATCGCGGGCTTCAGCGTACCTTGCATGCCGATCTTGAACTTAGCATCCGGTCTGTCCACCCGACGATGGTGTCGACTGCGTTTTTCGTGGTGTAGGGTGTGATGGAGTGATTGTCGCCGAGCCGATCTTCCGACCAGAGTTGGTACAACTCTTCCAATGCCTGCGCGACATCATCGATATCCAGTTCCTCGACCGAACGGTGGTTGAATTCATGCAACAGCCCGGTGAGTTGTGGATTGCGGTGTATCAATCCGAGTATGGGGCGTTGCGTCCACAGGTATTCGTAGAACTTGGAGGGGATGTATTCTTCCGAAAACGCCTCGGTGCCGTGCAGGAGCAACAGGCAATCGGCGGCGTTCATGCGTTGGAGTACCTGGGTGCGCCCGCTCTCGCCGGTGATGGGGTCGGCTTCCAGCCGACCGAAGTTTTCGATTACTTCGGGATAAGGGAAAGCTTCGATTGCCTCGGCCGACACCGGATCGAGACTGCCGCCGAAAATATGGAGCCTGACCCTGGCGGCCCGGGTCGTATCCCGCCCGATCAATTTGCCCAGCGCCTCCAGGAAAGCGCGCAGGTTGCGCGTTTCGGAAAGCGAGCCGAAATGGCTGATGACGAAATGTTGCTGGCGGCGGTACGGGGTGCGCTTGAGACCGGGATCATCCACGCCGGGCAGCACAAAATGGCCGCGTTCGCCGAGTTGCGGATGCCGCTGCTGTGCCCGCTCCATCGCCTTCTCGGTGAACCACCAGACGATATCGGCGCGAGTACAGATCTTTTTTTCCAGCCACATCGAAAACTTTTCGCGAATGCTTGGCTTGCCGGTTGACGCAATCACCATTGGATCATGAATCTCGGCGATCCAGGGAATGCCAAAGCGCTTGGAGAGCCAGAAGCCGGCGATATGCGCCGCATACGCTCCCCCGGTGGAATAAACCAGCGCCGGGTGTTCGCTGCGGATAATGCGGCGGCTCACCAGATAAGCCGAGATCGCCCAGGACCAGGTCGTTTCGATCGGGATAATGAGTTTTTCGAGCAAATAGAGCGGGAAGGTCAGCAAGGTGACGGCCAACAAAGCGAGGCGATATAACAAGTGGCTCGATAGGCGGTTTTTCAGGAAATGCCGCAGGTCGAAGCGCAGTCCGACCGCCAGCGCGGGCAAGACCTGGTGGTGCTCCAGCACCGGTTCCTTGTATCCCAGGATGCCGCTCACAATGATTGGCCGGATGCCGTGCTCCAGCAGGTGCGGGATCTTGTCGGTGATGGTCTGGCTGGCGGCGCGGCCGTCCATGTTGTAGGCGTGCGAAAGAATGAGCCAACTCTGTTTTCCGTGCGGCGAGGGAGCGGGCGCCGCGCTGGCTTCGTTTGCGGCATCCGCATCGCCTTTCCATGTGCTTACCCCGGCCGCGCCATCCCATGCTTCGATATCCCCCAGCGGGTAATCGTGGAACAAGCCGTATCCGGCGCGGCGGAACTTGCCTTTCAGCGTGGTGCGCGGGAAGGGGTTGGGCAAACACGAGGCCGCTGTTGCGTTGCTTGCGGAATTTTTGTTGAGCGAAGCCAGATATTTCTGGAAGAACTCTTTTTGCGTGATACCCCACTTCATCGCAAAAATGCGCCCGCCCATATTGTGACGGATGCGTCCCGTGCTTTTGCAGGAAAAATGGTAGAAGCGGCTGGCGCCCACCACGCGGTAATGGCGGCAACCGATGACCCAGAATTTCATGAGCAAGTCGTCGTCGCTGCTCATGCCGGGGCTGAACTCCACGCTGTAGCCGCCGACGATGCTCCACCACTTCTTGTGGAAGAGGGTCGGCTGCGACGCTGCGCCTTCGGCGTCACCTCTTTTATCCTTCAGGTATTCCTTCATCAACCGGGGTTCATCGAAATTTTCCGGCGACGAGCCGAAGTCCTGTTTGATGATGTAAGGGCTTTTGCCGATATCAGCCTGGATCAGCGTGGAGAAGAACAAGGCGAGATCCGTGTCGGCGGTTTCGATGGCTTTGGCAAAGGCGGTGTCCCAGCCCGGACAGGCCACCATGTCGTCGTTCAGGTACAACACCCAATCGTGGCTGGCCAGCGTCACCAGATGGTTCACCGCGATGCAAATGCCTACGTTCTTGTCGGTATGGCTGAACTTGATGCCTTCGGATTTCACCCATTCCAGAGTGCCATCCGAACCGCCGTTCACATGGATGATGATCTCATGCTCAAAATCGGAATAGGTGCGGATGCTGTGCACGCACAACTTGAGAAATTCGAGGTTGTTCCAGGTCGGGATGATGATGGTAAACATTCAGGAATTTTCCTAGTGGGCAGTTTTAGTCGTGGCGGCCGCCATCAATACCGCCAATGTTAAGCTAAAAAATGCAGCGGTCATCTTCAGATTGAAGATCTCGACGGTCAACCCGAAGATGAAAAAGCCGGCGACCAGGCAGATTCCCATGAAGCAGGCGCGCCTGACCAGGGGCACAGCTGATCGGGCCGCCTTCCAGAAGATCGCGGTCGGAACGATGTAGATCGACAGCAGCGACATCAGCCCGAAAATCCCGGTTTCGGACGCTTTGGCAAAAATCTCGCTGTGGATTTCGGCATTCCCCATGCGCGCGGCCTCGGCGCTGAGCATCCCTTGCTGGCTGAGGGCGGGCATGGCCTGCAGAAATCCGCCCGGCCCGACGCCGAATACCGGGTTTTCCAGAAACAAATGCCCGGCAGTTTGCCACTGTTGCACACGCACGCCGAAGGAGGTGTCCTTGATGCCCTGCGCAAAATTGTTCAGATCGGTGAAGATGGAATCGATTCGGGAATGGATCACGTCGACCAGCAGGTAGCTCATTACGGCGGCACAACCGATGGCCAGGGTGGCAATGGACAGCTTGAGCCAGATGCGTTCCCGGCTGTAAGAAATCGACCACAACAGCAACAGCGGCGGAATGGCGATCCACCCCCCGCGTTCCCCGGTCTGGATGGACATATAGACGCCGGCCAGAAAGCCGCCGAACTTCAATATCAGGATCGACGGGTGATCCCGCTGCTCCCAGTTGATACTGAAGAGGGAAAGGAGGCCCAACATCAACGCGGCATCGCCAAAGTGGATCAGATTGAAAGCTATTTCGGTCGTGTACCGACCGTCGTTCCAATCATTGTGGTGGAAATACAGCGTGATTACAGTAATCAGGGCGCCCAAGGGGATGCCTAACTGCAAAAACATCACCGCGCGAAGATGGGTTTGGCGCAACGCCAGAAAAATCGGAATGGAAAGCAGAAACCGGGCCGCCCAATCGTAAGGGCGGGCCGAAAATTGGCCGTGGTAAGCCTGGCTGAGAAAAATCGCAAGCACGGGTGACGCCATCGCCAGCGCGAATGCTATGCTGTACCCGTCCCAATGCGATACCGGGTGTGACGAGCGCATGCGATACAGACTGAACAGCGACAGGATCAGCAACAGAAAAAAGAGGACGCCCATGCCGCCCTTGACTGTCAGCAAGAGGGCGGGGTAACAGAGCAGAATCAGAACGATTAAGCGGTTATGAACGGGCTCGCTCTTCATTATCGCGAAGAGACTTGTCGAAGGAACCATGTGAGACCATAAAATTTAACTTGCCCATTGTACGATATTTGCCACGAGGAAACCGTTGACCGCGGGCCCGGCAGGCCATTATCCGGGCAGGAAGCCTGTTTCTGCCGCAAGCGAAAAATGAAGCGGGAAAGTGAATACCTTGCAGATGTTTCAGTGGTGGAATTTCAATGACTATTTACGCCGTAGGCGACATTCAGGGCTGCTATGCCGAACTCCAGCTTTTGCTGGAGCAGATACGCTTCGATCCCGGGAAAGACAGGTTGTGGCTGGTTGGCGACCTGGTCAATCGGGGGCCGGGATCATTGCAGGTGCTGCGCCTCATTAAATCGCTGGGCGACAGCGCAATCACCGTCCTCGGCAACCATGACCTGCATTTACTGGCCGTGGCCGAAGGCACGGCAGAATTGCACCGCAGCGACACGCTGGATGAAGTTTTGGCTGCGCCCGATCGCGACGAACTGCTTGACTGGCTGCGCCGGCAACGCCTGATGCATATGGAAGGCGAATATGTACTGGTGCATGCCGGTCTGTTGCCGCAATGGAGCATCAAACAGGCGGCCAGCCTGGCGCGCGAAGTCGAAAGCGCCCTGCGCAGCGACGACTACGCCACTTTTTTGTCACGCATGTACGGCAACACCCCGCACAATTGGGACGACGGCCTCGACGGGTACAAGCGCCTGCGCGTGATAACCAATGCCTTTACCCGCCTGCGCATTTGCACGCTGCAAGGCGAGATGGAATTCAAATTCAAGGGGGAAGTGGCAAATATCCCGGATGGATACGTGCCCTGGTTCGACGTGCCGGAGCGCAAGAGCCGCAAAGCCACCGTCATCTTCGGCCACTGGTCGGCGTTGGGACTGAAAGTGACGCCCAATATCGTTGCGTTGGACACCGGATGTCTGTGGGGCGGTCCCATGACCGCCATCCGGCTCGAAGATCGTCGACTGTTTCAGGTAAGTTGCGACAATCCGGTGGCAAAACACTGGTAGGAGGATGGGAGCGCCGACGTCCTCGTCGGCAGGATGTTCAACAAAGTCGACGGGACGTCGGCACTCCCACTGCCAGGAAACACTATTCGTGCCTGATCAGTGGATCAATACCTGCGTTTTTGCTGCGGCACGGCCGGGCCGCGTCCTTCGATGTGGCGGAACGTGATGCGTCCCTTGCTCAGGTCGTAGGGCGAGAGTTCCAGCGAGACCTTGTCGCCTGCCACGATGCGGATATGGTGTTTTTGCATCTTGCCCGCGCTGTAGGCGATGAGCTTGTGCCCATTGTCCAGCGTCACGCGAAAGCGCGAGTCGGGCAGGATTTCATCCACCACGCCGTTCATTTCCAGCAGTTCTTCTTTGGCCATGCCCAAATCTCCCGATAAATTCAGAAACAAAAAGCCCGGCGGTGGCCGGGCTCATGCACAGGACTGACGGCATGGCAAAGCGCCATGCCAGCCCGTCCATTTATTCCGCTGCGCGGATGTTCGATGCTTGCTGACCCTTGGGGCCGGCAACGATGTCGAAACTGACTTGCTGACCTTCGGTCAGGGTCTTGAAACCCGAACTCTGGATCGCGGAAAAGTGGGCGAAGAGATCGTCACCGCCATTGGATGGGGTGATGAAGCCGAAGCCCTTGGAATCGTTGAACCACTTGACTGTACCTGTTGCCATTTTGAATCTCCTTTAAAACAAATAAGCAGGGCGAAGAGCCCCACACTAGGGCGAAGTTCAAGACGGCAAGAAGATGAATGAAGGAATACCGCAGAACGGAGACTAACCAGACAAAAACGACAGACTTGAGGAATCGCGGGTCGCACTATGCGTGATATCGGGAGGAATAGCAAACGAATTATTCGACTCGATGGAAGCAGGGCGAAGGGACTGGGTTGGGGCTAGCCCGGATATTCACCAACTTCCTCCGGGATCGCCGAAATCCGCATGGCTATTTGAAAGGACTCATCGGGCACAATCCAATTTGGATTAACAGTTTTCACGATTGCCAACCTGCCTGTAGGAGCGCAACTTGTTGAGCGATGGGGTTTATGCGGGAAATCGCCCGGCAAGCCGGGCTCCTACAAACTGCTTCATGAAATATCCGGGCTAGTGGAATGTCCGGGTTGAAACTACCTTGTCCGGGGGGGTGGATGGTTATGGGAGGCCTTGTGCTTATCGCCGAAGCGCCGGGCAAGGATATTCAAACGATATCGGGTTGCGCAGACTGATCGACATCGGGCGACGGTTTGAAGTGTTGCACGTGATCCTTCAATAGCGACAGGAACAGCTTGATCACGGGCACCTGACGATGAAAGCTGGCTTTTTGCAGGGCCGTCCAGCCCTGGCTGGTCGCCAGGCTGGTCTCGGCGCCGCTGGCAATCAATGCGGTGCAGGCAGCCAGATGGCCGTTCATGGCGGCCATCATCAGCGCAGTCCAGCCGCGCAGGCTGTGGGCATTGACGTCCGCGTTATGGGTGATGAAATGCTTGATGATGTCGGTGTGGCCGTTGAAAGCTGCCCAATGCAACGGCGTAAACCCGCCGTGATCCCGCATATCCGCGTTGGCGCCAAACTCCATGAAGAGCTTGGCGATTTCGGTGTTGCCGTTGAAGGCGGAAAAGAACAGCGGCGTCCAGCCGCGCTCGTCGCAAGTATCGATATTGATATTGCAGTGCAGGAACAGGCCGATCGCCTTGAGATTCCTGGCCGCAGACGCCTTCAGAAATCCGCCGGGCGTACAGGGGAAGCCCAGGTCCGCAATTTCAGTTCGCATGCCGGGGGGGATGTGGGCCCAGGGACTGTCGTCGCTCGGGGCGCGCATGTTGATGAAGTCCTGCGGGGAATGCTCGAAATTGACGGAACTGACCGGCTTGCTGTTGAGATGCGCCAGCGGATTGTCGTCGAAGACCTTGGGCAGATTGCGCGTGCCGTCAAACACCTTGCTCAGGTAGTACAGTTCGCTGGCGACATCATGCGAAAACCCCTGGCGGTCGCTGCGCGTATTGACCAGCAACTCGAGAAAAAAATTCTCCATCTGCGGCGTGTGCCAGAGCTTGACGATTTTTTCCAGGATATGCGGGTGGTGCAACTCCAGTTGCCTGGGATAGAGGCTCTCTTCCCCATACACCAACTCCAGCATGGTGTTGTTCATGGCTTCATGCTCGGAGAAGACGGGGATTTTTGCTGCCGGAGCAGGAGTGCGAAAGCATGATGTCTGGCGGACATTCCCATAATTCGTTCGGCTGGTTCGAGTAAATTGTGCCCGTTACGCGACCCAGGCGCAAGGCCGGGTTCGGCGCCACCGGCCGAGCGGCGGCTTCCGGAATGTTGCGGACCGGCTTAATGGTGGCCTGGAGCCGGTCGCTCGACCTTAACCAATAGCTGCAGCAGCATTTGTTCCGCTTGCCGCACATAGCCGCCGCCGAACAAGTTGGCGTGATTGAGGATATGGTAAAGATTGTACAGATCGCGCCGGGTTTCGTAACCCGCATGCAGCGGCCAGGCTGCGCGGTATGAGGCGTGGAAACTTGCCGGGAATCCGCCGAAAAGTTCCGTCATCGCGATATCGCACTCGCGGTCGCCGTAATAGACGGCAGGATCGAAAATGGCGGGCGCGCCGTGGGCAGTAAATGCATGATTGCCGCTCCACAGATCGCCATGCAGCAGCGACGGTTGCGGCGCGTAGCCTTCGAAAAAGGCGGGCAGGCAATCCAGCAGTTTCCCGCCCAGGTTCTGCAATTGGCCGCCGAGACCTTTTTGCGCGGCGAGTTGCAATTGGAATCCCAGGCGGTGCTCGCGCCAGAAGTCTACCCAGTTGTCTCTCCACCCATTCGGCTGCGGTGTGCTGCCGATGAAATTGTCCCGCGAGAAACCGAACGCCTTCCCCTTGCATCGGTGCAATGCCGCCAGTTGCGCTCCCAGCAGAGGGTCATCGCCGCGCAAACCCAGTTCCAGATATTCCAGTACCAGATAGCTTTGTTCGCCCGCAATGCCGTGCGCGATGGTTTGGGGAACGCGCAAAGTATTGGTCGCGGCGAGGGCGTCGAGTCCGGCCACTTCCGCCACGAACATCGGCAAATGCGCTGCATCATTAAGTTTAAGGAAATAGCGTTCGCCGTCCGTGCCTTCCAGACGGAACGTCTGGTTGATGCTCCCGCCGCCTGCCGGTGTTGCAGCGCATGCTGCAAACGGGCGGTGCGTCACCGCGCCGATGGCGGCAGAGAGGTGGGAAAACAGTTTCTGCTTCACGCCTTGAACCGCAGGTCGCCCTGCTCGGTGAAGTCGAACATCGGCCCCCAGGCGACTTCCCAGAAATGGCCGTCCGGGTCGGAGAAGTAGCCGCCATGCCCGCCCCAGAAAGTATCCTGCGGGACTTTTGCGATGCGAGCGCCTGCCCCGGCCGCGCGCGCGAAGATTTGCGCGATCTCGCTCTTGCTGCGCGCGTTGTAGGCAAGCGTGAACCCGCGGAAAGTGCCGGGTGCGGGGAGCTTTATTCCTTCGCCGATGTCTTCGGCAAGCTTTTCAACCGGGTAAAGCGAGAGCCATACACCCGGCAGCGGAAAGAACGTGACGCCTTCATTCCCGGTATTGGGTGCGACGGAGAAGATTTCCCGGTAGAAGGCGGTGGAGCGGGCAAGGTCGGACACGCCCAGGGTAACGACGGTCATGCGCGGGACTTTCATGCGGCCTCCTTTTCTTCGTCATTCCGGCGCAGGCCGGAATCCAGTAAGGGATTAAACTCTGCGCAGCAGACAAAGCCAGAACAAAATGGCGCTTGGCGGGACTTGCCAATAGGCTGGATTCCGGCCTGCGCCGGATAACCAGCGACTTGGCGCATGTTCATCGCGCTTAGTCGATTGGCTATAACCAATGACTTGCCGCTTCAGCGGCTTAGTCAGATGGCTAGTAGTTTTACCAGTAGTTTCACCAATGACAGAAGCTTACAACGCGATGCGCGAACCGAAATGCTGCTTGTATAACTCCGCCAGTTCGGCGCGGGTGTATTTGTGGTTCTGTCCGCCGCGGCTGGCGATCTTGAGCGAGCCCATCAGTGAAGCGAGGCGGCCAGTGGTTTCCCAGTCCCAGCCTTTCTGGATGCCGTGCAGCAAACCGGCGCGGTAAGCGTCGCCGCAACCGGTCGGGTCGACGATGGCCTTCGGTTTCGGGGTGGGGATGGAAATCTGTTTGCCGTCGGCGTAGATGAGGGAGCCGTCGCCGCCGAGCGTAACGATCAGCGCCGTGACGCGCTGCGCGATATCCGACAGCGACTTGCCGGTTTTTTCCTCCAGCATCCTGGCTTCGTAGTCGTTCACGGTGACGAAATTGGCCTGGTCGATGAACTCCAGCAGTTCCCTGCCGGAAAACATCGGCATGCCCTGTCCCGGGTCGAATACGAACGGAATATTGGCTTCGGCAAATTCGCGCGCATGGTTGATCATGCCGTCGCGGCCGTCGGGCGAGACGATGCCCAGGGTAACTTCGCCGGCCTCGCTCACATGGTTCAGGTGCGACATGCCCATGGCGCCCGGATGGAACGCGGTGATCTGGTTATCGTCCAGGTCGGTGGTAATGAATGCCTGGCCGGTGAAGTTGCCCGCCACGGGGCGAACATGCGTTTGCGGCAGGCCGAGGTTCTCCAGGCGTTGCGCGTAGGGCGCGAAATCGTCGCCCACGGTTGCCATGATCAGCGGATGGCCGCCCAGCAGTTGCAGGTTGTAGGCGATGTTGCCGGCGCAGCCGCCGTACTCGCGGCGCATCTCCGGCACCAGGAATGCAACATTCAGGATATGGATCTGCTCGGGCAGAATGTGTTTCTTGAATTGGTCCTTGAACACCATGATGGTGTCGTAAGCCATGGAGCCGCAGATCAGGGTTTTCATGTCGCCTCGGAATAATAATCGGGAATTCGCAGGACGCGATTGTATCAGTTATGGCGGCAGAGCCGGTTTCACGGGGGCCAGCCCCGGGCCATACCCCGGTCAACTTCAGTGCCGACCAGTCCAAATGGACTATTTGCAAATTCCTCCAAGTCACAGACTATGCGGCCATGCGCGAAAACCAATGAAGGGACGAAAAATGACTGCACGTATGTTGGCGATTCTATTGATGCTGGCCGGACTCGCCGGATGCGGTGGCGGGGGTAGTGCTGCCGGGACGCCGCCTGGAACCGCTGTCACGCTTCAGTCCATCGCGATCACGCCTGCCACGCTCACGCTGGGAAAAGGCGCGATTCAGGGCTACACGGCTACCGGAACCTATTCGGACAGCTCGACACAGGACATCACCACAAGCGCAACCTGGACTTCGAGCGCGACAGGCGTGGCGACGGTTGGGGCAAGTACGGGTGTGGTGACGACCATTGCGGCGGGCACGACCACGCTGACCGCGTCGGCCGGCGGCAAGTCGGTAAACGTGGACATCACGGTGACGTCGACCGTGGCCAAGCAGATTGTTGCGCTCGCGGTGTCGCCGGACCAAGTGCGCGTCACGCCGAACTCGACCAAACAACTGACCGCGACCGCGACCTATTCCGACGGCAGTTCGGCAGATGTCACGCCGAATGTAACGTGGTCGTCCGGGGATGCGTCTATTGCCACCGTGAGCAATACCGGGTTGCTTACTGCAGGAGCCACGGCAGGCAGCGTGTCGGTCTCGGCGGCCATGGGCGCCGCCACCGGCAAGAGCCATTCCTCCATCGACAGCGTCACGCTGATCGGACTGGGCATTACGCCGCAGACCATCTATACCGGCATCGCCTGGGATCCGGGCACCTGGGTCAGTGCAAGCCTGTCGAACGGCACCGGCCAGACGCCCTATTCCGCTACGTTTGCGATCACCGGATGTACCCCTGCCAATGCCGCCACGTACGATTCGACGACCGGGATGATCTCGGCCAACAAGATAGGCACCTGCGCCATGACCGCTTCGGTCGGGACCAACGCCGGCACGGTGACATCGTCGGCTGCGACGCTGACCGTTTCCGAGCCAGTGTTGAATACGATAGCCATTACCCCGGCAACTGCAACCGTGGGAGCCGGAAGCACGCTGCAACTGGCCGCGATCGGAACCTACAATACCGGAGCAAAAAAAGACGTGACGCAACTGTTGATGTGGTCGAGCAACAGTGCAGCGGCCACGGTGGCCACGGGCAATGCGTCGGCAGGATTGGTGAGCGGCGTTGCGTCCGGCACGGCAACCATTACTGCGGCCGCGCTGGTTCCGGCGGGAAACCCGCCGGTATCGTCGGCGACGGCTGCGATCACCGTTCCCGGAACGCCTCCGGTGGCTGCGGCGGCCACGCTTTCCGGAGCGGCAGTCACCGACAACACCATCGGTATCAGCTCACTGGTGCCGACAGTTAAGGCTACCGTCTATTCGAACGGGTATCCCGATCCGAACGGAAATATGCAACCGGGCAGCATTGCCGTCGGGTGCAACTGGTATCTGACTTATGATCCCGTCGCGGTGATGAACATCCAGCACTTGAACTGTTCGCAGTCGCTGGTCAAATTCAACCTTGCGTCCATCCCGGCCGGCAAGACCATCGTGAATGCGACCCTGCAGCTACAGACCTACTCCTATGGCGTGGGTTACGTGCCGCGCGCATGGCATGTGCAAGCGCTATCCAATCCCAACTGGAGCGGCAGTGCCGCAACCTGGAACAACACGTCGTCCTACTATTACTACACCGCTTTTTCGATCGCCAATATCGCGCCGCCTTCGCCTGCCAACCAGTCGTATAACCTCGATGTGACAAATGCGGTCCGCAACTGGTACAGCGGCGCCTGGGTCAACTACGGATTCGTGCTGGGACTGGACGACATGATCACCTGGCCGTACATGATCTCGCTGGACGCCTTCAGGTTCTACGGCAGCGAAGATGCGGGCGGACGCGGGCCCAAGCTGGTGGTGAATTACCAATAACTATAATCTCCTCGACGCTATATCGCCGTGGCAGCAATGCCACGGTTTTTTTTCGACCGGTCACGCAGAGGGGCGGCTACTGCTTGTCCAGAACCTTGATGAAAACCCCGATCAATTTGTCCTGCTCCTGCGTTTTTTGCGCGAACCGGAATCCGGCGCGCTGGATCGGGGTGCCGTCGGCCAGGACGGTTCTCGTAATGTGGCGCAGTTCCAGGTCGGCGATCACGGCATCGCCGTTGTTCATGATGATGCGGCAGTCTTTCAGCATCATGCCCGGCTCCAGATTGATGCCGGGGTCGTACACCAGACAGCCCAGGCCGTCGTGGCTGATGTCGATTACGTGCGATTCGAAGGGAATGAACCCGCCTTCGTCGGCGACGCAACGCAACGATAATTCGGCGGGAACGGAAGTGCGCGGGAGTTCGCGCTGGTTGTGCAGGTATAGCGCCTTGGGAAGGGCGAACTGGATGGCGGGCTGCCCGCCGATTTTGGTTTCTTCGGGCGATACGGCCTCGAACGTATAGTGCAGGCCCATGCGGTCGGTCGCGGTGAATTCCAGGGAAGACGAGGCGAGCACCATGGCGTTGGTCTGCTTGTGCAGGCTATAGGCGATGGCGAAACGCTCGGTATCGGGGTCGAACGCGACGATGCTGGAAGCGAACGGGTGCCCGCCCTTGAGCTCCGCCGAAAGCTTGCATCCTTCCTGCGCCAGCACCTTCATGAGCCGGACGATCTCGATATGGGAGCGGAATAACAGGTTTTCGGGGCGCTTCATGTTTTTGTTTTGTTCCTGCGACGTGGTTGCTTGCGAGCATTATGCGAACATTACCTGTTTCCGGACAAGCAGCACATTGCTGCACTCATCGGCTCGTTTGCGATCAATAAGTTGTAAACCATGAACGCGAACGCCATGGATTTCTCCATGGCGTTTCGTCTTGCGCGACATGAATGTCAGGGCGCGACAGTCTGCTCGCTCTTGTTCAAAGCAGTCAGCGCCGCGTCGTAATTCGGCTCGTGGGTGATGTCGTCCACCAGTTCGGCATGGATGATGCGGTCTTTGTCATCCAGCACCAGCACGGCGCGCGCAGTCACGCCGGCCAGCTTCGTATCGGCAATCTTCACGCCGTAGTTGCGCATGAAATCGCGGCCGCGCATCAGCGACAGCGTAACGACGTTCTGCAACCCCTCCGCCACGCAGAAACGGTTCATGGCGAACGGCAGGTCGGCGGAAATCACCAGCACCACGGTGTTGTTCAGCTTGCCCGCCGCTTCGTTGAATTTGCGCGTGGAAGTGGCGCACACGGCGGTGTCCAGGCTGGGCACGATGTTGAGCACCTTGCGCTTGTCGGCGAAACTTTGCAGCGAGACATCTTTCAGGTCTTTATCCACCAGCGTGAAATCGGGGGCCTGCTGGCCCACAGCCGGGAAGGTGCCGAACAAGGTGACGGGCGCACCGCCGAGGGTAGTGGCGGTTTTTTCTTTATTGTCTTTGGCCATGATGTGTCTCCTAAATTTTCGTCATTCCGGCGCAGGCCGGAATCCAGTTAATCAATAATTTCCCCGCCGTGCGGAGACAAAGCCAAAGGCATCATTTATTAAACCAGCTGGATTCCGGCCTGCGCCGGAATGACGTGGTGATTAAACGGAACCGGTAACCGGCGGACAAGCACAAACCAGATTCTTGTCGCCGTACACATTATCCACCCGCGCCACGGCAGGCCAAAATTTATTCTCGCGTACCCATGACAACGGAAAGGCTGCCTGCTCGCGCGAGTAGGGACGCTGCCACTCGTTGGCACATACCGATTTGGCGGTATGCGGCGCATGCTTGAGGATGTTGTCCTTCTTGTCCACTTTGCCGGTGATCACTTGCTCGATCTCCGTGCGGATGGCGATCATCGCCTCGCAGAAACGGTCCAGTTCGGCCTTGGATTCGCTCTCGGTGGGTTCCACCATCAGCGTATCCACTACCGGGAAGGAAGTCGTCGGCGCATGGAAGCCGAAGTCCATGAGGCGCTTGGCGATGTCGGTAACTTCCACGCCTTCTTTCTTCCACTCGCGGCAATCCAGAATCATCTCGTGCGCGCAGCGGCCGTTGCTGCCGCTGTACAGCGTGGCGTAGCTGTCCTTCAGCGATTCCTTGATGTAGTTCGCATTCAGAATCGCCATCTTGGTCGCTTCGGTGAGTCCCTTGCCGCCCATCATCTTGATGTAGCCGTAGGAGATCATCAGGATCAGCGCGCTGCCGTAGGGTGCCGCCGACACCGCGTGGATGCCCTGCGCACCGCCGACCTTCACGACCGGGTGCGAAGGCAGGAACGGTGTGAGGTGCGAAGCCACGCCGATGGGGCCGACACCGGGTCCGCCGCCGCCGTGCGGGATGGCGAAGGTCTTGTGCAGGTTGAGGTGGCACACGTCCGCGCCGATGTTGCCGGGGCTGGTGAGGCCGACTTGCGCATTCATGTTGGCACCGTCCATGTACACCTGACCGCCGTTGGCGTGGATGATTGCAGTGATGTCCTTGATGCTCTCCTCGTACACGCCGTGCGTGCTGGGGTAGGTCACCATCAGGCACGACAGGTCGGCCTTGTGCTCTTCCGCCTTGGCGCGCAGGTCGTCCACGTCGATGTTGCCCTTGGCGTCGCACTTCACCACCACGATATGCATGCCGCACATCGCCGCACTCGCCGGGTTGGTACCGTGCGCGGAAGAGGGGATGAGCACCACGTTGCGCTGCGCTTCGCCGCGCGAACGGTGATAGGCCTGAATGACCAGCAGACCGGCATATTCGCCGGACGCGCCACTGTTGGGCTGGAAGCTCATCTGGGCGAAGCCGGTGATCTCGGACAGGTCGGCGTCCAGACCGGCGATCAGTTCCTGATAACCCGCAGCCTGTTCCAGCGGCACGAAGGGATGCAGGTTGGCGAACTCAGGCCAGGTCAGGCCCAGCATCTCTGAGGCTGCATTCAACTTCATGGTGCAGGAACCCAGCGAGATCATGGAGTGCGTGAGCGACAGGTCCTTGTTCTCCAGGCGCTTGATGTAACGCATCATCTCCGTTTCGGAGTGATAGCTGCTGAACACCGGATGGCTCAGGATGGCCGACTGGCGCGGTTTGACGAGCAACGGCTGGGTGGCGAGCTGCGCAGTGGTGAGTACCGGCGCTGGCTTGCCGACCTTTTGCGCGAACACGGCGAGGATGGCGTTGAGGTCGTCGAGCGAAGTGGTCTGGTCGAGCGAGATGCCCACTCCATCGGCCGCATAGCGGAAATTGATCTGCGCTGCTTCGGCCAGCGTGTGCACTTTCACGTTGTCGGTGTGCATGAGCTTGATGGTGTCGAAGAACACGCCCTCGGCCACTTTGTAGCCGAGCTTCTTCAGTTCGCCCGCCAGCAGCGCGGTGGAACGATGCACCTGCGCGGCGATGCCGTGCAGGCCTTCCGCGCCGTGATACACCGCGTACATGCTGGCCATGATCGCCAGCAATGCCTGTGCGGTGCAGATGTTGGAAGTGGCCTTCTCGCGGCGGATGTGCTGCTCGCGCGTTTGCAGCGCCATGCGCAACGCGGGATTGCCGTCGGCATCCACCGAGACGCCGATGATGCGACCCGGCATCGAACGCTTGTGCGCGTCGCGGCAGGCAAAGTAAGCGGCGTGCGGTCCGCCGTAACCCATCGGCACGCCGAAGCGCTGTGTCGAACCCAGCACCACGTCCGCGCCCCATTCGCCGGGCGGCGTGAGCAGCACCAGACTCAGGATATCGGCGGCGACCGCGATGGTCATGCCGTTGGCTTTGGCGCGTGCGGCAAAGTCGGCATAGTCATGCACCGTGCCGTCGGCGGTCGGGTACTGTAGCAATGCGCCATACAGCTTGTCGTTGAGCGTGAGCGTCTTGAAGTCGCCGATCACCAGATCAATGCCGAGCGGTTTGGCGCGCGTCTTGAGCAGCTCGATGGTCTGCGGGAAACATTCATTGGACACAAAGAAGCTGTTCTTGCCCGCGGCTGCATCCTCGCGCGAACGCAGGCCGTGCAGCATGGTCATCGCTTCCGCGGCGGCCGTGGCTTCGTCCAGCAGGGATGCGTTGGCGATCTCCATGCCGGTCAGGTCCATGATCACGGTCTGGAAATTCAGCAGCGCTTCCAGACGGCCCTGCGCGATCTCGGCCTGATACGGCGTGTAAGCGGTGTACCAGCCCGGGTTCTCCAGCACGTTGCGCTGGATCACCGGCGGCACCACGGTGTCGTAATAACCCAGCCCGATGTAACTCTTGAACAACTTGTTCTTCGCCGCGATGCCGCGCAGATGGTTGAGGAAAGCATGTTCGCTCATGCCCGCTGGCAGGTTGAGCGGTTTCTTCAAACGGATGGCGGCGGGCACGGTTTGGTCGATCAGCGCGTCCAGCGACGGTGCATTGATCGACTTCAGCATGGCCTGCACGTCTTGTGCACTGGGGCCGTTGTGGCGATTAACGAATTGTTCGGTGTTGTTCATGGTCGGCTCTGGAATATTGGAGAGTCAAAAGCAATTTAGCCACAGAGACCACAGAGCACACAGAGAAAAACCTTCGCGGAAATCTCTGTGAACTCTGTGTTCTCTGTGGCTATGTTTTGGTTTTAATGTGCTTCGCTGTCAACGACAGCTTGGTAAGCAGCAGCATCCAGCAACGCGGCGACATCCGCCGCATTGTCCGGCTTCATCTTGAAGATCCAAGCGCCGTAAGGGTCGCTGTTGATTTGTTCCGGAGCACTATCGAGAGCGCCGTTGGCGGCAGTCACCGTGCCGGATACGGGCGCGTAAACGTCGGCGGCGGCTTTTACCGATTCCACTACGGCGCATTCTTCCTTCGCTTTGAGTTTGCGACCTGCGGCGGGCGCCTCGACGAACACCATGTCGCCCAGCAACTCCTGCGCGTGCTGGGTGATGCCCACGGTGATGCTGCCGTCGGCTTCGGTTTTGACCCATTCGTGGGAAGCGGTGTATTTCAGGTTGCCTGGATTGCTCATTCAAATCTCCTTTGGTATCTCGTAGGGTGGGCACGTTTTTGTGCCCACGCGGAAATGGCGCTTGCTAAACAGCGTGGGCACAAAAACGTGCCCACCCTACATGGTTAAATTAAGCCTTTGCCATTGCGGGCAAACGGGTACTTCACTACTTTTGCGTTCAACAATTTGTCGCGGATCTCGACTTGCACGGTATCGCCGAGCTGCACTTCGTTCGGGATGCGTGCCAGCGCGATGGATTTTTCCAGCGTGGGGGAGAAGGTGCCGCTGGTGATCTCGCCATCGCCGTGGGCGGTCTTTACTTTCTGATGGCCGCGCAGCACGCCACGATCAAGCAGTACCAGACCGGCCAGCTTCTTCGTTGGCGGATTGGCCAACAGCGCCGCTTTGCCGATGAAGTCGCGTTGGCTCTTCAGGTCCACCGTCCAGCCGAGGCCGGATTCCAGCGGGCCGACGGTCTCGTCCATGTCCTGGCCGTACAGGTTCATGCCCGCTTCAAGACGCAGCGTGTCGCGCGCGCCGAGGCCGATGGGTTTGACGCCGACCTTGTTCAGGTCATACCAGAATTTCTCCACCTTCTCCTTCGGCAGCATCACCTCGAAACCATCTTCGCCGGTGTAGCCGGTGCGCGCCACGAAATACTCGCCGCAATCGGCGGCCTGGAAATTGATCAGGTGCTCGGTGGCAGCCTTGGTCTGCGGCAGCACTTCCCATACTTTTGTGCGGGCGTTGGGGCCTTGCACGGCGACCATAGCCAGATCGTCGCGCGAGGTGATGGTGAGTTGCGGAGCGATATTGGCCGCCTGTTCCTTCATCCAGGCGATGTCCTTGTCTGCCGTGCCCGCGTTCACCACGATGCGGAACCACTGTTCGGTCATGAAATAGATGATGAGGTCGTCGATCACGCCGCCGTCGGGGCGCAACATGGCCGAGTACAGTGCGCGGCCAGATGCGGCCAGCTTGTCGGCATTGTTCGCCAGCAGGTAGCGCAGGAAGGCACGCACGCCGTCGCCCTTGGCATCCACCACGCGCATGTGGCACACGTCGAACATGCCGACATCGTTGCGCACCTGGTGGTGTTCGTCGATCTGCGAACCGTAGTTCACCGGCATGTCCCAGCCGCCGAAATCCACCATCTTGGCGCCCATGGCGCGGTGGGCTGCATTCAAAGGAGTCGTCTTGAGAGTCATATTCACTTTCCGCAAATAAAAAAGGGCGAGGCCACATAGCCTCGCCCCCATCTGTCCTTGATACCTGAGAGATTACGGTCGAACCGCGTGCCCCTTCGGTGGCTGATCTAACAGCGCTCTCCAGATTTGCCTGTTCCGATTGGTTCTTGAGCCTGAGCGGTTACGGGTGTTGCGCCTTCGGCGGTGCCAATTGGCACGCTCTCCCAGTCGGTTTGAACGGCGGACGGATTATACCGGAAGTTCGGTGGCGGGCGGGAGGAGTACATTGTTTGAGCCTAGTCCTTATACTGGCGGCCAAACTAAGTTTGCTATTGTCTGGCTCCAGCATCCCTCAGCAACTTGGCAATCTTTGGACGATGCTGCTGAATGGCAATCGAGAGGGCGGTGTCGCCAGTAGCACGCTGATCCACATCGGCACCTTTTTCAATCAGCATTTTTGCAATACTAAAGTGCCCATACAATGCTGCCACCATCAAAGGGGTTATGTTTGTAATCCGAGCAGGCGCGTTGATGTCTGCACCATGCTCAAGCAGGAGGCGAGTCTTTTCCATCGACCCCGTTCTAACTGCCTCAATCAACGGCGACTGCGCATCTATTGGACGCACATTGGCGCCGTGTTCAAGCAAAAGCCGCATTACTTCCACGCTACCCTTCTCTGCACTTGCACTCAAAGCGGTATTCGAAAACGCCGATACTGCATTTACTTGGGCTCCTGCTTCCAATAGCATCAGCACCACCTCGATATTTTCTCCCTCGGATGCCCACATCAAAGGCGTTATCTGGTAACCCGGCTCTCTGTAATTTACATCGGCTCCTGACTTGAGCAGAAGCCGCAAAATATCAAGCTGACTGCTCGGCGAATTCTGCCTTCTTGATGCGCTCATCAACGCCATGTTTCTTGAATAAGCATCAGCCCCTTTTTCAAGGAGCAACTTAACGATCTCAAAATAGCTGTCCGATACCACAACATAATCTGTTGTCGAGGCCAATCTCGTTGATTCTGCTTTCGGATAGTACTGATCACTCCGCCATATCGCGTGACTTAGAACCGTTTCTTCACCCACTTTGGCATTCACGTTTGCGCCAGTGTCCACCAACAAGCGCACCATGGGCAACTGCCCATTGCCTGCTGCAACAAATAAGGCTTTTGCGCCATACCCTGAGTGTAAATCTGCTCCCTGCTTCAGCATGGCCTGAGCCGTATGCATATCACCCTTCTCGGCCGCTTGATATAAGCTGATACTTTGCGCATCAACTTTCATGAAATCTTCAAGCTTGACCAGCGCACCGTTTTTGTCGAGCCCGCTACCGGAGACAAAAGACACCCCCTTGTAGCCTGCATAGACATTCCGAACACCCACGCCGCCAGGAAGGCGAGATTTATTAATGTCCGAAGCGTTCGCGACACCGACCTCAACAGTCAGATACCGCCCATCCGGAAGATTTGCCGTAACTCCGACACATAGCGGTGAGTCACGTTCACGATCCGAGCCGCCCCCTTCACCACAGTCATTAAGTTCCCATTCCATTTCCGCATCCTTGCCTGCTAGATTTTGGAGCCATTTTTCAAATGGTAGAGCTGATCGACCTTTTTCAATTTTGGAGGCGGGGGTGGACTTCACCTTCTCGATCGCCATCTCCTCAAAATCGTAGTAATCGGCTTGTGCTGGTGACTGAGTGATGCCCGTAGCGGGTGCATAAGTCTGGGCTTGAGCCACTGCGCTAATGAGCAAGACGGCAATCGCGATCAAACAAAGGAGGGGGTTTTTCATGGCTGCTTGTTGTCACTCCATGTTTATTGGCGATCCCGGTCGCGTTTGTTCTTGTCCTTCTTGTCTTTTTCGTCATGGTGGCCTTCGTGTTCTCCTCGGTCGTGCGGTACGGTCACGGTCGCTGTAGCGATGGCCTTGTTGCCGGACGCATCGGTTGCAGAATAAGTCACGGTATAGATTCGGCCCGCCTTGTTTCCTTCCTTGTGCGCCCCTCGGAGTACGAAAGAGCGATCATCAACGTAGAAACTTGTATCTTGAATATCCTCGTGTTCAAGCACCTCATTGGACGTGATGGATTCGAGTCTGATTTCGGCCGCGGGGTCGTATTTGTCGGTTACAGAAATTGTGGCGGCGATTGCCACGAGCTTTTCATTTGGCTTCAGGGTGCTTGGAGTTAACGTAACCGCAAGCGCGGGTGGGGCAGTGTCAAGAGAGACGATGGGGCCGGTAAAATCCCAAAATGCAGGCCCCTCATCGGTGACTCTGCTGTGACTAAACCCTACAGTGAAATGTCCCGCTAGATACGCAGGGTCGCTCATTGAATAGGGGCTGCGGGGATCGTCATTCGGGGGAACGGTCACGCCGAAATTGAACGTTTGACCCGGAAGGATACCAGGATCAGTTTGCACTTGTCGTCTCCAGTCAACGGAAAACTTAGCTGTCTCATCGTATGCTTGAATGTGTACCTGCCAACTAGCTGGGCTAGAAAATATTCCTCCGATGCGAGGTGATTCGCCTCGATGGTCTCCAAATGTGTTCGGTTCTCCCCAATAGGAACCTGCCGGATAAATTTCCAATTCAGCTTGTTCATTGGTTATCGTTACAGGGTCATCCCCTTTCAAACCGCGGTTGCCAATACTCACTGAAACGATGCTGCGAGCACGGGTGCTGTTCTTGACCTGATAGCTGTATTGGATATTGCCGCCATAATGCACCGCCACGGCAGTTACCGTCGCCGGATCTTGCGCATGGCTCAATGGACTGAAAAACACGGCAGCCAACATGCCCATCCAGCCGGACATTAATTTGAAAATTGTTCTGTTTGTCTTCATGACAGTTTTCCTTCAGGGCAATTGAAAGTGTACATAGTCAGGGTCTTGGAAGCTTCCGCCCCAGACCAGGTTGCAGGCTGTTGGTGCGGCCAGCCAAGCTGAAATGACGAAACGCTGAAATTGCAATCTCTGTTGCGATGTCATCGGTGCTGGCGGAAGTGGGGTTAACTCGGCGATGATGCCACGTATGGTTCTTCTGGAAACATCGAATGCTGTGCCAGAAGAATGATTGCTGTAATCAGCAGGGCGATAATCGATACCATGACTGCCTGGAAAAAATGTTCCCCCGCAACTATCACTAGAATCGCAGCCTTTCTCCGCGGCAACCTTGCTTCGCAGTGCCTGACAAGCACTAATGTCTTCTGGAGCGCTAAGATTATCGAGTTCAATCATCTTGTCCCAAACATCCTGCAAATGTTTTTGGTAGGCAGAATTGCGAACGATAGCGGATGGCCCGGAATAAGGTATTTGCGGCCTTGCGGTTACATTTGCTGCCGCAACCTTGTTAGCAAAACATTCCAATTGACCGTAAGGTGTCAGCTTGTCGCTTGGTTGCGGACATTTTCCATCCACATCCACTCCACGCCCTTTTTCCAATGATTGAGCGCATAAATCATCCGTGGGTAATTCGGGGAGTGGATCAATCGGGCAGGTTGCGGCCAGTTTGGCGCAATAAACCGGCTGTTCCTCCTTCAGCGTTGACGGGGAGAATACGCCCTCGCCGAGGACGCGGATGGTATAGTCCCGGGGGCATTCAAGCAGGGCCCGGATGCGCACCACACGGCCAAAGCTTTCGCCGAACGACAATTGGCCGTTCAGCAGCACCGCGACGCCGTAGCCGTTATTCCCGACAAAAATCATTTCGTTTGTGCCCGCGCCATATCCGGCCGGAACGAGCATGGGGATTATCCCGGGCGGCGTGTAGGCGATGGCACTGTAATTGGTGCGGGGAATCGTGCCGGAATCGACTCCCGACAGGTATTGATTGAATTGGCTCACCGCTGCCTGATAGCAGGTTTCTATCGAGGAGGCAACGGTCGATTCGCGAACCATGCAGGAAACGGGGTCTACCAGCCGGTATTCCTTGTTGCACTCGAACAGGCTGGAGGGGCCCCCGGTTTGCCTGCAGAATATCGGATAGTTAAAAGCCGGGCTTTCCCCGGAAAAAACAGCGACGCCAAGACAAGAACCCGCAGCGCGCTGCGCCACGCCCCCCAATAAATCCATTTAAACGCCGCCATTCCGCACTCCCCCTGCCCGCGAACAATGCGCGCGACAATAACCCTGCTCGGGGGGGGGCGTCAATAGGCCGTTTGGCCTAGATGGGGTCTATATACGGTCTAAACTTTGTCAGGCATCAATAATTTTGGAGAGTGCTACTTTGGGTAATAAAGTAACAGCCGATACCCCGACGGCTTGAGGTCAACCGTGTCCATTCGGAGTTTGATATCGAGGTCGCGGCTGGCTGGCACGCCCGGCTTTACGTCTTCTCCCGCTTTCAAATAATCCGCTGGTTGAAATACGCGGCGGGCGATGGCCCGATCCTGCAGGTCGGTGAGGGTGAGTTCCAGGCTGGGATAGGCTTGCGCAAAAAGCGCGCGGTTATGTACCAGCGCGTGCAGGATGACGATGTTGTTTTGAGCCGGGTCGGATTCGAGTTCGGAAGATTCGAGCACCATCAGGTCGATGTTCTTCGGCAGGGTGACGGTGCAGGCGAGCAATTCGCAATATTGCGTCAGCAGCGGCTTGAGCCCGGGCAGGCGCGAGCCGAGCTCGACGCGGAAGTAATAAAGGGATTGCGCCAGAAGTGCCAGCGTTAATGCCAATGCAATCAGAATGCCTGTCCAGTTTGTTTTCCGGGGCGGCGTGTCCGGAACCTCGTCGGTGAGTTCCTCAACGAACTGGACTTGTTGCGCCAGCGTCTTGCGCTCGGCTTCCAGCTCGGGGATGTTGGGGATGGGCGTGAGGTCGATTTCGTTCGTCTGGAATTCGGGCCCGATAGGCAAGCTCAACTGGCGGCTGGGCTCGTCGTCGTGCAGGTGCTTGCGCGCGTCGAAGACATCGTGGCAATGCCCGCAGCGCACCAGACCGTCATGCGCATCGAGTTGCGCGCCGGTCACTTTGAAACGGGTGCCGCATACGGGACATTTGGTGATTTCGGTCATCTTTTCTTGCCGGATAGACAACACCATCCATCTTCCAACACGGCGGGCGCGAGGTCAAACCATTGCGCGTAAATGCGCATGACTTCCTCCGCCTGTTCGGCCAGGATGCCGGAAAGCACGATGCGGCCGCCAGATTTTGTGGCTCCTGCCAACAGGGGTGCCAGGGCACGCAAAGGATTGGTAAGGATGTTGGCAACGACCACATCATATTGGATGAGTGCAATGCCGTCGGGCAGGTAGAAGTCGGCGTCGACTTGATTCGCAAGCGCGTTGTCGCGGCTGGCAACCACGGCCTGGGCGTCCACATCGACACCGATGGCGCTGCCCGCGCCGAGTTTCATCGCCGCGATGGCGAGGATGCCGGAACCGCAACCGTAGTCGAGCACGGTTTCGCTACCTTTGATGTTTGCATCCAGCCAGCGCAGACAAAGCCGTGTCGTGGGATGGCTGCCGGTGCCGAAGGCAAGGCCGGGATCGAGCGCGATGTTGATCGCAGTCGGGTCGGTCGGGGTATGCCAGGTCGGCACGATCCACAGGCGGTCGCTGATGCGGATGGGATCGAACTGCGCCTGGGTCAGGCGCACCCAGTCGCTTTCTTCCAGCGTCTCAATGTGATGTTCGGGGAAGGGGGCAATGCCGAGTTCGGCGCAACAGGCTTGCAGGACGCCCCCAACATCGGCGTCGCTGTCGAACAGGGCATTGACGAGATTGTGCTGCCAGACCGTTGAAGTGGGTTCGCCGGGCTCGCCGAAGATGGCCTGTTCGTCCGGCGTGTCGGCGTCCGCGTCCAGCATGTCGACAGAAAGCGCGCCGTGCGCCAGCAGTGCCTCGCTCAACGCCTCGGCGTAGTCGGCTTCGGCGTGCACCGATAGCGTGAGCCAGGCCACGGCTTACTTGGCCTTCGATTTTTCTGCCAGCTTGTGTTCCAGATAATGGATGCTGGTGCCGCCGCGCACGAAGGCGGCGTCATTCATCAACTCCTGATGCAGCGGGATGTTGGTGTTGATGCCTTCCACCACCATCTCCGACAGCGCGGTGCGCATGCGGGCGATGGCTTGGTCGCGCGTGTCGCCGTAGGCGATGATCTTGCCGATCATGGAATCGTAATGCGGCGGGATGAAGTAGTTGTTGTAGACATGCGAATCGACGCGGATGCCGGGGCCGCCGGGCACGTGCCAGTTGGTGATGCGGCCGGGCGACGGCACAAAGGTGTAGGGATGCTCGGCGTTGATGCGGCATTCCACGGCATGACCGCGCAATTCGATGTCCTTCTGGCGCAGCGTCATCTTCTCGCCCGCAGCGATGCGGATCTGCATCTGCACGATGTCGACGCCGGTGATCATTTCGGTGACCGGGTGTTCCACCTGCACGCGCGTGTTCATCTCGATGAAGTAGAACTCGTCGTTCTCGTACAGGAACTCGAACGTGCCCGCACCGCGATAACCGATCTTGCGGCAGGCTTCGGCGCAGCGCTCGCCGATCTTGTCGCGCAGCTTGCTGTTGAGATGCGGAGCAGGCGCTTCCTCGATGATCTTCTGGTGGCGACGCTGCATGGAACAGTCGCGTTCGCCGAGGAACACCGCGTTGCCGTGCTGGTCGGCCAGAATCTGGATTTCGATGTGGCGCGGGTTTTCCAGGAACTTCTCCATGTACACCATGGGATTGTTGAAGGCTGCCTGCGCTTCGGTCCTGGTCATGGTCACCGCATTGAGCAGCGCCGCTTCGGTATGCACCACGCGCATGCCGCGTCCGCCACCGCCGCCCGAGGCCTTGATGATCACCGGGTAGCCGATGAACTTGGCGATCTTGATAATTTCGGCCGGATCGTCCGGCAAGGCGCCTTCGACGCCTGGCACGCAGGGAACGCCGGCTTTCTTCATGGCACTCTTGGCGGAAACCTTGTCGCCCATCAGGCGGATGGTCTCGGCGCGCGGGCCGATGAAGACGAAGCCGGATTTCTCGCAACGCTCGTAGAAGTCCGCGTTCTCGGACAGGAAGCCGTAGCCGGGGTGGATGGCCTGCGCGTCGGTCACTTCCGCCGCACTGATGATGGCGGGGACATGCAGGTAACTCTGGCTGGATGGGGCGGGGCCGATACACACCGATTCGTCCGCCAGCTTCACATACTTGGCGTCGGCATCCGCCTCGGAGTGCACCGCGACGGTCTTGATGCCCATCTCGCGGCACGCGCGCTGGATGCGCAACGCGATCTCGCCGCGGTTGGCGATAAGGATCTTTTCAAACATAACGGGATTCTCCGGCGGTGCGGCTGTTCGGGGTTTGCGGGTGAACACGGCCATGATGGTTTAGCCGATGATGAACAGGGGTTCGCCGAACTCCACCGGCTGGCCGTTTTCCACGAGGATCGCCTTGACCACGCCGCTCTTGTCCGACTCGATCTCGTTCAGGAGCTTCATCGCCTCGATGATGCAGAGCGTCTCGCCTTCGCTCACGCTCTGGCCCACCTCGACGAAGGCCTTGCCGCCCGGTGTCGAGGCCCGATAAAAGGTCCCGACCATGGGCGACTTGACGGTGTGGCCCTCCGGCGCGGCCGGCGCCTCGACCGCCTTGGCGGCTTCGGGCGCCGCCACCGCCGCGGCGGCGGGCGCTGCGGCAGGCAGCGACATGGCGGCCATCGCCTGCATCGGCGCCTGGACCATCATCGCCGCGCCGTTAGCCGTGACGCGGCTGATCCGGACACGCTCTTCGCCTTCGGTGACTTCCAGTTCTGCGATGCCTGATTTTTCCACCAGGTCTATCAACGCCTTGAGCTTCCTCAGATCCATGGGCTACCCCCTCGATTCCATGTTGAGCGCCTGCTCCAGTGCAAATTCGTAACCCTTCGGTCCGAGCCCGCAGATCAGTCCGACCGCCAGATCGGTGAAATAGGAATGGTGGCGGAACGGTTCTCGGGCGAAGACGTTGGACAGGTGGACCTCGATGAAGGGCACCTTGACCGCTGCCAGGGCATCCCGGAGCGCCACGCTCGTATGGGTGAGCGCGGCCGGATTGATGATGACGAAGTCGACCGGGGCATCCATCAGTGCCTGGATGCGGCCGACCAGCTCGCCTTCGCTGTTGCTCTGGAACGCCTCGAGCGTCGCGCCCGCGTCGCGCGCACGCCGCTCCAGCCGGCCGTTGATGTCGGCCAGGGTCGTGGTTCCGTAGATACCCGGCTCGCGCCGACCCAACAGGTTGAGATTGGGGCCGTGCAATACCAGTATGCGCCGGCCCATCAGCAACGCTGTCGCATGGCCGGCCCGGAGTCATGAACGGGCTTCATGACAGCGAGTTTGCCGCCGATCGCTGCAGTTTGTCCAGCGTTCGCCTCAAGTGAGTTGCTGAATCATCGCCTGGACCGGCGCTTTCCAGTCACTCCTGCGATGGACTGGCGCTGGTCTTTCGAGGAGATCCGTCACCTGTCCCGGATTTGGGGAGATCGCCGAGCTTGACTGAAGTTGCCCTGAGAAGCGCTAGAAAAGCCCTTGCACGATCGGGTTGAGCTTCGCCTCGGTGGTGGCACCCAGGATCGAATGGACGACCTTGCCCGAGCGATCGATCACGATCGTGAACGGCAGACCGCCCAATTCGTTGCCAAGCGAACGGGACATTTCCACGGCGTCCAGTTCACCCACGAGTATGGGGTAGTTGATCCCGAATTCGCGGACATAGGCCTGCACCTTGTCCTTGTCGTCGATCGCGATGCCGACGAACTGCAGCCCCTGACCGCCCAGGTTCTGCTGCATCCGGATGAACTCGGGGATCTCCTTGCGGCACGGACCGCACCATGTGGCCCAGAAATTCACCACCAGGACCTTTCCCTTCCAGGCGCCCAGCGGCTTGCGCCCCCCTTCCAGCGATTCGAGCGCGGTGTCGAGCAGCGCTGGCGGCGTGACCGCCGGTCCTTCCTCCTGCGCGGTCGAGCGAAAATACAGCCCGGCCGCGAGCCCGACGAGAGCTACGGCCACGAAGATGAAGGCCTGGGTGCTGCGAGTCATGGTGAGGTCGGAATCCGGTTCAGCGTTTCGGCGGAGTATCCTCGCCGAGCGCATCCAGCAATGAACCAGCACCCGTCTTCGGCGCGTCCAAGGGCCGTTGACCCAGGCCTGGACCGAGGACGACCTGCTGTTGTTGCGGCGTATAGCAGATGCCGGCGTCCGCGCAACCCTGGGATCGCACCGTCAAGACGAAGCGCTCGGCCCCGGCCGGCACCTTCACCGGGATCCGGATCAGCACCTCGTCGCGGTACGTCTCGACCCGTCCGAAGAATTCGTCCTCCTTGATGCGCCCGGGCGGCAGCCTGACGTTGCCCAGAGCCACCGAGGCCGGCTCCACGGAGAACTTCAGCTTGTCGCGGTAGAGGTAGTAGCCCGGCGCGACGTCGTAGCGCACCACGATCTCCCCAGCCTTCGCCAGTTGCGCGGACAGCCGGAACGCCTTGTCGGGCGACAGCAGGTCGGCGTCGGCGCCGCTCGCGTTCAGCGGAAGCGCCAGGGCCGCGAGCATGGCGGGCAGAATCAGGTTCATGGGTCGAAGGCGGGGCTGGCGGACTCAGGCCGGACGGGTCTCGGCGCGCACCCACGCCAGGTAGGGGCCGAGCCCGGCGACCACGGGCAATGCGATGATCTCGGGCAGTTCGTAAGGATGAAGGGTGCGCAGTTCGCGCTCCAGCGCAGGATAGCGGCTGCGCGTCGTCTTGATCATGACCGGCACCTCGTCCGCCGACTCGATCGCGCCCTCCCAACGGTACACAGACCGGCTGCCGGACAACACGTTCACGCACGCGGCCGCGCGCGACTCCACCACGGCCATGGCCAGGCGCCGGGCGCTGTCCTGATCGGGCAGATTGGTGAGAACCACCAGGACTTCGTCGTCGTCCATCGTGCCGAACCCAGCCTCTCAAGCCACTTCGACGGCGGCCAGCGCGTCGGCCACCGTGGGGTACCGCAATCGAACGCGCAGTTCGCGCTTCAGTCGCCCATTGGCGAGTCGTCTGGATTCCCGCATGAACGACAGGAGATTCTCGGAGACCGCCGTCTGCGCCTCGCGAAAGCTCACCCTCGGCGGACGCGGCAGGCCGAATCGCTCCGCCACCAGATCGAAGTAGTCCCCCATCTTCATGCCGGAGTCGTCATTCGCGTTGTAGGCGCGCCCCGCCCCTCCGCGGGTGAGCGCGGCGATCACGATCCGGGCGAGATCGTCGGCATGGATGTGGTTGGTGTATGGATCGTCCTCCCGGGTGAGCGCCGGCGTGCCGGACGCGAGGCGCTCGAGCGGAAGCCGATTGGCCGCATAGATGCCCGGCACGCGCAGGATGACGACCGAAACGCCGTTCGCCTTGCCCCAGGCCCGCAGTTGCCGTTCGGCGTCGACGCGGCGGCGCGCGCGCGCGTTGCCGGGCCGCAGGCGGCGCGTTTCCGTGACCCATTCGCCGCGGCAATCGCCATACACGCCGCTCGTGCTGATGTACACGAATCGCTGTGGTAACCTCCCGCCCCTTGCTAGCGCCCGGATGAGATTCGTGGTGCGCGTATCGCGATCGCCGGTGGTGGGCGGAGGTGCGAGATGGACCACGTCGTGCGCAAGTCCGGACAGGCGCTCGAGGCTCTCCGGTCGATCGAGATCGCCCGCGACGGTGATCAGTCCGTGCTAACGCCATGGCCTTTCACGTCACCATCCAGAAATCCGGCCACGGCTTCGACGCCGCCGACGGCGATACCGTGCTGGTCGCGGCCCAGGCCGCGGGCATCACCCTGCCCTACGGCTGCCGCAACGGCGCGTGCGGCGCCTGCAAGGGCAAGATCGTCGAGGGCCGCGTCGACTACGGCGCGCACCAGCCCTACACCCTCACCGACTCGGAAAAGGCCGCCGGCTTCGCCCTGTTCTGCTGCGCGAAGCCGCTCACCGATCTGATCATCGACGCTCGCGAGATCAGCGGCGTGGGCGACATCCAGGTGCGCAAGCTCCCCTGTCGGGTCATGAGCATCGAGAAGCCCGCGCCCGACGTGGCCGTGCTCAAACTGAAGCTGCCCGCGAACGAGAAGCTCCAGTTCCTCGCGGGCCAGTACATCGAGATGCTGCTCAAGGACGGCAAGCGCCGGGCCTACTCCATGGCCAATCCGCCGCACGACGCCGAGCACATCGAACTGCATGTCCGGCGCATGCCGGGTGGTGCATTCACCGAGCCCGTCTTCACCACGCTCAAGGAGAAGGACATCCTGCGCTTCGAAGGGCCCATGGGCACCTTCTTCCTGCGCGAGGAATCGGACAAGCCGATGATCTTCGTCGCGAGCGGCACGGGATTCGCGCCCATCAAGGCCGTCCTGGAGCATGCCTTCCATGCAGGCATCGAACGCCAGATCGTCCTGTACTGGGGCGGTCGCCGGCCGGCAGACATCTACCTGTCTTCGCTTTGCGAGCAGTGGCAGCGCGACCACGCCAACTTCAGCTTCATCCCGGTGGTGTCCGACGCGCTGCCCGAGGACCAGTGGACCGGTCGCGCCGGCTTCGTGCATCGTGCCGTCATGCAGGACTTCCCCGACCTGTCGGGCTGGCAGGTTTACGCCTGCGGCGCACCGATCGTCGTCGACTCCGCCCACAAGGATTTCACCGAGCAGTGCGGACTGCCCGACGAGGAGTTCTTCTCGGATTCGTTCACGGCTTCGGTGGACGGCGTGGCACGCTGAAGTACCCACCGCGCTCGACACCAAGGGCACGAAGAGCTCGAAGGAAGGCCCACGAACGGGGGATCAGATCTTCCTTCGTGTTCCTTCGAGTCCTTCGTGTTGAATGTGTTTGCGTACGAGCCGCACCTATCCGCTGTTCCGCAACCCCGCCGCGATTCCGTTGATCGTGAGCAGGATGCCACGCTTCACCCGATCGTCGGTCTCGCCTGCCCGCCAGCGCCGCAGCAGTTCCACCTGCAGGTGGTTGAGCGGATCGATGTAGGGCGAGCGGTTGCGGAAACTGCGTGACAGGGCGGCATTGGCTTCGAGCAGTTCGCGCTGGCCGGTGATCGCGAACAGGGCCTGTACCGTCCGCTCCCATTCCGCCTGGATGCGCGCGAAGATCGCGCCGCGCAGGGCTTCGTCCGGCACGAGTTCGGCGTAGCGCGAAGCCACGCTCAGGTCGCTCTTGGCCAGCACCATGTCCATGTTGGACATCAGGGCACGGAAGAAGGGCCACTCGCGCACCAGGCGCGCGAGCAGCGCCAGGCCCTCGTCGCCGCGCTTGGCCTTCACCGCCTCGACCGCGGTGCCGAATCCGTACCAGCCGGGCAGCATGATGCGCGCGAGCGCCCACGAGAACACCCAGGTCCTCGATGCGGTCCGACTTCTTGCGCGACGCGGGACGGCTGCCGATGTTCATCTCCGCGATCTCGGTGATCGGGGTCGCGGCCCGGAAGAACTGCACGAATCCCGGCGTTTCGTACACCAGGTCGCGATAAGCCGCGTACGCGGTGGCGCTCATCGCCTCGAGCACGGCGTGCCATTCGGGTTGGCCGCCGCTCGAGACCTGGTGGCCCAGCAGCGTCGCTTCGAAGGTCGCCGCCACGAGCGTCTCGAGGTTGCGGCGACCGATCTCCGGCTCCGAGTCCTTGGAGGCGATGACCTCCCCCTGTTCGGTGATGCGGATCTGCCCGGCCACCGAACCCGGCGGCTGCGCGAGGATCGCCTGGTAGCTCGGTCCGCCCCCCCGGCCGACCGTCCCGCCTCGCCCGTGGAACAGGCGCAGACCCACCCCGTGTTTCGCGAACACCTCCACCAGCGCGAGTTCGGCCTTGTACAGCTCCCAGTTCGAGGTGAGGAAGCCGCCGTCCTTGTTGCTGTCGGAATAGCCGAGCATCACCTCCTGCACGTTGCCGCGGCTCGCGAGCAGCTTGCGATAGAACGGCACCGAGAACAGGTCGTCCATGATCGGGCCGCAGCCGCGGAGATCGGTGATCGTCTCGAACAGCGGAATGATGTTGACGTGGAGCTTCGCGTCCAGCGCCGGCTCCAGCATGCCCGCTTCCTTCGCGAGCAATGCCACCTCCAGAATGTCGCTCACGCTGCCGGCGTTGGAGATGATGTAGTTGGGCAGTGCCGCCCGGCCGTAGCGCTGCTGGAGCTCGGCGGCGGTGTCGAGCACGGCCAGCTCGCGCTGGGTGTCCTCGCTGTAGCGAAGGTAGGGCGAGCGCAGCAGCCGGGGAATCTCCAGCTCCGCGATCAGCCAGCGCCGCCGTTCCTCCTCGTCGATGCTGGCGTAGCCGCCGCGCCTGGCGCCGAGGCGGAACAGTTCGGCCACCACCTGCTCGTGGATGCCGCTGTGCTGGCGCATGTCGAGCGGGGTCAGGTGGAACCCGAAGATCGACGCCGCGTGCATGAGATGGCGCAGACGCCCCGCAGCCACGCGGGCCGAGCCGTTGCGCACGAGCGAATCGGACAGGACCTGCAGGTCGCCCAGGAACGTCTCGGCATCGGGATAGGGCTTCGCCTCGCCGACCGCGCGGCGGTCGGGCGAATGGTGATCCAGTTCGATCGACGTGACCGTGAGCCTGCTGTAGATGCCGATGAGGGCGCGCCGGTACGGTTCGTCGCGGCGGTGACCGGAAGAATCCGGAGCGCTCTCGGCCATCGCTTCGAGTGCCGGGCTCACCGTGACGACACGCAGCGACTGCGACAGTTCGCTGCCGAGCACGTGGACCTGTTCCAGGTACCAGTCCATCGCGAGCGAGCTCTGGCGGATGAGCGCGCGCCGCATCACCTCCGCGGTCACGAACGGGTTGCCGTCGCGATCGCCGCCGATCCAGCTTCCCAGCCGCAGGAACGGCGCGGGCGGAACGACGGTACCCGGCCAGCGGGCCGCCACCTGTTCCTCCACCTGCGCGTACAGGCGCGGCAGCTGCGAGAGGAAGGTGTAGCGGTAATAGGAAAGCCCGTTCTCGATCTCGTCGGCCACGGTCAGCTTGAGCTCCCGGAGCACCCGTGTCTGCCACAGGGTCAGCACCAGGCGCTGCAGCGATTCCTCGGTGGACGCACGCTCCTCCACCGTCATCTGCATGCGGTCGCGTTCGTTCAGCAGGCGCGCGATCTCGAGCTGGCAATCGAGAATGCTCTTGCGCTGCACCTCGGTCGGATGCGCGGTCAGCACGGGCGAGATCAATGCCCGCTCGAAGAACGCCGCCACCTGGCTGCCCGTGATGCCCGCCTCGTGCGCCCGGTCGAGCGCGAGCGCGAGCGAGCCTTCGTCGGGCGGCAGGCCTTCGAGCCGATGCGCCCGGTTGCGCCGATTCTGGTGCTGATCCTCCGCGATGTTCGCGAGCAGCGAGAAATAGCTGAAGGCCCGGACCACCGCGATCACACGCCCGGGATCGAGCAGGTCGAGGCTCGCCTCCAGCTCCTGCCGCGCCTGCGGATCGCGGTCGCGCCGGAATCGGATCGCCGTCTGCCGGATGCGTTCGATCAGATGGAAATCCTCGTCGCCTACCTGTTCGCGCAAGGTGGCGCCGAGCATGCGACCGAGAAGGCGGATGTCCTCCTTCAACGGAACATCCTTGTCCTGCAGCGATTCGACGGACGAGTTCGCGTTCATTCGAGATTCCTGGAACTGGGGTCCGCTCCGACCTCTGACCGACCCCTGGGTGGGAGGAGTACCGCTACATGGGCGTCCTGCGTCTGCCCCCTGAGACCGTTCGGAGCTGCACGAGCGCAAGATCGAGCGCCGCACGCCGGTGCAGGGCCGCCTCCTCGGCCCGTCCGGTCTGCTCCGACAGTTGTGCGAGTTCAAGATGCGCGGTGTGCGACGGCTCGACCGCGATGCTCGCTTCGAAATAGTTCCTCGCCTTGCCCCAGAGGCCGGCCTGCGAACACAGGCGGCCCAGGGCGAGCAGCAGTGCGGCGTCGCGCCGGTGCGCGGGCAGCCAGCGCTCCGCATGCTGGATCTGCTCCCGGATGTCGTCCGCGGGGCAGTCCGGATAGAGCGCGATCAGCTGCGTATCCCATTGTTCCTCGAGCGCCGTCTCGATGATGCGATGGGCGTCGCCGCACGCACCCAGGCTGGTGAAACTCTCGGCGACGGTGCGCGCGACCATGGCGTCGCGCTTCAGATCGGCAGGCAGCCGATCCCACGCGTCGCGCAACTGCTTCGCGTCCAGCGCCTTGCGCTTCAGGCTCTCGGCCGTCGCCGTGCGACGCAGCTGCGAAATCACCACGGGATCGAACACCCGTTTGCTCTCCAGCTGCGGCAGCAATGCGAGCACCCGGTCCCAGTTCTTCGCCATCTGCTGCGCCTTTAGCTCGAGGCGCAGCGCCGCGGTGTGGTCCTCGCCGAGCTGGTGCAGCACCGCGAGCCCGTCGTGATAGCGGCGTTCGTCCAGCAGGAGTTCCGCCTGCGTGATGCGTCGCAGGTACTCCTCGGACGCCGTAGCCGGGTCCATCCGGGTGAGGTATCGGTCGCGCGCCTCGAAGGCGCGCATCTCGTGGGCCGCGCGCGCGGCGATCACGGCCGAAAGAGCGGGCTGCTCGCCCGCTTCGAGGGCCGCGACCGCAGACTTCTGCGCACGCCCGTAGCGCCCTTCGAAATACGCGCGCAAGGCCTCCATGAAGGCGATGCGTCCGGAATCCCGGCTGCGTCGCTCGCGGAAGCGCTTGGCCTCGGCGGGCAGCGCGATCGCCAGGAACGTCGCGCGCAGCAGGAAGTAGGCGATCACGAAGCCCACCCCGATCAGGATGGCCGCCAGGTTGAGCGAGAGTTCGATGCGCCGGTCGGGCAGCGCGAGGAGCACGTAGCCCGTGTTGTAGCGCGCCGCGAGGACCAGGCCGACAGCGGCAGCGAAGAGGCCGAGCACCCAGAAGAGCGTGCGCATCGGGTGGTGCCTACTTGCGCCCGAAGCGCGGCGAACGCACCGCCTCGAGGCTGTCGCTGAGGTCGGGCAGCTTGAGCGCGAGCTCGCTCTCGCCCAGTTGTTTCAGGCTCACGGAGGAGGCCTGGACGGTCTTGGCCTTGCCGTCGAAATGCTGGCTCAGCCACTTGCCCGCCGTCTTCAAGTCCGCACGGAAAGCGGCATCGTCCCGGGACAACAGCGCGAGGCGCGCCGAAAGGAGCTTCAACTTCAGGTTCTCGCGCAGGAACCAGGCCTGCTCCGGTGCGAGCAAAGGCACTTCCGGCGTGTCCGCCACGCGCACGCGCAGGAGTTCCTTCACGTCGCGCCAGAATTCGCCGGTGAGCTGCGACCAGAATCCGCCTCCCGGGGCCGATGAGTCTGCGGGGGCCGCCTCCGGCCTGCTGTCGGCGGCCAGCGGCAGGGTGTCCACCGCCGCGATCAGGTTGTCGAGCTTGAGAGCGAGCCCCGGCACGTCGACCGAGGGCAGGGCCTTCAGGCGGTCGATGTCGGCGTTGATCACCTTGCGCAGCGGAATCAGGCTCGGCCGATCGGCCCGCGCGAGCCGCTTGTCCGCCGCCTCGAGGGCGATCAGGGCCGCACGCACGTTGCCCGCGAGCTGCAGCTGCTGGGCCGCAGTGGTGAGAATGCCTTCCACCTCCGCCAATACCCACTCGTCGCGATTGCGCGCGAGCTCCTGGTAGAGCGCTTCGAGCGCGATGCGCTGTCCCTGGGTCTCCATGAGCTTCGCCTCGAGCATGCCCATGCGACTCTCGACGTCGCGCAGCGTGTTGCGGACCTGGTCGGCGATGAGACGCGCCTCGCGGCCGGTCGCGTCCAGTTCCGCCACGCGCTTGGCGAGGTCGCCTTGCAGCACGGACGCCTCGCGGCGCGCATCGCTCCATTGCCAGAGCGCGAACAGGAGGGCCACGAGCGCCACCACCATCGAGGGCGTCAGATGACGGAGCAGGCGTGCCCTCGCAGAGGTGCCTGCGGGAGCGGCGGGAAGCGGCGCGACGGGTTCGCTCATGACGCTTGTGTGGAAGCAGGGGCGGCACGCGCGAGCGTCGCCGCGAGGGTCTCGACCAGAGCCGCATCGCCGCTGCCGCTCACCGCGACGCGAATGACGCCGTGCCGGCGTGCGGCCTCGGCGATGCGTTCATGCGAAGTCACGTGCAGGACCCGCGCGAGCGACTGGCCATCGTGGCCCAGCATCGCATAGAGGTT
>JACRME010000013.1 GCA_016235045.1 Nitrosomonadales bacterium
CAAAGCGTTCTTATCGACCAAATCCAACGAACCCTTCATGCCTGAACTGATCAACCTGAACAAGTCGCAGGAAAGTATCGTCAGCGCGGAAGACCCCGTAAAATGGGGGTTCGATTTGAAACAGATCACAGGAATGTGAATCACCCCCAATAACAACTTTCTCAGGAGAAACAGCATGTCAGATATCCAGTCGGTCTTGAACGAGAAGCGCGTCTTCGCGCCTTCCGAGGCCTTTGTGAAACAGGCCAACGTCTCCGGCATGGCCGCCTACAAGGCGATGGTCGATGCCGCCAACAAGGACTACGCAGGCTACTGGGCCAACCTCGCCCGCGAGACCGTCCTCTGGCACAAGCCCTTCACCAAGACCCTGGACGACAGCAACGCGCCGTTCTACAAGTGGTTCGAAGACGGCGAACTGAACGTCTCCTACAACTGCCTCGACAAACATCTGGCCAAACAGGGCGACAAGACCGCCATCATCTTCGAAGCGGACGACGGCAAAGTCACCAAGGTCAGCTACAAGGAACTGCACGCCCGCGTGTGCCAGTTCGCCAACGGCCTGAAGTCGCGCGGCATCAAGAAGGGCGACCGCGTCATCATCTACATGCCGATGAGCGTGGAAGCCGTGATCGCCATGCAAGCCTGTGCCCGCATCGGCGCGATCCACTCCGTGGTGTTCGGCGGTTTCTCTTCCAAGAGCCTGCACGAGCGCATCACCGACGCACAGGCCGTGGCCGTCATCACCTCCGACGGCCAGTTCCGCGGCGGCAAGGCGATGGCCCTCAAACCCGCCGTCGACGAGGCGCTGACCATGGGCGGCTGCGAAGGCGTGCATTCCGTCATCGTCTACCAGCGCACCAAGGGCGATGTGCAATGGCACAAGAACAACGTCTGGTGGCACGACGTCATCGCCGGCCAAGGCGACACCTGCGAACCGGAATGGGTGGGCGCGGAACACCCGCTGTTCATCCTCTACACTTCCGGCTCCACCGGAAAACCGAAGGGCGTGCAGCACGCCACCGGCGGCTACCTGCTGGGCGCGATGGTCTCCTTGAAATGGGTGTTCGACTACAAGGACTCCGACGTGTTCTGGTGCACGGCCGACGTGGGCTGGATCACCGGCCACAGCTATGTCGCCTACGGCCCGCTGGCCATCGGCGCGACCCAGGTCATCTTCGAAGGCGTGCCGACC
This sequence comes from Nitrosomonadales bacterium, assembly GCA_016235045.1. Lineage (GTDB taxonomy): Bacteria > Pseudomonadota > Gammaproteobacteria > Burkholderiales > Gallionellaceae > Sideroxyarcus. Next base: position 1,193 of record JACRME010000013.1, read on the forward strand.
TATCCGGACGCAGGCCGTTTCTGGAAGATGATCCAGGACCACAAGGTCACCACCTTCTACACCGCACCGACCGCCATCCGCTCGCTGATCAAGCTCGGCGGCGACCTGCCGACCAAGTACGACCTGTCCTCGCTGCGCCTGCTGGGTTCCGTGGGCGAGCCGATCAACCCCGAAGCGTGGATGTGGTACTACAACACCGTCGGCGGCGGACGCTGCCCGATCGTGGCCACCTGGTGGCAGACCGAGACCGGTTGCCACATGATCGCCCCGCTGCCCGGCGCGATGCCGATCAAGCCCGGCACCTGCACCCTGCCGCTGCCCGGCATCATGGCCACCATCGTCAACGAAGCCGGCGACGAAGTGCATGACCAGCATGGCGGCTTCCTCGTCATCAAGAAACCGTTCCCCTCGCAGATCCGCACCATCTGGGGCGATCCCGAGCGTTACAAGAAAGGCTACTTCCCCGAAGAGATGCACGGTGCCTACCTGGCCGGCGACTCCGCGCACCGCGACGAAGACGGCTACTTCTGGATCATGGGCCGTATCGACGACGTGCTGAACGTCTCCGGTCACCGTCTGGGCACCATGGAGATCGAGTCCGCACTGGTCTCCAACCCGCTGGTGGCCGAAGCCGCCATCGTCGGCAAGCCGCACGAGATCAAGGGCGAAGCCGTGGTAGCCTTTGTGGTGCTGAAAGGTACGCGTCCCGCCGATGCGGCAGCCGCGAAGAAGTTGGCCGATGAACTGCGCAACTGGGTCGGCAAGGAGATCGGTCCGATCGCCAAACCCGACGAGATCCGCTTCGGCGACAACCTGCCCAAGACCCGTTCCGGCAAGATCATGCGTCGCCTGTTGCGCGCGGTCGCCAAGGGCGAGGAAATCACGCAGGACGTTTCGACATTGGAGAATCCTGCCATTCTGGAGCAACTCAAGGAAGTCATACGCTAACAACCTGAAAGAATTGTGTTATGCCGCTGCAAAGTGGCATAACGCAACGCTCTTTTGGATTGACGCGCCCCTCCCCCTCCGCTACCATCGCGGCAACCTTCCATTTCCCCGGTCTCAATATAGTGCCAATTAACAAGCTGTTACTGCTGCTACTTAGCGCCGTGCTCGGCTGCACCGCTGCCATGGCATCCAACGCAGAAACGACTTTGGCGCTGAATAGCCCGGAGCTCTCTGCACAAAGCGCGCAAACAACTGCTCCCGAACCCGGAGTGACTCAGGCGGCCATTCCGGAAGTTGCGCCAACCTCGACAATTCAAGCCACAGCCCCTCAGGCGGCAACACCTCAAACCAGTTCTGCAATCCCCGACAGCGCGGTCGAACCCGAGACTCAATCACCCGCGCCGATACGCGAAGCGATGATTGTCGCTCCCGAACCAAGATCCGACGACTTGTGGCAACGCATCCGCAACGGCTATGCCATGAACGAGTTGAACAGCCCGCTGATCAAGCGTCACGAGAAGTGGTATGCCAGCCATCCCGATTATGTCTTGCGCATGACCGAGCGCGGTCGCCGTTACCTGTTCTACATCGTCGAAGAAGTCGAGCGCCGCGGCATGCCGATGGAAATCGCGCTGCTGCCGATGATCGAAAGCGCCTTCAATCCCGGCGCCAACTCGGTGGCGAGCGCTTCCGGCATCTGGCAGTTCATCCCCTCCACTGCCAGGCATTTCGGCATGGAACAAAACTGGTGGCACGACGGTCGCCGCGACATTATCGGCGCGACCAACGGCGCGTTGGATTACCTGCAGAAACTGCATGACCAATTCGGCGACTGGGAATTGGCGCTGGCCGCCTACAACTGGGGCGAGAATGCCGTTGCCCGTGCCCAGGCAAGCAACCGCAAGCGCCACAAACCGACCGATTATTCCCACCTCAAGATGCCGCGCGAAACGCGCAACTACGTGCCGAAACTGATGGCGGTGAAGAACATCGTGAGCGACCCGGCCCGTTTCGGCCTGATCCTGAGTGATGTTCCGGATGAACCCTACTTCGAAGCCGTTGCCGCCACTCAGCACATGGACGTGAAAATCGCCGCCGAACTCGCCGACATCTCGATGGATGAATTCATGGCGCTCAATCCCAGCCATAACCGCCCGGTGATCCTGCAAGACACCTCCGACGTGCTGTTGCTGCCGGTAGACAAGGTCGAGACCTTCCGCAGCAACCTGGCCAAGACCAATTTGCGCCTGGTCTCCTGGCAGCCCTACGAAAGCAAGAAGGGCGAACGCTTCGAACAGATCGCCGACCACTTCGGGCTGACGCTGTCAGAACTGCGCGCGGCCAACGGCCTGTCCAAATATGCGCAGGAGAGCAACGGCCAGACCCTGCTGGTGCCGATCAAGGATGAAGAATCGGCCGTGCAGTTCGCCGCATTCAACATGCATCCCAACGCCGTGGCCGAAATGTACGGCGCGGTCCGCTACACGGTACGCCGCGGCGACACCATCTCCACCATTGCGCGACGCTTCCATGTCAGCCAGGCGCAATTGCGCGACGCCAACCACGGCCGGACGTTCCTGCGCGTCGGCCAGCATTTCAACATCGTCCTGTCCGACACCCATCGCCCCTCCGCGCGCAAGCGCAGCGTCACCGCGACCAAAGCCAAATCGAAGAAAAACACCAACACCCGCAAGTCGGCCAGCATGAAGGTCGCTTACGTCCCCTACCAATCCGGGCAGTCGAATTAGTCTTGCCTGTTGTACAGGTGACAGTTCACCTGATGTGAATCGCCGATCCGGATCGCCTCCGGATAGCGCGAACAGACCGCCATCGCGCGTGCGCAACGCGGTGCGAAATGGCAACCCGACGGCGGGTTCGCCGGTGACGGCAGATCGCCTTCCAGTTTGACGTATTCCCTGCCCGCCCCGTCGATGCGCGGCACCGCCGACAGCAGCGCCTGTGTGTAGGGGTGCTTCGGCGAGCGCAGCACCTCTTCCGTCGTGCCGCGCTAGACGATGCGTCCCAGATACATCACGCAGACCTCGTGCGCGAGATACTCCACCACCGCGAGATTGTGGGTGATGAAGAGATAGCTCAGTTCCAGTTCCTGTTGCAGTTCTTTCAGCAGATTCAGTATCTGAGCCTGTACCGACACGTCCAACGCCGAAGTCGGCTCGTCGCAGATCAGCAGTTGCGGCGACACCGCCAGCGCGCGCGCGATGGCGATGCGCTGGCGCTGGCCGCCGGAGAACTCGTGCGGGTATCGCCACTTGCTGTCGCGCGCCAGCCCCACCTTGTCCAGCAAGCCGTCGATCTGCGCCTGCCGTGCCGCACTGTCGGCACCGATGCGCAACGCACTCATGCCCTCTTCCAGTATCTCCGCCACGCGCATCTTGGGATTGAGCGAGGCATAGGGATCCTGGAACACCATCTGCATGCTCGAACGGGCAGCCCCCGTCCCGATCAACTCTTTGCCATCGAACTGCACGCTGCCCGCAGTCGCAGGAAGCAGCCGCAGCAAGGCCTTGGCCAACGTCGTCTTGCCGCAACCGGATTCGCCCACCAAGGCCAGTGTGCGCCCTTGCGGTATCGCCAGCGACACGCCATCCACCGCTTTCACTTGCCCGACCACATGTTGCAGCAAGCCTTTGCGGATGGGGAAGTGGACTTGCAGGTCGGAGACTTGCAGCAGAGGATTCGGGATACGGGATACGGGATTCAGGAAATCTCCCCTCTCCCCCAGCCCCTCTCCCGCTAGCGGGAGAGGGGAGCGTGCATCTGTATCCCGTATCCTGTATCCCGTATCCTGATACAGATGACACCTCACCCCGCGCCCTTCCACCATCGTCCAGTCCGGCGTCTGCTCGCGGCACAACGACCAGGCCTTGTCGCAGCGCGGTGCGAAACGGCAGCCCTGCGGAATGCTGCCCAGCGGCGGCACGCTGCCGGGGATCGCGCTCAGCGGCTGACCGCTGCGGCGCGCATCCGGCAAGGCCGCGAACAACTTCTGTGTGTAGGGATGCAACGGTTTGGCGAACAACTGTTCGCGCGTGGCCTGCTCGACGATCTGCCCCGCATACATCACCCCGACGCGGTGCGCGTTCTCCGCCACCACGCCGAGATCGTGGGTGATGAGCAGCATCGCCATGCCCAGCTTGTCCTGCGTATCGCGCAGCAGTCGCAGCACCTGCGCCTGTATCGTCACATCCAGCGCGGTGGTCGGCTCGTCGGCGATGAGCAGTGTCGGACTGCCCGCCAGCGCCATCGCGATCATCACACGCTGCTTCATGCCGCCGGAAAGCTGGAACGGATATTCGTGTACCCGGCGCGCGGCATCGGGGATGCCGACCTGGTCCAGCAATTCGACACAGCGGGCATTGGCAACTGCATCCCCGAGGTCATGGTGCAGCGCCAACACCTCGGCGATCTGTGCGCCCACCGACATCACCGGATTCAGGCTCAGCCCCGGCTCCTGGAAGATCATCGCCATCTTGCCGCCGCGCACTTCGCGCATGTCGTGCTCGGGCAGATCGAACAAAGCGGCACCATCCAGTTGCACCGCACCGCCCGCGTTCGCCACGCCGTCCGGCAGCAAACGCATCAACGAGAGCGCCGTCATCGACTTGCCGCAGCCGGATTCGCCCAGTAGAGCGAAGGTCTCCCCCGCGGATATTTCAAAGGAGATACCGTCCACGATGGCCGCACCGTTGCGCAGGCGAGTGACGAGTTTGTCGACCTTGAGCAGGTTCATGCCTTGCTCTCCGTCCGGTTCAGGCGCGGATCGAAGGCATCGCGCACCGCATCGGCAAACAGGTTCGCCGCCAGCACCAGCACCAGCATGAAACCGAAGGCGGCCGCCAGCGCCCACCACACCATGGGCTCGCGCCCCATCTCCAGACGCGCGGCATTGATCATGGTGCCGAAGGAGATCATCGAGGGATCGACGCCGACGCCAACATAAGACAGCACCGCCTCGGCCAGCACCAGCGCGGAGAAATCCATCACCAGCGCGATGAGGATGATGTGCATCACATTGGGCATGATGTGGCGGGTAAGGATACGCAAGCTGGACACGCCGAACGACTGCGCCGCCTGGATATATTCCATCTCGCGCAACTTGAGCGTCTCGCCGCGCAGCAGACGGCACAGCCCGGTCCAGCTCGTCATGCCGAGGATCAGACACAGAAACACCAGCCGCAGGTCGGCGCGCGAGGCGGCGGTGTCGAACCATTGCGGATGGGTGTCTATGGTCACCTGCATCATCAGCACCGCCGCCGCGATCAGCAGCACGCTCGGGATGGAACTCAGCACGGTGTAGACGTACTGGATGACATCATCCACCCAGCCGCGGAAATAGCCGGCCGCCACACCGAGGAACAGGGCCAGCGGCAAGGTCACCAGCGTGGTCACCGTACCGATGATGAGTCCGGTGCGAATGCTCTTCAATGAAAGGTACAGCACGTCCTGTCCGACCTTGTCGGTGCCGAGCACGTGGTAGACGGCGGCGAGGTTGGCGATGGCACCAATAAGGGTGGTGAGGATCAACGTGGCGATGGAGACAGCCCGGTCACATCCGGACGCACAGTGCAACTTCCTGTGGGTAAGATAGAACGACAACAGCCCGACCAGCAGACCCAGTCCGCCTCCAGCCAGCGCACGCTTCCATATATCTTCGACGCGCTGCGATGCGTCGGAAAGATGCGCTCCGCCATATTGCAGGCGCGGATAGTCGCGCGCGACATTGCCTTGCGCATCAGTCATGCTCTCCTTGGCATACAAGGTCAGCGCGAACGGTTCGGAATAGGTCTTTTCGGTATGCGTGCGCAACGGCCCGACCAGTTTGTCGAACACGCTCAACACCTCGGACGAATACACCTTCTCACCGCCGTTCGCTTGCGGCAGCGCCATGCGGAAGTGCAGCGTATCGAGCAGCCCGACTGCGAGAAACAGCGACAAAACCAGCAGCGATGCCATCGCCACGCTGTTATGTGCCACGCGCTGCCACGGCAACAGCAGATGCTCGCGCCGCCGCACATACCAGGCTGCCGCAATACCCGCCGCCAGCAGCAGAAACACCAGCGCATCGCTCCACAGGACGACTGGCATGAAACTCATAAGACACCCACCCTCGTCATTCCCGCGCAGGCGGGAATCCAGCATGAAAAACATCTCGCGAAGCGAACAACCCGGCTGTCTCGCTCCGCGAGAAATACTCTGTTTACTGGATTCCCGCCTGCGCGGGAATGACGGTCTATCACAAATTCGCTCACTGCAACCTCACCCGCGGATCGACAACGGTGTAGGAAACGTCGGTCAGAATGAGTCCGACGATGTACAGCACCGAACCGAGAAACACCATCGCGCGCACCACGCTGAAATCCTGCGCGTTGATCGCATCGATGGTGTAGCTGCCCAGGCCGGGGATGCCGAAGAACGACTCGGTGAGCAGACTGCCCATGAACAGAAGCGGGATGACCACCACCACGCCGGTCAGGATCGGGATCATCGCGTTCTTCAGCACATGCGTGAACAGCACGCGCAGCTCGGACAGCCCCTTGGCACGTGCCGTGCGCACGTAGTCCTTGCCGATCTCTTCTAGGAAGATGGTGCGGTACCAGCGGCTGCTGGAACCGACGCCGCCCGCTATACCAATAAGGATAGGCAGCACCACAAACTTGAAGCTGTCCGCCCCGCCCGCATAGCCCGAGATGGGCACCAGATGCCACAGCTTGCTCACCACGAACTGCCCGCCGATGATGTAGAACAGGCCGGAGATGGACATCAGCAGCACACACAAAGCCACGCCCGCCATGTCCAGCGCGGTGGCGCGAAACAGCGTCATCAGCAAGGCAAAGCTGACATACACGATGAGACCGATGAGAAAGGTCGGCAGCGCGATGGCCAGACTGGGCCCCATGCGCTTGGCGATCTCGCGACCGATGCTGCGCCCGTCGTCGGAATAGCCGAAATCGAAAACGAACATGCTGGCCGATTTCTGCCAGAAGATGGTGTCGGTGAGCTTGTCAGTACCGCCGACTGCGCTGTTGACGAACAGCGGCTTGTCGTAGCCGCGCTGCTGCTTCCATTTCTCGATCGCCTCCGGCGTCACGCGCTTGATGCCGAGCTGCATGCGCGCCATATCGTCCGGCGTGTTCACCACGAAGAACAGCGCGAAGGTGAGCAGGTTCACCCCGATGAGGATGGGCACGGCGTAGAGGATGCGGCGGATGAGGTAGGCAATCATGGCGCCGCTATTGTACGGTAAACACCGGATTGCCAAACATCCGGGCAAGGCAGAGAATGTGCTTTCACCAACGGCAGAGGCAGTGCCGCAAAAACCGCAATCTGATCTCTGTCATTCAAGCCACTTGAATAAGGAGAACATCATGAAAATCGGAATCCTGGGTTCAGGCGATGTCGCGAAGGCCCTGGCGGGCGGCTTTCTGAAGCACGGCCATGACGTCACGCTGGGGACGCGCACACCGGGCAAGCTCGCCGACTGGGCGGCAAAGAATCCCAAAGGCCATATCGCCAATTTTGCCGAGGCAGCGAAGTACGGCGAACTGGTGGTGCTGGCGGTAAAAGGTACGGCAGCGGCAGAGGTGCTGCGTCTCGCCGGAGCGGCCAATCTTGCGGGCAAACCTGTCATCGACGTCACCAATCCCATCGCCGACGCCCCTCCCGTCAACGGCGTGCTGAGCTACTTCACCACGCTGGACGACTCGCAGATGGAACGGCTGCAGCGCGAATTCCCGAGTGCCCGTTTCGTCAAAGCGTTCAACTCCGTCGGCAATGCCTTCATGGTCGATCCGCAGTTCAAGGGCGGCAAGCCGACCATGTTCATCTGCGGCAACGACGAGGCGGCAAAAAAGACCGTGACCGGCATCCTCGACCAGTTCGGCTGGGAAACGGCGGACATGGGCAAGGTCGAGGCGGCGCGCGCCATCGAGCCGCTGTGCATCCTGTGGTGCATCCCCGGCTTCCTGCGCAACGACTGGGTTCATGCTTTCAAGCTGCTGACCTAGCCAGGATTATCATCAGCCTGCCCGTAGGAGCGCAACTTGTTGCGCGATAAAGTGGAAAATCGCCCGGCAAGCCGGGCTCCTACAGAAGCTTCCTCCTGAAATATGCAGAGAAGGAGTATCGCCATGCAAATCGAGGTCTGGTCGGATGTGGTGTGCCCCTGGTGCTACATCGGCAAACGGCGCCTGGAAATGGCGCTGGCGAAATTTCCGCATTGGGAAAGCGTGCAGGTGGTCTGGCGCAGCTTTGAACTCGACCCCGATTCCCCCGCACAGCAGCCGGGCACGCTGGAAGAAATGCTGGCGCAAAAATACCGGGTCAGCCCGCAACAAGCGGCGGCAATGAACGCGCGCGTGACGGAAGTCGCCGGGGAGGTCGGGCTGGAATATCGCTTGTCCGACGCCCGGCCCGGCAACACCTTCGATGCGCATCGCCTGATCCACTTCGCCGCCTCGCGGCAACTGGACGACGGCGCCTCCGAGCGGCTCATGCTCGCCTACTTTTCCGAGGCGCTGCCGGTCGGCGACCATGCTGCCCTCGCCCGTCTCGCCCCCGAGTTTGGCATTCCCGAAGCGGAGGCGCTGGCGATGCTGAAAGGCGATGCCTATTCCAATGAAGTCCGGGCCGACGAAGCCCGAGCCGCGAATCTCGGCATCAGCGCCGTCCCGTTCTTTATGCTCGACGAAAATATCGGCATTTCCGGCGCGCAGCCGGTCGAGGTATTTGCCGGCGCCCTGCAACAGGCCTGGGATAGTTCGCAAGCCAGGTGAGCTAACGCGCCTCTTCCCGCCTCCGCAACATCAGCCATATCCCTCCCGCAAACAACAGCAGCGCAGCGCCGGCCAGCCACAACGGCCCAAGCTCGGGCTGGTTCCAGCTGCGGCGCAACTGTTCGCGTTGCCCCACATCCACGCGCCAGTACTTGAGCTTGTTATTTGCCATGATGTTGGGCTTGATGTTGCGCAACCATTGGTGTTGCAGCACATAGTTCTTGGGGTGGAAGCCCCACAGCCAGGGGGAATCGCGGCGCAATATCTCCAGCATCCGATCGATGATCGCCTGCCGCGCCGGGCTGTTGTCCATGTTCTTCATCTGCTCGAACAGACGGTCGAATTCTGGATTTGCATAGTTGGATGCATTTTCGCCGCCCTTGCTTGCCTTGGCTTGCGGCCCATGCAGCAGGAACAGGAAATTCTCGGGATCGGGATAGTCGGCGTTCCAGCCGAAGTAGTACATCTGCGTATCCCCGCGCCGTAACTTGTCCTGAAAGCGGTTGTAGTCGGTGCTGCGTACATCGAGCTGCACGCCGATCTTGTCGAACTGCTTGCGCAACCAATCCAGCCGCGACTTGTTCCCGACGCCGCCAGAGGTGGTGTCGAGATGTATCACCAGCGGCTGTTTGGTGCCGGCATCGACACCGCCCGGATAGCCCGCTTCGGCCAATAGCCGTTGCGCCTCTGCCACGGATTTTCGTTTCGGCGCACCATCCGCCCAGTCGTAAACATAGCGGTTGATGCCTTCCTTCCCGTCGCGGTAGCCGAAGATACCGGGCGGGATGGGCGATTGCGCCGCAATACCGCGCCCGTTGGCAAAAATGGAGACAAATTCCTCGAAGTCGACGGCGATGGCGATGGCCTGGCGCAGCTTGCGTGCCCTCTCCGAATTGCCGCCGATCGTTGCATCGAGCCAGTTGAAGCCGGTATAGAAGGTGGAGGTGGCAACGGCTGTGGAAAGCGTGATGCCCTGCGTTTTCATCGCGTCGCTGACATTCGCCTCGCCGCTCACGCTGACCTGCACGGCCTGGTCGAAACTGTCCGAGCTGATGCCGGAGGCATCGTAATAGCCTTGCAGGAACTTGTTCCAGTACGGGATGGTTTCCTTTTCGAGCGAGAAGACAATGCGGTCGATCAGCGGCAGCGGCTTGCCCGCATCGGCCAGCAATCCGGCCTGCGCATCGCCCGGCTGGCCCTCCCCGGGATAATTCTCGCTGTCATAGAAAGGGTTGCGCGTCAGGACCATGCGGCGGTTGGGTTCGTTCTCCGACAGATAGTACGGCCCGCTGCCAACCGGCCACCAATCCAGCGAAAGGTTGCGCTCGCGCATGCCGGGCTGCGCATAGAAACGCTCGGCCTCCTGCGGCATCGGCGAAAAAAACGGCATCGCCAGCCAGTAGGCAAACTGCGGATATTTCCCGTGAATGGTGATGCGATAGGTCATGCCGTCCACCACTTCCACGCCGGGAAGCGGATACCGGTTCAGGTCGAGAAAATCTCCCGGATGCTCCCTTGCTGCAGCTTGCAGTCTGACCGCGTAATCCTTCATGCCCACGATGTATTCGCTCATCACCGCGGCAATCGGCGTATGCAATTGCGGGTGAACAAGGCGCTTGATCTGGTACGCGTAGTCCGCTGCCGTCACCTCGCGCGTGCCGGTGCGGACGAAATCGTTCAGACCGTAAACACCGCCCAGATCGGCTGGATCGAGCATGTAATTCGCCGACACAAACGCAGGATGCGGCTGGTAGCGCATCCCCGGCTTGATGTGGATTTCATAGACGCTGTAAGCGATGCGCGCAGGATCGGCTTTTTCCGGCAGTACCCGACGATTCCTGTCCAGAAACGTCACGCGCGGCATTGCGCTTGCGGCCAACGGCACCAGTTGATACGGACGCTTGAGATAGTGGTATTGCAGCGGCGGCGAGTAGATCAGCGCCAGAAACTCGTATTCGTTCTCGCTGTAGGCCTGCGCCGGATCGAGATGTTTGGGACGCTCGGAAAAGGCGGTGTAGAGGATGTCCTTGCCCCCGTCCGCGACCGGATAAGGATCGTTCCACAAACCGCCATCGCAGGCGGCAAGCAACAAAAAGGACAAGGCTGCCAACAGTGCTTTCATGGCGCAAGAGTTTAGCCGAAAGGCGGCGCTTCGCGGTAAGATTGCACGACAGTCAACAACGGACGAAACCATGAATCAGGATTGGCAGGCTTTTCTGGCGGCACAAGGCGCGCAATTGCAGGACGGCGTCGCGCAGCACTTCGGCGATGCCGCTGCCGAACGCGTTGCCACGCGCGACGGGACGGTCATTTGCGACCTGTCGCAGTTCGGCGTGCTCAAAGTCTCCGGGGATGAAGCGCAGGGCTTTTTGCACAACCTGTTCAGCAGCGATGTGAACGCCCTTACCCCGCAGCACGCCCTGCCCAGCAGCTTCAACACCGCAAAAGGCCGCACGCTGGCGACCCTGCTCGTCTGGCGCACGCCGGCCGGGTTCTGCCTGCACCTGCCGCAAAGCCTGCTTGCGCCAATCCAGAAAAAGCTTTCCATGTACGTGCTGCGCGCCAAGGTGAAAATCGAAAACGCGAGCGACAGCATCGTGTGCCTCGGTCTCAGCGGCACGAATGCCGCCGCCTTGCTGCAAAAGCATTTCCCCGCCTTGCCGCAGGATGCGCTGGAGGTCGTGCAATACGACGACGGCAGCCTGATCCGCCTGGCGGCAGATCGTTTCCAGATCGTCACCACTGCGCAACTGGCGCCTGCCCTGTGGCAAAAGCTCGGTGCCGTTGCGCGCCCGGCCGGTTCGCCCTGCTGGGACTGGCTGAATATCCGCGCGGGCATCCCCGTCATCCTGCCGCCAACGCAGGAGCAGTTTGTCCCGCAGATGGCGAACCTCGACCTTGTCGGCGCGGTGAATTTCAAGAAGGGCTGCTATCCGGGACAGGAAATCGTGGCGCGCATGCAGTATCTCGGCAAGAACAAGCGCCGCATGTACCTCGCTCACATCTACGCGGAAACGGCGCCGCAGGCGGGTGCCGAACTGTTCAGCATGGAAATGGAAGGCCAGAGCTGCGGCATGGTGGTCAACGCGCAGGCCTCCCCGAACGGCGGCTACGACTTGCTGGCCGTGGTGCAGATCGCCAGCCATGACGCCTTTCCGGTGCATCTCGGCGCACTGACCGGCCCGCGCCTGGAATTCAACCCCTTGCCTTACCCGATGCCGTGAACCTGCCAGCCCAACTATTCACGAGTGACTGGTTGTGGCTGGCCGATTTCATCTTTGCCTTCATCCTGTATCGGGCAGCGCGCCAGGCGCCGTGGCGGGTATTGCTGGATAACGCCATCATGGTCAATGCACTGGTCGCGTTGCTGATCGGCACATTCTTTTTCTGGCAACTGAATGCCGGCATCCGCCCCGGCTTCAACTACCACATCCTGGGCTCGACGTTGTTCATGCTGATGTTCGGCAAGCACATCGCCACCGTCGCCATCACGCTGGTGATGCTCGCCACCTGGATACGCGCGGACACCGCGTTCGTCACGCTTGGCCTCAACGGCCTGCTGATGATCTTCATCCCGGTGCTGTTCAGCGATTGGCTGTTGCGCTTCAGCAAGCGCAACCTGCCGAAGAACCTGTTCCTGTTCGTGCTGCTGAACGGTTTTGTGTGCGGCGCCCTCAGCATCCTGCTGAACGTGCTGACAACAACCCTGCTGTTATTGCTGCTGAGCCATTACACGTGGGGAGAAATCAAGCATTATTACCTCATCGCCGCGCCCATCATCATGCTCACCGAGGCATTTGCCACCGGCATGATGATCACCGCATTCACCGTGTTTCAACCGCAGGCGGTGATGAATTTCAGCGACGAGGAATATATCAACGGAAAGTGAGTTCAGCGCGGGGTGAGTTTCAGCTTCATCTTCCTGTGCGGCATTCCGGCATCCATGAATTCCTTGCCGTGCTCGACGAAACCGAAGAGGTGATAGAACGGCAAAGCCTGGGTCTGCGCCTCAACATCCACCTGCTTGAGACCGCGCACGCGCGCCTCGTCGAGCAGCGCCTCCATGATCGCGGTGCCCACCCTCTGGTTGCGCCACTGCGGCAGCACCGCAATCCGGCCGATATGCCCGTTCGGCAGGATGCGCCCGCAACCGATCGCATCGCCGTTCAGGCTCAACGCCAGCGCATGGCGGCTTCCCCCGTCCATATCGTCCCATTCCAGCTCTTCCGGGACATTCTGCTCGCGGATGAAAACCGCCTCGCGGATGGCGCGCAGCAAAGGCTCGCCGTCGTGCCAACTGACCAGACTGACAGTGAAAGGTGTAGTCATGACTCATCTCCCTGTTACCCCACCTGCGCCTTGCGGCGGAAGGGGAGAAACGCTGTTATTCTTCGAACAACCTCATGCCGCGATTTCGACTTCCGTTCCTGCTTGCACCATGTCGAACAACGCTACCAGGTCGGCATTGCGCATACGCACGCAACCGCGCGATCCAGGCTTGCCCAATTCGAGGCTGTCCGGGGTGCCGTGTATGTAAATGTACCGGCGCATGGTATCGCAAGTGCCGCTGCGGTTATAGCCACTTTCGCAACCGGACAACCACAGGATGCGCGTCAATATCCAGTCGCGCTGCGGAAACTGCGCCCCCAGTTCCGGCGTATAAATTTCGCCCGTCGGGCGCCGCTTCACGAACACCGCATTCTCCGGCAGACCCGCGCCGACCTTCGCGCGGATGACGTGCCTGCCGCGCGGCGTGCAAAAGCTGCCATTCTCCTCCCCCGCGCCGTTTGCCCCGGTGGAAACCGGAAAACGATGCACGAGCTTGCCGTCATCGCCGAACAGCTCAAGCTGCTGGGTCGGAATGTGAATGGCGATCCTCATTGGCCCTTTTGTTGCGCGCGACGCTGGGCGAAAAACTCGCTCAGTATCCTGCCGCACTCGTCCGCCAGCACGCCGCCGTGGATGCGCGCATGGTGGTTGAGCCGCGTCTCGGCAAACAGGTTGAACACGCTCCCCGCCGCCCCTGTCTTGGGGTCTTTCGCCCCGAACACCACGCGGGCAATGCGCGCATGGAACATCGCACCGACGCACATCACGCACGGCTCCAGCGTAACGAAAAGTTCACAATCGACCAGCCGGTAATTGCCCAGGTGCTGCGCCGCATCGCGCATGGCCGCTATCTCCGCATGTGCGGTGGGGTCATGCCTGGAGATGGGGGCATTGCTGCCGCGCCCGACGATCCGGCCGTTTTTCACCACCACCGCGCCGACCGGCACTTCGCCCACCTGCGCCGCCTGTTCCGCCAGCCGCAACGCGGCACGCATGAATTCGGTGTCGCTTTCGGCGGCGGAGATATCGGGAGCGCTCATGCTGTTCATATGCGCATTGTACGGGCAAAAATCGGATTGCCAAACGGCCATGCAACACCCAGAATGCCAGTGCTCATTCCTTGCAGAAGAACATGCAACAGCAAACAGCCCTCCAGACCGAAAGAAGGTCCCACCAACGCGAACAGACACGCGGGGAAGAGATCGCCAACAGCATCAGCCATAGCGCAGGGCTGGGCGCAGCCATCGTAGGCACGCCGCTGCTGATCGTGCATGCGGTGCAACAGGGAGGAATCGGATACCTGGTCGGCAGCATCGTTTTTGCCGCCACCATGATCGTGCTTTATCTCTCCTCCGCCCTCTACCACTCGTTCCACCCGGGCAGACTCAAGCACATCTTCCGCGTCATCGATCACTCCGCGGTCTACCTGCTCATCGCGGGCACCTACACACCGTTCACGCTCGGCGTGCTTTACGGTCCATGGGGCTGGACGTTGCTGGCATTGATCTGGGTATTGGCGCTGACCGGCGTGGCATTGAAGGTGCTGCGGCGAATGACCCACCCCGTCATCTCCACCATCCTTTACCTGTTGATGGGATGGCTCATCGTGGTCGCGGTCGATCCGCTCTATGAACGCCTGCCCACAGAGGGTTTGTTCTGGCTGGTTGCCGGCGGTCTGGCCTACACGTTGGGCACCGTCTTCTTCGTCTCCGATTCGCGCCTGCGCTACGGCCACTTCATCTGGCACTGGTTCGTGTTGGCGGGCACCACCTGCCATTTCTTTGCGGTGTACTGGTACGCCGCCTGAGAGGCTCCGGCAGCGCACCCTTCACATCACGGCATGCGCGGCCTTGCCGTGCCGCTCTGACGCACCGAGTTACGCAGCGCGCGCAGCACGTTTTCGACGGTGCGAATCTGCATCTTCCTCACCGGCGAGGGCGGACTCTTCTCGTCCGGGATCTCGGTGCCGTAGCCCGGCTGGTCGATGACCACGCTGCCGAACTCGTTGGAGACGACGATGGAAGTCTGTTTGCCCTCTTCCTCCGGCTCCATCAGCACGATCCTGGCCGAGGCGTCGATGGTCTTGCCATCAACCTCTTGCCGGTCGCTCACTTCGCCCTCGACCTGGGTACCGCGGATGCCGATGGTGGCGACGCGCGCCTTCACCTGCATGTCGCGTCCCTTGGTATGCGCGATCAGGCCGGAGACGAAACGGAACACGCCCTTGATGATGCGTGAGTGGAATGCATCGCCCTCGGCTCCCTTGCCGTACTTGAACTTGTCAATCACGAATTCGGTGTTCGGCCCCAGTGCAAACTTCGACTCGTCGGCGAACTTGATATGCACACCGGTGCCCTTGTCGGTCCAGATGCGCTCGCCCGAATAAACCGCATCACCCACCGCCAGTTTGCGCGATTTGCCGTCCGACTGCTGCGCCTCGGCCACGTTGTCGCCTGTCATCTTCGACACCGTACCAGCGGATGGAATCGCCTCGACAGCCTGTACGGTGAACGGCGACAACACCGCAGCAAGCAGCAGCAAACCCGTCATCCAGTTTCTGTATGTCATTTCAGTCTCCTTGGCACATCAATGATCGCTCCAGCCCGCAAGGCGGCTGGCACCAGTTCGCGCGTCAAGCGTTTGCTGACGCCCGGCAAAAACACATTGGCTTTATCCCTGGTCGGCAGGAAACGCGCCGTGATGGCTAGCTTGCCCTCCTTGAGACGCTCCAGTTGCAGACGCGATACCAGCAGGGTCGCCCGACCTTTGGCATCCAGCCTGACCGGTTTGCCCAGCGCCTTGTCGCCGAGCATGAACTGGACCGTGCCGGCGGGCACCGTGCGCAGGCCCTTCACCTTAGGCACGACCGTCGCATGGCGGGCCACCGTGGCCGTCACCACCAGCTCGCCGAGGGCATTCAGCTTGTCAGCTCCGCGCACGGCAACATTCACCGCGCCCAGGCGTATCTGCTGATGCAGCAGGTGGCCCTTGGCCAAGTTCCTGTTTCCCATCACCCTCACATCGAACACACAATCGGCCTTCTCGTTCATGCCGACGACATCGCGGCAGGCAAGCTCCGCAGCCTTGCGGTCGAGCGGCTTGGCGACCGGCACGGCGCCCGTGACATACGGCCCGTTCTCGGTCGGCCATTTCTTGTTGGTGAATGTCGCGGTCGATGTGCCATCGGCATAATCGAACAGACTGGTCTTGTCGGTCACGCGCCAGGAATCTGCGAACTTCACATACAGATCGACATAACGGTCATGCAACGAGGCGGGCATCGATCCCAGCGCGGTGCCGTTGGACAGGCGGGGTAGCCAGCTCCCCTTGAGGCGCGCACCCATGATGCCTTCATAAGCCGACGTGTGGAACACGTTGACGTGCAGCCAATGCGCGCCGTAGAAGGGCCATGAACTGGTGTTGACCATCAGCGTGGTCTGGTCCGGGAAATCGATCTGGATGCCGCCGGCCTGCGGCAACACCCTGCCGCCATCGCCCATATCTATGCCATCCGCAGGCAAGGCGGTCACCGCCCCATCCACACGCAGCACGAACGTGCCGGCAACGGCATTGGGACCGGTATCCGGCTGGTAGCTGACGCGATGCTGGCCCACGCGCGCCGCGACAGCCGTATTCACGCTCACCCCGCTGGTCAACCCAGTGTAGGGATCCGGCAACGGCGGTGCAGTGGGCACGGCGGCCATGCGCAACTGGATCTCCATCCCGCTCGAATTCCGCAAGACCACGAACTCGCCCGCGCCCTGGAAGTCGTAGTGCAGGCCATCGACAGCAGTGATGTGCGGGTCGCCAACGGCCACCGTGTCGGTGCCACTACAAAGCTGCGTATTGGCAGGATCAAGATACATCACGCAGACCCGCATGTATTTGCCGATATCAACCGGCGCCAATGTGTAATCGACACTCGTTGCACCGGCTATGTCGACTGGCACATCGGCAGGAGGGGCAAAATCGCTCCTTTGCCACTGATAGTGGTCGATACCCCAGCCATCAGGGTTGCTCACGCCACTTGTTATCGCATGAAGCGAGGGCTGGGGTGCGCTCACCTGCCTGACACCATCGATGCCAACAGAACCGCTCGGCGGAACAGGAACATGCGTCACATTGATCGTAAAAGACTGTGATGCACTGGTGTCCACGCCACCGTTCGCCACACCACCGGTATCATGAAGTTGGATAGTGATCGTTGCACTACCGCTTGTGTTCGCCGCAGGCGTATAGGATAAATCGCCAGTGGAACTGATTGCAGGTCCGGCACTGAACAACCCCGGATTCGTATTGCCCGTAATGTTGAAATTCAATGCCTGACCGGCCTCATCCGCTGGACCGGCACTGATTGCTGTCGCCCAGCCTGCCACCATCTGCGGACCCGAGTTTTCCAATACGGTCTGATCCGCCCCCTTCACGAAGCTCGGAACATCGTTTACAGCCATCACATTGATCACAAAAGACTGGGGCGGACTCGTATCCACACCGCCGTTTGCTATACCGCCGCCATCCTGCAACCTGAGTGTGATCGTTGCCGTACCGTTGGCATTGCCTGTCGGGGTGTAAGACAATGCGCCCGCCGAGCTGACCGCAGGTGCCGTACTGAACAACGAGGGATTCGTGTTACCGGTGATATTGAAAGTCAGCGTCTGGCCTGCTTCGTCCGCAGGACCTGCACTGATCGCAGTCGCCCAGCCAGACACAGACTGCGGACCGGCGTCTTCCAGCACTGTCTGATCCGCTCCTTTCACGAAACCGGGGACATCATTCACGGCAATTCCGTTCACCACCTTGGTTCCTGCAATGGCAGGCGAGTAGCCATCCGACACCGAAGTGGCAATGTTGAAACTGCCATTGAAGTGCGACGCCGGGTTGAACGTCACCCCGGCAAGCAATGCATTCACATCCGCAAGCGGACCGGATGCAGTCCATACACCACCGACAAATGTGGACGTGACCGAGCCGAATGTGGCGGTGCTGAGAGTGCCTGCCGCAAGGTTGGACAATGTCAGGGTGGCGGTGACGGTTGCACAGCCATTGGCGTCAGTGACGACGATATCAACAAGATTGAGCGGTGTATCTTCAGTAAAGGTTTCTGCAGCACTCATATTCGACGCTGTCGGCGCACTGCGATGGAGTGCGCGATAGATATCCAAGCGCGGAGCGCTGGTACCATCAGGAAAACTTACAGACGGAAACCCACTGGCTTTCAATGTGGGTTCGATCTGGTCGAGGGATACGCCGCATGATTTCAGAATGGCTGCAGCCCCCGCCACCAGGGGAGAAGAAAATGAGGTGCCGGTCGGTTCAACATATCCGCCACCCAGGCTTGTCGTGTAAATCCTTGCGCCCGGTGCAATCAAATCCACCCAGGAACCATAGTTGCTGCCAAAAATCCTGATACTGCTGGCATTGTTGTAACCTTCGCATCGGCTATCTATTGCATCCTGGGTTCCGCCCACAAGACCATTCACCATGCAATCCGAATTTTGCTGTGACACGCTGTTTGCCACACTTATAAATCTGCCTTTTGTGACGAGCGCTTCGTTCTGTCCTGCATGAGGCTGTCCTGCTGGTTCATTGATATTGCAGCGCCCTGGATAAAAATATTGGTTGGAATTATCGTTCCCTGCCGCATTTGCCACCACAGCGCCACTCACCACCGCGTTATTGATCGACTGACATAATGAAGTTACATTGGTAAATGTGGAGACTTGAACGCTGAAGCTGGCATTGATAACTGAAGCAGCCCCATGCGATCCCACATAGGTGGCTGCCTCATTAAATGCCGCCTGCATATCAGCTAGCAAAACGAATGGATGCGTAGGATCATTCGGATTGGGGGTTGAATTCACCTTGATCGAGTGGATGTTGCTCCCATAAGCCACTCCAGCCACCCCTGCCGAATTACCGGTTACCGCGGCAACCACACCTGCAACCATCGTGCCGTGGCCAACGGTATCCGTACATGGAACTAGCGCAGGATTTCCCGGAAGTTGACAGGTCCAGCTGGGCACCAAGTCTGCATGAGTCAAATCCAAACCGGAGTCCAGCACCACCACTGTCACGCCGCTACCCGTTGCCCCGCTGCCCCACACATCTGGAGCTCGCATTAGCTGCAAACCATGCTGGCTTGGGAAATGCGTATCGTTGGATGCAAACGTGCCAATATGGTTGAGAGAAACAGCCTGGACGCCGGGAGAGGACTGTAATCGCCGCACCAACTCCGGGAATTGAGAACCTGAAACTTGAGAACCAAGTTTCAGTTGATACAACCTCAAAGCTGGAATGGATCCAACAATTGAAGCGTTGATAGCTTTTGCCACGCGCCTGATTGTGTCCGAATTTGCGTTGGGTGCTGCCGTGAACAATATCTCGTCGGATATTGCCCTTGATCCATCAGAAAACTTTACCTGCCTGGTAGCGTCGGAGGCTGCAATTTGCATTGGAAAGGCGCTGGCACACAACTTGAATGTGGACGAAAGCTTCTTCCCTTTCTTGCTTTGGGCGTATGCCTCAAAGAGCAGGCAGGCATCCGGTTTCAACCCGGATACATCCACCACGATGCTCTTTCCATAGACACCATCTTTTGCAGCCGGATCACCATCCCGGCCTTCATCATTCATGACATAGGGCTTGCGGTCGCTGGTACGGTGCAAATAGACCTTTGCGGCGGTATCCACAGCCCCAGGCAATCTCACTGTAAAACGCACGCTGGTCTTGCCACCGCCGACCTTTAATGCGTATGGCTCAGCAATCAATCCTTGCAGTCCCCCCTTGGCATCGGGTGTGAAGTGACGGACTTGGGATAGACGCGCCCCGCCTGTTGTTCCCTTCTCGCCTGCCCCGTACGCTTGAAGCCACGGGAAAGAAAATAACACCAAGCCCAGAATCAGATAACGAAACTGTTGTATCGCACCCATCGCGTAGACTTGCCTACTCATTGCCACCCCCTGATTTAATGAATGGTATTGCCAGTCGATTGTGAAGATGAATTGGACGATATCTGGCCAAGCATTTCCGGCCAGACCTCACGCCAGCAGCAACTATGGTCTTGCCCCGGAATCACCCTGAACATCGTCCCGGGCTGACGTGCTATTGCATCCAGAATAATTGCGGGTGGGACATTGTCATCTTCCCGTCCGGCAAAATGCATTTGCCTGATATGCGCCGGCAACGGTGGGCGATCAGCCGGGTTCAGCGAACCTGTCAGCGGTCTCTGTTTGTGCAGTGCCACCCATCTTGCCGTATCCAGATTAGCCGCTATTGTCACGATCGTATCCAGCTTGGTCTGCTGTTCAGCCAACAGCATTGCCAAAGTCCCCCCCCCGCTGTGACCAATCAAAATAATCTTGTCGTAATCGACAGCCAGGTGCTCCAACACAATCGACATGCTCCTCACAACCGTTTCAGAATAGCGTCGATCCGTCCACACTTCCGAAGTGCAGCCCCTATCCGAATTCAAGCCAGAATAACAAGGGCGCCCCAGGTACACCGCAGGTGCAGAATCAAGCAACATTAGGTCAAGCATCAAGGGATTGCGCGGCGAAGGATCCGAGGCAGCCACCCCTTTGCGGACCCAGGGCGTACCGTCACCATCCAGATACACATGCAATGCTGCCGTTTCAGCAACCTTTCCGGATTTGAAGTAGACGACATGACGGAAGCCTTCGCCCTGCAACACCTCTTTGGAAAAACCGAATCCTGTCGCCTTCGCCTCAAACCGTTGCGAGGGGGTCGAACAACCTGTCAATAAAGCCCACATGATCAGGCAAGCGTAGAACTCGACATGGATAAGCCTCCCGTATTGCATCCTGACTAGAAATTCACAGCTCAATTAAGGAGACAATCCATTCAAAATTCCACCACGCCACCAACGCTTACCGACCAATTACTCAGTAATTGATCTTTGGCTCGTTTATCAAAGTCAAAAAATAACAAAACGCCATTATCGAGAGCTGCCGCCATACCTACCCCAAGGTTCAAGTAATTGCAGTCGAGCGCGTCGGTTTGCAACGACATCCCATAACCGGGCGAAGAAACCAGTTCATTATTAATTTGTTGCGGCTTGTTCTTGAATTCATGCACTGCAGCAAATCGTACGGAAGGTTCGAGTACGCCCCAATCATGAGTGCTTGATGCACCAAAGCGCATGCCCAAGCTACTCGTAAAAGAAGTTCTGCTTCTTTCAAAATGGCGCAGCGCTAATGTGCTGGTTCCGATATTGACTAGCCCTTGCATGACGGTAGAGCCAGTCTCGGTGTATTCCCTGAGACCGGTTTTGATGAAATCAAGGCTCAGAAAAGGCGCGACCGAATATCTGCCTGCATCATGCTGATAACTGGCTGACATGCCAGCCATTCGTTGCGAACCGGATGTAGACCCGTTGATTACACCTTGCACAAGCGCAATATCGACATTGCGCTGGTTATCCAGATTCAACTTGGCATAGCCGAGATAGCCGTCGATGGAAAAAGCGCTACCGGGCACCCATGTTCCATACAAAACTACAGAATTATTGGTGGTTTTCAGGACACCAGCATTCCTAAGATAGGTAGATTTGTCGCTCGTTTTTCCAACAGTAGCCCCAAGAACCAGATTGTCCCCGAAACGGTAATCCAGCCCGACTACCAACCCGTTAAGATCAGACTGATAACCGTTCTCCAGTTCTGTTTCTACGCGAGTGTTACTGCTGTATTGCGGAGTCAGCAACAACCCCCATCCTCTGTTATCAGCGCTTGCGCCCTGTGTTGCCTTGCCATCTTGACCGTCAAGGGAAACCCGGTATTTCTTTTTTCGTGGCCCCTCCCCGATAGCTGAGACCCCAACGTTCGAAGAGGAAGAAACCGAGCCACCACCCGACGAAAAACTCCCGCTAAATACTGTGGCTTGGCACATTGAATCCAGCATGGCTATATCCCAGTTGGCGGGAATATTGCCTGTGTAGTTACATAGATTAACAAGATATTGCCGGAATTGTGCATCTGCTGTTGCGGCTTCAACAGGTTGAGACATACCTCCAAAGGTGACCATACCCGCAACCAACGCTTTCCCCATCAAAGCAATCCCGCATGCTTTGAACTTAACGATCCCAGTGTTCATTTCTCCCCCTGATTCATTGCCCAGACCAACAATAACATGAGGCCACAAAGACCTCCCTCACCCTGTGGCGACTTTGAGGGGTAACCGCCTTTGAGTCAATATGCCGAAATATCTAGATACTTGATTAGCCTAGTAGAGCTTCAAGGCGTTGTGTGTTGCACAAAACCAGCAGAACCCGTTTTCGAGTCCTTGGGAAACAATACCCTCCGGCTGATGCGATCACGTCGGGCGGCAAGATTCGTCCCAACAATATAACCAGTTATGCGCTGCAGATATTCGTCGAAGTCGTGGTTGGCTGGCTGTTGCGGCCGGCCGCGTTTAAAAAAGGACGAATTTTTCAGCAGGGCGAATCTGGCAACCAGCCTGGTTTGCGCTGGCTCATCTGTGGCAACACCCCGCCCTGCTATTCCCCGGCTATTTCGCGGTATCGCTGGTGCTGGGGTATTTTCGGGAACGGTATGGGGGGGTGCTGGTGCCTATACTACTGCACAGTTATTACAATCTGGGGCTTTGGGTGGTAGCGGTGTGATCCGCTAATGAACGCGCCGCCCTTCCCGTCGGCAGGTTTTGAATCAAGCCGACGGGAACGGCGGCGCTCTCAAACACCTTACCTGCCGAAGCCGCTTGCCTAACCGCCCGATTTTGACAACAATGGCAGCCAGTAAACGGAGCCATTGATGCCAAAACAAGCTGTAGCCGATTTCACCCTGCCTGCCACGGGCGGTGTCGAATTCACGCTCTACCCCATCCGCAGCAAATCGTTGGTGATCTACTTCTATCCCAAGGACAGCACGCCGGGTTGCACCACCGAGGCGCAGCAGTTTCGCGATCTGTATGCCGGATACCGGAAGGCAGGCTGCGAGATCGTCGGCGTTTCGCGCGACAGCATCAAGTCGCACGAGAATTTCAAGACCCGGTTCACCCTGCCGTTCGCCCTGCTTTCCGATGAGGATGAAACGGTCTGCAGGCTGTTCGGGGTAATGAAGCAGAAAATGATGTACGGCAAGGAGGTGCGCGGCATCGAGCGCAGCACCTTCGTGCTGGACCATAAGGGCATCATCCGCAAGGAATGGCGCGGCCTCAAGGCGGACGGCCACGCACAGGAAGTACTCGCCTTTGTTCAAACTCTCTGAAGGACAACATGAACGCTCGTAAAGCAACAACGGACAAAGACACCAAACTCTTCGTGCTGGACACCAACGTGCTGATGCACGACCCGACCAGCCTGTTCCGCTTCGAGGAACACGATGTCTACGTGCCGATGTTCGTGCTGGAAGAGTTGGACAACAACAAGAAGGGCATGACGGAAGTCGCCCGCAACGCGCGCCAGGCCAGCCGCTTCCTCGACAATCTGGTCAGTGCCAGCGAGGACAGCATCGACGAAGGCGTGCCGCTGGATGCGCTGGGCAACAAGAACGCGACCGGACGCCTGTTCCTGCAGACCGAGTTCATCAACGACCCGCTGCCCTCGACGCTGGCCAGCGGCAAGGCCGATAACGCCATCCTCGGCGTGGTCAACCATCTGCACATGCAGCACAGCAAGCGCAAGATCGCGCTGGTCAGCAAAGACATCAACATGCGCATCAAGGCGCGTGCCCTGGGTCTGTCGGCGCAGGACTATTTCAACGACAAGGTGCTGGAAGACACCGACCTGCTTTATACCGGCGTGCGCGAACTGCAGGCGGATTTCTGGGACAAGAACGGCAAGGACATGGTGTCCGGCACCCAGGGCGGGCACACCTTCTACAACATGAATGGGCCGGACTGCCGCGACCTGCTGGTGAACGAGTTCGTGTTTCAGGAAGACGCCAGCAATCCGTTCTTTGCCGTGGTGACGGCACAGGAGAACAATACTGCCACGCTGCGCACGCTCACCGACTACACGCACAGCAAGAACGGCATCTGGGGCATCACCGCGCGCAACCGCGAGCAGAACTTCGTGCTCAACCTGCTGATGAATCCGGAGATCGATTTCGTCACGCTGCTGGGCCAGGCGGGCACCGGCAAGACCCTGCTCACGCTGGCGGCCGGCCTGATGCAGACGCTGGAGACCAAGCTCTACACCGAGATCATCATGACCCGCGTCACCGTGCCGGTGGGCGAAGACATCGGCTTCCTGCCGGGAACGGAAGAAGAAAAGATGTCGCCGTGGATGGGCGCGCTGGACGACAACCTCGACGTGCTCAACCAGTCGACCGAAGAAGGCGGCGAATGGGGCCGGGCCGCCACGCGCGACCTGATCCGCAGCCGCATCAAGATCAAGTCGCTCAACTTCATGCGCGGCCGCACCTTCCTCAACAAGTACCTGATCATCGACGAGGCGCAGAACCTGACGCCCAAACAGATGAAGACACTCATCACCCGCGCCGGTCCCGGCACCAAGGTGGTGTGCATGGGCAACATCGCCCAGATCGACACGCCCTACCTGACCGAAGGCAGTTCCGGCCTGACTTATGTGGTGGACAGGTTCAAGGGCTGGTCGCACAGCGGTCACGTCACGCTGATGCGCGGCGAACGCTCGCGCCTGGCGGATCACGCGGCGGAAGTGCTGTGAAGCACGATAGTCCGTTAGTAAGGTGATGGGGGTAGAGTTGCGGCATGATAACGATTCCACCCCCTCCCTAACCCTCCCCCTGCAAGGGGGATGGAACGTTGAATTTGGTCTCTTTATTGAATGGTTCACATGAAACTGATCGGCTCAACCACCAGCCCTTACGTGCGCAAAGCCCGTCTGGTGCTGCTGGAAAAAAACATCCCGCACGCTTTTATGGTCGACCCGCCGAGCGAGCCGGACAGCAAAGTGGCGCTGTTCAATCCGCTGGGACGTATTCCAGCGCTGATCCTCGACGATGGCACCTGCGTGTTCGACTCGGTCGTCATTGCCGAATATGCCGACACCCTGAACGACACGCCCATCCTGATTCCGCGCGGCGATGCGCTGGCAAGGATGCACGTCCGGCGAGGCGAGGCGCTGGCGGACGGCATCATGGATTCCGCCATCGTCGTGCGCAACGAGCGCATCCGTCCGGCCGGAAAGCAGGAGCAGGAGAATATCGACCTGCACAACAGCTCCATCACGCGTACGCTGGAATATATTGCCGGGCAGTTGGGCCAACGCGAATGGTGCGTGGGCGACTGCATCAGTCTCGCCGACCTCGCGCTGGTGGCCGCGCTGCTCTATCTCGACTTGCGCCAGCCCGAACGCGACTGGCGCAGCGCGCACCCGAATCTGGCGGCATGGTTTAACCGGCTAAGTACGCGCTCCAGCGTAACAGCCGCTTTGGCAGAATAACGCAGGATGGGCACGTTGTTGGCGCCCACGCTGTAGACAAACGATGCTTCCGCGTGGGCACAGAAACGTGCCCACTCTACAATCAGGATAACCATGAGCAATATCGAAAAATCCGACGACGAATGGCGCGAGGAACTGACGCAGGAACAGTTCGAGATCTGCCGCGAGTGCGGTACCGAACCGGCCTTCACCGGCGAATACTGGGATTGCCACGACATCGGCATTTATCGCTGCGTCTGTTGCGGCGCGCCGCTGTTCGATTCTGAAACCAAATTCGAATCGGGCACCGGCTGGCCCAGCTTCTGGCAACCGGTCACCGAATACGCGGTCGAATACCGCGAAGAAGACCAGCTCGGACTGGATCGCGTCGAGGTCTGCTGTGCCGCCTGCGACGCCCATCTCGGCCACGTGTTCGAGGATGGCCCCGACCCCACCGGACTGCGCTATTGCATCAACTCCGCATCGCTTGCCCTGGATAGAAGATAACCATGAAACTGCTGTTCGACCTGTTCCCCGTCATCCTGTTCTTCGTCACCTTCAAATTTGCGGGCGTCTTCTGGGCCACGGCGACGGCCATCGCCGCCACCTTCGTGCAGGTCGGCTGGGTGAAATACCGCCACGGCAAGGTCGACACCATGCTGTGGGTGAGCCTGGGCATCATCACCCTGTTCGGCGGGGCGACGCTGTTGCTGCACGACGAGACTTTCATCAAATGGAAGCCCACCGTCCTGTATTGGTTCTTCTCCGCCGCCCTGTTGCTGTCGCCTGTCCTGTTCAAGAAAAACCTGATGCGCGCGCTGCTGCAGGAGAAGATCACCCTGCCCGATACCGCCTGGAGCCAGCTCAATTTCTCCTGGAGCGCTTTCTTCGGCGTCCTCGGCGTGGTCAATCTGTATGTTGCGTTCAGCTACAGCACCGACGCCTGGGTCAACTTCAAACTGTTCGGCGCCACCGGCATGATGCTGGTTTTTGTGCTGCTGCAAAGCCTGTGGCTGTCGAAGTATGTTGAAGAAGACAAAAAGGAAAACCAATGATGCTGTACTCCATCTTCGGCAACGACGTTCCTGGCAGCCTGGAGAAGCGCAAGGCAGCGCGTCCGGCGCATCTGGCGCGCCTGCAGGCGTTGCAGGACGAAGGACGCCTGCTGCTGGCTGGCCCCTTCCCCGCCGTGGATGCCGTCGACCCCGGCCCGGCCGGTTTCACCGGCAGCCTCATCGTGGCCGAGTTCGCCTCGCTCGACGCGGCAGAGGCGTGGGCCGCATCCGACCCTTATGTCGCCGCCGGCGTATATGCCCAGGTCGCAGTACGGCCATTCAAGAAGGTCTTTCCGGCCTAGCCGAAAGGCGTGCTATATTGCGCGTCGGGTAATATTTCGTTCCACCCCAACCTCAACATTTCAAAGGAAAGAAACATGCTGAAATTTTCCAAATTCGCCCTGTTGTCGGCCCTGCTGACCATCGCCGCCTGCACCCAGGCTGCCGACGAGAAATCCGCGGCACTGGTGAACGGTGTATCTATTCCGCAAGCCCGCCTGGACATGCGCATCAAGGCTGCAGCGCAGCAAGGCCAGCCGGACAGCCCGGAATTGCGCAAGGCGATCCGCGACGACCTCATCAATCTTGAAGTCATCTCGCAGGCCGCGTCCAAGAACGAAATGGAAAAACAACCTGAGATTGCGCAGCAACTCGAACTGGCCAGGCAATCCATACTGGCCGGCGCCTATGTGCAGGATTACGCCAAGAACCACCCCATCGGCGACGACGTGCTGAAGCAGGAATATGAAGCGCTGAAAACGCGGGTGGGCAACAAGGAGTACAAGCTCTCGCACATCCTGGTCGATTCCGAAGATGAAGCCAAGAAAGCCGCGGCCGAAGTAAAAAAGGGCAAGTTTGCCAAAGTCGCCAAGAGCATGAGCAAAGACCCCGGCTCCAAGGATAAAGGCGGCGAACTGGGCTGGGCTGTTCCGTCCAACTTCGTGCAGCCTTTCGCCGAGGCGGTCACCAAGCTCGGGAAGGGCCAGATCAGCGCTCCGGTGCAAACCCAGTTCGGCTGGCACGTCATCAAGCTGGAAGACACGCGCGAGCTGAAAGTGCCGACCTTCGAAGAAGTGAAACCGAATATCGAAAAGCGCCTGCAACAGCAAACCATTCAAAAGGAGATCGAGGATTTGCGCGGCAAAGCAAAAATCGAATAATTCAGTCGGTTTTTCCCGGGAAAGGACATCGTTGCGATGTCCTTTTTTTTCGCATGCCCTCCCGCTCGAATATTCATGACACCCCGGCTTCCCTTGCTACAATGCTTGCAACAGGCTGGAAATCAAGCGCAAATGCATAATCTCACCCTACAGGCCATCCTCACCCCATCGGTATTCTGCGTCCCTGCGGATACACCGTTGCCCGACGTACTCGCCAGCATGGAATCGCTGCATATCAGTTGCGCGGTTGCCACCGACAATACCCGGCGTCCGCTGGGCATCTTCACCGAGCAGGACGCCATCCGCCTGATGGCGGATCGCAAGGTCGTGGCCGAACTCCGCATGTCCGACGTAATGAGCGCCCCGCCGCTCACCGCGCCAGCCGACCTGAATTTCCGCGATGCTTACCGTCTGGTTTCCGACCGCAACCTGCGCCATCTTATCGTGGTGGACGACGAGAGCCGGATCGTCGGCGTGGTCAGCGAAGCGGATTTCCTGCATCACATGGGCATGGAGTTGCTGGTCGAGATCAAGTCCGTCGGCAGCGCCATGACGCGCAATATCCTCAGTCTGGGGGAGGATGCCTCCCTGGCGGAAGCGGTCGACCTGATGTCCGGAAACAGGATCAGTTGCATCGTCGTTGTCCGCGACAACAAGCCCGTCGGCATCCTCACCGAACGCGATACCGTCGGACTCGCCCGCACTGTCGGCGACCCGGCGCAGGTAAACATCGCGCACGTGATGAAAACGCCGGTGCAGACCATCGACGCGGCGGTGCCGATACAGCAGGCGATGATCAGGATGGAAGCGTCCGGCATCCGCCGCCTGGTGGTTGTCGAAGGAGACACGCTGGCCGGCATCGTTACGCGCCACGATATCGTCAAGAACATGCAGGGCCGCTACCTGGAATTCCTGCATGAAACGCTGGACAAGCAGCAAATCGACTTGCAGCAGGCCCAGCATCAGGCCGAACAGGCACGCCAGCAGTTGCTTTATCACAATCTGATGGAGCAGGTGAACGACGGCATCATTGTTCTCCACGCGGAAAGCGGCCGCATCGCGGACTGCAACGAGCAGGCTTGCCGCGATCTGGGTTACCCGCGCGACCAAATGCTGCAATTGACGATCTTCGACTTCACCACCCGCCTTGCCCCCGGACCGATCTGGCAAGCGGAACTGGAAATCTTCTTCCGCGAAGGCCACCGCCTGGTCGAGAGTCAACACCGGCGACGCGACGGCAGCCTCTTCCCGGTTGAAATCAATGCCCGCCTGATTGAGAAAAACAAGGAGCGTTACATCGTCGCCGTCGCGCGCGACATGACCGAGCGCAAACGCGCCCAGACGCAACTGCAATTGCAGGACACGGCGCTCAATTCATCCGCCAACGCCATTGTCATCACCGACAGCGACGCCGTCATTCAGTGGGCAAATCCGGCCTTTTCGGAGATGACCGGATACACCACCGAGGAAGTAATCGGCAAGCGTCCCAAAGACCTGGTGAACTCGGGCGTCCAGACGCGCGATTTCTATGAAGCGTTGTGGAACACCATTCAGGGCGGCCAGGTGTGGCGCGGCGAACTGGTCAACAAGCACAAGGACGGCTCGTTCTACACCGAAGAGATGACCATCACGCCGGTGTATACGGACCACAAGCGCATCACCCACTTCATCGCCGTCAAGCAGAACATCAGCGAACGCAAGAAAACCGAGGAACAACTGCGCGAAGCTGCGGCAGTGATGCAGAGTACGCATGACGGCGTGATCATCACCGACACCACGCCGCGCATTCTTGCCGTCAACGAGGCCTACACGTCGATCACCGGCTACACCCAGGATGAAGTCATCGGCAAAGACCCCGGCATCATCGGTTCCGGACGCCAGGGCAAATCGTTCTACGAATCCATGTGGAAGATACTGCAGCAGGACGGTTTCTGGCAGGGCGAAATATGGAACCGGCGCAAAAACGGCGAAATCTACCCGCAATGGCTGAGCATCAGCGCCGTCCTCGACGACCGGCAGCAGCCGGTGCGCTACATCGGCGTGTTTTCGGACATCTCGAAACTGAAGGAAAGCCAGTCGCAGCTTGAGTTCCTCGCCCACCACGATCCGCTGACCCGGCTCTTCAACCGCGCTGCGGTCGAGGCGCGCATGGAACAGGAACTGGAACAGGCGAAACGCCACCAGCGGGCACTGTGCGTCCTGTTCATCGATCTGGATCGCTTCAAGCAGGTCAACGACAGTTTCGGCCACGTTATCGGCGACGAATTGCTGTGCAGCGTGGCGGACCGCCTGCGGGTGCGCCTGCGCGAAGGCGACACGCTGGGTCGCCTGGGCGGCGACGAATTCATCCTGCTGGCCACCCCGTTGCGGGAAAAGCAGGATGCCGCCGTCATTGCGCGCGACATCCTCTCTTCCTTGAGCGAGCCGTTCAACCTGTCCACCGGGCACGAAGTGTTCATCGGCGGCAGTATCGGCATCAGCCTGTTCCCCGACAATGGTTCGAGTGTGGCGGAACTGACCAAGAATGCGGATGCCGCGATGTACCTGGCCAAGGAAAACGGCCGCAACCAGTTTTCTTTCTACACGCCGGAATTGAATGCCGATGCGCGCAAGAAACTGGAACTGGAAAACGACCTGCGCCGCGCCGTCCTGCACGACGAACTGCGCCTGCACTACCAGCCCAAGGTGAATATCGGCACGGGGTCGATCAGCGGGGCCGAAGCGCTGGTGCGCTGGAAAAAGTCCGATGGCAGCTGGGTATCGCCCGCCCGCTTCATCCCGGTTGCGGAAAAATCCGGCGTCATCCTGACCATCGGCAACTGGGTCATCGAACAAGCCTGTTTGCAGATACGCAACTGGCAGGAGGAAGGGCTGCCGGAAATCTGCGTGGCCGTGAACGTCTCGGCACGCCAGTTCCGCAGCGGCCATCTGGACAAGCTGGTGAAGAGCGCGCTGGACAAATTCGGCGTGTTGCCGCACCAACTGGAGTTGGAGTTGACCGAGAGCATGCTGATGAACGAGCCGGAACGCGCCATCGAAACCATGAACAAGCTGAAAAAAGTCGGCGTGAAACTTTCGCTCGACGACTTCGGTACGGGCTATTCCAACTTCGGCTACCTGAGGCGCTTCCCGATCGACAGCCTGAAAATAGACCAGTCATTCGTGCGCGGCGTTGCCAGCAAACCGGAAGATGCGATGATCGTCGACTCCATCATCGGTTTGGCGCAGCGCATGAAGCTGCATGTCATCGCGGAAGGCGTCGAAACCGCCGACCAGCTCCACTACCTGCGCGCCAACCATTGCGACGAATTGCAGGGTTACTACTTCAGCAAGGCCCTGCCCGCCGCCGAATTCGCCGAGTTGCTGCGCGGCGACAAAAAGTTGCCCCTGATCGATTGACAACCCGAACCGATCATTTCACAACCCTGAATTTCTCCTCGCTCATGCAATAAGTGTTTGCGCCGTTGTGCTTGGCCTTGTACATGGCCGCATCCGCCTTGCTCAGGATCGCATCCATGTCGCGCCCGTCCTCGGGATAAATGGCAATGCCCATGCTGCCGGAAACATGGATCGCGTGGCCGTCTATGCTGTAGGGCAGGCTCAACGAGGCCAGTATCTTGTCGGCCAGCCCCGTCACATCGCTGCGTGCCGACACCTCGGTCGCCAGGATCGCGAATTCGTCGCCGCCGAATCTGGAAACCGTGTCGATTTCCCGCACCTGCAATTTCAATCGCGCCGCAACGGCCACCAGCAACTTGTCGCCAACCAGATGCCCCAGCGTGTCGTTCACCGGCTTGAACCGGTCCAGGTCGATGTACATGACGGCAAATTTCTTGTTTTGCCGTTTTGCCCGCGCCAGTTGCTGCTTGAAACGGTCGCGGAACAATAGGCGATTGGGAAGATTGGTCAGGAAATCGTGCTGCGCCTGATGCGCCACGGTTTCCTGTTCCGCCTTGATTTGCGTAATGTCGGAAAAGACCCCGATACGGTTGACCACCTTGCCCTGCGCATCCTTGAGGCTGTAAATGGAAAGCTTCTCCAGATAGGCCTCGCCATCCTTGCGGCGGTTCCACAACTCGCCTTCCCAACGGCCTGTCTCATCCAGCGATTTCCACATCTCCGTATAGAATTCCTCGCTTTGCTTGCCGGAAGACAACAGTCTCGGTTTCATGCCGATCGCCTCGTCATGTTCATATCCAGTCAGGGCGGTAAAGGCGGGGTTGACCTCGATTATGTTGTTGTCGGCATCCACGATCATGATGCCGTCATTGCTGACCGAGAACACCTTGGCATTCAGCGCGATCAGGTGTGCCGCCCTGCGCTGCGCCGTGGATAGCACCGCCAGCGCCATGCCGGCGATGGCCAGCAGCATCGCGAACATCCAGAAATTGGACATCCCGTAACGGGCGAAATCGTCGGAGAAATAGCCGGTTTGCAGATACGCGCCGGCCAGCACCTGCGACATGAACAGCAACTGGATCAGCGCGGTATTCCGGCGCCCGGTGCGCAGGCCTGCCCAGATCAGCATCGGAAATATCCAGTTCAGCCCGATCGGCTGATCGAGCGTGATCCCCGGCAGTTTCCAGCCGAGAAAGAGGGTCTGGCCGATGGCAAACGATGCCGCCCACAGCGCGCCCAGTTCCCATAGTTTGGATGGTTTGAGGAACTTCGACTTCTGCCTGGCAAATACCAGCACGATAGGAGTGAAAAACGCGATGCCCAGCACGTTGGCGCGCCACCACTGCCACATGACGTCGGCAAGAATCTCCGGCGTGATCGAACCGGATTCCAGCAAGGCAAGCGGCCCCAGAGTGGCACTGGCGAGCGGGGGAATCAGTCCGCCCAACAGGACGATCTGGAACAGGTCGCGCGGGCGGTTCAGCGAAAGATCGAGTTGATTGAAGCGATTGAGCAGGTAAAAGCCGACAAACGTTTCCAGCGTGTTGCCGACGGCAAAACCGAACACAAACAGCAACGGCGCCTCCACCGTCAAAGCGATAAGGCTCGCCGCGATGAACACGGCCGGAAGGTAGCGAATGCCCCCGAGCAACAATGCCGCCAGCGCAATGCCGCTGGCCGGCCAGAATATTGTGGCACTGCTGCTTACTGTGCCAAATACCAGACCCACCTTTGCCGCAACAAGGTACGCTACGACCAGTACTGCCGAATTAACGATGAATGGCAAATTCCCCTCACGAAAAACGTGCGAACCCCAATCATCCCCCTCCCGTCAATTCTAGTTATTTGATTAACTTATATGCGGTTGGATTGAATAAGTCAATTCGCAACACCCCCAGTATCCACTTTTAAATCATGGGCATAAATCGGGATTGGGCGTGCTCCGGGTATATTGCCCAGGCTTGGGATAATTGCGTTCCGTTCCCACTCTAACTGGGCGACAGAACCCGATTCGATTATCCTGCCATGAATACAAAATGAAGGTACAAAAATGAAAAAATTGCTCATGCTGCTGGTGTTGGCCTCCGTAACGGCTTGCGCGACGCTGGAACATCAACAAAGTTACCGGCAGGTTGCGCCGACGAAATATCCGCAAACCGCCAAAGTCATGGTGTTCGAATACCGCAACGTCAACATCCGCGAAATCTACGAACTGCTGTACAGCGACTACCTGGTCGTCGGCAGATCCGAATTCAGCGGCGCTTACGAAAATCCCGCCCGGTCGGTCGAATTCGCGAAATCGATAGGGGCGGAAATTTTCATTGCCGCCTCGCAATTCAAGGATACCCAGGTATCTTTCGTGCAATCGATCACGCCTTACTCGGACACGACCTTCATCAGCGGCTACACCGGCACCGGCTCCTTCTACGGTACCGCAACCAGCTACGGCACGCGCACAACAATGATCCCGGTGCACATCGACCGCTACGATCAAAGCGGCCTGTATTTGAGAAACGTCGACCACGTGCTGCCGCTGTGGAAAAGAAAAATCGCGGACTATAAGGAAACCGGCGCAGCCCCCCTCTCCGGAACCTGGTACAACGAGAACTACGAATTGAAGCTCTACAAATCGGGCACGCAAATGGTCGCCTTCTTCCGGCAATCACCCGGGAACAGGGATGCGGGACAGCCCGATGAAATCAAGATGCTGTTCAATCCCGATACCGGGGTCGGCATCTACCTGATGATGGACAGAACCCCGCAACCGGCCAGGATAGGGTTGAACAAGTTCGGTTTTCTCGAGGTCGATCTCGTCTCGCAGAACGACACCTACTCGTTCGCGCGCAGATAACGCCGCTAGCCGGTCACGCTGCGGGCCATTCCAGTTCCACCCATTCGCAATTGTCGATGCCCCGCTGCGCGGTCTGCGCCGGGTTTGTGCTCAGCAGGCACAACGCCGCCACGATGGGATTCTCGTGCGACACCGCCAGCACGAAAGCATCGGGATGGCGCGCGGCGGCTTCGTCCAGAAAACCGCGCAAGCGCTCCATCTGCTCGACGAACGATTCGCCCCCGGGCGGCCTGGCGTGCAGGTAATCGTCTCGCACGCAATCCCTGAAGGCCTCCACGTGCAGACCATCCATCCCGGAAATGCGCTCGTTCAGGCGCGCATCGATGCGCAGTTCCAGTTCGCGATGCTCCAGCAGGATGGCCGCGGTCTGCTGCGCGCGCGGAAACTGCGACGCATAAGCGTGGGTGAACGGCATTCCGCGCAACTGCTCCGCCGCGGCAGCGGCCTGCGCCCTGCCGCGCCCGGTCAGGTTGACGATGCGCACCGGGTCGTCGTTGATTTCAAACCTGACGTTGCCCTCGCTCTCGCCGTGACGAACCAGAATGATCTTCATGCGCCGGGTCGGTCGCTCAGAGGTTGCGCTGCTTCTTGACCAGGTCGTAGGCAAGCTGGATATCTTTCGCCTGCTCGGTTGCCATCTTGATCATGTCGTCCGGCATGCCCTGCCCGATCAGCTTGTCCGGGTGGTACTGGCTCATCAGCTTGCGGTAGGCGCGCTTGACCTCGGCATCGCTACTGTCCTTCGCCACGCCCAGCGCCTTGTATGCATCGTCCAGCGCCGCCTCCGCATTGACCTGCCCAGCGGCAAAATGGGTCTGGTTCAGCACCATGTCCTTCAGGCGCTGAAACGCTTCGCGGCCGTAGCCCAGGTATCCCGCAATATCGGCGAGCAACTCTTCTTCCGCCGGATGGAAATGGCCGTCCGCCAGCGCCATCACGATCAGGTAGATCAGCAACATCTCTTTCAGGTTGCGCGTGTGGCCGCACGCGGCCATGAACTTCCGGCAGGCCGGCTCGATATCGAATGCCGGATCGGCGCCCTTCTTGAACAACGCGATGGCCTGCTGGCGATGCTCCGCCGTCATGCCCAATTTCTGCATGAACTGCTCGACGTGCGCGATCTCCTCTTCCGACACGCGCCCGTCCGCCTTGGCCAGCTTGCCCATCGAAACGAACACCGTCTCGACGAACACCGCCTGGCGGATCGCATTCTGCAGCGGGTTCAGCGCCCCCTGGCCGAACGCGCGGATACGGTCGATGACCGCGCCGAGGATCAGGCCGAACAAAACACCCGGCCAGCCAAAAAAATAATAACCCGCAACGATACCGATGAGCTTGAACAAGGCGACTCCAGAGCAAGATGAAAAAAACGAGCGCGCATTATACCCGCGACACTGCGTTGACATCCCCCTCGCAACTCACCTAAAGTGGGCTCTCTGCAAATTCGCTCCACCCGCAAACATACACGGTGCGAGGCCCGCCCGCCGCAATTTCCGATCAACCCACCTTCAAGGAAATGTACCCATCATGCGAAACAGACAAACAAGCGACCAGTTAAGCGTCCAGGCCATTGCCGGCACCCACGTCGTATTGCTCGGCATGAACCTGCCCAAATCGAAATGCCCGGGATTGCTCGGCTTTGCCATCAGGCGGTACGATCGCACCGAGGGGGAAGCGTATTGGCTGAGCGGCTACAAGACTTTCGCCAGCGTGGTGCCCGACCCGGCGCCCGGCGTGCAGTATTCGAGCCGGCGCCATCCGATCCAGGGCTTCACCTGGTCCGACTTCTCCGCCAAGCCCGGCTACGACTACACCTATGAGGTTGTCGCGATGCGCGGCACGCCCGCCGCCCCGGAAGAATCCGAACGGGTCAGCGTGGACATCCGCACCGAATCCGAATCGCCTTCCGGCAGCAAACACCATGTGCATTTCAACCGCGGTGCGGCCGCGTCGCAGGAATACACCAGGCGCTTTGGCGAGAAAAGTCCCGAAGAAGCCGGCCAGGCCGCCTTCGACTGGCTGTCGCGCGGCGCGGCGGAAGCCATCGGGAATTTCATCGGGCGCGCCGCCGATGCGGGCTGGGGGCTGCGCGTATGCGCCTACGAGTTCACCGAAGAGCGCGTTCTGCAAGCGCTCAAGGACGCCCATAAACGCAACGCGGATGTACGCATCCTGTATCACGCGCGCAACGACAGCACCCGGACGGGCAATGAGGAAGCGATCAGGAAATTCGCCCTGTCCAGGATTTGCAAGCCGCGCAATGCCAAGGGACTCTCGCTCTCGCACAACAAGGTGATCGTCCTCACCAAGGGCGGCAAGGCGCAGGCCGTGCTCACCGGCTCGACCAATTTCAGCAAGGGCGGCATCTACGGGCACAGCAACGTCGTGCATGTCTGCGAGGACAACAAGATTGCCGCCCAGTATCTGTGGCTGTGGGACGAGCTCGCCAAGAACGAAGACCGGCGTTATGCGGCGCCGGTACTGGCCGAGCGGACGCCGCTTCCCGACGAGAAGTCCGCCGGAACCTGGCCGATTTTCAGCCCGCGCTCCGACCTGTCCGCCCTGGAGTGGTATGCCACCCAGGCCAGGGAAGGCAAGGGCGCGCTGTTCATGACCTTCGCCTTCGGCATGAACGACTTGTTCCAGGATGCCTACCGCGACGGCAACGCCAAGTTGCGCTACAGCCTCATGGAAAAAATGAGCGGCCCGACCAAAACCCCGGCGCAGAAAAAAGCGAACGAAGCCAGGATCATCGCGCTGCGCAAAATGGAGGAGAACAAGTTCGCCATCGGTTCGCAACTGCAGGAAGGCGCGTTCGGCCGCTGGCTGGACGAAAGCCTGACCGGGCTCAACGCCAACGTGAAATACCTGCACACCAAATACATGCTGGTCGATCCGCTGGGAAAAAACCCGCTGGTCGTGAGCGGCTCCGCCAACTTCAGCGATGCCTCCACCCTCTCCAACGACGAGAACATGCTCATCATCCGCGGCGACACCCGCGTGGCCGACATCTACCTGGGCGAATTCATGCGCCTGTATCGCCACTATGCATTCCGCGACTGGCTGTCGTCCCAACCGGAAAACCGGCAGACCGAAGCCAAAGTGTCGCACCTGGACGAAAACAACCTCTGGTGGAAGCGCTACTTCGGCACCTC
The DNA here is from genome assembly GCA_016235045.1 of Nitrosomonadales bacterium. Classification (GTDB taxonomy): domain Bacteria; phylum Pseudomonadota; class Gammaproteobacteria; order Burkholderiales; family Gallionellaceae; genus Sideroxyarcus. The sequence goes on from JACRME010000013.1 coordinate 38,262, forward strand.
GTTCGCGTCGCGCCAGCGCGCATATTTCGCCGGAAAGTGATCCCCGCAATTCCGTGAGGCCAGTCCGCACACAAAAAAGGCGACCGCTGGTCGCCTTTTTTAGCGGGAGCAGACATCCTGCTCCGGCGCGCCAGACCTTACTCCAGGGTGGCTTCTTCGATGAGCACCTTGTAGGCATAGCCGGAACCGAAGTCCTTGTCCGTGCGGACCGTGCCTTTCACGGTCACCACGTCGCCCACCCGGGTCTCGATCAGCGATGTCACCAGAATGTCGTTGGTCTCGTCGGCTGCGGAACCCGAGCCATCGCGCAAGTGGATCCAGTTCTTGCCCATGATGCCGGGGTTGTATTTCTCCACCCTGCCGCGAAGCAACACGGGCTTGTCCTTGAGCTCGGCTCTCCCGATGACGATCTCCGCCACCGTCCGCGCATTGGCGCCGCTGGCCCTGGCCACCGGCGCGTCGTTAATCGTCTCCAGCTTGCCGGTTGGAAGCAGCGGATATGCGGTACCCATGCCATGTCCAGCCGGTGCATTGGCTGCCGCACCGCCCAGGGTGCCGAACACGATCGTCGGGAATGTCCGCTTCATCGCCTTGCTCGCAAAGTTGCTCATCACCACCCCGTTTTCAACCGTGACGTCGCTGCCCTTCCTCACGGACGTCTTCATCACCGCAGCCCATAGTTCGCCGCTCTGGGTATTCAGGCGAAGGTAGGTGTAGCTATCGACGTTCCTGGCCTCGAGCACCTTGCCGGTCACGGAAACCTCGGGGGCGGCCGGTGCGGCGGCAGGCGTCTCCATTGCCCAGACAAGCGCCGAACAAAACATCATGCAAATCGCCAGCAATGCTTTCATGTCTTGACTACTCCTTCTTATAAAGTGTGCAGAGTGTAGCAGGACGAAAATGTTTGGTCGCGCCGAGTTGGCGCAAGCGGGCGAAATTCCCTGCCGCTGACGCGGCTTTCGCTTCACCGCCTGATCGAATCCGCACGGTACAACCATCCGCGCCTCACCATCCATTTTTCGGTTTCGACGGCAAAAAACACCACGCTGGACAAGACCAGGCACAGCGCAAGCTCCTGCAGGCTCAGCGCCTCGGTCTTGAAGACCGGGTTCAGTACCGGCAGATAGATCGTTGCCATCTGCAATGCAAAAGTCAGCAACACGGCATAAACCAGCAGTTGGTTGGAAAACAGCCCGACGCTGAACAGCGACTCCCTTTCGGTGCGAATGGCCAGCACATGCCCCATTTGCGACAGCGTAAGGACGGTGAACACCATGGTCTGCCAGTGCGCCGATCCGCTCCGGATTGCCCAAGCCTGCGTCAGCAGGCAGACACCGCCCATCAGCAGGCCGACCCAGAGCATGTGTTGCCACATGCCGTGCGCAAAAATGCTCTCCTGCAGCGGGCGCGGCGGGCGGCGCATGATGCCGCGCTCGGCGGCCTCCGCCGTCAATGCCAGGCCGGGCAGGCCATCGGTTACCAGATTGATCCACAGGATATGGATGGGCAACAGCGGGATCGGCAAACCGAAAAACGGCGCCAGAAAGATCGTCCATATCTCCCCGGCATTGCTGGTCATGGTGTATTTGATGAACTTGCGGATGTTGTCGAAGATGCGGCGGCCCTGGCGCACCGCATGCACGATGGTGGCGAAGTTGTCGTCGAGCAAGATCATGTGGGCCGCCTCGCGCGCCACATCGGTGCCGCCCTTGCCCATGGCCACGCCGATGTCCGCCGCCTTGAGCGCGGGCGCATCGTTGACGCCGTCGCCCGTCATCGCCACCACCTCGCCACGTTCCTGCAATGCCCGCACGATCCCGATCTTCTGCGCCGGGTCGACGCGCGCATACACCCTGACCCGCCCCACTTCGGCCTTGAAAGCTTCCCGATCCAGCCCTGCCAGTTCGATGCCCGTCATCACCCGGCCGTCGCCGTTATCGAGAATCCCGAGTTCGCGCGCGATTGCCCGCGCGGTCGCGGGATGGTCGCCGGTGATCATCACCGGCGTGATGCCGGCGGATTTGCACAGGGCAACGGACTCCCGCGCTTCGCTGCGCGGCGGATCGATCAACCCGGCGAAACCGAGAAAAACCAGATCGCTTTCCAGTTGCCCGGGCTGTTCGCCTGCCGGCAAGTCCGGCCAGCGTCGGCAGGCAATCGCCAGCACGCGCAAGCCGTCGGCGGCCATTGCTTCCGCCTGCTGCAGCAATGCGGCACGGTCGATGTCCTGTTCGCCGCCGGACATCGACGCGCGCGCGCAGCAGGGTAATACCGATTCCGGCGAACCCTTGGTGTAGGCAACGATATCCGCAGCCCTGCCGTGAAAGGTGGTCATGCGTTTGCGTTCGGAATCGAACGGCAGTTCCTTCAGGCGCGGCGATTCCAGTTCCAGCGCGGCTTTGACGTAGCCTGCGAGTTGCGCTGCCTGCAGCAGGGCGGCCTCGGTCGGCTCGCCTTGCGCCTTGTTGCGGTGATCCATATACGCATCGTTGCTCAATGCCAGGGCGCGGAAAAAATCCGGCCACGGCACCGCCTGCTGCCCGCCCCGCAACGGGTCGCCCGATTGACCGCCTGCGTAAACGGCGGACACATGCATCTTGTTGCGGGTGAGCGTACCGGTTTTGTCCGAGCAGATGAAGGTGACCGAGCCCAGCGTCTCGACGGCGGGCAGGCGGCGGATCAGCGCATGCTGCTTCACCATCTTGCGCGCCCCCAATGCCAGCGAGATCGTCACCACCGCGGGCAGCGCCTCCGGAATGGCCGCCACCGCCAGGCTGACCGCCGTCATGAACATCAGCAGCGCCGGCTCGCCGCGCAGCATACCGACGGCAAACAGCAGCACGCAGATCGCGAGCACAGCCAGCGCCAGCCGCTGTCCAAAACGCGCCAGCCGTTTCTGCAGCGGCGTCCAGGGATCGTTGTCTTCGCCCAGCAGCGCGGCAATTTTGCCCAACTCGCTGCCCATGCCGGTCGCCACCACCACGCCGCGCGCCCGACCATAAGTAACGATGGTGCCTTTGTAGGCCAGGCATAACCTGTCGCCCAGAGGCACATCGACCGGGGACTGCGCCTGTGCCAGCTTTTCCGCGGCGACCGATTCCCCGGTCAGCGCGGATTCGTCGATCTTGAGCCGTGCCGCTTCGAGCAGGCGCAGATCGGCGGGCACCACATTTCCCGCCTCCAGCAACACCACATCGCCCGGTACCAGCCCGGCGGCGTCGACGGTTTCCTCCCGTCCGCCGCGCAACACGTGCGCGCTCGCCGCAGCCATGCGCTTGAGCGCAGCCATCGCGCGTTCCGCGCGGTATTCCTGCACGAAACCGATCACCGCATTCAGCAGCAGGATGACGACGATGGCCAGGGTATCTTTCACATCGCCGACGATGCCGGAAACGAGGGCGGCCGCGATCAGCACGACGATCATAAAATCGCTGAACTGATCGAACAGCATGCGCCAGGGAGATCGCGCGCGTTTTTCCTGCAGGATATTGGGACCGAAACGCAACAGCCGGGCGGCGGCCTCGGCCGCGCTCAGACCGGATTGCGGACGGGTCTCCAGGCGCTGCGCAACCTCCTCGCCGCTCAGCGTGTGCCAGTTTTCGCCGCTAGCGGCCATACCGGAAAAGCATCCGGGAATCGGGAACTGCGGGCCTGTGCGGCATGATCGGCACTCTCCTGTGCAAGCAGCAATGGAAATACGCGGTAACGCAACAATCCGTCGTTGGAACATTCTACCTGCTTGGCCTGCTGCCGAATGCAAATCCACACCGGCATTGTTGACACCACCCGTGCAACTCCCTACAGTTCGCCGCACCTGCCGAACAGTTCGGGAGAATCACATGAATTCCAGTCTCGTCCGACTCTCTTTTCGCTGCAGCAAACGGTCGCCGCGACACGCCTGGCTGATGCCGCTCCGGCTGCTTGCGCTCGGATTGCTCGTTTCCTGCGGCGGCGGTGGCGGGACAACCACGCCCGCACCGCAGATCGCAACACGCAGCTTCCTCATGGGCTTCACCCCGTGGCCGTGGGACGCAACCCAGGAAGCCGTGGACTGGACATACCAGACCATCATGTCCAAAGGCGATATCGTCTCGCACCATATTGAAGAAGGCGTGCCGTGGCCGGAAGCGCTCGCAGGCGCGCCGTTCCCGGCCAGCTACGCCAACCTGCTGGCCGAGCGCGCCGCCAGGACTCCCGCCGGCAAAAAGATTCTGCTGCAGATCAACCCGCTCGATATCGGACGCAACGCGCTGGCGCCCCTGCGCACCGATGCCGCGCTGAATGCCCCGTTGACCGCACCCTGGAACACCTACAGTTTCAACGCGCCCGAAGTCAAAACGGCCTTCGCCAATTACGCGCTCGCCATGGTGGATGCGCTGCACCCCGACTATTTTCAGATCGGCATCGAGGTCAACCTGCTCAAGCGCAACAACCCGGCGGCATGGTCGCAATACGTCGAACTGCAGTGCCATACTTATAATGCGGTCAAGGCGGCCCATCCTGCGCTGCCGGTTTCCGTTTCGGTGTTCTCGGTTCCATTCTTCCCCGAATGGTCCGCGGAAGACAACCTGCCCGACCAACTGGCAGCCCTCGGCGATGTCTCCGCCTGCAGCGACCTGATCGCGTTCTCGGTGCATCCCTTCGTCAGCGGCCTGCTCGCCGAAACTTTTCCGGCGGACTACTTCGAGCGCTTGTTCGCGCATGCCACCAAACCTGTCGCCATCACCGAAAGCAGCTACCCGGCACAGCAATGGAGCCTGAACGGCCTGACCTGGAACGGCACGCAAGCCAAGCAGGCCGACTTCCTGAACAAGATGCTGACCGCCGCGCAGAGCCGCCAACTGAAATTCGTGATCTGGTACACGGTGCGCGACTACGACCAACTGTGGAGCGGCACGCTGGGCAGCGACGACCTCTCGCTGATCTGGCGCGACACCGGCCTCTACGATGAGACCGGCGCTGCGCGGGAAGCCATGACGACCTGGAACAGCACGCTGGACAAAACCTACCAGCCGTAACGACCGAATCGAACCCTGAACGCGGAGCGACCAAATGAACAAATTCATACTGCTGCTGGTGCTGGTCTCCGGCTTCCTCTCCGGATACCTGATCGGCGACTACCGGGGCAAGGATGCGCGCGAGACGCTGCAGCGGGCGCTCGCAACCGGAAAGATGCTCGACGCCGACCGGGAGAACGCCATCACCCAGCTCCAGGTCGAACTGGACGGCATCAACGACAAGCACCGCCGCGAACTGGAAGCGATACGCAAACGCAACGCTTCCCAATCCGCCGACTGGCGGCGCGCCAGGGACAGGCTGGACGACAGAATCAAGCGCTCCGCCGCCCAACTCGCCGCTTCCGACGCCCGGATGCAAACCCTCGTCGCCCAACGCGATGCCGCCTCCGGCGCCGACAAGGCGCGACTCGATCAGGAAATCGGGCGTCTGCGCCGGGAACGCGACGACCTGCAGCGCGAGATCGATGGCAGCGCATGCCTGCAGGCACGCGTTCCGCCCAGCGTGGTGAATGCGCTGACCGAAGAAGCAAATGCGCCGGGGGACAAGCGATGAAAACAACAAACCTGCAGTTCGCTTCGCTGTTACTGGGCAGCCTGCTTGTCGCCGGATGCAAAACGCTGCCCGTCGCCTCCCATGCCATCAATTGCGATGTCGGCAGGGAATTGCTGGCCGGCAAATGCGCGGCCCCCAGTCCGATCGCCGGCGACGCCACCTACGCGGCGCTGGTCGACGCCATGCAGGCCGACCGCAAGGCCCTGCAGGAATGCAGCATCGCCGCCGACACCCTGCGCGAAACCCTCAAGCGCTGCAACCGGGCGACAGCAGAGTACAACAAGAAGGTCGATGCACTCGGCAACGCGAATTATTGATCCGGCACGGTGAAGTCTTGACTCAGTCGGACTAAACGGATGTCGCAAATCTAAAGTAACAACTGTAGGAGCCCGGCTTGCCGGGCGATTTTCCGCATGAACTTTATCGCGCAACAAGTTGCGCTCCTACGGGCAGGCCGGTTGTCATGAAGGAAGTTGGTGAAATATCCGGGTTATATAGGTATAAGTCCCGTATAGCGTGCAATACTACACTAACTTTTCCTTGCGCCGACGAACGCGGCAAACTGCTCTGCAGCAAGCGGCTTGCTGTAGTAATAGCCTTGCACTTCGTCGCACCCCTGCTCGCGCAGGAACGCCAGTTGCTCGACCGTCTCGACGCCCTCGGCAATGGTTTTCAGGCCCAGCGTCTTCGCGATATTGATGACGGTACTGACTATGGCCTTGTCTTCCGGATCGGTGCTGATGTCGCGCACGAACGACTGGTCGATCTTGAGCTTGTACACCTTGAACTTCTTCAGGTAACTCAGCGACGAGTAGCCGGTGCCGAAATCGTCGATCGACATGCGGATGCCGCGTTCATGCAGGTTGTTCATCACCTCGATGGCAACTTGCGGCTCGTACATCGCCACCCCCTCCGTCAACTCCAGCTCCAGGTACTCGGGCGGCAGGTCCTCTTCCTCCAGGATGCGGGTAATCATGTCGGGCAGGTTGGCATGGCGGAACTGCACGGCGGACAGGTTCACCGCCATGATCATCGGTTCGATCCCGCCCGCCATCCATGCCTTCAACTGGCGCACGGCCTGCCGTATCACCCATTCGCCGATGGGCAGGATCATGCCGCTGTCTTCCGCAACCGGGATGAATTCCGACGGCGCCACCAAGCCCAGTTCCGGATGCTGCCAGCGCAGCAAGGCTTCCGTCCCGACGATCCTGCCGCCGTCTGCGGACAACTGCGGCTGGTAGACGATATGCAGTTGCTCGCGATCCAGCGCATGGCGCAGATCGTTGACCAACTGCAGGTTGCGCGCGGAGCGGGCCTGCATTTCCGCGGTGAAGAAGCGGTAGCAGTTGCGCCCTTCCTTCTTGGCGCGATACATGGCCGTATCGGCGCTTTTGGAGAGTTCCTCTAGATGTTCGCCGTCCTCCGGAAAAAGCGCGATGCCGATCGATGCGGTGAGGTTGAGGTCGTATTGCTCGACTTGATAGGGTTGGGCGATGACCTCCAGCAATTTCTGCACGACCTGGGTAATCCCGCGTATCTCGGTATCGGGCAACATCACGACAAATTCGTCGCCGCCAAAGCGCGACACCACATCCACTTCGCGCAGCATCACCTGCAACCGCGCCGCCAACTGCACCAGCACGGCATCGCCGATGCTGTGGCCGAGCGTGTCGTTGATGTCCTTGAAGTGATCGAGGTCGATGAACATCAACGCGATATGCCTGTTGCCGCGCCTGGCCATGTTGATGGCGTATTGGAGGCGATCTTCCAGTTGGGCGCGATTGGGCAATCCGGTGAGCGCGTCGAAATGCGCCAGATAATAAATGCGCTCCTCGGCCAGCTTGCGTTCGGTAATATCCTGCGTCGTCGCCAGCAGGGTAACCGGGTTGCCTTCCGCATCGCGCTCCAGCTTGGCGCGCGCGCTTACCCAGCGGATATCCCCCCCGACCCGGATGCGGAACTCGGACTCGAAAACAGCACCCGCAATCGCATCCTGCAATGCTTTGCGCGCCTGCTCGCGGTCTTCGGGATGGATAATGGAAAAAATGCTTTCCAGGTCGGTCGTGCCGGGCTCGCCGATGCCGAACATGCGGTAGGATTCCGCCGATCCTTCTATCCTCCCGCTTGCCAGGTCGTAATTCCAGCTACCGACCTGCGCGATGGCCTGCGCAAAGCTGAGCTCGGCCTCCCTGTGCATCAGCGCGATCTCGGCCTGCTTGCGATCCGTGATGTCCTTGTAAATGCCGAGCACACCCGTAATTTCGCCCCGCGAATTCCGGAGCGGAACCTTGGAGGTGCTCAGCCAGATGTGTTCCCCGTCGGGCGTCGTCTGCGGTTCGTCGTAGAACGATTTCGGGATGCCAGATTCGATCACCCGCCGATCGTCGGCGCGGTACAGTTCCGCCTGCTCCTTCCAGCCCATCTGGAAATCGTCCTTCCCGATCACCTCGTCCGGATCGTCCATCCCCGCATCCCGCGCGAAGACGGGATTGCAGCCCAGGTAACGCAAATTCCTGTCCTTCCAGAAGATGCGCACCGGCGCCGCGTCGATAATGGTCTTAAGCAGATTGGCGGACTCGGCCAGTGCTTCGACCGCCTGTTTGCGCAGCGTTTCGCGTTCGAAGTTGTGCAGCGCAAAATCGATGTCCATCGCCATCTCGATCAGCAACTTGCGCGCGCGCTCGTCGAACGCATTGACCTCCTCGGCATACAGGCTGAAGGTACCGACCACTTCCCCGTTGAGGTGCAGCGGCAGCGCAGCCGACGCGCCCCAGCCGTACTTCGCCCCCTGCTCGTGCCACGCCGCGGTGGCTGGATCGTGCCGGAAATCCTGGCACCAGAACGGGTGGTTCTCGCGCAATGCAATGGCAGTCGGCCCGCGCAGGGCCGGGTCGTCCAGGTTCAGCGCCGTCTGCAAGACCTGCAGATATTCCACGCCGCTGCCGTACGAGGCAACCGGCCTGAGCAGTTTGCTGTGCTCGTCCACCATCCCGATCCAGGCCATTTTCATCCCGCCGTAGCCCACCACGTCGCGGCAAAGAATCGGCAGCAACTCGGCCAAACTGCCGCTGCGCACGATGGCCTCGTTGCACTGGCTCAGTGCGGCATAAAGCTGGGTCAGGCGCTGCACCTCGCGCTCGGCGTTCTTGCGTTCGGTGATGTCGCGCGACAGGACGATGAAGCGGGCGCCCTGCCCGGGTTCGGTTTCCTTGCGCGCCACTGAAAGCTCGAACCATGTCTCGCCCTGCGCAAGCTGCAGCGCAAACTGCCGCCCCCTCGACCAGCCCGTATCGTGCGCCTCCCGCAGCGCCAGCATGACCATGCCGGACGCCTCCGCGGGCAACATCTCGCTCACCGTTTTGCCCAAAAACATTCCGGCCTGCGCCGCGTGGAGCTCCGTGTGCGGCGAATGGTAATCGCGGTAGCGCCCGTCCTGATCCAGCTCGAACAGCAGGTCGGGAATCGCATCGAATGTCGCCTGCAGTTTGCCTTGCGATTCGCTCAACTGCCGGTACGGGTTTTCGACCGTGGTGACGAATATCGCCCGGTAAATGAACAGATAGGAAACCGCCTTGTAGACATGGCCCAACAGGTTGTAGATGTCGGTCACATCCGCATACAGGGTAAACAGGAACTCGCTCATCGCCATCGAGCACATCGCGCCGAACAACGCCGCCGCGTTGAACGGCAGCGCGTGACGCATGCGCCACCACAGCACCGAGGCGGCAGCCAGGCTGACGGCAATGACCGCGTATTCGGAATTGACCTTGAATGCGGTCAGCCCCTCGCCCGGCACGAATGTATGCGGCAGCAATTCGTCATGGAACAGGAGCAGCCAATGCGCGAGCGCAACCGCAACCAGACTCATCGCGAGCAATACAAAGCGGGTCGCAGCAGAAGCAAACGGGCGCCAGGGTGTGATCGCGACCACAAAGAGCGCGACAGCAGCCAGCACACGTGCAACCAGCCAGAAGTTGATCGCCTTCTCGGGACTGCTAGCCGTCACGAATTCCGGCATCCCGGCGAAAGACAGGGTGTGCGTGAAATCGATCAGCGCCACCCCGATGAATGCGCAGCCGAGCAGCACGATGTTGCCCGGCAGTTTCTCGCTATACGCGTTCCAGCTCACCGCGAACACCATCGCGGCAATCACGATGGAAATCGTTTCGAGCAGCATGTGCAGCGGCAGGTACCCCGCGATGCCGCGCGCCTCCGGCATCGCAGGCAGCAACCCCGCCACCAGCATGCCGAGCAACAGCATTGCCAACACGATGGCAGTGTTGAACATCGCACGGCTGTGACTGGGGTGTATCCTCAAAATAACCATTCCGGTTGGTTGCAATCCTGATGTTGCGCCGCCACCCGAAGCATAGCATTGCCGCCCGGACGCTTGCATCAATTGCCCATTCGGTTTTAAGGGGAAGCATCCCGACGGTCGTTTTTGCCTTCGGGGCCGCCCTGGGTTAACCTCGGGGAAACCTGTCGCCAGCGCCTCAAGGGCGACGCCCCGCATCGAACCAAACGGAGGCCCTGCAACATGAAAAGAGCAATCCTCGTCCCGGCAATACTCTTGATTGGTAGCCTGTCCGGCGGAAACGCCGATGCGGCAATCGGCATCGAATCCGAAACCTTGACGTTTCTGAACAAGGGCTACCATGGCTCGGTCTGGTATGGCAGCGGCGGGAAACGAATCCGCTTTGTTTATTCCCGGGTCACCTTCCCCGAGGCATTCAGTCCCGAGGGCTTCACCAACCTGACTGCCCGGTTCAAGGAGTTCGAATTCGATTTCTTTGTGGGCGAAAAACGCGACGACTTCCGCGGACTATGGATCGCCGTGGGCGGCGGACGGACGGACATGTCGATTGAATCGAAAACCACCGGCGCCACCGCAACAATCTCCACCAACGATTTCCATACCGGGACAGGCTATGCCGCACCCATCGCGAACAACTTCTACGTCAATCCGTGGATCGGGGCGGACGTGCACCTGAATGCGCCGGACAATGTGCAGGTTGGAACCGAAACATGGCATCCCCGCAAGGTCGACCTCGTCGGCGGAATAAAACTGGGGTTCGACTTCTGACGATTTGCGAAGCCGTTCCCGGCAGCCGAAAGCGACCCGGCGTCAGGAAATATCCTTGCCCTTCAACTGCGCAGCCAACGCCGCATCGTGGCCCCGGATATGTTCCAGCAGCCACTCGTGGATTTCCTTGGCCACCGCAGCCAGTTTCTGCTCGTTGAAATTCAGGTTGCCGAACAATTTGCGCAAGCCCTTTATCTGCCGCTGGTGTTCGATGTGATGATCTTCCAGCCCGGGCAGATTATGGGTCTTCATCAAGTCTTCCTCGGTCTGGAAATGTATCTGGCAGAGTTCGACCAGCAACTCGACGCGCTGATGCAACTTGGCCGATTTGTCCCCGCTCAATAGCGCATCGAGGATGCCCTGGGTGAAATTGGCCATGGCAACATGCTGTGCATCCAGGATGGAAATACCCAGGCTCATATCTCCTATCGGCGACGTGCTCGGAGTCTTGTCCGTCTTGTCGACGGAGGATTTCAGGCTGTTGCTCAGCACAAACTGGCCCTTGCCGTTGTTCTTCGCCACATACATGGCGTGATCGGCGAGTTGCATCAGCGTCTTGATCGTTTTCGCATCGTTCGGATATCTCGCGACGCCCAGGCTGCAGCCGACTTTTGCCTGCGCGCCATTGAAATCGAAAGTGAGGGATTGAATGGACTGGACGATGCGCCCCGCAAGTATCGCCACCTCTTCATCGCTCGCATTGATCAGCACCAGCGCGAATTCGTCGCCGCCGATCCGGTACAGCACCTCGTTGCGGCGCAACTGATTCGAGAGCGTTTGAGAAACTTCCCTGAGCACGATATCTCCGGAAGCGTGGCCATACAGGTCGTTGATCGGCTTGAAATCGTCCAGATCGAACAGCAGCAGGGCTACGCGGGATCCGTCGCGCTCGGCCTGGGCGATGACGCGCTGCAAATCCCGGTCATAGCGCTGGCGGTTATAGAGCAGGGTCAGCGAATCCTGCTCGCCGCGCTGCTCGGCGATATGCAGCAATTTCTTCTCTTCCGTCGCATCCTCGAACAGCCAGAAACGCCCGAGGTAGCGATCACTTTCCGGTTCGATCACGGTGTTGGAAATCGTGCGCAGGATGCGCCCGTCTTTCAGCGAAAAATAGGCCGGCTCGGTCAACGAGCGAGTTTCAAGGATTCCGGCAATCGTCTTGAAGAAGCTGTCCGCTTCGGCGACGATCTGCCCCAGCCGCAACAGCAATGCATCGTTTTTCATGCCGATCATCTGCTCGGTCGTGCCCAGCATGAACATCCGGCTGAAGGCAGCGTTGCAATAACGGATATGGCTGCGGTCGGCGAAAATCACCCCCACCGGCATGGTGGCCAGCAACGCGTCCAGCGTGGATTTTTCATTGTTGAGCTCGGCCAGGCTGGCCGCTTGCGAATCCCGGTTGCGCACCAGTGCCTGGGCCATGCCCTGGAAGCTGGTTGTCAGTTGCGAAATCTCGTCGTCTCCGGGCGCCAGCAACGGGGTGGGATAATCCAGGTTGCCCGAGGCAAATTGCTGCGCGGCCTTGTTCAAATTGACCAGCGGGCCGACCATGCGGCGGATTTGCACGAAGAATGGCAGCATGAAAATCGCGAACCAGAACAGCGAGAAGTACATGCTTTCCTGAATCAGGCTCTGGCGCGCCTTCGCAATATCGTCCGTGCGCACGCCCATGCGCACCGTCCCCAGGAACTGGTCCCCGCGGGAAAGCGGAACAATCGTGTTGTAGCAACCGTCGCGGCTGTTGGGATCGAATTCGGTGTCTGCGCGCGTATGCACCTCGCCGACCTTGTACACAACCTGCCCGATATTGTCCTTCAACTGGAAATTGCACAGCGGCAGTTTGGTTTGCACGTCCTGCAGCCTTGCCTGCAACAGCGTCAAGTCCTGCTCGAACAGCGGATCGGCCAGAACGCGGCTCAACAAATAATTGCTGCTGCGCAGGTTCGATTCGGCCTGCCGGATGAAGTATTCCTGCACCAGATAAACCTGGCTGACCAGGATCGCTGCCAGACTGAGCGCGACGATGGCGGTCAGGGACAGGAACAACTTGAACTGTATGGAACAGCGACTCGCCTGCAGAAGATTTGATAGCATGGTATCCCCCTTCCGTTATCGTCTTCGAGAACCCTCACTCCGGTTTTTTGGACTTTTTCCGGTACAGTCGAGTTCCGCAACCAATGGCTTTCGAAGCCATCCTACTCCAGCCAAAGGCAACTGTCCGATCTTGTCGATATTGTGACAATGGAAGAAAAATCGGAACATCGGCGCTTTGCTGGAACGGCAATCAGCCAACAGGCAACTTCACCTCGGTGTTTGTCCTAGGCCGGCGGGAAAACCGGTCCGCCTGGCCGCATTGACACCCCCCGCCCAACTCCCCTAAAGTTCGCCTACTTGCATGTCCGCCGCAAGCACATCGCTCCGCACGCACGGTGCGAGGCTCGCTGCGGAATCCCCAGAACGATGCGGTGGCGGCATAGCCGGACACCACCGGCGCACCCTAGCGGGTAAGGAGGCTGGCGCAAGAACCGAATCCCGCGCGTGCGGGATAACGTCGCCAGTGTGACTTGTTCAGCAAAGGGGAAACGATGGACCTGCACCTCACCGAGAATCCGCTCTCAGCTTTTCATTCTTTATCCCGCAACCTGAATTCCGTGGAAGCCAGGTTGGCCGGAAAAATTATTGGTGTGCTCTTCGCCGTCATGCTTGGAGCGTGTGCAAGAGTTGAGGCTCCCCCGGAAACGGCACCCGCCCAGGCTGCAGCACCCGCAAGAGAACCGGCATCGGGAGAAGCGCCTGCCGCCTTGCCAAGCCCGGCACCGGCGCCCGCCATGGCAGGAGAGGCCGCCCCGGAAGCCCAGGTGCTTACGCACAAAAAGCGCCTCTACAAGGCCAAACCCGCTGCCGCTGCCATGACTGCATCCGCCGCAGCGGCTCCGGCGCCGGACGACGAAATCAGCTCTTACCTGGTAAAGGTCGAGGCCAACAGGGAGATCAAAAAGAGTATCGATCCGGGCATCCAGTCGTCCGGCCAATTGAAAGTATGGGTCGGCCAACCCAAGTATGAACCTGCAACGCTGACGGGAATGAGCGCGGCAAGCGCCACCCTGTACACCAACGCGCCAGCCCTGAGCGCAAAGATAGCGCCCAGCTTCCCCGACGATCCCAGCGCCTTCAGCGTGGAGCCCGATACGAGCAAGTGCCAGGCAATCGAACCGACCGGCAGCACCGTGCTGTTCAAGATTATTCCGAACAAGACCGGGCAATTCAGGGTTGGCGCAACCGTGGAGCTCTACAAGAGTCCGGCGTGCGCCGGAGACGCGGCCACCAAGACCGCCGAGCCGATTACCGTGAAGGTCGTTACCTCGGTGGAAACCCTCCCGCTGATGGAAGAAGCCTGGCGGGCCTTCATGAATTTCTACAAGGAAATTCTGGCTGCCTTCTTCGCCACGCTGGTGATCGTATTCAGAAAGCAACTGGCCAAATTGTTTCACCTTGGCGAGAAGACTTGAGCGATTTGAAACTGAACCACGTTTGTTAACCTGATACAGGAGGCACTATGGCTGACTTCGCATCTGCATTTGCCGCAACCATGAAAGCCGAGGGCGGGTATGTAAACGACCCGCAAGACCCCGGCGGCGAAACCTACAAGGGCGTCGCCCGCAAGATGAACTCCAAATGGGACGGCTGGATACACGTCGACCTGGCGAAGAAGGAAAAGAACTTCCCCGCCAACCTCGACAAGAACACCGCCCTGCAAGACAAGATCAAGACCTTCTACGAGATCAACTACTGGGACAAGGTGCGCGGCGACGACATCGTCAACCAGAACGTGGGCGAATGCATCTTTGACTTCGCCGTCAATGCCGGCCCCATCACCAGCGCCAAGCTCGCGCAGATCACCATCGGCGCAGAACCGGACGGCACCATCGGCCCCGTCACCCTGGGCAAGATCAACGCCGAAGATCCGCGCGTCTTCATCGCCCTCTTCTCCCTGCACAAGATTGCGCGCTACGTCCACATCTGCGAAAAACGGCAGGAGAGCAAGAAATTTTTTTACGGCTGGGTCAAACGCACACTGGAGGCAATCTAATCATGGCTAACCTTCGCACCCCCCCATTCAGCAGCGGCACAAGCACACTCGTCACCTCGGTAGGCGACGCCATCGACAAGATCGTCACCACCGACGAAGAGAAAAAGGAACTCGACAGCGAACTCGGCAAAGCCAACCTGCAATACCAGATGCAGATGGCCACCCTCGGGCTGCAGGAGACGCAGGCTTATCTCGGCGACGCCGCCAACGCGCGCGAAAACCAGAGCCGCGTGCAGGAATCAGAACATGCGAGCTGGCTGGCAAAAAACGTCCACCCCGTCCTCGCCGTCAGCATCATCGGCCTCACCTTCTTCATGTACTGGTACATCGCCTTCAGCGACCAAAGCGCCACCCACATCATGGCCCCCGATTCGCCGATGAAGGACATCGTCATCTACATCCTGGGCGCGCTCACCACCGTCGCCACCCAGGTCGTCTCCTACTTCTTCGGCTCCAGTTCGGGCAGTGCGGACAAGAGCAAGGCGCTGAACGCGTTCCTCAAGAAGGGCTGACGGATGGAAAACGCCAGATTGACGAACGCAACAGGCCGCATCCCGTCAACCGGACACCCCTTGGGCTCAATATGGAAATGAAAAAAATCAACTCCGGCAAGCTGCGCGCCATCGGCTACGACGCGCGGGAGCGCATCCTGCAGATCCAGCTAGACAACGGCGACACGCTCCAATACAGCGGCGTGGGAGAAGACATCTGGCGCCGGTTAAGCAGCTCCGGGGCGGCCTGGAGCTACTATCGCGACAACATCGACGAAGAATTCACCGTCAAACGGGTTGCCGCCGCCGCCCCCTCCGGCAAGAACCCGCTCGACGACCTGTTCAAGCAAAAATAAGCGCGGGGTCGGCGCGCAACCGCTGCTACCGCTTTCGCAGATGAAGCTCCGGCTTCCGGATCAGCGCGTATTCGAGCGCATTGGCCAGACTGTCGACCAATGCCTTTTGCAACTCGGGATCGAGATCATCGGCTGGATCGATTGACGCATGATATTCGGCCGTCGATATCTGGTGCTTGTCTGTGTCAAACGCGGCAACATGAACCGCCTTTGCGTCAGTCCAGTACTCGATATTGACCGACGCCCCGTTATCCAGGCGAAATGCATTCCTGTTTACTTTATGCCGACTCATTTTGAACTCCTTTCTTTCGACGGTTGGTAGCGGAGTTTCCATACTTGCTAGTGCTCAGGCGACGAAGCTGTGTTGGCGCGTAAAAATCCTCGCTTCTGCCGTCTGTATTCTGAACCTGAAACGACCCGAGAAACAGACTAAATTGCTTGTGGTTATTGACATCCCCCGCCCCGCTCCCCTACAGTTCGCCTTACTTGCAGATCCGCCACACGCACATTACCCCGCACGTACGGGGTGAGGCTCAAAGCGGAATTCCCAGAACAGGATGGCTGGCGCAAGGCAACAATCCCGCATCGACGGGAAACGTTGCCGGCATCACACTTGTTCAGCAAAAGGGGAACACCGGAATGCAAGTCTCACCGAATTTTCTTGTTGCAGTCACGCGCAGGCCTGGCCTGTGCAAATCCGATGTTGCCGCAGTACTACCCGATATGGAAATCGTGTCCCGCAGACCGCGCGAAGATGGGATAGGCCATGCTTGCGGCCGCGCTCGTTCATCGCTGCCCGGCCCACGCGGATACCGGTGATATGCAACTGCAGGTTTTACCGAGTATCAAGAAGATCGATGGAAAGGCGATATATAACCTGAAGGAACAGTGCCGTACAAATAGAGCACCGCCGGGTAAAAGGGAGTTGGATTCAACCCGGAAAATCCATTAGCCGCTTTATCCCCTCCCCCTTGCAGGGGGAGGGTTAGGGAGGGGGTAGAAACGTTACCATGCCACAACTCTACCCCCATCCTGGCCTTCCCCCTGCAAGGAGGAAGAACAAGTTTGGCTCGAATGGATTATCCGGGTTCAACGCGATGTTGCCCGGCAGAATCATAGAACCAGGGAGAATAAACATGAAAGAACAAATCGTCCGCGTTTCACCGATCCGAACCGCCAAGGTTCTTGCGGTTCTCTACTTTCTGATGGGCCTGCCATTTATTGGCCTGATGGCGATCACGTATATGCTTGCCACAGCCGCCGAGCCAAAGATAAGCCTCCTGATCTTCCTGCCGTTTGCCTACCTGATCTTCGGCGTCATATTCACGGCGATAGGCGCGCTGGCTTATGACGTCGTTGCAAAATGGGTCGGCGGCGTCGAACATACATAAACAGCCATACAAACCGGGGATTGCTGTCGGAGGGTTGAGGCATATCCAGAATGCGCGTCCCCGACGATCCTCGTGCGGCAGTTCAGAACCTTGCGTTCGCCACCGGGCGCACGATCAGCCTCAGGCTGGACACCCCTTTGTTTTCAACCAGGAAGAAATTCAAATTGCAGGCGACGACTTTGCCCTGCTTGTCTACCGCCTCGAACACATGATCGCAGTGGCAGATGTAATTCAGCATCGGGTCAATCCGATTCCCCTGCATGAGGGGAATGTCGGCGAAGCTCGGGATCAGGCAGGAAATGTGCTGCCAGAACAACTCGTGCTGGCGGTAACCGAAGATCGTCTCGGCGCACATGCCGCATTCCTGGATGAAGCCGCCCGCGTCCAGCGCCAGGGCCGGGGGAGAACGCCAGCCTGCAGCACGCTGATCGGCCAGCATCTTCAGGGTAGTGCTGGGGAGCGTGTCGATTTTGTTATCAACCTGCAAATCCATATTCCGGTCCTTTCCGTGGTTTGATTCGGGCCTCTGTGCCGTTCAAGCGACATCGTTATTCCGGAAGCGTCGTTCTGGCGAGATGCCATGCCCGTTGGGCGCCGATCCCCTGCTGGCGGTAATAACGATAGTTTCCGTAGAATCGAAAGAGTCTGTCCAGTATGCGAAACATGACTGCTCCTTTCACTGCCAAAATTCCCGATGCCGGGTAGCAATTCTGCTGAAACCAAGCTTCCATAAACATAGGCGATACGCTGGTTACCTATTCAGGTAATGCGGAAACTTCCCATCGGTGTTTATCCTACGCAGCGAGGTTCAAACCCCGAGAGAATGTGCGGATATAGTGCTGACGGACAGAGAGGACGGCAATTCCAGCCGCAAAAAAAGGCGGCCCCCAAGGCCGCCCCTTTTTCCCACACCGAACAACACCATCCCACCCGCCACCCCGCATTCCAACGCGACATTGTAGACACGCCGATTAAGTTCCCTCTCCCTTTGGGATGGTTAGGGTGAGGGATAACTCGTGAATCACTAGCGCAACGTCAGCAGAAAAATACTCTCCTGCATCCGGGTCACCCCGCGCTGCCGAAAGCGCGGGTTTTGCGCCAGCACATCTTCCTGCGCCAACAAGCGTATCCCGGCGTACTTGCCATAGAGCGCGTCGACCTCGGCCCCCGACACCGCGAACGGCGGCCCCTGCATCTCCGCCTGCGGATAATCGAAAGTGACCAGCAGGATTTGCGTCCCCGACGGCAGGATGTCCACCTGATGCCGCGCATAACGTTCGCGCATTTCCGGCGGCAGCGCCACCAGCGACGCGCGGTCGTACACCGCGCCCACCTTCGCCATATCCCGCCTGCGCAGATCGAAGAAATCGCCGCACGAAAGGCAAATGCCATCCGCGATGAAGCTGTCGAAATTCCCGCCGCTCACGTGCTCGGGCGACTTCCCCTGTTCGCGGAAGAAATCCTTCACCGCAATAGGACTCAACTCCACCCCCAGCACAAAACTCCCCTGCCGGCGCAACCACACCATATCCTCGCTCTTGCCGCACAGCGGCACAAACACCTCGCCCCCGCGGGCGACCTTCAACTCGGGCCAGAAACGGCGCAGATACGGATTGACCTCCTCCTGGTGAAACCCGATCTCCGAACGCTCCCAGCGTTCCAGCCAAAATTCCTTTTTCATCTTTGTATCCTCATGGTTTTTATAATTTCGCCCGTGGTGAGAGCCCATCAATCAAATCACCACCCCCGCTTCCCCGCATTAAGGAACACGCGCCAGAGGTCTGGCTTCAAGAACCCAGTGCAGCCGCAAGCTTCGCGTAATTGACCGGTTTGTGCAGCACCGGCCAGGGCAGCCCCGCGATGCCCTCGATGAACCTCGACGAGGTTTCGCCGGTGACGATGACACCCTTGATGGGCTTGTCCGTTTTGCCCTGCAGGGCTTGCAGGAACGCGGCGCCGGTGATTTCCTTGCCCAGCGAGTAATCGACGACGAAGTAATCGGCAGCGCCGATATCCGTGTGCTTGAATGCCTCTTCGGCATTCTGGCAATGCAGCACGTCTGCTCCCACGCCCTTCAGCAGATTGACCAGTCCTTCCGCGACCAGCAGGTCGTCCTCCAGCACGACGATCCGCTTGCCTTCGAACCGGTTTCTGTCGGACACCTCGTTGAACTCGCCCCGCTCGGAAATGTGCTCGACGACTTGTTGCTCGCGGTCGAGCGGCAGCGACAGTTCGAACACGGACCCGCGGCCGAAATTGGAGCGGCAGGTGATCTCGCCATCCAGCAGGGCCAGGGCACGCTGGCAGATGGAAAGTCCCAACCCCAATCCCGCCTCGCGGTTACGTTGCGGGTTGTTCACCTGATAGAACTCTTCGAATATTTTGCCGATATCCGCCTCGGCGATTCCGCAGCCGGTATCCCACACTTGCAGCAGGACGTGGTCGCGGCGCACTCTGGCCGACACCAGTATGCCGCCTTTGGAGGTGTATTTGATCGCGTTCGAGACCAGGTTCATCATCACCGATTGCAGCAGTCCGATATCGGTGCGCACGATCAATGTCCTGCGCATGGGAAAGTACATGCGGAAACCCAGTCCGCGCCCGTGCGCGTTTTCGGCGAAGTTCTGTTCCAGCCAACTGAACATTTCGAGCAGGTTGAACGAGGAAATCTGCGGCTTGACCAGCCCGGCATCGAACCGGGAGATATTCAGCAACCGCTCCAGCAGGTCGGCGAACACGGTCATGGATTTGTCGAGCATGCCGATCAGTTCGCTCTGCCGCTGGGTGGGTTCGGTGTTTTTCAGGGCATCCACGAACAGGTTGGCGGCCGCCATCGGCTGTCGCAGGTCGTGGCCGGCCGCGGCCAGGAAGCGGGTCTTGGCCAGTTCCTTTTCTTCCAGTTGACGCAGCGAGTTGCGCAGCGCCTCTTCCATGCCGACCCGCTCGGTGATGTCGGAAACGATTGCGAGGCTGGAGCGCTTGCCGTTCCACTCGGTGGTGCTGGTGTGCAGTTCCCACCGCCGCAGGTTCCCGTCCCTGCGTATCATCCGCACGGCGAACACCAGTTTGACGTCTTCCCCCTGCATGCGCCTGCGGTGCAGGTCGAGCGCCCAGCCGCGGTCGTCTTCGTGTATGAGGTGCATGAAGGGTTGTTCCAGCAGTTCTTCCGCCGGATAGCCGAGCAGGTTGGTCATTGCCTGGTTCACGTATTTGACCAGGCCGTCCTGCAACACGGTAATGCCGAGCGGCAGCTTCTCGGCAAAGATACGGTAGCTTTCCTCGGACCTTTGCAGCGCGGTTTCGAAGCGGATGCGTTCGCTGATATCGCTGGCCAGCGCCATGACCAGCTTCTGCTCGTCCAGTTCGATGCAGGACAGCCGCACCTCGACCGGAAAGGTGCTGCCGTCCTTGTGCCGGTGCGAAGAAACGAAGGTGACCGGATTGCCGGATTCGAGTTGCGTCCACGTGTTGCTGGCCACGGCAAGATCGAAGCCGGGCGAAACGTCCGCAAGGTTCATCTGCAGCAACTCGTCCCGGCTGTACCCCAGCGTGTCGCAGGCCTGCCGGTTGACCTCGACCAGCCGGCCATCCATGTCATGCACCAGCAATGCGCTGCCCGCCTGCTCGATCAGCGCCTGGTAGCGCAATTCCGCCTGGTGCGCGCGGCGTTGGGCCAGCTTCTGCGCGGTGCTGTCGAAACACATCCCCTGCATGCGCACGGTCTTGCCCCACTCGTTGCGGATGGAGTCGCCGAGGGTGACGATCCATTTGACCTTGCCGTCGGGCAATACGATGCGATTCTCGTTGAACAGGGGCGTGCCGTCGCGCATCGCCTCGGCCACTGCCCGTTCGGCCGTTTCCAGATCTCCCGGATGCACCAGCTTGCGCCAACTGTCATACGACGCTTGCGCCGGCTCCGGCACCAGCCCGAACAGGTGGAACAGTTCGTCCGACCAGACCATGTGATCCTCTGCGACATCCCATTCCCAGACTCCGGCCTGCGCGGCTCGTTGGGCCACCTTGAGTTGTTCGTTGGCGCGTTTGAGATTTTCCACCAGTTCGCTGTTCTCGAAACGGCGGCGGATCGAGAGCTCGACGTTCCTGCTCTGGTCGCGCCCGGCTTTCGTGACGAAGACCAGGAATACGCCGACCATCGCCGCCAGCAGATAATGGTCGCGGTCGTCCTGCAGCAGCAGGCTGGTCAGTATCGGCAGGATGACCAGGGCAACATAGCTCTGCTGTGCCAGCAGAAAGGCCTGGTTGCTCGCCACCACCGATGCCGCGATGCCGATCATGATGCACAGCATGAAGGCCTGCAGCACCGGATCGTCGGGAATGAACATGAACACACCCGCACTTCCCCAGATTGACCCGACCACGCTGAACGACCACAGGAACTGGCGTTGCCAGCGCCGGCATTCATCGATGCTGGTAACCCTTCTCGGCGTGCGCAGCAAATGGACGATTTCCTGCGCGTGGACGAGATAAAGCGCGGCCAGCCATGTCAGCAACAGGCGATGATCCAGCCGTCCCCACATCAGCCAGACCACGAGCAGCTCCAGCACCAGATTGGCGCCGATCAGGTTCGGCAATGCCGCGATCAGTGCATTCATCTGCTCCGCGCGTATGCGGAAATTCCCGCGCGTGATGTCCAGCCCCAGTTTTCTAGAAAGCGCCTCTATCATGTTTGTCCTTATGAGAGATCATCCGCATCAGGCAATTCGAACAGCACATTCCACGATATTTTCAAAAGCACATCTATCTGCTTATCCTGTGAATCTCCGGGACAAACCGCTAAAAAAATGGCGACCACCCCGGTCGCCATTTTATTGAAATGCAAATCCTCACGCAGCAACCACCCCTCGCGCCCATTGGTAAGCCAGATCGACCAATTTACCCATTTCCGCCAACGGCATGCTGATATAGGGAGTTTCTTCGTAGCGCAAGATGACTGCGAACGGGTTGAGGACGCTGAATTGATCCGAAGGGAATGGCATTGCAACTTTATGCTGCAACAACAAATCCACCAACTCGTCCACATCATGCGTTCTGCGAAACACGATGCCGTGGTATTCGGCTACAGCCTTGAGGCATTTTTCGACAACTTGCTGGGCGAAAAAACCGGTTGCCGAAATATCCACTTCGGGATGACTCGCCAGTGCGCGAAACGAAACAATGTCGCGTTCGGCAAGTACCAACAACTGAAGGGAACGCTCAGTGGGCTGCGTCATATAACACCTTGCCTTCGCGCAAGGCCCAATAGACGGCGGTTGAGCAAGCACCTTGTTGTTGATTGATCTCGGCTTGGGAATACACCAACACATCGGCCGCCACTCTTAACGGACGCAGCACTTGCCGCAGGCGCACCATTTCGCTGAATTTGTCGTGCAGTTCCGGCTCAATGACCAGGAAATCAAGATCGGAATCTTCCTGCGCATCGCCGCGCGCATACGAACCAAAGAGAATAACTTTGGCTGGCTTGGCCGCCTCACCCAATAGTTGTGCGGCTTGCAGTATGGTTTGTTCGGATATCATCTGCTAATCCCTGGCCTTGACCTTGGCATTCTACTACCCCACCCACTTGCGCGCGTTCTGGAACATGCGCAGCCATGCGCCGTTCTCTTGCCACTCGCCGGGGTGCCACGAGTTCTGCACGGCACGGAACACGCGCTCGGGGTGCGGCATCATGATGCTGAAGCGTCCGTCCGGGGTGGTGAGTCCGGTGATGCCCTGCGGCGAACCGTTGGGGTTGAGCGGATAGGTGGTGGTCGGCTTGCCGTAGTGGTCGACATAGCGCAGCGTGACAAGCGGTTGCGCATCGTGCAGGCGCTTGGTGCCGCCGAAATCGGCATAGCCTTCGCCGTGCGCCACGACGATGGGCATGCGGCTGCCGGCCATGCCGTCGAACAGGATGGAAGGCGATTGCTGCACTTCCACCATCACGAAGCGCGCCTCGAACTGTTCCGACTGGTTGCGCGCGAAGTGCGCCCAGTTTTCGCCGCCGGGGATGATCTCGTGCAGGTTGCTCATCATCTGGCAGCCGTTGCACACGCCTAACGCAAACGTATCGCTCCGGTTGAAAAATCCTTCGAACTCATCGCGCGCCCTGGGATTGAACAGGATGGATTTGGCCCAGCCCTCGCCCGCGCCCAGCACGTCGCCATAGGAGAAGCCGCCGCAGGCCACGAAGCCTTTAAAGTCGGCCAGCTTCACACGGCCGCTGATGATGTCGCTCATGTGTACATCGACGGCGGCGAATCCGGCGCGGTCGAACGCGGCGGCCATCTCTACCTGGCCGTTCACACCCTGCTCGCGCAGGATGGCCATTTTGGGGCGGGACAACATACTCCCTCCCCCTTGCAGGGGTACAACTTCGTCTTGCCGCGCGAAATGCCGATGGTGCCGCTGGTGTTGAGGCGCGCCACCTCATGCACGTTGGAACAGCCCGCTTCTTCGCACAGCACGAACAGGTCGGCCAGGTCGGCGCGGCGCACTTGCACCAATGCGCCCAGTTCTTCGTTGAACAGCACGGCGAGGTCGTCGCCCTTCAGTTCGTCCAGGCGGATGTCGAGGCCGATGTGCGAGGCAAAGCTCATTTCGCACAGCGCCGCCAGCATGCCGCCGTCGGAGCGGTCGTGATACGCCAGCAGTTTGCCGGTCGCGTTGAGGTGCTGGATGAGGTTGAAGAAGGTCTTGAGCTTCCTGGCATCGTCCACATCCGGAGCAACGTTGCCGACCTGCTTGTACACCTGCGCCAGCGCCGATCCGCCGAGGCGGTTCTTGCCTGCGCCGAGGTCGAACAGCAGCACCACGGTGTCGGTGTCGGCCGCGAGTTGCGGGGTAAGTGTCTTGCGCGCGTCGCTGCAAGGGGCGAAGGCGGTGACGATGAGCGACAGGGGCGCAATAACTTCCTTCTTCACCAACGTACCATTCCCTCCCCCTTGCAGGGGGACTGCGGAAGGGTCGCCGCAAAGCGGCGGGGTACCCACCGGCGTACCCCTTGCGGGTGTGGTTAGGGAGGGGGTAGAAGTTTGGCTCATATCCGACTCTTCAACCCCCATCCCAACCTTCCCCCTGCTTGGGGGAAGGGGTTGAGCGGCGGGCTCTGTCCAGCTTGTCTTCATGCTCATCGAGTCTTTGCCCACCGGAATGCTGATGCCCAATCGCGGGCACAGTTCCATGCCCACGGCTGCAACGGTGTCGAACAGCGCGGCGTCTTCGCCGTGGTGGCCGGCGGCCGCCATCCAGTTGGCGGAGAGTTTGATGTCGCCGATCTTTTCAATGCGCGCGGCAGCGATGTTGGTGATCGCCTCGCCGATGGCCATGCGTCCGGACGCGGGTGCATTGATGACGGCGATGGGCGTGCGTTCGCCCATGGCGAAGGCTTCGGCCAGATGGGTTTTGTAGCCCATCAGGGTGACGGCCACGTCGGCCACCGGCACCTGCCACGGGCCGACCATCTGGTCGCGCGCGGTCAGGCCGCCCACGGTGCGGTCGCCGATGGAAATGAGGAAAGTCTTGTCGGCCACGGAGGGCAAACGCAGTACGCGCTCGACGGCTTCTTTCAGCACGATGTTGCCGGTGTCGAACTTCGGCAGCGATACCTTTTCGCGCTGCACCTTGCGCGTCATTTTGGGCGGCTTGCCCAGCAGCACGGACAGCGGCATGTCCACTGCGTTGTTGCCGAATTCCTCGTCATGCACGATGAGCTGGTCTTCCTTGATGGCATGGCCCAGCACGGAGAACGGGCAGCGCTCGCGGTCGCACAATTCCTTGAATTCCATGACGCGCTCGAACGGGATCGCCAGCACATAACGCTCCTGCGCTTCGTTGCTCCAGATTTGCATCGGCGACATGCCGCGCTCCTCGGAGGGCACCGAGCGCAATTCGAACTTGGCGCCCTTGCCGCCGCCGTGCACCAGTTCCGGCAGCGCATTGGAAATGCCGCCCGCGCCGACGTCGTGGATGGAGAGGATGGGGTTGTTGTCGCCCATTTGCCAGCAACGGTCGATGACTTCCTGCGCGCGGCGCTGCATCTCGGGGTTGCCGCGCTGCACCGAATCGAAGTCGAGGTTTTCGGCATTCGCGCCGGTATCCATGCTGGATGCCGCGCCGCCGCCGAGGCCGATCAGCATGCCGGGGCCGCCCAACTGGATCAGCACCGCGCCATCCGGCAGTTCATGCTTGTGGGTGTGCGGTGCGCTGATGTTGCCGACGCCGCCCGCGATCATGATGGGCTTGTGGTAGCCGCGCACTTCGCCGTTGACCTGCTCTTCGAAGGTGCGGAAATAGCCGGTCAGGTTGGGACGGCCGAATTCGTTGTTGAACGCGGCGCCGCCGAGCGGGCCGTCGATCATGATTTGCAGGGCGGAGGCGATGCGGGAGGGTTTGCCGTAGGTCTCACCCCCTCCCCCAGCCCCTCTCCCGCCTGCGGGCGAGGGGAGCGAACCAGTCCCCTCTCCCACCGGGGGATAACCAGCGACTTGGCTGTCGTTGTTTGACAGCCTAGTCGAATGGCTAGTAGTTCCATCAGGGTTAGGGAGGGGATCGTATTTCTCCCACGGCTGCACAAATCCCGGAATATTCAAATTCGAAACCGAGAACCCGGTCAACCCCGCCTTGGGCTTGGAGCCGGTGCCGGTTGCGCCTTCGTCGCGGATTTCGCCGCCGCTGCCCGTGGCCGCGCCCGCAAACGGCGCGATGGCGGTCGGGTGGTTGTGCGTTTCCACCTTCATCAGGGTGTGGGTGAGTTCCCTGCTGAAAGCGTACTCGCCGCCGGCACGCGGGTAAAAGCGCTCGATCTCGGCGCCTTCGATGACCGAGGAATTGTCGGAGTACGCCACCACCGTGCCTTCCGGGTGCAGCAGGTGGGTGTTGCGGATCATGCCGAACAGCGAGATGGCCTGCAGTTCGTCGTCGATGATCCAGTCGGCGTTGAATATCTTGTGGCGGCAATGCTCCGAGTTGGCCTGCGCGAACATCATCAGTTCGACGTCGGTTGGGTTGCGCCTGAGTTTGGTGAAATTTTCCACCAGATAGTCGATCTCGTCGGCGGAAAGGGCCAGGCCCATTTCGCGGTTGGCAGTTTCCAGCGCGGCGTTGCCGCCCGCCAGGATGTCCACGCTGGCAAGCGGCTGCGGCGTGCCGTGGGCGAAAATCCTTTCCAGCACGCCGGTGACTTCGGGAATCACCGATTCGGTCATGCGGTCGTGCAGCAACGGCAGCACGGCTTTCTTTTCGGCATCGGACAGGTGCTTGCCGTACTTGTTTGTCAGGTAATACAGCACGCCGCGTTCGATGCGGGTGACTTGCGGCAGCGCGCAATGGCGCGCGATGTCGGTGGCCTTGGACGACCAGGGCGAGATGGTGCCGAGGCGCGGCACCACCAGCAGGGTCTGCGCCGAGCAGGCGCTCGCCGGCTCCCCGGCGTGTTTGTCGATCCCGAGCAGCCGGTCCAGCAGGATGGCTTCCTGCGGCGAGAGGTCGGCGGAAAGTTCGATGAAATAGCAGTGGCGGGTGTCTTCGAGGACGACGCCGGATTGGGTGGCATGCAGCGCGGTGCGCAGTTTTTCGAGGCGGAAGGCGGAAAGGGCGGATTTACCTATCGAAGTGCGGAACATGGCATTGATAAAGGGCGTTGAAAACAGGATGCAATTATAATGCAGCCAAACTCTCAGACTCAGGGAAAACACATGCCAACCCCCATAACCCGGAAGCTGGTCGCCGCCTTCCTCAAGCCGCGGCCCAGGGACAGCCACAAAGGCATGTTCGGCACGGTCACGGTCATCGGCGGCGCCAGCGGCATGGTCGGCGCGGCGCTGCTGGCCGGACGTGCCGCCCTCAAGATGGGCGCAGGCTGCGTGCATGTCGGGATGCTGGCGGACAACGCACCCGCCGTGGATACCCACTGTCCCGAACTGATGCTGCACAGTGCGGGCGAGGCGCTTGAATATGCGGGTAGGAGCGCAATTCATTGCGCGAAAACGACCAAAAATGGATCGCCCGATGAATCGGGCTCCTACGCAAAAGCTGTGCTGGTAATCGGTTGCGGCCTGGGGCAAAGCCCTGCCGCACAAAAAGTGTTGTACGACGCGCTGCTGCTCGATGTGCCGCTGGTGCTGGATGCGGATGCGCTCAACCTGATCGCCCAGCGCCCCGACCTGCGCGGCATGCTGCATACGCGCACGGCGCCGGCCGTGTTTACCCCCCACCCCGGCGAAGCCGCGCACCTGCTGGGCTGCAAAACCGGGGACATCCAGAACGACCGCGACCGGTCGGCGCTGAGCCTGGTGAAGAAACTGGGCGGCAGCGTGGTGCTGAAAGGCGCCGGCAGCCTCTGCGCCACGCGCGAAGCCAGGCTCTACATCAACTGGACCGGCAACCCCGGCATGAGCGCCGCGGGCATGGGCGATGTGCTGGCCGGGATGATCGCCGCCTTCATGGCGCAGGGATTGAGCCCGGACGAGGCACTGCTGCTGGCGGTGTACCTGCACGGTGCGGCTGGCGACGAACTGGCGAAACAGCAGGCCACGCTGGGCATGAGCGCGACTGAGCTGACCGAATGGGCGCGCTGGCTGCTGAACCGCATGACACCGGACTGAACGCATGGGCAATATCCTATACCGCTACCTGATCGTCGTCGTCGCCTGCCTCTCGCTCCTGATCGGGCTGCAGGTTCCCAATTTCGTGGATCAATACCAGAAACGCGTGGATGCGCACCTGCGCGAGGTGAACGTCAATCTGCAGCCGTTCCGGGACATCGCCGCCAAATATTTCAACGGCGACATGGGCAAGCTGATCGAACTGCATCGCAGCAGCGGCGAGAAGCCCTTTCAGGAAGAAGGCGCAGCCATCGAAAAGATGGTGCAGCGCAAGCTGCGCTTCGAGGCCGACCTGGCCGCGCTGAACACCAGCCTGCCGCAGAAGGCGTTGCACGTATTTCTTCACGGCGACAAGGAAATTCTGGACGAGGCGCTGGCACAGTACAGCTACGCCGTGCCGCTGAACCAGGACGCGCTGGCATTCGGCGCGGCTTTTGCGCTGGTCATTCTCCTGCTGGTCGAACTGCTGCTCGCGCTGGCGCGCTTTGCCAGCGCCAGACTATTCCCGACCTCACCCCGTCCTTCCTCCAATACAGCACAATGACCTATCCCATCGATATCAGCGAAGAAGCTGGCGTCCGCTATTTGCATTTCGGTTCGCTCTGGATACAAGGCGCCATGCGCATCGCGCGGCCGTGGCATCTGGAGCTCGATTACACCCGCGAGATGATGGCGAGCCTGCTCATGCGCGACGACTCGCATTTCCCGCGCAAGGTGCTGCTCATCGGCCTCGGGGCGGCGTCGATCACCAAATTCCTGTACCGCAATTATCCGCGGGCCCACCTGACGGTCGTGGAGATCGAGCCGCGCGTGGTGGCGGCAGCGCGGCAGTTCTTCAAGCTGC
The DNA here is from genome assembly GCA_016235045.1 of Nitrosomonadales bacterium. GTDB lineage: Bacteria > Pseudomonadota > Gammaproteobacteria > Burkholderiales > Gallionellaceae > Sideroxyarcus. The sequence goes on from JACRME010000013.1 coordinate 66,689, forward strand.
CGGAAGACCCGAAACGGTTGAATATCGTGATCGCGGACGGCGCGCAGTTCGTCGCCGAAAGCGGCCAGAAGTACGACCTGATCCTGGTGGACGGCTTCGATGAGGATGCGCGCCCCGGCGCACTGGACACGCTGCCGTTCTACCAGTTGTGCCGCGCGCGCATGAACGACAACGGCATCCTCGCGGTGAACCTGCTCGGGCGCAGTCGCGGTTTCCAACCCAGCCTCAATCGCATGCGCGAGGCGTTCGACACGCGCGCCCTGGCCTTCCCTTCCAGCGAAAGCGGCAACGTGATCGCACTGGCCGCAACCGGCGACCCCATACGCATCAGCCTGGATGAACTCAAGGAGCAGGCCGATGCATTGAAGATCGGCACCGGCGTAAACCTGTTGCCGACGTTGACGCGCATCGAACTTTCGCAAACCTGTCCGGGTGGCGTGTTTTATCTTTGAAACAATTGAACCGGATACTTCGGTTCGTATGCAATTAGGTTTAAAATCAGTCAGCAGGGAAATGGGATGCCTCACCCGGTGAGGTTCGATTTTGAAAGGTACGCATCATGGCCACATCCAAATCCAGCACCGCGAAGAAACCAGCCGCCACCAAACCCGCAGCCAAACCCGTAGCCAAAAAGAAAACGGCCACCGCCAAGGTGGCCACCAAAAAAACGACCGTCACGGCAGCGACCACCAAAACGGCAACCGCCAAAAAACCCGCAGCACCCGCAGCCGCCAAAAAACCTTCAGCACCCGCCAAGGCTGCACCCGGCAAGGTGCTGGCACCCACGCCGGAACAACGCTATCGCATGGTTCAGGATGCCGCCTATTTCATTGCCGAGAAAAACGGCTTCAAGGCGGGTTCGATGGACTACTGGATTGCTGCCGAGGCCGAGATCAATCTTTTGCTGGGCGGCAAAAAGAAATAGTAATTATCCCCCGGGGTTAATTTGTGAGCCCCTTCGGCGGAACTTCAACTCCTTCCCCCATGCAGGGGGAAGGTTGCACGCGCAAGGGGTAGGCCGTGGTTGTAAGGGGCTATCGCCCCAACAACACACGCACGGATGGGGGTAGAAATTACGAACATTTCCGCACCTGGTTTCTACCCCCACCCTACCCCTCCCCCTGCATGGGGGAGGGAACAATGCGGCATAGCCCTATCGTTCTTTAATGACTGCCGCAAAGGTCAAACCTAATGAGTCCACCGGCATAGCCGGGGGTTTACCTCACTGAATTACTTGATTGCGCCCGTCGTGCCTGCCTCGACGGCATAACGCACGTAAGGCAGGCTGAGCCCCTCGGCGGTGATCACGCCGAGCAACTGGTTGGCGTGTTTATCGTCGAGCACGAATTCGACCTGCACCGGCAATTCTCCGGCCAACTCGAAAAAACTTTCCTCGTGCAGATGGCCGTGCCTGCCGTATCCGGCAACCGCGCGAAACACCGAGCCGCCCGGCACGCCCAGCGATTTGGCTTTCTCCAGCAACCACTCCTGCAGCAGCTTGCCGTGGTGGCGGTGCTTTTCGGTCAAATAGAATTTCAGGTATACGCTTTGCATATCAACCTCCCGCTTGTACCCATTTGAATGTCTGCATCCCCAGCACCGTCATCAACAGCGAACCGCCGAGATGCGCGACGATAATGGCCGTGCCCCAGGCATATTGCCCGCGCAACAGCAGCGTGACGGTCTCTGCCGAAAAAGTGGAAAAGGTGGTGAGTCCGCCGAGAAAACCGGTAATGACGAACAGCCGCCATTCCGGCGACACGCTGGGATGCTGCATGAAGAAAGCCACCGCAAGACCGATGAGATAACCGCCAACCAGGTTGGCGGCCAGCGTGCCCATGGGTAACTCCGCCACGGCGGGATTAAGCCAAAGGCCCAGGCCCCAGCGCAGCCAGGCGCCGATGGCGGCTCCCAATCCGATGGCGATGAAGGCATAGAAAGTCATGGCCGGATTGTAGCAGGCAGTACGTGTTTTGTAGGGTGCGCTGATTTATTCGTCATACCGGCGAAGGCCGGTATCCAGTGCTTTATTTAACCGGGTTCCGGCCTTCGCCGGAACGACGAAACCGAATAAATCAGCGCTTCCCTAATTCAACGACTTGGTGGAACGACACCGCGCAATTTGAAACAGCGCATGTTGGGGGTGCCGTCCAGTTCGTATTCGTTGAACTCGCGGCACGGCGTGGGACGGTTCTCGTAGATGGAGCAGGAGACTTCCGTGCCGACCTCCCCGCGCAGCGCGACACAGCGCGGCGGATAGTTGTTGGTGCCTTTCATGCACAACAGGTGCTGATGCACCTGCTCGGTCAACTCCTTCGGAACGAAACCACCCGGCGCTTCGCTGGATTCGCCCCAGTAGAACGAGACACGAAAATAGGCGCAACAGGCGCCGCAGGACATGCAGGGATTAGGTTCGCTCATGGAAACATCCGCAAAATACACAAAAACATTTACCACAGAGATCACCGAGAAACCCAGCCAACATTCTCTGTGTACTCTGTAGTCTCTGTGGCTAAGGTTTATTGCTTTTAGAATTTCGTAGGGTGCGCTTGCGCACCGGGCACGCTGGTGCGCAAGCGCACCCTGCATAAAACTTCACTCATTGCCCGACAAGCTCTCCCCACAGATCATGCTCGTCGGAGTCGGTGATCTTCACCGTAACGAACTCGCCCACTTCCAGCGCTTCGCCGTTGATGTACACCAATCCGTCGATCTCGGGCGCATCGGCGGCGCTGCGCGCGACCGAGCCTTCCTCGTCCACGTCGTCCACCAGCACCTGCAAAGTCTGGCCGACTTTGCGCGCCAGCTTTTCGGCGCTGATTTCTTCCTGCAGGTACATGAGGCGCGCCAGACGGTCTTCCTGCTCGTGCGGATCGACATGGTCCGGCAGCGCATTCGCCGCCGCGCCTTCGATCGGCGAATATTTGAATGCGCCGACGCGATCCAGTTGCGCCTCTTCGATGAAGTCGAGCAGTTCCTCGAATTCTTCCTCCGTCTCTCCGGGAAAACCGACGATGAAGGTGCTGCGCAGCACGATGTCCGGGCACACCTTGCGCCATTGCTCGATGCGCTTGAGCACGTTCTCGCTGCTGGCCGGGCGCTTCATCAATTTGAGGATGCGCTCGTTGGCGTGCTGGAACGGGATGTCGAGGTACGGCAGTATCTTGCCCTCGTCCATCAGCGGGATCACTTCGTCCACGCTCGGGTACGGATAGACGTAGTGCAGGCGCGTCCACACACCCAGGCTGCCGAGCGCGCCGGCCAGTTCGGACATGCGCGTCCTGAGCGGCCTGCCGCCCCAGAAACCGGTGCGGTATTTCACGTCCACGCCGTAGGCCGAGGTGTCCTGCGAAATCACCAGCAGTTCCTTCACGCCGGACGCCACCAGTTTTTCCGCCTCCAGCATCACTTCGCCCACCGGACGGCTCACCAGGTCGCCGCGCAGCGCGGGAATGATGCAGAAGGAGCAACGATGGTTGCAGCCTTCGGAAATTTTCAGGTAGGCGAAATGCTGCGGCGTCAGGCGCACGCCCTGCGGCGGCACGAGGTCGGTGTAGGGATCGTGCAGTCGGGGCAGGTGCTGGTGCACCGCGTCCATCACCTCTTCGGTCGCATGCGGGCCGGTGACGGCGAGCACCTTGGGGTGGGTTTTCTGCACGATATCGCCCTTGGCGCCGAGGCAGCCGGTGACGATGACCTTACCGTTTTCCTGCAGCGCCTCGCCGATGGCCTCCAGCGATTCCGCCACCGCGCTGTCGATGAAGCCGCAGGTGTTGACTACCACGAGGTCGGCCTCCTGATAGCTCGGGGTAATCTCGTAGCCTTCGGTGCGCATGCGGGTGAGTATGTGTTCGGCGTCGACGGTCGCCTTGGGGCAGCCGAGCGACACGAATCCGATCTTGGGGGATGCTTTGCTCATAAGAAAATCCTTAATCAAAAACCTTTATCCGCGAAAATCACGAAAGACGCGAAATGACGCATGGGGTCTTTCGTGCTTTTTCGTGTATTTCGTGGACAACTGCTTTTTCGGTTTGATTCATGGGGGGCCAGAATTGCCAGCCTCCTTGCGTTCCAGCGACGCATCGACCTGCGACAAGGGGTCTTCGATGGGTTCCAGGTGCGTCGTCAAGTGACTGAACGGCACCACTGCGCGGATGTCGGCCTCGATCTGTTCTACCACGTCATGCCCGCGCTGCACCGTCCACTCGCCGGGAACCAGCACATGCAATGTGATAAACGCCTGTCGACCCGCCTGCCGCGTGCGCAGTGCGTGGAAATCCAGTCCTTGCCGGCGGTATTTATCCAGCACGTTTTCGATATTCCCGATCTGTTCCTCGGGAATCGCTTCGTCCATCAACCCGGAGGCGGATCGGTTCAACAGTTGCCATCCCGTCCACACGATATTCACCGCCACCAGCAAGGCAATCGCCGGATCCAGCCACAACCAGCCGCTGGCCCAGACCAGCCCGACGCCGGCGATGACGCCGGCCGAGGTCCAGACATCGGTCATCAGGTGCTTGGCGTCGGCTTCCAGCGTGATCGAGTTGAATTCGCGTCCCGCCTTGAGCAGTTGGCGCGCGGCCAGCAGGTTGATGACCGAGGCGACGACGGATACCAGCAAGCCAACGCCCACGGCCTCCAGCGCTTGCGGATGCAGCCAGCGCTCGATCGCGGTGTAGGCAATGCTGAAGGCGGCCAGCAGGATGAGGAAACCTTCGAAGGCGCTGGAGAAATATTCCGCTTTGCCGTGGCCGTAAGCATGGCGGTCGTCTGCCGGCGTGCCCGCCAGGGACAGCATCGCCAATGCCATCAGCGCCCCGGCCAGGTTGACGAACGATTCCAGCGCATCGGACAGCAGGCCGACCGAGCCGGTCAGCCACCAGGCCACTCCCTTGAGCAGGATGGTGGCGATGGCGGCGGAAATGGAGAGCCATGCATAGCGCTTCAGATGCCCGGTCGTCATATGCAAACCGTCCTTATTCCGACGCGACGAAACCGAGCAAGGCGACCGTGCCGATTCCAATGACGATCAGCGTGACCTGCTGCACGGTGTCCTTGATCCGGGTGCGCTTGTGCAGGCCGGGAATCAGGTCGGCCACGGCGACATAGATCATGCTGGAGGCTGCCAGGGCCAGCAGGTAGGGCGTCCAGCCATGGACTTCCTGCAAGGCGACATAGCCGAGCATGCCGCCGACCAGCGTGGCAAAGCTGGAGATGAGGTTGAGCTGGAAGGCGCGCGCCTTGCTGTAGCCGGAATGCAACAGGATGGCGAAGTCGCCGACTTCCTGCGGGATTTCGTGCGCGATGATTGCGACGGAGGTAGCCAGGCCGAGATGGACGTCGGTGATAAAAGCGGCGGCGATGATCACGCCGTCGACGAAATTGTGGAAGGTGTCGCCCACGATGACCATCGTGCCGCTGCGTCCATAGTCGCCCGCGCCATGCTCGTGCGGATCGTGCGCATCGCAATTTTCGCGGTGGCAGTGGCGCCAGATCAGCACCTTTTCCAGCGTGAAGAACAGCAGGATGCCGAGCAGCACCGTGCCGCTCACCATGGCCACATTGGGGGTCAGGCGGATCGCTTCGGGCAGGATGTCCAGAAAGACGGCGCCCAGCAGCGCGCCGATGGCATAGCTCACCAGCATGCCGATCCAGCGGGTGTTCGCATTGAGGGCGAACAGCGCCGCCGCCAGCACGCTCAACAGGCCGCCCAGGAAACTGGCGGAGACGATCCACGCGAAGACGCTCATGCAAAAACCGGATTGAAGAAAGGGCGGGAATTATACCCAGTATTCACTTGCGTGCGCCGAACTCCGCTTCCTTGTTGTAGTACCTGAAACACTCGCGCAAGCGCTTCGCCGCCTCTTCCGACAACTGCCCGAAGGCAACGCCGCACACGTGTTTGCCCTGCTCCGTGCGCTGCCAGCCGATCTTGCCCTGCAGCCTGACCGGATGCTGTTCTTCATACTTCTGCAAATTTTCCTGCGGCAGGAACAGTTCCATCGCGATCGGCGCGTTCTTGTCCAGTTCCTTGCTCATCATCAGGCGAATGCCCGCCATGCTGAAATCCAGGCTGGAGCATTCCACCTCGGTTTCCCCCTGGGTCACATGCACCAGCAGGCGGTTCGAGGCGCGCGGGAACGAGCGTTTTTCGTGCTGTGCCGTTTCGGTCACACTCGAATGATCGAAGGTGAAATCCGTCATCAAATGGTTCAGCTTGCCGGTGACCTTGTGCAGCCCATCGCCGATGATGGCCGTGGTTTCGACCTTGTCCGAGCTTTCGTGCAGCGTCGAGAAAAGGCCCTGCAGCGTGGACTTGAGCACGTCCACGTTGTTTATCTGCGCGCCACTCGCCTCGGAGATGCCGCTGTTCGCGCTGGCCGTTTCTGCAATATCCACCGAAATGCGCTCGATCACCGTGGCCGTCTCGCCCGCCAGCTTCTGGTTGTCGTGCACTTTCTCCACCACCACGTTCATCGATTCGGTCACCTCATGCACCTTGCCGCCCAACTGGCCGATGATGCGCGAAATCTCGCCCGCCGAAAGCGTGGTGCGTTCCGCCAGTTTGCGCACTTCGTCCGCCACCACGGCAAATCCGCGCCCCTGCTCGCCCGCCCGGGCGGCTTCAATCGCGGCGTTCAGCGCCAGCAGGTTGGTCTGTTCGGCAATGGTCTGGATGGTGGTGATGATGTCGTGGATCTGCCCCGCCGATTTCGCCAGTTCGGAAATTTTGGTCGCCGCCTGGTTCACTTCCTGCACCGTGTTTTCCATCTCGGAGATGTTCTTTTGCACGATGTTGATTCCCTCGCGCGCCTGCGACTCGGTCTGATGCGCCCTGACGGTGGCCTCCGTCGCCTGCGCCTGCACGCTTTCCGAAATCTGGTGCAGTTGTTGAGTGGCGCTGTTCACCTCTTCCGAGCGGCTTTGTTCCTTGCGCCCCACTTCGGCGATCTCGTGCGAAATCTTGGCGATCTGGAACGCCGATTGCTCCATTTCCTTTCCGCTCTCGTTCACTTCGCGCATGATGTGGTTGAGCTTGGACAGCATGTCGTTGAAGCTTTGTTCCAACTCCCCGATCTCGTCGCGCGAGCGGTGTGCCACTCCCTTGGTCAGGTCGCCCTTCTCCACTTCCTTCAAGGCATGGCGCAGCGCCTGGATGGGCTTGACGAACAGGCTGGCGACGAAGCCGATGAGCACGAATTGCAGCATGAACTCCAGCCCGGATTCCCAGAACGAATTGAAGACATAGGCATCGTGATTCTGCACCAGCTTGTCGATGACCTGCCGGGCAACCCCGTCCTTGCGCGCAATTTCGACCATCTGCCCCAGTTCGTGCGAGGCCAGCAGCCGGTTGTAGACGGTGGTGACCATCGTCACCATGAAGAAGCCGAACTGCAGCTTCCAGCGTATGCTGAGGGCGTTGTACCAGTTAGCCATCTTTCTCTCCAAAGGGAACCGCCGACATTCGGAAAATGCGGCGTGCATATCTATGACGACAACATGGAGAAAAACTTGAGGCCGAATTCCGGGAGTCCGGCAACAGGAATCCCGGCGCGCGGGGTTTTAATGCCCCAGATGCACGTCGCGCGTCTCGGGCAGGAACAGCAGGCCGACCACGGAAGCCAGGATCAGCATGCCCACCGGATACCACAATCCCGCCAGCGCGTCGCCCGCCTGCACCGACAGCAGCGTGACCATGAACGGCGACAGCCCGCCGATCCAGCCCGCGCTCAGGTTATGCGGCACGGCGGCGGCGGAGTAGCGCGTGCGCGCGGTGAACAACTCCGCGAGCACCGCCGTCTGCGGGCCGGTGATGAGCGCCACGGCAACGACCGGCACGATCAGCAGCAGGAACAGCATGAGGCGGTTCACCTGGGCGCTGTCCGCTTTTTCCACCCAGCCCTGCGCTTTCAGTTGGCCGGTCAGTTCGGCCGGCTGGAAACCGGCGACCTCGGTATTACCCACCAGATTTACCATGACATTCCGACCGCTTGGTTGCGCCTGCAAGGTGTAGGACACGCCATTCCTGGTGAGGAATTCCTGGTTGCGTTCGCAATCGTTGGCCGCTTTGCGGAACGGGCTGTAATTGCAGTCCGTTCCGTACAGCGCGACGACGACATCGCGGTTGAAGCGCTCCTGCGCCGGATTGCCGTAATGTTGCAGGGCCTTGAATACGGGCAGGATGGTGATGGCCCCCAGAATCAGGCCGGCCAGCAAGACAGGCCTGCGCCCGACTTTGTCCGACAGCCAGCCGCAGAAGATGGTGAGCGGAAACAGCAGCAGGGTGCTGGTCATCACCAGCGTGCTGGCCAGTTGCGCATCCAGCCGCACCACGCTTTTCAGGAACACGTTGGCATACACCTGCGACGAGAAGAACAGCAGCGAACCGCCCGCCGAAATGCAGAAGAACAGCAGCGCCATACGTCCCAGCGTGTGCCGGTCGCGCAGGCATTCGCGCAGCGGCGCCTTGGATACCGCCCCCTCGGCCTGTAACTGGCGGAACACCGGCGACTCTTCCAGGCTCATGCGCGTCTTGATCGAGACGAACAGCAGCACAGCCGAGAACAGGAACGGAATGCGCCAGCCCCACTCGTTGAACGCCGGGTCATCCAGGAACATGTGCAGCAGCACGATCTGGAAAGTGGAAACCATGATGCCCAGCGGCCCCATCAGTTGCAGCACGCTGGTGTACACGCCGCGTTTGCCGTGCGGCGCATGTTCGGTGAGATAAACCGCCACGCCGCCGATCTCGCCGCCCACCGCAAACCCCTGCAACAGGCGCAGCAACAGCAGCAGCAAGGGTGCGGCGATGCCGATCTGCGCGTAGGTCGGCAACAGGCCGACCAGAAAGGTGGTAATACCCATCAGCGAAATGGTCGCGATGAAGATTGGTCGCCGCCCGAACCTGTCCGCCAGATTGCCAAACAGCGCCGAACCCAATGGCCGCACCACCATGCCGACGCCGAAGGTGGCCAGACTCATCAACAACGCTGCGGTCGGATTCTCCGGCGGGAAGAACAGCACGCTGAAATAGGTGGCCAACGAGGCGAAGGTGAGGAAGTCATACCATTCGAGGAAGGTGCCGAAACAGGCGGCGAGGACGACTTTGCGTTGGGTCTTGGTGATGTCTTGCATGGATATCCGGATACGATGAATTGCCAACCGGCAGCAGTTTAACCCGATTGGTGTTTCCGTTCGCCGGATTTGAGTGGCCCAAAAAAAACAAGGGACCCGAAGGCCCCCTGTTTGCACCAGATCAATCAGTCGGGTTTCTAGTAGCTCGATGTGACGGAACGCGCAGTATTTCCGAAGCTGTCCTTCACATGAATTTCCCAGGCATTGACTCCGGTCGACAGGCCCGCTGCAGTGGCAGCCCCGTTTGCGTTGTACAGCACACTGAGTTGACTGCTCGGCATGTCCATATACCAAGTTACGCCTGGCCCGGAGAGCCACAGGCTGTAGGTATAGGCAACAGGCGGGGTTGCGGGAGCCGTCCAGCTAAACTGCGGCGCGGTTGCAGTCGCACCAGGCGCGACCGCACTCGTCGCCAACCCCGTTGCCGCGCTGTTTGCACCCAGCACCCCGGTCACGCTCTTGGTCACAAGCTGGCTTGAACCATCGGCGTAATAGACCATGAAGCCATAGCTGTCGCCCACTACGGGGGTTGCGGCCAGATTAACCCAGCCATCGCTGCCATTCCTGGCGGCGGTATCGAACGGCACAGCCACATTGGGCCCATAGACCATGGTTATCTTGACCACATGTTTGACGCCATCAACGGATACCGGCTTGAGGGAGTATTGCAGCCATTGAGCGTCGTAATCCGTCGTAACGGTTTGCGTCGAGTCGGCGGCGGACAGCGTGATGTTGCTCGTTACATCGGCCGTCACGGCAATTTGCGCCGCACTGCCATTCGTGTTGGTGATATCCCCGCCATCCGGAACACCGTTGCCGTTATTGTCGACCACGGCGAAGTGGCCGTAAGTACCGGCAGGCAGACCGGCCACACTAAATGCCTGTGGGCTGGAAGGCGTTGGAATGAGGCTGTAATACACTGAGGCAGTGGCCGTATTGAATAGCCCCACCAGCAATGGCCCGGTGGCAGTGCCGCCGTATGTCACCGTACCCGTTACGGTGATGCCTCCGCTGGTCGGGTTGATGGTCTTTGCCCCTGAAACCGCAGACGGTGCGCTCTCAACTGCATCCACCAGAGCGCTGATCTTGAAATACAACACGCTGCCGTTGGTCAAACCGGGAATGTATGCAATCCCGCCATCGTTCGAACCCTGAGCAGGAATCGTCTGAGAACCGCCGCCCACGGTCGCCGTCGCAGCATCCGTGCCCCAATAAATCTTGTAGGCAGTTGCAATCTCCCTGCCGGAGGCTGCTGGAGTCGTGAACACCACGAATGCCGAAGAGTCTCCCGGCGATATGCGCTGGAAACTCGGCGTAGTCGGCGTCACTGTTGCCGGATCAGCGAGGCTCAGATTCACACCAGTCAGATTCGCAGCCGCAATGGTGACTGGAACAGAGGCCGCAACCGGATTCGATGCATTGGCTGAGCCATTGCTGATCGCATCCAATTCCGCAGTCACATCATAATTCCCAACCGGTAAACCGCGGACAATGTATGCGCCGGTTCCAACGGGAATATGCGTACTCCACTGGGTGAAGCCAGTGCCCGCCACTGCCACATTCACCGTCACCCCGCCTGTCTTCGCACCCGCATAAGACACCATACCCGTGATGCTGTACGAGGCAATCGATGAAGTCGCCACGATATCGCTGGCAGCGGTGTCCGCTGTAGTCACGGTTGCACTCCCCGTGGTGTAGCTATACCCCGCCAGCGTTCCGGCGGTAAAGGTGTAAGACCCGGCGGGCAAGTTGGAAAAGCTATAGTTCCCGCTTGCATTGGTTGTCCGCGTGCCCATTGCATCGCCGGACATATTAATGGTCAAACCCTCCACCCACGGCCCGGTAACCGCACCGGACACAATGTAGGTCGGGACAACGGATACGCTTGAAGTGAAGTTCGTACCGGCAACATCTGCGCCAGTCAATGTAACAGCGGTGGCGTTGGGGCTGAAGGTATAACCAGCCGACGATGCGACGACACTGTAACTGCCATTGGACAATCCGCTGAAGCTATAACTACCGTCAGCAGCAGTAATCGTGTTTAAAGTGGATGCGCCCGTCAGAGTCACGGCGACTCCTTGCGTCACAGCACCGCTCACCGTGCCGGAAATGCTGTAGGTGACAGGGTTTGCCGTTGCAACAAAGTTGGGCACCGTTCCGTCGGCAGAAGCAATCAAAACCGTCGCACTGGCGGGGCTGAACGTATAACCCGCAAGAGAAGGCGTGACGGTGCAACTGGTCGCGTCGGCCAGGCCGCTGAAGGTGTAGCTACCGGCAGTTGAATTGGTTGTGGCTGTTGCACCGCCGCTCAATGTCAGCGTTACCCCTGTCAGCGCATCCACCGTGCCGGAAAGACTGTAAGTGGGTGCAGCGTTTGCGGTTGCCGTGAAATTCGTCCCTGTCACATTCGCACCGCTCACCGTTACCGCTGCGCTGAGTTGGTTGAAGGTAAAGCCGGTTTGGGATGGTGTGACGGTATAGCTGCCGTTGGCAAGCGCGGTGAAGCTGTAATTTCCGCTTGCATCGGTTGTGGTACTGGCTGTGCTGGTACCGGTCAAGTTTACGGTCACGCCGGAAACGGTCGCACCGCTTACCGTGCCGGAGATGCTGTAGCTTGTAATCGCCGTAGGCGGATTGGCGCTGCTAGAGCCACCGCCCCCGCCGCATGCGGCCAGGAATAGGCTGAATACTACAGCCAGGATTAATCTGATCGATTTCATGTTGGTTCCCCCCTTTATTTGTGGAAGCCGGATAGTAAGAGGACTGAATTCAGCCCCGCATCCCTCAAATGAGGTATATCCGATCAAATCCTCCTGTCTTTCCGGAGGAGATTGTTGCCACCGCATCGACAGGCGCACCTTGCTGATGGCGCTGATGATGTAGCCGCACTGGTGGAATACCCGGAAATCGATCAGTGCGCACTCATCGAAATCCCGATGGGCGGCATCTGCGGCAAGCCTGCTGCGAGGATTCCACCGCAGGCGAATGAAACATGCATGCATTTGATGCGAAGTGAACGGAATTCGAAACAGAGTTCCGAGAGACGCTACCTACCGTCGTAGCGCAGTGGCTTCCAAAATAGCATTGAACCCAGATCGTCCATTAGGCCGTCATTCCGGCGAAGGCCGGAATCCAGCGATAAAAAATATACTGCGAAGCAGACAAAATCCGGAAGTTGTCCCACTTGCGTGGGAATTTGTTTATCAACTGGATTCCGGCCTTCGCCCACTGCTGTCCGGAATAAATTTTATGTGTGTCGTTGAGAGCGTTGCAGTACAAGGTTGAATGGGATAAAACCCAGAGCGCCAACTCAACAACCGAGACTGCAACATGTATAGGATAAGCCGATTCCAACAAATTATGAAAGCACTTCCGCGAGGCACATTCGACCGGGTCGTACAAACCCACCAAGCAGACAAGCACAGCAAGGGGTTTGGCTGCTGGGATCAACTGATTGCCATGGTTTACGCGCAAATGTCCGGCGCGAGCAGCCTGCGAGTGCTTGAAACGGGATTCAACAGCCAACACACACAGCACTATCACTTGGGCGCCACACCGATCAAGCGCTCGACATTGTCGGATGCCAACAGTAAGCGCAAGACAGAAGTTTTCGCCGACACCGCCAAGCTCCTGATGTCCAGCGCCAGCCGCAGTCTGCGCCGGGAGGGCGAAGAATTGCTGTACCTGCTCGACTCATCCTCGATCAGCCTCAAAGGGCCGGGATTCGATGCCTGGACGAGCGGGAACAGCACGCGCAACACCCAAGGCATCAAACTGCACCTGCTCTTCGCGGGCAACGAAGCAATCCCCGTCCGGCACAGCATCACCGCCCCCAACGTCAACGACATAGACGAAGGCAGGCAGCTATCCATCGAACCCAATGCGGTCTATGTCTTCGACAAAGGCTACTGCGACTACAACTGGTGGTACAAGATCAACGAGCAAAAGGCCCGGTTCGTCACCCGCTTCAAGCGCAACGCGGCGTTGAGCGTGGAACGCGCACTCCCCATTTCCGACAAGGACGCGGGCATTGTGCTCAAAGACGAGATCGTGCGCTTTGCCAACAAACATCCCCGTGGCGGGTGCAAAAATCATTACACGACCCCGCTACGGCGCGTCACTGTAGCCCGACCGGATCATGACCAGCCGCTGTTGTTGGCGACCAATGACCTTGTCAGCCAGGCATCGGTTATTGCACGACGTTACAAGGATAGGTGGGGCATTGAGCTATTCTTCAAATGGATCAAGCAACACCTGAAGATCAAGAGCTTCCTGGGACGCAATGAAAACTCGGTACGTATCCAGATACTCACCGCGCTGATCACTTATCTGTTGCTGGCGATCTATCGCAAGGCCCAGAACTACGGCGGGAGCTTGTGGATATTGCTGGCAGAAGTCCGGGCCACACTGTTTCAACGCCCTGCCGTCGAGGCCGAGCGTTACCGACGACGCAGAAACAATATGACTGAATTCGCTGCACGGCAGGGAGGGTTGTTCGTATGAAATTATTCCGGACAGTAGTGGGCCTTCGCCGGAATGACGGGTTCTTTCTAATGAACTATCTGGGTTGAATTCACAAAGCTGCGTTTTCCCAATCGATGGCATCAAGACTGGATCATTTGGGGAGCAGAACCACGGACTCCAGCGCCCCACCCTCGACGACTGCAAGCTCCCGTTTGCACTACCCATAAGTCATACCTTCATGTTACTGGGTGAAGGGCATTTCGCACTTTGCCCGCAACTGGAAATAATCTTGGCGCGACCGGTTTTGCGTAAACGTCAAACAGTCAGCCACAGCGCAATCACACGCTCTTTCCACTGCGGCAATGAGCAAGCGTGCCGGTGGCCAACAGCACGAGCAACTCGGACTGACTTTGCACACCGGTCTTGGCAAAGATGGATTTCAACTGACTGCGTGCAGTATGGACGGAGATGCACAGATCGTCTGCCGCCTGTAGCACATTCCTGAGTGCGGCCAACCTCCCGGCAAGCCTTCCTTCTGCCGGGGTCAGGCCATACATTTCAGCCAACCGTTGCGGTGGTAATTGCAGGCCGCCCGGCTTGGAAAGAAACACCGCGACACACCCCGAGGCCAACCCGATATTCCAGCGCGCTGTGAATTCGAGCGGAATCGGCGTCACCACGCAGTGAAGGCATTCCCCACCGGGCAAGGCGATACGCATGTCGCCGCCCCAGGTGGATCCGGGTACGCCTTTGGCAGCATCGTCGATCAGTTTGTAGAGCCGGGCAGTCTCCGATAGATTTGACAAGATCAGCTTCCCTTGACGCGTGCCAATTCCATATCCCTCGGCCAACAGCACTTCCGCCGCACGATTGGCAAACAGCGGCGTGCCGCTAATGTTCGTCAGGATCACGCTCAAGCGCAGTTGATCCAGAGCACCGAGTGCCCATTCTTTTTCCACGGTGATGCTATGTATCTTGCGATGTACTTGTACAGCACGTGCGACATGCGGGGAAAGCAGACTCATCAGGTTCATTTGATCTGCGTCGAACCCGGTGGCACTTCTTCCTCGTAGCGCAGAAAACTGCACCATGTGATTGCCATCGCGGATCACCGCGGCGCCCATCGCATATTCCGAGTCGGAAGCCCGCAGGTAATCGTTGTAGAACTCGGTCTTTTTCCGCGCGGAGGGGATGAGCGCAAATTTGGAATTTTCGGTGGTCTCCACAGTGTTTAATGGCACTGTGTTGAAGAACGTGGCGAAATAATCAAGATGCACAAAGTGGTTGACATAGGACTCATGCAAAACAGGGTCAAAGCCATAGCTGGCATTAAAACTGGCCTTGCCTGCGTCATAATCAACCGAGCACAGCAATGCGGATTTTCCGTCCACTGCATTGGCAAACGCTGTGATGAATGATTCCCACTTGCTCTCATCCAGTGCGGCGTCGTAGGTCATGCCCACGAGCTTGAGTACATCCTCCCCCGAATAACTCATCTGAATCTCCCCGAATTCAAGACTGGACAATCTAATTATTTATTATTCAAAACAAATTAATGTGCAGAAATTCCCCACAGTTATTTTCATTTCAGTCACATAGGTAAACTTGACAGCAAACAGCATGCCAAGACAAATCCCCTACTAACAGCATCCCTACCAGCTATAGCTGATGGATTTCAATGTGCACTCTGTCGCAAATTTAGCGAATACTGACGCACCGTCGACAGGATCGATCTGTAGCTTCACACAATTCTCAACTCCATGATTCCCACCCTTGAACTCCTGCTCGGAGTAGAGATTCTGGTGCCGGATTCTTCGTCCTTGTCGATTTGGTCAAATTCGCCGCAACCACTGCTCCGGCTTGATTCGACCTACTCCAGCCAAATAAATGTGCCCATGCGGCCGGTCACGCCGTCGCGGCGGTAGGAATAGAACTTGTCTTTCTGGTGAAAGGTGCAGAAGGTGCCGCCGTAGATGCGGCTGATGCCCAGCGCATTCAGGCGCTGGCGCGCCAGCCGGACCATGTCGGCGCGGTATTTGCCCTCGGCAGCCAGCGGGACGAAGGCGGCAGCCGCACTGGCATCGTGCGCCATGAATGCCGCGCGCACATCTTCGCCGACTTCGAAGGCATGCGGCCCGATGGTCGGGCCGAGCCAGGCCATCAGTTTCTGCGGCGCGACGCCCATCTCTTTCACGGTGGCTTCGATCACGCCTGCCGCGAGGCCTTTCCAGCCGGCATGTGCAGCGGCAACCACGCTGCCGTCCTCGTCGCACAGCAGCACGGGCAGGCAATCCGCAGTCATGATCACGCATACAGAGCCGCGCTGCTTCGCAACGCTGGCGTCGGCCACGACGCGGCAGGCCGCGGCGTCGGCGTTCGCCACCTCGACGCCATGCACCTGTTCCATCCACACCGGTTCGCTCGGCATGAACGGCGCCAGCATCTGGCGGTTGCGGTTCACGCGCACCGGATCATCGCCGACATGCAGGCCGAGGTTGAATGCGTCGTAGGGCGCGGCGCTGATGCCGCCCAGGCGCGTGGTCTGCAATGCTTTTACGTTGGCCGGTGCCGGCCATTCCGGGTAGATGAAGGTCTCATTCAACGACATCGCTCGCCTCGTCGATCTGTTCCAGCAGTTCTTCCATGTCATCCGGCAGCGGGGAGTGGAACTCCATGCGTTCGCCGGTGACGGGATGATCCAGCGCGAGTTGGGTGGCATGCAGCGCCTGACGCGGGAAGCCGTTCAGCAGTTCGCGCAGTAGGGGCTGCGGACATTTCTGCGTGCCGCGCTGATAGACGCTGTCGCCCACCAGCGGGTGGCCGATGTGGGTCATGTGCACGCGGATCTGGTGGGTGCGGCCGGTTTCCAGGCGGCAGCGCACCAGGGTGCAATAAGGGAAGCGCTCCTCGATGCCGACATGCGTGACCGCTTCCTTGCCGCTTTCGGTCGTGGCCATTTTCACCCTTTGAGTGGGATGGCGGCCGATGGGGACGTTGATGGTGTAGTTGCGGTCGAGTTCGCCCCACACCAGCGCGAGGTATTCGCGCTTCACGCTGCGCGCCTGCATCTGCCGCACCAGCGCGGTCTGCGCGACCAGCGTCTTGGCGACCACCATCAGGCCGCTGGTATCCTTGTCGAGGCGGTGCACGATGCCCGCGCGCGGCACGTTCGCCAGTTGCGGCGCGTGGTGCAACAGCGCGTTGAGCAGCGTGCCCTCCCAGTTGCCGCTGCCGGGATGCACCACCAGCCCGACCGGCTTGTCGATGACGATGATGGCATCGTCCTCAAAGACGATGTCCAGCGGGATGTCCTCGGCCAGATAAGGCTGTTCGGAGGGGTGGATCTGCGGCAGGACGCAGACGGTCTCGCCGCCCCACACCTTCTGCTTGACGGTGGCGGGCTGGCCGTTGAGCGTGACCAGGCCCTGTTCTACCCAGTCCTGCAGGCGGCTGCGCGAATACTCGGGGAGCAGTTTGACCAGGGCATGGTCGAGGCGCAGCCCGCCGTACTCCTTCGGCACCTTCATCTCAAGCAGGTCGGCAGCGTCGTCGTCTTTGCTATAATCGGGAAAATCTTCTTCGGGTTCCATCATGCGCCATAGTTTAGCCGTTTTCCTCCTGCTCTCGTTAGTTGCTTGCAGCACCGATCCCAATAAAGAGGAAAATAACGCCTCGGCCGAAGAGTTGTACACCCAGGCCAAGGCTTCGATGGAGGATCGCAGCTACGAAAAAGCGATCCAGCAGTTTGAAACGCTGCAATCGCGTTACCCCTACGGGCGCCACGCGCAGCAGTCGCAAATGGAGATTGCCTACGCCTATTACAAGCACAGCGAACCGGCACCCGCGCTTGCCGCCGTGGATCGTTTCATCAAGCAGTATCCGAACAGTCCCAACCTCGACTACATGTTCTACCTCAAGGGACTCATCAACTTCAACGAGAACATCAACAGCCTGCTCGGCACGTTCTTCAAGCAGGATCCCGCGGAAAGGGATCCGACCGCGTTGCGCGAATCGTTCGACTCCTTCAAGGAGCTGGTCGCGCGCTTCCCGGACAGCAAATACACGCCGGACGCCAGGTTGCGCATGCAATACCTGCTCAATACGCTGGCCAGTTCCGATATCCATGTGGCCAGTTATTACCTGCGCCGCGGCGCCTATGTTGCTGCGGTAAACCGCGCCAAAAGCGTGCTGACCGATTTCCCGCAAACGCCGCAAACGCGCGATGCCTTGCAGATCATGGTGCAAGCCTATGACGCAATGGGCATGAAGGATCTGAGCAAGGATGCCCAGCGCGTGCTCAACCTCAACGCGGCCAAGGACGGGATCAAGCCGGTCGAGCGGGAGATGCCAAGCAAAGCGCCCTGGTGGCAATTCTGGAGCTAGGCGCATGAAGTTCTGCCCGGAATGCGGAGCCCCCGTTGAACTGTCCCTGCCACAGGACGATCACCGCGAGCGCCATGTCTGTACCGTGTGCGGCACCATCCATTACCAGAACCCCAAACTCATTGTCGGCGCCATCCCCGAATGGAAAGACGGTCGCATCCTGCTCTGCCGCCGCGCCATCGAACCGCGCAGCGGCCTGTGGACGCTCCCGGCCGGATTCATGGAAAACGGCGAAACCACCGCCCAGGCCGCCGCGCGCGAAACCATGGAAGAAGCGAATGCCGATATCGAGGTGCACGACCTGTATGCGATGTACAACCTGCCCTATATCAACCAGGTGCAACTGCTGTACCGCGCCACACTGCTGAACCTGGATTTTTCGCCGGGGGTGGAGAGCCTGGAAGTCGAGCTCTTCGGCGAAAACGAAATCCCCTGGGACACGCTGGCCTTCCGGCCGATTCGCTACACGCTGGAACACTACTTCTCCGACCGCAAACGCGGCGATTTCATCTTCCGCAACGCCGACCTCACACCGCCCAAGCGCTGAAACTGCACTAACCCGGATATTTCACCAACTTCCTCCGGGAATCGCCGAAATCCGCATGGCTATTTAGTCCGTAGGAGCGCAACTTGTTGCGCGATAAGGTTTATGCGGAAGATCGCCCGGCAAGCCGGGCTCCTGCCAAAACTGCCTCATGAAATATCCGGGCCAAGGCCGGAGAGTAGTTTTGCTTTATCCCGCCTGTCCATCCACCCGCGGCCGCAGATACACCGGCAAATAGCGCAACACCCAGGGAGAAAAACAGGCCAACCAGAGTGCCGCGGCAGCAACATACAGCCAGGAATTGGCTTGTATGGGCAGCATGTCCGCCAGCACGCGCAACAGGGCAACAAGCTGCATCCCCAGGAACATCAGTTGGACTGGTTTATCCACCCGCATCGGCAGGCCGGAGTGACCGAGCGTCACGCGCGTGCCCAGACCGATCAGCAATGTGGCGAAGCAGCCGATGGTGAGAGCGTGCAGCGGTGCGAGTCCCCAATTCAGGATGGCGCTGCCACTGATAACAGGCATCAGACTCTGGATGCCGAACATCAGCATGGCAATGCCCATCCAGGCAAAACCGATGTGCAAAACACCGAGCAGGGGTATGCGCAAACTGCGATGCAGTCCCCAAGCATAGGACAAATACAGCGCTGCAAAAGCCATGGGGAAGTCGCTTGCCCACAGCCAATTGCTTGCGTATAAAAGTTGCAGCAGTGTGTGCGTTACGCTGCCCGCCAGCATGATCCACCACGGCCAGTCCGGACGCCGGACGATAAACTGGGGCAGTGCGCTGCTGGTGAAGAAGGGCAGCATGCGGTGCGCGACGCTCGCGAAAACCGGCAGCAGAAACAGCCATAACCCGCCCTGGATCGCGACGCGCAGATAAATGTCGTTGTCGTTCAATAGCCAGACCAGGTAGGCGGCAAGACTGAACCAACCCAGGCCGAGTGCGATAAAAATGATGGTCGGGTGGCGCTTGTCGGGATGTTTTGTATCGCGCAGGACCCGCCACAAGGCGTAGAGCGCAGTTCCCCAACCGGCCAGGGTGCTTGCGACTGCGACTGCCAGAATGCCGGTACCGGCAAACAGGCCGACATAGAAACCGGCGGCCCCCGGCATGAGCAACAGGAACGCGGGCAGGAAATGCCGGGCCGGAATTTCCGGGCTCCCCATCCAGCGCGGAAAAACCGTCATCAGGAAACCGAACATGAAGAACGGAAACAGTCCGTAGATCATCAGGTACGCATGCGCGGCACTGGGGATGATGGCCCACGACGCGGGCTGCCCGGCGATGCCAAAGCGCGTGACCAGCTCGTAGAGCCACCACAGCATGACGGCAACGGTTTGCAGGGCGCCGCCGAAGAACATGACGCGGTGCGGGGCGGCGGTAAAACTATTCCAGAGTTTGCTTGGCATATTGGTAGGGTCGGGAGTGTAAGAAACGGTACAAATGCCGGATACGGATGAAGAAGGTTATCTGATCGATCCATCGACCTGCATCACATCTCCTTATTACTCTGGCCGTGTTCATCTTCGGCATGTTCATCAAAAAGAAAACACGAGCTCGGCAACCAGATTGCGTCCCGGCATCAGAAAGTAGGAATACACCTTCCTGTCGAACAGGTTGTTGATGGCGAGATTGCCCTGCACTTTGCCGGAAAACGCGTAACCCGCTTTGGCATCGACCAGGGTGTAAGAGTCGTAACTGGTCGGCACGCCCTCGACCACATCGGTGTTGCGCGCCGTCGCGAAGATATGGCTGACATAACGCGCAGCCAGCCTGCCCGACCATGCTCCCCGCCGTGCGGTCATGGCAAGACCGCCGATGTTCTTCGGCGAATCGGTCAGCCGCTTGCCGACGCTCAACGGGTCGGCGCTGTTCTCCAGCATGCGCGATTCGATATAGGCATAGTTCGCCTCCAGCGCCAGCCACTCGGTCAATCCGGTCGTCGCAGCCAGTTCGATGCCGCGCACCTTCGCGCTGGCGGCGTTGATGCGTTGCGACAGCACCAGGGGCGTGATCTGCTTCAGGTAGATCAGGTTGCTGAGGCGGTTCTCGAACAGGGTCGCCGTCGCTCTGGTGTTACCGCCGCCCCGCATCTCACCGCCGATTTCCCATGTCGTGCCGCGCTCGGGCTGCAGGTTGGGGTCGCCCTGGGTGGTGAGGCCGTTGACGGTCGAGGTCGTATACATGTCCTCGTTGGTCGGCGCGCGGAAGGAACGGCCGAAGGAGGCGCGCAGCGTGGCGGATTCGTTTGCCTGATAGACGGCGGACAGTTTCGGGCTGAATGCGGCAACGCTGCGCGCGGGGAACACCGTGGCACCGGCCGGTGCGGTGTTCCTGAAGTTGTCACCGCGGGTCTCCCAGCGATCCAGCCGTCCGCCCAGATACACGCGCAACGCCTCAGCCATCTGGATCTCGTCCTGCACGAAGACCGCAGTCGTCATCGAATCGCCGCGGTAACCGCCGTTCAGCGAAACGCGCGAATCGGGGTTGCGCCAATCGCTCAGCGCATAGGATTGCTGGTTCGCATAGTCCCGATGCAAGGCCAGCCCGGTCACCCAGAAATGCCGCAACCCCGCCGGAAAACTCAACTGCAGCGCGGCATCGACACCGCTGTTCGGGGTATCCGTCAGCGTGCCCGCCCCGCCGGACCAGGTGGAGGTCGTCCCTGCCTGGGTGAAACTGTAGGCCCGGTCGATGCGGGCGAGATCGACCTTCAATAAAAATCCCTCGCCCGCGGTTCCGTCATAGCCGGCGAAATATCGCGTCGCCGCTTCATGCAGCGGCGAATTATTGACGAAGTTGGACTCGCTCAAGGTGACGCGCTCGCCGTTGATATCCAGCGTGCCGCCCGACACCGGCGCCCCCGTGGCATCCCGGAGATAGGTATTGAAATGCGTGTAGCCCTGGTCGATGTTCTGGCGGGCGATGCCGGCATACAGCTTGTCGCGCTCGTTCAGGAAATAGAACAGCCTGGCCGTCGCATTGGTCGAGTCCCACGGCGCCGCCCCCTTGTCGCCGACCAGCCAGGCGGATGCGCCGTCGCGGGTGGCGATCGGCAGTGCCCCGCTCACCGGCGTGCCGGGCGCTCCGGCGACCGGAGTTCTGACGACATAGTCGTTCACATAGCTGTCGCGGTTCTGCCGGCCGTAGCCGACCACGACACCGAAGCCGTTATCCAGTCTCTCGCGCCAATAGACGCTGGCATCTTCGCCGCCCGCATCCTGCCAGCCTTTTTTTACCCTGGCTGTGAATTCGTGCTTGACCGGCTGCTTGGTGATGACGCTGACCACGCCGCCGATGGCATTGCTGCCGTACAGCGAGGAGAACGCGCCTGGAACGACCTCGACGCGCTCGATATCCTCGACGAAGGGAATGCGCCAGTTCACCTTGCCCGAACGGCCGTCCTGCAGCGGCTGGCCATCGAGCAGGATGAGCGTCTTGTTCTGGTCGATACCGCGCAACGACATGCCGCTGGTGCCCGAAGTCCCCTGCGACAAGCCAAGCGCGCCATCGCGCAGATAGAGACTGGGCACCTGGTCGAGCACATCGCCGAGTCGGGAGACGCTCTTCGCCGCGATGTCCTTTGCCGTGACCACTGTCGCTGCGGCTGGCACATTCGCGAACGCGGCAGTCACCCGGGTCGCGGTCACCACCACTTCGTCCAGCACAGCGGGATCATCGCCCGCCGCTGCGTCTGCCGCATTGAGCCAGCAGCAACCCAGGCCCAACGCGAACAGCACCGATCCTTGGCGCAATTGGCTTCTCATCTGCGTTCCCTGGATATTTCGGAAAGACAGCGCAGGCCCGCCCCCCTTGCACCCGGACCTGCGCTCCATTTTGTAGCTGCACCCGGGGGACGGCTCAATGCGCCAGCACCCATTCCACCAGGGTCTTGATGTCGGCGTCCTTCACTTTCGGGCTGTTGGGCGGCATCGGAACCGCCCCCCATACCCCGGCGCCGCCTGTCTTCACTTTCTTGAACAATTTGTCCTTGGCCGTCTTGTCGCCTTTGTATTTCTTGGCGACATCCTTATATGCCGGCCCGACCAGTTTCTTGTCCACGGTATGGCAAGCGAAGCATCCGCTTGCCTTCGCCAGCGCATCGCCTTTCGCCATGTCCACCGCCGCCTGTGCAGGCTGCATGCCCGTCAACCAGGCCCCTGCCAATACCAGCAAATAACGCATCTTCATGATCTGTTCCTTTCAGTCAGTTCCAGATATTTGCATGGCGGGCGATCCGGAGAATCGCAGGCCATGCCCCTTTTCCCGATCCCGCAACGCCACTCAGGATCAGTAAATATCGTGCTGCGTGTTGTACACGTTGAACTTGCCGGTCGGCGTGACGATCTCGGGGCCCTTGATCACCGCCTTCAGCGTGCGGGTCTTGTCGTCCACCACCACGATGGCGGATTCCTTGTCCTTGGCGCTCCATACCGAGAACCATACCTCGTCGCCGGCCGCGTTGTATTCCGGCTGCACGATGCGCTTTGCCCCCTCTCCCAATTTGGCCCACTCGCCAATCGGCAGCACCGTGAAGCCTTTGTCCAGATGGTTGATATCGAACACCGCCACCGACTGGCTCAACGCCGCATCCGGATTCAACGGCGTATCCACCCACAGATTGCTCGACTTGGGATGGGTCTTGATGAACAGCGAGCCGCCGCCTTGCCCGGTGATGGTGCGCACCACTTTCCACGCATATTGTTTGTGCTTGACCGGGTCGGTGCCGATCAGTGAGATGGTTTCGTCGCCGAGGTGACTGGTCGCCCACACCGGGCCGAATTTCGGATCGATGAAGTTGGCGCCGCGGCCGGGGTGCGGCGTCTTGCCCACATCGACCAGCGCCGCCAGCTTGTCTTCTTTTGTATCCACCACCGCGATCTTGTTGGAGGCATTGGCTGCCACCATCATGTAGCGCCCGGTGGAATCGAAGCCGCCGTCATGCAGGAAGCGCGCGGCATCGATCACGGTCATCTTCAGGTTGTCGAGATCGGAATAATCGACCATGTAGATCTTGCCGGTCTCCTTGGCGTTGACCAGGAACTCGGGGTGATAGTGGGAGGCCACAATGGAGGCGACGCGCGGTTCGGGGTGATATTCCTGCGGATCGACCGTCATGCCGCGGGTCGACACGATCTTGCGCGGCTTCAGCGTATCGCCGTCCATGATCACGAACTGCGGCGGCCAGTAGGAACCGGCAACGGCGACCTTGTCTTCATAACCCTTGTACTTGGAGGTCTCGACCGAGCGCGCTTCCAGGCCGATCTTGATCTCGGCCACAGTCGCCGGTGTCGGCAGCCACAGGTCGATCAGGTCGATCTTCGCATCGCGACCGATCACGAACAGGTAACGGCCGGAGGCGGACATGCGCGAGATGTGCACGGCGTAGCCGGTCTTGACGATCGTCACGATCTTCTTGCTGTCGCCGTCGATCAGCGCGATCTTGCCCGCGTCGCGCAGCGTCACCGAGAACAGGTTCTTCAGGTTGAGCTTGTTCATCTGACGGGTGGGGCGTTTCCCCGGCGGCACCAGCACCTTCCACGATGCCTCCATCTCTTTCATGCCGTATTCGGGCGGCGTCGGCGGTTCCTGCTGTACATAGCGCGCCATCAGGTCGACTTCCGCCTCGGTCAGTTCGCCCGACGTGCCCCAGTTGGGCATGCCGGCGGGGGAACCGTAGTTGATGAACACCTTGAGGTAGTCGGAGCCGCGATCCAGCGTGATGTCCGGGGTCAGCGGCTTGCCGGTCGCGCCCTTGCGCAACACGCCGTGGCAGCCTGCACAGCGCTGGAAATAAATTTCCTTGCCGCGATTGAACTCCGCCTCCGTCATCGGCGGCGCCTTGGGGTTGACGTTCTGGTGCATGGGCTCGTTGGCGAGCGGTGAGCCGCCCGAGCTCTCATAGATCGTTTCCATTTTGCCGGAACCGTGTCCGGCAGTACCCTGCGCCAGCGCGGCACCGGCAACGAAAGGCAATACGGCCAAGGCCAGCAATCCGGTGATTCTCTTGTTCGCGTGGTTCATAACGTGCTCCCTTATCGTGATTAATAAAGTACATCGTCAACCCGGCAACACGGCCTGGTCTTATGAAACGCATCTTCAAGAACTGCAAGCTAAAACTCATTGATCGGGGTCAAGTATTTCGCAACCCCGGCGCAATCGAACGAACGCCCGATGGAACACGATCCGGAACGGATACACTGCACAAGCTACTGCGTAGCATCGATCAAGTAAAGCATAACCATTGCCGGAAAAATGGGTTTGCCGTACCGCGGCCGCAACTTGAAGAAGGAACGGATGGTTCTGGCATTGCCGGCGGCTGGTTCGCAAGGCGAGTTGATCGCTTATCCGGCGGCCGCCTCCCCGGATCGGGCCGCCACCCTGCGATAGGTGCGCCCGGCCGCGACGATGTTCAGCCACAGCCAAAAATTCGAAACGGCAAACAGCAACGCGGCCGGATACGCAAATACCGCAGGAACAAGGACGGCCGCAAGCAGCACGGCCAAAGCCGCGAAGTGCAGCCTCATCTGCGGCCTGCTGCGCGACTCCGGCAATATCTCCCTGACATTGGGCACTGTCGTTCCGTTTGCGCCGCGCCGGCCTTGCAGGTGGAACCACACCAGGAACGGCACGATCTTGTAGAGCATGCCGTTGATGATCGACATGGCGAAGCCGACGATCATCAGCACGCCCAGCAGCATGCCGTAACCCTGCAGTTCGCCGATTGCCGGTACCAGTTGCGCGGCAAGCCAGAGCGCGACCGCCGACAACAGGCCGATCAAGCCGCCGCGCCAGAGATCGAGGGATACGTCGGACAGTTTGCGCCGCCGCTTTGCCTGCAACTGCAAAGTGGTCAGCGCAAAGACGGCGAAACCCGCCGCCAGCAGTATTTTCAGCGCCAGTTGAAACTCCGGAAAGCGGCTTGCCGCAGCAAGCGCCAGCAACAATATAAAGAGTGCCGGCACCAGCCGGCGCGTGAGCCGGACCGGATAGGCAGGCGTGAGCTGAAACATCGGCACGACTTGAAAAGCGACGCCCGCGATCAGCAGGCCGACCCATCCCAGCAAACCCCAGGTGAGGTGCAGCTCGGCCAGCGCTTCGCGCGCCTGCAGCCACCAGCCGAACGCATGGTTGCTCAGCAATACCAGCCCGAGCAGGACGGTGGCGGCAAGCATCAGTACCGCGAGGCGCATCGCCCGCGCCGTCATGTTCTGCGGCAGCGCGCGGCGCAGCGTCAGGAAAACCAGTGCCGCGAACGACAGCAACGCGGTACCCAGCAGCGGCAGTGCGATTTTCAATGCCAGCGGTGCCGTGAAGATCAGTCCGTAGCAGAGCAGGGCGATGCCGCCGGTTGCCAGCACATGGATGGCGCCGGCCACCGGCACCGGCCGCCGGACCGGCGTGCCCGCAACCACCGGCAGCATCTGCAGGATCGCTCCCAGCATGATCAGCCCCAGGTAGCCCAGGGTCAGCAGATGCGTGATGCCCAGCATGGCCGGGCTCCAGCGGCTGCCGAAAAGATCCGCGCCCTGCCACAATGCCAGCAGCGCCGCCGTCACGGCGAACAACGGCGCGGTGACGAAGAAGCGCAGCGGCACGCCGATAGGCGGCGCCTGGTCGAGCGACAGGCTGTTCTGCGGAGTCATGGCGCTGCCTGCTCCTTGTGCCGGATCAGTATCTCGTAGGTGCCGTCGTCGCCGGAGTGGATCTGGTAAGCGTAGCCCCATTCTTCCAGTATCGGGAAAAGCAGATACGGCTCGCGATGGATCAGCAGACGCACGCGCCCGCCCGGCTCAAGCGTTTCCAGCGCGGCAAGCGTGAGTTCCATCGGCTCGGGCGGCTCCAGCCAGCGGGCATCGACAAGGCGGTCGGACATAAACGCTCTCCTAGCGCATCGCCTGCATGCGTTCAAGCAACTGATCCAGATCGCTGACCAGGGCCTGATCGGCCATCCGCTACAGCATCTGTTCTTCCTTGACGTTGTGCTGCTGCATGAGGATGAGCAGCGTGTCGGCATCGCCGAGAAAGGCGTTGGCATCCTTGCCTGTCACGGCCTTGTCCATCTGACCGAGCATGCCGGTCATCTGGCGGTGCTCGTTGCGCATCATCGCTGTCGGGCCTTGCCGCATGCCGGTGCGTGTCTCGAAAGCGGGGAACATGACCTCTTCCTCCATGGCGAAATGGTGCAGCAGCGCCGCGCGGAAAAGGGCGAACCCCGATGTTGCGCCATCCCAATCCCCTTCGGCCGCCGCTGCTTCCGCCGCGGCGAACAGGTCGTCGCAGCGCTTGTGGTCCGGCACGAGAAAATCGCTAATCGTCGTCATCTGATTGAACTCCCGCAAAATATATTGACTGGAACGGTCGACACGGATTTTCCGTACAGACGACGAATATTGCCTTGACCGGAATCAAGGATGCAGAACCCGATTACCGGCGTGCGGGAGCCGTGATGGCCGAGGTGAATGCAGCATTTCGCCATTCGACGCGCCAGCCTCTATAATCGGACATCCGGACTTGAAGGAATCGCTTTGACCAATCCCGTAAAGATTCCTGCGCTGCTTGCCCATCTCCCGCTGTTCTGCGAACTGTCCGCAGACGAGATCGGGCGCATCGCCCGGGGATCGCGCGAACAGCAGCTAGCGCGCGGCGACATGCTGTTCCGGCGCGGCGATCCTTGCAACGGTTTTTATGTGGTGATTCATGGCAGGATCAAACTGGCGTTGACTTCGCCGCAGGGGATAGAAAAAGTAGTGGAACTGATCGGTCCGGGCCAAAGTTTCGGCGAAGCCGTAATGTTCATGGACAAGCCCTACCCGGTGTTTGCGCAGGCACTGACGGATACGCTGGTACTGCATATCGGCAAACAGGTGATTGCCGGCGAAATCGACAGCGATCCGGTTTTCTGCCGCAAGATGCTGGCGGGACTGTCCATTCGTTTGCATCGACTGATACAGACGGTCGAATCGATCTCGCTGCGCTCCCCGGCACAGCGCGTGATCGATTACCTGCTGCAGGGGCTGGATGAAATCAAGGAAGGACTGGATGTCCAGGTCAGCCTGACGGCCAACAAGAACGTGATCGCCTCCAATCTGAACGTCACGCCGGAAACGTTTTCGCGCATCCTGCGCAATTTGTCCGACGCCGGGCTGATCAAGGTCGACGGCAAGGATGTGTGCATCAGCGATATCGCCCGGTTGCGCGCCTACGAGGAGTAACGCACCCGCTCCCGATCGTCGCGGCAGGGTCAGGGCGCGATCTGCAGTTGCTCCGGATCGAGCAGCAGGTAGCGCGCATAGCGCCCCTCCTCCCTGCTGCCGTCGTCGCTCACCAGCATGATGCGTTGCTTGCCGTCGATCACGGCAGGACTCACGCCTTCGGCATGCTCGAAGCCCGGCACGCCGGGACATGTAACGCGGTGTGCCGGCGCATCCGTTTTGCCGCTCCAGAACCAGAGCTGGAACTGCACCCGTTCGCGCGCCACCGGCCCGCCGATCACCAGATAGCCGCCGAGCGCGGGAATCCAGCACATGCCGCGTATGCCGTTGCCGCCGAGGTCCAGCGTTTCCAGCCGGGCCGATATCCGCGGCGGTGCGCCTGCGTCGAAGACGGCTGAGGGATTCTCGACGCTGGCGATGATGGCCCGGCCATCGAGCAAGGGACTGCGAAAACCGACCAGCAACCGTTGCTGGTCGGGACTGATCTCCAGCGCCTCGATGTTGAGGCCGCCTTCGTTCTTGACGTCGCGGATCGCGGCGGCACGGGCCAGCACCGGGTGCGCCCCCGTCAACGCGGGCTTCAGCCCCTTGACCACCACCGGCGCCACCACGCGTTCGCCTTCGACGCGGAATCGCACCAGCTTGTCGCGGGATTTCTTCTCCTCGCCTTCGCTGTTGCGCGAATGCGATGTCAGCGCGTAGATATTGCCCGAGCGGTCGAGCGCGATGGCTTCGAGGTCGTCCAGCTTCCAGAAATCGTCACCCGCTTGCAACAGTCCCGGGCCCAGCGGCGTGCTGTTGACGCTGCCGTCCGGATCGATGGCGACCAGGCTGAGCGGATGCTTCTTTTCGTCTTCGACAACCAGAAAGCGCCCATCCGGCAGTTGCTGGATGGCGGAGGGTTCATGGATGCCGGTCAGGGCCAGGAAGTTTGGATTCACATCGATCTTTCGCCATGTTTGATCCCAGACAATAATCCGTTGTTGTTTTCCGATCAATATCGTGCATGCCCAGACCTTATCATGGCATGCTATGCATTCTCCGGTTTCGGCATCCTGAACAGAATTGAATTCGAGGATCTTTTGTTGGCTACCATGCAAACCACAGACGAGACCAAGGCGGCAGGCATTTTTGGCAACGCCAGAAATGCGATTCTGGAAGGCGGGTATGACGACCTTGCGGTAGCTGCTGCCGAGTTGACGGAGTTGATCAAGGAGCAAAACCCTCCTTTAAAAGACAATCCGCTGTCCCCCCTGGTCAAACCCCTGATTGCCGTTGCCGACGTCCTGGCGGCAGATAGAAGCTATCTGCGCGCCGCGATAGCGGCCTATGCGGTTGCCGCCCAATATTCCCTGGGCAAGGACGACGACTTCAACAAGCAATCGGTCATCGCCATCCTCAAGAAAGCAGAGTTGCTTCCCACCGCGGCAGAACGCATCGAGGCCTACCAGTTGGCTTTGCGGAATGCGCCTGCCCCCAGTTCGGTCGCCACGCTGGCCAAACACAAAACCAGGGAGCAGGAAGACCCTGTGTACTTCAAGATGAGGGCGCCGAGAGAACTGCCGAGGCTGGAGGAGGCGGTATTCGATGGCGACCTGAAAATCGTGTTTGGCGATGGGGTCAGGCGCGTGGTGCGGCAACAGGTACCGACGGGGGAAATCCAGTATTCCGTCGTGGTCCCGCGCGGGTTTTCGCGCGGCAAGCTCGCCCAGGCCGGCGTGCAAAATGCGCAAAAACTCCGGCGCATCAGCGCCGACGACGATCTGGACCGGGTTGTCGTCCCGGCCGACAAGCTGCCGCTGCAATCCCGGCGCGACATGGATTTCCTGTCGCGCCTGCTGGGTTACGGGATTTACGTCGACGCCAACCACGGCCGCCCGCGGGATGCAACCGGGGCAGTCGTTGCCTATAAATTCCCCGAAGGATCGAACCCCGAGCGATTGTGGTATATGGGGATCGATACGCACGGCATCACGCCGCATGAAGGGAAGATCGTCGTCCCTCTGGAAAAGATCAATTTCTTCGCCGATCCGGCACTGGTCGGCAAATGGAAATGGATGCCCGCCGCGGGCGGAAACATGAAAACCAGCATTCCCGAGGATGAACGATCCACGGCGATTCAAGCGCTCAAATCAAACGGAATTATCCCCAGCGAGAACAATGCCGGCGCTGAAAATATCGACTACATCGTGGTGGCCCGGAACGACAAGGGGCGCCTGAACAATCTTATCCAGCAGCATGTGCTACAGGAGAGAAGCCAGCATCTGCTGATCTTTGCCGAATCCCTGCCCGCATCTGCGTGCAGTATCGCGCTTGCGGCGTACCGGGATGCATGCGGATACTATTTCGGTTTGCGTCACCGCCGGAAATAAACCTCCGCAGCAGCCGCGCCGGCCATTCCCGGCGGCACGGGCCCGTCAGCCGGCACACGGTCAATAGCCCGCCTTGCGCCCCTCGATAACGGGCATACTGACATCGCTGATCAGCGCCCCGATCAGGCGCGCAATCGTTTCGGAAGCGATCACCGTATGCGCGTTGTTTGCGGCCAGGAGTTTTTCGCGCAGTTCCTTGCGGGTCTCGCGCATCCCGGTCAATTCGAAAATAATGTCGATCTTGTCGCCCATCGCGACAATCTCGTCCAGCGTGGCGACCCTGACGCCGTTTGCCACGGCCAGCGCCCTGGCTGGCGTGTCGGCGCGTTCGGCCACGCAAACCAGGTTGATGTTCTGTTTTTTCTGCAGCATGGCGCCGAGAAAAGCCGCCCCGACTCTCCCGAGTCCGATGATTGCAATGTTCTGCTTGCTCATAAATCCTCCTGACGATTAGATAAACTTATAGCGACAGTGAAACAAATCGAATCCATCGGCTACCGGCCGATTCCCGATTTGCTATTTCTTCCCCGCCCCCAGCGCCTGGAAGAAGCGCGGCGCCAGGTCGGGTTGGTTCTCCTGATTGGCGAAATAGCCCGGCATTTCCCGGTCAAGCTGGCTCAGCCGGTCCGCAATGGCCGGGTGCGTCTTGAACATCAGCGCCACGTTGGAATCGGTGGGATTGATCGACTGCAGCGTCTGCAGCACCGCGGGCAGCCCGTAGGGATCGTAACCGCCGCGCGCGGCGATCACCACGCCCATGCGATCCGCCTCGAACTCGTCTTTCTTGTCCAGGCCGCGCGCATACACTTCCGTTCCCGCGCTCACCAGTTTGGTAAACCGGGGGTCGGCGTTGTTGCTCCTGATCGCGTCGTTCGCCAGATCGGATAGCAGCTCGGCGCGCGCGCCTTTCTTGATGGCCTGCAGATGATGCTTGCGCAGCACATGCGAGATTTCGTGCGCCAGCACGCCGGCCAGTTCCGCCTCGCTGTTCATCTGCGCCAGCAGGCCTTTGGTGATGAACACATAGCCGCCGGGCGCGGCAAAAGCGTTCACGTCGTTGTCGTCCAGCACGCCGAATTGCCAGGGCAGGTCGGGGCGTTCCGTTTGCAGCGTGAGCCAGCGCCCGATGCGGTTCACGTACTGCTGCACGGCAGGGTTATCCAGCAGCGGCGCGGCGCCCAGCAAGTTGCTGGCGATACCGTCGCCCAGCGTAATCTCCTGCGGCTCGTCGATTTCGGCATTGGCCCGCTGCACTTTCTTCACGGTCTCTGCCGCCTTCTTCCAGTCGACGCTGCCCAGGTCGAAGGCCGCGGCGGGAAGTGCCGCACCCAACAGGCACAGCATGATTATCGTACGTTTCGTTTTCATCATTGGCCTCCGCTCATGTAACCGACGCTGTGCGCGCTCAGTTTGCCCTCTTCCGCATAGCGTTGCGCTTCGGCGCGCCCCACGGCATAGCGTTTCGCCGCCTGCAATGCCTGCGGGTCGGGCCTGCTGTTTTTCAATTGTTCTTCCGACAGGCCGCGGATGCCGGTGGTCACCGTGCTGCCGCTCTTGCCGGTGGTGGCCACGTTGAACAAGGCGCCCAGGCCGTTGTCGCCGCGCCTGCTCTGTCCGCTTTTTTCAAGCTGTAGGCTCAGCATCTTCACCCAGCCGCTGCGGGTGTCCGCTTTGACTTGCGTCCAGCTTGCCTGCCGCCCCAGCACTTCGACGCGGACGCGCGGGGCCAGCGTGGCCAGGGTTTGCGCATCGCTGAACGGTTTGGCTTTCAATTCCGTGGGACGGATGGTGTACGCGTATCCCCCGGCCCAGGCTGCCGGCGCCAGGCCGAACAGCAGACATATTGCGATGACGTTTTTCATTCCTGTTTCCCTCCTTTTACGGTGGGTGCGAACAATTCGACATCCTGCTCGCGCCCTTTCACCTTGAATGCACCGAACGACTTGAATTCGAACGCGTCGCCGCACGCCTCCATGGTCTCGCGCGAAACCAGGATGCGCGACACGCCCTTGGTCAGGCCTTCGATGCGGCTGCCCAGATTCACCGTGTCGCCGATGGCGGTATATTCGCGCCGCTGCTCGGAGCCGATCAGGCCGACCACGGCCGGGCCGGTGTGGATGCCGATGCCGACATCGAAGTCCGCATCTTCCTCGCCCAATTCCCGCTTGAAGCGCTGCAGCACTTCTGCCATCTCCAGCGCCGCCTCGACCGCGTGGCGCGCATGCGCCGGATCGTCCAGCGGCGCGCCCCAGAACGCCATGATGCAATCGCCGATGAATTTGTCCAGCGACCCGCCGTGGCGGAACACCACTTCGACCTGCAAGGTGAAGTAGCGGTTCAGCAGTTCCACCACCTGCTGCGGCGTGCGTTTTTCCGACAGCGTGGTGAAGCCGCGGATATCGGAAAACAGGATGGTGATCTGGCGGCTCTCGCCCGCGCGGCTCAGGCCGCCGTGCGCCACCAGTTCCCGCACCACATGCGGGTTGACGAAGCGGCTGAACATTTGCACCGCCTGTTCGCGCGATTTGCGCTCGCGCAGGTATTCGCGCAAGGCGAATACGAAGTAACAGGCCCACGCCAGCAGTATCGGCGTCAGCACGGGAAGCAGCAGCAGTTGCGCGACGGCGGCATAGGACGCCAGCAGCAACGCCAGCGTGACCGCCAGCAACCCCAGCCCGATCTTGAGCGCATTCATGCCGCGCATGAAGGCGAAGCTCAGCAAGCCCAGTAACATCAGGGCAATGCCCGCCGCAAAGCCCTCGTCGGCCGCACGCATCGTGCGGCCGTTTTTCAGGTTGTCGATGGCGGTGGCCAGCATCTCGGTACCCGGATACAGGCTGTCCATCGGCGTCACGCGCATGTCGTGCATGCTGGTGGCATCGGTACCGACAATGACGATCTTGCCCTTCAATTCGCCGGCGGCGCGTTGCGCGTGCTCGCGATTGAAATCCTCATACAGGTCGGCATAGGAAATGTGCTTGAACGAATGCGCCGCGCCGCGCCAGGCCAGAATCATGTCCGGTTGCTGCGGTACGCTGTAACCCAGGTCCTGTGCCACCCGCGCCGGGAGCGAGGGAATCAGCCAGCCGTGTGCATCGGTATAGAGCTGGTAGCGCCGCCCCACGCCGTCCGCGTCTTCCGCAAAATTGATGGTGCCCACGCGCCAGTGTGCCGGATCGACTGCCAGCGGCGGCAACACGGCCAGACGGGCGTTGTCGTCGGCATGGTCGCTGCGCTGCAGGCCCAGCAGGGTTGCCACCCTGGCGATGGGTGCGCCCTGCTCGTCCATGGCGGCATCGCTGCGCACCATCGGGAAATACACGTTGCTCAAGCCCAGCAGCGAGCGATTGAATTCGCGGTCGCTATCCGGGCGGAATTCGTCGCGCTCGCTGAACAGGATATCGAACACGATCGCCCCGGGCTGCTGCCGGGAAATGCCGCGCACCAGTTCGCCGTGCACCGAGCGCGGCCACGGCCAGCTGCCTGCCGTGTCCTGCATGCGCGCCAGGCTGGTATCGTCGATATCGACAATGACGATGTCCGCATCCGGTTGCAGCCCTTGCGCCTGTTGTTGCACGAACCAATCGGACAGGCGGTGCTCCAGCGCGGAAAACGCATGCAGCCAGGTCAGCTCGATCAACGCCAGCGCCAGGAACAAGGCGCCGATGCGCAGCGATTTCCGGCGTGCCATGGGAGGAGTTATCGTTTCCATAAGTGCGCATACTAAACGCTTTGCGCAGAATGCAACAAGGCGGGTGCAATGCATGGGGCTTTCCCCCTATAATCCACGCCATTCTTTAGTCATTGCCCCCTTACATGCATCTGTTGCGCATACCCCTGTTGCTCGCAAGTCTGTTACTGACAGGTTGCAGCTCCCTCAACCTCAGTACCTACACGCAGCAAAAAGACCCGTTCGAATCGCTCAACCGCGGCGTCTACACGTTCAACGATACGCTGGATCGCGCCGTGCTCAAGCCGGTCGCTCAGGGCTACACCGCGGTCACGCCAGACCGGGTGAAGACGATGATCGGCAATTTCTTTTCCAATCTCGACGATGTGGTGGTAACGGTCAACGACCTGCTGCAATTCAAGTTCAACCAGGCCGCCAACGACGGGGCGCGCGTGGTGTTCAATTCCACTTTCGGCATTTTCGGATTGTTCAACATCACGGACAGGCTGGAAAAGCACAATGAGGATTTCGGCCAGACCCTGGGTTATTGGGGAATGCCGAGCGGTCCCTACCTGATGCTGCCCTTCCTCGGCCCAAGCTCGTTCCGCGACGGGACGGGACTCTACGCGGACAGTTTTACCAGCGTGATCAGCAACACCCGGCATGTGCCCACGCGCAACACCGCCTGGGCGGTTAAAGGCGTGAATACGCGCGCCGGTCTGCTGGATCAGGAGAAAGTGCTGGACGATGCGGTCATCGACCGCTACAGCTTCATACGCGACGCATACCTGATGCGGCGGCAAAGCCTGGTCTACGACGGCAATCCGCCGCGCCAGAAATTCGACGACGATGACGAAGAATGAAAAACGGCGGGTAACACCCGCCGTTTTCAATTGTGCCTGATGCCCGCGCCCGCTTAACGTCCGGCGCGCAAGGCTTCGATGCGCTCTTCCAGCGGCGGGTGGGTCATGAACAATCTGGAGAAACCGCCCTGGCTGGAAATCGCCATCGCCGCCATGTTCTGCGGCAGCGCAGCCTGCTCGTGGTTCATTTTCAGCCGTTCCAGCGCGGCGATCATCTTCTGCCTTCCGGCCAGGTTCGCGCCGCCCGCATCGGCGCGGAACTCGCGCTGGCGCGAGAACCACCTGACGATCATGCTGGCCAGGATGCCCAGTACGATCTGGGCGGCGATCTCGGCCACGAAAGCGCCGATGCCGGGGCCGTTGCGCGGGTCGTTCTTGAGCAGCACGCGGTCGACGAGGATGCCGAACAGCTTGGAGAAGAACACCACGAAGGTATTGACCACGCCCTGTATCAGCGCCAGCGTGACCATGTCGCCGTTGGCGACGTGGCTGATCTCGTGGCCCAGCACGGCTTCCGCTTCATCCTTGCTCATGCTGTGCAGCAGGCCGGTGCTCACCGCGACCAGCGCATTGTTGCGATTCCAGCCGGTGGCAAAAGCGTTGACATCCGGCGCGTCGTAGATCGCCACTTCCGGCATGCCGATGCCTGCAGCCTGCGCCTGACGGCGAACGGTTTCGACCAGCCAGCGTTCGGTCGGGTCGAAAGGATTGTCGATCACTTTTGCGCCGACCGATCGCTTCGCCAGCCACTTGGACATCAACAACGAGATGATGGAGCCGGAAAAACCGATCACCGCCGACAGCGTCAACAAGGCGTTGAAATTGATCGCGCCGCTTTGGTCCAGCACGCGATCCACGCCCAGCAGGCGCAGGGTGATACTGATGACCAGCAGCACCGCAATATTGGTCAGGACAAACAAAAAGACACGTTTCATTACTTGGTTCTCCGATAGATCGAAAATGCGGCGCGCTTTATATCACCCTTCGCCGCGAGTTGCATATGCGGGCGACTCCCGGATTTTCAAGTCCGGATGCCATGCCGCTACGGCAGGCAATTCGAATGTCGTCCTCCCGAAAAGTTGCATGACCCTGGGTGCAGCAGGGTAAGTTGGCGTCGGCAAATACTTCGATTGACACATAACCGACATTATCACTAGGATATACTCAAACTACGAGGTGGCCCAGATGAACAATCAATACACCCGAACCGCTGTCGCCCTGCACTGGCTGATCGTTTTGCTGATCTTTGCCGCGTTCCCGCTGGGCGTGTACATGCACGAACTGCCGCTCTCACCTTACAAACTCCGGCTGTACAGCTATCACAAATGGATAGGCCTCACCGTGCTGCTGCTCGCCGCGATCCGGCTTTACTGGCGCGCCACCCATCGACCGCCCGCCATGCCGGAGAGCATGCCGAACTGGGAAAAATTCGCCGCCCACGCGACGCACTACGCGCTGTATCTGCTGATATTCGTCATCCCGGTCAGCGGCTGGTTGATGAGTTCTGCCATGGGATTCCAGGTCGTTTGGTTCGGCGTGTTGCCGTTGCCCAACCTGGTCGACAAGAACAAGGAACTCGGCGAACTCTTGCTCGAAGTGCATAAGGCGCTCAATTTCCTGATGTTCGGGCTCGTGCTTGCCCATATCGGTGCGGCGCTCAAGCATCACGTCATCGAGCGCGACGACATCCTGGTACGCATGGTGCCCTTCCTGAAAAAGAGACCATGAGCGTGGATTCGACTTCCCGCGCCTGCAAACACCCCCAAGGAGAACTGCCATGAGCAAATTGCCGCCTATCCTGTTCGCTGCCCTGTTCGCCCTCCCCTCTTATGCAGCGGACAGCTACACCATCGACCCGACCCACACCTGGCCGACGTTCGAGATAGACCATCTCGGCTATTCCATCCAGCGCGGCCGCTTCAACAAGTCCAGCGGCAAGATCGTCCTCGACATTGCCGCGAAAAAAGGCAGCGTGGATATCACCATCGACGCCAATTCGCTCGACATGGGCTTCGACAAATGGAACGAGCACATGAAGGGGGCGGACTTTTTCCAGGTCTCCGAATACCCGATTATCCGTTACACCTCGAAGACGCTGCTGTTCGACGGCGACAAGGTCGTCGGCGCGGAAGGGGAGTTCACCCTGATGGGTGAGACGCACCCGCTTGCCCTGCGCGTGAACAACTTCAAATGCGCGCCCCATCCGATGCTGCGCAAGATGCACTGCGGCGCGAACATCGCGGCCACGATCAAGCGCTCCCAGTATGGAATGTCGAAGTACATTCCCATGATCGGCGACGAGGTCACGCTCATCTCCCCGATTGAAGCAGACATAGACTAGCGCCCGCTTCGCCCGACGCCGCAGCCGCCGCTTCTCCCGGCACGCTCCGCGACGGGGCGGTGGGATAAAATGCGCTCCCGCATGCCATTTTCCATGCCCCAGCCCCGCCGAAAGCGTCCCTACATGAATATCAAATCCTTCCTGTTTTCGTTCAGGCCCCACGCCTCGCAAACTTCGTTCACCGAAAAATTCCGCAGCGGCCTGGCCGGCGGCGTTGCCATTCTGTTGTTGACGCTGGCGTTGCACTATCTGGTGCAAGCCGGATTTCCGCTGTTCATCGTGGCCTCGATGGCCGCCTCGGCGACCCTGTTGTACGCCACGCCGCACAGTCCGCTGGCGCAGCCGTGGAATCTGGTGGGCGGGCATCTGGTCTCGGCGCTCGCCGGATTGATTTGCGGCTGGCTCATTCCGGAACCGTCGCTTGCCGCGGGCGCCGCTGTCGGCGCGGCGATCCTGTCGATGGAATTGCTGAGTTGTTTGCACCCGCCCAGTGCCGCCACCGCGCTGCTGATGGTGCTCGTCAACTCGCAATTCCACGACCTGGGCTGGGGCTGGGCGCTTGGCATCGTCGCCGCGAATGCGGGGATTTCGCTCGCGCTGGCCCTGGTCATCAACAACCTGCTGCCCGGCAGGCGCTATCCCATGCATGCGCTCCACATGGCAACACCTTCCAGGCCTGTACCGCCCGTCTCGCTCGAACAGCCGGACTTTGAATGGGCACTGAAACAAATGGACAGCGTGATAGACGTGAGCGAAGAAGACCTCGCGGAAATTTACCGGCTGGCATTGGTTCGTGCCCGAACCCGTACCGAAAGCACGGTTCCCTGAATCCGGAATCACATCGGTGCCGGATTTTCCGGCCCTCCTCATTCAAGTAATTGTTGACTGTTACTGTCAACTATATTAGGATTTCATGGCGTTCGACTTCGACATCGTTCGCCGGGATTGGCAACAAGAATTGCCCATGCTCGTCATCGCAGTTCTACAGTGCCTGCCTTGCCATATCAAATCGAACGTTGCCCGCCGCACGGCAGTGGGGCGAACCTCCGGCTTCGCCCCCGCCACCCGGTATGTGAGCGTGTTGATTGCATGATTGGAAGGGGGCAAGATGCCTGACCAGGAAGCAAGCGCGACCGACCTTATCGACAAAGACCTGGTCAGGGCCTGGCTTTGGTGGTCGATTGTCTGGTTGACCGTCTTTCCGCTGATCGGCCTGCTCGTTTCCATCAAGTTCCATTATCCGGATTTCCTCGGCGAGACCTCGTGGCTGACGTTCGGCCGTCTGCGCCCCGTGCATGTCAACGGCGTCATCTTCGGCGCCTTTTCCACGCCCGTGCTCGGCCTGCTGTATTACCTCGTTCCGCGCTTGTGCGGACGCCGCATGGTCAAGGAACATTGGGGCCGGCCGTTGCTGTGGGGCTGGAACCTCTTTTTGATCGGCGGCTCGATCTCGTTGCTGCTGGGCTACAACGCCGGCATCGAGGCGGGCGAGTTCGAGTGGCCGTTCAATCTCCTGCGCTGGATCGTGCTGGCTGCGGTCGGCTACCAGGTGCTGGCGACGATCTTCACCCGCAAGGAAGCGGGTTTCTACGTCGCGCTGTGGTACACGCTGGCAGCGCTGGTGTGGACGGCGATGAACCTGATCCTCGGCAATGTCATCCTGCCTTACGTGCCGATGTCCGGCATCAGCAACACCGCGCTGCACGGGCTCTACATCCACTATGTGGTCGGACTGTGGATCACGCCCGCAGGGCTGGCGCTGATGTACTACTTCCTGCCGCTGGCCGCGAAAGCGCCGCTGTACAGCCACCGCCTGTCGCTGCTCGGCTTCTGGGCGCTGGCGTTTTTCTATCCCTTCGTCGGCACCCACCACTACCTGTTCAGCCCGATTCCCTACCACAACCAGACCATCTCCATCGTCACCAGCATGATGCTGATCATCCCGGTGTGGGCGGTGATCGCCAACCTGTTCGGCACCGCCAGGGGACGCTGGGGTGAGATCGTCGGCGGCAGCGATGCGGACAGCTATGCGGCAAAATTTTTGCTGCTGGCGACGTTCTTTTACCTGGTCGGCTGCTTCCAGGGATCGACCGAAGCGCTGCGCCGGGTGCAGGAGCTCACCCACTTCACCGACTTCGTGATCTCGCATTCGCACTTCACCGTATTCGCCACCTTTGTGCTGGCGGCGGTGGGCAGCATGTATTACGTGTGGCCGCGCGTCACCGGGCGCCGATTGTGGAGCACCAGGCTGGCGAGCTGGCATGTGTGGCTGACCATCGCGGGCACCACCATCATGCTGGCGGGACTCGCGGCGCAGGGTTTCATCCAGGGCAGCATGCTCGAGTACGGCGCGAACTTCGTCGATTCGATGGTCGAGATGAAACCCTGGTGGTTCACGCGCACGGTGGCGGGCGCCACCATGGACGCCGGGTTTGTGTTGATGGCGATCAATCTGGTGATGACGGCGCGCGAGGGCATTCCGTTCGAGGCGCTTGCGGAAAGCGCGCTGCTCGCCGTTTCCGAGGCGCGCCCTGCCGCTGTGGGGGCGACATGGTATGGTCGGCCTTCGGGCGTGTTCGTGATTGCCGGAATCGCTTTCTTCTTTCTGGCAGTTGTCGTCCAGGGCATCCTGCCTTCCATCCTGCCGCAAACCTACAACCCCACGGTCACTGCGGCGAATACCGGGCAAACCATACAAGTCGCCGAACTCACCCTGCTGGAACGCAAGGGAAAACGAGTCTATATCCGCGAAGGTTGCTGGTATTGCCATTCGCAATTCGTGCGCCCGGTGACAGGCGAGAATATGCGCTGGGGGCCGGTGTCGCAGGCCGGGGAATACGTGTACGACCAGCCGCAGATGCTGGGCACGCGGCGTATCGGCCCCGACCTGCTGCGCGTCGGCAGGAAATACGGCGACGACTGGCAGGCCGCGCACCACTGGAATCCGCGCGATGTCGTGCCGGATTCCATCATGCCGCGCTTCCCCTGGCTGTACAAAAACACGGACGGAAACAGCGCGCCCGAACTCAATGAGGACGGAGCGGCCCTGGTCGCCTATATCCAGAAACTCGGCACTTCAATCGGCGATTGGCGCGAGACCTTCTCCTCGACGCGCCTGGCTGCCGGCGCCGCGCTGCAGACTGGCGTCATGGAGAACAGCCGGGACGTGCTGCCGCGCGGCAAACAAGTCTATATGCGCCGCTGCGTCGGCTGCCACGGCGTGAAAGGCGACGGCAACGGCGCGGCCGCGCGCTTCCTGAATCCGAAACCGCGCGACTTCACCTCCGGCACGTTCAAATTCCGCTCGACCGGCGGCGACGCAAATTCGCTGCCTGCCGACGAAGACCTGTTCATCACGATCACTCACGGACTGTGGGGCACGGCAATGCCCCCCTGGTACGACATCGACGCGCGCGACCGTCTGGCCGTGATCCGCTACATCAAGATTTTTTCCCCGCGCTGGAACACGGAAAAGCCCGGCACGCCGATACCGGTGCCGGATGAACCGCCGGTGACGATGGCTTCGCTGGCGCAGGGCAAACAGCAATTCGAAACCGCGTGCGCTGCCTGTCACGGCATGGCCGGGCTCGGCGACGGCGTCCCCCCCGGCACGTTCAGCGATACCTGGGGCAATCCGCTCAACCCGGCCAATTTCACCCTGCCTGCCGGTATGCCGGGCGGCGCCAAGCTCGGCCACGATGGGCGCCATATCTTCAAAACCATCGTGGCCGGTATCGGCGGAACGCCGATGCCGCCCTTTGCGGGCGCGTTCACGCCGGCACAAATCTGGGACATCGTGCATTACGTCCAGTCGTTGCGCGTGAATGCGCAAATCGCCGCACTCAAGCAGGCGGGACTGAACGCGGCGCAGCAGGATGCCGGTTTCTGCAGTTCCAGCGTCCCCTGGCTGCTTGCCGCATGCAACAAGGTGATGCTGCCCATCATCAGTTTCTGTTCCGCAGACGGGCAAACCGGGACAACAGCGAATGCCGCCACAATCCAGCTCGCCGACTCGCGCGCCAGGATATGGGCTTCGCTCTCCGAAGCGGCCGATCACCGGCAGATCGAGCCGCAGGTGCTTCAGGTCGACCAGCCCAAAATCCCGGCCATCGCCACGTTCATCATCGGGAGGTAAGACATCATGATCGACACAGCAGCGGAGAATGAAGCGAAAGCGGCACCGGTCGATCACGTCAAAACCGCGCCGGAGCGCGGCTATTTCATTTATGAAAGCGCCGGAATTACAGAACGAGATGCCCGCGTGCCGGTCTGGCTGTGGGTTGTGGCCGTCTCGTTGCTGATTTGGGGTATTTATTATCTCGTGACCTACTGGAGCGCGCCTGCCGCTTCGTTGTAATCGCCGCCGGGCACCCGCCGGGCGGCAGAATGGATGGAGGACATCATGGCTACATTTTTCGGAATCGACGAACGCAATGCCCAGGGATATCTCGACCGGCACGCGGTCTGTTTGCCGCATCTGCCCGACGGCAGCGCCGACCTGCACGGCATCGTTTCGCCCATCAGGCATGAGGATATCGTGTTCATCAAGC
The DNA here is from genome assembly GCA_016235045.1 of Nitrosomonadales bacterium. Taxonomy (GTDB): domain Bacteria; phylum Pseudomonadota; class Gammaproteobacteria; order Burkholderiales; family Gallionellaceae; genus Sideroxyarcus. The sequence goes on from JACRME010000013.1 coordinate 108,233, forward strand.
AATGCACCCCGCAATCGAGCCTGCGCATCAAGGCCGTTGGCGTGGTGCAGTCCGATTTCCCGCTTGCAGGCGAAGACGAGATTTGCTTGCCTGTCGAATGGGTATGGAAAGGCGAAAAGGTGCTGGACAACCTTGACGAGGTGCTGTCGCTATGCGGCGAACCGCTCTATGAAGAGCACAACATCACGGTGCAAAGGGAAATCATCGATTTGCTGCCGGCAAAATACCAGTTGCCGCCAGCCTGGTGATCGTCCGCACACAGCGGCTTGCGGAAGCGATGAAGTCCGGTGCGGTCGTGCCGTAGAACGCGGCAATCAACCGGCATCGGCGTTGGCGCAAACAGCAAGTCCGGCAAATATGTTATCCTGAAATGATTAGCTTGCTAACAATTATGCCACTGATGCGATTGTCAGCCCGCTGGCGACAAAGAATATGAATCCGGTCGGAGATATGCGATGAAAACAAGAACGCGTTCCTTTACTTCAGTCCTCCTGGTGTCCCTGCTGGCGCTTTCCGCCTGCGGCTCCCGGGAAGGTGGCAAACAACAGGCAGGCGGCGCCATGCCGCCTCCGGCCGAAGTCGACGTGATTACCGTCGCAACCGGTTCCGTGGTGCTGACGCAGGATCTTCCCGGGCGCCTGGAAGCATTCCGCACCGCGCAGGTGCGCGCGCGGGTGGAAGGGATCGTCGCAAAACGCCTGTTCGCGGAAGGCAGCGACGTCAAGGCGGGCGATACGCTGTTCCAGCTCGATGCGCGCAACTATCAGGCCTCCTACGATGCCGCCAGAACCGACCTCGGCGTGGCGCGACAGACCGTGGAACGCTATACGCCGCTGCTTGCCGCAAAGGCGGTCAGCCAGCAGGAATTCGACCTGGCCGAAGCCAGGCTCAAACAGTCCGAATCCGCGATGTCCCGGGCGCAACTGGATCTGGACAACTCCCATGTTCCCGCGCCCATCGCGGGCCGCATCGGCCGCGCACTGGTCACCGAGGGGGCGCTGGTCGGGCGCGGCGAGGCCACGCTGCTCGCCACCATCGAACAGGTGAACCCCATCTATGCCAATTTCACGCGTTCCGGCGCCGAGTTGCAGCAACTGCAAAAGGCCTTCGATTCCGGCGCGCTGAAACGCGCCAAATCGACGGAGGTGGAACTGGTGCTGGAAGACGGCAGCACGTATGCGCAGCCCGGCAAGCTGCTGTTCTCCAACCTTGCGGTCGACCCCGGTACCGGCAGCGTGCTGTTGCGCGCCGAGTTTCCCAATCCAAAACAGGAATTGTTGCCCGGCATGTTTGCGCGCATCCGCTTCCCGGAAAGCGTGGCCGATAACAGCATCCGCGTACCGCAACGCGCGGTGCAGTTCGGCGCGCAGGGCCAGTTCGTGTTACTGGTGGATCAGGAGGGAAAAGTCGCGGTGCGCCCGGTGAAAACCGGCCAGATGGTGGGCGCCGATTTCATCGTCACCGAAGGCTTGCAGGTCGGCGACCAGGTAATCGTCAACGGCGTGCAGAAAGCGCGCCCGGGTTCGCCGGTCAAAGCGGTACCGCTGGGTCAAGGTGACAATGCCGCCGCCGCCAGTGCCCCCGCCGCCACTGCACAGAAATAGAGAGACATCGTGTTCGCCAAATTCTTCATCGACCGCCCGATCTTCGCCTGGGTCATCGCCATCATCATCCTGCTGAGCGGCGTGCTGGCACTGCGCAACCTGCCGGTCGCTTCTTATCCGGCGGTGGCGCCACCGGCCTTGTCCATCACGCTGCTCTATCCCGGCGCGTCGGCGCAGGTGGTGGAAGAGACCGCGGTCGCGCTGGTGGAACAGGAACTCAACGGCATCGAACACCTGCTCTACATGGAGTCCGCTTCCGAGCAGGGCATCGGCACCATCACGCTGACCTTCGAGTCGGGCACCGACCTGGATGTCGCCTCGGTGGAAACGCAGAACCGCGTCAAGCGCGCTGAACCGCGCCTGCCCGAGGACGTGCGCCGCGTCGGCGTGACGGTGGCGAAATCGGCGCGCAACTTCCTGATGATCATCGCGCTGATCTCGCCGGACAAGAGCCGCGACAACGTCGCGCTCGGCAGCTACGCCGCCGCCAACGTGCTGGAGAGCATCCGCCGCGTGCCCGGCGTGGGCGAGGCGCTGCTGTTCGGCACCGAGTATTCGATGCGCCTGTGGCTAAAGCCGGAGAAACTGCACGCCTACAACCTGTCGCCCGGCGACATCAGCAAGGCGGTGCGCGCGCAGAACACGCAGCTCGCCACCGGCGAACTCGGGCAATTGCCGGCGGTACCCGGCCAGCAGTTGAACGCGGTGATCGTCACCAGGAGCCGGTTGTCCACACCGCAGGAATTCGGCAACATCATCGTGCGCGCGAATGCCGACGGCTCCACTGTGCGCGTCAAGGATGTGGCGCGCGTGGAACTGGGCGCGCAGGATTATTCCATCGCCGCGCGCATCGACGGCCAACCGGCCTCGGCCATCGCCATCCGCCTGTCGCCCTCGGCCAACGCGCTGGAAACCGCCACGGCGGTAAAGACCAAGATGAACGAACTGGCCAAGTTCTTCCCCAAAGGGGTGGACTGGCTGGTGCCCTACGACACCTCCAAGTTCGTGGAGATATCGATCCGGGAAGTGGTAAAAACATTGGCGGAAGCGATGGTGCTGGTGTTCCTCGTCATCTACCTGTTCCTCGGCAATCTGCGCGCCACCTTCATTCCCGCCATCGTCGTGCCCATCGCCCTGGTCGGCGGCATGGTCGGGCTGTACGCCGTCGGCTACTCGATCAACACGCTGACCCTGTTCGCCATGGTGCTGGCGGTCGGCATCGTGGTGGACGACGCCATCGTGGTGGTGGAGAACGTCGAACGCATCATGGCCGAAGAGAATCTCGCGCCGCGCGAAGCGACGCGCAAGGCGATGGGACAGATCTTCGGCGCCATCATCGCCATCACGCTGGTGCTGTGCTCGGTGTTCATCCCGATGACGTTCTTCGGCGGTTCCGTGGGCGCGATCTATCGCCAGTTCGCGGTCACGCTGATCATGACCATCCTGTTCTCGGTGCTGATGGCGCTGACGCTGACCCCGGCGCTGTGCGCGGCGCTGCTGAAGAACGATGCGCAGCACGAGATGGTGCCGAAGTCGGGATTCCTCGGCTGGTTCCACCGCTTCTTCGAACGCACCACGCAACGCTACAAATCCGGCGTGGGCCGGGTGGTGCAGCGCACCGGCCGCTACCTGCTGCTGTATGCCGGCCTGCTCGGCATCATGGGCTGGCTGTTCGTGCAACTGCCAAGCAGCTTCCTGCCGGAAGAAGACCAGGGCTACTTCATCAGCCTGATCCAGTTGCCGCCGGGCGCCACGCGCGAGCGTTCGCAGGAAGTGCTGTCGCAGGTCGAGCAGTTCTACCTCAAGCAGCCGGAAGTGGAGCACGTGATCGGCGTGCTCGGCTTCTCCTTCTTCGGCCGCGGCCAGAACGCCGCAATCAGCTTCATCCGCCTCAAGGATTGGGACGAACGCCCCGGCCCCGCAAGCTCCGCCTCCGCGATGGCGATGCGCGCCAACATGGCGCTGTTCCGCATCAAGCAGGCGTTCATCTTCGCCATCAACGTGCCGCCGATTCCGGAACTGGCGGCGGTGGGCGGGTTCGATTTCCGCCTGCAAGACCGCGCCGGGCAGGGCCGCGATAAATTGATCGAGGCGCGCAACATGGCGCTGGGCATTGCGGGCAAGCACCCCGCGCTGGTCGGCGTGCGCCCGGAAGGACAGGAACCGGCCCCGCAACTGCAACTCGACATCGACCGCCTGAAAGCGCGCGCGCTCGGCATCGACATGGCCGACCTCAACGAGACGCTACAGTCGACGCTGGGCATCGCCTACATCAACGACTTCGTGCGCGAGGGCCGCATCCTGCGCGTGCAGATGCAGGCGGAAGCGGACAACCGCACCACGCCGCAGCGCATCCTGCGCATCCCGGTGCGCAACGCGCAGGGCGGCATGGTGCCCTTGTCCGAGATCGCCACAGCGCACTGGGTCGCCAACCTGCCCAAGCTGGACCGGTTCAACGGCCTGCCGTCGATGAAGATCGCGGGCAGCCCGGCGCCCGGACGCAGCAGCGGCGAAGCGCTGGCCGCGATGGAAGAAGTGGCGGCGCAGTTGCCGCCCGGTTTCGGTTTCGAGTGGGCGGGCACTTCCAGCGAGGAGCGTCTCTCCGGCAGCCAGGCGCCGTTCCTGTTCGGTCTGTCGGTGATCGCGGTGTTCCTGTGCCTGGCCGCGCTGTACGAAAGCTGGTCGGTGCCGGTCGCGGTAATCCTGGTCGTGCCGATCGGTCTTCTCGGCGCGCTGTCCGCCGTCACCATGCGCGGCCTCACCAACGACGTGTATTTCAAGGTCGGCCTGATCGTCATCATCGGTTTGGCGGCGAAGAACGCGATCCTGATCATCCAGTTCGCGCGCGACCTGCAACACCGGGGATACGACCTCATCGAGGCCACCGTAGAAGCGTGTCGATTAAGATTCCGCCCGATCCTGATGACCTCCATCGCCTTCATCCTCGGCGTGCTGCCGCTGGCCATCTCCACCGGCGCGGGCGCGAACGGACGCCACGCCATCGGCACCGGCGTGATGGGCGGCATGATCACCGCCACGGTGCTGGCGGTGTTCCTGGTGCCGGTGTTCTACGTGGTCGTCCGGCACATCTTCCCGAGTAAAGTGCGCCCGCATGAGGAGGACAAGCATGAGTAAGTCGAATAAAACCCGGAATGCGGCGCTGTTCCTGCTTCCGGCCTGCCTGTTGGCGGCCTGTGCCGCCGGACCGGATTACCGGCGCCCCGAGATGGCGTTGCCGCAAAGCTGGCCGCAGCAGCAGGACGCCGCCGCGCAGAAGGCGGACACCGTGGGCGAACAATGGTGGCTGCTGTATGCCGATGCCGCGCTCGACCTGCTCGAACAGGAAGCACTGGCGCATAACTCGGACATCCAGGTGGCGGCGGCCCGCGTGCTGGAATTGCAGGCGCAAGCAGGCATTACGGCGGCAGACCAATATCCGACGGTCAGCGCCCATATGATGGAGAGCCGCACCAAGAATACGCTGGCGGGCGCGTTCCCGCGTCCGGCAACCTTGCCGCGCACCCAGAATCTGGCGCACGCATCGCTGGACGCGAGCTATGAACTGGATCTGTGGGGCAAGCTCAGGCGGGCCAGCGAAGCGTCGCGCGCCGACCTGCTCGCCGCCGAATCGGCAAAGGAGACCGTGCGCCTGACGCTGACCACGCAAGTGGCGCAGCAATATTTCGCCCTCGTTGCGCTGGACGCGCAGGAGGCGGCCCTGCAGCGCTTGCTGGCAAGCCGCCAGGAACGCATCGAGCTTAACCGCAAGCAGGTTGAAGTCGGCGTGATGTCCGAGTACGACCTGCACCAGGCGGAAGCCGATGTGGCAGCCGTGCAATCGCAACTCGCTTCCATCCGCCAGACGCGCAACAAACAGGAAACCGCGCTTACGCTGTTGCTGGGACGTTCGCCGCGCGAAGTGATGACCGCCGGCGTGCAGCGCGGCAGCCCTTCCCTTCCGGCCGCCACGGTTCCGGACAACCTGCCTGCCGACCTGCTGTTGCGCCGGCCCGACCTGAGGGACGCCGAGCAGCGACTGGTGGCGCTGAACGCGCGTATCGGCGTGGCCCGCGCGCAGTATTTTCCCTCCATCGCCTTGACCGGCTATGTGGGCGGCGAGAGCGTCGCGTTCTCCGACCTGTTTACCGGTCCGGCGGGGATTTTCCAGTTCGCCGCCAATATCACGCAGCCGATCTTCAATGCCGGCCGGGTGGGTTATCTGGTGGATGCGGCGGAAGCGCGCCGGGAACAGACGCTGATCCAGTACAAGCAGGCCGTCGCCAACGCGTTCGGCGATGTGCGCAACGCCCTGTCGGCGCAGGCGTCGGCCAGGCTGGTGATGACATACGAAACCACGCGCAGCGAAGCCCTGGCCAGCGCCTACAAGCAGGCTGAGTTGCGCTATCAGGCCGGGATTGCGAGTCGCCTGGAGTTGCTGGATGTGGAGCGCAATTACCTGCAGGCCCAGTTGAACCGGCTGGATGCCGAGCGCGCGCACCGCAGCGCCGTCGCCGATCTGTTCAAGGCGCTGGGCGGCGGCTGGCAACAGCAGCAGGTCGCCAAGGCGCCCTGAATATCACCGGCGCTGAATGGGCTTGCAGGCCGCTTCACGACATGATCCGGTAGGGATCCATCGTTACCGATTCCAGCTTGTGCCCCACCAGGATGACCTGCCCCTCAAGACGACTGTTTCCTGTCTCGCTGAATTCAAAGCGATAGGTACGACGCAACACCCTCCGCCCCGTTTCGTCGCGCACCAGCGCAATGGCTATGCGCGCGACAGTATCGTCGAGAAACTGCACCTCGGCTTTGTCGCACACGGCTTTGCCTATGCCCCGGGCAAACTCCAGGGCGCGCAAACTATCGAACCAATACCACGCCAACGCAGCCAGCAAAAACAGGAAAAGGAGACTTGAGGAATCCATTGGTCGAAGAATCCGGAGAACCGAAAAGGAAATGTTAACTGATCCTTTCGGCGAATAATCCAAAATACTTCCCTCCCGCTGGAATTGAGTCCCCTCCCCTCTGGGTGGGGGCTAGCAAGAAGAACATACTCAATCGGCCGGGTGACTTCCCCCAACCTTTGCTGGCAAACTACGCCCATTCCCGCAAAACAAACCCACCATGACCCAACACGCACCCCACACCACGCACCTGGCCGACTACACACCACCCCCCTTCCTGATCGACACGGTCGATGTCGACATCGATTTCCGCAGCGGCGACGCCATCGTGACCGCACAGTTGGCGCTGCGTCGCAATCCAGCGGCGCACACACCCGATGCGCCGTTGGTGCTGGACGGCGAGGAACTGGAATTGCTGCATATCAGCCTCGACGGCGTCGAGTTGCCCCCCGATCGTTACGGCTTGAGCCCAGACCGGTTGACGCTTGCTGATGTACCCGACGCCTTCCGCCTGGAGACACGCTCACGCATCCACCCCGATACAAATACGCGCCTTTCCGGCCTCTACCGCTCGGCCAACGGCTACTTCACCCAGTGCGAAGCGCAGGGCTTTCGGCGTATCACCTGGTTTCAGGACAGGCCGGATGTGATGGCGCGTTACACCGTCACGCTGCACGCCGACAAGGCGGCGTTGCCGCAATTGCTGGCCAACGGCAATCCGGTGGGCAGCGGCGACGAGGCAGGCGACCGTCACTGGGCCAAGTGGCAAGACCCTTTCCCCAAGCCCTGCTACCTGTTCGCGGTGGTCGCGGCCAAGCTCGATGTGCTGAGCGACAGCTATCGCACGCTGTCTGGCCGCGACATCAAGCTGGCGATCTACGTCGAGCACGGCAAGCTCGACCAATGCGAGCACGCCATGGCCGCGCTCAAGAAAGCGATGCACTGGGACGAGCAGACGTTCGGGCTGGAATGCGATCTCGATCAATACATGATCGTGGCGGTGGGCGACTTCAACATGGGAGCGATGGAGAACAAGGGGCTGAACATCTTCAATACCAAATACGTGCTGGCCCGGCCGGACGTGGCCACCGATGTCGATTACGAGAACATCGACCGCGTGGTGGCGCACGAGTATTTCCACAACTGGACCGGCAACCGCGTGACCTGCCGCGACTGGTTCCAGCTTTCGCTCAAGGAAGGGCTGACCGTCTTCCGCGACCAGCAGTTCGGCGCCGACGTGCACAACCGCTCGGTGGCGCGCATTCGCGAAGTGCGCGGCCTGCGCGCTTCGCAGTTCCCCGAAGACAACGGCCCGATGGTGCATCCGGTGCGGCCTGCGTCGTATATCGAGATCAATAATTTCTACACCGCCACCGTCTACCAAAAAGGCGCCGAGGTGGTGCGCATGATCCAGACCCTGATTGGCAAGCCCGCCTTCCGGCGCGGCATGGACCTTTACTTCGCACGTCACGATGGACAGGCGGTGACCTGCGACGACTTTGTCGCCGCCATGGCCGATGCGTCCGGCGTCGATCTCAGGCAGTTCATGCGCTGGTACGACCAGGCCGGTTCGCCGCGCATACGCGCCAGCGGCAGTTACGATGCGGCAAAGCAGCGCTACGTGTTGCGCCTGAGCCAGACCTGCCCCGCCACGCCCGGCCAGCCAGAAAAACTGCCCTACCACATCCCCGTCAGCGTCGGCCTGGTCGGTCCGAACGGCGAAGCCCTGCCCCTGCATCTGGCGGGCGACAGCAACGCGACTACCGAGCGGGTGCTGTCGCTGCAAACCGCCTCGCAGGATTTCGTCTTCGAAAAAGTGGCCGTCGCCCCGGTGCCCTCGCTGCTGCGCGATTTCTCGGCTCCGGTCGTGCTCGAATTCGATTACTCGGCAGCAGAACTCGCCCACTTGCTGGCGCATGATCACGATCCGTTCAACCGCTGCGAAGCCGGCCAACGACTCGCCAGCCAACTGATCGTTGCCGCCACCGCCGCCATCGGCGCGGGCCGCACACCAAACTGGTCGGCCGACTTCGTGCGCGCTGCGGCGCGCGTGCTGGCCGAATCCGCCACCGACCCGGCCTTCGCTGCCGAAGCGTTGACGCTACCCGGCGAGGTAACGCTGGCCGAACAACTGGACGTCGTCGATCCCGATGCGCTGCACGCCGCCCGCAACGGCCTGCGCCGCCACCTCGCAGAACAACTCGGCACTGCATTCCGGACCTGCTATGAGTCGCTTGCGCCAACCGGCGCCTATCGCCCCGATGCGCACGATGCGGCGCGCCGCGCGTTGCGCAATTTGTGTCTTGGCTACCTGTGCGAAACCGACAGTGCGGAGATGCGCGCGCTGGCGAAGAAACAGTTCGACACCGCGGACAACATGACCGACCAGTTCGCCGCACTCAGCGTACTGGCACAGAGCGAAGGCGAAGAACGCGTGCAAGCCTTGGACGCTTTCTACGCCCGCTGGAAAGACGAGGCGCTGGTGATCGACAAATGGCTGCAAGTGCAGGCAACCAGCCGCCGTCCCGACACGCTGGCGGAAGTCGAGCGGCTGGTCGCGCATCCCGCATTCGATCTGCGCAACCCGAACAAGGTCTACGCCCTGCTGCGCGCCTTCGGCAGCAACCATGTGCGCTTCCACGCCGCCGACGGCAGCGGCTACCGCTTCCTCGCCGAACAAACGCGCACGCTCGACGGCATCAACCCCCAAGTCGCGGCGCGTTTGGCACGCTGTTTCGACCGCTGGCGCAGATTCGATGCCACGCGCCAGACACATGCCCGTGCCGCGCTGGAAATGCTGCGCAACCATAAGGGGCTGTCGCGGGATGTGTTTGAGATTGTGGAGAGGTCGCTGGGGTGACATACAGCGTAACCATCCCGGGATGAGAGTCGAGAAATGGAGGCGTCAATTTGCCTGAGCTATATTCACAACAACAACTCGGCTTTTGCCACGCCCCCAGCGCCACTCGACAGCGCGACGTATGACGTGTGGAAGGGTGTTTATGCAGCCGGAAGATGGGTGATATTCACCTTGCCATTGTCGATGATGTAGCGGACAAAGTCCCGATCCTGCATTTTCATATGCTCCGCATACCAGTTGCTCAGGTAATTGATGGTGTTCATGGTTACTTGCCGGCTCAGGGTGGTCATCTGCAACTGGTCCAGCTTGTCCAGGAAATGCTTGTGCAGGTCGACATGTTCGGCCTGTTTTGGATAGCCGTGCATGCGCATCAAGGACTCTTCAAGCGCGAAGTGGAAACGGGCATGTTCGCGCAGTTGTTCAAGCTTGAAGAAAACATCGGACCAGCTTTCCCGGTTGTCGATCGCCGTGTCGATCACGGTAAACAGCTCCATGACGCCCTTATGCTGTTCGTCGATCTCGGCGACCCCGACTGAGTATTCATCTTTCCATTGCATTTATGGCACTCCTTGCTCACAAGGCTGGGTTAAATGACCTTCCGCATAACCACGGAAACCCACAAAGCTTTCCATTTCCCGCACCGAAGCCTAGCAGCAAAAATCCTACCGTGCCACTGGACAGAAGCTATAGACCTCCCGCTCTCCTCGTGGGCTGCTCCGGGTTGGTTTTGCAGGGCAATTGATATACACAAATGGCCTGCAGGGCCCACGCGTGGCCGGGAATTAGCGTGAACGACCGTCGATATGCTTTACGGGAACCGCCGACAGGTCGACACCTTCAAGGCAGCGGACATTGATTGCAGCCTTGCGATTGCCTGACGGATCGGTTCCCTCGCCAAAAGGGTGAATGCCGCATTGGGGGCAGAAGTGATGCTTGATGGTGTGTGTGCCAAATGTGTAGGTGGAAAGGCTTTCTTCGGGCGTAAGCAGGCGAAGATTTTCTCTCGGGATAAACCAGTGCAGCGAGCCCATCCGTGTGCAGATGGAGCAATTGCAGTCGGCGGCTTGAGCAAGTTCGCCCTCCACTTCAAACGCGATTTGGCCACAGTGACAACTGCCTTTGTAGTTCATTGCCGCGCTCCCCTCGTTATGGAAATTTTGCCGCTGCCGCGGGTCGTTTACTGATTCTGTTGGCCCAATCATTCAGATTGGGATAGTCGCTCAAGTTTACCTCGGCCAGATCCTCCAGAACGACGTGCCAGGGGTATAGCGCAATATCGGCAATGGAATATTCCCCGCAGAGATATTCACGATCATTCAATTGACGGTCAAGTATCGCGCAGAACTGGGCCACCTTGTCCTTGTAGCGTTGCATATGGATATCGCCGATTTCTTCCGATGTTTGCACCATGTAGTGAAATATCTCACCCATGGTCGGCCCCATGTTGGAGACTTCAAACATCAACCACTTCATGACTTCGCTGCGGTCTTTTATGTTGGCTGGAAGCAAGGAGCCGGACTTTTCTGCCAGGTAATGCAGGATTGCGCCGGATTCAAAAAGTACCGCTCCATTTTCTTCATCCAGAATTGCGGGAACAGTGCCATTGGGACTGATCGCCATGAAGTCATCCGTGAATTTTTCACTGCCCTGTCCGTGAATATCATTTACACGATAGGGCAACCCGGTTTCATTCAGCATCATTGAAATTTTCCGGATATTCGGGGTGGCGCTGGTCAGGCTGTAGAAAACAATCATTCGCATTCTCCGTAAAGCCCCTCTTGGTGGGGCGAAAAGCCCTTCGACAGGCTGATGCAATGCACTGGCCGTTGGTCGACGACCTCAAGGAATATTCTGAAAAACACGCATACGCTCTCCCTGAAATTAAGCGGGGATAGGATTGTTCCCCTTTACCTGCGCTCCAACGAACGGCAAATCAGCCAGTTATTCGGTACAAGAATTTCTTCACGGTCACCTGGTTCAAACCGGTCGTTTTAACAAATGCTCTCCCACACGGCCTATCTCGGCTTGCGGCAGCCCGGCCTTTGCGGCGAAATCCGGCCACGCCGCGACCGCCTCTTCCACGTGCCTGATGAGCTTCGGCGCCCGCCCGATGGCGAACCGGTCGGCGACCGCAAGGAAGTCTTCGCGCATGGCATCGGCGAACTTGCCGTTCACCGACATGAGGTGCTGCGACACCCAGTGGTTTCCCGGCTTGTATGAGTTCGTCAGATCGTATGCCGGGGAGAGTTCCCATTTCCCGTTTTCCTTGAGCAGGAAAGAGACGTTCTTGCTGTGGTCGTCGCAGTTCACCGTCAGCACGTTGAAAACCATTCGCCGGAACGCCTCTTCGAGCGCGCCCTGCCCGAGCCCCAACTGGTTGATCGTCATGAATACCTGGGCATAATCGTGCGTTGCCACCTGCTTGTAGTCCATGTGCGACATGGCGCACAACGACATCATGTGGTGCTTGCGGTTGCCGTCCCGGTCGAAGCGCCTGGTCATGAAGTGCGCCCGGCCGTTTTCTTCCAGCAGGCGGCATTCCGACATCGAGATGCCCGCTGCCTTGGCCATCATGGAATAGGCGTATTCGATGCGCCCGAAGTTCTGCGACTCGCCCAACTCGGTATCCTTGCCCACATCCAGCTTGAGCAACCAGTGTTCGAAGCCTGGCTCAACATCGAACTGCCCTGCGCGGATCTCGCCGGTATCGCGGTGCCATGCAATGGTCGCCTTGGCACGCGCACCGCCCGCCGAAGTGCCAACCTGGAGCAACTGGGAGAGAGCTGCCTTCGAGTGGTGATCGGTATTGAAGTCGCCACTGATCGCCTTACGCGCATTCTCGACCAGCTTGGACATCTTGATGGCGTCAGTGCTGGACGACGAGCGCGGATTCTTGGCCGGTTTGAATTCGAGTGCGCCCATGCCGCGCCGTCCCATATAGGCCAGCCGGTCCAGCGGGGTGACAGCGGATTTGGCGATGCCTCGTTCCGCCATCCAGGCGTCGATCAGGTTGTTGCCGAAATCGTCCGGCAGCGCATCCGACAGCATGGCCGGAAGACGCTTGTAGGTGAGCTCCGGCAGCGTTGGAAAAACGAACGGCGCGTCCGCGTCCGACAATGGCATTGCCAACGGCGCCAACTCGATGCCGGAACGGACGAATCTGGGATCGTATTCGAACACGTAGTAGCCAAGCGTGGGTTCGAGGCCGACCGCACCGACGTACTGACCCCAGGCATAAACCCTGATGACATCGACGTGCTTACTCATTGCTCAACTTCTTTCTGGGGGACGAGGCGCGCTGCCTGGGGGGCCTGTGTTTGGCCATTTGCAGCGGGCTGACGGTGATAGGGGGGGACAGCGCCTGCAGCCAGTCGGTGCGACCGTAGTAGCGCAGCATCTTGATGAAGGTCTTCATTGTCGCGCCCTTGCCGTTCTCAAGGCGCTTGAGTGCCGACACGCTGACGCCGGCCCCTTCCGCCGCCTCGATCTGGTCTTCGTTGCGCTTCAGACGTAAGGCGCGTAGCTGCTCTCCCAGCTCGCGCTCCCATTCTGCCACCGTCTTTCGCTCTTCAATCATAATAGTTTTATTTTGAACTATTAACTCACATTGTACGCTTTATAGCTCTATTTGCAACCACTGCAATAACAATATTGTGCGTATCAAGTTCCGCCAAATGGGGAATGCGTTGTCAGCAAATGGAGGGAATACCGTTGATACAGTTCTCCGGCCGCAATCGTGGAGAGCTTGTCGTCGGACTTGGTGTTTTCAATTCTTCCAGAATAAGCAAAACCTCAGAGGTGGCCTTTCCCGCCAGGGAGGGATTAGGGTGGGGAACACTTGGAGAAAAGACCCGGTTTCTGATTTGATGAACGGTTTAGGTTTTACCCATGCAACAGCCTGATGAACCAAAACTTTATTGGCACGTAACAATCATTCCGAATTACCACCCCGATTCGCGCTCCGGCGTGGCCGTGATTTTGTGGATGCTCAAATCCGCGCCGTTGAATTCTTCTTCATGAGTGAGACGGATACCGACGGTTTTCTTGATTGCGCCGTACACAACGAAACCGCCGATCAGGGCAATGGCGATACCCAGCAGGGTGCCGACAAGTTGCGACATGAAGCTCACGCCGCCGAGGCCGCCCAGTTCCTTGAGCCCGAATATTCCGGCCGCGATCCCGCCCCATGCGCCGCACAGGCCATGCAGGGGCCACACGCCGAGCACGTCGTCGATCTTCCAGCGGTTTTGCGTGAGGGTGAACATCACCACGAACAAGCCGCCGGCGATGCCGCCGGTCAGCAATGCACCCAAGGGGTGCATCAGGTCCGAACCGGCGCAAACCGCGACCAGTCCGGCCAACGGGCCGTTATGCACGAAACCGGGGTCGTTGCGCCCCATCCACAGGGCAACCAGCGTGCCGCCGACCATGGCCATCAGCGAGTTCACTGCCACCAGCCCGCTGATCTTGTCTATCGTTTGCGCCGACATCACATTGAAGCCGAACCAGCCCACGGTCAGTACCCACGCCCCCAAGGCCAGGAAAGGAATGCTCGACGGTGGATGCCCTGAAACCTGGCCTTCCTTGCCATAGCGCCCGCGCCTTGCGCCGAGCATCAGCACGGCTGCCAAGCCTATCCAGCCGCCCACGGCATGCACCACCACGGAACCGGCGAAGTCATGGAACTCGGCGCCGAAGCTGGCGTTAATCCAGTCCTGCACGCCGAAACGATGGTTCCAGGCGATGCCTTCGAAGAAGGGATAGATGAAGCCGACCAGCACAAAGGTGGCGGCGAGCATGGGGTTGAAGCGCGCCCGCTCGGCCACGCCGCCGGAAACGATGGCCGGGATGGCGGCGGCGAAGGTGAGCAGGAAGAAGAATTTCACCAGTTCATAGCCGTTTTTCTGCGCCAACTCTTCCGCCCCGCCGAAGAAATTGACGCCGTAAGCAATGCTGTAACCGATGAAGAAATAAGCCAGCGTGGAGACGGCAAAATCGGTCAGTATCTTGACCAGCGCGTTGACCTGGTTCTTTTTGCGCACCGTGCCCAGTTCCAGAAATGCAAATCCGGAGTGCATCGCCAGCACCATAATGGCGCCCAACAAGATGAATAATGCATCAGTTCCGACCTTCAAGTTTTCCATGTTCTCTCCAATTAAGTGCAATCCGGCGTGACGCATGCAAGCCTTGTGCCACCGAATGGCTCAATTGATTTATAAAGAGATTGTGCTTTATTTCAGGTTTTCCGGGAAATAATATTCACCAACTTGGTGCTTTCATTGAAATGGCGCACCGCAATGATGCCTTACTTCGGTGCAGCCCAGCCCGCATTCAGCATCTTGTCCAGCCAGAACAGGCCGAGGATGGTTTTGCTTTCGTCGATCTTGCCCAGTCGTATCCACTCGATTGCTTCCCTTAGTGGCAATTCGAACACTTCGAGAAATTCGCCGTCGTCCAGGTTGCGCCCCACATGCTTCAATCCGCGCGCCAGAAAATATTCCATGCGTTCGTCGGCATAGCCGATGCATGGCCAGGCCGTGGTGAGATGTATCCACTCGCTTGCCACATAGCCGGTCTCTTCCAGCAACTCGCGTTGCGCGCACAACAGGATGTCTTCGCCCTCGTCGATCTTGCCCGCGGGCAGTTCGATGAACTCGCGATGCAGCGGATAGCGATATTGCCGCTCCATCACCAGATTGCCGTTGTCGAGCAAGGCCAGCACTGCGACCGCGCCGGGATGGGTGATGTATTCGCGCGTGCTGGTGCTGCCGTCCGGCAACAGCACGTTATCCTTGCACACCGTGATGAAGTTGCCGTCGTACATCACTTTGCCGTCGATTTTTTTCTCGGTCAGATCCATATTCTTCCCCTGCAAAAGAACACTCCCGCCGCAGCGGGAGTGCCGGTTCGAAACATCGTAACGTTTAACCCTGATAATCCGTTAGGAATTAAACGCCGTTGCAGGAGCGCAACTTGTTGCGCGATGTCTATGGATCGCCCGACAAGTCGGGCTCCTACAAAACACGAACGCTCTAATATGGGCTTAATGCAGCAAAGACTGTTGCACCGAAACGGCGCACACCGACATCAGCGTCCCCGGCAGAATGCCCAAAGCCAGCACGGCCAGGCCGTTGATGGAGATGAGCAGGCTGCTGTCGGGCTGCAGATAGAGCTTTTCGTGGCTTTCCGGCGCATCGAAGTACATCAGTTTGACGATGCGCAGGTAGTAGAACGCGCCGATCAGCGAGAACAGCACGGCCATCACCACCAGCGGGATATGCCCGGCTTGCACCGCCGCGTTCAGCACCGAGAACTTGGCATAAAAACCCACCGTCGGCGGCACGCCCGCCATGGAGAACATCAGCAACAGCATCATGAAGGCGAGCCACGGGCTGCGCTGGTTGAGCCCCTTGAAGTCGTTGAGGTTGTCGGCCTCGAAGCCCTCGCGCGACAGCAGCATGATCATGCCGAAACCGCCCAGGCTCATCAGTACGTAGATGATGGCGTAGAACATGGAGGAGCCGTAGCCTTCCACGGTACCGCTCAGGACGCCGATGAGCATGAAACCCATATGCGCGATGGTCGAATAAGCGAACATGCGCTTGAGGTTGGTTTGCGCGATGGCGGTGATGTTGCCCACGGCCATGGACAGCACCGCCAGGATCATCAGCATGCCGGACCAGTGGATCATCAGCGGCTGCAGGGCTTCCACCAGGATGCGCATGACAAACGCGAACGCCGCCAGCTTGGGCGCGGAACCGATGAACATGGTCATCGCGGTGGGCGCGCCGTGATACACGTCCGGCACCCACATGTGGAAAGGCACCGCACCCAGCTTGAACGCCAACCCGGCCACGATGAAAGCCAGCCCGAACACCAGCAGCTCCTTGTTCGGCGTGCCGTGCTGGATGACCTGGGCGATGCGGCCCACATCCAGCGAGCCGGTCGCACCGTACAGCATCGACATGCCGTACAGCAGGAAGCCGGAGGCCATTGCACCGAGGATGAAGTACTTCATCGCCGCTTCGGTAGCGACGGCGGAATCGCGCTGCAACGCGACCATGGCATACAGGCTCAGGGCGAGCAGTTCCAGACCGAGATACAGGCTCAGGAAATTACTGGCCGAGATCATCACCATCATGCCCAGCGTGGCGAACAGCACCAGCCCGAGGAACTCGCCGGTGAACAGGCCGCGCGCCATCAAATAGGTGCGCGAATACACCAGCATCATGGACACCGCAAGGTAGGTCAACAGCTTGAGCACGTCCGACATCAGGTCGTCCACGAACATGTGGTTGAACAGGTGCGCGATGCCGCCCTGATGGGTGGAAACCGTGATCAGCGAGCAGCCCAGCAAGGTGACTTGCACCATCAGGTAAGTCAGCGTCTTGGTGTGGTTGGCGATAAACAGATCCAGGACAAGGATCACGCACACCATCGTCAGCAGGAATATCTCTGCGTAGGCCGGGGACAGGGAGGAGAGAAGATTCATGTTTTCCTCAATTCAGGACTTTGGGAGTAGCCAGATGCACCAGCAGATCGTTCACCGAGGTATGCATGATGTCGGCGAACGGCAAGGGATACAGCCCCATGACCAGCACGCCGATGGCCAGAATGACGAAAACGATTATTTCGCGGGCGCCGATGTCGTGCAGGTGGGCCACGTGGTCGTTGGCAACCGCGCCGAAGATCACGCGCTTGTACATCCACAGCGTGTAAGCGGCGCCAAAAATCAGCGTGGTCGCCGCGGCAAAGGCATACCAGAAGTTGGCCTTGACCGCGCCCATGATCACCATGAACTCGCCGACGAAACCGCTGGTGCCGGGCAGGCCGCTGTTGGCCATGGCGAACAACATGAAGAAGGCCGCGAACACCGGCATCTTGTTGGCGACGCCGCCGTAATCCACGATCTGGCGCGAATGCACGCGGTCGTACAGCACGCCGATGCACAGGAACAGCGCGCCGGAGACGAAGCCGTGCGAGATCATCTGCAGCAGCGCGCCCTCGATGCCGTAGGCGTTGAAGATGAAGAAGCCGAGCGTGACGAAGCCCATGTGCGAGATGGACGAATAGGCCACCAGCTTCTTCATGTCGGACTGGGTCAGCGCGACCAGGCCGATATACACCACCGCGATCAGCGACAGCGCGATCATCAGCGGCGCCAGGTAATGGCTGGCGTCGGGCAGGATGGGCATCGAGAAACGGATGAAGCCGTAGGCGCCGACCTTCAGCATGATGGCGGCCAGGATCACCGAGCCGCCGGTGGGCGCTTCGACGTGCGCATCCGGCAACCAGGTATGCACCGGGAACATCGGCACTTTCACCGAGAACGCCATGAAGAAGGCGAAGAACAGCAGCACCTGGATGTTCAGCGACGGCAGCGCCGTGCGGTGAAAATCGAGGATGCTGAAACTGCCGCCGGACTGCTGGTACAGGTATAGCAGGGCCACCAGCATCAGCAGCGAGCCCATCAGGGTGTAGAGGAAGAACTTGACCGCCGCATACACGCGGTTGGGGCCGCCCCACACGCCGATGATGATGAACATCGGGATCAGCATCGCTTCCCAGAACACGTAGAACAGCATCGCGTCCAGCGCGGCAAACACGCCGTTGACCAGGCCGGACATGATCAGGAACGCCGCCATGTATTGCGCCACGCGCTTTTCGATGACCTGCCAGCCGGCGATCACCACCAGCGGCGTGAAGAAGCTGTTGAGCAGGATGAACAGCACCGAGATGCCGTCCACACCAAGATGGTAGTGGATGTTGAAACGGGCTATCCACTCATGCAGCACGACGAACTGCATGTCGCTGGTCATGCGGTCGAACCCCGTGTACAGCGGGATCGTCACCAGGAAGCTCAGTATCGCGCCGACCAGCGCGATGACACGCGCCAATCGCGCATTGCGGTCGTTGCCGGTCGCCAGCACCAGCAGGCCGAACAGGATGGGCAGCCAGATGACGACGCTTAGCAGGGGGTATCCGAAAATCATGCTTGTTCCTTCAGCTCTTCTCTAGTACTGCTTATTCGAACCAAGTGCGCACGGTCAGCAGTGCAGACACGCCGATGATCATCCAAAACGCGTAGTGGTAAACGTAGCCGGTCTGGAATGTGCGCAACACGCCGGAGAACATGCCGACCATCCTGGCCGAGCCGTTCACGAAAAAACCGTCGATCAGCTTGACGTCGCCGAATTTCCACAGCAGGCGGCTGGCACCGCGCGCGCCGCCGGCAAAGAACCAGTCGTTGAAGCGGTCGAAATAGTACTTCTGGTCCAGCACGGTGTAGATGAAGGAAATTTTCCGCTTGATCGCCGCCGGAATATCCGGGCGCTTCATGTACATGAACCATGCACTGCCCGCACCCGCCAGCGCCAGCCAGAACGGCAGCGTGAGCAGCGCATGCAGCGCCATGCCGAACGCGCCATGGAACTCTTCGCGCATTTCTGTCAACGCGTGATGCTCGTGGCTGATGAAAATCGACTCGAGGAAATAATCGCCGAACAGCATGGTATCGATGGTAAAGAAGCCGATCAGCACCGACGGGATCGCCAGCATGATCAGCGGCAATGTCACCACCCAGGGAGTCTCGTGCGGTTTCTGCCCCGGAGCCAGGCCGTGATGGTGGTCGGTGGAAATTTCCTCGTCGGCGTGATCGCCCTGATGATCGTGATGCGCCTTGCCGAAACGCTCCTCGCCGTGGAACACGAGGAAGTACATGCGGAACGAATAGAACGCGGTGACGAACACGCCCGCGACGACCGCCGCATAGGCGAATCCGGAGCCGGGCAGGTGCGACAGCGCCACCGCCTCGATGATGCTGTCCTTGGAGTAGAAACCGGAGAACAACGGCGTGCCGATCAGCGCCAGCGAACCGATCAGCGAGGTGATCCAGGTGATCGGCATGTACTTGCGCAGGCCGCCCATGTTGCGGATGTCCTGGTCATGGTGCATGGCGATGATCACGCTACCGGCGGCAAGGAACAGCAGCGCCTTGAAGAACGCGTGCGTCATCAGGTGGAACAACGCCACCGAGTAGGCCGAGGCGCCCAGCGCCACGGTCATGTAGCCGAGTTGCGACAGGGTGGAATACGCCACCACGCGCTTGATGTCGTTCTGGATGATGCCGAGGAATCCCATGAACAGCGCGGTGATCGCGCCGATGACCATCACGAAGGACAGCGCGGTCTCGGACAGTTCGAACAGCGGCGACATGCGCGCCACCATGAAGATGCCGGCGGTCACCATGGTCGCGGCGTGGATCAGCGCTGAAATCGGGGTCGGGCCTTCCATCGAATCGGGCAGCCACACGTGCAGCGGGAACTGCGCGCTCTTGCCCATCGCGCCGATGAACAGCAGGATGCAGATCGCGGTCAGCAGGCCCACCGACATGCCGGGGATGGGGGCGTAATCATTGACGTAGCGGTGCGCGTTGGCAAACACGGAAGCGTAATCCAGCGTGCCGAACACCATCAGCACCAGGCCGATGCCGAGCAGGAAGCCGAAGTCGCCCACGCGGTTGACCAGGAAAGCTTTCAGGTTGGCATAGATCGCCGTGGGGCGCGTGTACCAGAAGCCGATCAGCAGGTAGGACACCAGGCCCACCGCTTCCCAGCCGAAGAACAGTTGCATGAAGTTGTTGGCCATCACCAGCATCAGCATGGAGAAGGTGAACAGCGAGATGTAGCTGAAGAAGCGCTGATAGCCGGGATCTTCCTGCATGTAGCCGATGGTGTAGATGTGCACCATGAGCGACACGAACGTCACCACCAGCATCATCATCACGGTCAGGCGGTCGATCAGGAAGCCGACTTCGAAGCTGGTGTCGCCGGAAGACATCCACTTGTACACCGTGCCGTTGAACACGTGGCCGGCCATCACGTCCTGAAAGATCGCCAGCGAAGCGAAGAAGGACACTGCCACCAGCGCGATGGTGATGCGGTGCGACCACGCGCGTCCCAGCACCTTGCCGAACAGTCCGGCGGCCAATGCCCCGACCAGCGGGGCCAGCGGAACCAGCAGATACAGTGTTTGCATATTTTCCATGCGCATCAACCTTTCAAGCTGCCGAGATCGTCCACGTTGATGGTGCGCAGATTGCGGAACAGCACCACCAGGATGGCCAGACCGATGGCCGCTTCTGCAGCGGCCACCGTGAGGATAAAGAACACGAACACCTGCCCTGCCGTGTCGTTCAGGTAATGCGAGAACGCGACGAAATTGGTATTCACCGCCAGCAGCATCAGCTCGATGGCCATCAACAGAACGATCAGGTTCTTGCGGTTGAGGAAGATGCCGACCACGGCGATGGCAAACAGCACCGCGCTCAACACCAGATAATGCGATAGACCCAGATTCAACATGTTCTCCCCTTTGCCTTAATCTGCGGCGTGAACGTCGGAATCGGCGGCAGCGGGCGCCGCATCCGATTTATGCCCGGAAGGCACCGACACGATGCGCAGGCGATCCTGTTTGGTGGCCTTGAGTTGTGTGCCGATATGCTGGCGCTTGGTATCGCGGCGCTTGCGCAGGGTCAGCGCGATGGCGGCCACCATCGCCACCAGCAGCAGCACGGCTGCCAGTTCGAACGGATAAACGTAGTCGGTATAGATCTGGCGGCCCAACTCCTTGGTGTTGCTGTAATCGGCGGCATGCTGGACGGCCGTCATTCCGGCCGACGTTTCCTTGGCGCCCAGCACCCATACCATCTGCACCCCGATCAGCCCGGCCAGCAGCAGGCCAAGCGGCAGCCAGCGCAGGAAACCCACGCGCAACTGCTCGATGTTGATATCCAGCATCATCACGACAAACAGGAACAGCACCATCACGGCACCCACATAAACCAGCACCAGCGCGATGGCGAGGAACTCGGCTTCCAGCAGCAGCCAGATTCCCGCACTGCTGACGAAGGCGAGCACCAGAAACAATACTGCGTGCAGCGGATTGCGCGCGGTGATCACGCGCAGCGCCGCAAACACGGTCACGGCGGCAAACAGGTAGAACAGGATTTCAATGTTCATTGGGCGTCCTCATATTACCGATACTTGGCATCGGCAGCTCTGTCCATGGCGATCTGCTCTTCGTATTTATCCCCCATCGCCAGCAGCATGGGTTTGGTGTAATACAGATCGCCGCGATTCTCGCCGTGGTATTCGTAGATGCGCGTCTCGACGATGGCATCCACCGGGCAGGATTCTTCGCAGAAACCGCAGAAGATGCATTTGGTCAGGTCGATGTCGTATTGCGTGGTGCGGCGCGAACCGTCCTCGCGCTCCGCCACTTCGATCTTGATCGCCAATGCCGGACACACCGCTTCGCACAGCTTGCAGGCGATGCAGCGCTCTTCGCCGTTCGGGTAACGTCGTTGCGCGTGCAGGCCGCGAAAACGGAAGCTCTGCGGCGTCTTTTCCTCCGGATATTGCACGGTGACGTGGCGCGCGAAGAAATACTTCCCGGTCACCGTCATGCCCTTGAACAACTCCAGCAGCAATAAACTTTTGAATAAATTGATGAGGTATTTCATTTTCTGTCCCCGTCCGCTTACCACAACCAATAGGGCGTCTGCATCCACGCCGCCACGACCACCACCCACACCAGCGTAAGCGGGATGAATACCTTCCAGCCCAGGCGCATCAGTTGGTCGTAGCGATAGCGCGGGAAAGTCGCGCGCAGCCACAGGAACATGAACATGAAGATGAACATTTTGCCCAGCATCCAGATCAAACCGGGAATGCCATCGGTCAATGCGCCCAACAGCGGCCAACCATGGAAGGGATTCAACCAGCCGCCCATGAACATCACTGAAGTCAGTGCCGCGATCAGGATCATGTTGGCATATTCGGCCAGGAAGAACAGCGCGAAGCCCATGCCGGAATACTCGACGTGGAAACCGGCCACGATCTCGGATTCGCCCTCGGCCATATCGAACGGGGCGCGGTTGGTTTCGGCCACGCCGGCGATAAAGTACACCACGAACATGGGAAACAGCGGTATCCAGTACCAGCCGAACATGCCGTACGCGCCCTGCTGCCCGCGCACGATTTCGCCCAGGTTCATGCTCTGCGCTGCCAGCAGCACGCACACCAGGGCGAAGCCCATGGCCAGCTCATACGAGACGATCTGCGCGGCGGAACGCAATGAACCGAGGAATGCGTATTTGGAGTTGGATGCCCAACCCGCGATGATGATGCCGTACACGCCAAGCGAGGTCATCGCCAGCAGGTAAAGCAAACCGGCATTCACGTCCGCCAGGATCAAACCATCGTCGAACGGAATGACCGCCCATGCCGCCAGCGCCGGAGCCAGCGCCAGTGCGGGCGCCGCGATAAACAGGAATTTGTTGGCGCCGGTCGGGACAATGACTTCCTTGCACAGCAGTTTGACGCCGTCGGCAATCGGTTGCATCAATCCCCACCAGCCCACACGGTTGGGGCCGGGACGCACCTGCATGAAGCCCAGCACCTTGCGTTCGGCCAGGGTGTAATAGGCCACGCCCAGCATGAGTGGAACGATGATCGCGACTATTTTCAGCACGATCCAGACCGCCGGCCAAACCGGCTCGATGAATCCGCGCAACATTTCCCAGAGTCCGAAGAAACTCAGGAGCGATTCGATTAAATGCAGGGCCTGGGCTTCCATCATGCGCGCTCCACGGTGATCGTTCCAAACATCGCACCCAACGCCGCCGTCGCCGCATGGCCTGCCGCCACACGCGCCACGCCCCTGGGCAATTTATCGTCGGTCGCCGCGACCAGTTGCACGCTGCCCTGCCCCTGGCTGACCTTGACCATCGCACCGGCTTGCACGCCCAGCTTTTTCAACTCGTCGCTGTGCAGCCATGCCTGCGGTATTGCCGCATCGGCCGTGGCTTGCAACGGCGCGGAACGGCGCACCACGGCATCCGTCGCGTAGATCGGCACCTCGCTCACGCGCTGCAGGCCGTTTGCGGCAGCAATTGCTTTAACCTCGACGCCGCCGATGGCGTTGTTCAATCTGGCGGCAACATCCGTGCCTTTCAGCGCTTCGTCGCGCACCGCTTCGGAGGTGTCCTGATCGAAACCTTCCACCTTGAGCAGGTTGCCCAGCACGCGCAACACCTTCCAGGCCGGACGCGCTTCGCCCAGCGGTTTGACGGCGCCCTTGAAGCTTTGGACGCGGCCTTCGGCACTGACGAATGTGCCGGAAGTTTCGGTGAACGGCGCGATAGGCAGCAACACGTCGGCATAGTCCGTGGCGTGATGCTTGTACGCGCTCATCGCGACCACCAGGTCGGCGGCCTGCATTGCAGCAATGGCTTGTTGCGGGTTGGCGCAATCCAGTTCCGCCTCGACGTTCAGCAATAGATAAGCCTTGCGCGGCGTTGCCAGCATGGCAGACGCGTTCAGACCGTTCGCGCCCGGCGTAGCCTGCGCCAGATAACCGCCGACGCCGTTGGCCGCTTCGCCGAGGAAACCGAACTTGCCATTGCTCAACGCCGCGATCTGTTGCGCCAGCGCCTGCAGTTGTGCCGCTTGCGGGTGTTGCTGCGCAAAATTGCCGAGCAGCACGGTGACGCGCTCGCCGCCGGCGAGACTCTTCGCGATGGCCGCTGCCTCGCCACTTCCGCTCTGCCCCTGCTTTTCGGCCGTCAGCGCTTTCGAAACCTGGGTCAGCACGTCGACAAGCGCATCCGGTGCAACGATGGTCTTGTGCGCAACTTTCATCAGCAGATCGTCATCCACGGAATGGATGATGCTGGCCTGTGCGCCCTTCTTCACCGCCTGGCGGATACGCGCCGCCAGCAGCGGGTGGTCCTTGCGCAGGAAGCTGCCGACAATGAGGAAACGGTCCGCCTTGCCGATGTCGGCAATCGACATGCCCAGCCAGGGTGCGCCCTGCTGCTTGCCGTCGGCACTGAAATCCGACTGGCGCAGACGGAAGTCCACGTTCTGGCTGCCGATGCCGCGCACGAGTTTTTGCAGCAGGTAAAGTTCTTCCAGCGTGGAGTTGGCGGTCGCCAGCGCACCGATCTGCTCGGCGCCCGCGCCGTTGGCGATGTGGCGCAAGCCGTTGCCCGCATATTCCAGCGCGGCCTGCCATTCCACTTCCTGCCACTGACCGTCCCGCTTGATCATCGGTCTGGTCAGGCGCTCGGCAGAGTTCAATCCCTCGTAAGCGAAGCGATCCTTGTCGGACAGCCAACATTCGTTGATATCTTCGTTCTCGACCGGCAGCACACGCAGCACACGGTTGTTCTTGGTCTGCACGGCGAGGTTGGAGCCGAGGCTGTCGTGCGCGCTTACCGAGCGGCGGCGCGACAGTTCCCAACTGCGCGCCTTGTAACGGAACGGCTTGCTGGTCAGCGCGCCGACCGGGCACAGGTCGATCATGTTGCCGGAAAGTTCGGAATTCACCGTGCCGGAAACGAACGACATGACTTCCGCATGTTCGCCGCGGAAGGCTTGGCCCAGTTCCATCTGCCCGGCGATTTCCTGGCCGAAGCGCACGCAGCGCGTGCAATTGATGCAGCGGCTCATCTCCTCCGCCGACACCAGCGGGCCGAGATCCTTGGCCAGCACCATGCGCTTTTCTTCGTGATAACGCGAGTGGCCGCCGCCGTAACCGACCGACATGTCCTGCAACATGCACTCGCCGCCCTGGTCGCAGATCGGGCAATCCAGCGGGTGGTTCACCAGCAGGAATTCCATCACGCCCTGTTGCGCCTTCACCGCCTGTTCGGAATGGGTAAATACCTTCATGCCCTCGGTCACCGGCGTGGCGCAGGCAGGCAGGGGCTTGGGCGCCTTTTCCACCTGCACCAGGCACATGCGGCAGTTGGCGGCGATGGAGAGTTTCTTGTGATAGCAGAAGTGCGGAATGGCAATCCCGGCCTGATGCGCGGCCTCGATGATGGTCGCGCCGTTTTCGGTCTGTATCTGCTTACCGTCGATTTCGATGTTGATCATTGCTCACCTATTCCGTTCAGTCTCACACCAGGCAGCGTTTGTGCTCGATGTGATATTCGAATTCCTTGCGGTAGTGCTTGAGCATACCTTGCACCGGCCATGCCGCCGCATCGCCCAGCGCGCAGATGGTGCGACCGGCAATGTTGTTGCACAGGTCGAGCAACAGATCGAGGTCTTCCGGCCGGCCTTCGCCGTGCTCGATGCGGTGGATGATGCGGTACAGCCAGCCCGTTCCTTCGCGACAGGGGGTGCACTGGCCGCAGGACTCTTCGTAGTAGAAATAGGACAGGCGTTCCAGCGCCTGCACCATGCAGGTAGTCTCGTCCATCACGATGATGGCGCCGGATCCCAGGTACGAGCCGGCCTTCTGCACCGAGTCGAAGTCCATGTTGATGTCCATGATGATCTCGGCAGGCAGCACCGGCATCGACGAGCCGCCGGGAATCACCGCCTTCAGCTTGTGGCCGTTGCGCACGCCGCCCGCCATTTCCAGCAGTTTCCTGAACGGCGTGCCCAGCGGCACTTCGAAGTTGCCGGGGTTGTTCACGTGACCGGAAATCGAGAACAGCTTGACGCCGCCGCTGTTGGGCACACCGAGATCGGCGAATTTCTTGCCGCCTTCGCGGATGATGTAGGGAATGCTGGCGAACGTCTCGGTGTTGTTGATGGTGGTCGGCTTGCCGTACAGGCCGAAACTGGCCGGGAACGGCGGCTTGTAGCGCGGCTGGCCTTTCTTGCCCTCGATGGATTCGAGCAGCGCAGTCTCTTCGCCGCACACGTAGGCGCCATAGCCCATGTGGTTGTGCAGGTCGAACTCGAAATCGAAACCGAGGATGTTCTTGCCCAGATAGCCCGCCTTGCGCGCTGCTTCGCAGGCCGCCTCCATGATCTCGTAGGCCTCGAAGATTTCGCCGTGCAGGTAGTTGTAGCCGGTCTTCACGCCCATGGTGTAGGCGGCGATGGCCATGCCTTCGATCAGCAGGTGCGGGTTGTAGCGCAGGATGTCGCGGTCCTTGCAGGTGCCCGGCTCGCCCTCGTCCGAATTGCACACCAGATATTTCTCGCCCTCATAGTTGCGCGGCATGAAGCTCCACTTGAGGCCGGTGGGGAAGCCCGCCCCGCCGCGGCCGCGCAGGCCGGAAGCCTTGACTTCGGCGATGATTGCCTCGGACGTCATTTTCTCGCTCAAGACCTTGCGCAGCGCCTGATAGCCGCCCGCCTTGAGGTAGTTATCCAGATTTGCCAGCCCGTCTGCGGCCGTGGCCAGGATGATGTGTGCGCTCATGCTTGCCCCCCGTCCAGTTCCGCAAGCATCTGGTCGATCTTTTCGCCGGTCAAACGGCCGCACATCTTCTTGTTGTTGATGGTGAGCAGCGGCGCGTCGATGCAGGCACCCATGCACTCGCCCTCGCGGATGCCGAATTTCCCGTCCGGCGTGACTTCGCCCAGGCCGATGCCGAGGCGCTTGTTGAGGTGTGCCAGCGTGTCGCCGGAACCGCACAACTGGCACGACAGGTTGGTGCACACGGTCAGCGTGTACTTGCCCATGGGCTTGAGGTTGTACATATGGTAGAACGTCGCCACTTCGTACACCGCCATCTGCGGCATGCCCAAGTAGAGGGCGACGTCCGTCATGTCTTCTGGAGCGATCCAGCCTTTCTCGTCCTGCACGAAACGCAATGCTGCCATCACGGCAGACTGGCGCTGATCGGCGGGATATTTCTTCAGCTCTTTGTCGATGAGCGTGGTGATCTGTTGGGATAGCATCAGCGGTCAATCTCCCCGAAAACGATGTCCTGCGTACCGATGATCGCCACCGCATCGGCGATCATGTGACCTTTTGCCATCTCGTCCAGGCTGGACAGGTGCGAGAAGCCCGGCGCGCGAATCTTCATGCGGTATGGCTTGTTCGCGCCGTCCGACACCATGTAGATGCCGAACTCGCCCTTGGCATGTTCGACGGCGGAATACACTTCGCCGGCAGGCACATGGAAGCCCTCGGTGAAAAGTTTGAAGTGGTGGATCAGCTCTTCCATGTTCTGCTTCATGGATTCGCGCCTGGGCGGTCCGAACTTCGGGTCGTCCGTCATCACCGGCCCCGGGTTGTTGCGCAGCCAGTCGATACATTGCCTGACGATGCGGTTGCTTTGCCGCATCTCTTCCACGCGCACCAGGTAACGGTCGTAGCAGTCGCCCTCGACGCCGACCGGAATATCGAAGTCGAGACGGTCATACACTTCGTACGGCTGCTTCTTGCGCAGATCCCACACCACGCCCGACCCGCGCAGCATCGGACCGGTGAAGCCCAGCGCCAGCGCGCGCTCCGGCGACACCACGCCGATGCCCACCGTGCGCTGTTTCCAGATGCGGTTTTCGGTCAGCAGCGTCTCGTACTCGTCCACATTCTTCGGGAAGCGGTTGGAAAAGTCTTCCAGATAATCCAGCAGCGAACCCTGGCGGTTCTCGTTCAGTTTATTCACCGCTGCCGCGTTGTGAATCTTGCTTGCCTGGTATTGCGGCATGGTATCCGGCAGGTCGCGATAGACGCCGCCGGGACGGTAATAGGCCGCATGCATGCGCGCGCCGGAAACCGCCTCGTAAGCATCCATCAAAGCTTCGCGTTCGCGGAACGTGTAGAACATCGGCGACATCGCCCCCAGATCGAGCGCGGAAGCGCCCAACCACAACAGATGGTTCAGGATGCGCGTGATTTCGTCGAACATGACGCGGATGTACTGGGCGCGGATCGGCACTTCGATGCCCGCCAGCTTTTCGATCGCCATCACGTAAGCATGCTCGTTCATCATCATGGACACGTAGTCCAGGCGATCCATATAGGGAACGGTCTGCAGGAAAGTCTTGTGTTCGGCCAGTTTCTCGGTCGCGCGATGCAGCAGGCCGATGTGCGGATCGGCACGCTCGATCACTTCGCCGTCCAGCTCCAGCACCAGGCGCAACACACCGTGCGCCGCAGGATGCTGCGGGCCAAAATTCATGGTGTAATTTTTTATCTCAGCCATAACTTTGCCTATCTCGACACTAGATTCAACGCGCGCTCACCATAAATTTCGGCGCAGGCTAACTTGCGCAAGCAAGTTAAGGCCGCAGGCCGGCCGGAGCCAAAATTCATGGTGTAATTTTTTATCTCAGCCATAACTTTGCCTTCTATATCGATCAGGAACGACCGTAGTTTTCTTCGCGCATCGTGCGCGGCGTGACCTCGCGCGGTTCCACCGTCACCGGCTCGTAAACCACGCGCTGCTGTGCTGCGTCGTAGCGCATCTCGACCGTGCCGGACAGGGGGAAGTCCTTGCGGAACGGGTTGCCGACGAAACCGTAGTCGGTGAGGATGCGGCGCAAATCGGGGTGTCCCACGAAAATAATGCCATACAGGTCGAATGCCTCGCGCTCAAACCAGTTGGCAGCAGGCCAGATGCCCGTAACCGAGTTCAGGATCGGCATCTCGTCGTCTTCGGCAAATACCCGCACGCGCAGCCGGATGTTGTGCGCTACCGACAGCAGGTGGTAGACGGCAGCAAACCGGGCGCCGGTGCGCGGTGCATCGGGCAGGTATTTGCCGTCCTCGCACAGCTCGCTACCGTATGTGGAATAGTCGATGCCGCACACGTCGATCAATTCTTCGAAACGCAGGTCGGCGTCGTCGCGCAGGCGGGTAAACACGGGGATCAGATCGTGCGCTTTCACCACCAGCGTCAATTCGCCCAGACGCTCGTCCAGGCTTACTACTTTGGCCGAGAAGGCCTCAATCAGATTTGCTGAAAGTATTTTCAGGTCGGTCGCCATGGGTGTCCTAACGCGCGATGGTATTGGTACGCTTGATCTTGTTCTGCAACTGGATGATGCCGTACAGCAGCGCTTCGGCGGTCGGAGGGCAGCCGGGAACGTAGATATCCACCGGCACGATACGGTCGCAGCCGCGCACGACGGAGTAGGAATAATGGTAATAGCCGCCGCCATTGGCGCAGGAGCCCATGGATATGACAAAACGCGGCTCGGCCATCTGGTCGTAAACCTTGCGCAAGGCGGGTGCCATCTTGTTGCACAGCGTTCCTGCGACAATCATCAAGTCCGATTGCCTCGGGCTTGGACGAAACACCTCGGCCCCGAAACGGGATAAATCGTAGCGGGGGGCCACGGCGTGCATCATCTCCACCGCACAGCAGGCCAAGCCAAAAGTCATCGGCCACAACGAACCGGTGCGTACATAGTTGATCACCGTGTCGGCACTGGTCGTGACGAAACCCTTGTTCAGAATACCCTCTATTCCCATTCCAACGCCCCTTTCATCCATTCATAGATAAAGCCAACCGTAAGAATGGCCAGAAAGATCATCATGGAAACGAAACCGAAGGTGCCGATCTCCTTGAGTACGATCGCCCACGGGAACAGGAAGGCGATCTCGAGATCGAACAGGATAAACAGGATAGCCACGAGGTAGAAACGCACGTCGAATTTCATGCGTGCATCTTCGAACGCCTCGAAACCGCACTCGTAAGGAGAGAGTTTCTTCACGTCAGGGCGATTGGGCCCGATCAATTTGCCCAAGGCAAGCGGCAATACGCCAATCACGACGGCGATGGCGATAAACAGCAAAACTGGAAAATAGTTTGCCAGCATTTTGAGTCCCCCTCCTCTGTAAACTCCCCAACCACGGGAGCGCAGAATGCTACTCTAAGTTTTTTGACCTTCGGCTCGTAGCCTCGGGTTCATTCGATTTGGTGCGGGGCATGGGACTCGAACCCACACGTCCTTTCGGACACAGCCACCTCAAGGCTGCGCGTCTACCAATTCCGCCAACTCCGCATATTTCAAATTATTATTTTTGGTACTTTTTTTCTGCTGCTTTTTTATTTTGGTATTTGCTGCGATTTCGAATCTATTGCGTCGGTACCTGTTGTGACGGGAACGGGCTGCGGTTGCAGCGTTTGCACATCGACTTTGTCCATCACACCTTGCTCCTTGACCGGTGCTGCATACAGATAGGTCAAAGCCAGGCTGGTGATGAAAAATACCGTCGCAGCGACTGCCGTGCTGCGACTCAGAAAATTGGCGGAACCGCTGGAGCCGAACAGGCTCCCGGCCGAACCGGAGCCGAAAGCCGCTCCCATGTCCGCGCCCTTGCCGTGCTGGATCAGCACCAGGCCGATCAACACCACCGCAGTTATCACATGCACTACCCAGACTATATTTTCCACACACCACCCCGAAACAAATCAAACACCATAAATAATTACAACGAACCCGATATCACTGGGCTGCGCGGCAGATACCCAGAAATTCCTCTGCAACCAACGCTGCTCCGCCGATCAGGCCGCCATCGATATCCGCCTTGGCGAACAACTCCGGGGCATTCGCGGCTTTTACGCTGCCGCCGTACAGTATAACCAAACCTTGCGCGACTTGAGCATCGTGCCCGGCCACCCGCTGGCGGATGAATGCATGAACTGCCTGCGCCTGTTCCGGCGTAGCGGTCTTGCCCGTACCTATCGCCCAAACCGGCTCATATGCCAGGATAGCCTTGCGCAGAGCCTGCACGCCAACCAATGCGATTACCGCATCCAGTTGCCCGGCAACCACCGTCTCCGTTTCGGCGCTTTCGCGCTGCTCCAGCGTTTCTCCCACGCACAGGATGGGAATCAATCCCGCCTGCTGCGCAGCAGCAAATTTCTCGGCCACCTGCCGGCTGCTTTCGCCATAAATGTTGCGCCGCTCGGAATGCCCGACGATTACATAACTGCATCCGAAATCTGCCAGCATCGGGGCAGATACCTCGCCGGTAAAAGCGCCCTTTTCGAGTTGGTGGACGTCCTGCGCCCCCCACTTCACCGCCGAAGCGGACAATTCCTGCTTGAGTTGCGCCAGATACGGAAATGGCGCGCAGACAGCGATATCCACACGGGACAGTTGCGTCGCTCCGCTCTTCACCGCCCCCAGCAAAGCGGCATTCTGAACCAGCGAGCCATGCATTTTCCAATTTCCGACCACCAGTTTGCGACGCATCAGGGTAAGCACTTCCGACGATTCCGAAGGCGGCGATACTACCCATGAAACCGCAAATGGTCAATCCGGGCGCTGTCCTGCCCCGGAACGCCCGCCATTGCTTGTTCAGCATCCCCAATCGCCGATTGTGACAATGTGTAATAATTGTGTAACAAACCGGCTCTATGATGCGCTTCGCTAGCAAACGGCGAGCAAACGAACGACCTCTTAATCCTTTGGGAGAACTTGAAATGAGCAAAATGAATCGAATTGTTAGTGGCATTGGCCTTTCCGCCATGCTGCTGTCTGCTGGCCTCGCATCTGCAGCCGACATCACCGGCGCAGGCGCTACCTTCCCCTACCCGATCTACGCCAAATGGGCCGAAGCCTACAAAACCCAGACCAATGTGGGCATGAACTACCAATCCATCGGTTCCGGCGGCGGCATCAAGCAGATCAAAGCCAAGACCGTGGATTTCGGCGCATCCGACAAGCCCTTGAAGATCGAAGAACTCGACTTCGACGGACTGACCCAGTTCCCGACCGTGATCGGCGGCGTTGTGCCGGTCGTTAACGTCGAAGGCGTTGCTGCAGGCCAGCTCAAGTTGACCGCCGAAACACTGACTGCCATCTTCATGGGCAAGATCACCAAATGGAACGATCCCCTGATCGCCGCCGACAATGCGGGACTCGCCCTGCCTGACTCCCTGATCACCGTCGTCCACCGTTCCGACGGTTCCGGCACCACCTACATTTTCACCACCTACCTGTCGCAAGTGAGCCTGGACTGGAAACGCGCAGTCGGCAACGATGCAGCGGTGCAATGGCCGGTCGGTACCGGCGGCAAGGGTAACGAAGGCGTCGCCTCTTATGTTCAGCGCATCAAGAACTCCATCGGTTATGTGGAATACGCCTACGCGCTGCAAAACAAGATGAACTACGTGCAACTGAAGAACCGCGACGGCAAATTCGTCAAGCCGGATGCAGCCAACTTCAAGGCCGCCGCGGCCAACGCAAAGTGGGAAGCCGACAAGGGCTTCTACATGATGCTGACCAACCAGCCGGGCGCAGATAGCTGGCCCATCTCCGGCGCCACTTTCATCCTGATGCACAAGAACCAGGACAAGCCGGAGAACGCCAAGGAAGCGCTGAAGTTCTTCGACTGGGCGTTCACGCCGAACGGCGACAAGATGGCGATGGATCTGGACTACGTGCCGCTGCCCGAAAATGTAACCAAAATGATCCGCGATGCATGGAAAGCCAAGATCAAGGCCAGTAACGGTCAAGTGATTTGGAATTAAATCGCTTATCCTGACCGGATGTACCTTGGCGGTCGGGATATAATGCAAGGGGGCGCGAAATACGCCCCCTTGTTTTTATAGTCAAGATACAAACAGAGACCTTCAGGATGCCAAATTTGTTACGCGAAGCAAGCCATAAACGCCAGACTGTGTTCGACTTGCTGTTTCGCAACCTGACACGTCTCGCCGCTTTCGCCGTGCTGGCCTTGCTGGCGGCGATCATCGGCTCGCTGATCGTCGGCAGGCTGATTCCCATCGTCGGCACACTGGTCACCTCCGGCATCGCGCTGTTGATCGCGATCCCGGTCAGCTTCGGCATCGCCATCTTTCTGACTGAATTATCGCCGCGCTGGCTGCGTCGTCCGCTCGGCATCGCGGTCGAACTGCTGGCAGGCATCCCCAGCATCATCTACGGCATGTGGGGCCTGTTCATCTTCGCCCCGCTGTTCGCCGACCATGTCGAGCCCTGGCTCAACGACCATATCGGCACCTGGCCCCTGCTCGGCCCCTTTTTCTCCGGCCCGCCCATGGGCATCGGCATGCTCACCGCCGGAATCATCCTGGCGATCATGGTCATTCCCTTCATCGCCTCGGTGATGCGCGACGTGTTCGACGTCGTGCCCACCATGCTGAAAGAATCGGCCTACGGCCTGGGCGCGACCACCTGGGAAGTGATGTGGAACGTCGTGCTGCCCTATACCAAGATCGGCGTGGTCGGCGGCATCATGCTCGGCCTCGGGCGCGCCCTGGGCGAGACCATGGCGGTGACATTCGTCATCGGCAACGCGCATGAGTTGCACCAATCCCTGCTCATGCCCGGCAACAGTATTTCCTCGGCTCTGGCCAACGAATTCACCGAAGCGGTCGGCGACCTGTACACCTCTTCGCTGATCGAACTGGGCCTGATCCTGTTCTTCATCACTTTTGTCGTCCTTTCGCTCGCCCGCTTCATGCTTTACAGGTTGGCCAAAGGCGAAGGCCAGGGAGCCTGACATGCTCGATTTATACACCCGACGCCGCCTCACCAACGCGCTCAGCCTCGGCATCTCGGTGCTGGCCATGCTGTTCGGCCTGTTCTGGCTGGGCTGGATTTTGTGGACCCTGCTGGAGCACGGCCTGCCCGGACTCGGCGCGCATGTGTTCACCCAGACCACGCCTGCTCCCGGCAGCAGCGGCGGTCTCATCAACGCCATCTTCGGCAGCGTGATGATGACTTCCGTGGCGGTACTGATCGGCACCCCGATCGGCATCCTCGCCGGAACCTATCTGGCCGAATTCGGCCAGCGCGGCTGGCTCGCCCCGCTCACCCGTTTCATCAACGACATCCTGCTGTCGGCGCCCTCCATCGTGATCGGCCTGTTCGTGTACGAGGTCTATGTGGTCAAGGTCGGCCACTTTGCCGGTTGGGGTGGCGCCTTGGCCCTCTCCATCATCGTCATCCCGGTGGTCATCCGCACCACCGAGAACATGCTGCGCCTCATCCCCAACAGCCTGCGCGAGGCAGCCGCCGCGATCGGCGCACCGCAATGGAAGATCATCACCTTCGTCACCCTGCGCGCCGCGCGCGCCGGGATATTGACCGGCATCCTGCTGGCCATCGCGCGCATCAGCGGCGAGACCGCCCCGTTGCTGTTCACCTCGCTGAACAACCAGTTCTGGAGCAGCAACATGAACCAGCCGATGGCCAACCTGCCGGTGGTCATTTTCCAGTTCGCCATGAGCCCCTATGAGGATTGGCACAGCCTTGCCTGGGCAGGCGCACTGCTCATCACCATGAGCGTACTGACCCTTAACATCGTGGCGCGCGTCCTGTTCCGCCAGAAAACGAATTCACAATGAGGATCCAAGAAATGTCCGCAGAACAAATCATCTCCGCCCCGAAATTGATCGTGCGCGATCTGAATTTCTATTACGGCGCGGATCGCGCGCTGAAAGACATCAACCTGGTCATCCCGGAAAAGATGGTGACCGCCTTCATCGGCCCCTCCGGCTGCGGCAAATCGACCCTGCTGCGCACCTTCAACCGCATGTACCAGCTCTACCCCAAACAACGCGCCACCGGCGAAATCCTGATGGACGGGCAGAACCTGCTGGACAAGAAACAGGACCTCAACAACCTGCGCGCCAAGGTCGGCATGGTGTTCCAGAAACCGACGCCGTTCCCGATGTCCATTTACGACAACATCGCCTTCGGCGTGAAACTGTACGAAAACCTCAGCCGCCACGACATGGACGCACGCGTGGAATGGGCGCTGAAAAAGGCCGCGCTGTGGAACGAAGTTAAGGACAAGATGAAACAGAGCGGCACCGGCCTCTCCGGCGGCCAGCAGCAGCGCCTGTGCATCGCCCGCGCCATCGCCGTCAAACCGCAGGTGCTGCTGCTGGACGAGCCCACCTCCGCGCTCGACCCGATCTCCACGGCGCACATCGAGAAATTGATCGACGAACTGAAGAAGGACTTCACCATCGTGATCGTGACGCACAACATGCAGCAGGCGGCGCGCGTTTCCGATTTCACGGCCTATATGTATCTTGGCGACCTGATCGAGTTTGGGGATACCAGCACGGTATTCACCAATCCCAAGCGGAAAGAGACCGAGGACTACATCACGGGGCGTTTCGGTTAAGCCAACTCCGATTTAATCCGTTCCTGGTGCTCCTGCGGAAGGGGCGCCGCGTGGGTCGACGCCGCAACTTCGTTGTCCTGTCCTGCTGTACAGCCGCCCCAACAAGGGAAGCAGGGCAGCTTGTCACATTCACTGTGTCCTGGTTTTCGCATACGAATGTATCCACCCCCCTCCCTGTAATTCGATTGTCATCTAACCCGAATAGAATCACCGCCGGTTTCACGACAATAAAAAAGCAGTCCAGGAGGTTGTGTGCACAGTTCGAATCGTTCCGGTGGGGGTGTCCTTGCACTGATCAACCCGATCAAAGCCATCTCCCCCGCTTGTCCGCTTGAAGAGGTCGCCGAAGAGTTCTTCAAGCCGGAATACGCAAAGGTACTTTCCCTGCCGGTCGTCGAAAACGGACTGCCCGTCGGCGTGATCAGCCGCTACCGCTTCATGGACATCTATCTCAAGCGATATGCGCGCGAGCTTCATGGCAAGCGCCCGATCCGCCATTTTATCAACGACAAACCGCTGCTCGTGGATCTGGATCAGACGCTGGCGTCGGCAGCCCAGCACGTCGCAGCGAACATGCAATTCCCGCTTACCGAAGATTTCATCGTGATCCGACAGGGGCAATATGTGGGCGTCGGCTTCGTGATGGATCTGCTCAAGGCGATGGAGCGACAGATGCAAGCAGGCACGGAAGAGCTCGAAAAGGCCTACTCGCAGCTCAAATCTTCGCAACTCGCCCTGGTGCAATCGGAGAAGATGGCATCGCTGGGCCAGATGGTGGCCGGCGTCGCGCACGAGATCAATACCCCGCTGGGGTATGTGCAGAACAACGTCGCGATAGGCCAGGAGTTGTTCTCGCAGGTACAGACCATGATCGCCGGATATGAAGCGTTGGTCGACAGCCTGCTTGACGAGCGGGCGAACGAAGAGCAGATCGCGGCACAGATGAAGCTGGTCGCAGCGATGCGCAACGACGTGAATGTGCAGGAGATGCTGGGCGAGATGCACGGGCTGATGGCCGATTCGCTCTACGGCATCGGCCAGATATCCGAACTGGTGATCAACCTCAAGAACTTCTCGCGCAAGGATGCGGCCGCCACCGACATGATGGACCTGAACGACTGTATCGAAAGCGCCCTCAACATCGGACGCAACGTACTCAAGAACAAAGTGGAGGTCATCAAGGAGCTGGGCGCTTTGCCCAGGATCTCCTGCGCGCCATCCCAACTCAACCAGGTCTTCCTCAATCTCTTCACCAATGCGGCGCAGGCGATGGAAGCGCAGGGGACGCTACACATCAAGTCGTGGCATAGCGACGACGACGTCCATGTTTGTGTGGCCGACAACGGCAAGGGCATACCGGAAGAGATCATCGCGCGCATCTTCGACCCGTTCTTCACCACCAAGCCGGTGGGGGAAGGCACCGGGCTGGGACTTGCCATCACCCACCAGATCATCCAGCAACATGGCGGCGAGATCCGCGTCGAATCTCGAATCGGCGAGGGCACCCATTTTCATATCAGGCTTCCCATCGTTTCCGCCAGGGCGGCGAAACCGGCGCTGCTGGAAGCAACTGCCTAGAAAAGGAAAAAATATGAGCAAACCCACCTTGCTGCTGATCGACGATGAAGAACGCATCCTGCGCTCGCTGCGCATGTTGTTCTTCGTCGGCTATCGCGTGCACATGACGACCGATCCGCACGAGGCCATCCGGATCCTGCGCGAGGAAAAGATCCATGTCGTCGTCAGCGACCAGCGCATGCCCGTAATGCAGGGCTCCGAACTGCTGCGCATCGCCCGCGAGACCTCGCCCGCCACCATGCGCATCCTGCTGACGGGCTACTCCGATCTGGATGCTTCCATTGCCAGCGTGAACGAGGGCGAAGTGTTCCGTTATCTGATGAAGCCCTGGAATGCGGAAGAAGTGAAATCAGTGGTCGCCGAAGCCGCCGCCATTGCCGAGGCCAGCTTCGCCGTGCAATCGCACACCGAGACTGCCTCAGATGTGGCGATTGCCAAACCGCGCGTACTCATCATGGATCACGACGAAACGACTGCCAGAACGGTGCATGAGACGTTGGGCGACCGTTGCGAGATCGTCTGGGCATCCGATGCGCAGCATGCCATGGAAGAGCTGGCGAAGCAGGACATCTCCGTCGTTGTGTCCGACCTCATGCTGGGCGAAACCAACGTTGGCTACATCCTCAAAACCATCAAACAACTCAACCCGCAGACGCAATGCATCGTCGTCACCACATTTAACGACACCTCGCGCCTCATCGACCTCATCAATCAGGCGCAAATCACCCGCTTCCTGCCCAAGCCCGTCAGCAAAGGTATCTTCGCGCGCAACCTCGAATCCATGCTGGAACGTTTCCACATGGTGCGCAGTCAACCGGTGCTGCAAAAACGGCAAGCCGTAGCACCGATCAGCGACCCGCAGGAACAAGTGCAGGCGGGAAATTTCATGGGAATGCTGGGAAGGCTCAGAGCCAGGATCGGTGCTTGACGGGAGAAATGAGTTGCAGACCTTCATCCATGCGGTTCGACAAACCCGGATTAACCCGCCACTTCCTTCACCACCCCGGCAATCCTCTCCGCCCACTGCTTGACCTGCACCCCATCCTCACCTTCCACCATCACCCTTAGCAGGGGTTCGGTGCCGGACGGACGCAACAACACCCGCCCCTTGCCATTCAGATCGCGTTCAGCCTTGGCCACCTCGGATTTGACCGCCTGACGCTCCAATAGCTCGGCCGCCTTGCCCGTGACTTTCACGTTAACGAGGACTTGCGGATACATGTGCAGGTCAGCCGAGGCCTGCGCCAGGGTCTGCTGTTTCATGCGCAGGGCGCACAGCACCTGCAGCGCGGAGACGATGCCGTCGCCGGTGCTGTGTTTGTCCAGGCAGATGATGTGGCCGGAGTTTTCGCCGCCGAGTTGCCATTTCTTTTCCTGCAACACCTCCATCACGTAGCGGTCGCCCACCCTGGCGCGCGCGAACGGGATGCCGTGCTTTTGCATGGCGTGCTCGAACGCGAGGTTGGTCATGAGCGTACCGACCACACCGCCGTGCATCTTGCCGAGTCCCTGGCGGTGCTTGGCGATGACGAAGAGCAACTGGTCGCCGTCGTAGAGCTTGCCTTCCGCATCGGCCATGATCAGGCGGTCGCCGTCGC
This sequence comes from Nitrosomonadales bacterium, assembly GCA_016235045.1. Lineage (GTDB taxonomy): Bacteria > Pseudomonadota > Gammaproteobacteria > Burkholderiales > Gallionellaceae > Sideroxyarcus. The sequence goes on from JACRME010000013.1 coordinate 146,649, forward strand.
CGTCGAGGGCTATGCCGACGTCCGCCTTGAACTCGACCACGGCCTTGCGCAGATTGGCCGGCGAAGTCGCACCATAGCCTGCGTTGATGTTTTTGCCGTCAGGGTGCGCACCAATGGCCACCACGTCCGCGCCCAGTTCATGAAAAACGTGGCGCGCGATGTGATAGGCCGCGCCGTGCGCAGTATCGACCACGATCTTCATGCCGCGCAGGTTCATATCCGCGGGGAAGGTGCTCTTGCAGAATTCGATATAGCGCCCGACGGCGTCGTCGATGCGCTTGGCTTTGCCCAGGCCTTCCGACGGATTGGTCTGCATCGGCTCGTCCAATGCCGTCTCGATGGCAGTCTCCACTTCATCCGGCAACTTCATGCCGCTGCCGGAGAAGAACTTGATGCCGTTATCCTCGAACGGATTGTGCGAAGCGGAAATGACCACCCCAGCCTGCAGGCGCAAAGCCCGGGTCAGGTAGGCCACGGCAGGCGTCGGAATCGGCCCGGCCAGATAGACGTCAATACCTGCAGCAATAAGTCCGGCTTCCAGCGCCGACTCCAGCATGTAACCGGAGATGCGCGTGTCCTTGCCGATCAGCACCCCGGGACGCTCGTTCTGCGCGTGCTCCGCTTTCGCCAGCACCTTGCCGGCCGCATAGCCCAGGTTCATCACGAATTGCGGTGTGATGGGATGCACTCCCACCCGTCCGCGCACGCCATCGGTACCGAAATATTTTCTGCTCATTGTCCGCTCCCGTTTACTGCACTCCAAATTTTCAGCGCGTCCACCGTCTCGCGCACATCGTGCACACGCACGATGGCTGCGCCGCGTTGAACCGCCAGCAAAGCCGCTGCCACACTCGCAGCCAGACGCTCATTCACGCCGCGCCCCGTCACTGCGCCCAGCATGGATTTGCGCGACAACCCGGCCAGCACCGGCACACCCAAAGCGCCAAATATTTCGAGTTCGCGCAGCAGGTCGAGATTATGCGCCAGCGTCTTGCCAAAACCAAAGCCAGGATCGATCACGATGCGTTCGCGCGCAATACCCGCCGCTTCCGCCGCCGCCATGCGCAAACGCAGGAACGCACTCACCTCGGCAACCACATCCTGGTATTGCGGCTGCTGCTGCATGGTCTGCGGTACGCCTTGCTTGTGCATGAGACACACCCCCGCATCGCTGGCGGCAACCGCTTCCAGCGCGCCCGCTTCCTGCAACGCATTGATATCGTTAACCATGCAGGCGCCTGCGGCCAGCGCATCGCGCATCACTTGCGGCTTCCAGGTGTCGATGGAGATGGGAACTGGAATGCCGCGCAGACCTTCAATGACCGGCAGCACGCGCTCCAGTTCTTGCTGAGTGCTCACCGCCGCGGCGCCGGGGCGCGTGGACTCGCCGCCGATGTCGAGGATGTCCGCACCGTCTGCCATCAACTGCCTTGCATGGGCAATGGCAGCCGCGGTCGAGGCGTGCAGCCCGCCGTCGGAGAATGAATCGGGAGTGACATTGACAATGCCCATCACGAGTGGGCGCGCAAGGTCAAAGCTGAATTTGCCGCAACGGAGCATAAAGAAAACGGGGGCAAGCCCCCGTGTTGGTTAAACGCCTTCGGCCGGCTGGTCGGTCACTGTTGCCGTCGGAGTCGCATCCTTCGGCGGCTCGGGTGCCTTATTGCTCTGGCTCGGCTTGGGCGGACGCGGCGGATTGCCCGCCATGATGTCGTTGATCTGGTCGGCGTCGATGGTTTCCCATTCCAGCAATGCTTTGGTCATGGCCTCGATCTTGTCGCTGTTCGCTTCGATCAGACTGCGCGCCAAAGCGTATTGCTGGTCGATGATGCGGCGGATTTCGGCGTCCACCTTCTGCATGGTCGCTTCGGAGATGTTCTTGTGCGTCGTCACCGAACGGCCGAGAAACACCTCGCCCTCGTTCTCGGCATATACCATCGGCCCCAGCGCATCGGACATGCCCCATTGCGTGACCATCTTGCGCGTCATGTCGGTGGCACGCTCGAAGTCGTTGGAAGCGCCGGTCGTCATCTGGTGCATGAATATCTCTTCCGCGATACGACCGCCGAACAGCACGGCAATCGTGGACAGGATACGGTCCTTGTCCATGCTGTAGCGGTCTTCCGACGGCAGTTGCATGGTCAGGCCCAGCGCGCGACCGCGCGGGATGATGGTGACCTTGTGCACCGGATCGGTCTTGGGCAGCAGCTTCGCCACCAGGGCGTGGCCGGACTCGTGGTACGCCGTGTTGCGACGCTCTTCTTCCGGCATGATCATGGATTTGCGCTCGGTGCCCATCATGATCTTGTCCTTGGCCGACTCGAAGTCATCCATCTCGACAAAACGTTTGCTGCGACGTGCCGCGAACAGCGCGGCCTCGTTCACCAGGTTGGCCAGGTCGGCACCCGACATGCCGGGCGTGCCGCGCGCGAGGATGTCCGCCTTGACGTCGGGCGCCACCGGCACCTTGCGCATGTGCACCATCAGGATTTGTTCGCGGCCGCGGATGTCGGGCAGCGGCACCACCACCTGGCGGTCGAAACGGCCGGGGCGCAACAATGCAGGATCCAGCACGTCGGGACGGTTGGTCGCAGCGATCACGATCACGCCGCTTGCGCCCTCGAAACCGTCCATTTCCACCAGCAACGCGTTCAGGGTCTGCTCGCGCTCGTCGTTGCCGCCGCCCAGGCCGGCACCGCGCTGGCGGCCGACCGCGTCGATCTCGTCGATGAACACGATGCAGGGAGAATGTTTCTTGGCCTGTTCGAACATGTCGCGCACGCGCGCCGCGCCGACGCCGACGAACATCTCGACGAAATCGGAACCGGAGATGGAGAAGAACGGCACCTTGGCCTCGCCCGCAATGGCCTTGGCCAGCAACGTCTTGCCGGTACCGGGGCTGCCCACCATCAACACACCGCGCGGGATACGCCCGCCGAGATTCTGGAATTTGGAGGGATCGCGCAGGAAATCGACCAGCTCGGAGACTTCTTCCTTGGCCTCGTCGCAACCGGCCACATCGGCGAAGGTCACGCGTTCCTTGGCGTCATCAAGCATGCGCGCCTTGCTCTTGCCGAACGAGAACGCGCCGCCGCCCTTGCCGCCCTGCATCTGGCGCATGAAGAATATCCACACGCCGATCAGCAGCAGCATGGGGAACCACGACACGAAGATGCTCATCAGGAAAGACTGTTCTTCTTCCGGCTTGGCCTCGATTTTCACGCCATTCTTGAGCAGGTCGGAAACCATCCAGAGGTCGCTGGGGGCATAACTGGTGATACGCTTGCCTTCGGAGGTGGTCGCTTTCAGCGTGCGCCCTTCGATGACTACTTTTTCGATATGCCCGGACTTCACTTCCTCCAGGAATTGCGAATAATCCAGTTGCGCCTGCGCCGTGGATTGCTGGCGCGCATTGAATTGGTTGAAGACGGTCATCAGCACCAACGCCACGACTAGCCAGATACCGACACTTTTGAATAGATTATTCACACATGCTCCTTAATGAGCGGTAATACGAAGTTGCATTAAACACTGTCCGGGGCCTTTACTCAAGCTTGCCCAGCCCCACCAGATACTGCTCGCTACTGCGATCGCGCGACGCTTTCGGCTTGCGTGTAACCACTTTGGCGAAGTGGGCACGCGCCAGTTTCAGGTAATCCTCGAAACCTGCGCCCTGAAACACCTTGACCAGAAACGATCCTCCCGGCGCCAAATGGTTGACCGCAAAATCCAGCGCCAGTTCAGCCAGGTGCATGGCGCGCGCCTGATCAGCAGAAGTTACGCCACTGATATTGGGCGCCATGTCCGAAATTACAAGGCCGATCTGGCGGCCTTCCAGCTTTTCTTCCAATTGCGCCAGCACGCTGTCTTCGCGAAAGTCGCCCTGGATAAACTCCACCCGAGGCAGCGGATGCAGCGGCAGCAAATCCAGCGCGATGATGCGCCCCTTTTCGCCCAGTTTCTGAGCCGCCACCTGACACCAGCCGCCCGGCGTCGCCCCCAGGTCCACCACCACCATGCTGGGCTTGAGGAGATGGTCGCGCTCGTCGATTTCCAGCAACTTGTAGGCGGCGCGCGAGCGGTAACCCTCCTTCTGCGCACGCTGCACATAAGGATCGCTGACATGCTCGCGCATCCATTGTTTGCTGGTCTTTGATGCCTTCATCGTTTAGAATCCGCGCCTTAAATCAAGGATTACCATGTTGAATCTCTCCGTTTCGCAGCGCCTCGAACTCAAAGGACGCGCCCATGCACTGAAGCCCATCGTCATCGTCGGCAACGCCGGGCTGACCCCTGCCGTGCTGGATGAGATCGAGCGCAGCCTGAAAAGCCATGACCTGATGAAAATCCGCGTGATGAACGACGACCGGGAAGTGCGCGAAACCATGCTGCAGGAAATCTGCGAAACATTGAAGGCGGGCCCCGTGCAGCACATCGGCAAAATGCTGGTGATTTATCGCCCGCTGGAGATCGCCATCGCCAAACCACCCAAGCGCCGCCAGGGCAAAGCCATCAAGACCAAAAAACAACTCGGCAGCCGTACTTAGCAAGTGGCAAGTTGTAAGTGGCAAGTAGTTTCAACTCACCACTTCCTACTTTCCACTTACTGGACTCAAATGTACTGAACTTCCACAACTTCGTATTCGCGAACCCCGCCCGGCGCCAGCACTTCAGCGATATCCCCAACCACCTTGCCAATCAGCGCCCGCGCAATCGGCGAGCTGATGGATATCTTGCGCATCTTGATATCCGCTTCGTCGTCACCGACGATCTGGTAAGTCACTACATCGCCGTTGTTGGTGTCTTCCAGCACGACCGTCGAGCCGAACACGCAGCGGCCGTCCGCATTCAGCGTCTTGGGGTCGATGACCTGCGCGCTGCCCAACTTGAATTCCAGTTCGACGATACGCCCTTCCACAAAGGACTGGCGCTCCTTGGCGGCCTCGTATTCCGCGTTCTCCGACAGGTCGCCCTGCGCGCGCGCTTCCGAGATGGCATTGATGACCGAAGGCCGGTCCACCGTCTTCAGGCGGTGCAACTCCTGGCGTAATTTTTCTGCGCCGTTCACTGTCAATGGAACCTTACTCATTCCGCTCTTCCCTTCTGTCTATTTCTTGAAGCGACGGTGCAAAGACTGCACGTCGTAAACCTGCAACTCGGCCAGGTGCTGCATCCCCAGACAGGCGGCGCGCGCCCCGGCAAGCGTGGTGTAGTACGTCACACGGCCCTGCAGCGCCGCATGGCGGATGGAATACGAGTCGCGCATCACGGAAGGCCGGCTGTCCACCGTATTGACGATGAGGCTGACCTCGCCGTTCTTGATCATGTCGACGATATGCGGGCGGCCTTCGGCGACCTTGTTCACGCCGGTCACTTCCACGCCGGCCGCCGCGATGACCGAAGCGGTGCCGCGTGTCGCCAGAAGGGTAAAGCCCAGTTGTTTCAATGCACGCGCGACTTCCACCGCCCCCTTCTTGTCCTCCTCGCGCACGCTGATGAACACCTTGCCGCTCTTGGGCAGCTTCACGCTGGCGGCGAGCTGCGATTTGACGAAGGCTTCGGCGAAGGTATCGCCCACGCCCATCACCTCGCCGGTGGATTTCATCTCCGGGCCGAGGATGGTGTCGACGCCGGGGAACTTGATGAACGGGAACACCGCTTCCTTCACCGAGTAATACGGCGGGATGATCTCCTTGGTCACGCCCTGCGAAGCCAGCGTCTGTCCGGCCATGCAGCGCGCGGCGATCTTCGCCAGCGGCACGCCGGTCGCCTTGGAGACATAAGGCACGGTGCGCGAGGCGCGCGGATTCACTTCCAGCACATACACCGTCTCGCCCTGGATGGCGAACTGCACGTTCATCAGGCCGACCACATTGAGCGATTTGGCCATCGCTACAGTCTGGCGGCGCAGCTCGTCCTGCAACTTGGCGGACAGCGAGTACGGCGGCAGCGAACAGGCAGAGTCGCCCGAGTGCACGCCGGCTTGCTCGATGTGCTCCATGATGCCGCCGATGATCACCTGCTTGCCGTCGGACACCGCGTCCACGTCCACTTCGATCGCATCGTTGAGGAAACGGTCGAGCAGGATTGGCATGCGTTCCGGATAAGTCTTGGACATTTCCTCGGCATCGCGCATATAGCGTTCGAGGTCGGGCTGGGCATGGATGATTTCCATGGCGCGGCCGCCCAGCACGTTGCTTGGCCGCATCACCAGCGGGTAGCCGATCTCGGCGGCTCCTGCGACGGCGTCCGCCACGTTGCTGGCGGTACGGTTGGGCGGCTGCTTCAGGTTCAATTCGCGCAACATGGCCTGGAAGCGCGCGCGATCCTCGGCCATATCGATCATGTCCGGCGTAGTGCCGATGATGGGTACGCCATTCTTGGCCAGGCCCTGTGCCAGTTTCAACGGAGTCTGTCCGCCGTACTGCACGATCACGCCGATGGGCTTCTCCACCGCCACCACTTCCAGCACGTCTTCCAGCGTCAGCGGCTCGAAGTACAGACGGTCGGAAGTGTCGTAGTCGGTGGACACCGTCTCGGGGTTGCAGTTGACCATGATGGTCTCGTAGCCGTCCTCGCGCATCGCCAGCGCGGCATGCACGCAGCAGTAGTCGAATTCGATACCCTGCCCGATGCGGTTGGGACCGCCGCCCAGCACCATGATCTTCTTCCTGTCGGAAGGTTGCGATTCGCACTCTTCCTCATAGGTAGAATACATGTAGGCGGTGTTGGTGGAGAACTCGGCGGCGCAGGTATCCACGCGCTTGAACACGGGGCGCACGCCCAGCGCATGACGGTAGGCGCGCACCGATTCATCGTCGATACCCAGCAATTTCGCCAGACGCGCATCGGCGAAACCGCTGCGCTTCAGGGCGCGCAGATGATCCGCGCTGATGCTTTCCAGGGTATGTCCAGCCAGCACCTGCTCCTGACGGATCAGGTCTTCGATCTGCACCAGGAACCACGGGTCGATCTTGCTGACGTTGAACACTTCTTCCACGCTCATGCCGAGGCGGAACGCATCGCTCACCGCCCAGATGCGATCCGGGCCGGGGTTGCCGAGTTCGGACACGATGGCTTCGCGATCTGTGTATTTGGTATCCAATCCGTTGACGCCGACTTCGAGGCCGCGCAATGCTTTCTGGAACGACTCCTGGAAAGTGCGGCCGATGGCCATCACCTCGCCCACCGATTTCATCTGCGTAGTCAGGCGGTCGTTGGCCTGCGGGAATTTCTCGAACGCGAAACGCGGGATCTTGGTCACCACATAGTCGATGGTCGGCTCGAACGAAGCCGGGGTCGCGCCGCCGGTGATGTCGTTCTTGAGTTCGTCCAGCGTGTAGCCTACCGCCAGCTTTGCTGCCACCTTCGCAATCGGAAAACCGGTCGCCTTGGACGCCAGCGCCGAGGAACGCGACACGCGCGGGTTCATCTCGATCACCACCATGCGCCCATCGTTCGGGTTGACGGAGAACTGCACGTTGGAACCGCCCGTTTCCACGCCGATCTCGCGCAGCACCGCCAGCGAGGCGTCGCGCATGATCTGGTATTCCTTGTCGGTCAGCGTCTGCGCGGGTGCCACGGTGATGGAGTCGCCGGTATGTACGCCCATCGGGTCCAGGTTTTCGATGGAGCAGATGATGATGCAGTTGTCGTTGCGGTCGCGCACGACTTCCATCTCGTATTCTTTCCAGCCGAGCAAGGATTCCTCGATCAGCAGTTCCTTGGTCGGCGACGCCTCCAGACCGCGTTCGCAGATTTCCACAAATTCTTCGCGGTTGTAGGCGATGCCGCCGCCGCTGCCGCCCATGGTGAAGGACGGACGGATGATGGTTGGGAAGCCCAGCGCCTGCTGCACCTGCAAGGCTTCTTCCATGCTGTGCGCGATGTTGGAACGGGCCGAGGCCAATCCAATCCGCGTCATCGCCTGCTTGAACTTCTCGCGGTCTTCCGCCATGTCGATGGCGTCGCGCGACGCGCCGATCATCTCGACTTTGTATTTCTCCAGCACGCCGTGTTTGGCCAGATCGAGCGCGCAATTCAGCGCGGTCTGTCCGCCCATGGTCGGCAGGATGGCGTCGGGACGCTCCTTCTCGATGATCTTCTCCACCATCTTCCAGGTGATGGGCTCGATGTAGGTCGCATCCGCCATCTCGGGGTCGGTCATGATGGTGGCCGGATTGGAGTTCACCAGGACGACACGGTAACCCTCTTCCTTGAGCGCCTTGCAAGCCTGCGCGCCGGAATAGTCGAACTCGCACGCCTGCCCGATGACGATGGGGCCGGCGCCGATGATGAGGATGCTTTTTATATCGTTTCTTTTAGGCATAATCTTTTAGCCACAGAGTACACAGAGGACACAGAGAAGAGCGCCGAACGCTCCGTGATCTCTGTGTCCTCTGTGGCTTAGGTTTTACTTTTCTCCATCATTCCAACGAATTTGTCGAATAACGGCGCAACATCGTGTGGTCCGGGGCTCGCCTCGGGGTGGCCCTGGAAACAGAATGCGGGCTTGTCGGTCAGTTCGAAACCCTGCAACGTGCCGTCGAACAGCGAGATGTGCGAGACGCGCGCGTTCTTCGGCAGCGTCGCCGCATCCACCGCAAAGCCGTGGTTCTGGCTGGTGATCATCACGCGGCGGGTACTGGTGTCCTGCACCGGGTGGTTGGCGCCGCGATGGCCGAATTTCATCTTTATCGTCTTGGCGCCCACGGCCAGGCCCATGATCTGGTGTCCCAGGCAGATGCCATACAAAGGAATACCCACTTCGATGAATTTTTTGGTCGCTGCTATCGCGTAATCGCAGGGTTCCGGATCGCCGGGGCCGTTGGACAAGAACACGCCATCCGGCTTCAGCGCCAGCACCTCGGCGGCGCTGGTCTTGGCCGGGACCACGGTGATGCTGCAACCGCGCTCGGCCAGCATGCGCAGGATGTTGCGCTTCACGCCAAAGTCGTAGGCCACTACGTGGAAGGATTTTGGATTTTGGATTTTGGATTTGGACGTATCGCCTTTCCCCAAATCCGAAATCCCAGTTCCTAAATCCTGGTATCCAACGCCCAGTTCCCACACGCGCTGCTTCCATTCGTAGGGTTTGTTGCAAGTAACCACTTGAGCGAGGTCCATACCTGCCAGACCGGCGAAACCGCGAGCGGCTTTCAGCGCCGCCTCGACATCGTCGCCGCTGGCGACACAGCCGTTTTGCGCACCTTTGGTACGCAGGATGCGCGTGAGTTTGCGCGTATCGATCCCGGCGATGGCGACGACATTGTTGGCCTTGAGGTATTCGGGCAGCGATTGCGTCGCACGGAAATTGCTCACCGTCATCGACAGATCGCGGATGATCAGGCCGCTGGCAAACACCTGGCGCGACTCCACGTCTTCGGGGTTGCAGCCGACGTTGCCGATATGCGGATAGGTCAGCGTGACGATCTGTTTGCAGTAGGACGGGTCGGTGAGGATTTCCTGGTAGCCGGTGATGGAGGTGTTGAACACCACCTCGCCGACGCTGCTGCCCTCCGCCCCGATGGAAATGCCGCGAAATACCGTTCCATCGGCTAAAACAAGGATGGCTGGCTTCGTCTGCAACACTGGAGGCTCCTTCAAGCTGGACATAAAGAAGCGGGAAGAACGTTGCGTTCATCCCGCTTTTGATTCGGTGCACATTATAGCCGATTGGCACCTGCACTTCAACGCGAGCCTTCCCTGAATTTGCGCATTGCCCGCAGGGCGGGATTGACTACAATGCGGCCATGAGATTCGACGTCGACCTGCACCGCTACACCATCAAGCTACCCGATCGATTGCCGGGCGGCAGGCCATTGGAGATGAGCGTGGTCGATTCCGGCGCGCACGATGCCGCACAGACCATGGTGTTCATCCACGGTTTCGGCGGGCGTGCGGCCTACTGGGAGAGCCAACTCGAGCACTTCCAGGCGGATTACCGCGTGATCGCGCTCGACCTGCGCGGCCACGGCTATACCGACGCCCCTACCGAAGCCGAAGGCTCGCGCTACGACGTGCCCGAACTGGTGGCCGATGTCGAAGCCGCGCTCGACCTGCTGCAAGTGCCGCAACGCTTCATCCTGGTCTGCCACTCCTTCGGCGGCGCGCTATCCTCGTATTTCCTCAAGAAGCATCCCGAGCGCGTTTCCGCGCTGGTCATCGTTTCCTCGGCGGTCCGCTTCCGTCTGCGCTGGGCCGGACGCATGGTATTGCGCATCCCGCCCGCCATCCTGAACCGGATTCGCAACATGCTGCCCTACGTCGGTTTCAACGCGGCGCGCATCTACCCGCCCGCGCATGTGGTGTACCTGCAGAACAGGAACGGCCTGGCGGTCTGGGACGGCACCGAATACCTGCGCGCCATACGCATCCCCACCATGGTGATCCTCGGCCAGCGCGACATCCTGTTCTCGCAGACCTCGTACAAGGAAGTCGCCAGACTGGTGCCCGACGTGGAAGAAGTGGTCATCCCGGTGTCGGCGCACCAGGTGATGGTGGAACGGCCGGACGCGGTGAATCGCAGCATCGAGCGTTTCCTGCACGCGCAGACCGATCCGTTGACGCTGCTGGAACACCGGACCCGCAAAAAGACCCAACGCCGCGCCGCGCTCAAAGCACTGGAAGCCGAGCGCCCCTGGCTCAAGTTCTACGACACGCGCACGCCCTATCGCATCAAGCCGCCCACGGTCGCCCTGCCGCGCCTGCTGGAAGCGACGGCGCGCCGCTTCGCCAGGACGCCCGCCGTGGAATATTTCGGCGGCAAACTGGACTGGCGCAGCATCGACCGCCTGGCCAACCGCTTCGCCCACGGCCTGCTGGCGTTGCGCATCAAGCCCGGCGAGCCGGTGATGCTGGCGCTGCCGAACACGCCCAACTGGATCATCGCCTATTACGGCATATTGAAGATGGGCGGCATCGCGGTGCTGACCGATGCCGCCACCGACAAGGAGACCCTGTTCGCCCGCATCGCCGACACCAAAGCCGTGATGCTGGTCACCTCTTCCGACCGCTATCAGGGTCTGCGTTCCGACCTGCAGACCGACGAGCGCAACGCGACCCTGCGCCGCGTGGTGTTCGCCTCGCGCATGGATCATATGGGCTGGCGCGAGAAAACGAAGTTCGCGCTGCTGCACAACGTGCAGGACGGCCACTGGCTGCCGTGGTTCGTGCGCGACAAGCGCTACGGCAAGCGGCACCGCCGTTACGTCAAGTTCCAGCATGTGCTGGCGCGCGGCCGCAACTACCCGCCCGAGATCACGCTGTCGGTGGACGACACCGCCGCCATCGTCTATTCCTACGGTCGCAGCGGCCCTTCGCTGCCCATCCCGCTCACCCATCGCAACCTGGCTTCGAACGCCTTGCAGTTGCGCCACTGGCTGCCGGAATCCCGCCCCGGCGCGGAACGCTTCCTCGCGCAGCAACCGCTGTCGCTGGCCTACGGCCTTACCGGACTCTTGCATCTGGGCGTGTATCTGGGCGCGACGCTGATCCTGATGCCGGAGACCAACATCCCGCTGCTGCTCAAGACCATCAAGAAACTGCAACCTACTTACTTCCCCACCACCCCGCCCATCATCCAGCAACTGGCGCAGGTACCCGGCGTGCGCAAGTACGGACTCGCCTCGATCCGCGTGTGTGCCGTGGGCGGTGCGCCGCTGCCGCTGGAGATCCGCGAGATGTTCGAAAAGATCACGCGCGGACGTCTGGTCGAGGCCTATGGGCTGGCCGAAGCCTCGCCCGCCGTGATTGCCATGCCGCTGGCCGGACGCAGACAGAGCGGCGTGGTCGGCCTGCCCCTGCCCGACACCGAAGCGAAAATCGTCGACCTGGACAGCGGTGCCGCGCTGGAACCGGAACAGGTGGGCGAGCTATGGGTGCGAGGACCGCAGGTGTTCGCCGGTTACGGCGGCAGCAGCGAGCGCAGCGCAGCCGCGCCCCCCTCTCCTCAATCCTCTCCCGCAAGCGGGCGAGGAAGCGAACGAGAAAAACAATATTTAACTCCTGTACTGCACGACGGCTGGCTCGCCACCGGCGACATCGCCAGCATGGACGAGAACGGCTTCTTCACCATCGTCGAGCGCAAGGAAAACATGCTGCTGCGCAACGGGCTGCGCATCTTCCCGCGCCAGATCGAAGACGCACTGTATGAACATCCCGCGATTGCCCTGGCGCGCGTGCTGCGCGAAAAAGACGAGCAAGGCGTCGTGCGCCTGCGCGCGCTGGTGAAACTGCACCGCAACCTGTCGAGCAACGAAGAGGAACTGATGAAATACTGCGCGAAACGCCTGCATCCTGGCGCACTGCCGGACAGCATCAGCTTCGAATCCGGCGAAGACCAGACCTGACTACTTTCCAATCTACCTCACAGCATGTTCGAAGTCATAGTATTAGCCATCGCCCTCAGCATGGACGCCTTCGCCGTCTCCATCGGCCTGGGCTCAAAAGGCAACACCAAGGGACTGGGCCTGAAAGCCGGGCTCTATTTCGGCGCGTTCCAGGCATTGATGCCCTTCATCGGCTATCTCGGCGGCAGAGGCGTGCTGGGCTGGGTCGATGCCTATGCGCACTGGATCGCCTTCGGCCTGCTGGCACTGATCGGCGCCAAGATGATCTACGAAGGGTTGAGCGAAGGCATCGAAGAGAGCATCGCAACCCTCACCCACAAGATGATGTTGCTGCTGGCCATCGCCACCAGCATCGACGCCATGGCCGCCGGATTCAGCCTGACCCTGCTGGACATCAACGCCTGGCTCGCCTGCCTCATCATCGGCGTGACGACCTTCGCCTTCAGTTGGGTCGGGGTGCTGATCGGCGAAAAGAGCGGCACCTGGCTGGAGAACAAGGCGGAGATATTCGGCGGGGTGGTGCTGATCCTGATCGGGGTGAAGATGCTGGTGATGTAACCTCAACCAGTAGGGCGCAATGCGCTGCGCTTATTGCACCCTACGCATGCTGGCGAAAAACGATGGGATCGCGTTGCTCAACCCATCCTGCGCTTGCGGCGAAGCGGCTATAAACGTTCCTTGGGGCTTGGCAGAAGACGGTGATTGTCCATCACCGGTTGGCCGCCCTGTTGATCAGGCTTTGTCGCCCAGCGCCTTGCCGCACTTCCCGCAAAACTTGTCTGTCGCACCGCAGCTCGCGCCGCATCCGGCACAAAGGCGATCTTGACCCGCAAACTTGCGGCTCGTAAGCAACGCGGTCAGCGAAGCCGACTGGTTCAGCACCGCCATGACCAGCCAACCGGCGCAGGCCAGGATGCCGAAAATGAAAATCCAGTTGTAGAGGTTGTGCAGCGACGCGTCCATCAAGGACTTGAGCAACAGCAACAGAACCGAGTGTGCCAGCGCTACGACCACCAGACTCACCGTGGGAAGGATCAGGTGCTGCAGGAACGACCATTTCCCGGAATGCTGCTGCAACGCCATGGTGGCGCGCTGGCCGAGCACCCAGAATGCAACCAGTGCCGCGCCATACCCCAGGAACTGCACGATGTGCGAAGCACTGAGCTTGCCGATTGAGGTCTTGGCAAACAAATCCATATTCCCGATGACAGTCGCCAGAATGAGCGACAGCAGGATGACAGCCACATAGCGCCCGATCCAGTCCAAACCGGCCAATTTCTGATTGTTCTGTTCCATTCCCAAACCCTTACTTCAATCCCAACACATCCTGCATGTCGTACATCCCCGCCTTGTTGGCCTTGAGGAAGCGCGCGGCGCGCAGGGCACCGATGGCGAAGGTGGCGCGGCTGCTGGCCTTGTGGGTGATCTCGATGCGTTCGCCGATGCCCGCGTAGAGTACGGTGTGGTCGCCGACGATGTCGCCGCCGCGCACGGTGGCAAATCCTATCGTGGAAGGATCGCGCTCGCCGGTGACACCTTCGCGTCCGTACACGGCGCACTTCTCCAGGTCGCGGCCCAGCGTGCGGGCGATGACTTCGCCCAGTCCCAGTGCGGTGCCGGAAGGCGCATCTACTTTATGGCGGTGGTGCGCTTCGATGATCTCGATGTCGTAACCCTTGTCGAGCACGCGCGAGGCGGTCTCCAGCAGTTTGAACAGCAGGTTCACGCCGACGCTCATGTTGGGGGCGAATACGATGCCGATGTCCTGCGCGGCGGCGCCCAGCGTGGCCTTCTGCTGCGCGTTGAGGCCGGTGGTGCCGACCACCATGTTCACGCCGAGCTTGCGGCAGACCTCGATGTGCCGCAGGGTGCCTTCGGGACGGGTAAAGTCGATGAGCACGTCGGCGCCTTTTAGCGCGACATCCATATCGGCGGTGATCTTCACGCCTTCGGCGACCACGTTGCACAGCAGCGGACTGCCGGTGTGTTCCAGCGCGGCATGCAGCACCATATCGTCGGCCTGGGCTACGCAGTCCAGCAGCACCTTGCCCATGCGTCCGCCGCAGCCGGCGATGGCGATCCTAATTTTTCCCATTGCCCGGCTCCTGCGTGGCGAGTTCGGAGGATTTCAGCGGCGTGGCATCGTCGATGCGCGTCAGCACGTCCTTGGTGAAATACAGCGTCAGGCGCTGGTTCTCCACCAGATCGCCGTCATGCTCCAAACGGTATACATAATCCCAGCGGCTGGCGTGATAGGGATCGCTGATGAGCGGCGCACCGAGGACCGCCTTGACCTGCGCTTGCGTCATGCGCAGCTTGAGCCTGGCGCGCATGTCCTGCGTCACCAGGTTGCCCTGCCGGATCTCGACCTTGTACGGCGTGAAGGTGGGCAGATAAGAAGTACTGCACGAGGCGAGCAATACGGAAACAAGAACGGTCGGAATACGCATTTGGATTAGATTTTCACAAAACAGACAGCATGATACCTCAAGCCGCGCTCCCCAACATTTCCGCGGCATGTTTGCGCGTGGTCTCGGTGATCTTCGCCCCGCCCAGCATGCGCGCAATCTCCTCGATGCGCGCGGTTTCGCCCAATACACTGATGCTGCTCAGGGTCTTGCCCGCATGCGCGGCCTTGCTCACCTGCCACTGCGCATCGGCCTGCGCGGCGACCTGCGGCAGGTGGGTGACGCACATCACCTGGTGGCGCCTGCCCAGTTGCTTGAGCAGCGAGCCCACGATTTCGGCCACGCGCCCGCCGATGCCGCTGTCCACTTCGTCGAAGATCAGCGTCGGCACGGCGGCGGCGCGGCTGGCGGCGACCTGGATGGCCAGGCTGATGCGCGACAACTCGCCGCCGGAGGCAACCTTGACCAGGCTGCGCAGCGGCGATCCCTGGTTGGCCGCGACCTGGAACTCCACGAGTTCCAGCCCGTGCTCGTTGCCTTCGTTCAACGGCAACAGGGCGATGGAGAACTGCCCGCCCTGCATCGCCAGCGTCTGCATGGCAGCGGTGATTTCCGCGGACATGGCCTCCGCCGCCGTGATGCGCGCCTCGCTCAAGTTTCTTGCCGCATCCAGATAGGCCCCGCGCGCGGCTTCATCCTGCTTGGCCAGTTCCGCCAGGTCGGCGCTGCCGCCCAGTTCGTCCAGCCGCGCGACGATGCCCGCCAGCGCTTCCGGCAACTGCTCCGGCGCCACGCGGTATTTGCGCGCCGCTTCCACCACGTCCGCCATGCGCTGTTCCTGCTGGCGCAAACGTTGCGGGTCGGCATCCAGTTTTTGCTGGTAATGGCGCAGGGCATACACCGCTTCCTGCAATTCGTTCTGCGCGCTTTCCAGCATGTTCAGCGTGCCTTGCAGTTCGGCATCGAACTCCAGTCCGCTGCGCAGACGCGCGGTCAGCGCATTGAGTTGCGCGAGACAGGCTGTGTCCGCCTCGCTCAGCACTTCCACCCCGAACTGCGCCGTCTCCAGCAGGCTGGCGGCGTGCGACAGGCGCGCATGGTCGGCTTGCAGCGCCTCCCATTCGGCGACGGCAAAATTCAGCGTCTCCAGCTCGCGGCGCTGGAACGACAGCAGTTCGCGTTCGGCGGCCACCGCTTCGGCGTTCTGTTCCAGTTGCAGGCGGCGGCGGTGCAGTGTCTGCCATGCTTTGAAAGCTGCCGCAACCTCTTCCGCCAGTTTGCCCAGTCCCGCATGGCTGTCCAGCAGGTCGCGCTGGGAGTCGGCGCGCAGCAGGGACTGGTGCGCATGCTGACCATGGATGTCGATCAGGCGTTCGCCCGCTTCGCGCAGTTGCTGCAACGTGGCGCTGCGGCCGTTGATGAAGCCGCGAGAACGCCCGGCAGCATCCAGCGTGCGGCGCAACAGGCATGCGCCCTCGTCGCCTTCAAGCTCCTGTTCGCGCAACCACGCCTGCAGTTGCGGCATGCCGGAAATATCGAACTCGGCAGCGATGTCGGCTTTCTCGCAACCGGCGCGCACCATGCCCGCATCGCCGCGCTCTCCGAGCGCCAGCGATAAAGCGTCTATCAGTATGGATTTGCCCGCGCCGGTCTCGCCGGTCAGCGCGGTGAAGCCGGGGGAGAAGTCGAGTTCAAGGGTGTCGACGATGACGAAGTCGCGGATGATGAGATTCTTTAGCATTTATAACGTCTGGTTCCAGAGCAATTTTTCGCGCAGCGTGTGGTAATAGCTATGGCCTTTGGGATGCAACAGGCAAACCGGCTTGGAATACCGGCTGACCAGCACCTTATCGTCGCCATGCAGATCGAAATGGGTGTGCCCGTCGAAACGGACTCGCGCCTCATCCGAGCGGTGCATCAATATCTCCAGTTTCGACTCGCTCTTCAGCACGATGGGGCGGTTGCTCAGGGTGTGCGGCGCAACGGGCACCAGCGCGATGGCTTCGAGCGCAGGATGCAGGATGGGACCGCCCGCGGACAGCGCATAAGCCGTGGAACCCGTCGGCGTGGATACGATCAGGCCGTCGGCACGCTGGTTATACAGGTACTCGTCGTCGATGCGCACCTCGAATTCGAGCATGCTGCTGTTGTTGCCGCGATGGATGACCACATCGTTGAACGCAAGCGAATCGAAAACATGCTTTTCGCCGCGCGATATCGACGCGCTCAACAGCATGCGCTTCTCGGTCACATAGTCGCCGCGCAGCATGCCGGATATGGTGCGCTGCATCGTATCGATGGAGATGTCGGTCAGGAAACCCAGACGCCCCTGATTGACGCCGACCAGCGGGATGTCGAAGGGGGCCAGCATGCGCGCCACGTTGAGCAGGGTTCCGTCCCCTCCCAGCACGACGGCAAGCTCGACGTTGTTGACCATCCGATCCAGTTCCAGCACGGTATAGGGATGCTTCGAAAGGTGGTTGGCGGTCACGCTGTCCACCACCACATTCAGCCCCAGGTTTGCCAGGAAATCGGCCAGCTTGAGCAAAGGCTCGGCGATCTCCGGCGAATTGTATTTGCCGATCAATGCGATAGTCTGGAAGGGAGATTTCATAGCGTGGGATTAAACCATAGGCGCGATTCAATGACAAAGCGAATGGTAGAATGAAAATCATGCTGAACGATCGCGCACAAATCCTGCTCAAGACCCTGGTGGAACGCTATATCAGCGACGGCCAGCCCGTGGGTTCGCGCGCCCTGCAGCAGTTTTCCGGCCTGGAAGTCAGCCCCGCCACCATTCGCAATGTGATGGCCGACCTGGAAGCGATGGGACTGGTCGTCAGCCCGCATACCTCTGCCGGGCGCGTGCCCACCGCCCTGGGTTACCGGCTGTTCATCGACACCCTGATGGTGGTGCAACCGCTGTCCGAGGCGCGCGTGCAGCAACTGGAAAGCCAACTGCAGCCGAGCAGCCCGACGCGGTTGCTGACGCAGGCGTCGAACGTACTGTCCGAACTCACCCAATTCGCCGGAGTGGTGGCCACGCCCAAACGCGCCAGCATCACCGTGCGCCAGATCGAATTCCTGCGCCTGTCCGAAAAGCGCGTGCTGCTCATCATCGTGATGCCGGATGGCGAAGTGGAGAACCGCGTGCTGGTGACGCACAAGGATTACACCCAGCCGCAGCTCACCGAGGCAGGCAACTTCCTGAGCCAGCATTACGCCAACCTCGCTTTCGGCGACATCCACCAGCGCGTGCAGAACGAACTGCGCCAGTTGCAGCACGACATGACCGCCCTCATGAGCGCGGCGATGGCCGTCAGCGATGAGGCGATCGCGCGCAAGAGCGAGGATTACGTGATCAGCGGTGAGCGCAACCTGATCAACATCAACGATGTCGCGGCGAACATGACCCAATTGCGCAACCTGTTCAACGTATTCGAACAGAAGACCGAACTGCTGCAACTGCTGGATGCCAGCCGTCAGGCTCCGGGCGTGCATATCTTCGTCGGCAACGAATCGGGGCTGGTCGGACTGGATGAGTTCAGCGTGGTGAGCGCGCCGTACACCGCGGACGGGCAGATCGTCGGCACGCTCGCCGTGGTCGGGCCCAAGCGCATGAACTACGAGCGCGTGGTGCCGATTGTGGACATCACGGCGAAATTGCTGAGCAATGCGCTGTCGCAAAATCTCGGCTGACAAGCATGCCCTATCAACCCGAACCCACCCACATCCACGGCACCCCGCAAAAGACCGGCATTCTGCTGGTCAATCTCGGCACGCCCGATGCGCCCACGCCAAAGGCGGTGCGTACCTACCTGAAGGAGTTCCTCAGCGACCCGCGCGTGGTGGAAATACCGCGCGCCTTATGGTGGCCGATATTGCACGGCATCATCCTGAATACGCGCCCCAAAAAATCGGCTGCCAAGTATTCCGGCATCTGGCTGAAGGAAGGCTCGCCGTTGCGCGTCTTCACCGAAAAACAGGCCGTAATGCTGCAGGGCTATCTCGGCCAGCGCACCAAGGCGCCGCTGGTGGTCGAATTCGCCATGCGTTACGGCCATCCGGCCATACCCGCTGTACTTCACAAGCTGAAACAGCAGAACTGCCAGCGCATCCTGGTCGTACCGATGTATCCGCAATACGCCGCAAGCACCACCGCCACGGCCAACGACATCGTGTTCGGTACGCTGCAGCAGATGCGCAACATGCCCGCCCTGCGCACCATCAGGAACTTTCACGACCGCCCCGGCTACATCAAGGCGCTGGCTGGCAATATCAACGATTACTGGATGAAGCACGGCAGGCCGGAAAAACTGCTGATGAGCTTTCACGGCCTGCCGCAATTCTCGCTGGACAAAGGCGACCCTTACCACTGCGAATGCCACAAGACCGGCCGGCTGCTGGCGCAGGAACTGGGCCTGCGAGCCGAACAATACGCCGTCAGTTTCCAGTCGCGCTTCGGCAGGGCCAAATGGCTGCAGCCTTACACCGCCAGCACGCTCAAGGAATGGGGCAAACACAAAATCAAGCGCGTGGATGTGGTCTGCCCCGGTTTTGTGGCCGATTGCCTGGAAACGCTGGAAGAAATCGCGATGGAATGCAGGGATGACTTCCAGCATGCGGGCGGCGGTGAATACAACTACATCCCCTGCCTCAACGACCGCAACGACTGGATACACGCGCTGACCGACCTGGTGCTGGACAATCTGCAGGGCTGGCTGGTCGAACCGGATGCGGCCGAACTGGAACAGGGCAGGCTGCGCGCATTGGCGCTGGGGGCAAAAGAATAAAAATCGCCGGTGATCATCCAGGCAGCAGGGCCGGCTCAGGCAAAAAACTTGTAGTTATTCCTTCCGCTTTCCTTGGCCAGATACATGGCATCGTCGGCGTGCTTGATCAGCATGTCGTCGTCCGTGGCATCGTCGGGACAGACGCTGATGCCGATACTGAACGTGATGACCAGTTCCTTGTCGCCGATCTGATGCGGCTCCGACATCGCCCCGACGATCTTTTGCGCAATCATTTCGGCATCCTCCGCCCCCCCCACCTCGGGCAGCAAGATCATGAACTCGTCGCCGCCCTGCCGGCAAATCGTGTCGGTTTCGCGCACGCAGGATTTCAGGCGATGAGCCACCGATTGCAACAGCATATCCCCGGCCAGGTGCCCCATGGTGTCGTTTACCGATTTGAACTTGTCCAGATCGAGGAACAGCAATGCCGTTTTCGTCTTGTTGCGAGTCCCGGCCACCAGCGTATGTTTCAGGCGATCTGAAAACAGCGTCCGATTCGGCAAGTGCGTCAGCGAATCGTAGTGCGCCAGGTGCTCGATATGCGCCTCGGCTTCCTTGCGCCTGGTGATGTCGGAAAACACCGCAATGTAATTGATAATCTCGTTGTGGGCATTCTTCACCGTGCCGATGGACAGCCATTCGGGATAAACCTCGCCGTTCTTGCGCCGGTTCCATATCTCCCCCTGCCACAAGCCGGTGTCGTTGATGGATTGCCACATCGCCTCATAGAACCTGGCTTCATGCCGCCCCGAAGCCAGAATATTCGGGTTCATGCCGATCACCTCATCCTCGGCATAACCGGTGATCCTGTAGCACGCCGAATTGACCGCAATGATCCTGCGCTGCGCATCGGTGATCAGGATGGCTTCGCCGCTGTTGTCGAACATCTTGACGAACAATTGCAGGCGTTCGTTGGCGCGCTCCAACTTTTCGACGAGCAGATTGAAATTCTGCGCCATCTCCCCGATGTCCGGGTTGTTGGTGTCGACATCGGCGCGCCGCGAGAAATCCATGTCGTGCTGGATTTCCGCCATCGCATGCTGGAGTTTCTTGATGGGCCGGGTGATGTTGCGCACGATGACGAAGCGCACGAACAGGGAAATGATGACCAGCAACAGAAGTTGCATGACGATGTGGCCAATCCACAGCCAGTCTTCGATATCGGCAAGCTGCACCAATTCTTCGGACAGGTCGATCGTCACGCTGGCCGCCCCGTTGACGCTGCCGGCCCGGGTGATATGGCACAGCAGGCAGTTGGTGCCGCGAAAATCCTGCTTGGCGATAAAAGGCACCACCACGCGCAAGGCGGGACGCCCATTCTCGCCGGCAACCTCGCGGAACAGCGTCTTGCCGGTACTCAGGACTTCCCTGTCCATCTCGTCGACCGGCGCCTCTTCCGGCAAACCGGGGCCGAACTGCTCGACCACCCCGCGCCCGCGCACAATGCGCAACTCGAGCACGCCGCGCGATTGCGACATCTTGCTCAGCAGCAGTTTGCGGTTTTCGGGATCGGATATCTGGCCGGTAAGCATCAGCATGTTCATGCCGTTGATGAGGCCGTTGGCAGTCTCCTCGGCACGCACTTCGGCGGCGCGCTCGACCTGGATTTCGAACCGCCCGAGCACCCACTCCATCAACACGAAAAACAGGATGATCAGCGCACCCTGAATCAGGATGTGCAGTTTCTCCTGCACACCCGTCGCGCGCCATCCCTTGATCAAGGCGTTCATCTATCCTCCACCCGTCTCCTCATCCCCTGTATGCAAACAGCTTATAGTTTGATGAAGTGCTCACGGTAATATTTCATCTCGGCGATGGACTCGTAAATGTCCGCCAATGCCTCGTGTTTGCCGTGTTTTTTCAGGCCGCTGGCCACTTCCGGCTTCCAGCGCTTTGCCAGTTCCTTGAGCGTGCTCACGTCCAGATTGCGGTAGTGGAAGTAATCCTCCAGCTTGGGCATCCAGCGGGCGAGAAACCGGCGATCCTGGCAGATGGAGTTGCCGCACATCGGCGAAGTGCGCGTCGGCACGTACTCCTTGAGGAATTCCAGCATCTGCGCCTCCACCGTCGCATCGTCCAGCGCCGATGCCTTGACCTTGTCGATCAGCCCGGATTTGCCGTGGGTGGATTTGTTCCAGTTGTCCATGCCGTCGAGCACGCTGTCGGACTGGTGCACCACCAGTACAGGCGCCTCGGCCACGGTGTTCAGTTCGCCGTCGGTTACGACCAGCGCGATCTCGATGATGCGGTCCGTATCCGGAAAAAGCCCCGTCATCTCCATGTCTATCCAGACGAGGTTGTTTTGGTTTTGTGCCATAATCCGCCGCAGTTCTTATTTGAAGTGTCGCGCATTGTCGCACAGCCGCGCCGCCCAATCCATCGACCATGACCCCACAGCTATTCTCCGCCCTCTTCGTATCCGCCCTGCTCACGAACGCCGTCGTCAAACTCTGGCTGGCTTACCGGCAGATTCACCATGTCGCCGCGCACCGCGCCGAAGTGCCCGCCGCGTTCCGCGACAGGATCGACCTCGCCGCCCACCGGAAGGCCGCCGATTACACGCGCGCGCTGGTTCTGTTCGGCACCGTCTCGATCCTGTTCGACACCGCCCTGCTGCTGGGCTTCACCCTCGGTGGCGGCATCCAGTGGATCGCGGGTCTTTTTGCCGGCATCGACAACATATTACTGCAAGGCGCAGCCGTCATCGTTGCCGTGCTGATACTGCAATCCCTGCTGGAGATGCCGTTCGACCTGTATCGCACCTTCAACCTCGAAGCGCGCTTCGGCTTCAACAAGATGACGCTCGGGCTGTATCTGCTCGATGCCCTGAAAGGTCTGCTGCTCGGCGCCGTGTTCGGCCTGCCGTTATTGTTCGGCGTGCTGTGGCTGATGGAAAAGATGGGCGACCTGTGGTGGCTATATGTGTGGGGCGTGTGGATGGCGTTCAACCTGCTCATGCTGTTCATCTACCCCAGCTTCATCGCGCCGCTGTTCAACAAGTTCGAGCCGATGCAGGACGAGGCGCAGAAGACGCGCATCGAAGCGTTGCTGGACAAATGCGGCTTCGCCGCCAGCGGCCTGTTCGTCATGGACGGCAGCAAGCGCAGCACGCACGGCAACGCCTACTTCACCGGCTTCGGCAAGACCAAACGCATCGTGTTCTTCGACACCCTGCTGCAGCGCCTCACCCCGGGCGAGGTCGATGCCGTGCTGGCACACGAGCTCGGGCATTTCAAACATCGCCATGTGCTGAAGCGCATCGCGCTGACCTTCGCCGTCAGCCTCGGCTTCCTGTGGCTGCTGGCGCAACTGCTGCATGCAGACTGGTTCTACCTTGGCCTGGGCGTCACTACCCGGAGCACCGCGCTGGCGCTATTGCTGTTTTTCATGGCGCTGCCGGTATTCACTTTCCTGCTGCACCCCCTCGCTTCGGCCTGGTCGCGCAAGCACGAGTTCGAGGCCGATACCTACGCTGCTCAGCACACCGATGCCAAAGACCTTGCCGGCGCACTGGTCAAACTGTATCAGGACAACGCCAAGACACTGACCCCCGATCCGGTGTACGCTACCTTCTACGAGTCCCACCCGCCCGCGCCGATACGCATCGCGCATCTTGAAAAAACAGGAGAACCCAAATGAAGAAATATCTCTTTCTGCTCGCCCTCGCCGCTGCCGGCGCCGCACACAAAAAGTTATTCGCCAAATACGATTGCAATAGCTGCCACAAGGGCAAGATGGGCGGCGACGGCAATGCCATCTACACCCGTCCGGATCGCATCGTGACCGGCGCCGACATCCTCATCGATCGCATGGAGCAATGCTCCGGCGCCATCGGCAAGCAGCTCACCGAACAGGAAAAGCTGGACCTCGCCGCGTATCTGAACCAGACCTACTACCACTTCAAGTGAGGCTGACATGGCTACCGTCTGCGACCTGAGCAACAAGAACTGCAAACCCTGCGAAGGCGGCGTGCCGCCGCTGACCCAGGACGAAGCGAAAAACCTGCTCCAGCAACTCGACGGCTGGACGCTGGGCGACAAACTCCTCGGCAAAACCTTCGAGTTCAAGAATTACTATCAGGTGATGGCCTTCGTCAACGCCGTGGCCTGGATGACGCACCGCGAAGACCACCATCCCGACATGACGGTCGGCTACAACAAATGCCGCGTGGAGTATTCCACCCATGCCATCGGCGGCCTGTCCGAAAACGATTTCATCTGCGCCG
The DNA here is from genome assembly GCA_016235045.1 of Nitrosomonadales bacterium. Taxonomy (GTDB): domain Bacteria; phylum Pseudomonadota; class Gammaproteobacteria; order Burkholderiales; family Gallionellaceae; genus Sideroxyarcus. Next base: position 170,425 of record JACRME010000013.1, read on the forward strand.
CGAAGGTGGATGCATTGTTCAAGATTTGAAATTGCGCGGACTCATCATCGCGGCCTATGGGCGGCATTATCTGGCAGAACTGTCCGGCGGCGAGATCCTGGAATGCGTGCCGCGCGGCAAGAAAAGCGAGGTCGCCTGCGGCGACACCGTGGAGATAGTCCGCACCAGTGCAGACCAGGCGGTCATCGACAGCATCGCACCGCGCTCCACGCTGCTCTATCGCTCCGATGCCTTCAAGCAGAAAATCATCGCCGCCAACGTCACCCAGCTCATCGTCGTCGTCGCCACCGAACCCTCGTTCAATGACGAACTGCTGGCGCGCTGCCTGCTCGCCGGGCACGAGCAGAATCTGGATATCCTCATTGTGCTGAACAAGTGCGACCTGCCGCAGGTTGCAACGGCGCGGGCGCAACTCGCCCCTTATGTGAAGATCGGCTATCGCGTGCTGGAACTCTCCGCCAAACAGGATGCGACCCCGCTGCTGCCCTATCTGCAGGGCCATACCAGCGTGCTGGTCGGCCAATCCGGCATGGGCAAATCCACGCTGCTCAATGCCGTGATCCCCGAGGCGCAGGCTGCCACGCGCGAGATATCCACTGTGCTCGATTCCGGCAAGCACACCACCACCCACGCCAGGCTGTATCACCTCAACGCTGACAGCCATCTCATCGACTGCCCCGGCGTGCAGCTTTTCGGCCTGCACCACCTGGATTTTGCCGCGATGGAAAGAAGCTTCCCCGAGTTCCTGCCCTACCTCGGCGAATGCCGCTTCGCCAATTGCAGCCACTCGCACGAGCCGGACTGCGCGATACGCAAGGCGACCGCAGAGGGAAAAATCGATGAACGGAGATTGAAGCTGTTTCAGCAGATCGCGGGGCACTAACATCTGGCACGAATAGCGTTTCCATTCCGTTCGTACCGGAATGATTGAAGGATGAGAGTATCAAGCGGGAGCGCCGACGACGTCGGCGCTCCCGTCGGAAGGCATTCCCGCGGCATTTATTTCGATGCTACCAAATCCCGTGTTGAAAACGATATCCCTTGTAGCTCAATATCACGCCATCCGGTGTGATCTGCTCCAACTTGAGTCCCGGCGCCAGAGATTCGCCTTCTTTCATCATGCGCGAGTTGATGCTGACGATGCTGTTCACGGATTTGCTGGAGTAGGAATGGAGTTGAATCTTCATGGCCGGAAGTTCCTGCTGGATGGAGAGAGGAAGTTCGGACAAGGACATCGCTTTCTGTTCCTGATCAGCGGTGGCCGGGATGGCGGGCTCTTGCGAAGAGAGTATTGGTGCGGCGGGCGCCGGATTCGGTGCCGGTAATTCCCGTTCCGGTTGTCCGGCCGGTTCGGGTTGATCGAAGCGCAGCACCTGTGCAGTCGAATTCGAAATCGCGGGTCTCGCGGCAATGGGTTCTGCCGCATGCACGGGTTGTTCCGGCTGCCACGGGCGCAGCCAGCCGATGGCGATGCCCGCGCAAAGCAATACCGCCGCAAGCACACCGTAGTAAACGGAAAAGGTTTGTTTGGGCGCGGCCACCGCTGCCTGTGCCGACGGCAAGGTTGGCGTTGTCCCGCGCTGCCGCTGCTGGTCGGATTTTTTGAGCGCGTCCAGAATATACGACATGCTATTTACCCCTTTGCTCGCGGACCAGCTTCGGCGCCGTCGTATCCGCTGCTCCGCTCAGGCGCATCAGGGTCTGGGTGCCGACAATTCCGGTGGGGGGAAGCCCCCGTGCGAGTTGAAATTGTTTGACCTGCCGCAGCATGGTTTCATCGAACACCGGGTCTTCGCCGGGCTCCGCCGCCTTGCCGTCGATTTGCGCGAATTGATCGCGCAGCCATCCCACATCCGGCCCGTGGTCGCCCAACTGTATCTTTTGTTGCGTCAATGGCGGCACGCGCCACAGCAGCGTGTATTGGCCGGACCATTGCTCCGCCAGCGCACCAATGGCAACCGCCCTGGTCTCGCTGCCAACATTGAAGATCGCGACGCGGTCGTCCAACAGCGTCAACGTTGCATGGAATTTCCGGCCCTGTTTGTCATTCAGCAGCAGCACTGCGGGACGGTTCAGTTGACGCAGTTCATCCAGCCCGCCGCGCGCGGTGCGGCAACTCAAACCCATGGCGTCAGCCTGCAGGCACTCGTCACCCTCCTGATAGTCCGCACCCCATGTGCGAAAGAGCGCGGTGTATGCCATTTCCTTGCTGCGCGAACGCGGCTCTGCTGTCGGCCATTCCAGGGTAACCGGAGCAACCGCCATTGGCGTTACCGGCTTGGCAGGCTCTGTTTTGGCTGGAGCCGGGGCTTGCGCCACGGGCTGGTACAACAACGCAGCCAACCCGGAGGAGGCGAGCAAACCCGCTATAAGAAAGAACATGATGCTGCGGGATCGCTTCGCCGGATGGTGAAACACCTCGCGCGCCGCTTGCTTCAGCGTCGCAAGATCGACCCGCTCCTTGGCTTGCACATAGGCGCCCAGCAGCGCCCGATCGCAAAGCACGTTGATGACGCGGGGCGTGCCGCCGCTCAGGCGATAGAGACTCTTCATCAGTGAATCCGGGAACAGTTTGCGCTGCGTACCTGCAACCCCGAGGCGATGCCGCACATAGTCGGCGACTTCCTGTTTGGACAGCGGCCCCAGGTGATAACGCGCAATGATCCGTTGCGCCAGTTGCCGCAGTTCGGGCCGCGCCAGCATCTCGGCCAGCTCGGATTGGCCCAGCAAGATGATCTGCAGGAGCTTGCGCTGGCTGGTTTCCAGATTGGTGAGCAGCCGCATCTGTTCAAGCACGTCGGCGGAAAGATTCTGCGCCTCGTCGATCACCAGCACCGTATGCCGCCCCCTGGCATGGGCATCGAGCAGGTGGGTATTGATGCAGTCGACGAACACCTTGACGCTGGTATTGCCGGGCGGAACCGCGATGCCGAATTCGGCGCAAATGGTCGCGAGCAGCTCATCCACCGTCTGCCGCGGATTGAAGATGTAGGCCACATCGCAGGATTCGGGAATCTGCTCGAGCAGGCAGCGGCACACCGTCGTCTTGCCCGCCCCCACCTCGCCGGTGAGCAATACAAACCCGCCGCTGCCGTTCACGCCATAAAGCAGATGCGCAAGCGCCTCCTGATGGCGCTCGCTCATGTAGAGATAGCGCGGATCCGGAGCGATGGAAAACGGCGCTTCGGCGAGACCAAAGTAACTCTGGTACATGGGCGGAATGGGAGTGGGAATGTCGGGATATTATAATGGCAAGTTATGCCCGCCCAAGGTGTCGTTTTTGAATGAATTGCCTGTTTCCGATTCACCGGGATCCAACCTGATTCAATATGCGAAAGATTTTACCAAGGTAAGATCGCCGATCCGGCGCAGTGGAACCATCATCGTTTCGCGCTTCTCATGCGGTGTGTTTTCATCGAATACAAGCGTGATTTGAGTACTGATGACTATTTGTTCATGCTGCTCGGTGTCGAAATTGTAGCCAGCCGCATTGAAATTGCCCCAGTAGTTGACGTACACATGGTACAGACCGTGCATGGGCGCAGTCATTGAGAACATCTCCGGTCCAGCTCCATCAACGCTATCCACATCAAAACCGCCGCCATTGTCTAGCACGGGGTGCGCCCAGAATGCATGTTGCCCATCGGGCGTAATGACATGCATGTCGACTTCCGCCCTCCCGTCATCCCACGAACAAATGATCCGGATACGCGGTTGCACACGCTGCAAGCTGCCTTCGTAAAATTGCACGCGCTTGCGCACCTTGCCATCCGCACTTCTGACCTCCACGCTGTTGGACCCTTTGCCAAAAGCATAAGGGCGCGCGAATGAGCCGTCCGGATTGCCATACAAAAGCATCGCATTGCCGTTGACGATCAGTTTCGATACCGCTTTTCCTTGTTCGCTCTGCGTAAGCCGCCCCTGAATCAGGGTGCGATTCTTCTGTCTCCCTCGATCAACTGGCGGCGTCGGATAGGCCGCTGCCATATCGCCGCTATGATCAACCAATCCAAATACATTCCATCCATTGGCTGGCGCTTCGATGCGCAATCCATTTTGATGCGATGAATCTGCATCAAGTGAAAATGCCGATGTGATGACACCAACGAGCAAGAAGGAGCCAATGATGGATTGAGCATAACTCATGATGGGTCAGGGATAGACGAACGAGCTTACAAGTGTCAAATCGCCTGCACGGCGCATGGGAACCTGAAATACCTGCCGCTTTTCATGGGGCGTATTTTCATTGCTGATGATCGCGACCTGAGCAATAGTCAGATCGCTTACCCCGTATCCGGAGCCGTAATAATTCACGTAAACCAGATAGAGCCCTTTCTCCGGCGCCGGAGACGCAAATATCTCGGGGCCATAACCTGTCGTCACATCCACATCCAGTGCCCCGCCCCCGGGTATGACTCGTTGCCCGTACCACGCATGCTCCCCGACCGGCGTCACCACGTGCAAATCAAGATCGGTCCCGTCGGAGTCCCATGACAACACGACTCGCAGCCGCGATTGCTTCTTGTTGCTCGCCGCATCAAAAAACTGCACACGTTTGCGCGGCCCGTTTTCGGCTGCTCGAACTTCGATGCTATTTGACCCACGGCCAAAAGCATAAGGCCGAGAAAAACTGCCGTCGCTCTCCACCTGCAACGGCATCGCAGTTCCGTTCACGATCAAAGTGGCAGGGGAACCGGATTGCTGCGATTTCTGATTTCCATCGATACGCCCGCTGATCATCGCAGTTGCAGCAGTTCCAACCGGCGTATTGACGCTGGCGGCGGGATAATGAACCTCCTGCGTATAACGTTCCACGGACTCGCTTAGCCTCCAGCCCCCCTTGGGCTGATCGAACTCTACGCCAGCCAGCACTGAAACCGGCAATATCGCCATCCACAAGGCAAGTAGTTTCCTGTTCATGATCGTGATTCTCCCTCAATCAAACGTCGGGCCCATTGCTCGATGTAGTGTTCATCCTGCCCGCTGGGATAGCCGGAAAACGCCAAATGCAGGTATTCATGCGCCAGCGTTATGCGCTGGTTCAAACCGTTCAAACCGCGCACATAGATTCGTTGGCGCGACATATCGCTGTATGGATTGCCGAAGGCCAACTGGCAAACTTGCGGCTGGAGTTCAACAAACCCGGGCTCTGTCTGCAAAGCGCTACGCCAGCGACGCGCCTGCGCTCTCAACCACCGCTCCGCATCCGGGAGCGGCTTGCATTCGATCTCGCCGTTGATCGACGCCAGGGATGCATGTTTGAAATTCCGTTGAAGAATCTGGTCGTACAACATCCCCGCCCTTGCATCCTCCACCGCCCGCCTCCATGAAAGAATGCCCTTACCCTCTGCGTCCAGGCGATATTGTGCCTGCGCACCTTGCAACATGAGGCCTGACGAGAAGGCTGCAATATCGCGCGCCGCCGCACTGGCCGGATTGGGGCTTACGCGTTGCGTGCTGCTGCTATCTGCGATCTCCAGGCATTCGCCATGTTGCGTAGCGTTTTGCAGCAAATATGTGCGTGCCACCACACTCAATGCGCGTGCAGCCTCTTTCTCGGTCGGCAGGCCTTCTCGATCGATTACGCGGGCGATGTATTCGTTCTCACTCAGCCGGGCGTACAGCAGCGGTTTGGACTGCACATTCCAGGCCAGCCTCAACTCGCTGTCCGCATGCAGCAATACCTGTTTGCCATTTCTGAATTCGACCCGGAAACGCCCGCGCAAATCCTGCACCACACCCGGTTGTAATACCGTATCAGGTGACAAGGCAAGAATGCGCTCAATCGGATAACGCGCAAACAGGGCGACATCGACGCAGCGCTGGGCAGAGACTTCATCGTCGCCAACACCTTCGGCCACAGCGGCCAGTTGCGGCGCGTAGTCTTGCATCACTTGCAGGCTCGACCCCAGCCCGCCAAACCATACTGCGCTGCCATCACTCAACCAGCCAGCCGCCCCGCCGACCACGCTGTCCATCCGTTGCGGATGGCTCCAGGTAAATGTCTTGACCCGGTAACGCCCGCCCAGATAACGCAAGGCGCTATGCCCGCGCCCGTTCAGCATGACTGCCAGCAACGCCGCTTCAGCCCGCTCCCGCGCAATGCCCTTGATGCTGGAAAGCGCCAGCAGCAAGCTGGAAACACTGACTTGGCGCGCCGGTTTCAATTGCTCCAAATCAGCCAGCCAACCGGCCTGCGGCAATCTGGCAGTCCAATAACGACGCCAATCCTGCACATCCAGATGCAGGCGCTCCGGCTCAAAGAATAATCCGCACGACTGGGCCAAGGCCACATCGCCGGAGATCGTCTGCCCGGGATCGCAGCAATACAACTCTTCCTTGGCAACTTGCCTGTTCCCGCTGCAAGCGTAGTCAGGCAGGGGGAGCGCCTCGTCAATGGCATATGCATAAACGAACAGCTTCCACACGCTGCCCAAAGGCGTTTGAACATCCCAGGCCTGCCGGATCCCGTCTGTACCGAGGTGCAGAAACACAGGCCGCTGCGGCAATCCCTGGTTCGCTCCAAGTCGGGCAAACAGCATGCTCTTGCCGTCAAAATCGACAGGCTGCTCTGCGTTCGCAGCCAAACAGAAGCAGAGCAGCACATTGCACAGTATTACCCTTCGCACAGCGCTCTCCGAGTTATCTGACGGTCACGACACGACCTTTACCCGCAGCCTCGAAGGCCTTGTTTTGCGGGGAATACATCGAATAGAAACGCACGGGCGGCAACTGGTATTTGCCCTTTTGCGAGAAGCGCAACAAATGACGTATCACAACCGGTTGATCGACTTGCTCGACCGGAACGGCATAGCCGCCCCGACTCGGCTCGTTGCGTGCGCGTTCGAGTTCCGCGCCACTGTTCAACGCGATCCCCCATGTCGAACTCTCGACTGCAGCTCCCGGCGGCAATGGCACTTCAACCATGCCGTAGTTCACACGAGTTCCATTTTCCGGAGTCAGTGTGATCTCTTCCAGATACAAATCGTTGGAATTGACCGCATCGTCATCCGATTGCTCGGCCAGGTCGAAACGCTGCACCCTCTCAGCGCCCGCACCGCTGCTGCCCTCGCTTGCCGTGGCCAAGTGATACAGTTTGCGCTCCACTTTCACTGCAAGCTTTCCCTCTTCCTGGCTCGCACTTTCATACTGCACATAGGCAGTCAGCAACTTGCCCGGTGCTTGCGACAACGTCAAATCTCCGGGCGCCTGTTTGCCTTTGCTGAGCCAGATATCCGAGCCCGTGACGCTGCTGACACGTTTCCACGCACCATCAAGGGCAACATCACTGCTGTCACCCAGTCTTCCGACCAGAATCTGGTTAAGCCAGATCAGCGCAAGCGCACGATCGAAGGTAGGCATATCCGAGCGCACGGAATTCAATATCCGCTCTGCTGCCTGGGCTCGATCCGGCACCTTTGAAGCCAACAGCAGCAGCGCCTGAGCACTGGGCAACCCGCTCTGTTCAAGCACAGCCGAAGCCCCAGGCAGGGCTGCGGAGACTTTGGAAGGCAGTCCCAACTGATGCCGCTCCGCAAGCAGCGCCGCCAGTTTGAGCGTCATCGCCCTGGACAGATCGCTTTCGGGATCGGCAAAAGCAGGGCTTTCGGTATCAACGGTTGCATGCGCGACGTTTTGCAACTGTGATCGTTTTTCCAGATCGTCCAGCAACCCGCTGACCAGCGTCTTGGTCGGCAATCCCATATCGCTTGCCATCCATAATGCCAGTGCCTTATGGCTTAGAACCTGCGCTGACTGTTGCTGGCTCTCTGGACTCAATACCAGACGTTGTGCTCTTCTGTTATGGTTCACAGAACGATCTTCCTGCCCGAACATGGCCAGCAGTTTCGCCCAATGTTCATCCGGCAAACCCAAACCGAGAACGCGACTGGCCGCATGATCTGCATAATAGGCATAGGCCGTCAGCAACAGATCATCATGAGCTGCATTGCCCCACCAACCGAAAGTGGCATCGGGACCGGCCATGTAAACAAGACGCAAGCGCTGATGCTGCAATCGCTGGCGCAATTGCCGCGTGATTAGCGCCCGTTCCCCGCCGGTATCCTGCGGTAACGATTGCAGTGCAAATGCCAGTGGCAACATGCGGCTTGCCGTTTGTTCTACGCAACCATATGGATAGTTGTCCAGGTCGTCGACAATGCGCGCAAATTGCTGCGCCGCCCCGTTGGCAAACGACACGCGGATATTTTCGGCATCCTTGGGCAGGTTCAGCGCCGCCTGCTTGCTATCCACCGGCACAATCAACGTACGCGCGCTCTTCCAGGCCAACCCATCGTGCCGCATCGGGATATCCAGCGCATCGACCGATTTCCCGTCAGCCTGGATTTCCACATGCAGTGTGTCGCCCGTATATCCCTCGAGTTCCACATTCATCGTATTGATACCGCGCCGCGTCTTCAGCTTTTCGGTTTTATTGATACCGCTACTGCTGAGGCGAACATTCACCGTCTGGTCGCTGCCAGTCTGGTTAAAGACAGCCAATACCGCGACGGGCGCATCTCCGCTGCGCATCCAGTTCGGGCTGATCCATTTCGCATAGAACGGCTTGTCCGAACGCAAATAGGCGGTTCGCTGACCGACCAGACCTTGCGCCGACATTGCCCGGCCCGTGATGCGCCAGCGTGTCAGAGAGTCCGGCATGACAAACGTAAAGGTCGCGCGCCCCGCATTGTCGGTACTGATCTGCCCATTCCAGTAGGCGGTGTCGACATTGTCGCGACGCGGACGCTCCAGCACCTTGATGCCCCGCTCGTGACTGGAGCCGCGCGCCGGCGGCGCACTCTGCCGGTAACTTGCCATATCGAACCCGATGAACTGCAACGAGGAATGCGTGCGCACATTGTTGCGGCGCGGATGGTAGAAGAAATCAAAAATATTCGGCACGATCTCGGGCTGCAACACGTAGATCATTTCGTCGACCACGCCGACGCTCACATTGGCCGACACTGGCTTGCCCCCTACGCTGGTTTCCAGTTGCACCTTGACCGTTTCGCCCGGTCGATACACTTCCTTGTCCGTTTTGAATACCACTTGGATGCGCGGCTGTTCGACCAGAATGCCGCGATTCTGGAACACCCATTCGTTGTTTTTGACATAGGCTACGGACAGCGTCACATTCGGAGAAAAATTCTCGTTGATCGCCACCTTTGCACGCCACTGGGTCGGCGCAATGCGCTGCGCGCTGACCCATTTCGCGCCATCCTGCAACAGTGCACTTTGCTCGACACGATCCCGCTCCAATGTCAGCAACGCCGAATCGACGGGCTCGGGGAACGTGATCAGGGCTTCCGCAATATCTCCCGCTTTGTAGCTGGCGTGGTCGAACACGATCTCGATCGATCCTTTCACCGCCTTGATGCCGGCTCCCGCAACCCAGTGGCTGCAAGCCCCCAGGACATTCCCGTTCTCGTCAAACAGCAGGACCGTGTAGGAACCCGATTCGGCAAAGTTGATGGAAAAGTGCCTGGAACCGCTTTCGATCTTCCCTTCGCTCTTCTGCTGCTTCTCCAATTGCACCAATTCATAGCGAACAGGAGTAGCAGGCGTTGCATTGCCCGGCAGGGGTTCAAAATCGAACCGCACGTCCCGGTTCGGCTGGCTGAACTGCTCGGCGGCATGCAATTCGAAAGCGCTGGCTGAGCGCTCGACCAGCAACTCCTTCGTCGCCTTGACCCGATAGGCGGCTCCGTCGCTGGCGAATACCGTCAATACATATCGACTGGGATCTTTTGCGGCAGGCAGCGAGAATTTGGCCACGCCATCGCCGTCGGCAACCAATTCCTCCGTCTGCAGCTTGATCGGGAACAAACCGGTGTAATGGATCTCTCCTTCTACCATTGTGGTCGTTTGCGCACGCACGGTAAGTTGCACATGCGCATCCTTGACCGGCTCGCCGTCGGGGTATGTCAGCACCAGACGGCCGCTGATCGCATCATTCGTCCTGTAGTTGTCCTTGTCGGGCAAGACCGATATTTCAAAATGTGGCTTGATGTAATCCGCCACACGGAATGCCGCGCTGTAGACACTGTCCTTGTAGGTATAGCGCAACTCATAACCGCCTGCACTAGCATTGTCAGGCAAGCGGAATACGGTTTGTGCCCCACTCGGTCCATTGATCTGCAACTTCTGGTTCGCCACTGGCGTACCGTTTGGATCCAGCACTTCGAGAGTGATACTGCTTGGTGCGATCGCTTCGGACTGGCGTGCAGAAGTGAATTGGCGTCCCAGGAATTTTACGTTCACTTCATCGCCCGGACGGTACAACGGCCGGTCGGTCATGGCATATAACTTGGTGTTGTATATCTCGCTGTCGTAGTAGAAGTTCTCCGAGATCAGCACCCCGCCCTGTGCGTCACGGCCAATCACATAGGATTTCTCCGGATTGGCCCTGTCGAAACTGGCAATACCGCGCGAGTCTGTCTTGCCGCTCGCCAGTACGCCGACACCATCCGTCCACATGATCTGAACATCGGGTGCAACCGCTCCCGTATCGCGCCGCACTGCCCACACCATCATCTGTTCGGGAGCCGTCTTGCTAATCACGACCATATCCGAAACAAAGATCAGGGTATTTGCCCGATGCCCGCCGATGACGGCCTCCACCAAATACAAACCGGGCTCTCTCTTGCCTAGCGGGATGTATACGTTTCCATCCCGGCTCATCGAAAAGTCACTGCTGGAACCCGCCAGCTTCACCCCTTCCGGCGGCTGGATAGGCTGCGCATGCACTAATGGATAGCGGAATCTGTCCATGAGATGGAATCCGTTCTTCTCGGACAGCAAGGCGAACTGCGGCTGGTTGGAAAACTCCACTGGGCGGTTCAACAAAGGAGAGGTCTTTAATTGCGGTACCTCTTTGGTGACGCCTTGACGGGCTTCTGCAGTGAAAATATCCTGCCAGATCCGGCGCGACTTCTTATACCAGTCGTTCCATACGAAATTGAGCGCATTACCCAGCCCCTCTCCCACGTAGTTCCCGTCCGTCTTGATGCGATGCAAATTCTTTTGCTGCTTCAGGAACTCGATCGGATCGGCTATACGGTACAGCACGATGTCAACACCGCTGTATTCCGCAAGCGAGCTGAAATCCCTCCCCGAGACTTCCAGCCGGACTTTGGCTTCATCGGTTGACCCATATGAGGAATCGCTTAACAGGAAGAACGGTTCGCCGCGATAGGGCCGGTACCAGCTCGGCTCGCTTTCCGGCATTGTCGGCCCATCATCTGTCGCCAGCGTGACTGACGACAGACATAGCATCAACGCGGCAAGAAGGCCAAACGATATATGCCGACAAAATTTGGATTGTCCTGTGTGGGGCGCCATCTTGTATCCTTCCAACGAAGCAATTGTGAAACGGGAATAGAACGCAGTCCGTTGTCCTGCGCGGTAACTGTACCGGTGTGGTAAATCACCATGCCATTCATCCACACCATCAAATGCTGTTCATCGCCCTGATCGAAAAAAAGCAGATCGCCGGGTTGGGCCAGATTGAAGTCTTTGGCAACGTAGCGGCTGTTCTCCTGCACCATGCCGATCGCGCTTACATACGCCCCCTTTGACCCGTCTGTCCTGCGCCAGACATGCCGCAGTTCCTCCTGCTCCGCACTCAGATGCAATTCCTCCGGCAACTGTTGCGCAGAAAAACCGTTCGCCCTCAGCCAGCGCGTATCATGCCCACGCAAGCTCTCGGCCACGGAATAGCGCACCAGACTGACGCAGTCGCGCTGCACCCAGCGCGGGGACGGGCCTTGGCGTATCTGTTCCTGCATGATGCGCAACATCCAAGCGCGGAAGTTTCGGCTTTGCTCGGGGGTCAACATCACGCTGTCGTCAGTCGACGACATGCGCTCAGTCAAAGCAAAGGATAACTGGGGTAAAACGACAAGCCCCGCCAATCCGAACAGCATGGCCAGCATATATCGCAGCATGGCTGATCAGTACTGCTGCCAGTCCAATGTCATCCAGCCGGCCCCCTTGGGGGTTGCATGCATTTCCAGTCGCATGGGCGGGTATTTCTTCACGGCCTCGAGCTTGGGCAACAAATGCTGATCGGTTGCACCGCGCAGCACCTCGTCCTGCTCGTGTGGCAATGTCATTTCCACTTCGTGGGCCACCATTTGCGCCAATTGTTTTGGATCGACCACCGCAACTGCAGCTTGCTTTGAATCCGGCCAGCTATCGCTCAGTGCCGGTTGTCGCTTGTGAGTGACGGCCAGTGCCTGCTCGACCAGCGAAGCATCGGGAGAAAAGTAGACCAGCTTTCCGCTGCGACCGAGCATAGCCTGTTCGTTCTGCCAGACGACATCGCCCGCCGGGCTGGTGACTGGTTTGATTTGAGCAACTTCCGCTTCCGAATCTGCGGAGCCCTTGATGCTGTAATTGAAATAAGCCCCCAGGATCGCATCCACACCTTCTTCCTTGCCCAGTTGCGTCACGAATAACGGTGTATGCAGACGGGAGTTTGCGTACCAGCACACCGCAGCGTTGCCCGCAAACTGAGTGGCCAATTGATCGGCTGCCTTGTTAACGACTGCCTGGCTATTCGCGGCCTTCGTCAAAGCGTTCCAATCCACAGGCATGGCTACACACATGCCGGGCTGGAACGGCACAGATGACCACAGGGATGAACCACCATACAAGGTGGCTGCATGCGTGGGATCCACATCCAGCAGCATTGAAGTCGACCACGACTGCTGGCTCAGCAAGGTCTTCTCGCTGAAATCGAACCGCAGCGCCTTGAGTGCGGGGAAAAAATGCTGGTATGAGAAAGACAGGAAATCTGCCTTGATTGCGATGCTATGGTCGCTTGAGCCCGCATCCAGGTCGAATGCCCCGGCAAAACGCGACTGCTTGGCCTTATCCGAACCCAGGAGATCGTTCAGCAATGATTCAGCGGAGGCGTTGAACTCGCCGTCGGAATTCAACAACATCCCTGGATCCGAAAATACAACAACGCGATCCGCATGCGAGGCCAGCAACAACTTGCGATTCCATGCATATTCCAAAGCAAACAATTGCACGGTATCGCCTTCGATGCTGATCTCACCGACCATGGTCAACTGCTTGTCTTTCAGCGCAACCTTGGCTGCCGGTTCGAGCAGTTTCGCCAGCTTGTTACGCGTCATTGCGATGACATAATATTTCAAGGTGCCGTTATGCGAGCGCCAAAGCGCTACGTCGGCAGGCTCATCCATGACCAGCTTGATCAACTCATCTGTCAGCGTTACGTCATGCTCATAGGCGATACGTCTTAACGTCCCGCTCAGACCAAGACGCCCTTCGGTATTCTCGTAATAGAACAGGAAGTCCTCAGACAACAAATCGCGCAATAACGGAACCTGCAACAAATCCGCAGGCAACTTTGAAAGGCTCTTGCTGCGTATCAGGGCGTCCGGCGCGGTCATATTGAGGTTAAGACCGGCCGAAGTTAAGAGCGTCTTATTCCAACCAAGTCCAAACACAACCCCGCTCCCAGCTACTGCAAATATCACCAAGCCTATCCAAAGTCTCTTGCGCACATTAACCTCGATGAATTGTTGTCCCGCTCATCATTGCAGCCGCTGCTCGGAACTTATTGATAGCTGCATAAAACCTATTGCACTTGCCTACACAATGAAATAAATATTGGCAATATGTTCTATGCAAAATGGGACGGCAATCTAACAGCTAATTACTATCTGTGGATATATACCAAACTATCTAGTACTTGGCCTAGTCCTCACTCTATATTGTGACAACGGCGCATTCTTTGGAAATTTCGTAACAAGGATATCGTGGAAATAGGTGCCAAAACAGTTCGTTGCGACTAGCAGCCAACGAAACAAAAGCAATTAATAGACGCAAGTCTGGTTGATAACAAAACAGACTTATCAAACTCTTGTGTAGCAGATTCGATATTTGAGCTCTATATATTGAATCAAAATAACGAAACAGCAGAAAACTAGCCTGCCCTACCCCAGCAAATTCGCCACCGTCAGCAGCAACAGCATGAAGAGCTGGAACACCAGCGCGCGCCACACCAGGCCGATGGCGCTTTGCATGTAGTCGGCGTCGGCTTCGTCGCCGATGCCCAGTTCCGGGCGGAACACGGGTTGCTGATCTTGCATGATGGCCTGCCCCAGCCTAACGCCGAGCGCGCCTGCGCCGCTGGCAAGCAGGATGCCCGCTTCCGGGTCGATCCAGTGTGCCGCCTGTGTGCGCCAGCAATAAATGGTGTCTTCGAAGTTGCCTACGATGGCAAATGTGGCCGCCGTGAGACGCAACGGCATCCATTCCATCAGGTGAAACGCCTGCCGGGCGAAGGTGCCGAAATTGTCAATTTCGGCATCCTCTTTCATGCTCCAACGGTTATACATAAACAGCGCGAGACGATACAGGACGGCGCCGACCGGCCCCAGGCCGAGCATCATGAAAATCACGAACCAGAACACGACGCCGAAGACATTGCGATGGGAGCATAGCAAGGCCTGCTCGATGGTGACGCGGGCGACCTCTTCATAGCTCAGGTCGCTGCACGATTTCCCCAGCCAGCTTCCCAGCAACTCGCGCGCCTTGTCCACCTGCTTGTCGCGCAATGCCTGATGGATATCTGTGTAGTAGTGGCTGAACTGGCGAAAACCCATGGTGAGGTAAAGCACCAGCACGCTAAACGCCCAGGAGAAGATGGGATGGGCGGTCAATAGCAGGCAATACAACGCGAATACCAGGGCCAAAGGCAGCGCGATGACGAGTATCCATGCAACCCTGCCCTGCGAATGCTCGCCCGCATTGAAATTGCGCTGGAAAAATCCGACATAGCCGGAAATCCAGGCAAGAAGGTACTTGCGGGAAGACAGCGGATGGACTTGTTCCAGCAACAAAGCGGCAATCAGGGAAAACAGGCTCATGGCTAAGCGGGCATCAAACACAGAGAGACGAGAAGATACCACAGGCGCATGACGGGACGAAATACGCGAACTGTTGCGCCCATCGCCCCCCTCTCCCGTCCTGCGGGATAACCCGCGAGTTGTCCGCTTGCGGGCCTGGTCGAATGGCTGGCAGTTCCACCAGAGGGGCTTTGATAAACGTCTACATCAGGCGATCATCCCCGCCGCCACCGTATTATTGGTCGCCTCGTCGATGACGATGAAACTGCCCGTCGCCCGGTCGATCTCGTAGCTGTCGAACACCAGCGGCTGCTGGGTCTTGATCGCTACGCGGGCGATGTCGTTCATGTGCAGCTTCTCGGCCGCGTGCTGCTCCAGCGTGTTCACGTCCACACGGTAGTCGAGGCGCGAGAACAGCGCTTTCGCCGTGCGCGTGGTGTGCTTGACCAGGTATTTGCGGTGCTTTTCCAGCGGCGTTTCCGACAGCCAGCACAGGGTCGCTTCGAACTCCTTCTCTACTTTCGGAACGTGAGCGTCGGTCTTGACGAACATGTCGCCGCGCGAGATGTCGATCTCGTCCGCCAGTGTCAGCGTCACCGATTGCGGCGCGAAAGCGGTTTGCAGCTTGCCGTCAAAGGTGACGATCTCTTTCACCGTGGTGGTGCGTCCGGACGGCAGGATGGTGATCTCGTCGCCGACGGAGACCTCACCTGCCTCGATGCGACCGGCAAAACCTCTGAAGTCATGGTACTCGCCGGTCTGCGGGCGGCACACCCATTGCACCGGGAAGCGGAAGTCGCTGGTGTTCACATCGTGGTCGATCTCGACCTTCTCCAGCAGTTCCAGCAGGGCCGGGCCTGTGTACCAGCCAAGATTGACGCCGCGGTCCACCACCATGTCGCCGTTCAGCGCGGAAAGCGGGATGCAATGCACATCGTGCAGGCCAAGCTGTGCAGCAAAGACCTTGTACTCGGCAACGATCTCGTTGAAGCGCGCTTGCGAGTAATCCACCATGTCCATCTTGTTCACCGCCAGCACCACATGCGGAACCCCGACCAGGCTGGCGAGGAAACTGTGGCGTCGCGTCTGCGTCAGCACGCCCTTGCGCGCATCGACCAAGATGACGACCAGATTGGCGGTGCTCGCCGCCGTCACCATGTTGCGCGTGTACTGCTCATGCCCCGGCGTGTCGCCGATGATGAACTTGCGTTTCGGCGTGGCGAAATAGCGGTAGGCCACGTCGATGGTGATGCCCTGCTCGCGCTCGGCTTGCAGGCCGTCGGTGAGCAGCGACAGATCGACGGCTGCCATGCCGCGCTTTTCGCTGGTCTTTGAGATAGCCGAGAACTGATCCTCGAAGATGGATTTCGAGTCGTGCAGCAGACGGCCGATCAGGGTGCTCTTGCCGTCGTCGACGCTTCCGGCGGTGATGAATCTTAGTAACTGTGTTGTATTGCTCATTATGTGTGCCTCTCAAATTTCATCGGAACCGGATTCCCTCCCCCTTGCAGGGGGAGGGTTAGGGAGGGGGTAGAAACTTCAATTTTCGCAACTCAACTGTTCTACCCCCATCCTAACCTTCCCCCTGCAATGGGGAAGGAACGGGTTTAGTTGGCGGTCAGAAATACCCTTCCTTCTTTCTCAACTCCATCGACGCATCCGAAGTCTGATCATCCATGCGTGTCGCGCCGCGTTCGGTGATGCGCGTGGTCGCGGTCTCTTCGATGATCTCTTCCACCGTGCGGGCGGTGGATTCCACCGGCGCAGTACAGGTCATGTCGCCCACGGTGCGGAAACGCACGGTGGCGATCTCCACCTTCTCGCCCGGCTTGGGCTGCACCAGGTGCGACACCGGGATCACGTTGCCGCTGCGGCGTATCACTTCGCGTTCATGCGCGAAGTAGATATTGGGGATATGCAGCTTCTCGCGCCCGATGTATTCCCAGATATCCATCTCGGTCCAGTTGCTGATCGGGAACACGCGGATGTTCTCGCCGGCATGCACGCGGGTGTTGTAGGTATCCCACAATTCCGGACGCTGGTTCTTCGGGTCCCACTGACCGAACTCGTCGCGGAAGGAGAAGATGCGCTCCTTGGCGCGCGCCTTTTCCTCGTCGCGGCGTGCGCCGCCCAGGCAGGCATCGAAACCGAATTCGGCGATAGTCTCCAGCAGCGTCACCGACTGGAACGGGTTGCGCGGCTTGCTCTCATCCTTGATCACGATGCTGCCGCGCGCAATCGAATCTTCCAGCGAACGCACGATCAGCCGCTCTCCCAAATCCCGCGCCAGCTTGTCGCGGCATTCGATCACCTCGGGGAAGTTGTGCTCGGTATCGATGTGCACCAGCGGGAACGGAAATCTCGCAGGACGGAACGCCTTCTCCGCCAGACGCAACATAACGATGGAATCCTTGCCGCCCGAGAACAACAGCGCCGGATTCTTACATTCCGCCGCCACCTCGCGCATGATGTGGATGGATTCGCTCTCCAGCGCATCCAGGTGGGTGAAAGTGTGTTTGCGCAAATTGTCCTCGACCAGTTTCATAACTTTCTCCAAAACAATGTAGGGCGCAATAACCAACGGCATTGCGCCGTATGGTATTTACTTGGTGCAATGCGCTTCGCTTATTGCACCCTACATATTATTCAAGGCATCTGGTGCGCGAGCGCACCCTACATTGGTTTATGCCGATACTTCCTGTTTCTCTTTGACCTGCGCCGCGATCTCGATGATGCGTTCGCGGCTCGCCTTGAGCGAGGTGTTGCTCGCGTGCAGGCCGCACTCCTTGGTGTCGGGAGATTCCCACCACCAGCGTCCGGCGCGGATATCCTCGCCCGGCGAGATGGAGCGGGTGCAAGGGGCGCAACCCAGGCTAGGATAGAACTGGTCGTGCAGCTTGTTGTAGGGCACATCGTATTTGCGGATGTACGCCCACACGTCGTTGTTCGACCAGTCCAGCAGCGGGTTGAATTTCTGCAGGCCGTTGTCGTTGTCGAATACCGACACCTCCAGCGTGCCGCGCGTCACCGCCTGGTCGCGCCTCATGCCGGTGATCCACGCGCCCTTGCCCTTCAGGGCACGGCGTAGCGGTTCCACCTTGCGCACGAAGCAGCAAGCCTTGCGGCTCTCCACGCTGTCGTAGAAACCGTTGATGCCGTTCTTGCCGACATATTCCTCGGTCAGTTTGCTGTCGGGGAAGTACACATGCAGCGGCAGCGTGTACTGCTGGCTCACTTCCTGGATCAGGTCGTAGGTCTCTTTCGGCAGCCGACCGGTGTCCAGGCTGAACATCCGGATGTCGGGCTGGTGTTTGGCGATGAGGTCGGTCAGCACCATGTCTTCCGCGCCAAGGCTGTTGGCGAACACCACCGGGGCGTATTCGCTTGCTGCCCGCTGCAGCACCGCGATGGTGTCGGCGATCTTTTTATCCAGTTCTGTACTCATTTTGGCAATGCCTCCTTCAGATCAAGTTGTCCATCTTTCGCGGTGGCGAACTCCGCCACCTTTACCGTCCATGCGTCGACCTTCTTGCTGGCCGCTGCGATCGCATCCACATCCACTTCTTCTGCTGCCGCCGCTTCAAGTGCTGCCAGTGCGAACTCGGCGGCGATCTCCTCCGGCGCCAGCAGGTTGAGTTGCTGGGCCAGTTTGCCCAACTCGTCCTGCCGCGCACCACCCAGCAACTGCGCCACGCCGGAACCGAGCAAGCGCAAGATCGACTCGTTGCACTGCGCCGCCTCCACATACTTGCGCTGGAACACCAGTGCGTTGCGGTACTCGCGCTCGTGCGCCGCTTCGAAGAAGTTCGCACCAATCAGCACCTGCGATGCCCCCGCGCACTCGCCGCCGCCCAGATTCACCACGCGGAAGTCGGTCTTGTCGCCGAAGTCGTGCATCACCGACTGCAATTCCGTGGCCGACACTTCCGCCAGATCGGCCAGCAGCGCCTTGAAAAACTCCGGCTCCTGCTTGCGCGCCCAGACAAAGAAACTCGCTTCTTCGCTGTCCAGGTGCGCCTGCTGCACGCGGGAAATGGCTTCCCTGATGCGCGCTGCGGGCAACGTCGGCCCTTTCAATGCCAGCGCACCGCCTGCCGTGCCTTTCCCGGCGAAATACATCTGGTAATGCGGCACCAGTTTTCCGTGCAGGCGTTTGGCTTCGCCGTAGATGCCGATGTCGCCGGTCTCCGGTTGCGCGCAACCGTTGTGGCAGCCCGACACGCGGATGTTCAGATCAGCCATGCCGCCCGACAACAGCGGCCCCAGCACCGTGCTGGAAGTCAGCCCCAGACGGCAGGTGGAGGAACCGGGGCAAGCCACCACGCTGTCGCCCGTCACCGGCTCATGCAGGCCGTGTGCCGCGATGCCTGCACGCAATGCCGCCACTTTTTCCTGCGGCACATTGAGCACCGCGAGATTCTGGTCCTGCGTGGTGTGCACCTCGTCCAGTCCCAACCTCTGCAACACGTTCGCCAGCCCGCGCAGTTGCGTGGCTTTCACATCGCCGATGGGCAGCGCGATGGGGAACACATATAGCCCCGCCTGCTTTTGCGCGAACAGTTTGCGCGGCGCGCCCTGACCCGGCGCCTGACTGCCGGTCGGTGTACGCCACTCGCCTTGCGGGTAAGGTTTGTTCGCCAGCGCCTGCTTGGTGCGCCCGAACTCCTCGCGATACTTCTCCACAAAACCCTCCGCGCCGAAGCGCTCGACCAGGAACTTGATGCGCGACTTGGCCCGCTTGGTGCGGTCCGAGTACTTGTTATGCAGCGTCACCAGAGCCTCCATCGCGAACAGCAACTCGCTTTCGGGAATCCATTCCTCCACCACGATGGCTTCGCGCGGCTTGTGCCCCAGACCGCCGCCGGCCCTGATCCTGAAACCGGGCTGGCCGTCCTTGACCGTCGCGATCACGCCGCAATCGTGCAGCAGGGACTGCGCGCAATCCGCCTCGCAGCCCGAGAACGAGATCTTGAACTTGCGCGGCAACTGCTGGTTGAGCGGGTTGCGCAGGAAGTGCGCGGTGGCGCCGTCCACATGCCTGCCCACATCCACGTGCTCCTTCGGGCATACGCCCGCCAACGGGCACGCCGTCATGTTGCGGACTGCGTTGCCGCACGCCTCGCGCGAAGTCAAACCGACCCTGGCCAGACGACGCATCGCGGCCGGCATGAACTCCAGCGGAATGTAGTGCACCTGCACATCCTGGCGCGTGGTCAGATGCGCAGTCTTGTGTTGCGAGTAGTCCTCGACCAGATCGGCGATCACCTCCAGTTGCACCGCGGTCAGACGTCCGCCGGGCACCTTGATGCGCAGCATGTTCACGCCCTCCTGGCGCTGTCCGTAAGCGCCCTGCTGCAGGCGGATCGCGGTGAAGCGGTCGGGATCGATCTCGCCCGCGTTGAAGCCGGCGATGGCCTGCTCGAAGCGGTCGATCTCTTCCAGGTCGGACAAGTTGCGGGTGTTCAGGCTCATTTCATATACCTTTCAATCAAAACCATATTTAAGCCACATAACCAGCGACTTGGCTGGCGTCTTTTGACAGCCTAGTCGAATGGCTAGTAGTTACATCAGAGATCACAGAGCACACAGAGAAAACCTGCGAACTATTTGTGTGAGCTTTTTGCCTTTCTCTGTGATCTCTGTGTCCTCTGTGGCTAATTTGCATATATCAATTCAAAACCAACCGCGTGCCGATGATCAGCAACATCACCGCCAAAATCGGACGCAATACTTTTTCCGGGACTTTTGCGCTCAGGTGGCTGCCAACGTAAATGCCCGGCAACGAACCCAGCAGCAGGCTGCCCAGCAACACCAGATCGACCGTGCCCAGCGCCAGATGCCCGAGACCGGCGATGGCAGTGAGCGGCACGGCATGGGCGATGTCGGTGCCCACCACCTTGACTGCCGACAGGCGCGGATACAGGAACAGCAGCGCCACCGTACCCAACACCCCGGCGCCGATGGACGAGATGGTCACCAGCACGCCGACGATGGCGCCCGTAACGATGGTTGCAGCAGGCAGATGGCGGTGATGCAGTTCATACACTGTGCCGTCCTCGCGCTGCGCGATCTTCCTGATCCAGTCTTTCAGCAGCAGTGCGGTTGCAGTCAACAGCAGGGCGACGCTCAGTACGCCGGTGACCAGCCCCTTCAGGGTCTTCTCGTCCAGGGCGAGGAATTTGAACAGCGCGATGGTCAGCAGCGCGGCAGGCAGGCTGCCGATACTCAGCAAGCCGACGATCTTCCAGTCCACCGTGCCGTTGCGTCCGTGCACCCAGCCGCCCAGCGACTTGGTGATGGAGGCATACAACAGGTCGGTGCCGACCGCCGTGGCGGGCGAGACGCCGAAGAACAGCACCAGCAAGGGAGTCATCAACGACCCGCCGCCGACGCCGGTCACCCCGACGATCAAACCGACCAAAAAACCCGACACTGTGTAGAGCCAATCCATATTCACCTCACTCGAATGAGGCGCATTCTAGGTTGGCCGTCTTATATTGCTAAATACTTTTATGTTAGTATCTTATAACCTATTGCCATATAAGGAGCGGGGCCATGAACCTGCAACAGTTGCGCTATTTGAACGAGATCGTCCGTTGCAACCTGAACATCTCCGATGCCGCCAACGCGCTGTACACCTCGCAGCCGGGGGTGAGCAAACAGATCAAGCTGCTGGAAGATGAACTGGGCATCGACATCTTCGTGCGCAACGGCAAACGCGTCGTCGCCATCACCGAACCGGGCAAGGCCGTGCTGGAGATCGCCCAGCGCATGCTGCACGAGACCGAGAACCTGAAACAGGTCGGGCAGGAATTCCGCACCCAGGACAGCGGCTCGCTCTCCATCGCAACCACCCACACCCAGGCGCGCTATGCCCTGCCGCACGTGGTCAAGGAATTCACCAAGGCCTATCCCAATGTAAAGCTCGGCCTGCACCAGGGCAGCCCGACCCAGATCGCGGAGATGGTGTTGAGCGGTGAAGTGGACATCGGCATCGCCACCGAAAGCCTGGCCTTATATGATGAGCTGGTCACCCTGCCCTGCTACGAATGGCACCACTGCGTGGTCGTGCCGCCCAAACATCCGCTGCTGCTGGAAAAGAAACTGACGCTGAAGAAGCTGGCGCAATACCCCATCATCACTTACGACTTCGCCTTCACCGGACGCAACAAGATCAACCAGGCCTTCCACGATGCCGGTATCGAACCCAACATCGCACTCACCGCCATCGACGCCGACGTGATCAAAACTTATGTGGAATTGGGACTGGGCGTGGGCATCGTGGCGCAGATGGCCTTCATCCCCGACCGCGACCGCCACCTGCGCATGATCGATGCCGGACACCTCATCCAGCCCAGCACCACCCGCATCGCCATCCGCAAGAACCAGTACCTGCGCGGCTTCGGTTATCATTTCATCGAACTGTTCGCGCCGCATCTGACGCGCGACGTGGTGGCGAAAGCGCTGCATCTGACGGCTTAGGGCAGTCGCTTCCGCCCAGGTGCAAAATATCTGGCGCTTGCAGCCTGAGTCCCCGCCCCGAATAACCACGTTTTCATCGCGCTTAACCGGCATTTGCCTGGAGACGCCGTTTTGCTGCCGTACTATCATGCTCACGCGTGCGGCGACTATGCCGCATTGCAATGAAACGCCGTCATACCGGAAAGATGCACACGTCTTTACTTTCAAAAGCAATGACCGTTGATCCCGCCTGATTGCAGCCAGGTTTCGGAAAGGAGGATGGATATGTCTACGCGCTTGTTTACCTTCAATGGTGGCGACACGGGCCCCTGGCGCATTGCCAAAACGGAAACGGTCGTTGGGGAGCCGCTGCCTGCGGCGAAAAGGCTCGACATTTCTTCCGCCCCGGAGTCGCCATCCCGCCCGTATGCCGTCTGGGTTCTTCGCGGAATAACCAGCAATGAGCGCTATGGCGTGCGCGAAGAAGAAAAGAGCCGGATCGTATCCATGCAGCAAAGCCTCGGCCTGCCCGAGTCGACTTGCGCGGCACTGATTCCCATCCGGAAGAACGCGGCCTGGTGGGCTCTTTCACATAACGAACGCCAGAACATTTTCGAACAACAGTCCAGGCACGCCGGAATCGGGCTTGATCATTTCCCCGAGTTGCCGCGAAGGCTGCATCACTGCCGCGATCTCTCGGAGAATGAGCCGTTCGATTTCATCACATGGTTTGAATACTCTCCGGCACAGGAAGCGGCGTTCGACCAGTTGCTGGCTGCATTGCGTGCAACTGCAGAGTGGAAGTATGTCGAGCGCGAAATTGACATCCGGCTGGTGCGCGAGGATGACTGACTCTTCGCAGGACTGAAATGCAGCAGGCCGAACAAGCCTCACGGAAAGCAAGCAATGAACACAGAAAAACCGTATTCGACTCCGCTGCCTGGCACTTGCGCAACGCGCCAATCAGGCTGCCGGCGCCGATTCCGCACCGACTCAGTCCGGCTGTGGATTCTATCCTTCGCGACCTTTGCCCTGCTCGCCGCCTGCAGCGAAATCAAGGAAGAGGCCATTCCTCCCGGCAGCCAGGTACTGGCGCTGGGCGACAGCCTGACCGAGGGCGTGGGCGTGACGCGCGAAGAAGCGTGGCCCAATCTGCTGGCTGGCCGGACGGGGTGGGTGGTGACCAACGGTGGGGAAAGCGGCGACACCAGCGGCGGTGCATTGCGGCGTTTGCCGTCGCTGCTGGAACAACACGCGCCAGTGCTGGTATTGGTGACGCTGGGCGGCAACGACATGCTGCGCCACATTCCGCAACAAGAGACCATTGCCAATCTGGAAAAGATAATCGCGCTGATCCGGGAACATGGCGCAAAGCCGGTTCTGCTGGCGACGCCGCAGCCGAGTATCGCGGGTGCGGTGTTCCAGAACCTGTCCGCCCCGGATTTTTACCGCGCCGTGGCGAAGCAGCAGCAGGTTCCGTTGATCGAGGACGCAATCGCCGAGATCCTCTCCGACCCGCAACTGAAAGTCGACCAACTGCACCCCAATGCCGCCGGGCACACGCTCCTGACGGGGAATATTTACGAAGAACTGAAAGCGATCGGTTACGTCCGCTAGCCAGCCGTCATTTCCTGCTGCTCTTGTCCTCGTACATCCGCTGATCGGCCAGCTTCAGCATCTCGTCCAGATCGCCCGTGGTTTCCGAACTGATCACGAAACCGATGGAGACGCCGACCCTGAGCTGCATATGTTCAAAATCGATGGGGGATTCGATCTTGACGCGCAGCCGGTGAATATAGGCTTCCATTGCGGCTCGCGTCACGCTCTCCATCAGGATGATGAATTCGTCGCCGCCCCAGCGCGCCACCGTATCGTTCTGGCGCACGATGGCGCGGGCGCGCTTCGCCGTCGCGGTCAGCACCGCATCGCCCGCTTTGTGGCCGAACTTGTCGTTGATCCCCTTGAAGCCGTCCAGATCGAGGAACAGCAAGGCGCAATCCCGATCCGGACTGCGCCGCAGGCGGGCAAAGGCCATGCGTACGCGGTCTTCGAAAAGATGCCGGTTCGGCAGCCCGGTCAGTTGATCGTACATGGCGAGGTCGGCCAGGTCGGCGCGGTTGCGAATGAGCAGATACAGCATCCACGAGATGATGCCCCCCAGGGTCGCGCTCAATAACCTGACCAGCAGCGCGTAACTGTTCGCGGCATTGCCATCCCTCGGCTTCACGCCGATGGCCCAGGATCCGCCGGGAATCTCGATCTCCTGCACAAACACCTGCTTGCGCTCGAACAGCGTTCTGTCTCCCCAAACCATGTCGCCGCGGAGGCCCTCGCCATCCTTGCCGCGCACGGCGAATTCGAACCTGCTATCGCCAAGTTCTTCCGAGACCGTCTTGAAAAAGGAATCCGTATCGATCACCGTCGAAAGCAGGCCCCAGTGCTTGCCGGCAATGGACAACGGCACGCGATAAATGAGCCCGCTGCCGCCCTGCACCAGTTGCACCGGCCCCGCCAAAGCCGGCTTGCCGGATTCGGTGATCTTCTTGATGACGGGCCATTGCGCCGGTTGATCGGGGTAGTACAAACCGATTGCGCTCTCGTTGCCCTTCAGCGGATAAACGAACGTCAGGCGGTAACCCAGCGCCACGCCGAAATTCCTGATGTGGCGGCTGCTGCGATGCAGCACGGCAAGGATGTCGTTGACCTCCTTCGCTTTGATGTTCTTGTTTCGCACGACCAGATAACTGCCCAGGCCGCTATTGAGGTAAAGCAGCGAACTGAGCTCCCGCTCGGTACGCGCCCGCAACAGCGAGGCATAGGATATCGTTTCCATGCGTTGCTTGTCCTTCAGCTCGGTGCCCTGATAACTCAGGAACATTTCCCCGAAGGAAACAAAGAGCAGGAACACAATTGCGGCCCCAATCAGCGCAATGGGACGGGCATTGTCGGACGAAGGAAAAAATCGGTGCATGCCTTGGCTGTTCGCTGTTATTTACGGTTTTGGTGGAACATCATCCTGCTCGCCTTTGATTTTATCACCGGAGAAACCAATAAATACGGCCTTTGCGAAAGGTTTTGCCCCCATCGTGAAAAGGGCTGGTGGGCTGGCTGCAAGCGCCGCAAAACAGCCAGTGCCGGATAGTCAAAACCATCCGACTCCGGTACATTGCAGCCAAGGCATGAATCCGGAAGGAGGAGGCAATGAGCGATGTACTAAGCCTCACGCGCGCCGCAAGATTGATCGGCGTGACGCGCTCGGAACTGCAAAAGAAAATCCAGCGCGGCGAGATGATCTCGCACGACGGCATGGTCACCGTCGGCAACCTGCTGGCCTGCTATCCCGATGCGCAACTGGAAGACACCGCCGAAGTCAGGCGCATCGCCCTGATCAAGGAGCGGGCTTTCGGCAAGCGCGTGCTCGAGCGAGCCCTGCCGGATGCGGAAGTGCTGGCGGCGCGTATCGTCGAACTCAGCAGGACGCTGGCGCACAATGAGGGGCAGGTAAAGCAATTCAACACGCTATTGGGCAAGCTGTGGGACAAGCTGGCCGAAATCGAATCGAAGCTCGATGCCAGGTCGGGCAAGGCGATGGAAGACCTGAAGACATGGATCAAACAGGAGGTTGAACTGGCGATGGAACCCGGGTTCATCAATCCGCTGGCGATCAAGGATGCCGTCCTGCACGTCATGACGGCCCAGGTGACCGTGCTGCCCAGCAAACACGACTTCCTCGTCGAAGGCCACGACACCCTGCTCGAAGCCGCCATGCGCTCCGGCATCCCGCTCAATTACGGTTGCAGCGGCGGCAACTGCGGACTGTGCAAGGCCAAAGTGCTGTCGGGCGAAGTGAAAAAAACGCGCCAGCACGATTTCGTCATCTCCGAAGCGGAAAAGCAGCAGGGCTATGTCCTGCTGTGCAGCAACACCGCCGTCAGCGACGTGGTGATCGAAGCACCGGTTGCAAACAGCGTGCAGGACATCCCCTTCCAGCAGATCAACGCCCATGTCAAAAACTCGGGCCACATCAACGACGACATGGTCCTGCTGCACCTGCAGACCCCGCGCACCCAGCGCCTGCGCTTCCTGGCGGGACAAAGCGTCACGCTGCGCGTCGCGCAGTCCTACAGCATGGAACTGCCCATCGCCAGTTGCCCCTGCGACGACCGCAACGTGCTGTTCCACATCCACCGGCAGCCCGGCAACCTGTTCTGCGATTATGTCTTCGACCACCTCAAGCCGAACGACGTGGTGGAAATGGAAGGGCCGCACGGCGAATTCATCCTGAGCGAAAAATCGACGCGCCCGCTCTACTTCATCGCCTTCGACAGCGGCTTCGCCCCGATCAAGAGCCTCATCGAACACGCACTGTCGCTCAACGTCGACATCATCAACCTGCACTGGTTCGGATCGAGCCCGCAGCACATCTACCTGCCTAACATCGCCCATGCGTGGGACGACGCCCTGGACAACTTCCACTATCGGGAACATGTCGCGGGTTTCGACCTGCGCACCGTGAGCGGCAAACGCGAAGAAGCGTTGCACAAACAGCTGGGCGACATGGCTGCCGCCGACGCGGAAATGCTGCAGGGGGACATCTACATCGCCGGGCCGGAAGATGCGGTGAACGCCGCCGAGCGCTTCTTCCTGGGCAAGGGATTGCCCAAGACGCGCGTCGCCATTGCCAGCGTGAAGTGACGCCGGAAATGAAGAATGAATATCCGGAAACCAATACTTGTCGTTCTCGCCCTGATCCTGCTCTGCTGCAACGGCTGCAGCACGGTGACCTTCGGCTACAACCACGCCGACTGGATACTGCGCTACTGGATCACTGATTACACGTCCTTCAGCGACGCGCAGAGGCAGGAAATCCATCTCGAAGTCGACGACTACCTGCGCTGGCACCGCAAGACCGCACTGCCCGAATACACCACCTTCCTGCAGGATTTGAACGGCATCGTTAACCGGGAAGGCGCGCTATCCGTCGGCGACGTCATGCATCTGCGAACCGAAAGCAGCAAGCTGTATCAATTGACCATGGCGCCGACGATCCGCCCCGCCGCCCGCCTGCTGGCCGAACTGGACAGCCGGCAAATCGAGGAGCTTGCCGACACTTTTGCCGAGCGGAACCGCAAGCAAAGGAAGAAACTGCTGCAGGGCAACGAACAGGAGATGCTCGAACTGCGCGCGGAACGGCATGTCGAATTTGTGGAAGGACTGGTTGGCCGCCTGAGCGCCAAGCAGGAAAAGAAAATCACCGGGATGAGCCTGCAGATTCCGTTTGCCTCAAGAGACTACATCGAGCAGCGTGAAGCAAAGCAGGCCATGCTGATTTTCCTATTGAAGGACAAGGCCGGCGAAGACAGGATCGCCGCATTGCTCCGGCAATGGATAACCGCGCCGGAAATCACCAGAACGCCGCTGCAACAACAATCCATCGCAGCCTATGAGAATGCGATGAACGAAATGACCGTCCGCATATTCGAACTGCTGACCGCGCGTCAAAAACAGCATCTGGGCGAAAAAATCGTGTCGTATATCGACGATTTCCGGAAACTCAATTCCGGGACGGAAGCCGCAAACACCGCCTACGGGCAAACCCGGGAGAAATGAGTGGGTGTAACCGATATAATCGGCGGGCAGACGACAACCCGCCTGTCCGCATTCCGCCAATGAACTGCGCCGCGGCGCACCCCAATCCATCCCTATGAAAAAGATTGCCCCAACCAAAGACGAGATCGCCCTCATGGCGCCGTTTGTCGGCCTCGCGCTGGATCGCATCCATGTACCCGAAACCGGCGAGGAGTTCGCTGCTGCCGCCGCCGAAATCAAGGCAGCGGGCATCGTCGGTTTCGATACCGAGTCCAGGCCGACTTTCGTTACCGGCGACGTAAGCGACGGGCCGCATGTCGTGCAGTTCGCGCTGCATGACAAAGCTTACCTGTTCCAGATCCATCGGGTGATCGGGCATCCGTTCCTGATTGAATTGCTGCAATCGGAAGACGTGCTCAAGGTGGGCTTCGGCCTGAAGTCGGACAGCGGGCATATCTACGCGAAACTGGGCGTCCGCTTCGGCGGGGTGGTGGATCTCAATGCGGTGTTCAGCAAGGCCGGCTTCCGCAAGGAAATGGGCGCGCGGGCGGCGGTGGGGCAAATGTTCAACCAGCGCTTTGCCAAGTCGAAACGGATCACCACCACCGACTGGTCGCAACACAAACTCAGCCCGCAGCAGATCCTTTACGCCGCGAACGATGCTTACGCGGCACTCAAAGTGCTGGAAGCGCTCAACCTCCCCCGCGAGGTATTGCCGGTCATGGGCTGGGTGCCCGCGCCCTCTCAACCGGGCTCAACTTGCGAGCACCCGTAAAATACCCGTGGCGATCGATCAAGCCACTTGAATTATGCATTCGCATCCTTCCGCGCCAGTTTATCCAGCGCCTCTGCGGCAATTTCCCGCACTTCCTCGTTCGCATCCTTGAGGCAGGCTTCCACACAGGCTCCCGCCTCTGCGCTGCCGGTGAGGCCGAGCAGATAACAGGCATCGGCGCGCACACGGTGGTCGGGATGGAAAGTCAGTTCGGCCAGTTGCGGCAGCAGCGCCTGCAATTCCGGCGTGTTGGTGTGGGCTTCCAGCAGCGCGCTCACGCCGAGGCGCACCGAGATATTGGCTTCGGGATTGGCAACGATGGCGAGCAGCGGCTTGAGCCGATGCGTGTCCCCGGCGATGAACGCCACAGCCTGCTGGTAGCCGCCTTCCCTCAGCAGATGCTCGATGTAGTGCGCAGTCCCCTCCTCTCCGCTCGCCCACTCGGCCCATTGCTTCAGCTCGGCAATGCTCTGCGCGCCGGTGAGCGTAAACGCACCCAGGCGCAGCCAGGGAGCGCCGCGCACGTTGTATTCCGCCGCCTGCTCGGGATGCGCCGCAATATTCACTACCGTCAATTTGCCGATTTGCGCCTGCTTCACCAGTTCGCTCAATGCATGCAGCACGGGCGGGCAGTGCTTGCAGACCGGGGTGATGAACAGCAGTGCGTCGGGTGGAGTTGTAGACATGGTCGATCCTTTAAGGAAACACTAAACCAATCCTCTCTCCCTCCGGGAGAGGGTTAGGCGAGGGGAATCTCGTTGAGTCCTCTCCCTCACCCCCTCCCTCTCCCGGAGGGAAAGGGAGCAAAACGGGCTTCATAGGTTATTCGCCCTGCACAGTGACCATGATACGCCGACTGCCGCCGTGGTTGCGGTGCTCGCACAGGTAAATTCCCTGCCAGGTTCCCAGCTTTAACCCGCCGTCGCCAATCGGGATGTCAAGGCTCGCGCCGAGCAGGCTGGCCTTGATGTGCGCGGGCAGATCGTCTGAGCCTTCATCCTGATGGCGGTAGTACGGCTCGCCTTCCGGCACAGCGCGGGTGAAGAAACTCTCGAAATCCTGCCGCACCGTGGGGTCGGCGTTCTCGTTCAGCGTCAGCGCGGCCGACGTGTGCATGATGAAGATATTCATCATGCCGACCTTGAAGTTGCGCAGCTCCGGCAATTCGCACAGCAACTCTTCGGTGACCAGATGGAAGCCGCGCGGTTTCGGTGTAAGGCATATCTCTTTCTGCAGCCACATGGGGGTTATCCGGATTGAATGAGTGAAGATATTATCGCGTAAGATACGCATAGTTCCGAATGTGAAAGACAACACGCCCCCACCATGAAAAAGAACAAACCCAAGCAGCGCATGAACTATGTAGTCGTGAAGGAAAACGGCATGTTCATCGCGAAGTGCTCCGATCTCGACCTGGAATGCCCCGGCGCGACCGAGCAGGAAGCCATCGCCAACCTGGAAGACGCGTTGGCGCTCTACTTCGAAGACCTGCCCGGCCCGGCCGATGGTTGAGGAAGGCAGGTACGGATTCATTCGCACCTGGCCAAACGCAATACCAACATTCAGTGTCAACACAGGATCATGAGCCAGCCCGTCAACCCACTCTCCGCCAGCGAACCCTGGAACCTCGTCGCCGACGGCTATGCCGAGACCACAATGCTCGTGTTCCAGCTGTTCGCCGAGGAAGCCATCGCCGCCAGCAAGCTCAAGCCCGGCGCGGTCGTGCTGGATGTCGCCTGCGGCCCCGGCACGCTGGCGCTCAAGCTCGCGCGCCGGGCAAACGAGGTGCATGGCATCGACTTCTCCGATGCCATGCTCGCCATATTCAAGACCAAAACCGAGCAGGCCGGATACCGCAACATCATCCTGCACTGCGGCGACGCACAAGCCCTGCCCTACGCCGACGCAACATTCGATGCCGCGTTCTCGCTGTTCGGCCTCATGTTCTTCCCCGATCGCAAAATGGGCTTCGCCGAAATCTACCGCACGCTCAAGCCGGGCGGCAGCGTCGCCGTCACCAGTTGGGCGCCGGTGGACCAATCGCCCGCGATGCAGACCATGTTCGGCGCATTGCGCGCCATCAAACCCGACCTGCCGCCACCGCAGCGCTCCGTCACCACGCTGGAGAATCCCGACCTCTTCAAGCAGGAGATGCGGGACGCCGGATTCCGCGACGTCGAGATACGCAGCATCACCAAACCCTTCCCCGTCACCACCATCCCGGAATTCTGGGACAGCATGGTCAAGGGCAGCGCCCCGATACAGATGATGAAAAAGAACCTGGGCGAAACCCTGTGGCGCGAGAAGGAAAAACTCGCGCTCGATTATCTGAATGAAAGTTTGCCCGCGCTACCGACCGAGCTGACTTCGGATGCATGGCTGGGGGTGGGCGTGAAGTAATTGGGCGTCGTCGAGACAAATATCCGCGTTTGTCATTTAGCAAAAATGCCTGATTTCCAGTACAGTCACCTATCTGCAATTTACACCGGTACAAATCCATGAACACGGAAGAACTGAGCAAGGAACAACGCGTCCTGCGCCAGATGCGCAAGACGCTGGCCAGCGTCGTCAAGGACGCCACCCCGCTCGGCGGACGCCCCAACCCGCTGAAGGACAGCACCATTCAGGAGATCAAGGATTGCTTCGTTTTGATTTCGGAGCGGGAAAGAGAACTCGCCGAGAAACTCGGCTTCGAGCAGGCCAAGCCCTATTACGCAGACGGCGAGCAGCCGAATTCGAACGTGGTCAACTTCGTCAAACCAAACAAAGAGTAGATCGAAGCTGGTGGCAAGAGGGAAAGAATCAGCAACTACCGCGTGATCGTGTAGATATACCCACCCTGAACAACAGCCACAAGTTTGCTGCCGTCCGATGAGGATGCAATCTGTTGCCAGTTCCTGGCCGACTCGTCGAGGACTGTCCAGGTCGCACCTGAGTCGTCGGAGGCATACAGCTTCCCAAAATTTTCTGCTGCAACCAGTCTGCTGCCATCGGCCGAAGAGGCGACCGATATCCAGTTCCTGGCCGACCCACGCGCTGTCCAGGTGACGCCGGAATCGGTGGAGGTGTATATATTCCCGCCCCACATCGCAGCCGCCAGTTTGCTGCCGTCCGACGAAGACGCGACGGCTGTCCAATACCTTAACGAGTCGCGCGGGAACCAGTTGGCACCGGAATCGGTGGAAGTGTAAAGATACCCCCCGGTGCCGGTACCCAACGCCGCGTTCCCATGATTCGCGGCCACCAGCTTGCTGCCGTCAGTCGAAGAGGCAACCGACATCCAATAAGCACCCGTACCAGCCACTCCGTACCAGTTTGCGCCGGAATCCACTGAACCATAAAGCTGACCACCGATGACCGCCCCTTGCAGTTTGCTGCCATCGGACGATGACGCTACAGAATTCCAGGGCCTTGCAGAATCGCGCGGCGTCCAGCCAACGCCGTAATCAACAGATGTATATATCTGGCCGGTGTTCGCCGCAGCCACCAGTTTGCTTCCGTCCGAGGACGAGGCCACTGCACGCCAATTTCTGGCCGATTCCCGCGCCGTCCAGATCACGCCGCTATCATCTGACGTATAAAGCTGGCCGCCCATGACTGCCGCAACCAATCTGCTGCCGTCTTGAGAAGAAGCAACCGCAACCCAGCCTCTGCCGGAATCTCTCGCCGTGATGACGGGGCTTCCTGTCGTTGGGTTTGTGCCAGAACCATCGCCACTGCCGCCACCGCCGCAGGCAGTCAAGATCGTGGCTAAAGCGATTGTCGCGCAAAAATGTTTAAACATTGTTTCCCCCGTATTTACTTTCCGATCATACTAGGGAAGCGCTGATTTATTCGGTTTCGTCGTTCCGGCGAAGGCCGGAACCCAGTTAAATAAAGACACTGGATACCGGCCTTCGCCGGTATGACGAATTATTCAGCGTTTCCCTTGCTTTGTTCCTCAATACTGATCAACCCGACAAGCGCGTATATTCTCTCACCGCGCGGCAACCCCGTTACAATTCGGCATGCATTTAATCTACGACCAACCATTATTCCGTCCGCCCTCCGAAGGCGACAACCTGATCATCCAGACCACGCTGGGCTGCAGCTTCAACCAGTGCAGCTTCTGCGCCATGTATCGCAGCAAGCAGTATATCGAGCGCCCGCTGGCCGACGTGCTCGCCGATATCCACCAGGCCGCTGCCGATTGGCCGGATGCGAAGCGCGTGTTCCTGGCCGATGGCGATGCGCTGGCATTGCCCACCGAACACCTGCTCACCATCCTGCACGAACTTGCCGCGACCTTTCCGCGCCTGACGCGCGTCTCCTGCTACGCCACGCCCGGCAACCTCCAGCGCAAGAGCACCGAAGAACTGGTCCTGCTGCGCGAACACAAACTGACCCTGCTCTACTTCGGCATCGAATCCGGCTCAGACCTCATCCTGAAAAAGATCACCAAGGGAACAACGCAGCGGCGCATGGCCGAAGTGCTGCACAAGGCGCACGCCAGCGGCATGAAAGTCTCCGCCACCGTCATCCTTGGGCTGGGCGGCACGCAGCACAGCGACGAACATATAGTCGGCACCATCGCCCTGCTCAATAGCGCGCCCGTCACCTACCTCTCCACGCTGCAACTGTATCTGGACGACAGCATCGTGGAAGAATTCCAGCGCAAGTTCGGCGAACCGTTCGAGATGCCGGACGACCAGGCGATCTTGAAAGAACAGGAAAGACTCATCAGCGGCCTCAACCCGCCGCAGCCGATGATCTTCCGCAGCAACCACGCATCCAATGCGCTGGCACTCGCGGGTAATCTGCCCAGAGACACAGAGAAACTGTTGCTGCAACTGCGTGAGGCGATGGAGGGACATCGTCCACTGCGACCGTATTTCATGCGCGGGCTCTGAACACCCGGAACTGACATAATTCACAGCAACAAAACCCGCCAAACTGGCGAGTTGTTTTGGGGAGAAAACGATGAAAGTCAGCACTAGTCTGAACCAGAAAATCGCCCAAGCTGTCCAGACCTCAATGCAGATTGAAGGCTGCAAGCCGGTACAATCCGACGCGGTCAAAAAGCAGGCACAAGCCCTGATGGAACAGCACCGTGTCCAAGTATCAGTTCGCAGAAAGTGACATCTACCTGCCCGGCAAGGCATAGAAACCTTTAATAAGGCAGCCCCAATTAATACTTTCAGACGCGCAAGACGTTTCTGCATTTCCCAATCCCCTTTCTTTCCGCATTGACACTACCTAACTAACTCAAATACAGTTCGCCCCACTTGCAGATCTGCCCAACGCACATCACGCCACATGAATGGCGCGAGGCTTAAGGCAGAATCCCCAGAAAAGTGAGGCTGGCGCAAAAAAAAATCCGCACAGCGGACGACGTAGCCACACGCTTGCAACAGGGGGAAAGAATGACTGCATCAGTCGCGCAGATCGAATCGAAGATGTTTCTGATTCGAAGTTCGGAATGGCAACCTTTAAGGTCACAAATTGTGACCTCAAACGAAAAACCCGCTGGGCGCTGCCTCAATACCCAATCCGACTTGAAATCACAATTTGTGATCTCAAGTCGACGCCGCCTCCATCCCCTCCCCCATGCAGGGGGAGGGTTAGGGTGGGGGTAGACTCCATGAGCGCCAACCCCCTCTCCGCCAGCGAACCCTGGAACCTCGTCGCCGACGGCTACGCCGAGACCACCATGCTCGTATTCGAGCAATTCGCCGACGAAGCCATCGCCGCCAGCAAACTCAAACCGAACTCAACCGTACTCGATGTCGCCTGCGGCCCCGGCACATTGGCGCTGCGGCTTGCGCACCAAGCAGCGCAAGTACACGGCATCGACTTCTCCGAAGCCATGCTCGCCGTGTTCCGCAACAAGATCGAACAAGCCGGACACCGCAACATCGCCCTGCACTGCGGCGACGCGCAGACCCTGCCCTATGCGGATGCTTCCTTCGACGCCGCCTTCTCTCTGTTCGGCCTCATGTTCTTCCCTGACAGGCAACAGGGCTTCGCCGAAATCTACCGCACGCTCAAACCGGGCGGCAGCATCGCCCTCACCAGTTGGGCGCCCGTGGACCAATCGCCCGCCATGCAAACCATGTTCGGCGCACTGCGCGCCATCAAGCCCGACCTGCCGCAACCGCAACGCTCCGTCACCACGCTGGAAAACCCCAAACGCTTCAAACAAGAGATGGAAGAAGCCGGATTCCGCAACATCGAGATACGCAGCGTCACCAAAGCCTTCCCCGTCGGCAGTACCGGCGAATTCTGGGACAACATGGTCAAGGGCAGCGCGCCGATACAGATGATGAAGAAGGGTCTGGGTGAAGCGTTGTGGCGCGAGAAGGAAAAGCTGGCGCTGGCTTGGCTGGAAGAGACACTACCTGCGCTGAACGGACCGTTGACTTCGGATGCTTGGTTGGGTGTGGGGGTGAAGTGATGGCTGGAGAAAACCGTGGTCAGTCACCGATGATTGTTTCTGCGAATATTTACTGGGTCGCCGTTCTCGCAATATCGATGTTGGCTGGTTGCGGTGGAAACGGTGGAAGCGGTGGAGGCACTTCAAATAGCGTGCTGCTCGATCAACCGCTCAACCCGGTTGTCAGGGTGTATTCCGCTCAGGAAGTCATGCTGTCATGGATCGATAATTCAGCCAATGAGGACGGCTTTATTGTCGAAAAAAGCCTGGATAACATCACCTTCACGGAAGTCGGCAGGGTCGGAAGGAATACCGTGACCTTTTCGGATATGACAACGGCCAATAACCAGACGCTCTATTATCGGGTGGCTACCTATCAAGGCACTAATTTATCAACCTATACGGATACGGTGCATGCATTCCATTATTTTTTCGATGCCTGCGTATCCAGTCCGGTCGTCCAGAACACATCAAGTGGCAAGCTGTATCCGTTGACCATCAGCGGGTTAAATTATTCCTCTGATCATCACAGCTCGGTGACCGACATGAATTCATCGTTTGGTTTCGATGCGAATGCAAACACACTTTTTTCGATTGGCTACATACCGATTTCCAACATTTCAGCCAAGGCTTTTACCAGTACAAATGACCTCGTTGCGGGTATCACTCTGGGTACAAGCAGCACAGCCAATGCCGAAATGAATATTCTCAGGTTGTTATTGGCGCTTGATGGCGATACCAACAGCACCAACGGCATCCAGCTTCCTTGCAATCTGAGCACGGCATCCGGGGATATAGATTTCACCCTGAACGAGACTGCATTTGCCAATCAGGCAGATGTTATCCGCTTACTAAATGGCAATGTGCTTCCCACACAGGCTCAGGCTTTATCACAATTTCAAGATGCTCGAAAAAGATACTATTCAGGTAATTACCGGGTTTTTTACGCCAATTATTTATCAGGTATGTATCCTGTGGCAGTCGGCCATATTTATTTCACTATTAATGTAGATGGGACCGTGACGGTGACAGAATTTGTGGATGACAGCTCCAGCAGCAATCTGACCACGGCAAGCTTTTTGCCGGATAGCGCCCAGAACCTGTATTTCAGAGCATCAAGATCCGATGTGTTGTACAGCGACCTGAAAATCAATGCCAATATTGAACCATCCTATGCCATGACCGGCCGATTCGAATTGAATGGTCTTCTCAAGCTGAGTGATGCTATCAGTGGGGCTAAATATTAGAGCCTGCCAAGGCATATGCTGATCGCATTCAACAGGGTCCAATCAAGAGGGTCACCCATTAGTGAATCGGGGTCGATTCACTTCAAGTCAGGCGTTGCACTTCATATTTGAACCCGTGTATGCTCTTTAAAGTGCAATTAGATATAAATGCCAATTAACCTACTGGCAGTGATCTGGGGTTAGCATCGAAATAACTTCCCACAACAAAGCCCGGCATCGCCGGGCTTTGTTTTTCCTCAAACAATCGGGGACAGACCACGGTTTCCAAAAAGCTCAAGGAACGGCACCCCCTTCCCCTCCACCCCATTTTCCCTTACCATGCAATTTGAAGTTTCTATTTTCAAATTGCAAGTATGCTAAACCGATCTGCATTTTCCACCGCATTGCGTCTGGCGCAGGGTTTTCCCGTGCTGGCGATCACGGGGCCGCGCCAGTCTGGTAAGACGACGTTGGCGCGCGCGCTGTTTGCCGATAAACCTTATGTTTCCCTGGAAGACCCGGAGGAACGTTCGTTTGCCGATTCCGATCCGCGCGGTTTTCTGGCGCGATTTCCGCAGGGGGCAATCCTGGACGAGGTGCAGCGTTGCCCGGACTTGTTTGCTTATCTGCAAGGGGTGGTGGATACACGCCGGCGGATGGGGGAGTTTATTCTCACGGGGTCGCAGCAGTTTGGCTTGATGTCCAACATCAGCCAGTCGCTGGCGGGACGGGTGGGGTTGTTGCAGTTGCTGCCGTTTTCGTTGGCCGAGTTGAGGGAAGGCGGCTTGCTGCCCGCAACGCTGGATGAAACGATGTTGCGCGGGTGTTATCCGCCGCTGTACGACCGCCCCGTTGCGCCCGGCGACTGGTTCCCCAACTACGTGACCACGTATCTGGAAAGGGATGTGCGGCAGTTGTTGGCGGTGCGCGATCTGTCTCTGTTCCAGCGTTTTCTCAAGATGTGCGCCGCACGCTCGGGGCAGTTACTCAATCTTTCCGCCTTGGCGGCGGATTGCGGCATTTCTCATGTAACCGCACGGGAATGGATGACGGTGCTGGAGGCGAGTTATGTCGTTTATCTGTTGCGCCCCCATCATCTGAATTTCGGCAAGCGGCTGGTGAAGATGCCCAAGCTGTATTTTCTCGACACCGGTTTGATGGCGTATTTGCTGGGCATACGCGATGTGAATACGCTGAACACCCATGCCTCGCGCGGTGCGTTGTTTGAAACGCTGGTGGTGTTCGAGTGGGTAAAGCGTCAGTACAACGCCGGTGAGGTTGCCGAGTTGTATTTCTGGCGCGACAGTGCGGGACATGAAGTTGATCTGTTGATCCCGCAGGGCAACCAGTTCATGCCCGTGGAAATCAAATCCGGCTCCACTTTCAGCAGCGACTGGACGGCAGCAGTGCGCAAGTTGGCAGCCTTGTTCGGCGATGCTGCGTTACCGCCGGGCATTGTTTATGGCGGTGATGGGCAGTATGAGCGCGACGGCTGTCGCGTTGTCGGCTGGCAGGCACTGGCGGAATCCGTAGCGCAATAGCTGTGCAGCAAGTTTAAAACCCACGTTCGATAACCCCACCTCATGGCCACCCTGATCCCCTCCCTCGGCGCCGCCCGCTCCGATGCACGCGGCAAGTTGCGTTTCGCCGAACGGCTGAAGGATTGCCTCGAAGACAAGCATAGGCGAGGGATACCGCATCGTGCGCGGCGTGGCGGGCGCCGGCAAGACGCTGATTCTGGCGTTCCGTGCCGAGCAGATTGCGCGCGCGGCGAAGCTTCCGGTGCTGCTGTTGAGTTTTGCTAATAAACGCGATTGCGCTCCGCCAAATCTCTCTATGGCTAGCTAGTTACGAGTGTTCCCTCACCCCAACCCCTCTCCCGGAGGGCGAGGGACTTACGGTCGGCGAGCACACCAAGTGCCAAATCACCTTAACCGAGTGAAGACGGCCCGGCCCTGATTGCCTGTATCAGTGACAGCAGCCCCGGAGATTCTCGCCGCGGTTGCGCATGCTTTCGCCCATCTCGACGAACTGTGCATACAAGATATTGCGCAGACGTTCATCCGCCACGGTCTCTTCCAACGCCTGCTTCATGCACATCAGCCACTGATCGCGTTCTTCCGGACCGATGGCATAAGGCATATGGCGGCGTCTCAGCATGGGATGACCGTATTTCTCCACAAAACGCTGCGGACCGCCCAGCCAGCCGGACAGAAAATCGAAAAACTTGTTGCCGGATTCGGTGAGATCGGCCGGATGAATCTTGCGCGCGGTGTAAGCTTCCGGCAGTTCGTCCATCAATTCGTAAAACCGGTCGACCAGTTTGCGAATGGCGGCATCGCCGCCGATGAGTTGGTACGGGGTGACCTTGGGTTGGGTTGCGTCAGGTTGCTCATATTCGTCTTGCATGTGGTATTTCCCTGGAATTGTGATTATTTCCGGCTCTGCTGAATCGCAGATGGTGGCTGTGCCTTCGCCCGCATGCAGCAAGCGGCGTGCCAGAGGTTGCCGCAACGCTGCGAGCCCTTATCCATGAGAGTTCCAGACGAGAATCGCGAGTTATATGCCAGCTTGGCAGACGGCGCCTGACATATCTGTCAAAACTGGCAAGCATGCGCGGCCACGGCAGGTCAGTCTTTCGTTTCACGTCGTATCGGCAGATATACGGTAAAGACGCTGCCTTTGCCCGGTTCGCTTTCAACTTCAATGCGCCCGTGATGTTTTTCGACGATGCCATAAGTGACCGACAAGCCCAGTCCTGTGCCCTTGCCAACCGGCTTGGTCGTAAAGAACGGGTCGAATATCTTTTCCCGGACTTCGGGCGTCATGCCGCAGCCTGTATCCTGTACGCTGACAGTCACGAAGTCTCCCTTACGACGGGTGTGCAAAGTAATGACGCCATGCTCACGAATAGCCTGTGCGGCATTGACCAGCAGATTGAGAAAGACCTGATTCAATTGGGGTGGTAAACACTCGATGTCCGGCAGCTCGGCATAGTCGCGCGCGACTTCTGCCTTGTACTTGATTTCATTCCAGACCACGTTGAGCGTGCTTTCCAGTCCCTCATGCACGTTTACGGTCTGCCACTCGGCATCGCCGGGACGTGAGAAGTCGCGCAAGTCCTGAACAATGCGCCGCACTCGCGAGGCGCCTTCAATCGATTCTGTAATCAGCGCAACCATGTCCTCGCGCAAAAAGGAAATGTCCGCCGCCGATTTTGCCGCTTTCAATTGCTCGCGCAGAGGCGTCGGCAATTCGGGTTCTGTCCTCTCGTACTGATCGAGCAGTTTCAGCAAGGTGTCGCCGTATTTCTGCAATGTGCCGAGATTGGAATTGACAAAGCCGATGGGATTGTTGATCTCGTGCGCCACTCCTGCAGCCAGTTGACCGATGGAGGCGAGCTTTTCTGATTGAAACAATTGGTTATGCGCCTCTTCCAGCTTTTTGATAAGTTTGCGCTGCTCCTCACGCTCGCGCGTCAGGTCATGATTGATCCGTTCATTCTCGCGCAGGGCAGCTTCGAGTTCGGCCGTGCGTCGACGCACCTGGTTTTCCAGGATGACCGCATTCTGGAAAAGTCCAAAGTTGCTCTGTTTGGCGCCTGTCTCCCGCTCCGCCCGATTGATAAGAGAAGCAACAATCTTGTTCAGGCGGGCAATTTCCGCCCGCAGGGCAATTTCATCGCCTTGAGCGATGTTATCCGCCATTCCTGCCTCCTGCGCGGCCGATGGCAATCCCGGTCAACGTCTGGTTGATATGAACACCGCCCACCTGCTCTCCGTAAGTGCTGAAACCGACCGCCTTGTGACGCTTGAACATTTCGCCCGCTTCATTCTTCGTCCCGTTGCGCGTCACTTCAAGATTGCGGAGAATGCAATCGCAGACCAACATGACCTCAACGCCGCCCAGTTCGCGCTCGACTTCATCCAGCACAGCTTCCGTCTTCTTCAACAAATCGACACCGTGTGCCACACGCAGCACGACACCATCATCGATCGCGCAATAGAATGTCAGGCTGCCATCCGGGTTTGCATGCTGAATTGAGCGAACGTAATCCGTTCCATCGATCACCACCACCACCGGCCAATTGGCAAAATGGTCTGGCACCAGCTTGTCCGGACTCACGCCAATCAGGCGGGCGTATTCGTCGACCGCGGGAAGACCGTTGATTTCCCGCACGATACGCCGAGCCGCATCCACTTCGGTAACCACGAGCCGCTCTCCATCCGCAAGGAAATGCTGGGTGCGCAGAATATGAAAAGGCAGCGAAGTTGAAAGCAACAAAAGCACGGCGCTATCCGTATGAAAACTCCCGTCATGGAAGACCCATGTGCGCTCAAATTTGAGATCATCGCCTGCCGATCCTCCAAACATGGGCACTGCCCCCAATCCATCCTGAAATGCATGCGACACCGGCTCTTCCCGCATTGACAGGCCGTCAATCAGCAGCATGCCAAAAACATTCCCGGTTTTTTGGCGCGCCACCAGATTTTCCAATAGCCCCTCGGCGAACTCTCGCCCGGCAACCATCTCGAAGCTCTGCAGCGCGTCAAAACGGCCTGCTTCCGCGACAAACTCCGAAGAAGAAAAACTGACCCCTGACAGGCTATGCGTCTGGTAACCCTCGGGCCCAATCTCGCCGGCAGTGGTACAGCCAACCGCCGTCACGCCGGGAAAATGGCGCTTGATTTCGTTTGCCAGGACATCGAGATCGTAGCTGGGTGAACAAAAGAAGAGCACAGCGGCCATTTCCGGTTGTGCCACTTGGGCGTGGAAAGCTGCAACAGCCTCCCGGGCATCAGTGGCAACCGTGTGTCCCTGACGTATGCGATTTCCGGATTCCATGTGCGTCCTCCTTGCCAACAATTAGCCATGCGTTGGAACATCTGCACAGTACAGCCAATAAACGGAACGGCCGCCTGGGGACACTATCCCCAGGCTGGAGACAAGTCAATGATGGGCTCTGTGCGTAATGGAATAGTTGTGCAGCCGAGAACTGGAGCGGACGCTTGCCATCTGGCTGGAAGCGGTAGCCGGGGCGGCCTGCTGTAATTCCCCGTTTGCCTCGCCGATGCGACGAGCGGAACCCGCGGGCTTCCCTTCCGATTAAGCGCTTATTGGTTGTACCCGCATTCAACGTGCAACGCCGCCAGTGCCGTCTGAAAATTGCTTGAGGCGCTTTCGAAGTCCAGCGTTGATTGTACGACTTCCGAAACCGGTTCAGTCATGTCCATTTTTGTACGCAATATCGATTGAGCGGCGCGCTCATGAAATTCTTCGCAGCGTTTGCACACTGAATCGAGCAATTTGCGATTTGCGCATTCTTTGACATTCTCGCTGTGCAACCACTGGGCCACGTGGCATTCGACATAGCAGGTCAGAGGTAAATCGGGAATTTCCTTCGTCCGGGCACACTGGTAATCCTTCAGCCTGGCAATATGATCGAGATGTTCCAGTATTGCCTTGATGCCATTGAATGATTGAATTGTGGAGCCTTTACCGCTTGACTCCGACTCAGAGCCAGCCCCGTCCGGAAACGTGTTCCATGGTGAAAGTCCCATCTCCTGCCCCCGATGTAGTGAATTATTGTTGTTAGCGGGGAGAATTCTGACGGATTTTCCCCGCTTGAGTATCAGTGATACTCTCAGTAGGCACTAGGCGAATATGGGAATTACGCATCGGAGTTTGTCCTATGCTTTTGGCTGACCCAAGTTGCTGGCGCACGAAAACCGAAGCCGCACCTTTGAGTACTCAGTGGGCCGAATGCGACACGTAGTATTTGACCGACTTGCGTGAGCCGGGCTTCTTCTTGTGGGTGACCACGCCCTTGATCGCATCCCGACCGGAAATCTCAATATCGGGGAAAGCAGGGTTGAGCGCATGCAATCGCCAGCCGCCCCGGTCATCGCGCCCGAGCTGCCTGAAGATGAATTCCCCGTTCACCGAACCGATCACGAACGAGCCATCCGTTGCCGGCGCCCCCATCTCGATGACCAGTATCTCCCCCTCGATGAACTCCGGCGCCATGCTGTCGCCCAGCACCATCAGCGCGACGATCTCGTTGCCGGAACAGTTGCTGTCGGTCATGGCGTCTTCCCGTGCGGTGGCGGAAACGACGGGGATGTTGATTGGCTTGCGCGGTTGCATGAGAAGAGTTCCGAAATTTAGGGCTGGATGATAGCGCCAAATCGCAAGCGGATGAACTGGCTCACGCAACCGGCCTGAATCATTGGAGCAACCGACAAGGATCGGTATCCCGATAGTCCTGACGTCATCGAAAGTTGGGGAAACAGACCCGGAACCTACCGGCTCACCCCATCTTCGCCTATGATTGCAATAACCCCCGCCCGCAAACCGAAGGAGTGAGCAATGGCCGATGAATCGTTAACCGAGAATCTGAAGATCGAGCAGTACAAAGCCTACATGCAAGACGTGGCCAACATCGGCTCAAGACATGAGACCGCGAGGGGGTTCTATCTCTCGGTTCTTTCTGCGCTGCTCGCCTTCGTCGCCCTGGCCGGCAAGGACGGCCCGCTTAGCGGCATCGGTTCCAACCTTTTCATCGTCATCAGCCTTGGCGCCATTGCCATTTGCATCCTCTGGTTCCTGAACACGCTGTCGTTTTCCGCTTTGTATGGCGCCAAGCTTGGGCAATTGCACAAAATGGAAGAAGTGCTCCCGTTCAAGAATTTCACCGACGAGTACAAGGTGCTGAAAAAGAACTGGAGATACATCCGGCTCACCACGGTTGAATGCTTTGTCGCAGGCGTTTTTGCCATACTGTTCACAGTCGCGCTGGCGTTGAACTGGTGTGCACGGTAGTCATCGGAGAAAACGCGCTACATTCCGAATCTTCACCCCGGTCGTTGAACGAGGGACACAAATGCCAAACACCCGCAGTGAACATCGCCCCAAACCGTTTCTGAAATATTCGGCAACGTTGCTGGTGGTTGCGCTGCTTGCTTACGCCGCCTTTCTTGTCTCGCAGTCCTGGCGGGTAGCCAAGTCCGAGCAGGCCGGCCAGTTGGCGACGATTGCCGCGCTGAGCGGGAACTCGATCGATATCTACTTTACCCAGTTGGGAATCGGCATGCAGAGCCTGGGTGCGGAGTTGTCCGTCATGCACAAGAAGCCCGATCTCGACCGCGCATTTTCTCTGGTCTGGCGGTTTCAGAGCCTGCACACCGAGTTGCGCAATGTGATGCTGATCCGCAGCGATGGCCAGATTTTGCTGACCGGGGCAACGCCAAACCGGCCGGACCTGCCCACGCTCGCCGCTGATCCCGCATTCGGCAAGATTCGCGACGAACTGCAGCAGGGGCCGCCCTTCGCCATTGGCCGCCCGGTCATGGGATATATAGACAAGAACTGGATCGTTTCTGCACGCTATGCCGTGATGGATCCCGCGGGCAGGCTGGCCTACATCGTCAGCGCCAACCTGCCGGTCGATATGCTGCAACGCTACTGGATAGATTCGATTACCCCCGGCGTCACCGCACTGGGTCTGGTACGCGATGACGGATACCTGGTGAGCCGCTATCCCGAACCGGATGCCTCCAGCCAGGACAAGCTGTATGGCAAGCCGGTCGAGGGTGCGATGGCCGATTATCTGCGCGCAAATAATCGCCCGCAGCAGGGGCTGGTCGAATTGCGCAACAGCAAAGGCAAGACCACGGCTTTGCTGGCGATGCGCCGCCTGCAGCACTATCCGCTCACGCTGTTTGTCGAAATGCC
Organism: Nitrosomonadales bacterium; assembly: GCA_016235045.1. GTDB lineage: Bacteria > Pseudomonadota > Gammaproteobacteria > Burkholderiales > Gallionellaceae > Sideroxyarcus. Next base: position 214,507 of record JACRME010000013.1, read on the forward strand.
CGTGACGGAGGTCAAGGCCGCGTGGTGGCAGGAAATGCATGCGCCCTACTTCCTGATGGCGCTGGCGCTGGCATGCACATTCGCTTTTTATGGCCTAAGGAACCGGCGCCGCGCATGGACGGTGGAAAAGCGCCGCGAGGAACTGCGGCGCAGCTACGAACACGCCCTGCGCGACCGCAGTCCGAACGAAGTCTTCATGTTCGATACCGACACATTGCAGATCACCTATGCCAACGATTACGCGCTGGAAAATCTGGGTTTTACGCTGGCGCAATTGCAGAAGAAAAACATACTTGAATTGCACCCGGAATCGGGCGTCGAATCCTTTGGGGCGAGAATCGACATGTTGCGCCTGGGCGAGCGGGAGTCGATCACCTATCGGACAGAGCAGGTGCGCGAGAATGGCAGCAGCTATCCGGTGGAGGTGAACCTGCAATTGATCAAGTCGGACGACGGGGAAGAAAGGTTTCTGGCGATCGTGCATGACATCGGCGCACTCAAGCAGGCCGAGGAGAACATCCAAAAATTCAATGCACCGGTCGAGCGGCGCGGTGGCAGGTAGGGGGCAGTACGGTAGGGTGCGCTTGCGCACCAGTTGGCTGTGTACAAATTCAAATCCGCCCTCCCCGATAATCAAATAGGTCGCAAGCGCACCCTGCAACTACAACCAGCAAACAGGGCTTACTTTGAGTCGTCCATATGAAAAGCGTATATGAAGCCTCCTCCGGGCTGGATGCCCACATGGTGCTGAACCTGCTTGAGCAGCGCGGCATTTCAGGACGTGTCGAGGGGGAGTATTTGCAGGGAGGCATCGGCGAACTTTCGGCGATGGGCTTTGTGCGCGTGCTGGTTGACGACGACGATTACGTTCTGTCCATGCAAATAATCCGCGAGTGGGAAGCCATACAGCCGCCCGGGGAAAAACCCGAACCGGAAACAAGCGCTTCGATGGCACTCCGAACCTTCGTTGCCGGGGTCTTCGTGGGTGCGCTGATCATGTATTGGTTGCTGAAAGTACTGGCCGCCTGATTCAATCGTCATCCGCAAGGGGTGCGCCGTGGTTGTTCCCATAAGCCCCATTGGCAGTCCGGTTACCGGGGAAGCAGCTTGAGTTTTGTTGAACCGTATATCCGGTTCTTGTTGTCTAACGCCGAAAGGCGGAGGACGAAATGGACGATCTCTCCCTCAATGAATACCAGCGCAAACGCGATTTCCGGCGCAGCCGGGAACCGGCGGGCACCGCCCCCGATCTGCAGGGCGGTCATCTCTATGTCATGCATAAACACGCCGCCCGGCATTTGCATTTCGATCTGCGCATAGAGCAGGACGGGGTGCTGCGCAGTTGGGCGCTGCCGAAAGGAGCGCCGCTGGAACGCGGCGAGAAGCGCCTCGCAGTCGAAGTGGAAGACCATCCGCTTGCCTACGGCAATTTCGAGGGCAACATCCCCAAGGGCGAATACGGCGGCGGGACGGTGATGCTGTGGGACGTGGGCCTGTGGCAAGCCGACGGCCACAACGACGACAACCAGCTAGATTTCATTCTCACCGGGACCAAGCTCAAGGGCGCCTGGACGCTGGTGCGCATGCGCAAATGGGCCGGTCGCGGGAGCGACAAGCAGTGGCTGTTGATCAAGCGCACCGACCACCCGCAGCACAACCTGCATCCCGACGACTTGAGCGTGGCCAGCGGCCGCAGCATGGAAGAGATCGCCGCGAACCGTAACAGCCAGGAGGGTCTCTCCTCGCCGTATCGCCCCCCGCCCCCCGTCGCAAAAGAAATCCCCGGCGCGCGCCCGGCCGATGCACCCGCCATCCTGCCGCCGCAGCTTGCCACTTCCGTTGATCATGCGCCGGCGGGCAAGGCCTGGCTGCACGAGATCAAGTTCGACGGCTATCGCATCGTGGCGCACATCGAACACGGCAAGGCCAGGTTGATGACGCGCAACGGCCACGACTGGACGAAACGGCTGCGAACCCAGGCGCGGCAACTGGCGCGATTGCCGGTGCAGCAGGCCATCCTCGACGGCGAGTTGGTGGCGCTCACCGCGGGCGGCGCCAGCAGTTTCCGCGAGCTGCAGGACGCGTTGAGCCGCAAGCAGACGGCGCAACTGGTCTATCAGGCCTTTGACCTGGTCTATCTGGATGGTCACGCGCTTTCTGCATTGCCGCTGATCGAGCGCAAGCAGGCGCTGGCGCAGTTGTTGAAAGCCACAGAGTACGAACCCGGCGGAACCGTGCGCTATTCGGATCACGTGCAGGGAATGGGGCCGAAATTTTTCGAGCAGGCCTGCGCCCTCGGACTGGAAGGAATCATTTCCAAGCGCGCCGATGCGCCTTATCGCAGCGGTCGGGGCGAGCTCTGGCTCAAGGCAAAATGCGCGCATCAGCACGCCGAGTTCGTGGTTGGCGGTTACACGCCGCCTGCCGGTGCGCGCAGCGGCTTCGGCGCATTGTTGCTCGGCACTTATCGCGAGGGACAGTTGGAATATTCGGGGAGGTTGGGCACCGGCTTCAGCAACCGCCAGCTCGAACAACTGCACGCGCAATTGCAGAAGCAGGAAATCGCCAAATCGCCGTTTGCCCCATCTTCTGCGCTGCCGGCTTTACGCGGGCTGCATTGGGTGAAGCCGAATCTGGTGGTTGCAGTGGAATACGTCGAGCGCACCGGCGACGGGCTGTTGCGCCAGCCCACTTTCCAGGGCGTGCGCGAAGACATGGAACCGGAGCAGGTTGTTTCGACCGGAGACAATCTGGAAGAGGCTGCTCCCGCAAGCCCCGCGCGGCCGATGCAGCACGCAACCGCAGGCGCGGTTGAAGTCGCCGGAATTCCGCTCACGCACCCCGAACACAATCTCTACCCGGAACAGGGCGTGACCAAACTGGCGCTGGCCCGCTATTACGAAGCCATCCACGAATGGGTACTGCCCTATCTCGCGCATCGTCCGCTGGTGCTGCTGCGCTGCCCCGAGGATCGCGAGTCCTGTTTCTTCCAGAAGCATCTGGGCAAGACCCAGGCACGTTCGATCCCGCGTGTCGCCATCGGCCACGAAGGCGACACGCGCGACTATGTCTACGTGCGCTCGCTCGCCGACATGGTGGCGCTGGTGCAGAACGACGTGCTGGAGTTCCACCCGTGGGGCTGCCAGGTGGAAGATATCGAACACCCCGACCTGCTGGTGTTCGACCTCGATCCCGCACCCGACGTGGCGTGGGACAAGGTGTTGCGCACCGCACGCGAACTGCGCGACCGCCTGCATGATCTGCATTTGACGGCGTTCCCGCGCACCACCGGCGGCAAGGGCCTGCACCTGGTGGTGCCGCTGCACCCCCAGGCGGACTGGGAGACGGCGAAGGCGTTCGCGCGGGCCGTATCGGAACAACATGCGCATGACGAACCGGGCCTGCTCACCACCAACATGTCGAAGTCGAAGCGCCACGGGAAGATATTTATCGATTATCTGCGCAACGGCCGCGGCTCAACCGCCATCGCGAGTTACTCGGCGCGGGCGCGCCCGCGTGCGCCGGTGGCGGTGCCGCTGCGCTGGGACGAACTCAGTCCGGCGGTGCACTCCGACCACTATACGGTGGAGACGCTGCAACGCCGCCTCGGCGCGCTGCGGGCGGATCCGTGGGAAGGTTTCTTCGAGGCCGCCGTGCCGCTGGGTAAGGCGATACGCAAGGTTGTTGGGGGATAAATATCCGTTCGTGGTGAGCTTGTCGAACCACGAACGACACAAGCCCATTCTGAGCGCCGATCGTTCCTTCGACAGGCTCAGGACGAACGGAGGTTAACGATTCGGGACTCGCAGAAACTGTAGGATGGGTGGAGCGTAGCGATACCCATCAAGGATATGACATACAAC
>JACRME010000001.1 GCA_016235045.1 Nitrosomonadales bacterium
CCGCAGCCGCGCCCTTCCTTGATCTCGGTCGCCATGGCGCGCGACACCACGTCGCGGCTGGCCAGGTCCTTGGCATTTGGCGCATAACGCGGCATGAAGCGCTCGCCGTCCTTGTTCACCAGATAACCGCCCTCGCCGCGCACGCCTTCGGTGATGAGCACACCCGAGCCGTGCACCCCGGTCGGGTGGAACTGGAAGAACTCCATGTCTTCGAGCGGGATACCCGCGCGCGCCGCCATGCCCAGCCCGTCGCCGGTGTTGATGTAGGCATTGGTGCTCGCCGAGAAAATGCGCCCCGCGCCGCCCGTGGCGAACAGCGTGGCGCGCGCCTGCAGGATCATCACTTCGGACGTTTCGATCTCCATCGCCACCACGCCCAGCACGTCGCCGTCCTCGTCGCGGATCAGGTCGAGCGCCATCCATTCGACGAAGAAATTGGTGTTGGCCTTGACGTTCTGCTGGTACAGCGTGTGCAGCAGCGCATGGCCGGTGCGGTCGGCGGCGGCACAGGCGCGCGGCACCGGGTTCTTGCCGTAGTCCTGCATGTGCCCGCCGAACGGGCGCTGGTAGATCTTGCCGCTATCGAGCCGGTCGAACGGCATGCCGAAATGTTCCAGTTCGTACACCACTTCCGGCGCGGCGCGGCACATGTATTCGATGGCATCCTGGTCGCCGAGGTAGTCCGAACCCTTCACCGTGTCGTACATGTGCCAGTGCCAGTTGTCCTCGTTGACGTTACCCAGCGAAGCGGCGATGCCGCCCTGTGCGGCCACCGTATGCGAACGCGTCGGGAACACCTTGGACAGCACCGCCACTTTCAGTCCGGCTTCGGACAGGGTCAGCGCCGCACGCATCCCCGCGCCGCCCGCGCCCACCACCACCACATCGAATGTTCTTTTTGCCAACGCCATCAAAGTCCCCAGAGAATCTGCACCGACCAGATCACATACAACACCAGCGCAAGTATGACCAACACATGAATCAACAGCCGAATGCCCGCCGGCTTCACATAATCCATCACGATGTCGCGCACGCCGATCCAGGCGTGATAGAACAAACTCAACAAGAACAGCATCGAGAACGTGCGCATCGCATTGCCCGAGAAAAGATAGACCCAGGTGTCGTAACCGAAACCGGGCTGCAGCAGCAGATAGGCTGCGACCGCCAACGCGTAGACCGCCATCACCGCTGCAGTGACGCGCTGCGCCAGCCAATCGCGCAAACCGTAATGCGCGCCCGTGACAATACGGTTCACCATAACTTCGCCCCCAGCACAACGGTCAACACCAGGCTGACCACCAGCACCCACACGCTGGCGGCACGTGCTGCCGCGAGGTTGGGCAGCAGGTGCAGATCGATGGCCAGAAAGCGCAGCCCGGCGCAGAAGTGATGCAGGAAAGCCCACAGCAAACCGAGCAAAGCCAGCTTCAGCAAAGGATTCGTCAGCACCTCGGTCAGGTTGGTGTAAGTTTCGATGGAGCGCAGGCTTTGATCGAGCAACAGCAACAATAAAGGAAGGGCGAGGAACAAAATTGTGCCGCTGACGCGGTGCAGGATGGAGACGTAGCCGGAGAGCGGCAGTTTGATCTTGTGCAGCGCGAGATGTTTGGGGCGTGATTTATTCATTTCATGTTTTTCCACAACCGTTTTCCAATGGCGCAATCGTACACCTACGCCCGGCGAGTGAAAACAATAATGACTATGAAATAGACTCCGGAACGGATCGTCGCCGCTCAAGGAATGGAATCCGGAAATGACCATGCGCGCAGTGTGCCTGGCGGCTGAACCGGAGCGCACGATCTTCCAACGTCGGCTCCGGGCGGCCATTCGTGCGAAATTTCGCGCGACCTACATCAACTGGATGATGGGATGAAGTCCGGTGGCTGATTCATGATCTTCCAGGCGATGCGAGAACGCCTTGACCTTCGGGATGTTCTGCACGAACAACTCGACCAGCCGCGGGTCGAAATGTTTGCCGGCGTTTTGCCTGAGGTAGTCTATTGCCTCCGCATCGCTCCAGCACTTCTTGTATGGGCGGCACGAGACGAGTGCATCGAACACATCGCAAATCGCAACAATGCGTCCTTCAATCGGAATGGCTTCGCCGGATAGGCCGTCCGGAAAACCGGAGCCGTCCCATTTTTCATGGTGGCTTAACGCCACAACCTTTGCCAACTTCATCACGCCGGATTGCGAGTGCTTGAGAATTTCCGCGCCTATCCTGGTGTGATTCTTCATGACATACTGTTCTTCATCCGTCAGCTTCCCCGGTTTGAGCAGGATGCTGTCCGGTATCCCGATTTTGCCAAGGTCATGCAGCGGGCTGGCGTACATGAGCGTCTCGGCTTCCGGTTCCGGAAATCCGGCCGACCTGGCGAGGAGATAGGCGGCGTAACCCACCCTGAGAACGTGATTGCTGGTTTCGGCGTCGCGATATTCACCCGCTTTGCCGAGACACACGAGCGCTTCCATTTCAGTTTCCCTGAGCCGGTCCGTTCTTTCATGCATCAATTGAAAATTGCTGCTGTATTCGTAAGCGGTGTAGAGCAAATAGCCCAGCCCAAGCAACATGATCAAGGCAACAACGATGTCGGTAGATGGACTTTGGAAATAGAAGGCCGCAATCAATGTGCCCAGCATGGGAAACACAAACGAAAGATAGACCCTGAAAATAGTCCCGAGGGTGGCAATCGCCGCCCCGGCAAATCCATAGGCAACAGCAATGGCAAAGTAATGCAATTCCCTGGGGGCGTGAAGAATAATCTGGGCGAACAGGAACGCCCATAGCACCCCCATGAGCAGGACGTTGACGGTATACCTTCGTATCCTGCTCCTGACATGCCGGATATCCTTGCCGCTTATATGCCGATAGTAGGGGCGAAAGTTGATATATCGATGGATCAGGAGTGCGACGCCGCAAACACACCAGATGTACAGCGTCTTCTCGGGGAAGCCGGGCTTCTGCAGCAGCAGCGTCATGAGGAGGATGACCAGGAATTGCCCGATTATCCCCTGGGTCGTCTGGGAAACAATATGATCCAGTTGGCTGGGACGGATTTTCATCGGATCTTTTTCCGGGTGGGGGAATTACCGGTATCGGGCTCGGATTGGTTGTCGTTGTCCCGATTCGCATCGGCAGGTGCCATACCCTAACCAGCCAGCCTTGTTTTGTCCATATGCACTGCGCCCATGCCGGTCATTCGGATGCAAACAGACGTTCGCCATAGTGAGCCCCCGGTGGGCCAACCGGGGGCGGAATGTTCTCCACGCAGCACAAGTATCGCCTGCCGCGGAAGCGGCCATGCAATGCCGGTCAGCCGAACAAGTGCTTCACATGCTCGCGTTCGTCGAGCAGTTCCTTGTAGCTGTCCATCATGTGCTTGCGGCCGAGTTCGCTGATCGGCAGGTCTTTCACGATCTTGTATTGGCCGTTGCCGCAGGTGACGGGGAATCCGTAGATGATACCTTCGGGAATGCCGTAGCTGCCGTTGGACGGCACGCTCATGGTGACCCAGTCGCCGGGGGCCGAACCCAGCATCCAGTCACGCACGTGGGCAATCGCTGAGTTGGCTGCACTTCCGGCGCTACTCAGACCGCGCGCCTCGATCACCGCCGCACCGCGCTTCTGCACCGTAGGAATGAATGTATTCTCAACCCAATCATGATCGTTAATCATTTCCAGAACCTTGCGTCCGCCGATTTCGGAATGTGAGAGGTCTGGATATTGCGTACCGGAATGGTTTCCCCAAACGACCATCTTCTTGATATCGCGTATCGACTGCGAGAGTTTGATGGCGACTTGGGCGATCGCTCGATTGTGATCCAGGCGCATCATCGAGGTGAAATTGCGCGGGTCCAGATCGGGCGCGTTCTTCATGGCGATCAGCGCATTGGTATTGGCCGGATTTCCGACCACCAGTACCTTGACGTCGCGCGCTGCGACTTCGTTAAGTATGCGTCCCTGTTCGGAGAATATGGCGGCATTGGCTTCCAACAGGTCTTTACGCTCCATGCCCTTGCTGCGCGGGCGAGCGCCAACCATCAGAACCACTTTGGCATCGCGAAACGCGACACGCGCGTCATCGGTGGTTATTACCTGGTGCAGGGTGGGAAAAGCGCAGTCTTCCAGTTCCATCGCCACGCCGCGCAAAACCATCTGGGCTGGCGCGATATCCAGCAATTGCAGAATGACAGGCTGGTCCGGCCCCAACATATCGCCGTTGGCGATGCGGAACAACAAGCTGTAACCAATCTGTCCGGCGGCGCCGGTGATGGCGACACGAATAGGTGCTTTCACGCTGTTCTCCTTCTAATTATTTATCGTACGGTCACTTTGCCGGCGTTTGTTCAGTAGCCTTGATTCGACAAAGGCCCTTACTCCACACCGATCTAAATATGCCGTTGCGCGGTAGTACCAACGCACATCTTCTGAATCAAACCACTTATCCCAAGTCAGCTTCTTGCTGACTCCCCTTTTGTGGCTGACTGATAACACAACTAGCCAGAAGACCCGGTTGGCGAACTATACCAACCGAGTCTCCGGCTAACAACATTCCGGCGCAGATTGTGCGCCCGAATGCCGGGTACTGCTTTTCCTATGCGACGGAAGCCAATGCCGCGTTCAAGGTTGCACTCGGACGCATGGCTTTGGAAGTCTTGTCGAAATCCGGATGGTAGTAACCGCCCATATCCACCGGCTTGCCCTGCGCACCGATCAATTCGGCGGTGATCTTCGCCTCGTTTTCGGTCAGCATCTTGGCCAGCGGAGCGAATTTCGCCTGCAACTCCTTGTCCTTGGTTTGCGCGGCCAATGCCTGTGCCCAGTACATGGCCAGGTAGAAATGGCTGCCGCGATTGTCGATCTCGCCGACCTTGCGCGCGGGCGAACGGTTGTTGTCGAGGATCTTGCCGTTGGCTTCGTCCAGCGCATCGGCCAGCACCTGCGCCTTGACGTTCTTGAAGGTCTGCGCCAGATGTTCCAGCGACACGCCGAGCGCGAGGAACTCACCCAGCGAATCCCAGCGCAGATAATTTTCTTCCTGGAACTGCTGCACGTGCTTGGGTGCAGAACCGCCCGCGCCGGTCTCGAACAACCCGCCACCGGCCATCAGCGGAACGATGGACAGCATCTTGGCGCTGGTGTTCAGCTCCAGGATGGGGAACAGGTCGGTGAGGTAATCGCGCAGCACGTTGCCGGTGACGGAGATGGTATCCAGTCCCTTGCGTGCGCGCTCCAAAGAAGCGCGGCAGGCATCGGCCGGTTCCATGATCTTGATGTCCAGACCGCTGGTGTCGTGATCTTTCAGGTACTTCTCGACCTTGGCGATGATCTGCCTGTCGTGTGCGCGGTTCTTGTCCAGCCAGAAGATGGCCGGGGTGTTGGACAGGCGGGCACGGGTGACGGCCAGCTTGACCCAGTCCTGGATAGGCGCATCCTTGACCTGGCACATGCGGAAGATGTCGCCCTGCTCCACCTTCTGCTCCAGCAGGGTCTTGCCCGCAGCATCCACCACGCGAATCGTGCCGTTGCCGGCTGCTTCGAAAGTCTTGTCGTGTGAGCCATATTCCTCGGCCTTCTGCGCCATCAGGCCGACGTTGGGCACGGAGCCCATGGTCACCGGATCGAGCGCGCCGTTCTTCTTGCAATCCTCGATCACGGCCTGGAACACGCCGGCGTAGTTGCGATCCGGAATCATCGCCTTGGTATCGTATGGCTTGCCGTCGGCGCCCCACATCTTGCCGCCGTCTCGAATCATCGGTGGCATGGACGCGTCGATGATCACGTCGGAAGGCACGTGCAGGTTGGTGATGCCCTTGTCGGAATTCACCATCGCCAGTTGCGGCTGTTTCTTGAAGCAGGCAGCGATGTCAGCCTCGATCTCGGCGCGCTTGGCGTCCGGCAGCGTGGCAACCTTGGCTACTACGTCGCCGAAACCGTTGTTCACGTTGACGTTGAGCTCCTTCAGCGTCGCGCCATGTTTGTCGAACACGTCCTTGAAGTACACCGATACGGCGTGGCCGAACATGATGGGATCGGAGATCTTCATCATGGTGGCTTTCAGGTGCAGCGACAGCAGCACGTTCGGCTCTTTCTTCGCTTCCTCGATCTGCTCGGCAAAGAACTTGCGCAAGGCGCGAACGTTCATGGCGCAGCTATCAATCACTTCGCCCACCTTGAGCGTGGTCTTTTCCTTCAGCACGGTGGTCTTGCCGTCGGCACCGACAAACTCGATGCGCACCGGCCCCGCTTCGGAAACGGTGACGGAGGTTTCGCTGCCGTAGAAATCGTTGGCAGTCATGTGCGCCACGTGCGTCTTGGAATCGGATGACCATTTGCCCATGCGGTGCGGATGCTTGCGCGCAAAATTCTTGACCGACAGAGCAGCGCGCCGGTCGGAGTTGCCTTCGCGCAACACCGGGTTCACGGCGCTGCCGAGCACCTTGCCGAAACGTGTCTTGAGTTCCTTCTCGGCATCGTTCTGCGGATTCTCGGGGAAATCGGGAATCTTGTAGCCCTGCGACTGCAATTCCTTGATCGCCGCTTTCAGTTGCGGCACCGAGGCGCTGACATTGGGCAGCTTGATGATGTTGGCTTCCGGCTTCTGCGTCAGATCGCCCAGCCAGGTCAGGTCATCATTCAGTTTCTGGGCTGCGGTCAGGTTTTCTGGAAAGTTGGCAATGATGCGACCGGCCAGGGAAATGTCGCGGGTCTCGACAGCAACACCCGCTGCCTTGGTGAAAGCCTGCACGATGGGCAGCAAAGAATAGGTCGCCAGCGCCGGCGCTTCGTCAACCTTGGTCCAGTAAATGATTGGTTTGGTCATGGTTCTCTCTCAATATAAATGGGTTCAAGCCGCCTGCTGGCTGGCAAACAGGGAAAGCGCACCGCCCGCACGGATCATCGGAATGTCTTCCTTGCCTTGCGCGAGCTTCAGCGGAATCTCTCCATCTCCTTTAACTACCAGTTTGAGATTACCGCTTTCCAGACTGCCCATGTCGAGCGATACCTCGGCGCCCTGCTGGATACGATCCAGGTCAGCCGGATTCTCGAAGGTCAAACCCACGATGCCGAAGTTGGCGAGGTTGGCGAGGTGGATGCGCTCGAAACCCTTGGCCACGATGGCGCGGATGCCGAGAATGCGCGGGCACAGCCCGGCGTGTTCGCGCGAACTGCCCATGCCGTAACCGTCGCCGGCCACGATGAAGCCGTGCTTGCCTGCGTCGCGCACGGCTGCAGCTCTTGCGCTGAAAGTCTTGTCCACTTGCACGAAGGTCGCCTGCTTCGCGTACTCGTCCGCGTTGGAACGCAGCGACAGATACTTGCCCGCTGGCTGGATGTGGTCGGTGGTGATCTCGTTGCCCAGCTTGAGCATGACTTCGCCCGACAGTTTGGCCGGCAGCGGGTCCAGTGTCGGCAACGGCGCGATGTCCGGGCCGTAAACCATCGTCACCTTGGCGGCTTCGGCTACGGGCAACGGCGCGACGTAGGAATCCATGTCGACGACGGGCGGAACCAGTTTGATGGCGAGTTCGGCATTGTTGCCGAGCATGTCGCGCGGGTCGGTGATGCAACCCATCACGGCGCTGGCGGCGGCGGTCGCCGGGCTGACCAGATGCACGGAAGCGGTCTCGGTACCGGAGCGGCCTTCAAAGTTGCGGTTGGCGGTGGACAGCATCACGCCTTTGCTGGCCGGGCTGAAGCCCTGGCCGATACAGGCGGAGCAGGCGTTTTCCATCACGCGCACGCCGGCGGCGTAGAAAATCTCCAGGTAACCGGCAGCGGCCAGTTGGCGCGCGATAGCTTGCGAGCCCGGAGCGATGGCGGTGTCGACTTTGACTTTCTTGCCGCGCAGGATTTCGCCGACGCGCGCCAGGTTCTCGTAGTTGGCGTTGGTGCAACTGCCGATGAACACGGCGTCGATAGGCGCACCTGCGTGAGCCTTGATCGGATCCATCGATTTCAGGCGCGGATACATCGCGATGGTCGGTTGCAGATCGGACAGGTTGATCTCGACCGTGCGCGAATAGACAGCACCCGCATCGGCGACCAGCGGCTGGTAGTCCTGGCTGCGCTTGCGTCCGTCGAGGTAGGCCTTGGTCATCTCGTCCGATGGGAAAATGGAGAATGCAACGCCGCCTTCGGTGCCCATGTTGCAGATGGTGGCGCGGTCGGAGACGTTCAGGCTCTTGAGGCCGGGGCCGGTATATTCCAGGCAGATGCCCTTGTTGCCCTTGATGCCGATGACCTTGAGCACGTTCAGGATCACGTCCTTGGCCAGCACGGCTGGATGCAGCGCGCCGGTAAGGTTGACTTGCACCACTTGTGGCATCTCGATCTTGTACGAAGTGCCCGCCATGGCGAAGCTCACGTCGGTGCCGCCCGCGCCCATCGCCAGCATGCCCATGCCGCCGGCATTGGTGGTGTGCGAGTCGGAGCCGATCACTGATTTGCCCGGTGCCGCAAAATCCTGCAGGAACACGCTGTGGCAGATGCCGTTGCCGCAACGCGAGAAGTAGCAGCCGTATTTCTTGCTGAAACTTTCCAGGTAGTGGTGGTCATCGCTGTCGATGTAGCCGACTTGCAGCGTCTTGTGGTCAACGACAATCACGGATGTCGTCTTCACGCGATCCACGCCCATTTTTTCAAAAGCCAGCGCGGCGGCAGTGCCGGTGGCGTCCTGGTACAGGGTGTGGGTAAACTGGATTTCCAGCGGTTGCCCGGCTTCGGGGAGCTGTTTCAAACCTCCGGCCGCGTTGGCCAGCAGGATTTTCTGTGCGACGTTGAGAGCAGTCATAATATCCTCGATATAAATTTTGAATATTGAATCAAATCGTAAAACCCGTCAGGCGCCAGTGTATCGCGAGTGCATCACGAAACCGGCGCAAGTTTAGAGCAAGCCAGACCCGAGTGCGACTTTCACAGTCGCATCCGAACCTGTCTTCCCCGGTATTTGCTATTCCATGAACTTGCCTGCTATCCGTTCGTGCCTATGGCTTGCCGGATGCGGCTTTCATGGTTTTTGCAAAGAATTCCTTTTAGCTTCAATTCAAGCCACAGAGTTCACAGAGAAAGAAACGGTTTTTTCATGATCTGCTGGCTCCCCCAAAAGGTGAATCGCAATTTCGTGATACCCGTTTGTTTCTCCTCTGTGATCTCTGTGTTCTCTGTGGCCAACCAAGTTTTTTAGGTTTAAGAAACGTGGTTGCACTGCGAAGCAGGCGTGCGCGTATCCATGTTGCGGCCGCGATTGATATGATCGTCGATCTCGCCCGCGCAGCCGGCCATGCGGCCGAACAGGAAGGCGGTGAACGCGGCCATTTCCATCAGGTTCTCGCTGAACTGGCCATTGCGGTAACGCGGCCACAGCAGCTTGAGCAGCGAGGCGGCGATCACCGCGTCGATGTTCACGCAGAACACGTTCGCGGTCACGCCGTTGTCGTACAGCGACTGCACCAGCGTCTTGTAGAAGTCGTGGAACACGTTCTTCTCGCCGCGCTCGGCGAACAGCTCGGTGATATAGACTTCGCGCGGATCGGTGTTGACCGGGTGGCCCTTGAACACCGGGTGGTTCACGCCGGGGATGTTGCGCACGCCGGTGCCCAGCGCCTTGCTGGTCTTCTTTTCCTTGTTGAAGGCGATGGCGAAGTCGGTGGTGATCTTCTTCAGGTCGATGCCGTGCTTGGCGTCGCCCGCATCGGCCAGCTTGGTGTCCTTGAAGTTCTCGATCAGGAACTGGATGCCCTCGTAGCCGTTGCCGCCGTGGGCGAAGCCGGTGTGGGTCAGGAAACCGATCATGCCCTTGTTGATCTGCACGCGCTCCGGCGACTCCGGACCGTCGGCAGAAACCGCGCCCTTGCAGCCCTGCGCGGAGATGGTGCCGACACCGTTGGAGATGATGAGGCCGAGGATAACCTGCAGCGGGAACAGGCTGGCTGCGGTCGGACGCTCGCCCAGCAACGAGATGTAGGCCAGTTGTGTGACAGTCCAGGAATCCAGTATCTCCTGGTTAGCTACGCCGCAGAAACTGTCCGCCGCGTGATGCTTGCTTTCGGTGGAAGCGCCGATGATGACGCCGAACAGCTTGGCATACCAGGGGAAGTTGCGCACGGTCAGCTTGGAGATGCGCTTGCGCATCAGCGGTTCCCACGCGACGGTGGTGGTCAGCGCGGCCAGCACGGCGTCGGCCGTGGGATGGCCCTTGAGCGAGCGCAGATACTTCACGAACACCGACTTCGCGCCGCGCTTGTCGAAGGCCTTGAGCATGGCTTCGGCCTTGGCGTCGGCCTTGTCGCCAACCAGTGTGGCGAGTTGCTCCGCAGTGGCTGCTGCCGGAGAAACCTTGGCTGCTTCGTCGTCGCCCTTCAACAAGCCGGAGTGGGCAAATATCTCGGTCAGTGAATCGGCTGCATTGCGCGCCGCATCCACCCGCTTCGGCCCGACCAGCGCGACCGCCGCGGTGATCGCAGTATTGGGCGCGTTGCCCGCTTCGCGCGAGGCTTCGGCGGCGGCCAGTGTGGCGTCGTTGTGCAGGTTGACATGCGCGGCCACGGCGAGGTTGAACAGCGCATTGTCGTTCTCGTCGTTGAGCTCACGCGTCACCGACAGGCACAGGTTGGATTCCAGCGGCTGTTTGGAACAGTCGAGGATGGAGATGCCGTTGACCTTGGTGACCTGGGTCTTGGGATCCATGACCGAACTGCCGGAGCAATCCTTCATGGACTGGCGCGGGAAGATCGCGCCGACGTTCTTCATCAGTTCGGCGATCTGCACGTCGTAGGGAGACAAGGCCGTGACCACCGGAATTTCCAGCGCGGCCGGCAGCTTGATACCCTGGTTGTCGCCGAACCACGGCTTCAATTCCAGGTTGCCTTCCGGCGGGAAGTCCTTGTCCACGCCGTTCAGCTTCATTACCGCGGTCAGCGCCAGCGGGATATGGGCGATGTTGGTGACGACCGCACCCTTCTTCGAGCACAGCGGATTTTCCGGGGTGAAAATATCCTTCACGCCGAACTTGTCCATGAACCATTTTTCCTTGGCGCGCGCATCGTCGCCCGATCCGGCGATGGCTCCGGCATGGCCCACGGCGCGGGTCAGGTTCGCTTTCCAGCGGCCGACCACACAGGCCACCACCGGTTTGTCGAATTCGACTGCTTCTTCGTAATAGCCGCCCGGCTCCGAATACAGCACCGCCGCCTTGGTGCGCGAGTCGTTGGACATTGCGAGGGCGAATTCCGGCACGGCGAAGTTGATGTACACGTCCTTGCCGCTGGAAATCAGCGTGGTCGTGCCCCAGCCGCCGATGGACAGGTAGTTGGCGATGGTGGTGGTGAAGTTGCCGGAGTTGGAATAGATGGCTACCGAGCCCTTGCGCAGCGTCTCTTCCGGCTTGTCGCCGCCCAGCGCGCCGCCGATGCGGACATGGTTCCAGGAATCCGCCACGCCCAGGCAGTTGGCGCCGAAAATGTCCACGCCGCGCTGCTGGCCGAGCGCGCGGATCTCGCGCGCATCGTGCACTGCGGTCTTCTCGGTCAGGATGATGACCTTCTCGACATCGGGATTGATGCGGATCAGTTCGGCCACGCCGTCGCGCACGGCGGACGGCGGTAGATAGACCACGCCGACGTTGAACTTGTGTCCGGCTTCCAGGCCTTCGCGCACGTTGTTGTACACGGGGATGTTGCCGGAAGGCGTTTCGACGAACTGCCCGCGGCGTCCCGGCGAAGTGCCGAACACGATGTTGCCGCCGGAATAGGCATGGCTGACCGGGGTCACGGAACGCGACTCGTTACCGGTGATGTTCAGCACGCAGATGCGGTCATCCTTGGTCGCGATATCGGCCAATGACTTGATGCCCACGTAATATTTGAATTTCTCGATACCAGGCTTTCTCATAGCTTGTCACCTTTGTTCATTGTTCGTTGTAGGGTGGGCACGTTCTTGTGCCCACGCTGACAGAGTTAATTGCGGGAATATGTTCAAACGCGTGGGCACATACAACGTGCCCACCCTACGCGTCCGGAGGAAGTCCCAGCACCTTCGCCACTTCGGCGCGGCCGCCTTCCTTCATCCAGCGATTCGCTTCCTGAGCGTAGTTGACCACGTCGGTCATCGCGGAATCGAAGCCGAAAATGCGGTAAGGGATGCGCAACGAGTCGAGCACATCCTTGAACACGCCCATGCCGCGAATCACCTGCGGACCGCCGCGGCCGATCACCACATACAGCGGGGTCGGACCGTGTTCGCTGAAGTAATCGCGCAGCGCATCGGCCATCGCGCGGAACGTGACGAAGATATCGGTGTTGTTGGCCTTGCCGCCAATCACGAACAGCACGTTCGACTGCTTGAGGTAATACTTCAGGCAGATGCGCATCACTTCGTACATCTTCTCGTAGGGCGGGTTGCCGCCGAAGTCGGAAGAGATGATCGCGTCGTTGCCCAGCACTTCGGTGACCAGCGAGTTCGCGCCGCCGCCGAAGGTCGGCGCCAGGATGGTGCCCTTCTCGTTGATGACATACACGTCGCTCTGGCCCTGATAAGTGCGCAGCTCGTTGATCTCCTGCTCGAAGTCGTTGGACTCGGTGGTGAACAGGTCGGCAGGCAGGTTGAGGCGGCCCACGCGCGGATCGTCGCGGTCGAAGCCGCACTTGAAGTCGCAGGCCACCGGGATCAGCGAGCCGTTGCGGCCTTCCATCATGCGGATGGGGTTGAGTTCCAGCGTGGACATGCCGTAGTGATGGAACAGATCCCACAGCTTGGGCAGGTGCTGCACCAACGGGGAAATGATCTCCTTGGGCGCGCCCAGGTCGGTCAGTGCGTTGGAGATGACGAAGGACTTGAGGCCGGTCAGCGGATCGAACGGCACTTCGATGATCTGGGTCTTGTCCAGTTCTTCGATGTCCATGCCGCCGTGATGCGTGAGCGTCATCACCGGCGCGCGGTAGCGGGTCGAGTCGGTGAGCGAGAAATAGATTTCGTGTTCGGCGGGAATGGCGCCTTCGAAAGTGACGCCGCGCGATTTGTACACCGCATTGCCGGATTTATGCTCGGCGAAATAAAGGCGCTCTTTTTCCGCCAGCGCCGATTTCAGATCCTTGGCGCGACCGAGCAGGCCTGACTTGCCTTTTTTACCCACGCCGCCCTTGAAGATGGGCTTGACGAACACCGAACCGCATTTCTCGATCAGGCTGTGTATCTCATGGTCGCTGGCTTCCGGTCCAAGCACTTCCGAAACCGGAAAATCAACGATCTTGAGCAACGACGCACCGTGTAACATTCCACTGATATTCATAGTCCACTCTTCCCTTTTTAATCACATACTGTTCGGTTGCTACCGTGTCTGAAGCTGCCAGACCGGTCATCTTTATATTTCACCTGCCGCACCGAAAACATCCTTGCGGTTCAGGCTGCCATCGTCGAAAAACCCACAGATTTACTAGGGTAAAATACACGTGTTTATAGAACCCTTGCGGTCGTTCCCAACTGAAAACTTGCGCGCAGGTTCGTTTTCGCTCTGGCTTATTAATATTCTTCTGGCAGTTCCTTGAGCTGGGCCCAGGAATAAACCGGGCCCTTGGTACAAACGTAATCCTTGCCGACGTTGCAGCGGCCGCACTTGCCCAGACCGCATTTCATCTTGTTCTCGATCGTCGTGTAAATCTGCTCGTCGGCAAAACCCAGCTTCTGCAGGTTCTGGATCACGAACTTGATCATGATCGGAGGACCGCAGGTGATGGCGATGGTGTTATCGGGCGAAGGCTTCTTGTCCAGCACATTGGCCGGAACGAAACCGCAGAATTCCTTCCAGCCCGGTTCTGCCTTGTCGACGGAAAGCTGGATGTCGGCATTGCTGCGCATATGATCCAGCTCCGCCTTGTACATGAGGTCGCTCGCCGACCGCGCCCCGTAGAACACGGTGATGTTGTTGAAATCCGCACGTTGCGCAAGCGCCGTGGTGATCAGCGGCCAGATCGGCGCCAAGCCGACACCGCCGCCGATGAACACCAGGTTTTTGCCGCGCCAATCGTCCAGCGGGAAGCTGTTGCCATAGGGGCCGCGGATACCGACAACTTCGCCCACTTCAAGTTCGTGGAAAGCGGCACTTACACGTCCCACGCGCATGATGCTGAACTGTTTATATTCCTTGATCAGCGGAGATGAGGCAATGGAGATCATCATTTCGCCGCGACCGAACAACGACAGCATGGCGCACTGGCCGCATTCGTGTTCGAAGGCAGCGCCTTCGACCGGTTCCACACGGTAAGTCTTGATGGAGCGCTCGCCGCCTATCTCTTCCTTGATATGGGTGATGCGGGCCAGCTCGGGAAGGTAAATGTTATCCGACATGTTCGGTGACCTTATTGACTACATTGACGATATCCACTCCGACCGAGCACTCCGTGATGCAGCGCCCGCAGCCGGTGCATTGCGACATGCCGAAGTTCTCGTGGAAGTACTGGAATTTGTGGTTCACGCGCTGGCGCAGCCGGGCACCCTGATTTTCGCGCGGGTTGTGGCCTGAGGTGTGCATGGTGAAATCCGGGAACTGGCAGTTGTCCCAGGTGCGCACACGGTTGCCGCGCAACGGCGATGAGCTGGTGTTTTCGTCGTTGATGTCGAAGCAATGGCAGGTCGGGCACAGGAAGGTACAGGCGCCGCAACCGATACAGGCGCGCGCCAGTTCTTCCCACAACGGCGAATCGAAACTCGCCTTCAGTTTGGCCGGAACCGCATCGACATTGTTGATTGCGCGCTGCGGCTGGGCGAGTGCATCGGCGTGGGTCTGTTTCAGCTTTTTCTTGTCGTCGGCACTGGGTTCGCCGAACACTTTGCCGCCGGCGGTCATCAGTGCTTTGCCGGTTTCGGTGACTGCCGCCACATAGTAGCGGTCGCCCAGGTCGGTCATCAGCACGTCCATGCCCTGAGAGGACACGGGCGAACCGCCCACCGACTGGCAGAAGCAGTTGATGCCTTGCGGCTTGTTGCAAGCCAATCCGACATAGGCCACGTTGCTGCGTCGCGCCTGATAGTAGTTGTCCTGAAACTGGTCGTTGAACACCGTGTCCATGCGCACCGCACCCGCACCGTCGCAGGGGCGTACGCCGAACACGGCATGACGCGCCGCCTTAGGCTGTATCGGCGTCAGGCGCGGAGGCTGGCCCTTGATCTGCTCGAACGAGAAAAACACTTCGCGCTGCGGAAAGGAAAATCCCTTGGGCGGCTGCACGGTGTTGCTGTGCTCGAGTTGGACTTTGCCTTTGCTGGCCTTGTACGACCAGATGTCGTCTTCCATTATTGGCGCGGAAACCTGCCAGTCGCTCAGCGCGGCGACCCAGTCGTCCAATTTGTTTTTAGCTAAAATCTTTTCCATGATTACCTGATGAATTTGCCTGGGTCAGTGTCGAGGAATGAGGCTGTCAGCGACGGCCCCCCAATGCTTGCCCCCGGCTCATAGCCGAATTGTTCGCGGGCCTCGCGTTCCATCTTGTTGTTGAGGAGCCGCAACGGGATATTGACCGGACACACCCGCTCGCACTCGTTGCAATCGATGCAGCGACCGGCGAGGTGCAGCACGCGCGTCATGTGGTAGGTCATGTTCTCGGCGCGCGTTGCCGAACGCTCGATCCATTTCACGCGATTGGCCTTCTCATCGGCGGTAGTCTGTCCGGTAACCGGGAAGCTGGTGCTGTCCACGATGCACTCGTCGCAATAGCACATCGGACATACCGAGCGGCAGGCAAAACAGCGGATGCAGCGCTCGAACTGGTGATCCCAGAATTCCCAGCGCGCGGCGGGATCCAGTTCTTCAAAGCGCTTGAGCGCAGTGAACGGCGCATCCAGTTGGCGTCCGGTCTTGTCTTCGCCGAGCACAATGTTGTGTTCCTTGGGGAAACATTCGCGGCATTCCAGGCAACGATCCGCCATCACTTCACGCGCGGGGATGCGTTGCTCGCCCTGTTCGGTGGTGAACACGAAGTCATCGCCGTCGAAAGCGGAATTGGTCGCGCGGATTCCCTTCTTCACAAGCTTGCGCTCGTCCAGCACACCGGTTCCCTCGCAGGACACGCCGATGATGTAAACGTCCTTGCGTTCGAAATAGTTTTCCTGCATCAGCACCACGGTGGAGCGCGCATCACAACCCTTGGCGATGATGGCGATGGGCAGGTCAGCCTTGGCGCGGGTATGCGCCAGGAACTTGCGGTCCTCGACCAGGTACAACGACAGGTTATGGAAGCAGGTGGGATCCCAGATCAGCTCATCTGCCTGCTCCGGTTTGGTAATGACGACGGGTTCCGCCAGCATGCCATTGGTGCTGCGGCGGTAGCCGATCACGCCGCGCACTTCGTTCTTGGCGAGCATGTTGCGCGCGGTGTCGCGCATGTCCTGAAGATTGATCATGAGCGGCCCGCCTTCACTTTGGTCTGCGGTCCGAGCGGCCTGAGGTCTTCCACGAAATCCTTGATGACCTGCGAATACTTCGCGCCTTCGGCAGCCGATACCCAGGACATGCGGAACCTGTCCTGCTCGATGCCGACGAATCCCAGCAGTTCCTTGACCAGGTGAATCTTGCGCCGTGCCAGGAAATTGCCCTCGATGTAATGGCAATCGCCGATATGGCAGCCCGATACCAGCACGCCGTCCGCGCCTTTTTTCAGCGCCGACAGGATGTAATTCGGCGATATGCTGCCCGTACAGGGAACGGTAATGGGCGTCGCATTGGACGGGTACTGGATGCGCGATACTCCGGCCAGGTCGCTACCTGCCGACGAGCACCACTTGCACAGGAAGGCGACTATCCTGGGCTCGTAATCAGTAGTTACTTCCGCTTGTTGTTCCGACATCTGCTTTCCTCATTTTTCAAATTCTCAGGCCAGGCACGCTTCGATCATTTCCTGGATCTGCAGCCCGGTAGTATTCTTGACCTCGATGGCGGAGCGCACGCAAGTGGCGGAGCAACTGCCGCAACCCTCGCACAGCACTTCGTTCACCAGCGCCTTGCCGTTTTCCAGGCTGATGGCGTTGTACGGGCACGCGGTCACGCACATCTCGCAGCCGGTGCAGTGCGAATTGCGCACTTTGGCCACGGTCGGTGCATGGCTCAGGGTGGGCTGCGACAGCAGGCCGATCACCTTGGCTGCCGCCGCGCTGGCTTGCGATACGGTTTCCGGAATGTCTTTCGGTCCTTGCGCACAACCTGCCAGGAAGATACCGGCGGTAACGCTTTCCACCGGCTTCAACTTGGGGTGAGCCTCGGCCAGGAAGCCGTCCTTGTCGCGACCAATCTTGAGCGTCTTGGCGATGTCTGCGGTGCCCTTGGAAGGCTCCATGGCCAGCGCCAACACCACCATGTCGGCGTCGATCTCGACGTTCTGCCCGGTCAACGTGTCGGTGCCGAGCACCCTGACCTTGCCGTCCTTGCGATACAGCTTGGAAACGCGACCGCGCAGATAGATGGCCTCGTCCTCTTCCATGATGCGCTGCACGAATTCCTCATAGCCCTTGCCGCCGGAACGAATGTCGATATAGAACACGTAGGCACGGCCGTCCGGCACGTGATGCTTGTACAGGCTGGCGTGCTTGGCGGTGTACATGCAGCAAATCTTGGAGCAGTAGGCGCAGTGATTGGCGGGATCGCGCGAGCCGACGCACTGGATGAACACCACATCCTTGGGCACGGTGCGATCCGACGGCCGCAGCACATGGCCCTTGGTCGCGCCCGAAGCCGAGCACAGGCGCTCGAACTGGAGTCCGTCGAGCACATCGTCAATCTGTCCGCCGCCCAGCTCGTTCATGTGCTCCTGAGCGTAGAGGTCGTAGCCGGTCGCCACCACGATGGCGCCCACCTCCTCGGTGACGGTCTTCGGCAGCATGTCGTAGTTGATGGCGCCGACATCGCAGGCATCCTTGCACTTGCCGCAACGCACGGGGTTCAGGCCCAGGCAGGCGTTCTCGTCCAGCGTATAGCTGGCCGGAATGGCCTGCGCGAACGGGATATGGATGGCGCGGCGCGCGGTCAGGCCGAGATCGTGTTCGTTCGGCACCACCACCGGGCAAACAGCGGCACAGTCGTCGCAGATCTTGCACAGTTCGGGATCGACGTAGGACGGTTTTTGTTTGATCTTGACCTGGAAGTTGCCCACCGAGCCGTTGACTTCCTGCACTTCGCTGTAGGTCATCAACTCGATATTCTCATGGCGCGATACGTCCACCATCTTCGGCGACAAAATACACTGCGAGCAGTCCAGCGTCGGGAAGGTTTCGGACAACTGCAACATGTGGCCGCCGATGGTGGCCAGCTTTTCGACCAGGATCACTTTCAGGCCGGCATTGGCGATGTCGAGCGCCGCCTGGATACCGGCGATGCCGCCGCCGATCACCAGCACCTTGCGCGTGACGGGGACGGCGATAGGCTCAAGCGCCTGGTCGCGACCGGCGCGGCGCACCGCGCTGCGAGAAATCTTGATCGCCTTTTCGGTGGCGACTGCCTTGTCCTTGTGCACCCAGGCGCACTGCTCGCGAATGTTGGCGATCTCGCAAGTGAAGCTGTTCAGGCCCGCGCGCTTGGCGTTGTCGCGGAAAGTCTTTTCGTGCAAGTTGGGCGAACAGCAGGAGATCACCACGCTGTCCAGCTTGTTGTCCTTGATGGACTGAAGCACCGCGTTCTGCCCCGGATCGGAACACATGTAAACATAGTCCTCGGAGGCAACAACATTTTCCTCGTTGGACATGGCTTCCGCGACCTTCTTCACATCGACGGTGGCGGCGATGTTGTTGCCGCAGTGGCATACAAAAACGCCTGTGCGTTTTTTGGTCATGCTGTCACTCCCGACATTTTCATGGCTTGGACGCCGTAGTCATAGCCCTTCTCGAACGCTTTCTGATTGATCTTCAGGAAACGGTCCGGCACCAGACCGGGCAGGGCCTTCTTCATCGCGTCGGCGGTGACCACGCCGGTCACGGCGGTCAGGAAACCCAGCGCCACCAGATTGGTGAACAGGCGGTTGCCCAATTCTTCGGCGAAACGGGTCGCCGGCACGCGCCACAACTTGAGATTGGCATGGTCGGCTTTCAACTTGACCAGATCTTCCTCGACGATCAGCGCGCCGCCCTCGGGCAACTCCGGGTAATACAGGTCGTAAGCTTCCTGCGACAGCGCCATGAGCACGCCCGGCTGGGTGATGTACGGATAAAGAACGCGGTCGTCGGAAACCACCAGTTGGGCGGCACAGGCGCTGCCGCGCGCCTCCGGGCCGAAGCTCTGGGTCATGGTGGCGAACTTGTCGTCATAGAGGGACAACGCCTTGCCCGTGATCAGGGCGCAACGGATGATGCCCTGTCCGCCGAATCCCGAAAACCTGATTTGATGGGTGCTCATATGCTCGCTTCCTACTTACGCGTCTTCTTCACGGCGGCCTTGGCCGTCGTCTTTTTGGCTGCCGCCTTGGCGGTCGTCTTGGATGCGGCTTTCGCGGTCGCAGCCGTCTTCTTCACCGTCTTGGCCGCAACCTTGGTTGCGGCTTTCTTCGCAGTCGCTGCGGGCGTTTTCGCCACAGCTTTCTTCGCTGCGGTCTTGACCGGAATCTTGGCCGAGATTTTCGTCACCACCTTGGCCGCCTTTGCCTTGGACTTTTCTTCTTCTGCCAGCACCGCAGCACGACGTGCGGCCACGCGCTCCTTCTCGGCCTTCTCTTCAGCCTCGCGTTCCGGCACTGTCTTGCCGTAGAGTTCGTAGTCGTCACCCACGACCTGCACGCAGCGCTTGTCCAGCGCCTCGATATAGGTCGGCTTGTCCTTCTCGACAAATTTGCCGATGGTGATCTTGCCCTGGAAGTCGATATCCAGATCGCGGGTGTCGGCGCCGTGCTTGAGGACGGCGTTTTCCTGATAGAACTGCAGCGCATCCACGCCGTCGCCCAGACGGTTGCGGCGCAAATAGAGCGTGGTGCAGGGCGAAATGACTTCGATGAAAGAAAAACCCTTGCGCGACAGCGCTTCTTCTATTGACTGGATAAGGTTGCGCGAGTGCATCGAGGTCCAGCGCGCGATATAGGTAGCGCCGGCCGCGTCTGCCAGGAAGGGCAGGTTGAACGGATACTCGTGGTTGCCGAAAGGCGTGGTCGAGGAAATCGCGGAATGCGGAGTCGTCGGTGTCACTTGCCCGCCGGTCATGCCGTAAGTGAAGTTGTTGTTGCAAATGACGACGATGTCCATGTTGCGGCGCGCCGCATGGATGAAGTGGTTGCCGCCGATACCGGTGAGGTCGCCCTCGCCGCTGAACACCACTACTTTCATGTCCGGTCTGGCCAACTTGAGTCCGGTCGCAACGGGAATGGCGCGTCCATGCGTAGTGTGAATGGAATCGAAATCGACGTAACCCGCAACACGGCCCGTACAGCCGATGCCGGAAACGACTGCCAGCTTGTCGGGATCGATGCCGCTGCGCTTGACCGCTTCGGCAAACGCATTCACTTCGGAACCGATACCGCACCCGGGACACCAGATATGCGACATCCGGTCCATGCGCAGGGTGCCCGACATGGGACTGTCCTTCTTGAATTGAGCGATTTCCGAACTCATTTGTTTCCCTTTCTGATTGCTTCCAGTATTACCTCAGGATCATGCACCGCGCCGCCGCAGTGGTTGACGCTGATCACTTTGCTCTTGCCGCCGGCACAACGCTCCACCTCGAGTACCATCTGGCCGTAATTGAGCTCGGGTACAACGAAAGTCTTGACCTTGCCGGCCAGTTCACGGATGCGTTTTTCGCAGAACGGCCAGATTGTGATCATGCGCAGCGATCCAACCTTGATGCCTTCCTTGCGAGCATCCTGAATGGCCTTGACCGCGATGCGCGAAGTGATGCCGTAGGACACCACCACCACATCCGCACCTTCGATCTGATCTTCGTCGAGGCGCACGATGTCGTCGGCATTGCCGTTGATCTTTTCCATCAGGTGCGTGACGACGATCTTGTTCTGATCTGCCGTCACCACGGGATAGCCTTTTTCGTTGTGCGTAAGCCCCGTGATGTGGAAACGGTAGCCGTCGCCCGCGCGCGCCATCGGGTGGCCGCCCTGCGAGTTAAATTTGTAAGGACGGAAATCTTCCTTGGGGCCGTTGTATAGGTTGCGCGGCACGACCTTGATCTGGTCGGCAGCAGGAATGACGACCTTCTCATGCATGTGGCCGACAGTCTCGTCGGTCAGGATGATCACGGGAACGCGGTAGTACTCGGACAGATTGAAAGCCTCGATGGCGAGGTCAAAACATTCCTGCGGGCTATCCGGCGACAGCGCAATCATGGCATTGTCACCGTGTGGGCCGTAACGTGCCTGCATCATGTCCTGCTGCGCAGTCAGCGTGGGTGCGCCGGTTGAAGGGCCCGCACGTTGCACATTGCAAATGACCATGGGCGTTTCAGTCATGGCTGCCAAGCCGATATTTTCCACCATCAGAGAGAAGCCGGGACCGCAGGTCACGGTCATCACCTTCTGTCCGCCCCAGACCGCGCCAATGTTGGCAGCGATGGCAGACAGCTCGTCCTCCATCTGAATGAACATCGCGCCGACTTCCGGTGCGCGTTCGGCGAAACGCTCGAATGTCTCGGTCGAAGGCGTGATCGGATATCCCGCAAAGAAGCGGCAGCCTGCAGCCAGAGCACCTTCAGCCAGGGCATGGTCGCCGTCCATGAAATGGGGACCGGCATCAACCCCTTTGGGATCGGCTGGCACTGTCTTGATATTCATACTTTTCCTTTCTCGTTTCCATCGTCCCGTTCCACGTAAATGGCAAACTCGGGGCAAATCAACTGACAATAGTTGCAATCACGGCAATTCTCCGGATTCTTGGCGATGGGCGGGTGATAGCCCTTGGCGTTGAATTCCGGAGATGTGTCCAGCACATTGGTCGGACAAAACTGTACGCAGAAGCCGCAGCCCTTGCACCAGGTCTCGTTGACGAAGACCCTTCCATGGAGCGGCTTGAGATCGTTGAAATACATGGTTACCTCCCTCAGGCGAGATCGCGGGCCGCGAGCGCCGGCTTCGGATCAATATGGTGGAGATCGAAACGCAGCGCATCGTCGCCGCATTCGAGCGCCAACGCCATCAACTGCGTGAAGTACAACACCGGCATGTGCTTGAAATCCGGGTTGAGGCGCTTTGCGTCGTCCTGGCGGAAGTCCAGGTTGTAAGCGCACATCGGGCAACTCACCACCACCAGATCCACATCCTGTTCGCTGGCCGAGCCCATGATCTTGTCGGTACGGTCGGCGATGATCTCGGGTTTGCCGACTGCATGATAGGCGCCGCAACATTCGGTCTTGAGCGGGAAGTTCACCGGCGTCGCACCGAGTGCGGCAATCAGGTTTTCCATGATCATCGGGTTCTCGACATCGTCGAAAGCAACTTCTTTTGGACGCACCAGCAGGCAGCCGTAATAGCAGGCAACGCGCAATCCCGTGAGCGGCTTCTTCACCTTCTCGGCCAGTTTGTCGAAGCCGACGCGGTCGCGCAGATATTCGAGCAGATGCCGCACTTCCACATCGCCTTCGTACTTGGTGGTTTCCAGATTCAGGAAATTGTTAATCGTGGACAGCTTGTCCGGATTCTTCTTGACGTCGATGTTGGCACGCTTGAGCGTGTTATAGCACATGGCGCAGGAAGTCATGAATTCGCTGGCCATGCCCTCGGTCTTGGCCGCCGTTTCCTTGACGCGGATCAGGTTGGTCACCGGCGCCACGCGGTTCATGACGTTCTCGGCGCCCAGCGCATGCACGGTGCCGCAGCAGTTCCAGCGATCCAGTTCCTCAACCTCCACATCCAGTTCCGCCATGGACGAAACGGTGGAGACATCGAAGTTTCTGGCGCTGTTCTTCAGCGTGCAACCGGGATAATAAATAAGTTTCATCGTTCCGTTTCGCTTCTCATCAAGAGGTCAGTTTGCGCATTGCGGCGATCATGGCGATCGGCGGCAAGTCGGCGCGCACTTCGGGAGAAATTTCCCAGATATTGAGACGGTCATCGCGCTGTCCGTTGCGCAAAGCCGTTTCGCGCAGGGATTCGATGACTTCGGCGATCTTGATATTCTTCGGGCAACGCGAATTGCAGGTCAGGCAGGACACGCAGGTCCAGATGGTGCGCGAAGCCAGCAACTGCTTCTCCATGCCCAGTTGTGCCATGCGCACGATCTGGTTGGGCAGAATATCCATGTACGCCGCCATCGGACAACCGGCGGAACATTTGCCGCACTGGTAGCAGGCCAGCAGTTTCTGGCCGCTGATCTTTTCTACTTTCGCGGTGAAGGTGTTGTTCTTGCCGGGAAGGAAACGCAGGGTCGTATCGTTCATGGCTGGCCTCTAGAATTTCCCGTCCATGCGGAACTCGGGCATGTCCAGCCACAAACCGGTGTTGAGCACGCTGTCCAGTTGCGCCTGCAGATTGTCGTACCGGAAGAATTCGCCCTCCAGTATCTTGTCCGCCAGCTTGACGATGTCCCGGTCGCTGGTATGCGAAGCCAGATCCTTGAACACATGAATGAACCGCCTTTGCAGTTCCATGGCAAGACGCAATGCCTGGGTGTCGTCGGCCACAACGCCATGACCGCGACGTTTCACCTCGGCTTCCATATCGGCGACGACGACTGAAGGAACAATACTCGTCGCCGCTTCGGCCACCAGACGCACCCATACCTCATTGCCAATGATCTTGCCGAACAAGCGGGTCAGATCGTCCATGCGCTCGGTGTCTTTTTTTGCCAGGCGACGGAACATCTTCTTGCCGCTGTCGTTCCGGGTCATCTCGGCAGCATGGCGGAAAAAAGGCTCGCCGCTGAACTCGAAGCTGAGCGCGGCACGCGCCAGCTCGATTACTTTATCGTCAACGTGGCTCATCGGCTTATTTCGCTCCCGCAGGGCTAAACGCGTCGTCGTGCAGCCTGTTCTGCAGCACCGACGAACCCGGCAGCGTATTGCCGCCGCGAACCAGTTGACGCTTCTTCACGTCCTTGGGCGCGTAAGAAGGCAGCAAAATAGGCGTAACCAGGTCGGTCTTGACGTTGGCATCCTTTAACTGCTTCTCGTATGCATCGAGGTGGGCCACGGAAAGTTTGCCCAGCTTGGCCTTCTTGGCGTACTCGCTCGCATACCTGCCG
The DNA here is from genome assembly GCA_016235045.1 of Nitrosomonadales bacterium. Taxonomy (GTDB): domain Bacteria; phylum Pseudomonadota; class Gammaproteobacteria; order Burkholderiales; family Gallionellaceae; genus Sideroxyarcus. The sequence goes on from JACRME010000001.1 coordinate 24,149, forward strand.
GCGCGAATTCCGAACACGTTGTAGTCGAGCACCGAATTGCCCATCAGGCGGTTGCGGCCGTGCAAGCCGCCGGAAGCCTCGCCCGCCACATACAGGCCGGGGATATCGGTCTCGCACTTTTCGTTGATCTCGATGCCGCCGTTCTGGTAGTGCAGCGACGGGTAGATCAGCATCGGCAGCTTGGTGATATCGATGCCGTAGCGGATGAACTGGCGATACATGGCCGGGAAGTGTCTTTCGGTATATCCCTCGCCGTGCAGCATGTCGATCAGCGGCGAATCCAGCCACACGCCGACGCGACCGGACGGCGTCGTGATTCCGTTGCCGTTCTGCACGCACTCGCGAATGATGGCCGAAGCCTCGATGTCGCGCGGTTCGCGCGGGAAGACGAACAGTTCGCCGTCCTTGTTCAGCGGCTGGCCGCCCGCACCGCGAATCGCCTCGGTAACCAGGAAGCCCGCAATCTGCTCGGGGAAGGAAACACCTGTCGGGTGGTATTGCACGGAATCCATGTACATCAGCTTGGCACCCGCACGATAGGCCATCACCAGTCCGTCGCCAGTGGCGCCGTAGTGATTGGTGGTGTCGTAACCGCGGATGTGCAGACGGCCGTAGCCGCCGGTGGCGATGATGGTGGACTTGGCCTTGACGGTGAAGAACTCTTCGCTGTCCATGTTATACAGGACCGCTCCGGCGCATTTGCCTTCGCTGTCCATGATCAATTCCACGGCCGGCATGAATTCCTTGACGGTAATCATGTCGGGATGGTTGCGCACCTCGTCCATCAGTGTGCGCATGATCATCGCCCCGGTGTAGTCGCGGCAGGACATCATGCGCTTGCGCGAGGTGCCGCCGCCGTGCATGACCTTCATCGAACCGTCTTCTTCCTTGTCCCACACCACGCCCAGTTCTTCCAGCCACTTGACCACGGCCGGACCGTCCTCGGTGAGCGCCTTGACCAGTTCCGGCTTGTTCTCGAAGTGTCCGCCGCCGATCGCATCCAGATAGTGACGAGTCGGCGAGTCGGTGCGCGACACCGCAGCCTGCATGCCGCCCTGCGACATCATGGTATTGGCATCGCCCATGCGCAGTTTGGTGGCGATCACCGATTTCACGCCGTGTTCGCGCATGGCGATCAGCGCGGCATTGCAGCCGGCGCCGCCGCCGCCGATGATCAGCACGTCGGTTTCGATATCGGGTTTGCTCAGATCGACCTGTTCGCTGGTCAGCCAGGAATGGGACTCCAGCAAATCGGACACTTCAGTGGTCAGCTTTTCTCCCTTGTTGGGACCGACGCATACAGCGCGGCGCGCGCTGGGCTCGTAGTCGGGGTGGAAGCCTTCCAGCACCTTCTGACGCTCTTCCGCATTCATCAGCGGATAAACCGGTTCGGACTTGCGCGCCAGTTCCAGGCGCTTGGGACGCGTCTGCTCAACTTTGCGCAACGATTCTGCCATGTAATCTGGATACATCTGTGTTCCCCTTTATTCCGAATCTCGTGCGTAGTAGCGCTTGGTCAACGCCTCGCGGTCCATCGACATCATCTCGGCGTATTCCGCCTCATAGACACCGTCTTCCACCGCCTTGACGCGTTCCGCCAGTTCCGGGCTATCCTTGCGCAGGTAGCGTCCATACAGGCGCTTCGCCATGATGCCCATCAGCGGCTGGGTAATTTCGGCCGGGCAACGCAGCATGCACAGGCCGCAAACGACGCAGTCGAAGGACAAGTCCATTACCGAGGCAATGTCGCCACGCTTGGCAGCCTGAACGTAGTCCATGACCTGCAAGCCTTGCGGACAGGACTTGGTGCAGGTGCCGCAGGCGACGCAACGGAACACCGTGGGATACATCTGCTGGATTGCGGTAACGTCGGGTTTGAGCTTCTCGATGTCGTAAATCGCCTTCTCGGCGGGAACCGAGGGGATCTGGGCCAGCGTCATGCCGTCTTCAACCATGGTCATGCAGGCCAGGCCGGTACGGATCTTATAGTCGCCAGGCAGGCGATAAATGGTGGCACAAGCGCCGCAATAACCTTCGCGACACCCGGCACCACGGATGATCTGGTGGCCGGCGTATTCGATGGCACCCATGATGGTGGCCTTGGCGGGCACTTCATAGGCCTTGCCCATGATGTATACAGTGATAAGACTTTCTGCTGCCTTGTCTTGCTGAGCGTCTTTTTGTGAAGACGACAAACCACTACTCGCCCCTGCGGGTGCGTTAACCATAATCGCTGTCTCCCCCATACCCAACTCTATATACTGCTTGTTTCCCGAGTTGGAGTATCTATCTCGTGATTGGAACTAACCGATGCGCCGCACTTTATAACACTTGCGAGTCATTATAAGTTTTCGCACAACCGATTATAAATTTTTGGTGGCGGCGATTATAAAGAAGTTTTGAAGATTGACAACAGAATTTGCGTGTGTGAGTAAATTTTTTTCTGTCAGGGCGAATCGCTGCTGCCGCAATGATAAAAAGTCTCAATAGCATTAACGAATTTTTTGCCGATTTCACTGAACGATTACGTTGATCGCGCCAATGAAAATCCATATTTCAGCGGGCAGCATTCGGCCCTCCATCATTTCTAACCCCATCGGGCTACCCCGTACGGGAGGTCATGGACAGGCAATGACAAGCGCCGTGAGTGGCAGACCCTGACAATACCACCTGCACGGCGTCACTGAAGCGGACATACCCGCGCCACAAGAACTCGCAAGCACAATCCGATGAGTTTTAAACGGATGAAATTCCGCATAGGGCTGGTATGCGCGACTGTTGCGGCAACAGACGAATTCCGTCTACACTAGTTCCGAGATGACATCGACCTGGATTAACTTGCTGCATGCCTGCCCAATTTTTCATGTTGAACCAACTTCAGAAAATGCATTGGGCAAATATCTGCCCAACCGATACACCGCACGCAAGGCATGACTAATCTCATTCACCCCTCCGATGTGCTGTATGCAGGAAGCCGCCCGTTCCCGAGGATTGCAGCTTGCGAACACTTTGCCGGCAGCGAAAAGTTGCTGAAAAAAGCGCTGCAGATTCAGGCCGAGCTTTCCGTCAACGGCCAGTCTGTGTTCGACATCACGGCGGATTGCGAAGACGGCGCACCCGCCGGCAAGGAGCGGGAACATGCGGAAATGATCGCCGCGCTGCTCTTGTCTGCCGACAATCGCTTTGATCGCGTCGGAGTGCGGATTCATGACGTCAGACATCCGGTCTGGCGCAACGAACTGGAAATCATCATCAGCCGTGCAGGCCAGCGCGTAGCCTACATCGTTCTGCCGAAACCTGAATTTGCCGATGACGTACTGACACAGATCACGACGCTCGATGAACTGAGAAACCGCTTTGGGATTTCGCGCGAAATTCCCGTCCACGTGCTGATAGAAACCCCCGGCGCACTGCATGAAGCCTGGGAGATCGCCAGCCTGCCCCATGTCGAGACGCTGGATTTTGGCCTCATGGATTTTGTCTCGGCGCACCACGGCGCCGTTCCGGCCGCGGCAATGCGTTCTCCCGGCCAATTCAATCACGCACTGGTCGCGCGCGCAAAATGCGAAATTTCGTCCGCCGCCCTGGGGAACGGCATCGTACCGAGCCATAACGTCACTACCGAAATCCGGGATACCACCGTAGTGCGTGAAGACGCGAGCCGCGCCAGACAGGAATTCGGCTTCTTGCGCATGTGGAGCATTCATCCCGGCCAGATTCAACCGATCGTCGAGTCCATGCGTCCGGATTTCGCTGAAGTCAGCGAAGCAGCCATCCTGCTGATTGCCGCGCAGAACGCCGCCTGGGGACCCATCCAGCATGAAGGCAAACTGCATGACCGCGCTTCCTACCGATACTATTGGGAACTGCTGCAGCGCGCACAAAGCACCGGCATGGAGATTCCCGTTGAGGCAAGGCAACGATTCTTTGCCTGACTCGCCCATGATTGAGAACATCGTAGCGTGTGCAACAAAGTCAGCCGGGTTATGATGCAAGCAGTTGCAGTATGGATCGGACAGTAGGCAGCACCATGGGAAATGGAATTACCAATAAAGGAGAATGAAATGTCATTAGTAATTGATACGCTGCGCATCTCAACCATTACAGAAGAATTGACCGACGCAGAAATCGAGATTTTCGGAGAATTGTTTGACGTCCTGAGCTACAAAGCCGGCGACCTGATCGTGCAACCCGGCGACAAGAGACAACCGGACAACTTGTATATTCTTGCTCACGGCGAAATCCAGGTGAAAATACTGAGCAGCGACGGGGAAACGACCATTCACGTTCTCAAGCCGGGCGATCTGGCCGGTCTCATCACCTTCGTCGGCGGCGCGCCGTCGCAACACAGTGCCGCGCTCTACTCCAAAGGCGAATCCCAGATACTGAGCATGTCCAGCGCCAAGTTTGATGCGTTGGTTTGCTCCCGCCCCATGACGGCCCACAAGATCATGCGCGGAATCGTGCGCTATGTGCATGGCATCGTGCGCAACATGAACGCCAAGTCTTCGGAATTGAACAACTACATCTATCGCACCAGCGGTGGCTATTGAACACCGCAAGCGTGTCCGAGGTGCTCCATGAAAACGGCCTGCAATATGCAGGCCGTTTTCATTTCAGATGCTCATGTGTCACTCGATTGGCGCTGCCGGAATACCCATAGGGAGGCGAGCTTGCAGCCTGACCCGGCACGGGCCGCCCGCCTTCACCACGAAGACCGCTCGTGATTTTCGAAACGTTCAATGAAGTGCTCACACACCTCTGCAAAATCGGCTTCGACCACCTCGAGAATTGCAGTACAAAGCACCGTATCAACGCTATCGCGCATTTTGATGGTTTGGCCGCAGTTGCCACACGATTTGGGCGATTCGGCGGCGTTTGGATCCGGTTTCAATTTTTCTCCAGCAAGTCACTGCTTCAATACACAAAAGAGAGCAATGTCCATGCCACGCTAATTTTGCCGCGACAACACCTCAAAGCACAACCGTCGAACGGCAACGAGTGTCCAAATCAAGACATTCAGTGATGAGACAACGCCACCCTGAAAACTTGATTCCAGGGATTCAGCCACCATATATATATTATTAATACTCGGAGACCGCCATGTACGCAGTCCGTCCCCCGGCAGTTGCCGGAATGTTCTATCCCGCCGATTCGCGGCAGCTTGCACGCGACGTGCAGCACTTCCTGGCCGCTGCCCAGCCACAGGCTCTCAATGCCAAGGCATTGATTGTGCCGCACGCGGGATATATCTACTCCGGCGCAATCGCCGCAAGCGCCTATGCGACGCTGAAAGCCGTCGCCCCGCGCATCCACCGCGTCGTACTGCTGGGTCCGACCCATTGCGTCGCCATACGCGGCCTTGCGCTACCGGATACGGATGCGTTCGACACACCGCTGGGGCGGATACAACTGGACACCGGGGCAATGCACGCCATCAAGGGACTGCCTCAAGTGGTCGTCAGCGGCGAAGCGCACGCACAGGAACACTCGCTGGAAGTGCAATTGCCGTTCCTGCAAAGCATACTGGGAGAATTCTCCCTGCTTCCGCTTGCGGTGGGCATGGCAACAGCGGAGGAAGTGGCCGAAGTGCTGGAGGCCGTGTGGGGCGGCGATGAAACCCTATTCGTCGTCAGTTCCGACCTCTCGCATTACCTGCCCTATGCGGCCGCCCAGTTCGCCGATGGCAAAACGGCCCAGGATATCGTCAACCTCCGCCAACCGATCAATCACGAACAGGCGTGCGGCGGAACGCCGATCAGCGGCTTGATGGTCGCGGCGCACAAGCACCATCTCACGCCGCATTTGCTCGATTTGCGAAACTCCGGGGACACTGCGGGGTCACATGATCGCGTAGTAGGGTATGCCGCGTTTGCCTTTACCCCGGCTGCCGAAGTGGGAAAGGAGCATGAGCGTGCCAACTGAGCAACATCGAGGAAGAGTTCTGTTGCCAATTGCGCGTGCGGCGATTGCCCGGGCTCTGCACATCCCGCAAACAGCAGATGAGACCGCGTCCTGGCTCGCCGAGTTTGGCGCCTGCTTTGTCACGCTCACCCAAAGTGGCGAACTGCGCGGCTGCATCGGCACGCTGCAGGCGCACCGCTCCCTGCTGGACGATGTAAAAAGCAACGCCGTCTCAGCGGCCTTTCGCGATCCGCGTTTCGCCCCCTTGAGTGCAGAGGAATTGGGTATGACCGCTGTCGAGATTTCGCTCCTGTCGCCGACTCAGGCAATGGAAGTCCGGCACGAGGCCGACGCACTGGCACAATTGCGTGCGGGGGTGGATGGTGTTGTGTTCGAATACCGCCATTTCCGCAGCACGTTCTTGCCGCAGGTGTGGGAGCAGTTGACCCAACCGCACCAGTTCATGGCACAACTCAAACGCAAGGCCGGGCTGCCAGGCGATTTTTGGGCAGAAGGCATCAGGCTGTCACGCTATACCGTCACCAAATGGCGTGAACAGGATGACTGACTTTGGACGGATTCACCGGCGTCGCCGAGCCACCTCCGGCCCACTGCCTGTTGCAGTGCCGGAACACCGCAAGCGGCCGGGCATGCCGCGTTCGCCTTTAACGAGGAGGAAAATCATGTCTGACACAAACAAGGGAAGAACCCTGCTGCACCTGGCGCGTGCAGCCATTGCCAGGGAACTCGGTTTCAGATCGGACGACCTGCCGCGCACCTCTTGGCTGGAGCAACCCGGCGCGACTTTCGTCACGCTGACCTTGCACGGACGCATGCACGGTTGTATCGGCAGTCTGGAAGCAAGGCTTCCGCTCATCGACGATGTGCGCCAGAACGCCATCGCCGCCGCTTTCGAGGATCCGCGCTACCCGCCTCTCACGAGAGAGGAGTTCGCCGACGTGGTCATCGACGTGGCCTTGCTCAGTACGCCCGAAGAAATCCATTTCCGCAGTGAGCAAGATGCCCTGCAGCAATTGCACCCGGGACTGGATGGGGTCACACTGGAATACGACCCGGCAGCCACGGCAACGGAGCAAGCCGACAGCGGCCTGCTGGAACAGGCAACCGTCCGCGCCACCGCGGAGTCCGCCCCGCTTGGCCGTCCAAACCGCGCCACCTTCCTGCCGCATGCATGGGCGGATTTGCCAGAACCGCGAGACTACCTTGCGGAATTGAAAACCCAGGCAGGCCTGCCGGAAGATTTCTGGTCGGACGACATCAAGCTCTCGCGTTACACCGTCAAGAAATGGCACGAGGTCGAACGACAACATGGATGAGCCGATCAGCATTGCGGAGCAATATCCGGCCCGATATTGGCACCGGCTGGAAGACGGTCGCATCCAGTGCGACCTGTGTCCGCGCGACTGCAAACTGAAGGAAGGGCAGCGCGGCGCCTGCTTCGTGCGCGGCCGCATCAACGACATGATGGTGCTGACCACCTACGGCCGCAGTTCCGGTTTCTGCGTCGACCCCATCGAGAAGAAACCGCTCAACCATTTCTATCCCGGCAGCAGCATCCTGTCGTTCGGTACCGCCGGATGCAATCTTGCCTGCAAGTTCTGCCAGAACTGGGACATCTCAAAATCTCGCAGCTTCGACAAGCTCGCCGACCAGGCCAGCCCTGAAGCCATTGCAAACGCGTTCATCGGGGCGGGATGCAAGAGCGTCGCCTTCACCTACAACGACCCGGTGATCTTCGCCGAATACGCGATGGACGTGGCCGATGCCTGCCACGAACTTGGTGTAAAGACCGTGGCCGTGACCGCGGGCTACATCCACGCCCAGCCGCGCGAAGAGTTCTATGCCAGGATGGATGCGGCAAACGTGGATCTGAAAGCATTCACCGAGGAGTTCTATTTCAAGCAGACCGGCGCTCATCTGCAACCTGTGCTGGAGACGCTGAAATACCTGCGCCAGGAAACCCCGGTGTGGGTCGAGCTGACCACGTTGCTGATTCCCGGCTACAACGACAGCGCGCACGAAATCGGCCAGATGTGCGAATGGATCGCAAGGGAACTGGGGAGGGATGTGCCGCTGCATTTCACCGCTTTCCATCCGGACTACAAAATGACGCTGATCCCGCCCACGCCTTCGTCCAAACTCACGGAAGCGCGCCGGATTGCGCATTCTGCGGGCCTGCAGCACGTCTATACCGGCAATGTGCATGACCTGAGCGGCGGGACGACGCATTGTGCCCAATGCCGCCAAGCGCTGATCGTGCGCGATTGGCACCAGATTCGGGAATACGCAGTCACGGAAAACGGCGAGTGCCCGCAGTGCGGGGCAAGATTGTCGGGCTACTTCGGCAAATTCGAGGGGCAATCCGGCGGCGGCAGGCGCATCCCGCTGGCGATTGGCAATTGATAGGAACTCAAGGAGTCTGCGTCGCCGCAAAATGGCGATCAGACTGGCATTCTCAAACCCGGATTAACGAAATCATCATCGCTGAACTTCGCTGCAATAGCCTTGAATTCATTCATCGCGGTCACAAAGGCATCGACAACATCCGGATCGAAGTGTTTTCCCCTCCCGCCGATGATGGTTTGCGCCACCTCGTCGTGGCCCATGGCAGATTTGTAGACGCGCTTGCATGACATGGCATCGTAGACATCCGCCAGCGCCATCAAACGTGCCGGAATGGGAATATTGTCCCCGCGCAACGAAAACGGATAACCGCTGCCATCCCACTTTTCATGATGTCCAATTGCGATCTGGCGGGCTGCCCTCAGGAAGGGGCTGTTGCGAACGCTCGACATATTCTCCGCGCCGGAAATGGCATTACCGCCGAGCAGGGTATGCGTCTTCATGATCTCGAATTCCTCTTCCGTCAGCTTGCCGGGCTTGTGCAGAATACGGTCGGGAATGCCCACCTTGCCGATGTCGTGCAAGGGCGCGATCTTGAACAGCATATCGATATTGTCGTCGGTCAGAAAATCGGCAAAGCGCGGATGAGTCTGCAATTGGATGGCCAAAGTGCGCACATAGTGCTGCGTGCGCCGGATGTGGTTCCCGGTTTCGTTGTCGCGAGTCTCGGCCAGCGAGGACAAGGCCAGAATGGTCGTGTCCTTGATGGCAACGTTTTCCTCGGTTCTCAAATTAAGCATCGCGGTACGCTCTTGCACCATCTGCTCCAGCTTGTGCTCGTTGTTCAGCAGAATGATGTTGGCGCGCTCCAACTGGTTACGCGCTTCCTCCGTTTCCGCTTTCTGCGCTTTCAACTGCTGCAACAGGGATTCATTCTCGAAACCTTGCTGCAGCGATAACACGAAAGTTTTGTTCAAGCCCCGCCCGGCCAGCACAATCACCACCACGTATATGCACAGCATCAACACCAATATCCAGTGGATCAGGTCGTTCTCGACCGACACGCGCACGATCAACGGCAACATGACGCCAGAGAGGTAGGCGTACAGCGCGGGCGGATGCACGGGATTGATGGTGACCGCGCCTGCCACCAATCCGATCATCAGGCAGATCATCAGACTCTGGTAAACGATGTCATCCGGAAAAAAAGCGACTTCCGCAACGCCCCACAGGATTCCGGCCGCGAGCGAAAAGAAAGTGAAGTAGTTGTGCCAATCCCGGCACTCTTCCTGGGTGTGCAGCTTGTTCCGGTGCAGTGACCACTCGACCAGCTCGACCGCGTGCATTGCGTAGAAAACCGCAAGCCATGTCAGCAGCCATTGATGGGGCGCATGCCCCCAGAACATCCAGACGAAAAGGACTTCCAGCACAACCTGGCTTAATACGAGCGACGGATACACCGTCATCCGAGTGCGGAGTTGCTCGGCGCGCACACGCAGGTTTTTTTGATCTATATGGAAAAAAAAGTCATTCAGGTTGAACCAGAATGAGTGCCGACTGGAAATCGAAGTATTCATCGCCTTCTCCCCTTTCGGCCTGGAGTCGCACCCGAGGCCGGAAGAAGATACTGCGACGAGATTATTGAATATGCAATAGGCCTAAGTATCTAGATAACCGTCTATATACTTTGGGCAAAAAGTATAGGCACATGAGTGTCATTCCACCACCCGCACCAGGGCAAAACCGCCGCCCGGGGTGCGGAAATTGGTGGTTTGGCCCTGGTAAAGGCGCGCTGCAATGAGCTGGATATCGCCATCATAGACATAGCAGCGCACATCGTACTTGAGCGATTGCGGCTCCATTCCCTCCGGACACACCTTGCGCTCGCCCGGCAACGCCAGCCTCTGTGCGACGTAATCGGACTGCATGACCTCCTCGAACACGCGTTTGGTCATCTTGTCGCCCCGATACGCGCCCTTGCTGCCGTAGCCGCTGGCCGGCTTGAAGAACCACTGCTTGCGCTCTTCCCACCATTGCCCGGCATCCGCCGCGCGCACCAGCCTCGTCTGCGGAACCCCTCTTGCCAGCGCGTCTATGCTGGCTTGCGAAATCCCTTTTGTACGCAAACCATCCGCATCGGAAAGCAAGGCCAGCTTGTGCTTGTCGGCATAGCGCCGGTGATGCCGTGGGTTCGGCGTCACGACGACCTGCTGTCTTTCCCAAGCGGAAAGAAGGTGCGGAAAACGCTGCAGGGTGAAATCGGTCAACCGGTTATAAATCAGGTCTACACGCTGGCCGTTGCAATAAAGCCCGTCATCCTGCGCCTGCAAGACGGCAGGATCGGCGATGGGTGCGGCGATGCCAGCGCTCTCGAACAGCTTCTGCGCCAGCAGGAACTCGGGATAAAGATATTGCGCTTCCGGCTGTTCGTCCACGATAGCGACTGCTTTGAGCTGCGCTGCGCCATGCACCAGCCGCCACTCGTTGCGGAACATCTCGACAAAGTGGTTTTCGAACTGATGAGGAACCTCGGCAGGAACGGGAGAAGCGCCATACAGCCCGGCATCATGCTGACTGTCGATCAGCACGGAACACAGGAAACCACCGCCCGCATTGGTATTGATCTCGATCAGGTGCGTACCCTGCTCGTTGAGATGGAAATCGTAACCGTAGAACACACCGAGGGGAGAACCCGGCTCAGGCGCGCCAAGCACTTCGCCTGCCGCAGCAATCACCGCGCGCATCTGCTGCAACTGCATCTCGCTGACGAATACCGGCGCCGCCGCAAACAGATGCGGGCAACGTTCCTTCACCAGCTTGTACCACTCCGCCCCTTGCGCCTGTAACGCCTCTTGCAAGGCATCACCGTCCATCCCCGCCCAGCTCAGGCACTCGCCGTTCAGGTGCGCAATGAAATCATGATCGACATCGAAATGTTCTTTTGCTTCTACATGCAAATCAGAATCACCCACCCAGCATCTCTTTCTTCAGGTCGTCCTGAACCGGTTTTGTCCCCAGCCAAATCTTGAGCAAGGCACGATTGAACTCCGCTCCGGCTATCGTGCCCCGTGCGGTTCCGTTAACACCGATCTGCGTGCCGCTGGCAGGCAGATAGTCGAGCGTAATCACATCGCCCGGCTTCACTTCCTTCACCGCATCGAATATCTGCGCCATCTGCTTGATCTGCGCATTCAGCGTCGCCAGCTCGGCAGGCGTATGGTTCGCTTCGATCGCATCGTTGAAGGCATTGAACAGCTTCTCGCTGCTCAGCTCGTGCATGATATGCAGCGCAACGCGATGCTCATGCTCATCCGCAATGATCGTTTCCGCCGATGCCTGCTTCTGCGGCAGATACAGCGCGCCGACGTAGATCTTGAAGAACAGCTTGGTGCGGATGCCCGCGCCGTTCAGTTGCAGGCTCGCATTGCCGACTTGAGCGGTGTCGGGCAGTTTTACGCCAGCCACTTCCAGCGCGTTCGTATTCCAGCTCAGCAATAAAGCGCAAATCACCAACAGCGACTTTCTCATATCTCCCCCTTCAGTTCTGATGAGCCATAAAGCATGTATCCCCACCTTGCCCCTCCCCCTGAGAAGGGGAGGGAACGCAATTAATTACGTTCACCGCATCAGTCCCTTCCCCCTTGCAGGGGGAAGGCTAGGATGGGGGTAGAACCGCAAATCCCTTACAGCGCCTCAAACACCCCAGCCGCCCCCATCCCCGTCCCGATACACATCGTCACCATGCCATACTTCTGTTTCCTGCGCCGCAACCCATGCATCAAGGTCGCCGTCCGTATCGCCCCCGTCGCACCGAGCGGGTGCCCCAGCGCAATCGCCCCACCCAGCGGATTGACGATCTCGGGATTCAGCCCCACATCGCCGATCACCGCCAGCGATTGCGCCGCGAACGCCTCGTTGAGTTCGATCCAGCCCATGTCATTCAATGTCAGCCCCACTTGCTTCAACACTCGCGGGATCGCTTCTTTCGGGCCGATGCCCATGATCTCCGGCGGCACGCCCGCCACGCCGAAGCCGAGGAACTTGCCGATGGGCGTCAGGTTGTAGCGCTTCAATGCCGCCTCGCTGCACAGCAGCACCGCCCCAGCGCCGTCCGACATCTGCGAACTGTTGCCCGCCGTGACCGAACCCTTCTGCGCGAACACCGTCTTGAGCTTCGCCAGGGCTTCGAGCGACGAATCCGCGCGCGGGCCCTCGTCCTGCTTCACCTCGCGCGACTTTGTCTTCACTTCGCGGCTGTGCATGTCCGGCGCATGTTCGGTAATGAGGTAAGGCGTAATCTCGTCCTCGAACTCGCCGTTGTTGATCGCCGCGATGGCACGCAGATGGCTTTGCAACGCGAACTGATCCTGCGCCTCGCGCGAAACCTTCCAGCGCTCCGCCACCTTCTCTGCCGTCAACCCCATGCCGTAGGCGATGCCAACATGCTCGTTCTCGAAGATCGCCGGATTGAACGCGATCTTGTTGCCCATCATCGGCACCATGCTCATGCTCTCCACGCCCGCCGCGATCATCACCTCGGCCTCGCCGAGGCGGATACGATCCGCCGCCAGCGCCACCGCCTGCACGCCGGAAGAACAGAAACGGTTGACGGTCATCCCCGGCACCGTGTGCGGTAATCCCGCCAGCAGCAGCGCGATGCGCGCCACGTTCATGCCCTGCTCCGCCTCCGGCATCGCACAACCGACGATCACATCGCCGACGCTGGCCGGGTCTAGCGACGGCGCCTGCGCCAGCACACTCCTCAGCACATGCGCCAGCAGATCGTCGGGGCGCGTGTTGCGGAACATGCCGCGCGGCGCCTTGCCGACCGGCGTGCGTGTGGCGGCAACGATGTATGCTTCCTGGACTTGTTTGCTCATGGCGTATCCCTCCTTAATCTAACGAATCACCCGCTTTGCCGGTATTTTCAATCTCTTTGCGGCCGCAAGCATCCCCTCATCCAGCGTGGCAACGAACTCCGCGCCATTGTTGTGCGCCACTGCCAGATGCAAAGCATCCGGTGCACGCAGATGTGTTGCGAAGTTGGCAACATATTCACCGGCCAACTCAAAGTCGTAGCTGTTGGGGGCAAAAACAAACAACGACGATGCGACGACCGAACCGAACTCATCGACCAGATGCCGCCCCTGCGTAGCTGTCAGCATACCCATGCGCACATCGCGCGACACCAGACTGGCGAACTCGACGCCCGTCCATTTGCTGACGGCCAGCGTTCCCGCTGCCTGGCGGGAAACAAAATCCGCCACCTTTTTCGAGGTGGCCTCCTCCCGGAACAATGGTGCAAGAAAACTGGTGTCGAGATAGATCATTCCGCATCGCGCAGTTCGCGCAAAGCTTGCGCACTGCTTCCTTTTCGCGCCGGAAGCTGCTTGCGCAACTCGGCCAGCCGCTTCAGCGGAACAGGCTGCTTGAGTGGTACGGCAGGCACCACCCGCGCGACCGGACGGCCATGCCGGGTGATCACCACCTCCTCGCCCGCCTCGACCTTGTTGATCAACTCGCTCAACTGCGCCTTGGCAACCGCCAGATTGACCGCGCTCATGCTTAACTCCTTTTGACCATAATTATGGTCACAGTATAACGCCGACAAGCCAGAGTATCAGACCAATTTACCGGCCAGAATATTTCGCGGTGCGTCCCCTGACGGTCGCCCCATATCACTGCGGACTCTTCACCATGGCCTGGATTTCCCCGACGGCGGCACCTTTCCACCACACTCCTTGTTTGGAATCCGTGTATGTCTCCTTCACCGTGCCCTTTCGAATGTAATCCATACGCTCCTTGCTGACGTGGGTGACGTTGGCGTACACGCTGTCGGCCGGTTTTCCGTAGCGGTTCGGGTCGGAATAGATCAACACGTATCTGTCACTTTTTTCCAGGGGGGTCTCGGAAATAAAATGGACGGGTTCCATCATCGTTGGGCTGTGGGTAGCAAACTCGATTTCGCCGACCTTGTTGAAGCCTTCATCCAACAGGACGCCTATCGGAATAAAGACATCCTTGGCAAAGCCAAAGCAGTCGCAATAGCTCTTGATCTCAACCGTGCTTGAATCCTTGAATTCCGGCAGTTCAAACAGAACGGTGTGGCTCCTGCCGGTTTCAAAGTTGGAGACGTCGCTCTCTCCAGAAATTACATACTTGACCGCCTTGCCGTGCTCAAGCTTGTTCCGTCCAAGCTCATGCACCTTCTTTGTGACCGCCGACTCATCAAGGAGCTTTTGGGCTTTGGGGGGATTGCTGCCGCAACCTGAGAAGCCGATGCACAATATGAGCGATAAAGCCAAGGGGAGTCTGATGTTAATCATACCTTTCCTTTCACATATATTGATCCAGTCCTCACCACAGTTCTGCAGGATGGGTTGAACGCATTGATACCCATCGTCAGGTTGAGAATTGATTGATGGGTATCGCTGCGCTCAACCCATCCTACGCGTGCTATCATGCACCCATGCAAAAGAAATCCCTCTTCCAGTCCAACCCTTACCTGCGCACTCCGGAGCAATACCGGAAGGCCTTAGTCACAAACGTATCCAGTTCCACCGCCATCGAAACTGGCACTTCTGCCGCTTCCATCGCCAAAACCCTCGCGCCCATCAAGACCCCGCAACGCTCAACTCGATAACCTCGGCGAAGATTTTCTCCATCGGGCGATAGTTCCTGTCCAACCCTGCCCTCACCGCAGCAAAATAACTTTCCTTTTTCTCCCCGGCTATTGGGCCGAAATCCAGCAACGGCAAACCGGCCTGTAATGCCATCAACGTGGACAGCACCCGTGAGATTCGTCCATTCCCTTCACGAAAAGGATGGATCAACACCAACTCCACATGCGTTATAGCCAGCGCGCTCACCACTTCTTCCGTTGTCTCAAACTTGCACGGCGTATAGCGCGCCAGCGCATCTCGTTCGAACCTCAATGCCGGGATGCGTCCGGCAGCCGCAAACATGAAATTTCCCTTGCTCACGTTCACTTGCCTGTACTCACCCGCCCAGGCATAGATACCGCCCAGCCACACACGATGAAATTCGCTAATATCGTTGGCCGTAAAACGATGTTCCTCATCGTGCAACCTCACCAGACGATCCAATGCTTCGATCAATGCATTCGCCTCGGCGGCATCCATCTCCGCAGGTGACGTGATACCGAGCAGATTCCTTAACACTGCACCATCCGAATCAGGTTCGAACTGCGCTTCGGTCAAACCAGAAACATCGTAACGGTCGTCCGGATTCATTCCATGCCTTCTCAATCAAACCGTGGTACGCGCCCTGTTATGCATCACTCCTTGGCACCCGCCGCAACCAGCATCTGCTCGATGTCCTTGTGTCCCCGCGTCCGCGCATATTGCAGCGCATTGGAAGTCGCCTTCGAACCCTTGGCGAGCAGGAACTTCACCATCTCGGTCTTGCCCCGGCCCGCAGCCACGCCGATGGCCGCGCTGCCGCCCTCGTTCACATCCATCCCCGCATCGAGGAACAACTGCACCGCCGTCATGTCGCCATTGCCCGCCGCCGTGGCGAAAGCCTGGCCGTTATATTCCAGACCCATCGCCTTGATATCCTTGCGCGCCTGCACCGCATCCGCCGCATAGACATCAACGGGCTGCAGCGAAACAGCACAAGTGAAAGCGGCTACGGCCACAGCGAAAAGGATGCGACGATATCCAGCAACAGACTTGCTCATCATTTACCTCCAGGAATTGAATTGACAAACACCAGTTACCACCAAAAACAATTGCGATGCTGAGCCCATATCTCTTAGACCTAAGACTGACCCCGCATCACCATCTCCCTCATCATAATTTCCTGAAATTTGCGGATTTCCTCTGATATGCCAATAAGCAATGATTTTGCAGTTTGCCTATGCCACCACCCCGCTTCATTTAACACTTCGTGTAGCTTTTCAATATGCACAGTCATTTCGGCGATGACATCAGAGTTTAATTTATATGCATTCGCTAAATAGTCTTGCAGAGCAACACCATCGCCTACAAGGGGGCTCCTCTTCTCTAACTGTCGAATAACGCTTTTCAAGTTTTGCTCAGCCGTCTGTGCCTCATAAAGAATTCGGTGAGCAACTCCAAATCGCATTTTCCCCATGTTACCTCCTGTAGCCCCGTAGGTCGGGTTAGCGCAGCGTAACCCGACACGACCTCATTCAAACCCAACACCCTCGAAATCCATCTTCCACCGCCCCCAATCCATTTCATATATTCCAGCCTCCACATACCTCCGAAAACTGGAATGCGACCATGCCATTGGAGAAGTTGCATATCCGTGCTTCACCGGATTGTAATGAACATACTCCACATGTCTCTCGAAATCCCGTTCGTCCCGCAGCATGTGTTCCCAATAACGATGTTGCCACAACGTCTGTTCCCTCCGCCTCGACTGGCTAGCATTGGGCATGGAACGCAGAGCGGGATCGCAATGCTTAGTGAACCACGTTTTAATCAGCCTCCAGCGGATGGCAAAATCCGCATCGTCCGGTGGCAACGTCCAAATGCAATGCAAGTGATCCGGCAAAACCACTATCGCATCCAGCGCAAACGGACGAGAAGCGCGGACGGAACGAAATGCGGACCGCAATACATCCACCGCCTCCGTCGAGGAAAATATCGGTCGCCGTTTCTCCGTCACCAACGTGAAGAAAAACGAACCGCCCTCAACAAATGCTCGACGGTATCTCATTGCATGCCCCGAACTCGTGTTTCGGTTTCCTGTGTCGGGTTACGCTGCGCTAACCCGACCTACCCTTCGTTTCAATTCCTCAACGGCTTCCCGTTCTTCAACATATGCTCGATCCGCGCCTGCGTCTTCTCGGTCGCCAGCAGCTCCATGAAGTTGCGCCGCTCCAGATCAAGCAGCCAATCCTCATCCACCATGCTCCCCGCCTCCACGTCACCGCCGCATAAGGTCTCGGCAACGCGGCAACCGATGTTGAAATCGTGCTCGGAGATAAAACCGCCTTCGCGCATATTGAGCATGGCGGCCTTGAGGGTGGCGATGCCGGTGCGGCCGGCGACGGCGATCTGGCGCTGATGCAGCGGCGGGCGGTAAGCGGTGGCATTGAGTGCTTTGGCTTCTTCCTTGGCGATGTGCAGCAGTTCGAAGCGGTTGAGCACGATGCGGTCGGACGGTCTGAGGTAGCCCATCTCTCTTGCCAGTTCGGCGCTCTTGGCGACCTCGCCCATGGCGATGTTCTGGAAGTAGCGGCGCACGAAGGGGAAGATGTCGACGCGGTTGTCGATGGCGTAGCGTTGCGCTTCCTGCGAGGCGCGTTGTGCCATTTCCTTGCAGCCGCCGCCTGCGGGCAGCAGGCCGACGCCAACTTCGACCAGGCCGATGTAGCTTTCCAGCGTGGCGACGATTCTTGAACAATGGATGGAGAACTCGCAGCCGCCGCCGAGGGCGAGGCCGTCCACGGCGGCGATGGTGGGTATCTGCGCATACTTGAGGCGCATCGAGGTCTGCTGGAACTTGGCGACCACGGCTTCCACTTTGGGTACGTTGCCGGTGGCCGCATTGAACAGGTCGCCCATGCCGCCGCCGCCCGCTGCGGTGTATTTGATGCGGTTCACTGCGCCCTTGAGTTTGCCGAACATGCCGGTGTCGGGCGTCTCTTGCACGCCCTGCATGAGTTGCAGCAGGTTGGCGCCGGCCGAGAACGGCGGCTCGCTCTGCCACAGGATGAGCGCGCTGAAATGCGCTTCGGCCTCGTTCACCGCGCGCAGGATGCCGTCCAGCACTTCGTTGCTGACGGTGTGCATCTTGGTCTTGAAGCTCAGGATGGCGATGGTGTCGCCGGTGTGCCACAGGCGGACTTCGTCGGTTTCGAAGATGGTTTCGCCGTAGTGGCGGGTTTCGCCGAGCAGGCGGTCGGGATATATCTGGCGCCTGTAGACGGGGAGTTGGGAGCGGGGTTGATACTGCGGCTCCCTCTCCCTCCGCTGCGCTCCTCCCTCTCCCGCTTGCGGGAGAGGGGTTGGGGGAGAGGGTGCGAAGGAACCTTGCGGCGTGTGGACGCCAGTGCGAGTTGGGTCGGTGGACCATGCGGGCAGGGGCATGTTCGCCATTGCCTTGCCTGCCGCAATATCGGCGCTGATCCAGCCCGCCACTTGCTGCCAACCCGCAGCCTGCCAGATCTCGAACGGGCCGCTGTCCCAGCCGAAACCCCAGCGCACGGCGAAATCGAGGTCGCGCGCGTTGTTGGCGATGTCGCCCAGATGCAGCGCGCAGTAATGGAACACGTCGCGGAAGGTCGCCCACAGGAACTGCGCCTGCGGATGCGGATTGCTGCGCAGCCCGGCGAGTTTCTTTGACCAGTCGCGTTCGCGCAGGATGTCTTTCACGCCATCGTCCACCTTGGCGTCGGACAATTTGTATTCGCGCGTGTGCAGGTCCAGCACGTGGATCTCTTTGCCGATCTTCTGGTAGATGCCGCGCTTGGTCTTCTGCCCGAGCGAGCCCTGATCCACCAGATACTGGAACCAGCCCGGCAGTTCGAAATGTTTGTGCCACGGGTCTTCGCTCAGGTTCTCGCGCATGGTGTTGACCACATGCGCGAACACGTCGAGGCCGACCACGTCCAGCGTGCGGAAGGTGGCGCTCTTGGGACGACCGAGATAGCGGCCGGTGAGCGCATCCACCATGTCGAAGCCGAGGTCGAACGCGGCGGCATGATGCTTGGTGGCCAGCATGGAGAACACGCCGATGCGGTTGGCGATGAAGTTGGGCGTGTCCTTGGCGCGCACCACGCCCTTGCCCAGCGTGGAGACGAGGAAGGTCTCCAGCTCGTCCAGTAATGCCGCTTCGGTGCCCTTGCACGGGATCAGCTCGACCAGATGCATGTAGCGCGGCGGGTTGAAGAAGTGGATGCCGCAGAAACGGTGGCGCAGATTCTCGGGGAACGCTTCGGCCAGGGTGTTGATGGAAAGGCCGGAGGTGTTGGTGGCGAAGATGGCGTTGGCATTCACGAACGGCGCAACTTTGCGGTACAGGTCGGACTTCCAGTCGATGCGCTCGGCGATGGCTTCGATGATGAGGTCGCAACCGCGCAACTTTTCCAGATGCTGTTCGTAGTTGGCGGCCTCGATGTAGCTCACGCGCGCCGGGGAAGAGATGGGTGCAGGGTCGAGTTTCTTCAGCCCGTCCAGCGCCTTGTTGACGTTACCGTTCGGGTCGCCTTCCTTGGCGGGCAGCTCGAACAACAGCGTCTCGACATTGGCGTTGACCAGATGCGCGGCGATCTGCGCGCCCATCACGCCTGCGCCGAGCACGGCGACTTTTCTGATATGCAGTGTATTCATCGATTCCTCGCTTGTTAGCGCTGGCCCGTCATTCCGGCGAAGGCCGGAATCCAGCTGGTAAAAACAATCCCCACAGGGGCAACAGCGCCGTCTTGTCCGCTACGCGGGCATTTATTCTTGCTGGATTCCGGCCTCCGCCGGAATGACGCAGTGGAGAATTTATGCTTATTGTTCTTCATCCGGCGGCAGCGGCCTCGGCCTGCGATCATCGCCCACCGCAACATAGGTCAGCGTCGCCTCGGTCACCCTGTGGCAGGTCGGGTTGGCCGGGTCGCGCTGGACATAGACTTCGACATCGACGGTGATCGAGGTGGTGCCGACCTTCACGATCCGGGTGTAAAAACTCACCAGATCGCCGACGAAGATCGGCTGCTTGAATACAAAGGAATTCACCGCAATGGTTGCCACCCTGCCCTTGGCGCGATGCACGGCGGGAATGCTGCCGGCAATGTCCACCTGCCCCATCAGCCAGCCGCCGAAAATGTCACCGGTGTAATTGGCGTCCGACGGCATCGCGGCGATACGTATCGTGGGTTCGCGCTGCGGTAAAGATGTGCCGGCATGCCCTTCATGCATCTCAGTGCCCTTTATATAAGTCTTCTATCTGCTTGCCGAACATCTCCACCACCTTGTTGCGTTTCAGGCTCAGCTTCGGGGTGAGCAGACCGTTGTCGATATTCCAGGGCGCGGTCAGCAACAGCACGCGGTGCACCTTGGCATAGCCGGGGAACGTGCTGATGTTGCGCGCGATGCGCCGCAGCACCTTGGCTTCCACGTTGCTGTCGGTCAGCGATTCCGGCATGTCGGGACGCACGCCAACCTTGGCGGCGACCTGCGGCCATACCACCGGATTGAGCACGGCCAGCGCCACCAGATAGGGTTTGCCTTCGCCGTAGATCATCACCTGGTCGATCAGCGGATCGTTCAGGATGGCGGCTTCCATGTCGGCAGGGGGTATCTTCTCGCCGTTGGAAAGCACGATGATCTCCTTCAGGCGGCCGGTGATGTAGACGTGGCCGGTTTCGCTGATGCGCGCGATGTCGCCGGTATTGAGCCAGCCGTCGGCATCGATCATCGCCGCCGTCGCTTCGGGATTTTTCCAGTAGCCCATCATCACGTTCGGCCCCTTCACCAGCAGCGCGTTCTGCGGCCCCAGCTTCACCTGCACGTTGCGTATCGGCTGCCCCACGCTGTCGGGGAAGTTGTTCTCCAGGCAGTTGCCGCACGCGATGGGGCTGGTCTCGGTGAGTCCGTAACCCTGCACCACGGGCACGCCGAGGCCGACGATGAGATGCGAAATCTCGGCCGGCAGCGCAGCGCCGCCGCTGACGGCAGTGCGCAGGCGCCCGCCGAAACGCGCCAGGATCTTCTTCGCCACCAGCGCATTCAACAGCGGCCACAGCAGGAACGAAAGCTTCCAGCCGCCGCGTCCCTGATCGCGCAGGAAGCGCGCCCAGCCGACCTCCACCGCCAGGTGGAACAGCGCGCGTTTGAGCGGCGAACCCTCGTCCAGCTTGGCCTTGATTGCGGCATTGATGCGCTCGTAGATGCGCGGCACCGAGATCAGGATGGTCGGCTTGATGTTCACCAGGTCCTCCGACAGCAGCGGGATGGAACGTGCATAGGCCACGGTGGCGCCGGTCATCACTTGCAGGTAATAGCCGCAAGTGCGCTCGAAGGTGTGCGACAGCGGCAGGAAGGACAGCAGCAGGTCGTCGCCGCGGACCGTGAACGTTTCAATCGCGTCGTAGGCGTTGCTCAGCATGTTGTTATGGCTGAGCATCACGCCCTTGGGCCTGCCGGTGGTGCCGGAGGTGTAGATGATGCTGGCCAGTTCGCCGAGCTCGCCGGGAACCGGCGCTTGCAGTTGCGCTGCATCGGGCAAATATTTCTTTGCGGACGCCAGTCGCGGGTCGTTGCTGCTGAAGTCGTCCAGCGAGACGAAGCGCTGCACGCAGCCCATCTGCCCGATCACGCCCGAGAGCTCTTTCCATTGCTCGGCCGTTTCGAACAGCAACACCTTGCACTGCGAATCGTTGACGATATAGGCGATGTTGTCGGCACGGTCGACCGTATACAGCGGTACGACGATCAGCCCCAGCGACATCGCCGCCTGGTCGAACATCACCCACTGCGGGCAATTGCGCAACATGAGTGCCACGCGGTCGCCTTTGGCCAGGCCTTCTTTCGCCAGGGCAGCCTGCCAGCGCGCAACCTGTTCGAGCATTTGGTTCCAGCTCAGGTCGACCCAGACCGACTGCTGCACATCGAAATGACGGTAGGCGACCTTGTCGTGCGAGCGCCGCGCGCGCTCAAGAAACAACCCGTACAGGCTGCCTGCTTCCTGCGGAGATATCACATCCTTATATTTTATTGAAGTCATATTCCCTCCCCGATTTCATTATGGTTGCCACACGAACAGATCGCTATACAGCTGCCCCCCCGGACTGACCGCATATTGATCGAAATCTTTCACGCCCGAGGCGCGCAGCACCTCCTCGTCGATAAAGAAATTGCCGCTGAACGTCTTGCTGTCGCGCAGCAGGATGGCATGCGCCGCATCCGCCACGATGGCGGGCTTGCGCGAAGCGCGCAGGATGGCTTCCGGAAAATTGAATTCGATGGCGGCCGTGGCGATGGTCGTGCGCGGCCACAAGCAATTGACCGCGATGCCGTCGGCGGCGAATTCGTGCGCCATACCCAGTGCGCACATGCTCATGCCGAATTTGGAGATGGTGTAGGCAACATGCGGTGAAAACCATTTCGCTTCCATGTTCAGCGGCGGCGACAGCGTGAGGATATGCGGGTTGGCCGCTTTCCTGAGATGCGGGATGCAGGCCTGCGAAGCGAGAAAGGTCGCGCGCATGTTCACGTCCCACATCAGGTCGAGGCGTTTGGCGGGGGTCTGCAGGGTGGGGGTGAGGCTGATCGCGCTGGCATTGTTGACCAGCACATCGATGCCGCCGAAATGTGCGGCGGTTTGTTCGACGGCGGCGGCAATCGCCGCTTCGTCGCGCACGTCGAGCTGGATCGCCAGCGCCTTGCCGCCGGCTGCCACCGCTTCCTGCGCCACGCTGTGAATGGTGCCCGGCAGTTTGGGATGCGGCTCGGCCGTCTTGCCGGTAATGACCACGTTGGCGCCATCGCGCGCGCACCGCAGGGCGATCTCGCGGCCGATGCCACGGCTGGAGCCGGTGATGAAAATCGTCTTGTTGCGCAGATCGGTCATTTCTCCCCCAAAACAACTTTAACTACGGATGAATACTATTTCCCGGCCTGCAACTCCTCCGCCGCGAAATCGTCCACCATGATGACCTTGCGCCGCAGCGCATAGTCGCGCTGCAGTTGCAACGCCTGCTCGGCATCGACGAGGCCCAGTCCGCGCGCTTCGGCGATTTGCTGCAATTCGTCATGCGCCTTGAGTTTGCCTGCCTTGTGCGCTTTCTCCAGTTCTGCCTGCAGCGGTTCGCACGCCAGCGTGCTGGCCAGCGCCGCTTCCAGCGCGCCGATGGCATCCTTCTCGTCGCGGGAGATGAACATGCCAGCCGTCAAACGGTCGCGCACCGCGCCGGGCTTGAGCAGAAGGGATGCAACCTGATGGCCCACATGATCGGTGGGCGGCCTGCGGCGTTGTCCCAGCGGGAAGATCATGGCACGCAGCACCAGCGCCGCGATGCGGCTGGGGAAGTTCTGCAGCACGCCGTCGAGCGCAACCTGGATGCGATACAGTCCGTCCTGCATGCCCCAGTGCAGCAGCGGCAAATCTTCCTTCGGGCGGCCGTCGTCCTCGAAACGTTTCAGCACGGCGGAGCACAGGTACATCTGGCTCAACACGTCGCCCAGGCGTGCGGAAAGCTTCTCGCGGCGCTTGAGTCCGCCACCCAATACCAGCATTGAGACATCCGCCGCGAAAGCGAATGCCGCCGAATAGCGCGTCAACGCCTGGTAATAGCGCTTGGTCGGCTGTTCGGTGGGCACGCCGATGATGTGACCGCCGGTCAGGCCGTAGACCAGGCTGCGCACGGCATTGCTGAGGCTGAAACTGATGTGGCCGAACAGCGCCGCATCGAATTCGCGCACCGCGCGCTTGTTGTCCTGGTCGTTCGCCGCATGGATTTCTTTCAGCACATAAGGATGCGAACGCACCGCACCCTGACCGAAAATGATGAGGCTGCGCGTGAGGATGTTGGCGCCCTCCACGGTGATGCCGATGGGCGTCTGCTGGTAGGCGCGCGCCAGGTAATTGTCGGGGCCCAGGCAAATTCCCTTGCCGCCGTGCACATCCATCGCATCGTTGATGACGATGCGCCCGCGTTCGGTGCAATGGTATTTGACGATGGCGGAGATCACCGACGGCTTGCCGCCCATGTCCACCGCCTGCGCCGTCATGGTGCGCGCCGCATCCATCACGTACAGATGGCCGCCGATGCGCGTGAGCGCCTCTTCCACTCCCTCGAACTTGCCCACCGGCACATGGAACTGCTTGCGCACGCGCCCGTAAGCACCGCTGGTACGCGCCGCCATCTTTGCGCCGCCCGTCGCGCTGGCCGGCAGCGAAATGGAGCGTCCCGCGGCGAGGCATTCCATCAGCATGCGCCAGCCGTGGCCGATGCGCATGGTGCCGCCGATGATGTAGTCCATCGGAATGAACACTTCCGCCCCCGTGGTCGGCCCGTTCAGGAAGGCGGAATTGAGCGGGAAGTGACGGCGCCCCACTTCCACGCCGGGCGTGTCGGTCGGGATCAGCGCCAGCGTGATGCCGCGCGAGACTTCGGCGCCCAGCAGGTTCTGCGGATCGTAGAGCTTGAATGCCAGGCCGAGCAGCGTCGCCACCGGCGCCAGCGTGATGTAGCGTTTCTCCCAGGTCAGGCATACGCCGAGCACGTTCTTGTGTCCGTTGTAATCGCCGTAGCAGACCGTGCCGCGATCCGGGATTGCGCCCGCATCGGAACCGGCAAACGGGCCGGTCAGCGCGAAGCAAGGAATTTCCTTGCCGCTGGCGAGGCCGCGCAGATATTTGTCCTTCTGTTCCTGAGTGCCGTAATGTAGCAGCAACTCCGCCGGTCCGAGCGAGTTCGGCACCATCACGGTGACCGCCGCCGTGCCGCTGCGCGAAGCGATCTTGGTGATCACGGCCGATTGCGCCTGCGCGGAAAATTCCAGGCCGCCGTATTCCTTCGGGATGATCATGCCGAAGAAACCCTTGTCCTTGATGAACTGCCATGCCTCCGGCGACAAATCCTGGCGCGTATGGGTGATATCCCAGTCGTCCAGCATCGCGCACAGTTGCTCGACTTCGTTATCGAGGAAGGCCTGCTCGCGGTCGCTCAGCCCGGTCTTGGGCAAAGCCAGCATTTTTTTCCAGTGCGGATTGCCGCTGAACAGTTCGCCTTCCCAGCCCACCGTCCCGGCGTCGAGCGCCTCCTGCTCGGTTTGCGAGACCTGCGGCAAAATCTTGCGGAAAACACCGAGAATGAAGCCGCTGACCAACAGGCGGCGCAAGGCTGGAATGCCGAGAACTGCCAGGAAAACGCCGAGAACGATGCACACCGCCTTCAATGCTTCGTCGGTTATGCGGCTCTCGTAGGCGATCAGCGGAACGAATATGGCGAGGGCAATCAACCAGCCCCAGATGGACGACCGGAAAAAAGCTAGCAGCAGGAATACCACCAGCACCACTATAATTAGAATTGCCATTATCGCACTCTCTTTGTTGTTGTCCGTGGATAGGGCGAACTTTAACCCCAGCGCGGAGTACTGACAATGGATATATTCCCGCTCGCGAAGCAGGGACGAACATTTGGCGGATTGACTATCGCCCGGGACTTTGCCACACTTCTGCCATGACACGCTCCACCCGAAAATTCATTGCCGTAATAATGCTGCTGTGGCTGCCGGTTTTTACCGGCAATGCGCTGGCGGCATCGGTGTCCATGCTGTTGTCTCAAGGCGAATGCCATGAGGCAGCCATGTCGCACGAGGCGATGAATATGGAAATGGATATGGGCGACCATCAGCATCACGGTGGAATGCCCGCTGCAGCGGACGAACATGGCCCGTCGTGTAACGGCTGCGGCGTCTGCCACCTGGCCTGCACCGGTTACCTGGCGGTTCCCGATGTATCCTTGGCCGCCGTGCAAACCGCCGCGCGCGAAATCACTCCGTATCTGGTGGCAATCCGCTCGGTCACATTTGCTCCCCTGCTTCCGCCTCCCCTCGCCCGCGCCTGACGCGGGACGAGTCCGTCTGTAGTTTTCACATAGCCTGATCTTCGTCCCGCACCGTTCGGCGGTCGCTCGCGGCTGTCCGATTGCTTTGCAACAGCAAATGGATGCGGAACATGAAATCACCTTCAATCGTTTTATCGATGCTTTGCGCGCTCTGGCTCTCACCGGCTGGTGCTGCGGAAGGGTCGCTGCGCAGCAGCGGGGTACCCACCGGCGTACTCCTTGCGGGTGCCGATGAGTCCTTGGGCAGCAATCTCAATGGCCTGCTGGACTATGCGCGCGAGCACAACCCGGAACTGGCCGCCACACGCTTCGAGGCCGAGGCGGCACAGCAGCGCACCGAGGCTGCCGATGCGCTGCCCGACCCGGTGCTGCGCACCGAGTTAATGGACATCACCAACGAGGGTTCGACCGGCGCGCGCCTGCTGCCCTCGCAGGTCGGCGCTGCGAAATACACGCTGATGCAGAGCTTCCCCTGGTATGGCACCCGCGATCTGCGGCGTGAAGTGGCCGATGCCCAGGCCGCGCAGGCCACCGGGCAAGTCGCGGCAAGCTGGACCGATCTGGCGGCGCGCATCAAACAAACCTACGCCATGCGCTATTACACCGCTTCCAGCGCGCAGCTCTCGCAACAAACGCTGGATCTGCTGGAGGGTCTGGAGCAGGTCGCGCAGACGCGCTACGCCAACGGGCTGGGGCAACAGCAGGATGCGATCCGCGTGCAGGTCGAAAAGACCATGCTGCGCAGCGAACTGATCGCGCTGCAAAACGAATCCCACCACACGCATGCACGGCTCAACGCCCTGCTGTCGCGTCCGGTGAACGCGCCGCTGGCGGAGGCGGCGCAACTGCGCGTCATGCCCTCGGCAGCCAAACTGGAGGAAGCGGCATTGCAGGAACGCCTGCTCGCGCAGAATCCGCAGTTGCGCATCGCCGAGGCGAACATCCAGTCTTCCGAAAAGAGCCGCGACCTGGCCCACGCCAATCGCTACCCCGGTTTCACCCTCGGCGTCGCCCCCACGCAATCCGGCGTGGCGGTGAAGACCTGGGACTTGATGCTCGAACTCAATATCCCGCTGCAGCAGGGTTCGCGCCGTTCGCAGGAACGCGAGTCGGCAGCGATGCTGTCCGCCTCGACCGCACGCAAACAGGCGGTGCTCAACCAGATGCAATCGGAACTGTCCGAAAATCTGTCCGCGCTGGAGTCGGCACGCCGCACCGAAACGCTCATTACCACGCGCCTGCTGCCGCAGGCCGATCTCACCTACCAGTCCGCACTGGCGGGTTACGAGACCGGCAAAGTGGATTTCGCCATGCTGATCGAAGCCCAACGGCAGATCCTGAAAGCCCGCCAGCAACTGCTGCAGATACAAACCGATATGCAGTTGCGCCTTGCCGACATTGAAAGACTATTGGGAGAAGAACTATGAACAACGCCGTCAAATTGACTTTGGGCGTATTGCTGTTGCTGGCCGTTGCTGCGGGCGGATACTGGTATGGAAAGACCAGTGCTGAGTTCCGAGTGACGAGTGCTGAGGAAAAATCGGAGCGCACCGTCCTGTACTACCGCAACCCGATGGGATTGCCGGATACCTCACCTGTGCCAAAGAAGGACTCGATGGGCATGGACTATGTGCCGGTGTATGCGGGCGATGCCGAACCGGGCAGCGAGGGCGCGATCAGCATCAGCGTGGACAAGGTGCAAAAGCTGGGCGTGAAGAGCGAAGCGGCAGCGCTGCGCGAGCTGAACCGGACATTGCGCGTGACCGGACGTGTCGAGATCGACGAGCGCCGCAGCTACACCATCGCGCCGAAATTCGAGGGCTGGGTGGAGCGCCTGCATGTGAACACCACCGGACAGGCTGTCGCAAAAGGACAGGCGCTGTTTGAAGCGTACAGCCCGGAACTGATCTCGGCGCAGCGCGAACAGCTACTGGCCGCGCAAGGTCTGGCCGCGCTGAAAGATGCCGACGACGATGCAAAGCAAAGCATGCAGCAACTCGCCGATGCCAGCGCCGCGCGCCTGAAGAACTGGGATATCGCCGATGCCCGCCTGAGCGGCAACCGCATCACCTTCCATGCGCCGGTATCCGGCATCGTGCTGGAAAAGAAAGCCGTGCAGGGCATGCGCTTCATGCCCGGCGAGATGCTGTACCAGATCGCCGATCTGTCGACGGTTTGGGTCATCGCCGATGTGCCGGAGCAGGACATCGGGCAGGTGCAGCCCGGCGCCCGCACGCAAGTCACGGCCGAGGCCTACCCCGAGCGCAGTTTCGACGGCAAGGTGGCGTTCATCTACCCGATGTTGAACAGCGCGACGCGCACGGTGCAAGTGCGCATCGAGATAGCCAATCCGAAAGCGCTGCTCAAACCCGCCATGTTCGCCAACGCGCAGATCGCCGTGGGCAAGGCCGGCAAGGCGCTGACCGTGCCGACCTCGGCGGTGATCGACAGCGGCAACCGGCAAGTGGTGCTGGTGCGTCTGGCTGAAGGCCGCTTCGAACCGCGCACGGTCACGCTGGGCAGCCGCAGCGACAACCATGTCGAAGTGCTGAGCGGCATCGCGGAAGGGGAACAGGTGGTCACCGCGGCCAATTTCCTGATCGACGCGGAAAGCAATCTGAAAGCCGCGCTCAGCGGATTGGGCGGACAGACAGCGCCCGCCCAGCCGACGCAGCAATCGCAGGCCGTCGGTCATCAGGTGCAGGGCATCCTCGAAGCCATCAACGGCGACAGCACGGTGAGCATCACCCACGAGCCCATCCCCGCGCTCAAGTGGCCGGGAATGACCATGGATTTTGCGTTGACGAATTCCTCATTGGTCGAAGGCATCAAGCCCGGCAGTAAGATCAGTTTCGAGATCGTCGAACGAGGCGAAGGCGAATGGGTAGTCACCCGGATGCAAGCTCAGCCACAACACGAGGGCCACTGACATGCTTGCCAAGATAATCGACTGGTCGGCACACAACCGTTTCCTGGTGCTGCTCGCCACCCTATTCATCACGCTGGCGGGCATCTATGCGCTGGTTAAAACGCCGCTGGACGCGCTGCCCGACCTGTCCGACGTGCAGGTGATCGTCTACACCGAATATCCCGGACAGGCACCGCAAGTGGTGGAAGACCAGGTGACCTATCCGCTCACCACGGCGATGCTGTCGGTGCCCAAGTCCAAGGTAGTGCGCGGCTTCTCGTTCTTTGGCGCCTCGTTCGTGTACGTGATCTTCGAGGACGGCACCGACATCTACTGGGCGCGCTCGCGCGTACTGGAATACCTGAACAGCATCGCCGGGCGCATGCCCAAGGGCGTATCGCCGCAACTGGGGCCGGACGCCAGCGGCGTGGGCTGGGTCTATCAGTACGCCGTGCTCAGCGACAAGCACAACCTCGCCGAACTGCGCACCATGCAGGACTGGTATCTGCGCTATCAGTTGACCAAGGCGCACGGCGTGGCTGAAGTCGCTTCCGTCGGCGGCTTCGTGCAGCAGTACCAGGTGACGGTCGATCCGGTGAAACTGCGCGCTTACGGCATCCCGCTGGGCAAAATCTCGCAAGTGATCCGCGACTCGAACCGCGATGTCGGCGGGCGCGTGATTGAGATGGCCGAGACTGAGTATATGGTGCGCGGCAAAGGCTACCTGCGCGGCAAGAGCGACATCGAGAACCTGGTGGTGAAAGCGGAACGCGGTACACCGGTGCTGCTGCGCGACATCGCGCGAATCGAACTGGGTCCGGACGAACGCCGCGGCCTCGCCGAACTCGACGGCGAGGGCGAAGTGGTATCCGGCATCGCCATGGCGCGCTACGGCCAGAACGCGCTGGAGGTGATCCGGAATATCAAGGACAAGATCGCCGAGATCACGCCCGGCTTGCCGGAGGGCGTGAGCATCCGCGCAGTGTACGACCGCTCCGAATTGATCCAGCGCGCCATCGACACGCTCAAGCGCACGCTGTTCGAGGAAGGACTGATCGTGGCGCTGGTGTGCATGGTGTTCCTGATGCACGCGCGCAGCGCGCTGGTCGCCATCATCATGCTGCCCATCGGCGTGCTGATCGCCTTCATCGCCATGCGTTTTTTGAATCTGAATTCGAACATCATGAGTCTGGGCGGGATCGCGATTGCCATCGGGGCGATGGTGGATGCGGCGATTGTGATGATCGAGAATGCGCACAAGCATCTGGAGCGGCTGGAGCACGCTACTAGCTCCCCTCGCCCACTCGTGGGAGAGGGGTTGGGGGAGAGGGGGATTTCGCTGTCAACTTCAAACCCTCTCCCTAACCCTCTCCCGCCAGCGGGAGAGGGGACTGTAGCCGAGCGCTCCGCCGCCATCCTCGCCGCCTGCAAGGAAGTCGGCCCTTCATTATTTTTCAGTTTGCTCATCATCACCGTCTCCTTCCTGCCGGTGTTCACGCTGGAAGCGCAGGAAGGCCGCCTTTTCGCGCCGCTGGCCTTCACCAAAACCTTCGCCATGGCCGGTGCCGCCCTGCTCTCGGTCACGCTGGTGCCGGTGCTGATGCTGCTGTTCATCAAGGGCAGGATCAAACCGGAAGCGGAGAACCCGCTGAACCGCTGGTTGATCGCGGGCTATCGCCCGCTCATCACCACCGTGATGGAATACAAGAAGACCACCCTCGCGGCCGCGGTGCTTGCATGCGCCGTGTCCGTCTATCCCGCCATGAAACTGGGCAGCGAGTTCATGCCGACGCTGAACGAAGGCACGCTGTTCTACATGCCCGCCTCATTGCCCGGCATGTCGGTCACCAAAGCCGCCGAGCTGCTGCAAACGCAGAACAAGATCATCAAGAGTTTCCCCGAGGTCGAGTCGGTGTACGGCAAGGCGGGTCGCGCGCAGACCGCCACCGACCCGGCGCCGCTGGAAATGTTCGAGACGGTGATCAACCTCAAGCCGCAGGAGGAATGGCGCGACGGCATGGACACCGACAAGCTGATCGCCGAGATGGACCGTGCGCTGCAATTCCCCGGCGTGGCCAACTCGTGGACCATGCCGATCAAGGCGCGTATCGACATGCTCTCCACCGGCATCCGCACGCCCATCGGCATCAAGGTGTTCGGCAAGAACCTGGACGAGATGGAGCGTCTGGCCAAGCAGATCGAATCTGTGGTCAGGAACATCCCCGGCACGACCAGCGCCTACGCAGAGCGCATCACCGGCGGTTTTTATCTCAACATCGAACCGGACCGGTTGGCACTGGCACGCTACGGGCTGAGCGTCGGCGAAGTGCAGGACGTGATCGCCACCGCGCTGGGCGGCGAGATGGTCACGACCACAGTTGAAGGGCTGGAACGTTTCGGTGTTGCAGTGCGTTATCCGCGCGAACTGCGCGGCACGCCGGAACAGATCGCGCGCGAGGTGCTGGTGCCGACCATGGACGGCGCGATGATCCCGTTGGGCCAGGTCGCCAAAGTCAGCATCAGCAAGGGCGCACCGTCCATCCGCACCGAGAACGCCCTGCTCTCCGCCTACATCTATGTCGACATCCGCGAGCGCGACATCGGCTCCTACGTGGACGAAGCGCGCAAGGCGGTGGCCGAGCAGGTAAAGTTCCCGCCCGGCTACTACGCGACTTGGAGCGGGCAGTTCGAATACATGGAGCGCGCCCTCGCGAAGATGAAAATCGTGATTCCCATCACGCTGCTCATCATCTTCCTGTTGCTGTACCTCAACTTCAAGCGCGTCACCGAGTCGCTGGTGGTGATGCTGTCGGTGCCGTTCGCGCTGGTCGGCGGCGTGTGGCTGCTGTGGCTGCTCGACTACAACCTGAGCGTGGCCGTGGCGGTTGGCTTCATCGCGCTGGCGGGTGTGGCGGCGGAGACCGGCGTGGTGATGCTGATCTATCTGGAGAAAGCCTGGCAGGAAAAAATGGCGGAATGTGCAATACGCCCTCACCCTAACCCTCTCCCGCAAAGAGCCCCTCTCTCTAACTCTCTCCCGCAAGCGGGAGAAAGGACAAACGAGAAAGTCAATCTTGAATCCTTGGGCGAGGGGACAAACGACTCGCGGCTGCCCACCCGCGAGGATTTGCACGATGCCATCATGGAAGGCGCAGTGGAACGCGTGCGCCCCAAGATGATGACCGTGGTGGCGATCATGGCCGGCCTGCTGCCCATCCTGTGGGGAACCGGCACTGGCTCGGAAGTGATGCGCCGCATCGCCGCCCCCATGGTGGGTGGCATGGTCTCTTCCGCGGTGCTCACGCTGCTGGTGATCCCGGTGATCTATGCGCTGATCAAACAAGGCCAAACTTCTTCAACTACCCACTCCAACAGAAAGGAAACACCATGAACAAACTGACTCTCGCATTTTTCTTCGCGTTGCTGGCGACCAGCGCCCTGGCCCGCGCCGCGTCAAACGAGCATGAGCAACATCACGATGCGTCGTCGCAACAGGCTCCGCAGACCGCCACTCACGTCGGCGTCGGCGTGCTGAAAGCAATAAACGCGAAAGACGCCAAAGTGCAGATCGCGCACGAGCCCATCGCCGCGCTGGGCTGGCCGTCGATGACCATGTGGTTCGTGTTGCGCGACCCTGTGCCGCAAGGCCTCAAGGCCGGTGACGCGGTGCGTTTTGAACTGATGCAAGGTGAAAGGAAACAGTGGGTGATCGTGAATATCTCGCCCAAATAAACAACCACCCGCGAAAGGGACAAAACGAACACGCCCGGTTTGCCCGCGCTGGCGCTCGCCCGGCATGGCAGAGATGGAAAAGGAACTCTGACCGTTTACGCATTGCCGAAAGACGGAGAATATCCGTGCGGATTCTCGGTCGGGTAGCACGGTTTCATGCCGGACATGAAGAAGGAGAACAGAATGAAGCGATACCAGACAGGTGAAGCCATGCTGGTGGTGATGGTGGTGATGATGACCATTGTGTTCTTGTCGCGCGGTCACATGGGCATGATGGGACCCGGCCCTGCGGCACATCCGGCGGAAGCGACGCCACCGGGCCAGACCGTTCCGGCGGCAAAACCGGCACCCGATGCGTCATCCGAACCTCAACGTTGAACGTTACTGACCCGAGGAGGCGATCATGATCGAAGTGATTCCGAATTTTCATCCATTGTTCGTGCATTTCCCGATTGCACTGATATCCGTGTCGGCATTCTTCCATCTGGCAGCCCGACTGTTGTCCGGGCAGCCTCGCTACGCGTCCCCTTGTGCCGTGCTCGCCCATGCCACGCTGTGGCTGGGTGCGCTGGCGGCCTTGCCGACCGCCGCGCTGGGATGGCTGGCCTCCAATTCGGTGGAGCACGACGAGGCCGGGCATGCCGCGATGTTGCTGCATAGGTCCTGGGCACTGGTAACCGTGCTGGCATTGATCGTCCTGGCCAGCTTGGATGCCTGGCGCAACAAAGTAGATGCAACCCCCGCATGGTCATTCACAACTGCTGTGATCCTGGCCTGGGCGCTCGTTGCCAGCACGGCATGGCATGGCGCCGAGCTGGTCTATCGGCACGGTCTGGGGGTGATTGCCGCAACAGCCCCGAGTGAAAGCGGCGAACACGAACACCAGCACGAAGCCGCACCGCACGCGCATTGAATGCATTTCAACATCCGGAAAGGAGGTCGCTGGGCACATACAACTTTGCTTGCAACGCGTTTTAACCTTCAACTACCAAGGAGAATAAAATGAAACTGAAAACAGCCCTGCTCGCCGCCACACTGGCCACATTCGCCGCATCCGTCCCTGTCGCCTATGCCGATCATCATATGGGCGCCAAGGAGGAAGCCGCCAAAGAGAAAAAGGCGGACACCAAGAAAACCGTGAAGAAGCACAGTCATGCCGAGGAAAAAAGCGGCATGCCGATGCCAGAGCCTGCCTCCGGCGTGGGCAAGCAAGATTCCATGCAAAAGATGGATATGCATGACCACACCAAAGACAGGCACTGAGTACTTCATCCCGATGTGCGGCGGGGAATGCATCACCCGTCCGCACACCGGATGAATCGCCCGAGTGCCGGATGTGTTTCCTGAAGCGAAGGGGGTTACTGAAGAACGCGAGGTGGATGCCATGCCGACCCAGACAACCGATCCTGTGTGCAAGATGCGGGTCACCGCAAGCGATGACACCCTTAATACGGAGTTTGCGGGGGAACGTTACTATTTTTGTTCAAAGCACTGCCTGGAAAAATTCAAGGCGGATCCCCGCGCCTATCTAGTCCCCGGGGTCCATGAATCCAGACCGCCCGGAGTGAGCTACACCTGCCCCATGCATCCGGAGATTCGCCAACCCGCACCGGGAAACTGCCCCAAGTGCGGCATGACGCTGGAGCCGGAAACGCCTGTTGCTGCAGCAGTCGAGTACACCTGCCCCATGCACCCTGAAGTGGTGAGCAATAAACCCGGCAGTTGCCCGAAGTGCGGCATGGCGCTGGAGCCGCGCAATGCGACCGAAGAAGACAACACCGAATTGAACGACATGACGCGCCGTTTCCGCGTGAGCGTGGCGCTGGCTTTGCCGGTGTTCCTCATGGCGATGGTTTCCGATCTCGCTCCGCAATTCATTCCTGATTTTGTTTCGATGACCGCGTTGCAATGGGTCGAATTCGCCCTGGCGACACCGGTCGTGCTTTGGTGCGGCTGGCCGATCTTCCAACGCGGCTATGCATCCGTGATCAACCGCAGCCTTAACATGTTCAGCTTGATCGCGCTCGGCGTCGGCGTGGCGTCGAGCTACAGCGTAGTGGCGATGCTGCTGCCGGGAATATTCCCGCCCGCGATGCGCAGCATGATGGATACGGTGCCGGTGTATTTCGAGGCGGCGGCGGTGATCATGGCGCTGGTGCTGCTGGGACAGGTGATGGAGTTGCGCGCGCGCAGCCAGACCAGTGCGGCGATCAAGCTGCTGCTGGGGCTTGCGCCCAAGAACGCGCGCATCGTGCGCAGCAACGGCTACGAAGAAGACATCCCGCTGGAGCAAGTGCAGCCGAACGATGTGCTGCGCGTGCGTCCCGGCGAAAAAGTGCCGGTGGACGGCGTGGTGCTTGAGGGAACAAGTGCGCTGGACGAATCCATGGTGACCGGCGAATCCATCCCGGTGGAAAAAACGACGGGCGCGCGGCTGATCGGCGCGACGGTGAACGGCACCGGGAGTTTATTGATGCGCGCCGAGCGCGTCGGCGCGGACACCCTGCTGGCGCAGATCGTGCATATGGTGAGCGAGGCGCAGCGATCGCGTGCGCCTATCCAGCGACTGGCTGATGTGGTTGCGGGATATTTCGTGCCCGCGGTAATCGGCGTTGCGCTCTCCACGCTGGCGATCTGGGGACTCTGGGGACCGGAACCGCGCCTGGCGCATGCCGTGGTCAACGCGGTGGCGGTGCTGATCATCGCCTGCCCCTGCGCGCTGGGGCTGGCCACGCCGATGTCCATCATGGTCGGCACCGGGCGCGGCGCGGCACTGGGCGTGCTGATCAAGAACGCCGAAGCGCTGGAAACCATGGAGAAGGTGAACACGCTGGTGGTGGACAAGACCGGCACCTTGACCGAGGGCAAACCGAAACTGACCTCGGTCGTTCCGCTGGCCGGATTCGACGCAGTCGAAGTGTTGCGGCTCGGCGCCAGCCTGGAACGCGCCAGCGAGCATCCGCTGGCCGCAGCCATCGTCAAGGGCGCGCAAGATAGAAACATCGAACTTGAACCGGTCGGCGAATTCCGTTCGATCACCGGCAAAGGCGTCACCGGCACGGTCGAAGGGCGCGCGGTCGCGCTGGGCAATCTGAAATTGTTCGAGGAATTGCGCATCGATGCAGGCGACCTGCCCGCGCGCGCCGAAGCGTTGCGCGGCGACGGCCAGACCGTGATGTTGCTGTCCATCGATGGCAAGGCGGCGGGATTGATCGGCGTGGCCGATCCGGTCAAGGCTTCCACACCGGACGCGATCCGCGCGCTGCATGAAGAAGGCGTGCAGGTCATCATGCTCACCGGCGACAACCGCATCACGGCGCAAGCGGTGGCGAAACAACTGGGCATCGACCGCATCGAAGCGGAAGTGCTTCCCGAACAAAAATCCGCCATCGTCAAGCAACTGCAAGCGCAGGGCCGCATCGTGGCAATGGCGGGCGACGGCGTCAACGACGCGCCCGCACTGGCGCAGGCGCAGGTCGGCATCGCCATGGGCACCGGCACCGACGTGGCGATGGAAAGCGCTGGCGTGACGCTGATCAAGGGCGACCTCACCGGCATCGTGCGCGCCGTGCGCCTGTCGCGCGCGACCATGAAGAACATCCGCCAGAACCTGTTCTTCGCCTTCGTCTACAACGTGCTCGGCATCCCCGTCGCGGCGGGCGTGCTGTACCCGTTCTTCGGCCTGCTGCTGTCGCCCATCATCGCGGCGGCGGCGATGAGTTTCAGTTCGGTATCGGTGATCCTGAACGCGCTGCGCTTGAGGAAGTCGCGGCTTTGATCCACCAGCCGATTGGGTAATTTGATCCTAGAAAAGCAGTTAGCCACAGAGGACACAGAGATCACAGAGAAAAACCAAAGACTAATAGCGCGTGAGTGTTTCACCGTTTTGGTGAGCCTGCGAAATGCGGAAACGCTACACACACTCTCTCTGTGTTCTCTGTGATCTCTGTGGCTGGAACTGAGGTTTTTAGGTTGATTGGGGGATATCCATCATGAAAGCACATTCGCTGTTCTCTCCCGCCATACCCGACCTGCCGCGCCGCCGGTTCGTTCAGGGGCTTGCGGCGGGCGGCATCCTGCTCGGCATGGCCGCCTTCGTCAAACCCGCCTGGGCGCGCACCGCCGACACCGCAAGCGGCAGCGCTCCGGTGCTCACCGGCACCGAGTTCGATCTCACCATCGCGGAGACGCCGGTCAATTTCACCGGCAGACCGCGCCTGGCCACCACGATCAACGGCTCCATCCCCGCCCCCACGTTGCGCTGGCGCGAGGGCGACATCGTCACCCTGCGCGTCACCAACCGTCTCGCCGAGGACTCTTCCATCCATTGGCACGGCATCCTCCTGCCATATCAAATGGACGGCGTGCCGGGCATCAGCTTCACGGGCATCGCGCCGGGGGAAACCGTTACCTATCGCTTCAAGGTGGCGCAGAGCGGCACCTACTGGTACCACTCCCATTCCGGCATGCAGGAGCAGACCGGCATGTACGGCGCCATCGTCATCGACCCGGCCGGCGCCGACCCGATCCGCGCCGACCGCGACTACGTGGTGCAGTTGTCCGACTGGAGCGATGAAGACCCGATGCGCGTGTTCCACAAGCTCAAGATGCAGAGCGACTACTACAACTTCAACCAGCCCACGGCGGCCGATTTCTTCCGTGATGTGTCGCGCGACGGCCTCAAGTCCGCGCTCGACAAACGCAAAATGTGGAATGAGATGCGCATGAACCCGACCGATCTGGCCGATGTTTCCGCGTACACCTACACCTACCTGATGAACGGCACCACGCCCACCGGCAACTGGACCGGGCTGTTCCGCCCCGGCGAGACGGTGCGGCTGCGCTTCATCAACTCGGGTGCGATGACTTTCTTCGATGTGCGCATACCCGGACTCAAGATGACGGTGGTGCAGGCCGATGGCCAGAACGTCGAACCGGTCGATGTGGATGAAATCCGTATCGGCGTGGCCGAGACCTATGACGTGCTGGTCACGCCGGTTGACGCCGCCTGCACAATCTTCGCCCAGGCGATGGACCGCACCGGCTATGCGCGCGGTACGCTGGCAACTCAGGCCGGCATGACGGCTGCGGTTCCCGCGCCGGACAAACCCGAACCACTCGGTATGGGGGACATGATGGGCGACATGGGCGGCGGCATGGCGGCGATGGATCACGGCAACATGGAGGGCATGAATCATGGCGGCATGGAAGGCATGGACCACGGCAGCATGGAGCGCATGGACCACGGCAGCATGGCCGGTATGGACCATGGCGGCATGGCCATGGATCACAGTGCGCACGGCGGCGGCATGGCGACGAGCGAACCCGTTCCGGTGCGCCATGCCCGCAGCGAATACGGCCCGAGCACCGACATGCGCGTGGATACGCCGCGCACCAACCTGGACGACCCCGGCATCGGTCTGCGCAACAACGGCCGCCGCGTCCTGACCTACGCCGACCTGCACACCCTCGGCGGGCCGATCGATGCGCGCGCCCCCCTGCGCGAGATCGAGCTGCATCTCACCGGCAACATGGAACGTTACGCCTGGTCGCTCGACGGCCTCGAGTTCGGCAAATCCACGCCCGTGCATTTCCGCCAGGGCGAGCGCCTGCGCGTGATCCTGGTCAACGACACGATGATGACCCATCCCATGCACCTGCACGGCATGTGGAGCGAACTGGAAAGCGCGGACGGAAACTTCCAGGTGCGCAAGCACACCGTCAACGTGCAACCGGCGCAGCGCATCGCCTTTCTCGTCACCGCCGACGCCCCGGGCCGCTGGGCTTGGCACTGCCACCTG
Organism: Nitrosomonadales bacterium; assembly: GCA_016235045.1. Lineage (GTDB taxonomy): Bacteria > Pseudomonadota > Gammaproteobacteria > Burkholderiales > Gallionellaceae > Sideroxyarcus. The sequence continues at coordinate 62,415 of JACRME010000001.1, forward strand.
CTCTTGCACATGCATGCGGGCATGTTCCGCGAAGTGGTCGTGGCCTGAATGCGGTGCCATCGGACAACGGAGAACAAAATGACGAACAACCGAACGGGCATTGCAAGTGTTCCACCCTTGATAATGAAACCCGCCATGCCCGTTTCCCTCTCCCCAACCCTCTCCCGCAAGCGGGCGAGGGGGCGAACGAATCGCTGCGCAAGTTTTACGTTAATGCTTATCACTGCCGCCGTATTGGCGCTGGGCGCAACTTCCGTCCGGGCGGAAGAGGCCATGCCGGGCATGGATCAAGGCGCGATGGATCACGGCCACATGCAGGGCGGCAGCGCCCCACCCGATGCGCGCGACCCGCATGCCTACTCGGGGGGCCAGGACTTCGGCCCGATTCCGCGACCGCGTATGGGGGACGAGGAAAATTTCGGCTCGCTGCTGATCGACCGGCTCGAACGTGTGCACGCGCGCGGCAACTCGTCCACGGCGTATGAGCTGCAGGCCCGCTTCGGACGCGACTATGACCGCGCCGTGCTCAAGGCCGAGGGCGACATCGACGGCGGCAAACTGCACGATGCGCACACCGAATTGCTTTGGGGGCACGCGCTGGCCGCCTACTGGGACACGCAACTCGGCGTGCGCTACGACAGCGGCACCGCGCCGGGCCGTGGCTGGCTGTCCTTCGGCATCCAGGGCCTGGCGCCCTACTGGTTCGAAGTGGACGCCACCGCTTATGTCGGCACACAGGGACGCACGGCATTCCGGTTTGCGGCGGAATACGAGTTGCTGCTGACGCAGAAGCTGGTTTTGCAACCGCGCATGGAAGCGAATTTCTATGGCCGGGGCGACGCCGCGCGCGCACTGGGCAGCGGCTTGTCCGATCTTGCCGTTGGGGTGCGCCTGCGCTACGAGATACGGCGCGAGTTCGCCCCCTACATCGGCGTAGAACAAGCTGCCAGGTTCGGGGGAACCGCGGATTACGCGCGGGCCGCCGGTGAAGACGCCAACGTGACGCAAGTCGTCGCCGGGGTGCGATTCTGGTACTGAGTCCCTCATTCTCATGGGATGATGTGGGCTCGATATAATCTCGGCGATAGCATTCCGCTTTGAAATGATGCAGGGCGACAAAAATCAGTGGATGATTGTAAAAATCAGCCCCAAGAATTAATAACTGGAGAGGGAAATGGCAAATTGCTGCAACGACAAGGCTTGCGAACTGGAAGCGTTGCGCGGACGCCAGAGCTCCACGCTCAAGATCGTGCTGGCGATCAATGCCGTCATGTTCGTGGTCGAACTGACGGCGGGATTGATCGGGCACTCTGTTTCGCTGGTGGCGGATTCGCTGGATATGCTGGGCGATGCGCTGGTGTATGGCTTCAGCCTGTACGTGGTGGCGCGCGGCGCCAGGATGAAGGCGAAGGCGGCGCTGTTCAAGGGGCTCATCATGCTGGGCTTCGGGCTGTTCGTGCTGGGACAGGCTGTCTACCGCATCGTTGTTCCGCAACTCCCCATGTTCGAAGCGATAGGCGCGATCGGCTTGCTGGCGCTGGCCGCCAACGGCATCTGTTTCTGGCTGCTGTGGAGCCACCGCGAGGATGACATCAACATGAGCTCGGTGTGGCTGTGCTCACGCAACGACATCATCGCAAACACTTCCGTTCTGTTCGCCGCTGCGGGCGTGTGGCTGACCCAGTCCGGCTGGCCGGACATCACAGTCGGCCTGGCGCTGGCCGCGCTGTTCCTGCGCTCGTCGCTGCACGTGTTGCGCGAGTCCATCAAGGAACTGCGCGCAGCCGGCGATTGATGCATCGCGGGCCGTCGCATGGCCAAGGGCAGGAATGTCCCTGCCCTGGCCGGAGTGTATTCATCTCTTGTCGGTGACCGCCCATTCGGCCACGCCTTCGCGCAGATGCACTGCTGAGTAGCCTTCCTGCTGGAGCAAGGCGACGGCATCGACTGCCAGCAGGCAATAGGGACCGCGACAGTAGGCGACGATGGCGCGATCCTTGGGCAACTCGCCCAGGCGCTGACGCAGTTCTTCCAGCGGTATCGACCTCGCGAACGGCAGATGCGCGTTCAGGTATTCTTCCGACGGCCTGACATCGAGCACCACCACCTCGCCCTTGCGCGCGGCTTTCATCAGGCTGTCGCGGTCGCTGTGCACCAGATCGTTCGGTTGTGTCGCGATCTTCTGCAACGACATCTGCAATTCGATCAGGCGCTCTTCCGCCAGCGTGTGGATCTGCACCCACAAGTCGGCCACCGATTTGTTTACCAGACGGTAATAGATGTTCTTGCCCTGCCGCTCCGTCTCCACCAACTGCGCCATGCGCAATTCGCGCAAATGCGCGCTGGTCAGCTTCACACTGATGGAAGCTTCTTTTGCCAGCGTCTCCACCGTTTTCTCGCCCTGACAGAGCAATTCGATCAGTTCCAGACGTTTGGGGCTGGAAAAAACCTTGCCTATCCGGGCCACTTGTTCGTACAGCAGGTCTTTGATCTTGCGCGCGCTTTTCATCGGATCAATCCATTGAATGGTGGAATGTATGAACATAACTGTAATTCATCTTGACAGTATTTAACAGCCAATGCTTTAATCATTCCAATGATTGTTGGATTGTTAATCGCCAAGGAGGTTTGTCATGAAGACTTTATTCATCCTCAACGATGCCCCGTACGGCAGCGAACGCACTTACAACGGCCTACGTCTGGCGGGTGCGGTGACCAAGCAGCCGGACAGTGCAGTACGCGTCTTTCTGATCGGCGACGGCGCATCTTCCGCGCACCGCAATCAGAAGGTACCCCAGGGTTTCTACAACGTCGAGGTGATGATCGGCAATGTGGTCCGCAACGGCGGCGAGGTCGGCATCTGCGGCACCTGCATGGATGCGCGCGGCATGGGCGATGGCGATATCGCCGACGGGACGCATCGCGGCACGCTGTCGGAACTGGCCGAGTGGACGATGTGGGCGGACAAGGTTCTGGTGTTCTAAAAGACTATTTGCCACAGAGAACACAGAGTACACAGAGAGGGCGGGCAGTTATTTCAACACTGCGCCCTGATTGTGGAAGCTGTCTTCTCTGTGGTCTCTGTGTCCTCTGTGGCAAATGGGTTGTGATTATTCAATTCGAAAGTCTGAAATTAGGGAGAGCGCGATGTTTTTCAAACAACTGGCAACAAAAGAGTCTTCACTGTCGTATTTCTTCGGCTGCGGCACCAAGGGCAAATCCATGGCGGTGGACGTGGTCGCGGGCGACGAGGAGTGGTACATCGAGGAAGCGAAAAAGGCCAATGTCACCATCAACTACGTCATCGACACCCATGTCCACGCCGATCACTATTCCGGCGGCAGGAAACTCGCACAGATGGTCGGCGCGCCCTATTGCCTGCACGAGTCCGACAAAGGCCGCGTCAAATTCGATTTCGAACCGTTGAGCGACGGCCAGTCGCTCAACCTCGGCAACGTCAATGTCGAAGTGCTGCACACGCCCGGCCATACACCCGACAGCCTGTGCCTGCTGGTGACCGACATGCGCCGCGGCGAGTTGCCCTGGTTCGTCATCACCGGCGACACTCTGTTCGTTGGTTCCATCGGTCGTCCCGACCTGCTGGGTCGCGAGCAGGAGATGGCGGCGCAACTCTACGACAGCATCCACGCCAAGTTGCTGCACTTGTCCGGCGAAGTCGAGATATTCCCCGGCCATCAGGCGGGCAGCGTGTGCGGTGCAGGCATTTCCGGCAAACCCAGTTCTACCATCGGTTTCGAGAAACGCTGGAATCCGGGATTGTCGATGGACAAGAATGCCTTCGTCGAGTACCTGCTCAAGGATATCCCGCCGCGCCCGGCCGAGATGGACAGGATGGTTGCAGCCAATCTCGCGGGCTGAACCGTAGGGTGGGCACGCCTTTGGTGCCCACGCGGTATGTGCGACGTGAACCCGCGTGGGCACACAAACCGTGCCCACCCTACAGCCAAATGTTTTTGAAAGTTGATGACGATGCAACACGCAAACCTGACCCACGGCATCCGCGCCAACCTCGACCAGTTCCTGCATCAACTATTGCAGGTCATGCTGGTGGGCTTCACCATCGGCATGATGCGCACGGTGGTGCCCGCATTGTCCGAATCCGAATTCGGCGTGCCGAAAAACTCGTTCATGCTGCTCACCGCCTTTGTGGTGGCCTTCGGTCTGGTCAAGGGCACGCTTAATTTCGTCGCAGGACGTTTGTCCGAACGCATCGGGCGCAAGCAGGTGTTGTTGCTGGGCTGGGCGGCGGCGCTGCCCATTCCCCTGCTGGTTTATTTCGCGCCGTCGTGGAGCTGGATCGTCGCCGCCACGGTGCTGCTCGGCATCAATCAGGGATTAACCTGGTCGATGACGCAGACCTCCAAGCTGGACATCACCCGCGCCGACCAGCGCGGCCTGACCATCGGCCTCAACGAATTCTCCGGCTATGTCGGTTTGGCGCTGGCGGGGATCATCACCGCCTATCTGGCGACCATGCTGGGGCCGCGCTCTGGGCTGCTGCTGTTCGGCATGACCACCATCCTGCTGGCCATGCTGCTCACGCTGCTGTGGGTCAAGGACACGCTGCCCTGGGCGAAGAGCGAGGCGGCAAAACACAAGGCGGGCATTGGCACGGGGCCGCTGGCGCGCTTCCCGACCAACATCGCCGCGCAGCCGACAACGTGGGAGGTGTTCACGCTGGTGTCCTGGCGCGACAAACGCCTCGCCGCCATCAGCCAGGCCGGACTGGTGGAGAAGTTCGTCGATGCGCTGGTGTGGGTGTTCTATCCGGTGTTCCTCTACCAGCGCGGCGTGAGCCTGCCCGACATCGGCTGGATCGTCGGCGTGTACGGTTTCGTCTGGGGCGGCTCGCAATTCTTCACCGGCAAATTGTCTGATCACATCGGTCGCCACATTCCAAATGTACTTGGTATGTGGATCTGCGGCGCGGGCGTGGCGCTGATGCTGCTCGACGAGGGCATGGCGTGGTGGTCGCTGTCCGCCGCCGTCTCCGGCTTCGGCATGGCATTGCTGTATCCGAATCTTTCGGCCGCGGTGGCCGACATTTCGCACCCCAACTGGCGCGGCTCGGCCATCGGCATCTACCGCTTCTGGCGCGACCTGGGCTACGGCATCGGCGCGCTGGGACTGGGCATCGCCGCGCATTTCAGCGGCTCGGTGGAAGCGGCGTTCTGGTTCGTGGCGGTGTCGATGTTCCTGTCGGGCGGGATACTCTGGCTGTTCGGCGAAGAGACACACCCGCGCCTCAATCCGGCGGCATCGGGGAAGCCGGCATAACAGTCCCCTATGGATCGGTACTCGGGAAATCATCTTCCATCGGACAAACACCGACGGCAAATTTCCATTCTTCTTGCGCCAGAATCAGGCAAACGCCGATGGCAGTCTGCGCCTGCTCGGCACATGATCGTCGTTGCTGAATCTACCAACTCAAGACTGGCGTGCGAACGACAGTACGTGCGGGTGGATGCGGCATTCCGCCAATTTCCTGTCTTTGTTACGAAGTGTTCCGCCAGTCCGTTCCGGCGGCCCGTTCCATCATTGAAAAGGAGCCCAACCATGAAAAAAGTCACGCTTGAAATGCCGATGGTCGCCAAGTGCGCCGTCAACGAGTGCGCCTATAACGTGAACAGCAACTGCCATGCACGCGCCATCACCATCGGGGATGCCACCCACCCGGGATGCGACACCTTTATGGGGGCATCGCAGCATGCCAAGTCGGTTAACCGGATTGCCGGTATCGGCGCCTGCAAGACCGGCACCTGCAAGCATAACGAGGACTTCGAATGCATGGCCGACAGCGTGCAGGTGGGGATGGTTCACAACGAAGCGAATTGCCTGACGTTCGCCATGCGCTGAGGAATCGGGCGGGCGTGCCTGCGCACGCTTGCCGCACTGCTTCAGCCGTAACGGTGTATCTCGATGGTCGTATGCACGATCTCTTCGTGCTGGCCTAGCAGCGTGCGCACTTGATCCGGCGTCAAGGTATCGCTGCGCGTCGCGATGGTCACGGCGCAACTATAGGCTTCCGTGCCGACGCGCCAGACGTGCAGGTCGACGATCCTGGTGCCGTCGGCATGTTCCAGCTGTTCCACGACTTCGCGTATCTCGTCGACGATGGGGTGATCCATTTCCCGGTCGAGCAACACCTTGCCGGTATCCAGCAACAACCCTTTCGCCCAGATCGCCACCAGTGTCGCCCCGACAATGCCCATCGCCGGGTCCAGCCACGACCAGCCGTAAATCAACCCGCCCGCCAGCGCAACGATGGCCAGCACAGAAGTGGCCGCGTCGGCGATGACGTGCAAATAGGCCGATTTCAGGTTCAGGTCGTGATGATGGTGATGATCGTGATGGTGATCATGCCCGCCGTGCTCGTGGTGGTGATGCCCGCCCTGCGACCTGCCCAGTATCACCGCACACGCGATATTGACCAGCAGGCCGATCACGGCCACAAAGATCGCTTCGCGATAGTGGATGGGCTGCGGCGAGAACAGCCGCTCGACCGAACTGAAGACCATCATGGCGGCAACGCCGAGCAGGAAGATGGCGCTGGCAAAGCCGCCCAGGATTTCGATTTTCCAGGTGCCGAAAGCAAACCGCGGATCATCGGAATAACGCCGCGCCGCGCCATAGGCAAAGGCGCTCAGCCCGATGGCGAACGCATGCGAACTCATGTGCCAGCCGTCCGCCAGCAATGCCATCGAGTTGAACCACCACCCGGCCACGATCTCCACCACCATCATGGTGGCGGTGATCCACATCACGGCGCGGGTGCCGCGCTCGGCAGCCGGGTTGCCGGTGTTGAATGCGTGATGGTGGGTGAGGCGCGATGTGTCGGTGGTTGGCATGGGTATACAGACAGTTAAATGATCGGTTATTTTTCTTCCAGTATCCGCTCGATACGCCTGTCGGGTATCAACCAGATGATCGCAACCAGCACATACAGGGCGTCGGATATCCACTGGTTCCAGAAGGCGACCGGAACGGCGACGGCATACAGCAATTGCGAGACCTTGCCCTTGCGGTCATTTTTGACCGCCTTGGCCAGCAACGATTCATTGCCGCCGTGCGCCGCGATGATGCAATGCTGCAGTATAAGGTAAGCCACCGCCGCCATGAACAGCACTACTCCGTACAAGGCTGTCGGTAAGGCGGCAAAATGGTTCTCGCCCATCCACCCGGTCACAAACGGTATCAGCGACAACCAGAACAGCAAATGCAGATTGGCCCACAGGATGCTGCCATTTACCCGCTGCACCGTGTGCAGCATGTGGTGGTGGTTGTTCCAGTAGATCCCGATGTAAACGAAGCTGAGCACATAGCTCAGGAAGACCGGCAGCAAGGGCTGCAAAGACAGCCAATCCGTACCGTGCGGCACCCTCAGCTCCAGCACCATGATGGTGATGATGATGGCGAGCACACCGTCGCTGAACGCCTCTAACCGGGTCTTTCCCATGGCCTGCCTTTACACTGTAGGTATCGCGGTCGACTTGTATTCGCCGGGAACGCTCATGCAAGGATTTTAATGGGAAACGATTGAAATGCACGCACTTCTCGTGCCTCCAAGACCAAATTGAAATCCTTTGCGCTACCAGGGTATTTGGCGGACAGGCAGCCAGACGCGGAATGCAGTTCCGGCTCCCGCAGTGCTGGCGACCGTGATCTCGCCGTGGTGTTTTTTCACGATGCTGTAGGAAACGGAAAGCCCCAGACCCGTGCCCTGCCCCACGGGTTTGGTGGTAAAAAAAGGATCGAAGAGCCGCGGAATGTTTTCCGGCGGAATGCCTTTGCCCGTATCGGCCACTTCCACCCACACGCGCTCGCCTTGCGTTCCGGTGCGCAGGGTGATGGTTCCTTTCTCGTCGATGCTCTGCGCGGCATTCACCAGCAGATTCATGAACACCTGGTTGAGCTGGGGGAGCAGGCATTCCACGAGCGGCAGCTCGCCGTATTCCTTTACCACCGTGCACTTGTATTTGAGTTCGTTCCATACGACATTGAGGGTGCTTTCCAGCCCTTTGTGGATGTCTTCCAGCGCCCAGTGTTCGTCCTTGTCCACATGGGAAAAATCCTTGAGGTCCTGCACGATCTTCTTCACCCGGTTGATGCCCTCGTGCGACTCGGTGAGCAGGGCTTTTACGTCCTGCTTGAGGTAGGCGATGTCTATGCGCCGTTTGAGGTTGCCGATCTCCTTGCTGGATGCCTCGTCGAGCGAAGGCTCGGCTTTTTCGTAGGCATCGAGAACGCTCAATAGTTCGTTCAGGTATTTCTCCAGCGTGCCGATGTTGGAAGAGACGTAGCCGATGGGGTTGTTGATCTCGTGCGCCACGCCGGCGGCCAGTTGGCCGATGGAGGCCATTTTCTCCGACTGCACCAACTGGCTTTGCGCCTGTCCCAGTTTGCCGTTGAGCTCCTTCAACTCCCGATTGAACCGGTTGAGCTCCTCAACGTGTTCCTGCAACTCGATTTCCGAACGCCTGCGTTCGGTGATATCGCGGACAATGGTCAATGCATAGGGCCTGTCGAGTTCGACTGCCCTCAGGCTGATTTCAACCGGGAAAGTCGATCCGTCCTTGCGCCGGTGAATACTTTGAAAGAGCGCAGTTCCCGTCTTCTTGATCTGCTCGTCAATTTCCGTTCGCACACTTTCGTTTAAATCGGGCGCAATGTCGTAAACGCTCATGGACAGGAGTTCATCCCGGGTGTAGCCCAGGTTCCGGCACGATGCCTCATTCACGTCGAGAAAGCGCAGCGTCGCGGGGTCGAGCATTTCAATGGCGTCGTTGGAATGATCCAGCAATGTGCGAAACAGGCTCAGTTCCGCCTCCACCCGCTTGCGCTCGGTGATGTCGCGAACGATGCCGATGCCCAGCCAATGGTCGCCGTGCTTGACCGAAGAGAGCGATATCTCGATGGGGAATACTTCGCCGCCTTTCCTGATCGCTTCCAGCTCCAGCGTTTTGCCGACGGCGTTGCCCTGCCCGGTCGACAGAAAATTGGAGAACCCCGCCATATAGGCTTCACGGTACTTATCGGGAGCCAGCATACTATGCAGACTCTTGCCGAGAATTTCCTCCTCGCGATAGCCGAATATCTTTTCCGCCGCCGCATTCCAGAACGAGACCAGCCCTTCTGCGTCGACCATGATCAGGGCATCCTGGGCGGCTGCGCTGGCGGAGCGGAATTTCTCCTCGCTTTCGCGCAGGGCGTTTTCGGCGCGCTTGACCTCCGAAAGATCGGTCATGGTGCCGACGAAACCCGTAATCCGGTCCGGCTCTGCCCGCATGGGCGTGACGGTGAGCAGCACGGGGATGAGCCGCCCATCCTTGGCGCAACGCAGGGTTTCCCCATGGAACTCGCCCTCGGCAATTGCGATCTGCCGTGTCTCAGCCGGCGTGATTGCGCGGCTGGTTTGCGGCGGCAACATGATCTCGATGGTCTTTTCTGCGACTTCCTCGGGGGTATACCCGAATAGCTGGGTGAAGGCAGGATTGATGTAGGTAAAACGCAAGTCCGTGTCGATCACCACGATCGCTTCGCTGGTGTGCCGCAGGGCTTCTTCGAACAGTTGGCTCCTGAAATAGCCTGAGTGCTCGTTCCGCATACTGGCCGTGCTCAAATCCGGCCGCTGCTGCCGATAGGTGTCTACATGGTTTTCCATCCTGGGGGGCGGCGCCATGATGAAGCGGCAAGTTTCATCGCCGCGCGCCCGGCACAATATTTCCGTCGACTCCAGCAGAAGCCCGGCACTCTCTTCGCACCAGCCGGAGAAATATCCGGCGCTCATGATGCAGGCAGGGGCGTCGCTGTGCCCCCCTGCTTTGATCCAGGCATCCGCCTCGGAGGAATGAGGGAGATCGTAAATCAGGCAGAAGTCGTTGTCCGGACTGGGGTGCGATTCGGGAAGAATATCCACGGACGCCCATCCGGTATGGGCGAAATGAGCGGAAAGGACGGAGAGTTTATCCAGCAGATCGCCCTCCGGCATGTTGGCCTGAAAGGCTTTCGCATCCTGCCTGCCGGTCGCATGAGCCATGTCAAACAATATGCGTTTGGCAATCGCTTGTGCATCGGCCATCCCCAGTTCAAAAAAGAGCGCGGAAATCGTCTGGAACAAGTTGACCGAGAACGAGGCTGTGCGCAGCAGGAAATAATGTTCGCCGGAAATTTCAATCTCGCCGCGGGACGGATCCTCGTTCCGCTTGGAAAAATATTCGCGGACGATCCTCTCGGCCTGCCGAAAACGGGACTCAAGTTGCCTGGAAAGCTTCACTGTTTTCATTTCCGGCCTCCAATCCGTGTTAATGAGTCAGTTTCGCCCTGAACGACAGGACAACACATTCATTGCAATTTAGCGCATTTTCTCCACCGCCTCGTCCACCCGTTCCACCGCGATGATCTCCATGCCGTCGATCTTGTGCCTGGGCGCGTTGGCCTTGGGAATGATGGCGTGGGTGAAACCCAGTTTTGCGGCTTCCTTCAGGCGTTCCTGCCCGCGTTGCACCGGCCGCACCTCGCCGGCCAGACCGACCTCGCCGAATACCACCATTTTTTCCGGCAGCGGCTTGTTGCGCAGCGAGGAAACAATCGCCAGCAGCACGGCCAGATCGGCGCCCGGCTCGGTGATCTTGACGCCGCCCACGGCGTTGATGAACACGTCCTGATCGAAGCAGGCGATGCCCGCGTGGCGGTGCAGCACGGCGAGCAGCATGGCCAGCCGGTTCTGTTCCAGCCCCAGCGACAGGCGGCGCGGCACGGGCGAATGCGCTTCGTCGAGCAGCGCCTGAATCTCCACCAATAATGGACGAGTGCCTTCCTGCGTGACCATCACGCAGGATCCCGGCACTTGCGCGCCGTGCTGCGACAGGAACAGCGCGGAGGGGTTGCTCACTTCGCGCAGCCCTTTCTCGGTCATGGCGAACACGCCCAGTTCGTTCACCGCGCCGAAGCGGTTCTTGAACGCGCGGATCAGGCGGAAGCTGGAATGGGTGTCGCCCTCGAAATACAGCACCGTATCGACGATGTGTTCCAGCACGCGCGGCCCGGCCAGCGCGCCTTCCTTGGTGACATGGCCGACCAGGATGATGGTCACGCCGCTGCTCTTCGCCAGCCGCGTGAGTTGTGCCGCGCATTCGCGCACCTGCGCCACCGAGCCGGGCGCGGAAGTGAGCTGTTCGGAATACACGGTCTGGATGGAATCGATCACCACCACGTCCGGCTTTTCGTGGGCGACGGTGGCTTGAATCTTTTCCAGTTGAATTTCCGGCAGCAGATGCACTTCGCGCGCATCCAGCGCGAGACGCTTGGCGCGCAGCGCGATCTGCTGCGCCGACTCTTCGCCGCTGACGTAAAGAACTTTTTTTGAAGTGGAAAGGTGTGCCAACGCCTGCAACAACAGGGTGGATTTGCCGATGCCGGGATCGCCGCCGATCAGCACCACGCCCCCTTCCACCAGCCCGCCGCCGAGCACGCGGTCGAACTCGGCGATGCCGGTGGGGGTACGCGACACTTCGCTCGCTTCCACCTCGGCCAGTTGCTGCAGCTTGCCCGAGGCCGCCAGGGCGCTGTAGCGGTTCTTGCCCGCCGCGGGCATGGCTTCCGCCACCGCCTCCACCAGCGTGTTCCATTCGCCGCAGTTCGGGCACTGGCCCTGCCATTTGGGGGATTGTCCGCCGCATTCGGTGCAGCTATAGATGGTTTTTGCTTTTGCCATTTGAATCGATTTCGGTCATCGCGATGAGGCTAGGCAATCTACCAGCAATGCCCGCAACGCACCACAAGCAAGATCAATTGCATACCTGCGGGATGGTTTCTGCAGGCAGGTGAATGGTTTCGGGCCTGAAAATTCAGGTTCGCCGGACGGCGCCGCGGAGTCCGCGCGCCGGCATCAAAGATACAAGATCGCCTGAATATGGAACGATCGCCGCGCCATCGGCAAGTCGTCGGGCAAGGCCGTTCCCGGAGCCAGGGTAGGCTCCAGCACGCGGGCATTGAACAGGTTGCGGATCGACACGGCGAAATCCCATGGAATGTCGGTCTGCCCGGTACGCAGGCATAGATCCACCGTTTTGAAGTCGGCGACCTCCGGGCGCGCATCGCCCACGGCGCGCTTGCGATCCGCAATCCAGTTGATTTTCATGCTTGCCATCAAGCTTAAGGAAAGACGCGCATCCCCGCGCAGGAATAAATGGTGGTGCGGTGCATAACCTGCATCGGCCTGGGTTTCCTCGTCGACGGACTCCTGAAACGAATAGTTGCCCGTCAGGCGGACGCCGCGATCGATATCCCATACCGATTCCAGCTCCGCTCCGCTGCCATGTACGCCGCCGATGTTGGTGAAATAGCCGCCAACGAGCCGGATAATGTCCTTGGCGTCATAGCGAAACACCCCCAGGTTCATCTGGAGGTCTTGATTCACCTGCCAGGAAACGGCCGCCTCGGAAGTACCGATGGTTTCCGGGCCCAGGTTCGGGTTGCCGTTCGCCACCGGGTTGATGCCGTACAGTTCGTTAAAGGAAGGGGCACGGAAAGCGCGGCCGTAGAGTAGTTTGGCACTCAGGTTGTATGCCGCTTCCCACACCAGGGCCGCGCGCGGATTGGTGGTGCCGCCGAAATCGGAATACTGGTCGTGCCGCACCCCGGCAGTGAACGTCCAGTCGGGGGAAAACCGCCACTCATCCTGCACATAGGCGTAACTCACCTGACGTTGTTGCGGGCGGATGTGGGGTTGAATGTCCGAATAGTCCGTTGGCGGGCCGGTGACGACCGGGACTCCCGACGCATCGAACAGGTAATTTTTGATGGTTTTGGTTCTGTATAGATCGAGATCGTCGTGCCCCAGCCCGAGGCGCATGCTGTGGTCGGCCAAGCCGGAATAGGCGGCAAAAGCGGAAAGCCGCTGTTGCCGCTCCCACTGGTTGGGCCCGCCGATCAATCCGTCCGGCGGCCTTGCCGACGGGGGCAGCAACATCACGTTGTCCCGATACTCCATCGAGTAATAGAGATAACCGGCCGTCACGCCCACGCTCCAATCTTGCGCGAACTGGGGATCGGTCCAGGAAATGTCGGAAGTAAGGTGTTCGGCGCGGCTCTTGCTCGCGGGATCGAGGGCGGACGACACACCTGCACCCGTGCCCACGTTATCCCGCAATTTATAACCGGCACGGAAACGCCATTTGTCGTAGGCGAGATTCAGGCCGCCGTCCACCGCATCGTAGTCGGTGCTGACCGATCCCGGTGCCGGACTGGACTTGGCACGGGTTACCTCCTTGATCCCGTCGCTGCTGCCGACACGCAGGTATGCGGCCACCTCCGCCTCCCCCGCGTTACCGCCATGTTGGGTCCAGACACCCCTGGTGTTGAAAGAGCCGACCCGCATGCCGAACTCGGTGCCGGGCGTATCCTCCGCAGTCTTGGTGATGATATTGATCACCCCGGCGAAAGCGTCGGCGCCGTAAAGTGCCGAACCGGGACCGCGGATGATCTCGATGCGCGCCACATTCTCCAGCGGCACGACGTTCCAGGCCGAGCCCCGGTCGCCGTTATACATGGTGGTCATCGGAATGCCGTTTTGCAGCAGCAGAATCTGCGGATTGGCCTGGTTGCCGACGCCCAGCCCGCGGATCATGTAAGTTGAAGCGTAACGGATCGACGAGTGCGAAACATGCAGCCCGGGCACGGTTTCCAGCACCTCGTCCAGATCCGCGGCGCCCATGGCGGCAATGTCCTCCGCGGTGACCACCGATGCCACCGAAGGGGCGCGGCGCAAATCCTGGCGACTTCCGGTAGCGATGCTGACGGTCGCCTTGTCGCCGTAAACCAGCGCCAACTCTTCTTCCTCGGATAGCGTTTCGGCAAAAACGCCGACAGTCCAAACTGCTGCCAACATCGCGCAAACGCTGCGTAGAATCGCCATGCTCATCACGTCACTGGGTGCCATTCCTGAAGTTCGTTATTCCATGCGAGAAAATCAACTCATACTATAATAACCTTAACACCAAAATATATTTGCCACTATAGCCATAGTTAGCAACCCCTGAAAACGACAAGCGCTAGTGTTCATAGCGGTAGAATGCAAAAAATGTTACGTCTCACCGAAATCAGACTTCCGCTCGGCCACCCAGAAGACGACCTGTTAACCGCGATACTCGAGCGCTTGGGCATCGCCAATTCCGATTTGCTTTCGTTCAGCATGTTCCGTCGCGGCTATGACGCCCGCAAACGGAACGCCGTTGTCCTGGTTTACACCGTGGACGTGGAGGTGAAAAACGAAGCGGCGCTGCTGGGAAAAAACATCCCGCATGTCGCGGTCGCGCCGGACATGAGCTACCGGGTGGTGGCGCAGGCGCCGCAAGGCCTGACTGAGCGCCCCGTGGTCATCGGCACCGGCCCCTGCGGCCTCTTCGCCGGACTGCTGCTGGCGCAGATGGGTTTCAAACCCGTCATCCTCGAACGCGGCAAGGAAGTGCGCGAAAGGACGAAAGACACCTGGGGACTGTGGCGCAAGGGCAAGCTCGATCCCGAATCCAACGTGCAGTTCGGCGAGGGCGGCGCGGGTACCTTCTCCGACGGCAAGCTGCACAGCCAGATCAAGGACCCCAAGTTCTACGGGCGCAAAGTGCTCACCGAGTTCGTCAAGGCGGGCGCACCGGAAGAGATCATGTACGTGAGCAAACCGCACATCGGCACCTTCCGCCTGGTCAGCATGGTGGAACAGATGCGGCACGAAATGGAAAGACTGGGCACGGAGATACGCTTCCAGAGCCGCGTAACGGACATCGAGATCGAGAACGGACAGGTATGCGGCGTGGCGCTGGCGGATGGCGTGCGCATTGTAACCAGGCATGTGGTGCTGGCCGTCGGCCACAGTGCACGCGACACCTTCGAAATGCTGCACCGGCGCGGCGTGTACATGGAAGCCAAACCATTCTCCATCGGCTTCCGCATCGAGCATCCGCAGGCAGTCATCGACCGCGCGCGCCTCGGCGCGAATGCGGGCAATCCGCTGCTGGGCGCGGCGGATTACAAGCTGGTGCACCACGCCAGCAACGGCCGCTCGGTCTACAGCTTCTGCATGTGCCCCGGCGGCACGGTGGTGGCGGCGACTTCCGAGGAAGGCCGCGTAGTGACCAACGGCATGAGCCAGTATTCGCGCAACGAGCGCAACGCCAACAGCGGGATAGTGGTGGGCATCACGCCGGACGATTACCCGGGCGGCGTATTGGCGGGCATGGAGTTTCAGCGCAAATGGGAAGCGCGCGCGTTCGAACTGGGCGGCAAGAGTTATGCAGCGCCGGCACAGCGCGTCGGCGACTTCCTGGCCGGACGCCCATCGACGCATCTGGGCGAAGTCGTCCCCACCTACACGCCGGGGGTGACCCCCACCGACCTTTCCACCGCCCTGCCCGACTACGCCATCGCCGCCATCCGCGAGGCTTTGCCTGCATTCGAGAAACAGATCAAGGGCTTTGCCATGGAGGACGCCGTGCTGACCGGCGTGGAAACGCGCACCTCGTCGCCAGTGCGCATCAAGCGCGGCGACGACTTCCAGAGCATCAACGTCATGGGGTTGTATCCGGCAGGAGAAGGCGCGGGGTATGCGGGCGGGATATTATCGGCGGCAGTGGACGGCATCGAAGTGGCCGAGGCGGTGGCGCTGGATATGGCGGGAAAGTAGCCTTGCCCATGGCAGGTAATGAAAACGCCGCACCTCCCGACCCCTGCAATGTCTGCCCTCCCCTGACACGTTCCGCTTGCCTCCTGTATCTACAGGAGATACACTGCAAGCATGATAAAAACTTTCCGCCATAAAGGTCTGGAGTTGTTTTTCAACACTGGCAGCAAGGCGGGAATCCAACCCGCCCATGCCGCAAGGCTAAAACGCCAATTATTCATGCTGGACGCAGCATCAACGCCGGACGACATGGACAAACCGGGCTGGAGGCTCCACCCGTTAAGCGGAAAGTTCGCCGATCACTGGTCGGTATGGGTCAATGGCAATTGGCGTCTGACCTTCATGTTTGAAGGCGAGGATGCGGTGCTGGTGGATTATCAGGACTACCACTGACAGGAGAACAAAATGGGACGCATGCACAACCCGCCGCACCCCGGCGAAATCATCAAGGAAGACATCCTGCCGGAACTCGGCATTACCGTCACCGAGGCAGCAGTACGACTCGGCGTATCGCGCGTGCAGCTTTCCCGTTTCATCAACGGTCGCGCCGGTGTCTCCGCCGATCTCGCCATCCGCCTGGCAATGTGGCTTGGCGGAAATGCGCAAACCTGGCTGCACATGCAGGCCGATTACGACCTCTGGCAGGCGGAACACTCGGGCCGCAAGCTGCCCAAAATCGAAAGAATTGCGGCATAAGACGGATTGCATCAAAGCAGCTACAGCCAGTCCTAAACCAACCACATGATTCCGCTCGCCCTGCTCCTGATCGGCTTTTCCCTGTTCAGCGCGCTCACTCTCGCACTGATCCACTTCCGCCGCGAAAACTATCAAGATCAAACGATCGCAAAGATCATGGGGCTGATTCTGATGCTGGCCTTGTGCGGCTTGCAACTCGCCCACTTCGCCTGGCTTTACCTCGATCAGGCATGGGTTGAGACGACGCTTTACCGCATGACGCTCTTTGCGGTCGCTCCGACTTTTTACCTGTTCAGCCAGCCCTTGCTGCGCCCGCAGAACGAATCACGAATTCGATGGATGCAGCTATGGCATATGTTGCCGGTGGTGGCTGCGCCCTGGCTCCCAGGTGCAGCAGCCTTGCCTGCGGCCTTCATCGTCGGTGCAGGCTATCTGCTATGGCTTGCCCGCAGCCTGTTTGCGCTGCGGCACGAACGGTCCAATTTCCACCTGGAACTCATGCTGCTGGGCGGCGTGTTCGCCATCGCCATCGGGGTTTCTGTGCTCGGTCTGATCCAGACGGCATTGCCGGAGAAACTGTTCTTCAGCCTCTATGCCGTTTCGATAGGTTTGGCCTTCCTGCTGGTGCAACTCACGCTCGGTCTGCGTCCGCAACTCTCCACAGAGGTCAGCGAGGCGGCTCAGGAGTCCTACGCCAGTTCCACACTCACCAATGTGGATTGCGATGCGGCGCTGTCCGGCTTGAACTCCCTGATGCAGTCAGAACATATCTATGAGGATGCGGAACTGAGCCTGCCCGGTCTGGCTGCCAAATTGGGGATCAGCCCCCACCAGTTGTCGGAATTGATGAACACCCGCTTGGGCAAAGGATTTTCCCGCTACCTGCGCGAGCAACGTATCGATGCCGCCAAGGCCATGTTGCGGGACGAGCCTTCCGCCTCGGTCTTGTCCGTCGGGCTCAGTGTGGGATTTTCCGCACAGTCTAATTTCTACGAGGCATTTCGCGAGATCGAAGGCATGACTCCCGGCCAGTACCGCAAGCTCCATCCCCGCAATAAGACACCCAGATAGCTCACCACACAGATTTCTTGCTCCGGAACTATCTTTCCGGAACAGAAAACTGTTCCGGAAAGATGAAACCGGAAGAATAACAAGCGTGCAATCCCCAGACTGTGGACTCCATCAACCCGAACGGAGTCTCAACATGGAAAACTATCTTCTGCTGTTGCTTGAATCACTTACCAGCATCGCCGTCAGCCTCACGGTGCTCTACGTGCTGTCCCGCCCGCTGATGGATGTCCTGAGCCGGATCTGTCCCGACGAGTTGGCGGCTGCCTTCTGGCTGAGCTACACCAAGGTCATGCTGCTGATCGCCCCGCTGTTACTCGTGCTGACCGTGGACATGTTCGCGCATTTCAGCGCCCCCCTGGATGCCTTGCGCTTCTCGCTGATCATGGCTTTGGGCGGGGTATTGATCGGTCTGTACATGGTCGGAGAACGCCTTGGCCGATTCGTGACGACTCCGCAAAAGTCACGAGGCGCATCATGAACGTCCTGCTAACCGGAGCCAACGGCTTCATAGGCCGCAATATCGCAGCCGCGCTGGCCGTCGCCGGGCATCAAGTCACGCCGGTGTCGCGCCACCACGGCATCGATTTTTCCGGCATGACCACCCCGGCACACTGGTTGCCGCAACTGAAGCATATCGATGCGGTCATCAATTGCGTGGGCATCATCGGCGAGCAAGGCACACAGCGTTTTGAGCCTTTGCATACCCTTGCACCGTCCGCCTTGTTCCGCGCGTGCAGCGAGGCAGGCGTTCGTCGTGTTGTGCAAATCTCCGCGCTGGGCGCAGACGACACGGCGTTCTCGGCCTACCACCTGAGCAAGCGTGCTGCCGATGATGTGCTGCGCAGCCTCGATCTCGACTGGTTCGTGCTGCGGCCGTCGCTGATCTATGGCAAAGGCGGCAAGAGTGCCAAGCTGTTCATGCGTCTGGCGAGATTGCCCCTGATCCCGGTCATCGGCGACGGGCTGCAGAATTTGCAGCCAGTGCACATCGGCGATGTGGCGGATACCGTCATGCATTGCCTCACTTCGCGGGACACAAGAAAGACGCTGGATATCCTCGGCACGGAAACCGTCACGTTCATCGAGTGGTTGCAATGGATGCGCCGGGCACAAGGACTTCTACCGGCACCGGTATTCCACATACCGTTCCGGTTGGCGATGGCCATTTCGCGGGTGGCGGGACATTTCAGCCCGATGCTGCAACCGGTGAATCTGCGCATGCTGCAGGCCGGTTATCGGGCGGACGTTCAACCGCTGGTTCAATTCCTCGGCCGCGAACCGCTTGCCGTTCAGCCCCGCCTTTTCTTTTCCGATGCCGTGCACTCAGGGAGCGCATCATGAGCTATACCGCGATCAAGACTCTGCATATCCTCAGCATGGTGCTTTTGTTCGGTACTGGGCTGGGCAGTGCGTTCTACAAATGGATGGCCGACCGCAGCGGCAACGTTGCACACATAGCCATCACCAACCGGCATGTCGTGCTGGCGGACTGGATATTCACCACGCCGACGGTGATCTTCCAGCCTGTCAGCGGCCTGTGGATGGTATATCTGCTCGGTCTGCCGCTGACGACGCCCTGGATAGCCGCAAGTCTGTCCCTGTTCTTTTTGGCCGGAGCTTGCTGGCTGCCGGTGGTGTGGTTGCAGATGCGCATGCACAAGATAGCTGCCGTTGCCGTCGCAGAAGCCACCCCGTTGCCCGACATCTATTGGAGAATGGCACGCTGGTGGTTCTGGCTGGGCGTGCCTGCTTTCACCGCGATGGTGCTGGTGGTGACGATGATGGTTTTCAAAAACATTCCGGGAGTCGAATCATGAATAGCTTGATGCAAAACGCCTTGGGCGCAGATTGGGACAAATTGCCCCCCGCCTTGCAAGCGCATTACCGCTTAGGCAAGACGATAGACAACGGCCACATGGATATCGAGTATCCCCGCTTCATGCAGCCTTACCTCAGTGTTCTCCATCTCATGGGGGCATTGATTGATCGTGGCGGACAACAAGTGCCTACCGTTGTTGAAAAGACCGTGGTGGGAGAACGCCAGCACTGGCGCAGGACCATCACCTATCCCGATGGGAACGCGGTGTTCTTCAACAGTTTCTGGGTCTCGGCGGACGGCAACCAGATGATCGAATACGTCAATCCTGTGCTGGGATTACAGATGGCTGTGCATGTCGAAGACGGCAAGCTCCATTACCAGGGCGTGCGCTTTGTGGTGAAGCTGGGAAGGCTACTGTTGCCGATCCCTGAATGGATGGTGCTCGGGCACACCACCATCGTTGAAGAAGCGGTGGATGAGACGCATTTCGCCATGGATTTCCGGCTCACACATCCGTTGTTCGGCCAGTTGTTCCGCTACGCGGGCAGATTTGAAGCCACCACAACCTGACCCGGCCTGTGTCGCAACGGAAGGGAGGGAAGAAGTCTGCAAGAGCAAATAACGACTTGTATCAATGCAGCGTCTTGTTCGCCGCCATCGCCATGATATCGGCGAACACTGCATTGACATCCACGCGGTCGAACACATAGCGCTGGTTGCAGAATTCGCAGTGCACTTCGACATCGCCGCGCTCGGCGATGATGGCATCCACCTCATCCCTGCCCAGCATGCGCAACATGCGCGCCACGTTTTCGCGCGAACAGGTGCAGCGGAACACCACAGGCTGCGATTCGAACAGGCGTATATCCTCTTCGTGGTACAGCAGATGCACCAGTTCGGCAGCAGGCACATTCAACAACTCTTCCGGTTTGAGCGTGTCGGCAATCTGCGTTGCGCGTTCCCATGCATCGGCATCTTCCCCGGCGCTTTGACCGGGAAGTTTTTGCAGCAGCATTCCCGCGGCATGCCGGCCGTCCGCCGCCAGCCACAGGCGCGTTTCCAGTTGTTCCGAACGCGTCATGTAATTCTGCAGCATCTCGGCGATGCTCTCGCCTTCCAGCGCGACGATGCCCTGGTATGCCTGGTTGCCGTCCTTGGGATCGAGCGTGATGACAAAGCGTCCGTCTCCGACCAGATCCTGCAGCGTGCCTTGCGGCAGATCGCCTTCCCACTTCGCCGTGGCGCGCAGTTCCAGATCGCCGGAACACTCCACCACCAGCAGTTTAACCGCCCCCTTGCCGTGGATCTGCAGCACCATCGCGCCCTTGAGCTTGAGCGTGGCGGCCAGCAGCACGGCGGCGGCGCACAGCTCTCCCATCAGGTCGCGCAGGATGGCGGGATAGTCATGCCGTTCGATCACGGACTGCCAGGTCGCTTCGAGATGCACGATCTCGCCGCGCAGCGGGGCATGTTCAAACAGGAAACGGCGCAGGGAATCGGAAAAGGTTTTCATGGCGCGCGATGATAGCACGCGGATTCGCTGCTTTATCTGGCAGGGCACAGCAAGCCGATGCGTTCCTGCGTGGCGGGATGGCTGGACAGGTAATCCATGGTCGCAGTGTGTTTTTCCGGTCCGGCAACCGGGGGCTGGTTTTCCGTTTTCATGGCCGCAAGGTGGGCAGCTTCCAGCTTGTCGAGGATGGTGGCCAGCAGGCAAGGCGATAACGCGTTGAGTTGCAATGCCCGTTCGGCGTATTCATCGGCCTCGCGCTCCATGTCGCGCGAATATTTTGCCTGCGCGATGATCGCGGGCGCTGCCGCCAGCAGCGAACTGACATCGCCCAGGTACCAGGTCATCACCAGGCCGACCGCCGAGCTTTGCAGCACCATGCGCATGGCATGCCGCCGTTCGACGTGGCCGCGCTCGTGCTCCAGCACGGCAATGATCTCGTTATCGTCCGGGGTCAGCGCCACCAATTCGTCCAGCATCACGATGGTGCCGTCGGGCAGCGCAAAGGCATTCGCGCCCATTTCCGGCGCGCTGCGAAAGATGATGCGATACTTGAACCGGGTATCGGGCAGCGCTTGCAACCGTTCAAACTCATCCGCCAGTTCCTGCTGGCGCGCGGCATCGAGTTTGCTCGGCTTCAATGCGAATTTATCCAGCGCTTCCAGCGTGGAACTTCCCATTTTTTGCAGCACCGCATCCGGCATGCGCAAGGCCAGCACCTCCGCCCCCCACGGCAGCAGGTAGCGATAGGCGGCGGCGAAGGAAACCACCAGCAACACCACCGCGGCGAGCGCCCAGGGCAGGCTGTGCTGCATGCGCTCCAGCCAGTCCAGGCTCTTTCCCGTTTGTGCCAGCAACTTTTCCAGGCCAGCCTGATCGCTCACCTCGCAATGCCCGTCTACCGCATGGGCAAGCAGGCGCGGCGTGCTGCCCAGACGCTCGGAAACCTGCACTTCGTGCAACGGCCAGCGTAACTCAAACGAAGCACCGCGCAACACCAGATCGCTGCCGTCGACGGACAGCACCACCGCCCGGCTGGCGGCGGTCTGCCCGTCGTAATAGGCGGCGTTGACTTGCGGGGATGCGCTAGAAGGAGATGTCGACATCGAACATCTCGGCGGTTTCTTCGCCGGTGGCGCTTGCCTGTTGCTGCTGCCCGGCGACGAAATCGGACAAGTCGCCGCTCACCGCAACGCCCATCGACTCAAGCTGGAGGCGCAGCATGCGTATGGTCGCAAAGGGCGTGAACAAGCCCAGCGTCAGCACGATGCCGATAAAATTGCTCACGCGTATCCACAGCAAACGCCGCGCGGATACGTGGCTGAAAATGCGATGCGCCCCCACCTCGGTGTTTCCCCACACCAGGTTTTGCATATAGGCGATGAACAGGCTGCTGATGACCAGGATGGCCGCCACCATGATGAGCAGGACGACCGGCCCGACAGCCGCAAACGCGGCAGCCATCGCTTCCTTCCCGGCGCCGGTCGCGGACATCATCGCCAGCGTGACAACCAGCAGCACCGTACCGATCATCGCTACCAAGGCGGACAGATAAATGAGGTAAAACCCCTTCACCGAGCCGTTGAACTTGAACGCGGTGTTACCGAAGCGGCTGTTGTCCAGTTGATAGCGCTTGATGCGCTGGTGCGCCAGCGGCGCCAGCAGGTAAAAAGTCAGTACTGCCAAAACGGGATAACCCAGGAATGCGCCGTAGGCGCCCCCGGCCTTGCCGACGAAGCCGAAGCGCAAACCGCGGTAACTGCTGTTATAGAGTTTGAACCGCAACGAGCGCATCAACAGCCAGGGCATCACCACCACGAGCACGAGGCCGACCGCCAACCCCAGAATGGGATTCAGCTTGAGCGTCACGTTATACAAAAGGAACAAGCCGAAGGCGATGACGCGCCCCTTCAGGATCGCCTTGGGCTGGCCGTGATAATCGAAACTCGCTCCCGCCAGGCGGGTGTTGCGGTAGAAATACTGCAGGCGGCGGACTTTGGCCCATGCGCTGTAGATGCCCAGCGTCAGTATCGTCAAAACCAGATTGACGATCCATATCTTGAAATACTCCCACCCCTTGCCGCTGAATTCGAAACTGTGTTCCTGCTGCCCGTGTAGCTCTTGCATGGTGACCCCTTTGGCGAATTGACATCATACCGGCACCCCATACCACTCCTCCCAGAGTGGTCGAACTGTAACAGCCGAAGCAAGCAGGGGCAATAAAAAGGGCAGCGCTGGCTGCCCTTCCGGATGCCTTCACCGGATCACGACTTCAATCGTGGCCGCGGTTCGGGAAGTTGGGGATGTCCACGGTGTCCTCGTCGAAGATGCCCTCCTCCGCCTTGGTGTGGCAGGCATTGCAGTAGGCCTGCGATTTCACGTCCTTGTTGCCCTTGACCATCTTCTCGGGGATGTCGTGATGCTTGCGCTTGATGTAACGCACCTCGGTGATGCGCAGCGGGGCATCGTCTTCCGTCGCCAGCGCAATCTTGCGCGAGCGTTTGTACCAGGACTTCTCGGCCGCATTTTCCATCGCATAATCGTGGATGGACTTCAGCACATCCTTGTCCAGCGTCGCATCCTCACCGAAGTGGTCGGCCAGCGCCTTTTCGTCCAGCAGCTTCGCCCAGGACTTGCCCGGCAGCAGGCCCGGCTGATAGGCGAAATGGCACGAACCGCACTCTTCCAGATACGCCTTGTTGTCGACCGGCTTCACTTCCTTCTGCCGCGAAAAATTGACCAGCCACTGCCAGAAATTGGTTTCCGCCAACGCGGAACCGCTCGCCATCAGCAATGCCGCTGCCAGCAGGGCTGCCTTGAAATTCGTTCGCATCTTCATATCTCCCATCATTATTGGCCGAGCAGGAACTTCAGCAAATCGCCTTTTTCCTGCGCCGTGCATTCGCGACTCCAAACGTCATTGCAATTGCGCTTGAACCATTTCTCGATTTTCTTCGCATCGGTGTAGCGCTCCTTGTTGACACTGGGCGCCATCGGCTTGATGACCTTGTCGGTCTTGCGATGACGACCTTCCTTGCCCAGGTCTTTGCCGTGGCAAGCGGTGCACGACACCATTTCTCCAGCTTCGCCTTGGACTTCCCTGTTCCAGTTCTTGCTGCCACGTTCGGCATCGAAGCCGGCCGCGCCCGCGGACTTGTAACGCGCGAACAACTCATCGGTCGCCGGCGTCGCCAGTGCCGCGGACGCCGCCGCCAACATGCCCAGCGCCAGCAGTAATTTGTGCCATTTCATCCCGTCCCCTCCTTACCAGGTGATCTTGACCGCCACCGCCATCATCGCCGCCCCGGCGATGGCCTTGCCCGCGTGTCCGTTGCTGTTGTAGGGATCGGCTGCCTTCGACACCGCGTACGCCATGGTCAACATGCCCGCCGTGCCCAGCAACGCATGCAGATTGTCCGGATCGGTGATGCCGTCTTCGAAATGGAAGTCGTCCCAGTGCGCGACCAGTCCGGTCGCCACCGTGGCGGCCGCCAGCGCCACCGTGGCCCGCGCCAGCTTGGCATGCGTGCCGTTGGTATCGCGCGGTTGCGGCGGCGGGCAGGGGGCGGTCTCGCACTCGTTGTCGTCGGGAGCGGCCATGCCCGTCAGCACCACACCCGCAAGGGTCGCCAATCCCAGGTACTTGTGCGCATTGCTGCCGGAAAATGTGGCCGGCTCGAATTGCGATTTCTTGACCTCGGGTGCAGCGCTGCCCGGTTTGCCGGCCGGCGCTTCCATATCGTTCGCCGCCAGCTTGAACGCCGCGTAATCCTTGATATAGGCACTGGATGCCGACGGCAATTCGAATGCCGCATCCTGCGCGTATGCAATTCCCGCCAGCGCCGCCATGCAACACGCAACGACACTCTTGAAAACGATACCCTTCATTTAACGCTCCTCACTTGTTTTTATGGTTTGAGTCGAACTGCGATGGAATCTTCTTCTTTCCGGTGAGCATCGCCCTCACCAGGTTTTCCCTGTGCTGGAGACTCCCCACCAGCACGCCCACCAGGTGCAGCAACACCAGCACGAGGGCGGCATGCGTCAGGAATTCGTGCAGATCGCCGAACAGATAGCTGGCCTCGTCGCTCACGCGGTTTGCCAGGAACACCAGCGGCCCCTCGAAATCGATCGTCCCCAGCGTCAACAGCCCGGACGCAAAGATGGCGGCCAGCAACCCGAACATGGCGAACACCATCAGCGCCCCCGCCGGGTTATGTCCGAAGTAATGTTTGGGATTGCCCTTCAACATCGCGCGTCCGTAGGCGAGCGTCTCGCCGGGAGGAAAAAGGAAGGAGCGAAAGCGCGCAAATTCGCCGCCCCTGAATCCCCAGTACACGCGCGCTGCCAGCAAGATGCACAACAGGTATCCCACCCACTCGTGCAGCGTGGACGCATGCACTTCGCCGGAAATGTAAGCCGTGGCAAAGCACAGCGCCAGCGTCCAATGGAAAAACCGGAGGAAGCGATCCCAAACCTGCACGGTTGCGGTTTCATGCGGCTCGACACGGCTTGATTTTGTTTGATTCATACGCGACCGGAATTTGTAAACAAGCGCTCCCCGTGACGGTTGCGCTGGAACAGACAATACAGCGCACTCCGACTACGGCAAAACGACCCAGTTCGATTGGCCAAGCAGATTTTTCGAAAGGCTTGCGCAAAACAGGGGCAAATTCTACCCGAGTATTCCCGGAGCATTGCAAAAAATCGGCACTATTTTCAGTATGGTAATTGGCGGCAAAGGCTTGCGGGAAACCATTTGCCAGCCCGTATTGCCCGGATTGAAATCGCTTGCTGCCCGCTGCAAACAGCGCTAGTCTGGCCCTACGTCAACACCATAAGAAGGAGGTGTGCCATGACTACCCGTCCCCGCCCGGCAAACGTTGCCGAGCAAATCCCCTGCGAAGTTTGCCACAAGGAAATCCCGCTCTCCGAAGCCAGGCGTTTTGAAGCGCAGGACTATGTGGTGCATTTCTGCGGACTGGAATGCTACTCGACATGGGAAAATCGCAGCGATGCGCTTGAGCGACAGCGCAAAGAAAATCTGCGCTGAACCGGTCAGGCTGACCGCCCCGGTGGGGCAGGCTGCCAAACCAGGCCAAGCGCCGCGATTACGCAGAAAACAGCACCCGCATAGAAGGTGAAAGATGCGCCCAGGCTGTCCCACAGCAATCCGGCCAACACACTGGCGACCAGCATCGCCAGCCCGCTCAGCAGATTGAAGAACCCGTAAGCCGTGCCGCGCAGGTCGGCGGGCGTCGCGTCGGCCACCATGCGCGCCAGCAAACCCTGCGTGATGCCCATGTGCACCCCCCACAGACCGACGCCGAGCAATACTGTCGTCCAGTGGTCGTCGGTCGCCAGCACCAGATCGGCCGCGACCAGCACCGCCAGCCCCAGCGCCAGCAACTTGGTGTGGCTCATGCCGTCGGACAGTTTGCCGAACGGGTACGCCGATGCTGCGTAGATGACGTTCATCGCCACCATCACCAGCGGCACCAGCGCGATGGCAATGCCGCCCTGCGCGGCGCGCAGCACGAGGAAGGCTTCGCTGAAACGCGCCAGCGTGAACACCGCGCCGATGCCGACCACCCACCAATATGCCGGGCCGAGACGGGCCAGATTCGCGCGGCTGATCGGGTTGAGCGGTTTATGCGCTTCCGCTTTTTCCGGTTCATGCACGCCGAACGCCAGCAACGCCACCGCCAGCAATCCCGGTATCACCGCCACCCAGAACACCGCGCGGAAATCGTTGGCCCACAGCAGCATCAGCCCCACGCCCAGGAGCGGCCCGACGAACGCGCCCACCGTATCCAGCGACTGGCGCAGGCCGAACGCGGCACCGCGTATCTCCGCCGGCGCGATGTCGGCGATCAGGGCATCGCGCGGTGCACCGCGCACCCCCTTGCCGATGCGGTCGAGAAAGCGCGCCGCCAGCACCATGCCCACGCCGGTAGCCAGCGCAAACATCGGCTTGGTCAGCGCGCCCAGCGCATAGCCGAACACCGCCAGCCCTTTGCGCTTGCCGAGATAATCGCTGAGCACGCCGGAGAACACCTTCACCAGCAGGGCCGTGGATTCGGCGATGCCTTCGATGATGCCCACCGTCAGCGCACTCGCCCCCAGCACCGTGACCATGAACAGCGGCAGCAGACTGTGGATCATCTCGGACGAGACATCCATCAGCAGGCTGACGAAGCCCAGCACCCAGACGCCGTTGGGTATCTTGGTCAATGCGTCTTTTGCGATCTTTGGCATGGTCAGTCTGTACCCGATGAATGACTTGAATCTAGGTTGGGTGGAGCGCAGCGATACCCAACAAATTGCGTAAGTTTCAATGATGGGTATCGCTGCGCTCCACCCATCCTACGTGCACTAGCCACCGCACTTCGCCAAAAACCTGTCCAACTGGTTCGCGAACGCCTGCCGGTCGCTCTGGCTCAAGGTCGGCGGCCCGCCCGTCTCCACCCCGCTGCTGCGCAGGGTGTCCATGAAATTGCGCATGCTCAGCCGTTCCTGGATCGTGTCCTTGGTATAGAACTCGCCGCGCGGATTCAGCACATGGCCGCCTTTCGCGATCACCTCGGCGGCCAGCGGAATATCCGCCGTGATGACCAGATCGCCCGCCTCGCACATCTGCACGATCTTGTTGTCAGCCACATCAAAACCGGCGGGCACCTGCATGGCGCGGATGAACTTCGACGGCGGGCAATACAGCAGCTTGTTCGCCACCAGCGTCGTCTGTAACTGCAAACGGTCGGCAACGC
The DNA here is from genome assembly GCA_016235045.1 of Nitrosomonadales bacterium. Lineage (GTDB taxonomy): Bacteria > Pseudomonadota > Gammaproteobacteria > Burkholderiales > Gallionellaceae > Sideroxyarcus. Next base: position 89,972 of record JACRME010000001.1, read on the forward strand.
GGAACAGGATATCCTTGATCACCTTGGGACAGGCATCGGCATCCACCCATATCTGCATCGCCTAGCTCCTGCCGCGCAAAGAATTGCGATAGAACAGATACGGCGCGACCGCCACCCACAACAGGATCAGCGGCCACAAGCGCCCCTCGGACATATCGTAGTTCGCCAGCAGCGACTCCCACGAATGCCCGGCGATGTAATGAAAGAACAGGAACTCGAACGCCACCGTCAGCGCCATCCAGAACAAGCCGATCTGCCAAGCCTCGCGCGCCGAGATCGGCGGCCATAGACGCACATACTGACGGATCACCACGGCGAACAGCAGGATGCCGCTCACACAAGAGAGTTGATTCGCCGACAACTCGGAAACGAATTTGCCGTAAGTGAGTTCGCGCAGTGCGCCGTTGAGCATGGCGACCAGCAGCAAGACAAACCAGCCGATCAGGTAACGCGTCATCCCTGCTCCTCTAACATCCATCAATTGAATTCATATGCTTCGATCCAGCGATAACCCAAAGCGCCATCGCGTACCACCAGTGTAATTGGCCAAGTCGGCTTTGCCTTGCAGTAGACATCCGAAGATACCTCGATCTTCTCGGGTAGCTGCCGGGTGCCATCAAATCCGCTCAAATACAGATTGTAATGAGTGCGGGATTTTCTTCCGCTCCATGTACGCTTGTAGATAACGTCAGCTTCCACCATGCGTTGCGCTGACTGATCGAACGAGATATTGATGTCGCGCAACATGACATAGCTGCTCATCGCCAAACCTGCCCCGCCCGAAATGATCATCTCGGCCAGAATCACATGCGCATACGAACTGCCGCGCAACAGGGCGACTGTCGCCGTCATCAACACGAACAACACGCCCCCGGTGCAAAGGGCGGAGAAGGCCAGCAAACCTCCCACATCGAGCATGATCTGCGCCCGTTCAAACCCGAAGACACGGAAGAATCCCAGCGCGCCCAGCATCAGAAAGGCCGTCGCCAGCGCAGCCAGCAAAGTTGCGCGAAGCTGGTAAACATCCCAACTCGACTTGGTTTTTGACTTTGCTATCGCAAGCGATTCAGCCAGCCCGTTCAAGGCAGCAACGACTTGATTCACCTCGGTCGCATTGGGTACGGCGCCAGTAGCGCTCCCAACCTTTTCCCGATAACGCGCCACCACATGCTGCCCGTGACACTCGATATACTTCAGGCGCTCGTCGCGAAACAACAAACGCAGCACATAGCGCAACGCCTTGGTCTCGGCCAGCTCGACCCGGAATGCAGGCGCATTCGAAACCACATACAACTCATCGTCGAATTCTGGATCATTGAATTGGTGCTCGTACGAAAGGCCGATCTTCTTGGCAAACCGATCCCACCAAGTCTCGCGGTGTATGCGCAAGGACACACCGGATGCGCAAGGCACGGCAAAGAAGAAATTTCGTACGTTCTTGTAAGTCGTGTCTTTGAACTTGTATAGCTGATTGCCCGTCGTCTTCAGATACCCCTTCTCACCCTGCCAACTCATAGCCCAACTCAGCTTGCGCCAAATGCCATAGCCGAAAAACATGATGAATGAAACGATGCCAATAAAGATCCACATATGATTACCTTGCTAAAGCGCCTGGACACAAAACACGGACTTCACATCCAAACTCACGCCACTTTGGAAGGCAGCTTGATCCTGTCCCCATCCACCGCAAAAACACCCTTGCCTTGATGATGCAGCGTGCGCGGATTCTTCTGCGCCGGATCGGTCCACGCCTGCACCACCTCCAGCACGAATAAGCCGTATCTGTTCACCATGCGCGTGTCCACTACCTTGCACTCCAGATTGGCAAAACACTCGGCAATGAGTGGCGCAGACACCTGCGAAGCTGGCAATGGCGTCAGCTTGAACTTTTTGAACTTGTCCACCTTCCTGCCCGAGCAGTTGCCTATGCCCACCACCTGCTTCGCCAACTCCACCGACGGGATGGCAATCACGCATTCCTTCGTCTTCAGCAGCGCCTCGTAACTGAGGCTACGCCCACCAATCACACAACCCACCAGCGGCGGCTCGAACTCCATCATGGTGTGCCAGGACTGGGTCATGATGTCGGCCTTGCCCTTGTGCGCGGTCGTCACCAGCACGACCGGGCCGGGTTCGAGCAAGCGGTAAACCTTTGGCAAAGGATAAGATTTGATTGTCATCACAAGCCCTCCCTAACAAAACGTCCGGAATTTGCTCTCACCTCGCGTAAAATCGCATCTGCACTATAGCTCTGTCTCCACCTATTCACCATATCCTTGCCGTGACCGCCGAAGTCGAACGTTTCTTTTCCGAACAAAGCCCGCTTGCCACTGAAGTCGCGTCGTTCCGTCCGCGCGCACAGCAGCGCGACATGGCGCTGGCCGTGGCGGAGGCGATACGCGACAACGCCATTCTGGTGGCCGAGGCGGGTACGGGCACGGGCAAGACCTTTGCCTATCTGGTGCCTGCGCTGCTGGCGGGCGGCAAGGTGGTGATCTCCACCGGCACCAAGAATTTGCAGGATCAGCTATTCCAGAAAGACCTGCCGATGGTGCGCGATGCGTTGAAGGCGCCGGTATCGGTGGCACTGCTCAAGGGGCGCTCGAACTATGTGTGTCACTACCACCTGTCGCTGGCGCAATCGAACGGCTTGTTCAAGACGCGCGAGGATGTGAAGCATCTGGCGAAGATCGTGACCTATGCCAAGGTGACGCAGAGCGGCGACAAGAGCGGGTTGGCGGATGTGCCGGAGAACGCGCCGATCTGGATGCACGTGACTTCCACGCGCGACAATTGCCTTGGTCAGGAATGCCCGCAGCACAACGAGTGTTTCGTACTCAAGGCGCGCAAAGAGGCAATGGAGGCGGATGTGGTGGTGGTGAACCATCACCTGTTCTTCGCCGACGTGATGCTGCGCGACGAGGGCGTGGCCGAGTTGCTGCCCGCCTGCAACACCGTGATCTTCGACGAGGCGCACCAGTTGCCGGAGACGGCCAGCCTGTTCTTCGGCGAGAGCCTGTCCACTTCGCAGTTGTTCGACCTGTCGCAGGATGCGCGCATCGAGGCGCTGACTTCGGCCAAGGATTTTGCGGCATTGCCGGTGGCATGCGACGAACTGGAGAAGGCAGCGCGCGATTTGCGGCTGGCGTTCAAGAAGGAAGGCCGCATGGCGGCGGAGGCGACGGCGGGCATCAAGGAATTTGCGCCTGCGTTGAAGACGCTGGGGGAGAAATTGAAGAACCTGACAGGGTTGCTGGAGAAGCAGGCGGAGCGGAGCGAGGGGTTGGAGAATTGCTGGCAGCGGGCGCGGGGGTTGGTGGAGCAACTTAAGTTGTGGATGTGCGAACAACCCTCTCCCCAACCCTCTGATGGAACTACTAGCCATTCGACTAAGCTGCCAAAAGACGGCAGCCAAGTCGCTGGTTATCCCACGAGTGGGAGAGGGAGCAACACCTCCCCTCTCCCGCCTGCGGGAGAGGGGTCAGGGGAGAGGGTAAGCGGTATGGTTCGCTGGCTCGAAGTCTTCCACCATTCGCTGCAACTCAACACCACCCCACTCTCCATCGCCGACATCTTCAAGAAGCAGATCAGCGGCCATCCGCGCGCCTGGATATTCACTTCCGCGACACTGGCAGTGAAGCAGAACTTCTCGCATTACCAGCACGAGATGGGCCTGACCGAAGCGCGCACCGCGTGCTGGGACAGCCCCTTCAACTACCCGGAACAGGCATTGCTGTATGTGCCGAACAATCTGCCGGAACCGAACACCGAGGGCTACACCGATGCGGTGGTGCAAGCCGCTTTGCCGCTGATCGAGGCGAGCAAGGGCCGCGCCTTCCTGCTGTTCACCAGCTTGCGCGCCATGCAGCGCGCCTACGAAATCCTGCAGGCCGAGTTCGACCGCAAAGGCTTTAAATATCCGCTGATGATCCAGGGTGAAGGTTCGCGCAACGAGCTACTCACGCGTTTCCGCGACCACGGCAACGCGGTGCTGCTGGGCAGCCAGTCGTTCTGGGAAGGGGTGGATGTGCGCGGCGAGGCGCTGTCGCTGGTGATCATCGACAAGCTGCCGTTCGCGCCGCCGGACGATCCGGTGCTGGCGGCGCGCATCGCCGAACTGAACAAGCAGGGGCGCAACGCGTTCATGGAATTCCAGTTGCCGCGCGCCATCATCAATCTCAAGCAAGGTGCGGGACGGCTGATACGCGATGAAAAGGACAGAGGCGTGCTGATGATCTGCGACCCTCGTCTGATCTCGAAACACTATGGCAAGCGCATTTGGCAGAGCCTGCCGCCGTTCAGGCGCACGCGCGACGAAAACGAAGCCGTCGCCTTCTTCAATCAGGCTTAAGCCGCCTCGCAGCGGTTGCGCCCGGCCTTCTTGGCCCGATACAGCGCATCGTCGGCTTCCTTGACGATCTTTTCGTAATCGGGATGCCCGTTGTAGGCGGCCACGCCGATGCTCACGGTGACTTCCATGGTCTTGCCGTCGCCCACGCGCAACGGTTCGGAGGCAAAGCGCGCGCGGATGTTCTCCGCCACAAGCATTGCCTGTTCCTTGTCGATCTCGACCAGCACCACGAGCAACTCTTCGCCGCCGTAGCGGAAAATGAAATCTCCCACGCGCACGCTGGTCGTGACGATGTCCGCCGCCTGTTGCAACACCATGTCGCCGCTATCGTGCCCGTGCGTGTCGTTGATGTTCTTGAAGTGATCGATATCGAGCAGCAGCAACGCAAACGGAACGCTGCTGCGCCTGGCCAGCGCCACTTCGCGCATCAATATGGTCGGGAGGTAGCGGCGATTCAGTAACCGCGTCAGCGCGTCGCGCCCGCTTTCGACTTCGATGAAACGGTCGAACAGGCCGGTCAGCAGGAATTTCACCTCGCCGATGTCGGCCTCGATCTGCTTCATCGCCTCCCGCGCATCGCCACCCTTGCGGCGCTTTTCGATCAGGCTCGGCAAAAGCGTGTGTTCCAGTTTTTCGACGCAAATGCGTATGCGTTCCAGCTCCGGCGCATCGTGGAAAATGATGCTGGCTTTGTGCTGCAGCCACATGCCGAACTCGGAATACCGCATCTCCGGAATCCCCGAGTCCGCATCGCCGAGCAAATGCAGCAGGATGTGCTGCGCCCACTCCGACAGGGCGGCGCGCTGGCGTTCGCGTTCGGCGAGCATGTTCTGCCCCAGCGCGAACATGCGGTAGGACTCGTCGGTGCGCACGTTCTTGCCCAGGTTGACGATGTAGGAATCAGTCATCGCCGACATGCTCAGCTCCATCACCTCGGAAACAAAGCGTGTCGCCTGCACCAGCCCGGCACGGTCCAGCTCGGTTTCCACCAGCAACTCGGTGATCGCCTGTTTCAACAAGCGCGTGCCGCGCATGACCAGCCCGATGGGAATCTGGATGCGCGCATGCACCACGCCGACATGGCATTGGTATTGATAAATTTCCTTAGGGTCTTTTTGCTTCATGGAGAACAGCTCGCGCAGCCAGCCCTGCATCGAGGCGTGCAGCCGCTGGGTGACCAGCTCGTGCGTCAGGAAAGGCGCCGCTTCCTTGTCCGCTTCCATGTAGTTATAAAACAGGGTGGCCAGATCGGCAGCGTGTTGACCCACGGTATCGCTGATCAACTGCCGCATTGCGCTGGTCATCTGCTGGTGAAGACTCTGCCAATCGGCGGCGAAATCGTCGCCTTTGCTCTGCTTGAACATCGCTCCTCCTTCCCACCTGCAGTAAGTATTACTTACCTTGATTTGTTTGAGGCATTATACCCGCGCGCTTTGGCGCCATTCCCCGACAATGGTTTTTAGTCCGTAATAGTTGACTGTTAGTCCGGGTTTGATGTCCACTGTAGCCGGACTGATCCCGATTAACCGATAACGATGGCTTTCCCCGGCGACTTCTTCGACAACCTGAGTTTCCGCATCGACGAGAATAACCTCGCCGTGCGTGCGGAACAGTTGCGCGCGCGCCTCCGGTTGTACCCCGCCATGCTGGCCGGACAGGCGGTAATCGAGCCGTTTTTCGTTTGGCTGATGTGGGAAATTTCTCCGCACCGGTATTTGTTGCTGTGGCTGACAGTGATGCTTCTGCTGCATGCAGCCGAGCTGGTGACCTGGCTCAACGACCGGGAGGAGACGCGCACGGTCGAGGAGTGCGAAAGCTGGAGCCGCCACTTCTTTTCCTTCGCGCTGGTCATCGGCATGATGTGGGGATTCGGCACGCTGTTTTTCTTCCCGACCGAACTGCTGATGCAGGTGTTGCTGGTGTGCGTGATGCTCGGCATTGCCGCCGCCGCCACCACCATGAACTCGTTGCACCCGCCCTCCTTTTACGCTTACTTGCTCGGCCTGATGCTGCCGCTCACCTTCCGCGTGATGGTGGAGCAGGATGAGACGCATACCGCGCTGGGCAGCATGCTGCTGCTGTTCATGGTGGTAATGCTGAGTTCGGGACATTTTCTGAGCAAGTTCATCCTGCTTTCGCTCAGGCAACGCTTCGAGAACGAGTCGCTTGCTCAACAGCTCGCCTCGATGAACGATGTTCTCGAGCAGAAAGTAATAGACCGCACCGCCCAACTGCAGCGCAAGACCGATGAAGTCTCGCAGATCCGCGACGTAACCATCATGGCGATGGCGTCACTGGCCGAAACGCGCGACAACGAAACCGGCAACCATCTGAAACGCACGCAAAAATATATCCGCGCACTCGCCCTGAAATTGCGCGATCACCCGCGCTTCAGCGATTTCCTCAACGACGACAATATCGAGTCGCTGTACAAACTCGCTCCGCTGCATGACATCGGCAAGGTGGGCATCCCCGATTCCATCCTGCTCAAAGAGGGCAAGCTCACGCCGCAGGAATTCGAAATCATGAAGTCGCATCCGCTGCTGGGCGGCAACGCCATTGCCGCTGCCGAAAGCGGATTGCCGACGCCAAACCGCTTCCTGCATATAGCCCGCGAAATCGCCAACGGCCATCACGAAAAATGGGACGGCAGCGGATATCCGCTGGGGCTCAAAGGCAATGCAATCCCGATCTCGGCCAGGCTCATGGCGTTGGCCGATGTATTCGATGCGCTCATCAGCCGCCGCATCTACAAGATGCCGTTTACGCATGAAGAAGCAGTGGCACATATATTGCAAGAACGTGGTACGCATTTTGACCCTGATGTCACCGATGCCTTTATTTCCATACAAAACGAGTTTCGGCAGATAGCCGAACAGTATCAAGACTGAATGAATCCCCGACTACACAAATTACTCAGCGGCAACCTCGAAATCTATCCGCATTTGCTGGAAGAAAAATTTCCGCGCGTGTTCAACAAGCTGCTCGAACTGTGGCAGACGCCGCATATCGATGCCTATCTGCAAGACCTGATGGTGGATAAACGCGGCGGCGGGCGCGAAGGCTTCCCGCCCGAGGCGGCCATGGAGATCATCCGTCTCAGCAATTACCTGCACGAGATGCACAGTGCGGGCAAGGAAGTACAGGCATGGGAGGACATTCCCGAATACAAGCGCCACGAGCTGGAGCGCTATGGTTATGACTTCAATGCCAAGGGTTTGCTGAAGTCGGTCGAGGACAACAACCAGAATGCGGTGCAAGTATTCCTGTCCTGCGGCGTCGACCTGGAAGTGCGCGACGACCGCAACTGGACGCCGCTGATGGTCGCCGCATTCAACGGCAACCTGGAATTCACGCAGTTGCTGCTCAAGTGCGGCGCGCGACTTTCCACGCGCGACAAGAACGGTTACACGCCGCTGCACTGGGCCGCCTACAACGGCCACGTGGACGTGCTGAAGTTCCTGATCGAAAAAGGCGCCGAACCGGACATCCCCAGCCAGTACGGCTGGACAGCCTTGATGCAGGCCGCAACGCGCGGACACCTGCTTGCCTGCGCGTATCTGATCTTCAGGGGAGCCGACGTAAATCAGGCAACCTCTGACGGCTGGACGTCATTGCACAAGGCGGCCAACAACGGCCATATCGAGGTGGTCAAGCTGCTGCTTGAAAAGGGCGCCAACAAGTTTGCCAAATATCAGGAAGGCAGCACGCCCATCGATCTCGCCATCAAGGCCGGACATCTGGATATCGTCGACATGCTGAACAAGCATGTCGACACCAAGAAGCCGGACGGTTCGGAACCGCTCTCGCTGGTCTGACTCAGGACACCTTCACGCGCACCGCGCCCGCTGTCGCGCGTCCGATCACGCCGGCCGCGGCGAACCCCTGCGCGCGGAACGTCGCCAGCACCTTGTCCGCTTCGTTCGCCGCACACGCCACCAGCAAACCGCCGCTGGTCTGCGGATCGCACAACAGCTTGCGCTGCCATTCCGGGAAGCCCTGCGGCAATTCAACCTCCGCGCCATAGCTGCTCCAGTTGCGATCCGCCGCGCCCGTGCTGTAGCCCTGCTCCGCCAACTGCAACGCCACCGACAGTACCGGCAATGATTTGAAGTCGACCTCCGCGCCCAGCTTCGAACCGCGGCATATTTCCAGCAGATGCCCGAGCAGCGCGAAGCCGGTCACGTCGGTCATCGCATGCACGGCTGGCATGGCGCCCAAGGCCGTACCGACGCGGTTGAGTTGCGTGGTGGTGTCCACCATCTGGCGATAGCCTTCCGCGCTCAGTTCGCCCTTCTTCAAAGCCGCACTCAGAATGCCCACCCCCAGCGGCTTGCCGAGGATGAGCACATCGCCCGCCTGCGCGCGATCATTGCGCTTGAGATGGTCGGGATGCACCACGCCGACGCCGACCAGGCCGTAGATCGGTTCCGGCGCATCGATGGAATGACCACCCGCCACCGGGATGCCCGCTGCCAGACACACCGATTCGCCGCCCGCGAGGATGTCGCGGATGGTGTCCAGCGGCAGCTTGTTGATGGGCATGCCCACCACCGCCAGCGCCAGGATGGGCGTACCGCCCATGGCATAAACGTCAGAGAGCGCATTGGTGGCGGCGATGCGGCCGAAGTCGCGCGCGTCGTCCACGATGGGCATGAAGAAATCGGTTGTGACGACGATGGCCTGCGAATCGTTGAGTTTATAGACCGCCGCATCGTCGCTGCTTTCGGTGCCGACCAGCAGGTTCGGGTAAGATGGCGGGCGTGGCAGTGCAGCGAGCATTTCGTGCAGCACGGCAGGCGCGATCTTGCAGCCGCAGCCGCCGCCGTGTGAGTATTGAGTCAGTTTTATTGCTTCATTCATTTTTCACAAACCTTAATTTAGCCACAGAGGACACAGAGTACACAGAGAAGACCAACCCCGGATAAGCGAAACGACCTGCTCCATTTCGCATTCCCTCTCTGTGTACTCTGTGTTCTCTGGGGCAAAATACAAAACATGCAAAATCCAAGGGTCGCCACCGTATCACAACTGTCCGATTTCGACGAAATCATCGACGTGCGTTCGCCTGCGGAATACGCGGATGACCATATCCCCGGCGCAATCAGCGCGCCCGTGCTGGACGACGAGCAGCGCGCCGAGGTCGGCACGCTCTATGTGCAAATCTCGCCGTTCTTGGCCAAGAAGCGCGGCGCGGCGCTCATCGCGCGCAACATCGCCGACCATCTGGAAAACATATTCAAGGACAAGCCCAAGCAATGGAAGCCGCTGGTGTATTGCTGGCGCGGCGGCCAGCGCAGTGGCGCGATGGCGCACATCCTGGCCCAGGTCGGCTGGTCGACCGGCCGGCTGCAGGGCGGCTACAAGAACTACCGCCGCCAAGTGCTGGCCGACCTGGACACCCTGCCGGAGACCCTGCAGTTCCGTGTGGTATGCGGCCCGACCGGTTCCGGCAAAAGCCGGTTGCTGCGCGTGCTGCACGAACAAGGGGCGCAGGTGCTCGACCTGGAAGCGCTGGCGCAGCATCGCGGTTCGCTGCTCGGCAACCTGCCGGACGAACCGCAACCGTCGCAGAAGATGTTCGAGAGCCGGTTGTGGGATGCGCTGCGCAATTTCGATGCGCAACGCCCGGTGTTCGTGGAAGCCGAGAGCAAGAAGATCGGCCTCATCAACACGCCGGAAGCGCTGCTGAAAAAAATGCGCGCCTCGGATTGCCTGCTGATCGAAGCGCCGGTCGCCGCCCGCGTGCAACTGCTGATGGAAGACTATGCGCATTTCCTCGCCGACCCCGCCCTGCTCGTCCAGCGCCTCACCCCGCTGCTGCCGCTGCACGGCCGCCAGGTGCTGGATCATTGGCAGCAACTGGCCGAACAGGGTAACTGGACAGAACTGGTGGAGAAACTGCTGATCCAGCATTACGACCCGGCCTACCTGCGCTCCACCGGCCACAACTTCACCCGCCTGGCGGAAGCACAGCCGCTCCATCTCGCAAGCCTGGACAACGATGCGCTGACCGCAGCCGTATCCACCCTCCTGCACCCCGCCTGAAACGTCCGCTCGACAATCCCGCCCGTTTCCGGGAAAATACTTAGCAAGCTAACCATTGCCGGTATACGATGAAATCATTGAACGAGCAATTCACGGAGTCGATGTATCTGGTCACCCATGCCTGGCGCAACGAACTGGATCGGCGCTTGCGCCCGCTGGGTTTCTCGCATTCGCGCTGGCTGCTGTTGTTGCACCTGTCGCGCCAGGATGGCTGCACGCACAGCGAACTGGCACAAAGCATGGGCATTGAAGCCGCCACCCTGGTCAGGGCGGTAGATCATATGGAACGCATAGGCCTGCTCGAACGCTGCGGCAGCGAGACCGACCGCCGCGTAAAACACCTGCACCTGACAGAAGACGGCAAAACAATGGTGAAAAAAATCCGCACCTACACCGACAGCCTGCGCAAGGAACTGCTGGACGGGCTGGACCAGGACAAGGTCGGCACCGCCGTCGAAGTGCTGAACACGATCCGCAACAAGTTGGGAATACCTGCATGAGACGAATAGCCGAAAACAAGAAAAGGATTGCAGCCGCATTGGTGCTGACCATACTGCTGGGCGGTCTTGCCTACGCGTACCTGGCCTCCGGGTCGCGCAGCACCGAGAACGCCTATCTCAGCGCGGATGTGGTGAACGTGGCCGCGCAGGTCGGCGGTCGCGTCGTCGCAGTGCATATCCAGGACAACCAGCATGTGAAAAAGGGCGATGCACTGTTCGACATCGACCCGGCCCCGTTCGCGATCGCGCTGGAACGCGCGCAGGCCGACCTGGCGCAGGCGCGGCAGAACGCACGCCAGGACAACGCCGAGGTCGCCGCCGCGCGCGCGCAGGTCAGCCAGGCCGAGAGCGACCATGCCAACGCCCGCAACACCTACAACCGCGACAAGGAACTGGTGGAACAGCATTTCCTGTCGCAACAGGCGCTGGACGATGCCCAGACACGCATGCAGGCACTGCAGGCCTCACTGGAACAAGCCCGCGCCAAACTCGCCAAGGCGCTTTCCGCTCCGCTGAATAGCGGCGAGCGTGGCGACGTATTGAAAGCGCAGGCGGCCATCGACCAGGCCAGACTCGACCTGGAACACACGCATGTCACCGCAGCGCAGGACGGCCAGATCAGCAACCTTTCGCTCACGGCCGGTTCGCTGGTCAACGCCGGCGCACCGCTGTTCGCGCTCATCGCCGACAACAGCTTCCACATCGAAGCCAACTTCAAGGAGACCGAACTGCCCGGCATCCATCCCGGCCAGAACGTGGACATCCGGATCGACATGTATCCCGACCGGCACTTCAAAGGCACCGTGGCAAGCATCAGCGGCGGCACCGGCACCGCCTTCTCGCTGCTGCCGCCGCAGAACGCCACCGGCAACTGGGTGAAGATCGCCCAGCGCGTGCCGGTGCGCATCAAGCTCGCGCCGACCGACGCCGAACACCCGCTGCGCATCGGCGCGACGGCAACGGTGAGCGTGCAACTGAAGTAAACAACAACTGCGTTCAGTCCGCGAAAATCACGAAAGACACGAAGCAAACCAACATGCGTAAGCAATCCGGCCTGCCACCCAATTTCGTGCTTTTCGTGTATTTCGCGGATAAATTCAGCACAGATGAACACTAACCGCGTATTGACCGCAGTCGCCGTGATGGCCGCCACCATCATGCAGGTGCTGGACACGACCATCATCAACGTTGCCCTGCCCAACATGGCCGGCCAGCTCGACGCCACGCCGGACAATATCAGTTGGGTGCTCACCTCCTACCTGATCGCCTCGGCCATCATCATGCCGCTCACCGGGTTCATCACCGACCGCATCGGACAAAAACGTTTCCTGCTCATCAGCGTCGCCGGATTCGTCGCCACCTCGATGCTGTGCGGCATGGCGGCTTCGCTGTTCCAGATGGTGCTGTTCCGTTTCCTGCAGGGCGTGTTCGGCGCGGCACTGGTGCCGCTGTCGCAATCCATCATGCTGCAGATATTCCCCGGCGAACAGCGCGGCAAGGCCATGGCGATCTGGGCCATGGGGGTAATGGTCGCACCCATCATGGGACCGACGCTGGGCGGCTGGCTGACGGAAGTCATCAGTTGGCGCTGGACGTTCTATATCAACCTGCCGGTCGGCATCGCCTCCTTCATCCTCGCCCTGCGCCACGTGCATGACACGCCCACCCGGGAACGGCGCATGGACTGGGTGGGCTTTGCCGCGCTCGCGACCGGTTTCGGGATGCTGCAACTGGTGCTGGATCGCGGCAACGAAGACGACTGGTTCAGTTCGAGCACCATCGTCATGGCGTCCATCGTTGCGGCGGCTTCACTGCTGTTCTTCGTGATCTACACGCTCACCGGCAAGCACCACCCGCTGTTCGACCTGCGCATCTTCAAGGATCGAAACTACCTGGTCGCCAGCATGATCATGACCACGATCGGCATCGGCTTCTTCGGCGGCATGGTGCTGCAATCGCTGTATCTGCAGAACTATCTCGGCTATCCCACGTTCGAGGCCGGTCTGTACATGGCGCCGCGCGGGCTGGCCTCGTTCCTGGTGATGGTGGTGGTGGGCAAATTCAGCAACCGGGTCGCGCCGCGCAACTTCATCTTCGTCGGTATCTGCGCCAGCATTCTCGGCAACTACCTGATGACGAACTTCAGCGGCGACATTTCCGCGCACGAGCTCATCCTGCCGATGATGCTGCAGGGCATGGGCATGGGACTCATCTTCGTCCCCGTTTCCACCATCGCCTTCACCACCCTGCCCAAGGAGATCGCGGCCGAGGCGGCGGGCATCTACAGCCTGATTCGCGCCGTGGGCTCCTCGTTCGGCATCGCCATCCTCGCCACTTATTTTTCGCGCAGCGCACAACAGACCTGGAGCCTGCTGCGCGGCGAGATATCGCCCTTCAATGAGGCCCTGCGCGGCTACCTTGCGCCGCTGCACCTCGGCCCCCAGGACCCGCAAGGCATCGCCCTCGCCGCCAAGGCTGTCATGCACGAGGCGCAGGGACTGGCCTATATGGATGCCTTCTGGTTCGCCACCGCCAACTTCGTGCTGATGCTGCCTTTGCTGCTGCTGATACGCGCCCCGAAGAAGCAGGGAGGCGCTGCCCCTGTGCGGGTCGGCGCAGAGTAAATAGAACTGCTGCGGAAACCGGGGAGAACCGGATAAACGCCGGGAAGCGGACGCCCGTCAGGCCTGATGCATCAGCGCCTCGAACTCCTTGAGCGGAATCGGTTTGCCGAACAGATATCCTTGGAAGACGTGGCAACCGTGCCGGTCGAGGAACGCGCGCTGCGCTTCCGTCTCGACGCCTTCGGCGATGACGTTCAGGCCGAGCGCGTCGGTCATGGCGATGATGGTCTGCACGATGGCGGCATCGTTGGGATCGCTGGTGATGTCGCGCACGAACGAGCGGTCTATCTTGATCTGGTCCAGCGGCAAACGCTTGAGGTATTGCAGCGAGGAATAGCCGGTGCCGAAGTCGTCCATCGAGAAGCTTGCGCCGAGCAGCTTCAATTCGCGCATCTTGGCGATGGTGTCTTCGACGTTTTCCAGCACGGTGCTTTCGGTCAGTTCGAGTTTCAGGTGCGACGGTTTGGCACCGCTTTCCACCAGGATGCGCTGCACCTGGGAAACGAAATCGGGCTGGCGGAACTGCTTGGCGCTGACGTTGACTGCCAACGTCAGGTCGCGCGTCAGCGCGTCATGCTGCCACGCTGCCAACTGGGCGCAAGCGGTCTGCAGCACCCACAGTCCGATCGGCAGGATCAGGCCGGTATCTTCGGCGGGCGGAATGAATTGCATGGGGGACACCAGGCCGCGTTCCGGATGCTCCCAGCGCAACAGAACTTCCGCGCCCAACGGGCGGCCCAGACTGTCCACCTGTACCTGATAATGCAGGCAGAATTGTTGTTGCACGATTGCCTTGCGCAACTCGTCTTCGAGATCGGCACGCGCTTCGATGGCAGCCTGCATCGCGGGATCGTAAAAACGGATGGTGTTGCGGCCCGCCGTCTTGGCCTGGTACATCGCGGTGTCGGCATACTTGAGCATGTTGTCCAGCGTATCTTCATGCCCGCGGAACAGCGCGATGCCGATGCTGGGAGTGGTATGGTATTGGCGTTGATTGAGCACGCAGGATTCGCTCAGGGCATCGCGAATCTTCTCCGCCACGTGCTCGGCCTGTGCCGCCGCCTCCGCCGCCACGGGATCGAGCGACTCCAGTATCACCACGAATTCGTCCCCGCCCAGACGCGCGACGGTGTCGCCGTCGCGCACGTTGGCAACCAGGCGCTTCGCCACCTCGACCAGCAGCATGTCGCCGATGTCGTGGCCCTTGGTATCGTTGAGCGTCTTGAAATTGTCCAGGTCGAGGAACAGCAAGGCGCCGTACAGACCGGTGCGCGCACCGATGGCGAATTCCTGGTGCAGCCTGTCCAGCAACAGGCGCCGGTTCGGCAATTCGGTCAGCGGATCGTAAAAAGCCAACTGGTGGATCCGCTGTTCGGCCAGCTTGCGATCGGTGATATCGAGTATCACCCCGATGATGCCCGTCGGTCGGCCTTTATCGTCAAGCATGCGCGCCTTGTGGAACACCACATCGCGCACCGTGCCGTCGCTGTGCTTGACCTGGCTCTCGTAAACCTGAACCCCGGCCGGATCGTCGAGCAATTCGAGGTCCTTGTCGCGGTAAGTCTGGGAGAAGCTCTGCGGCGACACCTCGAACACCGTTTTGCCGACGATCTCGTCGCAGGACTTGCCGATGAATCCGGTGAACGCGGCATTGCATCCGGTGTAACGCCCTTGCGCATCCTTGTGAAACACCGGCACCGGCATGGCCTGTATCAGCGACTCGCTGAGCGCGACGCTTTGCCGCAACGCCGCCTCGGCATGCTGGCGCTCGGTGATGTCGTGGATGATCGAAAACAGCAACGACTGCCCGTCCACCTCCATCGGCGAGGAATGGACCTCGACGTTGCGTATTTCGCCATTGCCGAGGCGGTGCGGAAAAATAAAATAGTTGCGTTCTTCGCGGCTGGCGCGGACCAGTTCGGCCTCAACCTGCTCCTGCGGCAGGGTATTGATGTCACCGATGTTCATCGACTTCATTTGTTCGGCAGGGTAGCCGTAGAAACGGCCGGCCGCATTGTTGGCGTCCACGATCCTGCCGGAGGCCGGCTCAATCAGCAGCATGGGCGCATTGTGCCGCTCGAACATCTGGCGGAAGCGCACTTCCCTGCCGCGCACGAGCGCCAGCGCGCGGCGGTTTGTCTGGGCCTGCAGTCCGACCGCAACCGAGGCCACGATCAGGGAAGCGATCAGGCCGGTGATCAGGTAATCTGCAGTGACCGTCCCGTGAAAATACAGGCTGCAAACGGAAACGATCAGCAGCGTTCCGAGCACGCTGCCCACCACAAGCCACAGGGGGCGCGGCTTTGGCAATATTTCGGGGGAAGTATTCAAGAATAGCTTTTTTATCGTCAGGGATATTCGCCATGCTAACCCAAAACTTTCATCGGTGCCGCCCTTGGAAACGTCATGGGGAAAACGCGCCGAGATGCTCCGGATATCTGCAAATCGTACTGCCAGTCTGCGGCACAAGCTCCTATAATTGCATCGACACTTCGTCCGCCATCCGGAGGCCGCCATGAACCACAACCTGTTCGACAGCTTCAAGCCCTTCACTCAAGCCAGCGGCAAACAATCTTCGCTGTACTCCCTGCCCGCGCTAGAAGCCGCCGGAGTCGGCAAGGTCTCGCGCCTGCCCGTCTCCATCCGTATCGTGCTGGAATCCGTGTTGCGTAACTGCGACGGCAAGAAGGTCACCGAGCAGCATGTACGCGAACTGGCGAACTGGAAGCCGAACGCACCGCGCACCGAAGAGATCCCCTTCGTGGTCGCGCGCATCGTGTTGCAGGATTTTACCGGCGTGCCGCTGCTGGCGGACCTCGCCGCCATGCGCGACGCCGCCGCAAAGCTGGGCAAAAACCCCAAGATCATCGAACCGCTGGTGCCCGTCGATCTGGTGGTGGACCACTCGGTGCAGGTGGATTACTACAACCGCCCGGATGCGCTCAAGCTCAACATGGAACTGGAGTTCGAGCGCAACAAGGAACGCTACCGTTTCATGAAATGGGGCATGCAGGCGTTCGATACCTTCAAGGTCGTGCCGCCCGGCGTCGGCATCGTGCACCAGGTGAACCTGGAATATCTCGCGCGCGGCGTCATTCAAAAGGATGGCGTGACCTACCCCGATACCCTGGTCGGCACCGACAGCCACACCACCATGATCAACGGCATCGGCGTAGTCGGTTGGGGCGTGGGCGGCATCGAGGCGGAAGCGGGCATGCTGGGCCAGCCCGTCTATTTCCTCACGCCCGATGTCGTCGGTGTGCATCTCAAGGGCAAGCTGCGCGAAGGCGTGACCGCCACTGACCTGGTGCTGACCGTCACCGAGCTGCTGCGCAAACAAAAAGTGGTGGGCAAGTTCGTCGAATTCTTCGGCGCGGGCACCTCCGCCCTCACCGTGCCCGACCGCGCCACGCTTGCCAACATGGCCCCGGAATACGGCGCGACCATGGGCTTCTTCCCGGTCGATGAAGTCACCGTCGAATTCATGCGCAACACCGGCCGCACGGCCGATGAAGTGGAAGCCTTCGAAGCTTATTTCAAGGCGCAAGGTCTGTTCGGCATCCCGCAGGCGGGCAGCATCGACTACAGCAGCGTGGTGGAACTTGACTTAAACGGCATCGAGCCCTCGCTGGCCGGGCCGAAACGTCCGCAAGACCGCATTGCGCTGTCCAAGATGAAGGAGACGTTCAACACCCTGTTCAGCAAGCCCGTCGCGGAGAACGGCTTCAACAAGCCTGCCGCCGAGCTGAACAAGCGCTACACCACCGCCCTGCCCGACCGCAGTAACACAGTTTGCATGCCGGTCTCCGGCGGCGGATCGATGGACAACGCCAAATACCGCACCGAGATGGCGATGGCGGACGAACACCCCACCGCCTCGGTGCGCTGCGAGACGCCCGACGAGATGCTGCCGCCGGTCGAGATCGGCCACGGTGACGTACTCATCGCCGCGATCACCAGTTGCACCAACACCTCCAATCCCGGCGTGCTGCTGGCGGCGGGACTGCTGGCGAAGAAGGCCGTGGCGAAAGGTCTGCGCGTGAAGCCGCACATCAAGACCTCGCTCGCCCCCGGCTCGCGCGTGGTGACCGAATACCTGGGCAGCGCAGGCCTGCTGGAACCGCTATCTCAACTCGGCTTCACGCTCGCCGCCTACGGCTGCACCACCTGCATCGGCAACTCCGGCCCGCTCGACGCCATGCTGGAAGAAGCCATCGTCAAGAACGACCTGATCGCTGCGGCGGTGCTCTCCGGCAACCGCAACTTCGAAGCGCGCATCCACGGCAACATCAAGGCCAACTTCCTCGCCAGTCCGCCGCTGGTGGTCGCCTACGCCATCGCGGGTCGAATGAACATCAACCTCGACAGCGAACCGCTGGGCACGGGCAAGGATGGCAAGCCGGTCTTCTTGAAAGACATCTGGCCCAACAGCGCCGAAGTACAGACCGTGATGAAATACGCCGCCGACCCGGCGGTATACCGCAAACTGTATTCCGACCTGACCAAAGACCTGCCGCTGTGGAACGCCATCCAGGCGCCCACCGGCGATCTCTACCAATGGGACGATTCCACCTACATCGCACGTCCGCCGTTCTTCGAGAATTTCCTCCCCTCTCCCTCAGGTAGAGGGGCTGGGGGTGAGGGAAAATCCATCGGCGACATCAAGAACGCGAAAGCCCTCGCCCTCTTCGGCGACTCCGTCACCACCGACCACATCAGCCCCGCCGGCAGCTTCAAACCCACCACCCCGGCGGGCAAATACCTGCAAGGCCACAAGGTCGAGGTAAAAGACTTCAACAGCTACGGCTCGCGCCGCGGCAACCACGAAGTGATGATGCGCGGCACCTTCGCCAACGTGCGCGTGAAGAACCTGATGCTGCCGCCGAAAGATGACGGCTCACGCATCGAAGGCGGCTACACCCTGTACAAGGGAGAACAGATGGCCATCTACGACGCCGCGATGAAATACATCGCCGACGGCACACCAACCGTGATCTTTGCGGGAGAAGAATACGGCACAGGTTCGTCGCGCGACTGGGCAGCCAAAGGCACACAGTTGCTGGGCGTTAAAGCTGTCATCGCCAAGAGCTACGAGCGCATACACCGCAGCAACCTGGTAGGCATGGGCGTGTTGCCCTTGCAGTTCAAGGGCAGAGACAGCGCAGTCAGTTTGAACCTGACAGGCGATGAGACTTTCGACCTGATCGGCATCAGCGACAACATGAAGCCTCAACAGGACGTGACACTGACCATCACGCGCAAGGATGGCAGCAAGCAGAACGTCGCCCTGCTGCTGCGCATCGACACACCGATTGAAGTGGATTACTACAAGAACGGCGGGATTCTGCCGTATGTGTTGAAGGAATTGGTGGGTAAGGCGTAAGCGCTCAATTCACGAGGTTGGGAAAGAAGAAGCCCACGAAAGCGTGGCTTCTAATCAACGCACTTCTAACCAGCTTCAGCAACTTGATTGACTGGCTAATAAGCTCTCCCTGGCGGCCCAGATTCAATTCCCGCTGCAATGCGCTACACTTACCTTACCCTGAACGAGCCGGGAACGACCCTATGCCACAGTCCATGCATATCGAGCGGCACTTCCGCGCATCGCAGACGATACGCGACATCGTCATCGGCATGGCGGACGGGCTCACCGTACCCTTCGCGCTGGCGGCGGGTCTTTCCGGCGCGGTCGCCTCCAACCATCTCATCACCACCGCTGGCATTGCCGAGATCGCCGCCGGTTCGGTGGCGATGGGGCTGGGCGGCTACCTTGCCGCGCGCGGCGATGCCGAGCATTACGCCAGCGAGATGCGCCGCGAGTGGCAGGAAGTGCAAACCATCCCGGAGCAGGAAGCGGACGAGATAGTCGAAGTATTCAGGGCCTATGGCGTATCGCCGGAGCAGTGTGCGCCCGTGGTGGAGGCCCTGCGCGCCGACCGGGGCGCCTGGGTGCGCTTCATGATGCGTTTCGAACTCGGGCTGGAACGGCCCGAACCCGGCCGCGCCAAACGCAGCGCCGCAACCATCGGCGGCGCCTATGTGGTGGGCGGCCTGATCCCCATCTCCCCGTACTTCATGACCTCCAACATGGATGCTGCGCTGCTCGCCTCGACCGTTGTCACGCTCTTCGCGCTGGGGTCGTTCGGTTTCATCAAGGGCGGCTACACCGGCATCCCGCGCATGCGCAGCGCGCTGCAAACCTTGCTGATCGGCGGCGCTGCCGCCGCAGCGGCGTTTGCTCTGGCCAAGGCCATTGCATAGGAGCAACCATCATGACTACCAGACAAGAGCTCGATTCCTTCGGCCCCATCGATGTTCCCGCCGAGCGTTTGTGGGGAGCGCAGACGCAGCGCTCGCTGGAACATTTCCACATTTCTTCCGAGCGCATGCCTGAGGAAATCGTGCTGGCGCTGGCCGAAATCAAGCGCGCTGCCGCCCTGGCCAATCTCGGCCTGGGATTGCTGAAGAAGGAAAAGGCGGTCGCCATCGTCCAGGCTGCGGATGAAGTTCTCGCCGGCCAGCATGCGCAGGAATTCCCCCTGTCGGTTTGGCAGACCGGCTCGGGCACGCAGAGCAACATGAACATGAATGAAGTGCTGGCCAATCGCGCGTCCGAACTGCTTGGCGGTGAACGCGGCCAGAAGCGCCGCATCCATGCCAACGATGAAGTGAACCTGGGCCAGTCGTCGAACGACGTATTCCCCACGGCCATGCATGTCGCTTCCGTCCACGCAATCGTCCGGCGCCTGCTGCCTTCGCTGAACACCCTGCGCGAAACGCTGCAGCAGAAATCCGAGAAGTTTGCCGGTATCGTGAAAATCGGCCGCACGCATTTGCAGGACGCCACCCCGCTGACGCTGGGGCAGGAATTCTCTGGTTACGCGGCGCAACTGCGGCATGCGGAAGCTGCGATCAATGCCGCGCTCTCCCCGCTGCATCAGTTGGCCATCGGCGGTACTGCCGTCGGCACCGGGCTGAATACCCACGTGCTGTTCGGCGAGCGTGTTGCCAGCGAACTGGCCCGCAGCAGCGGTCAACCGTTCAAGAGTGCGGACAACAAGTTCGCCGCGCTGGCCGCAAACGACGAACTGGTCGCGGCACACGGCGCGCTCAAGACGCTGGCTGCCGCGTTGATGAAGATCGCCAACGACGTGCGCTGGCTGGCGTCCGGCCCGCGTTCCGGGTTTGGGGAGATCCGCATTCCGGAAAACGAGCCGGGCAGCTCGATCATGCCGGGCAAGGTCAACCCGACTCAATGCGAAGCGCTGACCATGTTGTGCTGCCAGGTGTTCGGCAACGATGTCGCCATCAACATCGGCGGCGCTTCCGGCAACTTCGAGCTGAACGTGTACCGCCCGCTGATCGCGCACAACTTCCTGCAGAGCGTGCGGCTGCTGGCCGACGGCATGGCGAGCTTCGAGGAGTATTGCGCGCGCGGCATCGAGGCCAACACGGAGCGCATCGCAGAATTACTGGAGCGTTCGCTGATGCTGGTCACCGCGCTGACGCCGCACATCGGCTACGACCGCGCGGCCGAGATCGCCAAGCGCGCGCACCGCGACGGCAGCACGCTGAGAGAGGCGGCGCTGGCGCTGGGCCACGTCACGGCGGAGGATTTCGACCGCTGGGTAATACCTGCCGAGATGATCCACCCGAGCGGAAAATAAGGGGGTTACGGGAGCGCCGACGTCCTCGTCGGCTTGGTCCAAAACATTTGCCGACGAGGACGTCGGCGCTCCCATATCAGTTATTCTGATCCTTCGCGCGGTATGCCATCTTCATGTACGCGTCTCCGTTTGCGAGTTCATCCAGCATCTGGTCGAGTCGCTTCTGTTGCGTTTCCGGAAGTTTGGCGCGCGTGATCCAGCCGATGTAGTCATTGCGCTGATACGGCGGCCTGGCATCGTAGGCGGCGGTGAGTTTCTTCGCCGCCAGTGCCTCGCGGATGAAGTCCGGCATGGGGTGGCGCTCGCGTTTCATGCGGGATGTCCTTTCATCCTGATCTCCTTCAAGCAGGTTTTTGCTCGTCCTCCACCCCGACGACCTGGGTGAGGTAATGCTCCAGATTGCGCTGCGGATGCTGCGGGTATTGTTCAGGGAGGCAGACGATGCGCAGGATGCGCTCGAAGCGGAAGTTGCGGTAGGCATCGCGCTTTTCGCACCAGGCCAGCAGCGTCCAGTGGTTGCCCCAGCCGACCATGCCCAGCGGCCAGAGGGTGCGTTCGGTCTCCTCGCCGTTCATGTCGCGATAGCCGATGGCGACCTTGAGCCTGAGTTCGCAGGCCTTGCGCAGCGTGCCGTGCGTCTCGCGCTCGCCGTTGTCGTACACCGGGATGCGATATGGCAGGCGCGAGATTTCGTTAAGCATCGCTGGCGTGAGCACGGCGAGGATTTTGGTTTCCGCGCGCCTGGCTGCTTCGGCCAGCGCCGGATCGGTCCAGGCCTGCACCATGCGGTTGCCTGCCAGCAAGGCGGTGACCTCGTCCATCTCGAACATCAGCGGCGGCAGGTCGAAACCCTTGCGCAGGCGGTAGCCCACGCCCGCCGCGCCGTCGATAGGCACGCCGGAAAGGATGAGCGCCTGGATGTCGCGGTACACCGTGCGCACCGCCACGCCCAATTCATCCGCGAGCGCCTGCCCGGTCATCGCCATGCGCCGGCCTTGCAGCAGTGTGACAAGCTGGAAAAGGCGTTCGGATTTGCGCATGGATTACGGCTTGCGCTTTTTGGCCTTGGGCTTTGGCAGCGGCAACTCTTTTGCAGTCACCCGTACCAGGTCGCACAGCCACTCGCCGTCTTCCCATTGATCCGGCGTGATCAGCAGGTGGGGCCTGGCACCGGGATAAGGCGTCCCCTCGACCACCGTTGCGATCCTGCTTTTGCCAGCGTTCGTCGGTTTGAGATAGAACTGGTCGTCGCAGACCAGGCCAACTGGCTTACCCGCCAGGTAAATGCAGTATTCGCCGAACATCTTCCTTGCCGATACCTCTCCTGCCCCGGAAAGCTGGTCGAGGAGGAAATCGATGGTGTTCTGTGTGGTTGCCATTCATCTACCCTTTCACTCATGCGACATTGGCTACCGCGTACCGGCTTTGCACCAACCCGCTCCCATGCAGCAGCTTGATGTCCTGGGCCAGGGCCAATTCGCCTGCCCCTCAGCCGCGCTGCATCACGTGCGCCTTGCTGTGGCTCACCACCAGGCTGCCGATCTCGATCAGCGGCTCACAGGTCGGTGCCACTTCGTCGCCGAATTTCGCCCCGGCCGTTCGCGCGGCGTCCAGGCTCTCCCAATACACCATGTCTATCCATTCGCCGTCGTCGGTTTCGGACAGGCTGCGGAAGCGGAAACCGGGTTGCAGCTTGATCCAGTCGTTGATTTTCTCGTTGGCCTTGAGCCAGTCGGCAGCAGTCTTGTCTTGTTTCAGGCGGAAGCGCACCAGTTCTATCGTGTCGGACATGTTTTTCTCCTTGTTGTGGTGCCGGAACACCCGGCAGGAGAAATCTACGCGACCGCTGCTGACAACGTGATGTCAGGAATGATCACCCGCTGTGTTCATTCCCTGCATCTTCCAGTTCAAGCAGCAGGCGCAGACGGTCATGCTTCGCCACCTCCTGCCAATGCCGACCCGACAACGCGCCTTCCATCGCCCACAACAGGTTGAGGCTGGCATTGGTTCCCGCGCGTTTGACCTGGACATAGGCGCGCACCGCCCCCAGTTCGCGCAATTGTTCGATGGTGCGGATGCCCGCCTGCGCCAGCATCTGCTGCGACTTGGGGCCGAAGTTGGGCAGGTCGGAAATGTTCACGCTGTCAGGCGCGCTTGCTGCGCATGGCGGGGAACTTCCTGATGTTCTTGTCGCTAACGAAGCGGCCATATTCCTTGCTCTCGACAGCGTAGATCGCGATCTTGCCATCCTTGTCGTAATGCGCGCCCCAGCCGTATTTCTTGGTCAGGGGTGAAGCGCGCATGCAGGCATACGGCTTGGCGAAGTATTCGTCCCAGATTTGTTTGCGATGCGCCTTCAGTTCGGCCGGCGGTATCTGTTTGTGGAGCACGTGAGTGGCGAACTTCAGTTCTTCCAGCGTGTAGGCGTAGGGCTTGGCGTTAAGCAGTTCGTATTCGATGGTGGCGACGGATCGTTTGCCGCCTTTGTCTTGCGGGACGATGGATTTATCGGTAGGGCTGTCCGGCGCGATTTCGATGAATTGGTCGACAGGGTTCATGAATAAGCACTCCACGGACAGTGACGGTTGCAGTATGCCTGCCGGCTGCTGACAGCGTCGTGTCAGCAATGGTTGCCTGGGTTCTATTCGCCTTCCCAGTGATCGGCATCGCCGCCTTCGCCGCCGACGACGCGAAAGATGCCAGGTTGGCCCTCGGCCCCGGTAGGCGCCTCGGAGAAAATGGTGTATTTCCCGGTTCCGGGATATTCGCAGACCTCGGGCGAGATTCTCGTGCTGATCGCGAGGTATTTCAGCTCGACGCCGCCCGTGTTGGTCACGACATGCGCCATCTCTTTTCCTCCCGCGAGACAGGCGACGATGTCACCCGGACGGATCGGATAGACGATCTCGCCGATACGCACTTCGCCGGTTCCTTCCAGCACGAAGAACATTTCTTCGTTGATCTGATGATTGTGCGGCGGGAAAGCTCTTTTGCCGGGCGGAACGACCGTGACGTTGTAACCCAGTTTGCGCGACCCGAGCAAATTGCCGACCATGCCCATGCGCGCTTCGTAGCGTTCGGCTGCTCCGCCTGTCGGTGCGAAACCGGGGGGACGCCGCTTCAATTCGACATCAGCGATATTGATGACGGGTTTGCTCATGTACACACCTTCCAGTATCAGGGTTGACAAACTTTACACTAACACCGCTCGCATCGTCTCGCGGTGATTGCCGCTCAAGACAATACTGCGGGCAGGGATATAAATGATGCGTAGCGCTCTGCTGCCTCGCTAAATGCCCGCCTTTCGGTTTTGCTTATCGGGTCAAAAGGAGAGGCGATTATCTCGACGGACGACTTCTTGACGGCGCGTTTCCATGTCCCGGCCACGCGACCGTCGATGACGATGGTGGAAGCGAACATGCCGTTGCCACCGGGGCAGACTTTTTCCGCGTGCGCACTGTCCAGCACCGCGCTGCGATCCTTGTAACCGAGCAGGTATTCATCAAAACCGGGCAGCAAAATAATGCTTGCCCGTTCTCCGGGAACGGCGGTATCCGGCGGCATCCAGTACGTCAGCTTGTCCACTTTTTCCTGCAGCAGGTTCGATTTGATTGCCTCGAACCCGGCACGAGCCTCGGCCGCGCCCAAACCGGACCACCAGATGAAATCCTGCAAGGTGGCCGGACCGCGGCTGGTGAAATAGCGCAACGCCAGTTCTGCCAGCGCCTCGTCGCGTGTTTTCCCTTTCGCGGGGGCAACCCATTCGTCGAGCAGCGCGAAGGTTTGTTCCTTGTCGGTCGTGGCAGCGAAGCAGATCAGGCCGCGCAACGCGGAGTTCCACAGGATGTGGTAGCCGCGTTGGCCGTCGGTCGATATGCCTGCGTCTTCCAGGGCGGCGTACAATTCCACCCGGCTTTTTTGCTTCCCACCGCCCAAGGCCTTGGCAAAAATTTCGCGGCAGCGGGCAAGGGTCTTGTCGTCCAGCTCAAGCGCGTCGCGCCGGCGCTGACTGCCCGCGAGATTTTTGGGGGATGTCAGCGCGAGTATCCAGCGCACATCCTGCGCCGCCACAATGTGCAGGGTGCCGCGCATCGGCCAGGTCCTGACGATCCGGCGCTCGTCCAGCGCGCGATTGATGTCGGCATCCACGGCTTGCGGCAGGCGCAGCCCGATAGACCATTTCGCGCCGGGAAAATCCTGGCCCTGTATTCCGCCCAGCCATGCCACAGCCTGTTCCGCCGTCTTGCACCGCGTATGCGCTATTTGCTGGTTATGCAGCCTGAGAACGCCGATATTCAAGTTTCACCCGGCGCTTGGCACGTCCGAACCCCAAATCCGCTCAAGGCGGAAGCGGCCTTCCGGCGTGGTCATGACCATCAGCGCCGTCTCAAGGAAAACATCAGCGCCGACCTGCCCCATGCCGGCCGCGCTCATTATTCGTCCTGCACTTCTTCGCCGGGGGACATCGCTTCGTTGAAGCCGAAGTTTCTCAAGTCGCGGATGCGCATGGGGTAGAGGATGCCGTCGAGATGGTCGCATTCGTGCTGCACCACGCGCGCGTGAAAACCGCTCACCGTACGGTCGATGATCGCGCCGTATTGGTCGTGTCCCTGGTAGCGCAACTGCGTATAACGCGGCACCAGGCCGCGCATGCCGGGCACGCTGAGGCAGCCCTCCCAGCCATCTTCCATCGCGTCCGAAAGCGGGGTGAGGACTGGATTGATGAGGACGGTCTGCGGTACGGACTCCGCTTCCGGATAGCGCGGATTCCTGCTTACTTCGAAGATGATCACGCGCAGGCTCACGCCGATTTGCGGTGCGGCCAGGCCAACGCCGTTCAGGGCATGCATGGTGTCGCGCATGTCGGCCAGCAAGGCGTGCAATTCCGCCGTGTCGAACGCGCGCAACTCGTCTGCCCGTTGCAGCAGGCGCGCATCGCCCATGCGCAAAACCTCCCTAATCGCCATCGCCAGAAACCGCAAATTCAAGGACGGACTTGACCCGCTCCATCGCGGGGCTGATCACGGCGCCTATCGTTTCCAGCGGAACGCCGTCGCGGCTGTTACCGCGCCCGGCGGCGTAGTTCACCACCACGGCGATAGTGGCATAGGCCAGGCCCAGTTCTTTGGCCAGCGCCGCTTCCGGCATGCCCGTCATGCCGACCATGTCGACACCGTCCCGCTCCAGGCGGTTGACCTCTGCCGCCGTTTCCAGCCTGGGACCCTGGGTGACGGCATGCACGCCGCCGTCCACGCATTTCTCGCCCGCCCGCTTGGCTGCCGCCAATATCTGCTGGCGTATTTTCTCGCTATAGGGCTTGGTGAAGTCGATATGCGTGACCGTCTTGTCCTTGCCGTCGAAATAGGTGAACGAGCGTCCAAACGTGTAGTCGATGATCTGGTCCGGCACGGCCAGCATGCCGGGCGCCAGATCGGGGCGTATGCAGCCTACCGAGGTGACTGCAATGACGCGCTTTGCCCCCTGGTCGCGCAACGCCCACAAATTGGCACGATAGTTCACCTCGTGCGGCGGAATGGTGTGCCCGTAGCCGTGGCGCGCGAGGAACATGAGTTCGTGCTCGTTGATGGTGCCGAAAGTCATCGGCCCGGAAGGTTCGCCGTAGGGCGTGCGCATCACCTGCCTATGGCTGATTTTCAGGTTGGTCAGTTGGGTGAGGCCGGTTCCACCGATGATTGCCAGCATATTAGCTTCCCTTTAATGCGTAGATCGCGGGCAGGTTGCGCCACGCACCATGTACATCCATCCCGTAACCGAATACAAACCGGTTCGGCAATTCCATCCCGACAAAATCGGCGCGGATGGGCTTGTCGCAGCCTTTTACCTTGTCCGCAAACACGGCGCTGTAAAACTTCGCCGCCCCCAATTCCATCACGCGTTGCCTGATCGCATGCAGAGTCTGCCCTTCGTCCAGGATATCGTCCACCACCAGCACGACTTTGCCGCGCACATTTTCGCGCGGCGCAACCTTCCAGTGCAATTCTCCGCCCTGCTTTTCATTACCATAGCGCGAAACATGCAGGTAGTCGAAGTCCAGCGGAAAATCGAGCAGCGGCAGCAACTGCCCGGTGAAAACGACTGCGCCCCCCATTACCGACAATACCAGGGGGTGCTGGTCGGCCAGCGCCGCGTTGATTGCCTGCGCAACGCCATGCACCGCGGCACGCACTTCTTCCGCCGAGCGTATCAGCTCGGCTTCTTCCAGAATGGTGCGGGCTTGCCGGTTGTTGAGCATCAGGCGATTGTTTTCAGGTACTCGGCGAAACCAGCGCGCAATTCGTCATGCTTGAGTCCGAATGCCACCTGCGCCTTCAAATAGCCGAGCTTGGAGCCGCAGTCGTAACGGATGCCATGAAAGCGGTAGGCCAGCAATTGCTCTTCCTTCAACAGTTCGGCAATGCCGTCGGTAAGTTGGATCTCTCCCCCCGCACCGGGTTTGATGGTCTCAAGATGATGGAAGATGCGCGGGGTCAGGATATACCGCCCCACCACTGCCAGCGTGGAGGGGGCGACTTCCGGCTTGGGCTTTTCCACGATGCCGTGCACGCGCTCGACATCTTTTTCCAGATTGGTGCTGCTGACGATACCGTATTGCCGGGTGTGTTCGCGCGGCACATCCTGCACGCCGAGGATGGAACTTTGATGCCTGGCAAATACCTCCACCATCTGCTTGACGATGGGTGTCTCGCCGTCGATCAGGTCGTCGGCGAGAATGACTGCAAACGGTTCGTCCTGGATGACCGGCTTGGCGCACAGCACGGCGTGCCCCAACCCCAAGGGCTCGGCCTGGCGTATGTAAATGCAATTCACGTGCTTTGGGACGACGGACTGAACGACTTTCAGCAACTCCTTCTTGCCCTGCTCTTCCAGCGTTGCCTCCAGTTCATAGGCCTTGTCGAAATGATCTTCGATGGCACGCTTGTTGCGGCCGGTGATGAACACCATGTCGGTGATGCCGGCCGCCACGGCCTCTTCCACCGCATACTGGATCAGCGGCTTGTCGACGACGGGCAACATCTCCTTGGCGGTGGCTTTGGTGGCTGGCAGGAACCGGCTGCCCATCCCGGCAACCGGAAACACCGCCTTCGTGATCTTGTTCTTCATGATTTTTCGCATTCCCTCAATTGTAGAATTAATTCCGCTTCGTTCCAGACCGGCACATTCAATTCCTGCGCTCTAATCAGTTTGCTGCCAGCCTCCTCGCCGGCCACCACATAGTCGGTCTTCTTCGATACCGACCCCGCCACTTTCGCCCCCAACCCTTCAAGACGGGATTTTGCCTCATCGCGGCTCATGCTGGCGAGTGTTCCGGTGAGAACGAATGTCTTGCCTGTCAGTGGCAATGCTTGCGTACCTGTACCTTCGTGCTCTTCCCAGCGTACTCCCAGTATGCGCAATTGCTGCACCACTTCCCGATTGTGCGACTCTCCGAAAAAATCGACGATGCTCTGCGCCACCACCGGCCCCACGTCGGGAACGGCCAGCAACCGGTCGGCACCGGCTTGCATGACTGCGTCCAGATTGCCGAAATGCCGCGCCAGATCCTTTGCCGTAGTTTCGCCGACATGGCGGATACCCAGCGCAAACAGGAAACGGTTGAGCGTGGTGTGTTTGCTCTTTTCCAGCGCATCCACGATATTCTGCGCGCTCTTCTCCGCCATGCGCGCCAGTCCGGCCAGGGTCTGGAGATTAACGATGTTCTGGTCGTAAAGGTCGGCCAGCGAACGGATGATGTTTTCGTCCACCAGTTGATCCACCAGCTTGTCGCCCAGTCCCTCGATATCCATCGCGCGCCGACCGGCAAAATGCAGGATGGCCTGCTTGCGCTGCGCCGCGCAGAACAGGCCGCCGGTGCAGCGCGCGTCGGCCTCGCCTTCTTCGCGCACCACATGGCTGCCGCACACCGGACATTGGGTCGGCATGACGAAGGGCTTGGCACCCGCAGGCCGCCGTTCCGCCAGCACGCCGACCACTTCCGGAATCACGTCGCCTGCGCGGCGCACGATCACGGTGTCGCCGATATGCACGTCCTTGCGCCGTATCTCGCCTTCGTTGTGCAGGGTGGCGTTGCTGACCGTGGTGCCGCCGACGAACACCGGCTCCAGTTTCGCGACCGGGGTAAGTTTGCCGGTGCGCCCGACTTGCACCTCGATGTCGCGAACGACAGTGAGTTGCTCCTCCGCCGGGAATTTATGCGCCACCGCCCAGCGCGGTTCGCGCGAAACGAAACCCAGTTCGGCCTGCAATTCGAGGCTGTTGACCTTGTATACCACACCGTCGATATCAAACGGCAACGCATCGCGTTTGCCGGCGATACCGCGGTGAAACTCCGCCAGCGCTCCTGCGCCGCGCACGACCGCCCGCTCGCCGCAAACCGGCAGGCCGAAACTTGCCAGCGCATCCAGGATACCGCTATGCGTGGCCGGCAATTGCCAGCCCTGCACATCGCCCAAACCGTATGCAAAAAACGACAAGGGGCGTTTCGCCGCGAGTGCGGGGTCGAGCTGGCGAATGCTGCCTGCCGCACCGTTGCGCGGGTTTACCAGCGTCGGCATCCCAAGCTCGCGCTGTTTCTCGTTGTAGCGGTTGAAATCCCTGCGCGACATGTACACTTCGCCGCGCACTTCGAGTACATTCGCTGCGCACTGTTTCAGGTGCAGCGGGATGCAATGGATGGTGCGGATATTCTGCGTCACGTCTTCGCCGGTCTCGCCGTCGCCGCGCGTGGCGGCCTGCACCAGCACACCGCGCTCGTAGCGCAGGTTGATGGCCAGACCGTCGAACTTCAGCTCGCAGAGGTATTCGATCTCGCCAGTCGCGTTCAGGGCATTGCGCACGCGCGTATCGAAATTGGCGGCACCGCTGGATTCGGTATCGGTCTCGGTGCGGATGGAGAGCATGGGAACGGCATGGCGCACCGGAGTAAATCCTTCCAGCACCTTGCCTCCCACCCGCTGGGTGGGCGAATCCGCTGTGAGCAGTTCGGGATGCCGGGCTTCCAGTTCCTGCAGTTCGCGGAACAGCTTGTCGTATTCCGCATCGGGGATAACCGGCGCATCCAGCACATAGTAGGCATGGCTGTAGCGCTCAATTTCAGTGCGCAATTGCGCGATACGTTGTGCAGCACTCATCAGGAGAACAATCTCAGTGCTTGTGCGCTGCCCGGGGTAATGTGTCCGACCAGCATAAGGTCTTCGGTAACCGCCACTTGCGAGCGGATCTGGGCAACGGCGCCATCGCTCAACGCAACGCGCTGGTCGTCGGCTAGGGTGGTGCGCAATGTTTTCGAGAGTTCCCGCGCCAGCGCAACCATTTCATCGAATCGGCGCACCGGTTCGCTCACGCGCGGGATATCCAGCAGCAGGGTCAGGCTTTCGACGCGGGACTGGTTGAGCGTGTGGTGCTGGAATACGGTGCCGTCGGACGCGCTCAGGTTGAACAGCGTTGCCCCATGTTCGTCCAGCAAATGGAAGTTGCCGTCCGACTGCAAGCTCATCCCCAGCCGGCCTGCGGCACCGGCCACTTCGGTGCCGAATAATTTCCGGTCGCCGCCCGCAAGCAGGTTGATGCCGATCATCTGATCGACATCGGCACAAAAGCGATCCAGTTCCTGCGCCCGCTGCACGGATACTTCCAGCGAGGGTAATCTCACTTCGACCCGCAACTGTTTGGCGATATCGCCCAACAGGTCGCGGAACCCTGCCAGCCTCATTTCGCTCACGGAACCGCTCCTGTCCACCAGTTGCAGTCCCACGCGAAACGCACGGTAGGCCTGTTCGCTTTCCGGAATCAGGCGCTCCCACAGACCGCTACCATTGTTCAGTCCACAAGCATTGACGCTTTTGCCGAAATCGAAACGGCGCTGCCACAAATTCTCCAGCGCCTGCGGCGTGTGCGTGTTCTTGAGCAAAAAAGTGACGACATAATCGGTGGCGTCGTTGAGCAGGCTGCACACTTCGTCTTTCGCGCCGGTATCGAAATCGCTTCCGAGCCCGGTCAGGGGATCGCTCTCGTCATCCAGCCGGATGTTCTGCGATTGCTCCGCGTTCGGCGAGGCCTGACGTGATGGCACATTGGCGGGCGAATTGTACGATTCGCCCCGATTGCGGCGGTAACGCCATTGCTGCCAGAAACCGTAGAGGTAGACTCCCGCCACAACGATGAGACCGATGGTCAACAGGCTTAGTTGAAATTCACTCATGTTTGAATACCAAGGCACGCGCCGCGTAGGAAATACGCGTGAATTATCTCAAATCCTTGCTTAGAATGGCAGACTTCGGGGCCGGGCGGCCGGAAACGTCCGCCAGAAAATGACTTTTTAACCCTACTTTAGTAGTTGACGAAGCGGGCTGGTAGGGCTCTACTTACGCTGTTAACACCCTGTCAGCCAACACCTGGACTAGCCACGCCGCATCGCCACCCCGCATTTTGGATGGGGCGAAGTATCTCACGATCCGTTTATAGAGGAATGACCATCATGCCATTTGAGATCATCGGACAAAACAGCAGCACCTTGCCGCATCCGACCGTCGTGATCATAGACGATGAATTCACCAGCCGGATCATCCTCGACAAGATCGTGCGCAGCTTGCAAAAGGAGGTTTCGGTCGAGTCCTTCCCGTCCCCGTTAGGGGCGCTGGATTGGTTGCATCTCAACCATCCGGACCTGATCCTGGTCGATCATCTGATGGACGATATGTCCGGTCTGGAGACCGTCAAAAGGATACGCCGCATCCCCCATCTGGAACATGTCCCCATCATCATGATCACCGTGTCGGGCGAGAACGAGGTACGCAACAAGGCGCTGGAGGTCGGGGTCACCGAGTTCCTGGCGAAACCCTTCAACCACTATGAGTGCCAGATCCGCTGCCGTAACCTCCTTTCCTTGCACATGCACCACCGGGACGTAATGCGCCGCTCGGAGGAGTTGGAAAAAGCCGTTACCGAAGCGACCAAACGGATACTTGAACGCGAACAGGAGACGCTATTCCGGCTGGCGAAAGCGGGGGAATACCGGGATTCCGATACCGGCAACCATGTGTTGCGCATGTCCCGTTTTTCGCGACTGATCGCCGAAGGGATGGGGCTGGACGAGAACCGCTGCAGCCTGATCGAAATGGCCGCCCCCATGCACGACATCGGCAAGATCGGCATACCGGACAATATCCTGCTCAAGCCGGGCAAGCTGAATCACGAGGAATTTTCGATCATGAAGACGCACACTTCGATCGGCTACCATATCCTTAAAAGCAGCCACTCCAAATACATCAGCCTCGGCGCCGAGATTGCACTCTCGCACCACGAACGCTTCGACGGCAGCGGCTACCCGAACGGCCTGGAGGGCAAGGCCATCCCGCTGGACGCGCGCATCGTTGCCTTAGCCGATGTCTACGATGCCCTCACCTCGGAGCGCCCGTACAAAAAGGCCTGGTCCAACCAGGAAGCCCTGGAATATATCCATTCCAACAAAGGCACTCACTTCGACCCGAGTTGCGTGGAGGCATTCCTGCTGCAATTCGGCAAGATCAGCCTGATCCAGCAACAACTGCAGGATGCCTCGCCATCCCAGAAAGGACAGGTGTGGCAATGAACGGCAGGCTCGAGTACTTCATCCAGCAGGTGCGCCAGCGCGAAGGCGAGCATGAGCAGTCGTTGTTGCGGGTATTCTTTACCTTCCCGATTTTTATTTATCTGTTCGTCGAATTTTATTTCGTCACTCCCACCTCCATTGGGGTGCCAATATTCGTTTTCTCAGTCATTTGCTTCGCCAGTGCCATCTTGCTGGTGTTGTATGTCTTCTACAAAGGCAACACCTCCAGGAAACGCCAATGCATGGCAATGTATGCCGACATCACTGCCATCAGTCTTGGCATGATGCTGACCGATGAGGCCGGTGTTTTATTCTATGGCATCTACCTCTGGGTCATCACCGGCAACGGTATTCGATACGGCAAAGAGTCGCTGATCAACGCTTATGTTGCCAGCATGATTGGCTTCACGACCGTCGTCCTCTTTAACGGCTACTGGCATGACCACTTGCGCATTGCCGTGGGTCTTTGGCTCACCCTGCTGTGTATACCGCTTTATATCCTCAAGTTACGCGGCCAACTGAACGACGCTCTGGAAAACGCCCAGGCTGCCAGCAAAGCCAAAAGCGACTTCCTGTCCAACATGAGCCATGAAATGCGCACGCCGCTCAATGGCGTAATCGGCGCCAGCGACCTGTTGATAAGCACGCGCCTGAACGACGAACAGAAGGATCTTGTGGCCACGCTGAAAAAATCGGGGCATCTGCTGCTCAAACTGATCGACAACATCCTCGACCTCTCCAAGATCGAGAGCGGAAAACTGGTCTCGGAGAAAGTCGATTTCGATCTGCACAAACTGGTCAACAGCACACTGGAAATGTTCCAGCCCCAGGTCGAGAAGAAGGGAATAAGCATGTCGGTCCGCTTCACGCCGGAGACATGCTTCATGCTGCAGGGCGATCCGTTGCACCTGCAGCAGGTCATCATCAATCTGATCGGCAATGCAATCAAATTCACCAGCAAGGGCAGCGTCGAACTCAGGATCGGCACCATGCACCAGGATGCCCTCCATATCCGCCTCCGCTTCGAGGTGATCGATACGGGTATCGGTATTTCGCCACAAGCCCAGGCAAAAATATTCGAAAGCTTTACCCAGGCCGACCATAACATCACCCGAACCTATGGCGGCACCGGACTGGGCACGACAATTTCCAAGCAGTTGGTTGAACTCATGGGCGGCAAGATGGGCCTGCAGAGCGAGCCGGGGATAGGCAGCATCTTCTGGTTCGAGGCTCCTTTCGACAAACAGCCAGCCACCGTTCTCAGCGAAACCAAGCCGACGCTGGAGCAACTGTACCTGCTGACCATAGGCCTGCCGCTGAACGAACAACTCTCCGTCACCAGTTATGCGAACACGTGGGGAATTCGTTGCGAACATGCCGCTTCGCTGACGCATTTCTTCACCCATTTGATCAACAGGGATGTCGCCCGGCCAAACCACCTGGCTATCCTGTGCTTGCCCCAGAACATCGGGATGACTGCAACAGACTTCGCTGCGAACATACAGGAACTGCAGGGTAAGCAGAAATTGTCAACCATACTGATCAACCCGGACCTGCACAACCACAGCGAAAAAGACTACCTCGATGCCGGGTATGCCTGTTTGCTGCGCACTCCGCTCGACAAGACCTTGCTGTTCAATGCCCTGCACGGAATCATGTCGCCGCGCCCCTCCGAGGGCGTAATTTCGTTCAAGGATCATTACGAACGCAGCACGGCCAGCAAACGCGGTGTCAGGATACTTGTTGCCGAGGATAACGGCACCAACCGGCAGATCATCGAAAAAATACTGAAGCATGGCCATCACAAAGTAGATCTGGTGGAAAACGGCGAACAGGCGCTGGACAAACTCGAGGAGAATACCTACGACCTGTTGATACTGGACATGAACATGCCGCAGATAGGCGGACTGGAAGTCGTCAACATGCATCGCGCACTGTCAAGGCAACCGCTGGATACGCCGGTTATCATCCTGACTGCCAATGCCACGCTGGAAGCCAAGAGGGAATGCGAACGCGCCCGCATTGATGCCTATCTGACCAAGCCTGTCGATGCCCTGACCTTGCTGGATACCGTAGCCCGCCTGACGCTGACCCCTGCCAAGACAGATGCACCTCAACTGGCCCTCTCCGCCCATCAAAATGAAGAACAATACCAGTCCGGGTTGATCAATGAAAACACCTTGCACCATCTGGCCTTGCTGGGCGGCCACCAGGAAGACTTCCTGCGTACGGTGATCTACGGATTCCTGTCCGAAACGGACAAGCTGCTTGAAGCCATGCGTATTGCGCTATCCAGACAGGAGTACGCCACGTTCAAGGAGTTGGCACACATTCTGAAAGGTAGCTCGGGAAACGTCGGCGCCGAGGCGTTGTTCGACGTGTGCAGGCAGATACTGGAACTCGGCGATCCCGAACTGCAGATTTCCGCTGCCGGGTTGCTTAACGAGGCGTTGGACAGTTACCCCGCCACCCGGGCCTCGCTTCTGCGTTATTTGAACGGCGCCAACCAGGCCACCTTGTAATGGATCAGGCAGTTTTGGCGGTGTGCGTCTGGGTTTGCGGTTGCAGGAACAGTTTTTCCTGGGAACGCACAAACCGGTCCATTACCTTCAAATCCTTTTCATTCAGCTTGAGCGCCGCATCGACCCAGACGGTCGTAATGTCGATCAACTCCTGATAGTTCAGCGGGTTGAATCTGTGACGCGCTTTCTGAACGGCCAAATAGCCGTTGGAACGCCGTTCCTGTTTCTTGATGTATTCGTTAACTGCTTCAACCCCCTTGCCGTCTTCGGCAAGTACGTCAACCAGCCCCGCCTCATGCAACTCTTCGGCGGTGTACATTTTGCCCCCCAAAATCATCTTTTCCGCAAATTTCGGGCTCACCTTTCTGGCAACCAGGCTGTACGCTCCCATACCGGGGAACAGGTTGAACAATATTTCCGGGAAGCCTAGCTGACAATTGCGTTCAGCGATAATGATATCGCTGGCCAGTGCCCCCTCCAGGCCACCACCCAGCGCATCCCCCTGAAGCAGGGAGATTGTCACCAACGGCAAATCATAATGGCGCGTTCTGGGATAGATGACATCGATGCAGGCAACTGCATATTTCAGCAGTGCTTCGCGATCCTGGCTTCGAATCAGCTCCCTGAAAAGCGAGAGTTGCCCGCCAAGGCTGAATACACCCGGGGTGATGGAGGTGAGCACGGAAAAGCGGATGTCGTGGTATTCCTCCCCAACCAGCAATCGCCCCTGGCTGTTGGCGATCGCCCGTTGATTCGCACAAAGCTCATGCAGGAATTCAGGTGTGACGCACGGAACGGCATCCTGTTTGGCGATAGTCCAAAGTACACCGTGATCCGTATCGAACCGGTTACGGAATAGCGAATATTCCGTCTTCAATAAATCGTGCGGATTCTGAACGAGTTTCATGCTTCCCCCTATATCCGGTCATGATATTAACCATCATAATCGCTGAAATAGAATTCGAGAAGCCAAAAATTGATTTCTCGCGACAAAAGGAAGGCACTGTTAGACCAACGGTAGCTCTCCCTCGCGCATGCCGATGTTGGCTACATCGTGCAGGGCCCTGATGAATTCTGCATCTTCATGCAACTGCACCAGCGTTCTGGGGTGGGAACGTCCGTGCATTTGCGCCAAACGTGCCTTGCTTTGCGCCGGCATGTCCCATTTCAATCCGGCGAGCAGTTCGTCCGCGGAGTCCGGCTTGTTGCATACCAGCACCATGTCGCAGCCGGCATTCAATGCCGCTTCGGCGCGCTGCACGATGCCGCCTGCGACGGCCGCACCTTCCATGCTCAAGTCGTCGCTGAAGATACACCCTTCGAAACCCAATTCGCCTCGCAGGATGTCTTTCAGCCAGATTTTGGAGCACCCGGCCGGCCGGGGATCGCTCTTGGGGTAGATGACGTGCGCAGGCACGGTGCCCATCGTCATGCTCACCCACGAGGCCAGGGAGGCCGACGTGCAGAAGGCCCTGGCCGTAATTGACCATCTGCCGGAACGGGATGAGGTCGCACAATTCGATGTCGGTGTAATTGCGTTCGTCTACCGGGATTTCCAGATGCGAATCGGCACAAACGAAGCCGTGCCCCGGAAAATGCTTGCCCACGGTCGGCATTCCGCCCTGTTTGAGCCCCAACAGGAGGCTATGCGCCAGATCGGCAATGGCTTGCGGCTCGGAATGAAACGCTCGATCGCCGATCACACAACTGGCGCCGTAATCCACATCCAATACGGGGGTGAAACTGAAGTCCACGCCGCATGCGCGCAGCTCGGAAGCCAGCACATAACCGACTTGTTGCGCTAGATGCCGGGCCCGTTTGGGGTGCCCGTCCCACTCCTTGCCCAATTCACGCATCGGCGGAATCCGGGTGAAACCCTCGCGAAAACGCTGCACACTGCCTCCTTCATGATCGACTGCAATCAGCAAGGGTGGGGTGCGCAAGGCATGGATACCGGCCGTCAACTCGGTGAGTTGGGCCGGCGATTCATAGTTGCGGGAGAACAATATGACGCCACCAACCAGAGGATGGCGCAGACGTTTCTCATCTTCTGCGGTCAGCGTCTTGCCGATCACATCCAGCATCACCGGTCCATTGCCCATCAGCCTTCCCCTTCCAGAATCACGAATGCGACTGCCGTATCCCGTTCGTCGCTGATGCTCAGGTGATGGTTGACGATGCCGAGTTGCCGCAGGTGGGCGGATAATTCCGCATCAAACAAAAATGTCGGCTTACCCAATTCATCATGGCTGACAGTAATAAGGCGCAAACTGACCGGATGGCGGAGACCTTGTCCGGTCGCTTTGGAAAAAGCTTCCTTGGCGGCAAAGCGCTTGCTCAGGAATCGTGCCGGGTGGGCTTGAGTGGCATACTCGGCCATTTCCTGTTCGCTCAGGATGCGCGCCGCGAAAGCTGCGCCGTGGCGGGTAGTGGCCGCTTCGATGCGCGCCACGGAAACGATGTCGGTACCGATGCCGAGGATCATGCAGTCAACAGCGCCTTCATGTTTTTCACAGCCTGTTCCAGCCCGATAAATACCGCTTCGGAGATGATGGCATGGCCGATATTGAGTTCGGCGATGTGCGGAATCGCCACGATGGGACGGACGTTATGGTAATGGAGGCCGTGTCCGGCATTCACTTGCAGCCCCAGCGCATGGGCATGCAAGGCGGCGGCGCGGATGCGCGCCAGTTCGGTTTCGCGCGCAGGAATGCTGTCGGCGTCGGCATATTTCCCGGTGTGGATCTCGACTACGGGCGCTCCCGCCTTTTTCGCCGCATCAAGCTGCCTTTCATCCGCATCGATGAACAGAGAGACGCGGATGCCCGCTTCAGTGCAACGTTGCGTGGCGCGCTGCACCGCGTCGAAATGTTTGATCACATCCAGCCCGCCCTCGGTGGTCAGCTCCTCGCGCTTCTCCGGCACCAGGCAGATGTCGTGCGGCTTCACGCGCAGCGCGTTGGCAATCATCTCGTCGGTGACCGCGCATTCCAGGTTCATGCGCGTCTGCAGCATGCCGCGCAAAACGTCCACGTCGGCATCCTGGATGTGGCGGCGGTCTTCGCGCAGATGGATGGTGATGGCATCCGCCCCCGCTTCCTCGCAAATCAGTGCGGCCCGTACCAGATTGGGGTAACGTGCACCGCGCGCCTGGCGCAGGGTGGCGACGTGGTCGATGTTGAGTCCGAGCTTGATCATAATTTCTGCAAATCCCTCATCAGTTCGCGTGTGTGCAGGGTTTTCCCGGCCAGGTGGTGATCCAGCAGCATGCGCATCAGTTGCTTGCTCTGGCGCGCGCTGTTGGCATCGCGGTAATCGTCGTCGGCCATGTCCAGCAGCGTCTTGCCGGCGACCGGCATTCCCTGCGCCAAATCGGCCGTTTCCGCGATCGCGCCGCGCTCCAGTATATAGCGGTATGTCCGCTCCGGCACGATGGGCTTGCCGCTGTCCGCCTCTGTCTCCAGCAGCAGCGCGTACCCCAACTCCTGCAGCATGTGTTTCTCGAAACAGCGCAAGGTGAAAGCATGATCCACCTCCTGCGCCAGCCGCAGCAAGGTCTGCTGGTAGTAGTCGAACAGGCTCTCGTGCGGATCGTCGCGCGCCATCAGATTGAGCAGCAGTTCGTTGAGGTAGAAACCGCACAGCAGCGCAGTGCCCTGCAATTGCGGCTGCCCGCCCTGCCATTCCGCACCGTGCAGGGTGCGCAGTTCGTGCTTGCCGAACCAGCTTAACGACAATGGCTGAAAACCCATCAACAGGCCGCGCAACGCCGACCGCGGTCGCCGCGCGCCGCGCGCCACCAGGGGAACCCGCCCATGCTGCCGGCTGAATACTTCCAGTATCAGGCTGGTCTCGCGGAACGGGTAGCTGTGCAGCACAAAGGCCGGTTCGTCCTGAATGCGTTGTCTGGATGCCGCGTTACTCATACCCCAGCGTCTTCAGCATATGGGCGCTGTCCGCCCAGCCGCTGCGGACCTTGACGAACACTTCGAGGAATACTTTGCCGTCGAACAGCTTTTCCATGTCGAGGCGCGCCTGGGTGGCGATCTCCTTTAGCTTTTCGCCCTTGCTGCCGATGAGCATGGCCTTGTGCGCCTCCTTGTCCACCAGGATGGCAGCATGAATGCGGCGCAGCTTGCCTTCCAGCTTGAATTGTTCGATCACCACGCTGACCGAGTAAGGCAGTTCTTCGCCGGTAAAACGGAACACTTTTTCGCGCAGCAATTCGGCAGCCAGGAAACGCTCGTTGCGGTCGGTGATCTCGTCTTCGGCATACAGATGTTCGCCCTCTGGAATATAGGGGCGAATGGCGTCCAACAAGGTGTCGAGTTGCTTACCCTGGCGCGCGCTCACCGGAACGATGGCGGCAAAATGGCGCAATGCAGAGATTTTCTCGATGAAGGGCAACAACTCGGCCTTGTCCGCCAGCAAGTCAGCCTTGTTGATGACCAGGATCACCGGTCGGTCCTGCGGCAACAACTCCATCACCTGCTGGTCGCGTTCGTCGAAGTGGCGCGCCTCCAGCACGAACAGCACCACGTTGACTTCGCGCAAGCTGCTGGTCACCACGCGGTTCATGCTGCGATTCAGCGCATTGGTATGCTGCGTCTGGAAACCCGGCGTGTCGACGAATACGAATTGGGTGTTGTCCTCGGTGAGGATTCCGGTGATGCGATGGCGCGTAGTCTGGGCTTTGCGCGAG
Source organism: Nitrosomonadales bacterium (assembly GCA_016235045.1). GTDB lineage: Bacteria > Pseudomonadota > Gammaproteobacteria > Burkholderiales > Gallionellaceae > Sideroxyarcus. The sequence goes on from JACRME010000001.1 coordinate 129,994, forward strand.
GTAATGCTGATCTTCTGCCCGATGAGGTGGTTGAGCAGCGTCGACTTGCCCACGTTGGGGCGGCCGACGATGGCGATGAAACCGCTATGGAAATTGGTTGTTTCAGTCATGGGTTGCGAGTGATCTGTTGATAAGCCTTGTTGGCAGCGATTTGCTCGGCGATGCGGCGGCTCGCCCCTTCTCCTTGTGTGATCAGGCCAAGCTGGGCAATCTCGCAGGAGACGACGAAAGTCTGCGAATGCGCCTCACCCTTGATTTCGACCACGCTGTATTGCGGCAACGCCAGCTTATTGCCTTGCAGGTGCTCCTGCAGCAGGGTTTTGGCATCCTTGCCGAGGGTTTGCAAATCCGCCCGGGCGATGAACGGCACATACAACCCCAGCACCACCCTCTCCGCTTCTGCAAAATCCGCATCCTGCAAGACCGCACCGAACAAGGCCTCCAGGGCGTCGGCCAGAATCGAGGGGCGCCGGAATCCGGCGCTCTTGCGCTCGCCCTCGCCCAGCAACAGATGCTCGCCAAGATTCAGTTGCTGCGCCAATAACGCCAAGGTTTGCTGATTAACCAGATTGGAACGCAGTCGGGACAGCTCTCCTTCCGGCAAATCCGGAAAAGCATCGAAAAGGTACTTGGCAACGGCGCAGTTCAGCACGCTATCGCCGAGAAATTCCAGGCGCTCGTTGTGCGCGGCGCCATAACTGCGGTGGGTCAGTGCCCGCTGCAATAGTTGCGTCTGAGCAAACTGATGGCCGAGTTGTTTACACAGCGCAGCGCGCTTCATCGGTAAATTACGAACTGCTCGGGTTGAATTCGAGCAGCAGTGTGATATTGCCTACCAGCGGAATCCGTACCGAATAGCTGGTGCTCAGGCTCAACCGGCCATCCTCCTTGCTGATCTCGATATCCTCCGCCGTGATGTCGGTGATGTAGTTGACGTTGGCGCGCCTGATATAAGAATCCTTGATTTCCCTGACCGATGCATTCTGCATGGCCGGATCGCTGGCGATTGTCCTGAATATCTGCGCCATCTGGGCGCTGTGAACATAGGCCGGAACCACTTTCATGCCCAGTATCGCTGCTAAAATCACCCCGGCTGCGATCAAGACAATCCCGAGAAAACCGATGCCGCGCTGCCTGCATGCCAATGCTCTCATCTCCATTCCTTTCTGCATTTCTGTTTATTCAATCGACAAACCTACCCGCTTCAATTCGCCAAAATTCATCCAGATGAAAAATGCCTTGCCGACGATCATTTCGTCCGGCACAAAGCCCCAGTACCGGCTGTCACGGCTGTTATCGCGGTTGTCGCCCATCATAAAATAGTTCCCGGATGGGACAGTGCAGCGCACTTCAACTTCACTGTAATTACACTGTTCTATTTTCGGAAAATTCGCCACATTCCCCAGATATATTTGCGGCATCTCCGGATTCAGCAACACGGAATGCTTCCGTCCACCCAGATTTTCGACGTAATGCTCAGTGTGTATGAAACGCAATTCGCTTTCGACATAATTCAAATCGCCATCGCGTTGCAACTTCTGTTCCTCGCCGTTGATCCACAATTTCTTGTTGCGGTAGACCAGTACATCCCCCGGCACCCCCACCACACGCTTAATATAATCCACAGAAGGGTCTTCCGGATAGTGGAACACCATCACGTCGCCGCGCTGCGGCTGGTTGATCTCGACAATTTTTTTGTTGACGATGGGCAGGCGCAAGCCATAGGTATAGCGATTGACCAGGATGAAGTCGCCCACATGCAATGTCGGGATCATGGAACCGGAAGGGATTTTGAACGGTTCGATCAAGAAAGAGCGCAGCAGGAATACGATCAGGATCACGGGAAAGAAGCTCTTGGCGTACTCCACCCACCACGGCTCGTTCATTCCTGCCGGACGTCTGGCGCGCAACATGAGACGATCCAGCAGCCAGATCACACCGGTCAGCACCAGCAAGGAAAACAGGATCAAGGCGAAAGTCATTGGGTTTCCTATCCGGTTATTTATCGTCCACACGCAGGATGGCCAGGAAAGCCTACTGCGGAATTTCCACGCTGCCCACCTGCTACATGCGCTTCTTGCCCGCTTTCTGTTTCTCCAGCAGCTTCTTCTTGCGCGAGATATCGCCACCGTAGCACTTGGCCAGCACGTTCTTGCGCAGCGCCTTCACGTTCTCGCGCGAGATGATGTTGGCGCCGATGGCGGCCTGGATCGCCACATCGAACATCTGGCGCGGAATCAGTTCGCGCATCTTGGCCGCCACTTCGCGCCCGCGATATTGGCTGTTGGCGCGGTGCACGATGATGGACAGCGCATCCACCTTCTCGCTGTTGATCAGCATGTCCACCTTCACCACGTCCGCCGGACGGTACTCCTTGAACTCGTAATCCATCGAGGCGTAGCCGCGCGACACCGACTTCAGCTTGTCGAAGAAATCAAGCACGATCTCGGCCATCGGCATCTCGTATTGCAGCAGCACTTGCTTGCCGTGGTAGGTCATATCGATCTGCATGCCGCGTTTCTGCGTGCATAGCGTAATAACCGAGCCCACATACTCCTGCGGCATATACAGATTGACATGCACGATGGGCTCGCGGATCTCTTCGATTCTGGACGCGTCCGGCAACTTGGACGGATTGTCCACCATCATCAGCGTACCATCGCGCAGCACAACCTCATAGACCACCGTGGGCGCGGTAGTGATGAGGTCCATATCGAATTCACGCTCCAGCCGCTCCTGCACAATCTCCATGTGCAACAAGCCGAGAAAGCCGCAACGGAAGCCAAAGCCCAAAGCCTGCGAAACTTCCGGCTCATATTGCAGCGATGCGTCGTTCAGCTTGAGCTTCTCCAACGAGTCGCGCAGCGCTTCGTATTGATTGGATTCTACCGGGAACAACCCGGCAAACACCTGCGGCTGCACTTCCTTGAAGCCAGGCAAAGGGCTGCGCGCGGGATTCGCCGCCAGGGTGACCGTGTCGCCCACCTTGGCATCTTTCAACTCCTTGATACCTGCGATCACGAATCCGACCTGGCCGGCAGACAGCGATTCGCGATCCTGTGACTTGGGCGTGAACACCCCGACATGTTCGGTCAAGTGCTGCGCACCTGTCGCCATGAAAAGTATCTTGTCTTTGGGTTTGAGCGTGCCGTTGAAGATGCGCACCAGCATCACTACGCCAACATAGTTGTCGAACCACGAATCGATGATGAGTGCCTGCAACGGCGCAGCCGTGTCGCCTTTCGGGGCTGGCACCTTGACGATCAAAGCTTCCAGCACGTCTTCCACGCCCATGCCGGTCTTGGCCGAACAACGCACCGCATCCTCCGCTCCGATGCCGATCACGTCCTCGATCTCGGCGATGGCGTTCTCGGGATTGGCCGAAGGAAGGTCGATCTTGTTCAGTACCGGCACCACTTCCACCCCCAAATCCAGCGCGGTGTAGCAGTTGGCCACCGTCTGCGCTTCAACCCCTTGGGAGGCATCCACCACCAGCAAAGCACCTTCACAGGCCGAGAGCGAACGCGAGACCTCATACGAGAAGTCCACATGCCCGGGCGTATCGATGAGATTGAGGTTGTACACCTGCCCGTCGCGTGCCTTGTAGCTTAAAGCGGCGGTCTGGGCCTTGATGGTGATGCCGCGCTCACGCTCGATATCCATCGAGTCCAGCACCTGTTCTTCCATTTCGCGGTCGGACAAGCCGCCGCAAAGGTGGATGATACGGTCTGCCAGTGTGGATTTGCCGTGGTCGATATGGGCAATAATGGAAAAATTACGGATATGCTGCATGAGGCTCAAAATGAAAAATCCCGTCAAAATCGGCTGTTACGCAAAGCGCGGATTCTAGCCGATTTTGACGGGATACGCTGAATTACAAGGCTGACTACTTCTCGTCCATCTTGATCGATACGTATACTGTTCCTTCGCTGCGGCGCACCAGCAAAGCGATGTTGTGCCCTTTCGGAACCTTCCTCAGCACCTCGCTGAACTGGTTAAGGTTGTGGATTTCGACATTGCCCACTGCCAGGATCACATCACCGCGCTGCAACTGGCTGCGGGCGGCCGGGCCTTTCAAATCTTCCACAATCAGGCCGCCTTCAACCTGCAATTCCGCTTTTTGCTGGTCATTCAATTCGCTCACTATCAACCCGAGACGCGCCTCGCTTTCCGGCGACCCGGCGCTGCCGCCGCTACGCCCCCCCCGCTGCTGCGCCACGACTCCTTCGTCCTGGATTTCTCCAACCACCAGCGAAATGTCCATGGTGCTGCCTTTGCGCCACAGTTGCACATTGACCTTGCTTCCCGGTTTGGCCACCGCCACGATCCGCGGCAGGTCGGACGATGTGTTCACCACTTTGCCGTCGAACTTGAGGATCACGTCGCTGGCGCGTACCCCCGCCTTTTCGGCGGGGCCGCCCTTTTCTACCGCGGATATCAGCGCCCCGCCGACTTTGGGCAAACCGAAGGAATCGGCGAGTTCGCGCGTCACTTCCTGAATGGTCACACCGATGCGGCCGCGCGTGACTTTGCCCGTGCTGCGCAACTGGCTAACGACGTCCATTGCCACATCGATGGGTATGGAGAAGGACAACCCCATATAACCGCCGGAACGGCTGTATATCTGGGAATTGATACCAACCACTTCTCCTTTCAAGTTGAACAGCGGACCGCCCGAATTGCCGGGATTGATTGCCACATCGGTCTGGATAAAGGGCACGAAATTCTCCTGCGGCAAGGCGCGCCCTTTGGCGCTGACGATCCCCGCAGTTACGCTGCTGTCGAAGCCGAAAGGCGAACCGATCGCCAGTACCCACTCGCCCACCTTGATCTGATCGGGATTGCCCAGCGTTACCTTGGGCAGGCCGGTCGCATCGATTTTGAGCAAAGCAACATCGGTACGCTTGTCGGCCCCGATCACCCTGGCCTTGAACTCGCGCTTGTCGGTCAGCCGTACCGTAATTTTGTCGGCGCGATCCACCACATGGGCGTTGGTCAAAACATACCCGTCGGCACTGATAATGAAGCCGGATCCTAGCGATTGCGATTCCTGCTCACGCGGAATTTGAGGCGCAAAACGACGGAAGAATTCGTAGAACGGGTCGTTTTCCGGCACATTAGGCATCCCCGGGTACATCTGCGGAGTACGGGCAACCTGCGTGGTACTCACATTCACCACCGCCGGTCCTTGCTTTTCGACCAAGTCGGTGAAATCCGGCAAACTGCCGGCAATTACAGATTGCGCAAACAATCCCAGAAATGCAAAAAACGCCAATTTCTTCAGCATGATACTCAGCCTCCTGATGAAACGATGATTATGATCCAGACCGCGAAGCAACAATGGACGAGACGACAGCCCGCCCGATTCCGGGCGAAAGCCTTGCCAAAAAGAAACCCAGCAACAATCCGATGAGCGCACCAGCAACTGCATAGGCATCACGCCCGATCGTCTCGCCCGCCAAACCGGCACCTGCGATACCCCCAAGCAGCAGCAGGGTCAACGGCAGCACATATAGCTTCAAGGCTCCACGCAGCAGAACTCCATCCGGCAGGGATACTTGCACCTCATCGCCAACTTTGGCGAGGGCCGCATTGCTGACCTTGAAATGGCGAGGCTTGTTGCTGCAAAACAGCTTCGACAGGGTTCCGCTGCCGCAGCCGCCCTCGCTGTCGCAATGGCCGCATCCCCCGGTGCTCAGCGGCTGTACCGAGGCCTCGTCCCCTTCAACCCGAATGACGACTGCACGCATCTCTAACATGTTATTGCCCTGCGTAACGGACGGAATCGCCCACTTGAATGACCGTGCGCGGCGGAACTTCGCCGACTACCGTAACAAGATTCTCGCCGACTATACGGTTATATACATGCGCCGCTCCCTGACTCGACAGCCCGGAATGGAGATAACTTGCCTCGTTGAGTTTCTCGATAAATATCGAGATGCCCGCCAAGCCGTCGGAAAAAACCAGATGAATGACCGGCTCCTTGTTGCCCCGGAAGGGGCGGCGCATTTCCAGAATCTTTCTGAAGCCTGCTGGCAACGCATCCACCTGCCAGCCGCACGCCCCATCGAGCAATTCAACCTTGGGCACGGATGACAGATTGAGTTCCTGTGCGATCGTCGTCGCGGGAGCACTCTCCGGGACGATCCATTTGCGATCGATATTATTGCCGATATTCAATTGCATGAAGGCATACTGCTCGATGAGATAGCCATGATCGTCCAGCACCACAGCCTTGAGCAGCAATCCCGAATCGCTGTCAGCCCACATCTTGCGGGCATAGCGCAAATTGTCCTTCGGCAAGAAGGCGACGGAACGAGCATGAAAGCCGGCGATCTCGTCTTCCTCCTCCTGTCTGACCGTATAGTTTTCCTTCAATACCGACAATTGCTCTGGCAGCAAAGCGGGGAATGCGCGTTTGATCAGTCGCTTTTCGACCCGTACTTTGTGCCCGTCCGCATACATCCACACCTGGTCGTTGTCACGGATAAGTTCGCGCCTGGCATCGCCAAGCCCCTCCAGGCGTTCATGCTCTCCATCCTTGTCAAAAACATGCGTGACTCGCGACACCTCTACGCGCTCGCCCGCTTGATAGACGAACACGCCGCTATAATTCGATTGGTGCGCCGCGTACGACATGGTTCGCAGCCAATCCGGCTCTGGATCCTGCAGTGGGTCGGCATATGCTGTTGCAACAATCGCTTGCAGCAACATGAAGTATAACAACCGGGATTGTCGCATCGGGACTTGCACTATCGGCCTGTCACCGCACGTATATAAGGAGCGGCAACGTGAACGTCGGCACTGGGTGAAAACTCCTGATGCGCCATCAGATAATCATCCGCCTGGGCGGAAGCCGACCTGACCGTATTGTTCTGCGGGACTTGTGTTGACGCTACTTGCGGAGCCGGCTCGTTGCCGACCTGAAGCGACAACCACGCAACCAATGCCAAAGCCATCACAGAAGCAACAGCGGACAGAGCAAAATTACGGACGCGCTCGGAAGTACGTTTGTAAGGGGCAAAAACGGTGGGTTCGGCCTGCAATCGTTCATGAAAGGAATTCCCAAAACTTTTGCAGATGTGATCGGGTTGTCGCAGGGTATCGCCAATCAGATGATAGCTTTCCCAATCCTGTCGGGATTCGGGATGGCGTTTGAGCTTGTCCAAGAAGGCGTCCGCTTGATCCTCGAACAACTCGCCGTCCATCAATGCCGAAATTTCCTGTTTCATCTTTACCACCTTCTGTTTTCAGTCGTACCCAACAAAGGACGCAGATTGGAGGCGATTGCCTCGCGCGCCCTGAAAATCCTCGACCTCACCGTTCCGATCGGACAATCCATTACCACCGCGATCTCTTCGTAGCTCAAACCCTCGATTTCGCGCAGCGTCAGCGCAGTTCGCAAATCGTCCGGCAGTTCCTGCAGGGAGGCGTTCACCACTTCAACCACCTGCTTGCTCATCAGCTCGTTTTCGGGCGTAGCCACTTCGTGCAACAGCGCCGCATCCTCGAAATCCTCAGCTTCGTCAGCATCGAACGGTGTACTGGTCGGCGCTCTGCGTCCCTGTGCTACCAGATAGTTTTTGGCCGTATTGATGCCGATCCGGTACAGCCAAGTGTAAAACGCACTATCTCCTCGAAACGCGGGCAAAGCACGGTAAGCCTTGATAAACGCATCCTGCGTTACATCTTCCGCCTCGGCGGCATTCCTCACAAAACGCGAAATCAACCTGCCCAGGCGACGCTGATACTTTGCTACCAACAACTCGAACGCATGCTTATCGCCGCGCTGGGCACGTTCTACCAGTTGTTGATCGACCTCCCTGTCACCCATTCCGTTTCCCGGTATCTTGATTTAAACCGCCCCTAAGCGGTCGTTAGTATAACCGGACGGATACGCAAACGTCAGCCTTGCCACATTCAGCCAAATTGACAGTAGTGCCGGAAATAAGTTCACTCTGCAGCCAATATCCCGCCCCAAGTTTGATATAGTTCGTCGGATAAACAACCCGAATGGACAGATAGCGTGTTGCGTTTCGATACTCTCATCATCGGTAGCGGACTGGCCGGCCTATCGCTGGCGCTCAAGCTTGCTGACAGGCAAAAAGTCGCCGTTATCACCAAGAAATCCCTTTTGGACGGGGCCAGCGCCTGGGCTCAGGGCGGAATCGCCGCCGTGCTATCGCCCGACGACTCGCTGGAAAAACATGTCCAGGATACGTTCGTTGCCGGCGCCGGGCTATGCGATCCCAATACCACGCGCTTCGTTGTCGAGCGCGGGGCGGAAGCCATCAACTGGCTGATCTCCCAAGGCGTACCCTTCACACGCGATGAAGGTTCAGACAGCGGCTACCATCTTACCCGCGAAGGCGGCCATAGCCATCGCCGCATCATCCATGCCACCGATGCCACCGGACGGGCCGTGCAGGAAACCATCGCCACCAGAGCCAGCACCCACCCCAATATCACTTTGCTGGAACAACACATTGCCATCGATCTCATCACCTGCAAGAAAATGCGGATCGAGGGCAATTGCTGCTACGGCGCTTATGCACTGAACAGCCTGAGCGGCGAAGTCGTCACCATCGCCGCAGAAAATACGGTGCTCGCCACAGGCGGGGCAGGCAAGGTATACCTGTATACCACCAATCCGGATACCGCCACCGGCGACGGCATCGCCATGGGCTGGCGCGCAGGATGCAGGGTCTCCAACATGGAATTCATCCAGTTCCACCCGACCTGCCTTTACCACCCGCACGCCAAGTCATTCCTCATTAGCGAAGCGGTACGCGGAGAAGGCGGCATTCTAAAACTGCCGGATGGCACTCGCTTCATGCCCTGGCACGACGAACGCGCCGAACTGGCTCCCCGCGATGTCGTTGCCAGAGCCATCGATTTCGAAATGAAGAAGCGCGGCCTGGATTGCGTCTATCTGGATATTTCACACCAGCCACTCGAATTCCTGCAGGAGCACTTTCCAACCATCTATTCGCGCTGCCTGGCACTGGGCATAGACATCTCCAAGCAGCCGATCCCGGTTGTTCCGGCGGTGCATTTTACCTGCGGCGGCATCGTGACCGATTTGCATGGCCGCACCGATTTGAAAGGACTTTACGCAATCGGCGAAACCGCCTGTACCGGGTTGCATGGCGCCAACCGCCTGGCCAGCAACTCGTTGCTGGAATGCCTGGTTTTTGCCGAGGCCGCCTCCCGGGATATCCTGAATAACACACCCAGAAAAATGCCCGAACTTCCGCGCTGGGATGAAAGCCAGGTGACGGATGCCGACGAGACCGTGGTAATTTCGCATAACTGGGACGAACTGCGCCGCTTCATGTGGGACTACGTCGGAATCGTCCGCACGACCAAACGTTTGCAACGAGCCCAACATCGCATCAAGTTGCTGCACGAGGAAATCGACGAGTTTTACAGCAACTTCCACGTAAGCGCCGATTTGCTGGAGTTGCGCAACCTGGTTCAGACAGCCGACCTCATTGTGCAGAGTGCGCTGTCCAGGCACGAAAGCAGAGGATTGCACTTCAGCAAGGATTATCCCGAGATGTTGCCCGAAGCCGTTCCCACCGTGCTGTGCCCACCCGGCTATCTGGCTGCCTGAACGGCCTTGGTTCCCCACCTCAGTGCGATGCACAAAAGGCGGAAACTGTCCTTTCCCATCGCATCCGGCAGAATGACCAGGTTGCGCCCTCCTGATCGCTCACTTGTTGCTACGTTCAGAATAACGAGGTATGGCATCACCAGACTGTCGGCCATCACTCGACCCGCAACATGCTCGCCATTGCGCAACACCAGCACGATCTCTTCCCCCTCTTCCAGCCTGAACGCCACGCACGACTGTCCCATACGCAGGTTCGCATCGAGCGCCCAATAATAGCCGCAGCGCCACAGCACAAGCGCCGTCAGGGCGAGCAATACGACATCCGGCAACGGCAACTGCCATAACGAAACCAGCAAGGCCATGCAGAAAACGGAGATAAGCAGAGAGAGCGAACCGGACGGTCTTAACTTGTAGAAACGCTGCACCCCAGCCACGTTTCGGGGAAAGCTAGAACAGCAATGCGGAAATCAGCCCGATCAGAATCAGGGCAATGATGGCCATCAACAGCAGCCCCCCGCCCTTGGCAGACCGGGTATTGTCCACTGGAAGCGCCATGTTGATTGATGAGTGCTTGGCAGACACTTGGGAATGCGGCGCGGCGCGGTTGATTTCTTCAATGCTGGGGCGCTGCATTTTAAACGTCCTGGACAACTCTTCCACGTCTTCCTGACTTGCTGTCATCGCGGCCAGACGCATCGTGGCGCCGGCAGAATCAAAAGACGGGGACAGTCTCAGGTTCACCACCGTATCCGATTCGTCGTCTGAATTGATATCGGTATGAGTCGCTTCCGGCGGCAATGCAGAACCGGCACTCCGCAACACCTCCGGCACAACCATGCCACGCGGCATGGCGCCCCGGCAGGCGCGCAAGTCGTTCGCAAGGTCTCCCGCGTTCTGATAGCGATGCTCGACATCTTTGGCCAATGCTTTGGCAACTATGAAATTGAGCATGTCCGGCACGGCTACGTTCAAGCTGCTCGGCGGCTGCGGAATCGCATTCAGTGTCTGGTACATGATGGCGTTGACGTTCTCACCCAAAAAAGGGGGGTTGCCGGTCAGCATCTCGTACAGCATCACGCCCAGCGAAAAAACGTCGGAACGCTGATCGGTCAGTTTGCCCATCACCTGCTCGGGAGACATGTACTTCGGCGAGCCAAGCACCATGCCGGTCTGCGTACGCACAGCCGCGGAAGCCATGCGCGCAATACCGAAGTCGGTGATTTTTACGTGCCCGTCCCGTCCCACCATGATGTTGGAAGGCTTGATATCGCGATGGATGATGCCATGTTCGTGCGCATAAGCCAGCCCTTGTGCCACTTGCGCAACGATGTCGATTACCTGATCGACCGGCAGCAGCTTCTCGTCGTTGAGCATATCGCGCAATTCCCGGCCTTGCAGGAATTCCATGGCGATGTAGGCGATATCGCCGCAACGACCCACGTCATAGATGGTGACAATATTGGGATGACTCAGACGCCCCGCGGCCTTTGCCTCCTGATAGAAGCGCGCTTCATATTCCTCGCGCTCCTCCATGGCCAGACTCAGCGTGATGGTCTTGATTGCAACGATACGGTCAATCAGCGGATCGGTAGCCTTGTAAACGACCCCCATCGCACCCTGACCGAGTTCGCCCACAATTTCATAACGTCCCAAGTGGCTGATCATAGTTCCGCAAGGAATGGTTACTTGGTGGATTTGACCTTGGCACTACGGAATACCGGCCCCCAGATCGGGTGTCCTGCTTCAGCATGAGTCAACTCAAAATTCGGATTTATCGCCAGTGCTTTCCTGAAGGCATCGAAACACATCTTTTCCCTCCCGGAAACGCAATGTATGAAAGCAAGATATTTATATGCGCTCACCTTGTCATCCCTCTCGGCCAATTTTGTTTGCAGAACATTGTTCAACGCTTCCATCGAGGCAATGTAGTTGCCTTCTTCATAGCTCTCCACGCCCTTGTTCAACCTGTGCGCAGAAGTTCTGTTGTACCACCAGCATTCGTCACAGGTATTCAAGGCATGGCAACCGCTCAACAGCCATGCAAACAGTACGCCAAGCAACACAGTACGGCGACCCAACATCCAAATACTCCTATTCTTTTATTCTTTACAAACACCAGCTCATTTGGCGAAGTCGTGCCTGATTTTAACTTTTTCTCCGGACTTCACCCTGATGGTTTTGGTAAACGACGGCAATGTCGTATTGCGCACCACAATCACATGCTTGCCCGCCAAAACCTGAAGTTCCATCAACGGCGGGCTGATCCCCTGCATTCTACCATCCAGGTAAACCTCGCCCCATGGCACGATCACCAGATTCAACACCGCCGGCGCCCCTGTCGTCTCAACCAGGGTTCTCACGCGGGAACTCTGCTTGACGCCTTGCACCTTTTTCTCGCCCGCTGCGGGTTTGCTGTTTTCTGCGACCTTGTTATTTTTTCCTACTGCAACAGCAGCCTTTGGAGAGGGCGGCTTGGCCTTGTTTTCCGTTGTAGCCGGCGCACTGGCAACCGGCAGGGTTCGTTCTCCAGCGGGCTTTTCCTGAGCCGCTACCGGAACTGTTTTCTGATCTGGCGAACGGCTCGCCAACTTGACCGTCAGGGCCACCAACGAGAAGAGCAGTACAAAAGACGCAACTCCGATAGCCGCAATGCGCTGCCTTCTGGAAGCCTTCCGGTACATCTCGATGCCACGACGCTCCCAGCGGGCCATGGTGTCGATGAATATATCCCAGTAATTCTCCATTTTGAACATCACCGCATCAAAGCCGGTCGCTCCAGAATGCCTGACCTGCTTGGCCAGACTGCGCTGAGTCGAGGTGAAGTCTCCGGGGTAACCTATCGCATAAACCTCGTGCTCCCGCACATGCTTGTCGGTGCGGGAGCCCTGGTAATGGAACATCCCTGCGTATTCCTGGGACAGGCGGGATACCGCATCGTAGTAGGAGCGCGAAACCAGAATCTGCCCGGGATCGGCGAAACCCATCACGCGTTGCGCCACATTAATGCCGTCGCCGACGATATTGGGCTGTCCGTTGATATCCTTCACCAAACGCACCGGCCCGAGATTGACGCCGATACGCACCAGCAAGGGCGGCTCCATGCGCACCCCCTCGTTCAACAGGCTGCTGCGCATGCTCAGCGCAGCGTGCAGGGCGTCGCTGATATCGCCCAGGAAACTGATGGCCGCGCCGTCGCCGGTATCGAGGATGATGCGGTCGTTAACCGGCACATCGCGAATGGCAATGGACAGAAAGGCGTTGAAACGCTCTTTCAGCGATATCTGCCCGGAAACGGATTTCTTTGAATATTCGACGATATCCAAGAAAACTACGCTGCAGATGATTGTCTTGTTGCCCCGCTCTTCCATTTATTCCCGCTCGCTATTCGCACACCCAGGTTGCCGTTATCGCTTAAGAATTACACTTAACCCCGCGGATTTTAACGACTGTCTGTTAATCTCGCCAGTTTTAATTTTTCCGCGACCGAACCCGTTGCAACTTGCTACGGCGCCCATCGTCGACCACCTGCCTTGGGACACCAACGGGCAAACCAACCCATTCCAATATTTCCCTGACTTCACCCTCGCCCAACTCGGCCATCATGCCGCGCTTGATGCGCGGCGGCAGATTGATGATGCCGAAACGCACCCGCATCAAACGGCTCACCGGCAAGCCCAATGCCTCGAAAGTACGGCGCACCACGCGGTTACGCCCTTCCTTGAGAACCAGGCGATACCAGTGGTTGAACCCTTCACCGCCTTCAAGGCTCAGCTTCTCGAAGCGCACCAGGCCATCCTCCAGCTCAATGCCCTCCTTGGTCATCCGGTGCATCTGATCCTGCGTCAACTCGCCCTGCACGCGCACCGCATATTCGCGTTCCACCTCGAAACGCGGGTGCATCAACCGATTCGCCAGTTCGCCGGAGGTCGTGAAAATGAGCAAACCGCTGGTATTGAAGTCCAGCCGCCCGATTGCGATCCATTTTTGGCCGTGCAGTTTCGGCAATGCGTCGAACACGCTGGCACGCTCTTTGGGATCGTCGCGACTGACGATTTCGCCTTCCTGCTTGTGGTAAAGAAGAACGCGCGGCATGGCTTGCTCTTCCTGGAGCCGAAGCCGGATTTGGCGACCATCCACCTGCACCTTGTCGCCTTCGGATACCCGCATTCCCAATGTTGCCACTGTGCCGTTCACAGTCACGCGCCCGGCACTGATCCATTCTTCCATCTCGCGGCGCGAACCAATGCCTGCCTGCGCCAGCACCTTTTGCAACCGCTCTCCCGGCTGATTTGTTCCGGCCTGGTCTGTCATTCTGTCACCGCTCTTCTTTCCAGCACGGCTTGCGCCAATGTTCCGCTATCCACATGTTCCAATTCGCCGCCGACCGGCAGGCCGCGGGCGATGCGCGACACCTTGATGCCCCGAGCGCGCAACAGCGTAGCGAGATAATGCGCCGTTGCTTCACCCTCGACGGTGAAGTTGGTCGCCAGAATCACCTCGCACGCCAATTCCTGGGCCCGTTTGAGCAGGCGCTCCAGCGGCAACTCCCGCGCCCCCAGGCCGTCCAAAGGCGACAGCCGGCCCATCAATACGAAGTACATGCCCCGATAGCATTGCGCCTGCTCCATCATCAACAGGTCGGCAGGCATTTCCACCACGCACAGCATATCGGTCTCGCGCCGCGAGGAGCGGCACAAGGGACAAATTTCTTCCTCGGAAAAGTTATTGCACTTGCTGCAGTGCTTGACGCTTGCCACCGCATGATCGAGCGAACGGGCCAGATGCAGGGCGCCTTGCCTGTCGCGTTGCAGCAAGTGGTAAGCCATACGCTGCGCCGACTTGGGGCCTACACCAGGCAAGCAACGCAATGCCGCGATCAGCTCTTCCAAGCTGGAAGGTGTGTTCATTTAGAACGGCAAGCTCATGCCCGGCGGCAAATTCATCCCGGCAGTGAATCCGCTCATACGCTTTTGCGAAGTCTCGGCAACTTTCTTGTTGGCATCGTTCAGCGCCGCCACGATCAGGTCTTCCAGCATCTCCTTGTCGTCCAGCACGCTCTGATCCAGATTCACGCGGCGCACTTCATGCGCGCAAGTCATGGTCACTTTGACCATGCCGGAACCGGACTGGCCTTCCACTTCCACGGTTGCCAGTTCGTCCTGCGCCTTCTTCATGTTTGCCTGCATCTGCTGTGCCTGCTTCATCAGCCCGGCCAATCCGCCCTTCATCATTTCCACTTCCTCCGGTTTTATTATACGGGTCTGATCGACCCCTCGATCACCTGCGCCCCCAAGTGCGCTTGAGCCTCGCGCACGAAAGCATCATGCTTGATCGCCTCTTCCGCCTGCTGCTGGCGTGTCTGCTTCTCATGCTGCTCGACGGCAGCCGGGGTTGCAACATCCTTCGCCGCGCCCAGTTCCACCGCCAGCCTGATCGGCTTGACGAAATACTCGCTGAGCGCCGCCTGCAGCTTGTCCTGCGCAATCTTGTTGGTCTGCAGATGTTTGTGCTGCGGCGCCAGATTCAGCACCACCCGGCCCTCGCTGAAACTCGCCAGCACGCTGTTCTTGGCCAGTTCGCGCGCCATGCCTTGCAGGTTGAGTTGCGACAGCAGGGTGTTCCAGTCCAGATCGGCGCCACTTGCCGCGGTCCGCACTGGCGCCGGTTGCGTCACGGGTGCAGGCTCGGCAGCCATATGCCTGGCCGTAGCGGGTGCCGGTTGGGGCGCTATTGCCGGCGCGGGCTTCGGCACGGCCTGCCCGGCACTCGCCGCCGCGCCTTGCGGCGCAAAGGCCAGCATGCGCAGCAACGTCATGGTGAAACCGGCATATTCGTCCGGGGCAAGGTCGATCTCGTTGCGTCCGTGGATGACAATCTGGTAATTCAGTTGAATCTCTTCGGGCGTAAACTGCTGCGCCAGTTCCAGCAAGCGCACACGCTCCGGCTCGTCCTCCGGGATCGCCTGCGGAATGGTCTGCGCCAGCGCAATGCGGTGCAGCAGCGTCGCCAAATCCTGCAACGCGGCTTCGAACGCCAGGCTGCGGATGGCCATATCGTCGGCAATGCGCAACAGTCCTGCACCGTCCCCGGCACGCAGCGTTTGCAACAAGTCGAACAGATAACCCTGATCAATCGCCCCCAGCATGGTGCGCACCAGCGCCTCATCCACCTTGCCGGAAGAATAGGCGATGGCCTGGTCCAGCAGGCTCAGCGCATCGCGCATGCTGCCCTGGGCGGCACGCGCCACCAGATTCAGCGCACCGTTCTCGAACGGGATGTTCTCCTGCCCCAGCACGTATTGCAGGTGGGTCAGGATCAGCGCGGGCGGCAATTGCTTGAGATTGAACTGCAGACAGCGCGACAGAACGGTGACGGGAATCTTCTGCGGGTCGGTGGTGGCGAGGATGAACTTCACATGCGACGGCGGTTCTTCCAGCGTCTTCAGCATCGCGTTGAACGCCGACTTCGACAGCATGTGCACTTCGTCGATGATGTAGACCTTGAAACGCCCGCTGGTCGGTGCATACAGCGCGCTTTCCAGCAGTTCGCGCATGTTGTCGACTTGGGTGTTGGACGCCGCATCCAGCTCGATCAGGTCGACGAAGCGTCCGCTGTCGATCTCGGTGCAGGCGCCGCACACCCCGCACGGGGTGGCGGTGATGCCGGATTCGCAATTCAGGGATTTGGCGAAGATGCGCGCGATGGTGGTCTTGCCCACGCCGCGCGTGCCGGTGAAGAGATAGGCGTGATGCAGACGGTTCTGCGTGAGCGCATTGGTCAGCGCCTGCACGACGTGCTCCTGCCCCGCCAGTTGGGCGAAATTCCGGGGACGCCACTTGCGGGCCAGGACAGAAGTTGCGGACAAAATGCTTACCCGATCAGAAAATGAAATTAAGGTGCAATTGGCTAAAATTTATGCCTTGGTTCGGCTGCTTGATATCGCCGTTGGAGATGTGCTGAAAGCGATATCCCAAGCCGAATTGGCGGCGCGCGCCCAAGCTTACCCCGAAACCGACATGGTTGCCGAACTGGAAGGCGCTGCCGAACTTGCGATCAGTATAGATGAAGGCGGGCGAGATCAAATGCACACCAGCCAATCCGACTTCCAGATACGGTTCCGTACCTCCCCAGTCTGAAAAGGCATTCGGCACAAAGTGGAACACCGGGGTGATCCCGATTTCGGTTATCGTCTGGTTATTGTCATTCGGCCTGAAGCCGCGCCAACTGCCCAGCGAAGCTTCCCAAAAACCCGTCACCTGCCAGTCGCCATCGTTCCGCCAATTCCTGTCCCACTTCCACAGCTCCCCAACGCGGGACATCTCGACCATGTTGGCACGCCCGTACTCGACAAAAACGCCATCGGCACCGCATGCCCGGGATGCCATCAAGGCGGAGAACATCAGCACGAATATTCTGTTCATCGATACTGGCGCCCCAAATTAGGAGGCGAGCCTTACCCCCGGCACTTGCACCGCTTGGCTGTGGCTGCTTCCTTCCGGACCTGACCAGGTTCACCAAAGTGCAATGCGGGGAGACCCGCCAATTCGTGAAATTTGAGTCTTAAAGGGCTATTCCTGCAAGCCCGAGACAGGGGCGCATGATAGTCGAAAAGCGGGGATAAATCCATGAAAGGAGTCGGCGTAAAGGCCCTATCGGGCGCTGCCCTTTACTCTGTGCGTCGCCGAGAATGTAGGGTGGGCACGTTTTGTGTGCCCACGCGGATTCTCCAGAACCAACACCGTCGGGGGTAGCCCGACAGCTAGTCACTTTTTCTTGCTTCGCCAAAGAAAAAGTAACCAAAAAGAAGGCGACCCCGGCGCGCCGCCCCTTCGGGGTTCCCTGCGTTGCTCGACTGGTCAGGCGGCTGCGGAACTCGCGCTACGCGCTCAGACAGTCCTCGCCGACTACCCCTGACCAGTCTCCGCTACTCGGCGGCGCACAGGGGATGAAATTCAAAAACAGAACCCCAAAACCTGCGAGGCGGGCAACCGCCTCGCCAAAACCAAAAAAAGAAGCGTGCGCAAAGCGCACCCAAAACCGCTTTTGACCTTCCTTCCCCTGTGCACCGCCGAGTAGCGCAGGACGTCCGGGGGCAGTCCGACGAATATGTTTGAGCACGTGGCCGCGTAGCGGATCGTGCGAGTTTATGAGGAGGCCCGGACGTTCGAGCAACGCAGGGAACCCACGCAGTGGGCGGCGCACCGGGGGCGGCTTCTTTGGGTTACCTTTCTTGCCAAGACAAGAAAGGTAACTTGCTGTCGGGCAACCCCCGACGGTTTTATTTTGAACCCTTACGGCGCAATGCCCGTTGGTTATTGAACCCTACGTTGGCTAAAGTCCGCGTTCAGTCGCGCAAGAACGCGCAGCGCGAGCGCGTCGGCTGGTACGCGCTGTTGGGCTTAATTGCGGTTGTAGCCATAGTCTCCTCGGGTTAGCAGCACGCTCTTCCAATATTGCTCTCTTTGAATTATCGCGTTGTCGTCGGTTTTCATTGGATGGTGTTCCAGCAGCGCGAATTTGAAATTTTGTCGGGCGTGTTCCTTGCCCGATTTTAAAACCAGTTTCGTAAGCTCGTCGTTGTACCCGTGGGCTGTTTGGACGTAACACGCCCAACGTGCCCATATGCCAGTGTCCCCGTATGCTGACCCTACATATCGCTTTCCGTTGCTCGTATCCGTGATCAGGTAAACGCCTTTCATGTTCTCGAGGGCAGCTTTCCAATCAGGACGTTGGATCGCAAAGATTGTTTCTAACATCGGGAAGCCCACGTCTATTTGCTCGTAACCAGGGAACGCTTCGCCGGAGTACGGTGCTGGGGCGATTTCTACGACAATGAGGTTCTTGTAATGATTCTCGAAATTCAGAGCCTTGGCTCGGGCGGGACGCTTTAACTGAAGTTTCAGACGACCAATGAGAGGCTGGCTGTCTTGTAACAATTCGATGTCGTAGCTGGGTGCGTTATCCAAGGGCTTTCGAGACAGGACGCGATAAGCGCCTCCGAACAGCCAGCGATCCTTCTCAGGATAGAAATCAATGAGCGAGAAGATATAGTCGCGGCTGAAGTCGTCCCGCACTCCTCTCCACCTGTTCCAGCCGTCCCACTCTTCACGGTCGCGGACAAACACATCCAACGGTTGATCCTTTCCGTTCCAGCATGCCAGGTGGAGCTTGAATTGCTCGGGATGAACTATTGGCAGGACATGAGATAGAAGAATGTTCATGGCATTAGGCCCAACGTAATTCAGACAACATATTACACCGCCTTCACCGCTATCCCCGCAATCCTCCCCTGCCACTCTTTCGGCCCGGTCTCATGCACCGAAGTCCCATTCACATCCACCGCCACCGTCACCGGCATATCCTGCACAGTGAATTCATAAATAGCCTCCATGCCCAGATCGCCGAAAGCCAACACCTTCGATGCCTTAATCGCCTTGGAAACAAGGTAGGCCGCGCCGCCGACCGCCATGAGGTACACAGCCTTGTGCTTCTTGATCGCCTCGATCGCCTCAGGCCCGCGCTCGGATTTGCCCACCATGCCGATGAGGCCGGTCTGGGCCAGCATGGTCTCGGTGAACTTGTCCATGCGCGTCGCAGTAGTGGGGCCTGCGGGGCCGACCACTTCGTCGCGCACCGGGTCGACCGGGCCGACGTAGTAGATGAAACGGTTCTTGAAATCCACCGGCAGTTTCTCGCCCTTCTTCAGCATGTCGGTGATGCGCTTGTGCGCGGCATCGCGGCCGGTGAGCAGCTTGCCGTTCAGCAGCAGCGTTTCGCCCGGTTTGAAGGTAGCGATCTCTTCGCGCGTGATGGTGTCGAGGTTGACGCGGCGCGATTCTGCCGAGGCTTTCCATTCGACCTTGGGCCAATCCTTGAGCGACGGCGGCGTCAGCACCGCCGGACCGCTGCCGTCCAGCGTGAAGTGGATATGGCGCGTGGCGGCGCAGTTGGGGATGATGGCGACCGGCAGGCTGGCGGCGTGCGTGGGATAGTCCCTGATCTTCACATCCACCACGGTGGTGAGGCCGCCAAGCCCCTGCGCACCGATGCCCAGCGCATTGACCTTCTCGAACAGTTCCAGGCGCAGTTCCTCGATGCGGTTCTTCGCCCCGCGCGCCTGCAGTTCGTGCATGTCCACCGGCTCCATCAGCGCTTCCTTGGCGAGCAGCATGGCCTTCTCCGCCGTGCCGCCGATGCCGATGCCGAGGATGCCGGGCGGGCACCAGCCGGCGCCCATCTCGGGCACGGTCTCCAGCACCCAGTCCACAATGCTGTCGGAGGGATTCAGCGCGACAAACTTGGATTTGTTCTCCGAGCCGCCGCCCTTGGCCGCGAGGATGATGTCCACCTTGTTGCCAGGCACGATCTCGTAATTGATGACGGCGGGCGTGTTGTCCTTGGTGTTCTTACGGGCGCCAGCAGGATCGGCCAGCACCGATGCGCGCAGCATGTTGTCCGGATGCAGGTAGGCGCGGCGCACGCCTTCGTTGATCATGTCCGAGACACCCATGGTCGCGCCGTCCCAGCGCACGTCCATGCCCACCTTGACGAAGACAGAGACGATGCCGGTGTCCTGGCAAAGGGGGCGGTGGCCTTCCGCGCTCATGCGTGAATTGGTGAGTATCTGCGCGATGGCATCGCGCGCGGCGGGCGATTGTTCGCGTTCGTAAGCGCGGCCCAGCGCCTGCACGTAGTCGAGCGGATGGTAGTAAGAGATGTATTGCAGCGCGTCGGCGACGCTGTCGATTAAGTCCTGCTGGCGAATCGTGGTCATGTTCCAAAACTCCGAAATTGAAGACGCGCGATTATGGGAGGGAGGGCTAGCCGCGTCAAACTGTTAGAATGCGCGCCTCATTTCAAGGGCTGCACATAAATGGCTATCCAGTGGTTCCCGGGTCACATGACCTCGGCAAAGAAAAAAGCGACCGAGACCATGGAGCGCATCGATGTCGTCATCGAAGTGCTGGATGCGCGCGTGCCGGAGGCGGGCAGCAATCCGATGCTGCGCGAGATGCGCGAACACCGCCAGCGCCCGTGCCTCAAGGTGCTGAACAAGTCCGACCTCGCCGATCCCGCTGCAACCAAGGCCTGGCTGGATCATTTCAACAGCCAGAAGAACGTGAAGGCTATCGCCATTTCGTGCAAGAAACCGGGCGAGGCCGCAAAGATACCCAAGCTGTGCCTGCCGCTGGCGCCGCACCGCGGCACGGTGCTCAAACCCCTGCGCATGATGGTGGTGGGCATCCCCAACGTGGGTAAATCCACCTTCATCAACGCGCTGCTGAAAAAACGCACCGCCGCCGTGGGCGACGAGCCAGCCATCACCAAGAACCTGCAGCATTTCGACCTCAGCGACACCATGCAGCTCATCGACACGCCGGGCATGATGTGGCCGAAGATCGCCTATGAGAGCGACGGCTACCTGCTGGCGGCCAGCAACCTGATCGGTCGCAACGCCTACGAGGAAAGCGAGGTCGCCGTCTTCCTCGGCAACCTGCTAATGCAGCGCTATCCGGCACTGGTCAAGCAGCGCTACAAATCAGCAGACGACGAAATGGACGGCGTCGCCCTCATCGAAGCCATCGCCAAACAGCGCGGCTTCCGCATCAGGGGACAGGATTTCGATCTGGATAAGGCAGCGATGACCCTGCTGCAGGATTACCGCACGGGAGTACTGGGGCGCATCAGCCTGGAAACACCGGCAACGCGGGAAGAGATGTTAAGGACGGCGACGCCAAACAAAGACACAGAACCGGACGAGGAAAACCTCAACAAGCCTTAGTAGCGCAACCGCAGGATGGGTTGCAACAAAGTTACGCGATTCTCTACGCGGCGAACCGCGTGAGAAATCGACAGAGCAACGCGATACCCATCGTTTTAGCCCCTTGTTGGGTATCGCTACGCTCCACCCAACCTACGCCCCCTCCCACCCCACGGGAGAGGCAGTCTTACCTAAGCCTTGTTGCGCATGAAGTCCGCCACCTTGCCAATAGCTGCAAGCAGCTCATTGCGCAACGCCTCATCCTCTACCACATCATTCATTGCCTGCGTCATGCACTTCATCCACTGGTCGCGCTCCTTGTCGCCGATAGCGAACGGCAAGTGGCGCTGGCGCAGCTTCGGATGGCCGAATTTCTCCACGAACAACTGCGGACCGTTCATCCAGCCGGAAAGGAACATGAATAGCTTCTCTTCCGAACCTTTGAGGCTTTCCGCATGCATCTTGCGTAGATCCTGCACCTCCGGCGTCGCATCCATGAGTTGATAGAAGCGTTGCACCAGGGCGCGCACCTTCTCCGCTCCGCCGATGCGTTCGTAATGCGAACGTGTGTCATTGCTGATTTGCATTCTTCTCTCTCTTTAATATGTCATTCCGGCGAAAGCCGGAATCCAGTGCTGTTAACCAATATGCAGTTAGGTGTTGTACCGCTACGCGGTGCTGTTTAATTCACTGGATTCCGGCTTTCGCCGGAATGACGATATAGGCTCAATCCAAAAAAAACCGCGAACCCATCTCCTCCAGCCCCACGCTGTGCAACACCTCGATCAACCGCTCCGCCGCCCGCTTGCGCGGCAGGTCCTTGAAACTCGCAATGATAAGCTCATTCTTCATCGAATGCTCCCATCCCACCAGCTCCGTCACCGTCACCTGGTAGCCGTGCGCCTCCAGTTGCAGGCAGCGCAACACATTGGTCAAATGGCTGCCGAATTCGCGCGTATGGATGGGGTGCCGCCACAACTCGGTGAGCGCGTCCTTCGCCAGTTGCCTGCCCTTGTTCTTGCGCAACACCGTCGCCACCTCGGCCTGGCAGCAGGGCACCAGCACGATGTGCCTGGCCTGCTTCTTCAACGCAAAGTTGATCGCATCGTCGGTCGCGGTATCGCAGGCATGCAGCGCCGTCACCACATCCACCTTGGCCGGTAGTTTGTCCGACGCGATGGAATCCGC
This sequence comes from Nitrosomonadales bacterium, assembly GCA_016235045.1. GTDB lineage: Bacteria > Pseudomonadota > Gammaproteobacteria > Burkholderiales > Gallionellaceae > Sideroxyarcus. The sequence continues at coordinate 152,559 of JACRME010000001.1, forward strand.
CACCGACAGGTTCAGGAACGACATGCCGCCGAAACCCAGCAACTGCGCCAGCTCGCGCGAATGCGCGACCAGTTCCTCGCGCGTCTCGATGCCGTAGATGTGCGAAGCGTCGTTCAATGCCTTGAAGAACAAGTCGTACAGAATGAAACCCAGATACGACTTGCCCGCCCCGTGATCCACCAGTGTCAGCACCCCGCGTTCATTCCGAACCTCCTGCAACAATGGTTCGATGAACTGGTAAAGGTGATACACCTGCTTCAGCTTGCGCCGCGAATCCTGGTTCATCTTGCCGTCGCGCGTCAGGATGTGCAGCGCTTTCAGCAGTTCGATGGATTGGCCGGGGCGGATTTCGGGGTATTCGGGGAGCTGAGATTTTTTCATGTCGCGCATTGTCCCTTATTTCTCACTCTTGGCAACGGCGCCAGCGCATCCAGCAGCGATTGCGGCAACGGTGGCAACTGCCCGCACATCGCGGCGGCAATCACTTCACCCGCAATGCCCGCAGTAAGCAGGCCGCGCGTGCCGTGCGCCAGGCTGCAATACAGACCCGGCTCGACCTCACCCACCAGCGGCGTCGCGCCCGGCACCGAGCAGCGCACACCGGCGCGTCCGGCCAACACACTCCCTCCCCCATGCAGGGGGAGGGCTGGGGTGGGGGTAGAAAAGTTGGCATCCTGCGACTCTACCCCCATCCCGACCTTCCTCCCGCTTGGGGTACGCCGGTGGGTGCCCGGCGGCTGCGCCGCCACCCTTCCGCAGCCCCTGCAAGGGGGAAGGGACTGGTTCATTGCCTGATACAACGCCGGCATGTGTGCGGCGATCTTGGCGAGATTATCGGCATGGTCGATTTCGCGCAGGTCTGTTGCCGCATCGTCGAAGGTTGAAGTCGCGCCTGCCACATGCTGCCCCGCCACGGCGGGCGCGCAATAGCCTTCGGCGCACAGCACGGCGTGCAGGGATTCGCTTGCCGCCGTTGCGGGCAGGATGCTGATCTGCCCGCGCACGGGTTGCAGCGGGAAGGCGGCGAACTGGGCCAAATTTTTGGCTTGATGGCCGCTGCACACGACGACCTGCTCCGCTTCGATGGCGAAGCCTTCGCCGCTGGCTCGCCAACCGGATGCGGTTCGCTCCAATGCCGTCACTTCGCAACCGAGCCGCTGCACGATAAAAGGATGATCTGCCAGGCGCGCGCAGACCTGCGGGGGCACGACCCAGCCACCGGCCGGGAACCACAGCCCGCCGTGCGCCATTTTCATTCCGACCAGTTCCGAAGCCGTTGCCGCATCCACCGCTTGCAGCACATGCGCGGGCCATTCCTGCGCAGAGAGTTTGGTAATGCGCTTGGCTTCGGCCTCTGTGGCGGCGAGTTGCAGCAGACCGCATTCGGAACGCAGTTCCCCGTCGGCGGGCACCGCATCATCCAGCAGCGCCAGTGCATGGCCGTAAGCCGCCAGCACAAAGCGATGCAACGCGTTCATGCCCGCGCCGAAGCGTGCATGCAGGATGCCGCGCGGATTGCCGGAGCCTTGTGTGGCAAGTTGCGGGGCGCTCTCGATCAGGGTGGCGGCGATGCCGCGTTGTGCAAGGATATGGGCGGCGGCGCATCCGGCGATGCCACCGCCGATGATCAGGGCAGAGCTTGGGATTCTTCGACCCGCTCCCTGCAAGGCAGAGGGAGCGTCCGTGGGAAGCAACCTGCCGCACACCATTTCGCGCTTGCTACCAAACCCCTGCACTCTTTCCACCTCAAACCCCGCCTGCTGCAAACCGCGCCGCACCCAGCCAGCACAGGTATAAGTAGCCAGTGTCCCACCAGCGCGCGAAGCGCGGGCGATGTCCGCCAATACGGCCTCGCTCCACATTTCGGGATTTTTTGCAGGCGAAAACCCATCGAGGAACCACGCTTCTACACAGCGCGCAGGCAGTTCCGGCAATGCTTGCTCGACATCCTCCATCGCCAGCGTCAACCGCACTCGCCCAGCAGAAAAGTTCCAGCGGTTCCAGCCCGGCACACGACGACGCCAGCGCGCGAGCAAGACTGCGGCCTGCGCGGCCAGTTCCGGCCACAACGCCAGGGCAGCGCGCAATTCGTCTTCACTCAGGGGAAATTTTTCGACGCTGAAGAAATCCAGGTTCGCAGCCGATGGAGCGGTCTGTTCAAACAATTGCCAGGCACAGAGAAAATTCAGCCCGGTGCCAAAACCCGTTTCGCCGATGCAGAAACTCTCGCCCGCCGACAGCGCCGCGAAACGTTCCGCCAGCCGGTTGCCGTGCAAAAACACATGGCGCGTCTCTTCCAGCCCGGAATCGGTGGAGAAGTAAACGTCGCCGAAGCGGTTGGAGAAGGGTTGTCCGTCTTTCCAGTCGAGCATGAAACCGGTCTCAGAAAGTATTCCGGCGGGATATACCCGCCGGAGTCGACTACATCAAGCTATTTCTGCTTATTTCCCGGCATCCGCTTCGCACTTCTTGATGGATGCCGCCTTGGCAGCACCAGCCAGAGGTTTGCCGTCCTTGCTTACGGCCAGTGCTTCGCAAGAAGGAGTTGCAGCGTCCTTTTCGCATTTCTTGATGAAGGCTGTTTTGGCAGCGCCAGCCAGCTTCTTTTCTGCCGCTTTGGCATCGCAAGCAGAAGGCGCCGATGCGGCTGCATCTTTTTCACATTTGGTGATGAAACTGTTCTTGGCGGCGCCAGCCAGTTTCTTTTCGGCAGCCTGGTCTGCGCAAGATGCAGCAAACACGGTATTGGCAGCAAACAACGAGGCAACGGCAAAAACGATCAGATTACGCATTTTTTCTTACTTTCCCGAATGAATTTAACGATTTCGATAACGAACGACTTCGTTACCAACTGCAATTATACCGTCGCCGCTCCTCGCAAAAGGCACAAGGTATATGCCGGTATCTATATCTTTTTGAGTCTCGGCTAGTCCGTTTGGTCTATTGACCCCCTACTCGCAGTGCGGATACTCCAACCATCGGCAATAAACAAACCATTGACGGAGATGGAAATGGAAGAAAGTCCGAACCTTTATCCGCGTTACTCGACAGACTGGGGTGTGCGTTTCCTCTGCGACTGCAAGAAACAAAACAAGGAAATCCGCATCCACCAAGGGATTGCGCGTGAAATCTCCACGCACGGCGTACACATCCTGAGCGATCACCCCATCTGCCTGCAGAAAAAAATAGCCATGCAGTTGATGATCCCCTCCCTGTCAGTCGGCGCTCCGCAAAAAGTCGTCAAGATCATCGGCCATAGCATCGAGACCATCAATACAGAGGGCAAGTATCTGACCGAGATAGCGTTTACGCACTTCGAGGAAAACGGTTTGAAAGAACTGGAAAGAAACCTTCGTCAGCGCTTTGGAACCCAATTCTCGGTTCCGGCAGCACAAAGAGCATAGGCACATAGCAGCACTGGAGGAGACACACTAAAGGAGATCATCATGAGTTCCGTAATGTCAGTCATCTTTTTCGGTTTGGGGTTGCTGTTCCTGTATGGATTCGGGGTTTTTGCGATGTGTTTGCATGCCGGTGAGAATCTGCTATCGGCTGCCACACAGGCTTCGGCGTGGTGGGCAGCCTTTTCGATTTCGCATTTGATCGGTTATATGGCAATTACGCTCCACTAAACCCGGGTCTGACCAAAAAACAGCGCCCTGACTCGACATCAGGGCGCTGTTCTTTACAACGGCGGCATTGGCTACCTCAGCATCAGCTTCACCCACTGCCCTCCCCAGCGATGCAAGCACAATCCGAGCACGATGCTCGCTGTACCCAGCCAAACCTGCGGCAACACCGCCTCATCGTTCAAGCCATGCCCCAGCAACAAAGCCAGCACCGGTGTGACCAGCGTGATGAGCGCGATGCGCCCCGCCTCCATGTGCTTGATGAGGTAGTAATACAAGGCGAACCCCAGCACCGAACCGAACGTGCCGAGATACAGCGTGGCAACCGCCGAGCGTTCGGAAACGGCATTCGGCACATGTCCGTCGATCGTCCACCACGCCGCAAAGAACAACGGCAAAGCCACCACCAGTATGCCCAGCGTGGTTGCCAGTGGCGGGCTGTCATCGTCGATGCGCTTGAGCCAGACAAGTCCGAGCGATTGCGCAACCACCGCCATGAACAGGGCAAACAGCCCCACAACCGAACCTTCCGGCAAACCCAGACCGCCCCGGAACACCAGCAATAGACCGAGGACGCCAAACAACATTCCGGCCAGTTTGTACGGCGTGAGCGATTCCTCTTTCAGCCACACCATCGCCCCCAGGCTGGTGATCAGCGGCGACAGGCCGAACAGCACGGCGATCATGCCGGAGCTGACGAACTGCGACGACCAGTAGGTAAGTGCCATCGCGGCGAACATGCTCAACCCGCCCGCCACGTAGGCGAGCAAGGCTTTACGGTGCAGCGGGAACGGGATACGGAACATCGCCAGCAATACCGCACACAGCAGCACACCGATGGCCATACGCGAGAACACCGCGAAGCTGAAACCGATGCCCAGCGCGCTCCATTTGATGGCGAGCGGCGTGGTGGACCAGATCAGGATGACCGATACGAATGCTGCTGGAAGCGACATGATTTTCTCCCCGGCTCAATACTTGAAGCTCCGTTCGCCCCGAGCCAATCGAAGGGGAACGGCAAAAACAAACAGGCCACAGAGATCGTCTGTGGCCTGTTTGAAAGAAACGAATACTGTAAGTTCTTAGTACTGACTCTCCAGACCACGCGGCGTGCGATGCCATACCTTGCGCATAAATGCCGCAGGCAGGGCTGCTACGTTTCGAATGGAATGCATGGAGTTCATGGCCGGATTATGCGTGGGAGTCTGTAGCGCCGTCAACATTGATCTGCAGCCACCACTCCAGCAGTGCCAGATGCCACAACTTGCTGCCCTGGATGCGCGTAAGGTGCGCTTCCGGATCGGCCAGCAGTTTCTCCACATAGTCGCGCCGGTACAGGCCGCGCTTTTTGCAGGCGTCCGAATCGAGCAATGCGCGCATCCTCTCCAGGAAATCGCCGCGCACATATTTCAACGCCGGTACGGGGAAATAGCCCTTGGGACGGTCGATCACCGCATCCGGGATCAGGCCGCGCGCGACCGCCTTGAGAGGGAACTTGCCGCCCTCCTTGAGCTTGAGCGACGGCGGCATGCGCGCCGCCAGTTCCACCAGTTCGTGGTCGAGAAAGGGCACGCGCGCCTCCAGCCCCCAGGCCATGGTCATGTTGTCCACGCGTTTCACTGGATCGTCCACCATCAGTGCGGTCACGTCGAGCCGGAACACCTCGTCGAGGAATTCGTCCGCCTGCGGCTGCGTGAGTTCGTTGTTCACCCATTCCGCGGTCACATCCGGCACGACAAAGGCATCGCTCATCATGGCCAGGTATTCGCTGTGGTCGCGGTCGAAATAATGTTGCGAGAAACGCGCCAACGGCGAACCCTGCGCCGCATCCATGCGTGGATACCAGAAGTAACCGCCAAACACCTCGTCCGCGCCCTGCCCGGCCAGCACCACTTTCACCTCTTCCGATACTTTCTGCCCCAGCAGGTAGAACGCGATCACGTCGTAACTCGGCATCGGCTCCGACATCTGCGCGATGGCTTCGGGCAGCGTCTTCAGCACCTCGCTGTTGGGGATGGCGAACTTGTGGTGACGGGTGTTGAAGTGCTTGGCGACCAGATCGGAGTATTCGAACTCGTGCCCCTGCTCGCCCGCCACCTCCTCGAAGCCGATGGAAAAGGTGTTGAGATCGTCCACATGGTCGGCCAGCAGCCCGACCAGCAGGCTGGAATCCAGCCCGCCGGAAAGCAACACGCCCACCGGCACGTCGGACGCCAGCCGGTGACGTTCCACCGCGCGCATCAGCACGGCACGCGTCGCGGTAAGCCATTCCTGCTCCGAAAGCGGATTGGCCGGTCGCGTCGCGTCCAGCGCCCAATAGCACTGCAACTTCACCTCGCCCGCTGCAGTGAACGTCATGGTGTGCGCTGGCGGCAGTTTCTTCACGCCGCGCAGGATGGTGAGCGGTGCGGGCACCACGCTGTGCAAAGTGAAGTGAAGATGCAGGGCGACCGGATCGAGCGAAGTATCCACCCCGCCCGCCGCCAGCAGGGCTTGCAGCGTGGAGGCGAAACGTAGGCGGCTGCCTTCCAGCGCGTAATACAGCGGCTTGATGCCGAGCCGGTCGCGCGCGAGGAACAGCGTCTTGTCGCGCATGTCCCAGACGGCGAAGGCGAACATGCCGTAGAAGCGCTGCACGCAGTTCTCGCCCCAGGCGTGGTACGACTTGAGTATCACCTCGCTGTCGCCTTCGGAGAAGAAGTCGTAGCCCATCTCCAGCAGTTCGGCGCGCAATTCCTTGTAGTTGTAGATCGTGCCGTTAAATACCAATGCCAGCTTCAGGTCATCGTCCACCATCGGTTGGTCCGAATGCGCACTAAGGTCGATGATGGACAGCCGGCGGTGGCCGAATGCCAGCGTGCCGCCGTTGAAGAAACCCTCGTGATCGGGCCCGCGCCGCGCCAACTTGGCCGTAATGCGTTTGAGCGCGTCCATATCGGGCGCAGAATTATCGAAACGCAATTCACCGCAGATGCCGCACATGCCAGACTCCATAAAAATTTCGCTGATTATCGCCCAGCTCGTGCATTTCCGTCTCATTGCTTTTGTCCACGACAGACATGAAAAGCACGAAATGGAAAATTCCCTTTCGTAATTTTGGTGTATTTCGTGGATGATGGCTTTTCGCCTGTTAAAATGCGCGCGATGCAGACGTCCCTCACCCCGCAACGCGAAAAGTATTTCCTGCTCACCCTTGCGGGTATCCAGTTCAGCCACATCCTCGACTTCATGATCATGATGCCGTTGGGACCGATCCTGATGCGCGAATTCGGCATCGGCACGCACGAGTTCGGCCTGCTGGTCGCTTCCTACAGTTTCAGCGCAGCATTCTCCGGTCTGCTCGCTTCCACTTTCATCGACCGCTTCGAGCGCAAACGGCTGGTGCTGCTCATCTTCGCCTTGTTCGGCATCGCCACACTGGCCTGCGGTTTCGCTCCGGGTTACGCGACGCTGCTGATCGCGCGCGGACTGGCCGGCGCCTTCGGCGGGGTGCTCGGCGCGCTGGTGCAGACCATGGTCGGCGACGTCATCCCGTTCGCGCGCCGCGCCCGCGCCAGCAGCATCGTCTCGACCGCCTTCTCCGTCTCCACCGTGGCGGGCGTGCCGCTGTCGCTGTGGATGGCGAACCACCTGCAATGGCGCGCGCCGTTCGTCTTCATCGCCGTGCTGGTCGCGCTGTTCATCTTCGTCGGTTATCGTTTCCTGCCCGAGCTGAGCCACCACATCAGCGGCGAGAAGCGCACGCACCCGTTCTCCGACATGTTCGAGGTGTTGCGTGACGCCAACCATCTGCGCGCGCTGCTGTTTTCCTCGCTGATCATCTTCTCTGGCTTCACCGTGATCCCCTACATCACGGTATATGCGGTGGGCAACGTCGGCATTGCGCAACTCGATATTCCCCTCATCTACCTGGCGGGCGGCGCGGCAACCTTCTTCACCGCGCGCCTGATCGGCCATTGGGCCGACAAGCATGGCAAGGTCGAGGTCTATCGACTCATCGCCATCGCCGCCATGGTTCCGCTGCTCGTCGTCACCCATATCGGCGCAGCCCCCTTGTGGATGTGGCTGATTTGCACCACCACCTTCTTCGTGCTGGTGTCGGGGCGTTTCATCCCGGCGATGGCCATCATCACCTCGGCCGCACACCCCAGGCTGCGCGGCACCTTCATGTCGCTCAACAGCACCACGCAATCTCTCGCCATGGGGCTGGCGACCACGCTGGCCGGATTCATCATCACCCAGGACGGCGCTGGAAGGATCGTCGATTACCAAACGGTGGGCTATGTCGCGGTGGCCGCCAACCTGCTGGCAATTTGGTTCGTCTCGCACATCGTCATGCTCGACCAGCACCCCAGCCTGCCGGACGTTGTTCCAAAGTAATCGACGGTCGTTTCGATTAGACTACCGCACCATTTCCATTTAGTGCCTGCAGGGAGAACATCATGTACGGAACACCTTTGCCCCAGGCCGCATTCGAACAGTTGTTTCTCGAAGCCCACACCAACAACGCATGGCAGGACAAACCCGTTGCCGACGAATTGCTGCAGCGCCTCTACGACACCTTGCGCATGGGCCCGACCTCGATGAATTGCTCTCCCGCACGCCTCGTGTTCGTAAAATCAAGAGCCGCAAAGGAAAAACTTGAGCCCGCGCTTCTGGAGGGCAACCGTGCCAAAACCATGGCCGCGCCGGTCACCGTCATCATCGGTTATGACACTCGCTTCCACGACAAGCTGCCCAAACTGTTCCCGAACAATCCCAAGGCGCGCGACCTGTTTGCGGGCAATGCCGCGCTTTCCGATACCACCGCCTTCCGCAACGGCACGCTGCAGGGCGCGTACCTGATCCTCGCCGCCCGCGCGCTGGGGCTGGACTGCGGCCCGATGTCCGGTTTCGACAACGCCGCCGTGGATCAACTGTTCTTTGCGGGAACAAATGCGAAATCCAATTTCCTCTGCAACCTCGGCTACGGCGACCCAAAAGGCGTTTATCCGCGCAATCCGCGGCTTGGTTTTGCCGAGGCCTGCAGCATTGTCTAGCGGGGAATTGGCGCCAGCAATGAGCAAGCTTCCTCTCGACCGCATCCTGCAATCGCAAGGTTTCGGCACGCGCAAGTGGTGCCAGCGCCTGATCGAGGATGGCGATGTCGCCATTGCAGGCGAGGTCATCGCCGACACGCGCAGCAGTTTCGAGACCGGGAATCTGGAATTCAGCGTGTACGGCGAACCCTGGCGCTATCGCGAGCATGTCTACATCGCGCTGAACAAACCCGTCGACTACGAATGTTCACGCAAGCCCAGCCATCACCCCGGTGTACTGTCGTTGTTGCCCGAACAATTCGCGCTGCGCGACGTGCAGCCGGTCGGCCGTCTCGACCACGACACCACCGGCCTGCTGCTGATGTCCGACGACGGTTCGTTCATCCATGCGCAATCCTCGCCCAAACGCCATGTCCCCAAAGTGTATGTCGCCACCACGCACGATGCGGTAACGCCGCAACTGGTCGGGCATCTGCTGACAGGCGTAAAACTGCACGATGAACCCGCCCCGCTCGCCGCCATCGTGTGCGAGAAGCTGGATGAACACCGACTCAAGATCGTGCTGGAACAGGGCAAGTACCATCAGGTGAAACGCATGCTGGCCGCCGCGGGCAACCATTGCGTAGCGCTGTGCCGCATCCAGATCGGCGGATTGAAACTCGAAACGCTGGGACTGATGGAAGGAGAATGGTGCTACCTGGAAGAACCGCAGCGGGAACTGCTCACGGCAGCCTGACCGCCCGTTCTCGCTCGGCCGCCGCCGGGCAACGGCGCCGCTTCCCGGCTAACCCGCGGCAACCGGCGCACGCGCAGCCTGCAAGCGTCCCAGCCAGCTTTCCGCCGCCTCCTCGCTTTGTTTTTCGCACAGCCATTGATAGCCGACACGGGAACAATCGTCGCCCATCGAGGGCGACAGGCGGAACGCCTCTTCCAGATAGCCCAAACCGCTGGCATTGCCTTCTTCGAGCAGGGCGCATCCGTAATAGAAGACCGGTTTGGGATAGCGTTCGCCTTCGCGGCCCAACAGGTCTTCCAGCACATACTTGGCCGCAGCGACCGACCTGAACTCGACCAGCAGCAGCGCCAGTTCCTGCGCATCCGACACGCTCAGCGCCGCCACGGGTTGTTTTTCCAGATCGGCGATTCGCGTCTTCGAGCGCGTGTAGCGGCGGTGATATTTCTGCCATTTGTCCTTTTCTTCGGCCCACCACTTGCCGTCGAATTCGCGCACCAGCGCCGGTGCAAAATTCCCCAGCAAGGCATCGGCTGCACATAGCTTGGGCATGGCCGGCAGAGCGGCGCGCTGCCCCATGGCCGTCACCCGTTCGCTCAAACACGGATGAGTGTCGTACACGTCTGACTCGACTTTCCACACTTCGGTCAACCGCTCCCTGGTCGCCCACTCATCCATCGTCATCATCAGTAGCTTGCGGATGGCGACATAGGGCATGACCGGCGGCATTTCGTGCTGGGTGGACTGCGCGTACAGCTTCGGCCAGAAACTCCCGTGCAGCCAGTTCGACAGCAGGCCGATGCGGATCAAAGCGGTGGCGCTGGCTTCCGCCCCGGCAATCTGGCACGACATCGCATCCGCCTCGTATTCGTTCTGCCTGGACAGCACGAAGGTATAGGCATTGTAGTAAGGCGCGAACCAGTCCAGCATTCCGGCAAGGACGCCGTTGACCATATTATTGTCGCGCCTGGTGCGCGCATGCTCATACAGGGTATCGAAGGTGGAACGCTGGCGGTATATCCATCGGCTCAACTTGCCGTGCCCGCCCGCCAGGTGCCCATACTCGTGCGCCACAATGGCCAGCAATTCCTCAGCCGAAACCGCTTCCAGCAACGGCAAGCCCAGAATCAGGTAATTGCGGTAGCCGCCGAACAAGCCGAAGCGCGGGCACTGCGCAATCGCCGCATTGAATTCATTCGTGATCAATACATGGTGGATGGGCGCCGCCTGCAGCCGCTCGCGCAGCGCCGCAATCATCTTGAACAACTGGGGTGCTTCGGCCTCGGTCAATTCCCGTCCCGGCGGCGCGGGAAGCGGGGTAAAGAATACCCGGAACGTCAGCCACACTATGGGCGCGACGACGACGACCCAACTCGCAAAGAATATTTTGAAGAGCGTATGGACGCCACCCGTCGCTCCAGAAAGCATGAAGTACAAGCCGAACACCAGGACCAACAACAGCGCAAACAACACCACATACGCGAGTACGCTGATCAGCAGCACTTTGGTGCGAAACGCACCCGGGACGTCCTGCGCTTCGCTTTGCAGGCTCCACACCAGCGATTCATAGTCCTGTTTTTCCATAACCCCCCGCTTCCGCGCCTGAATGCGTGTCCTCAACCCGCCATCCACATCGCCATGATAGTGGCTTATGGCGAATATGTGCCAGCCTGTGGGAAGAAATGCGAACTATTTTTGCCCGCTCACTCCCGGGCAGCCATCCTGGCGAGCAGTTCCGGATTCTCGATCACGATAGATCCGCGCAGCGTCTTGACCGACCCGGCCGCGACCAGTTTGCGCAACAGCTTCGCAATCACTTCACGCGTTGTGCCCAGATGGGCGGCCAACTCGCTCTGCGTCATGCGCAACTGCCCGTCGGCAACCCCGCGCAGCAGGATGAACTTGGCCAGGCGCGCATTCAGGTTCAGGGAATGAATCTCCTCCAGTTCTTCCATCAGCCGGAACACCAGCACCGAAAGCGCATGCACGGTCAGGTTCTGGATGGATGGCTCGTTCTGGAACAGCGTACGATAGGTCAGCGAGGGAATCATGCCGACGCAAGTATCCGGCTCGGTCTGCACCCAGGCCGGATATTGAAGGTTATTGAAGATGCAGTTCAGGGCGAGGATGCAGACTTCGCCCGGATTGATGAAGTACAGCGTGGCTTCGTTGCCGCCGGGCGAGATCGAGTAAACCCGCAGGCGGCCGCGCACGACGACGTAGGCGCCGGAAACGCTGTTGCCCTTGTTGATGATGGTTTTCAGCTCGTCGAAATAGTTGAGCTGCATCCCGCATTCGAGCATCTGCTGCCCGCAGACCGACAGGTCGCGAAAGACATCCAGCGCCTTCAACCCGCCCATCGCCTCGGTACTGTCCAACGCACCCCCCAGACCTGACCGTTACCGCCAAAGAACCCGGTTCATTACGCTCCGGATTTGCTGCGCGCCAGGAGCCGGTCGCTGCTCAACGCCTGCAGGAACACAACAATATCGTCCACATCGCGGTCGCTCAGCGGAGCCGACTCGATACGCGCAAGCGTTCTGTCCCGGCTCGACCAGATGATGGTTTGATTGTCGTTTGCGTCGTTGCTGACCCTTTTCCCGCGCTGCACGGTCGCCATGATACGCACCACTTCAGGCAGATTGTCAACACTGCCGTTGTGGAGATAAGGGGCGGTCAGGGCGACATTGCGCAGCGAGGGGATGCGCCAGATGGCCTGTTTGCTGCCGGGCGCGTTGGCCCCGGCATCCTTGGTCAGGTTATAGCGGTTCACGTATTTCGGGGAATCGAAGACCGGGAACAGGCGTTGCGCCGCAGGCGGTGGATCGAAAACGCTGGCACCGCTGAAGTTGGGGCCCGAGTGGCACGATACGCATCCCACCGACTGGAACAGCGCCATCCCGCGCAATTGCGCCGCACTCAGGGCCTTCTCGTCCCCGCGCACGAAGCGGTCATACGGCGTATCGGTTGTGTTCAGGGTGCGTTCGTAAGCGGCAATGGCCGCTGAAATCTGCCTGATGGTAATCGGCTGATCGGCGCCAAACGCTTTGGCGAACGACTCGCGGTAGGCAGGATTGTCCCTGATCCGCTGTTCCACCGCTTCCAGGGACGGCATGCCCATCTCGACGGGATTCACCGGCGGCCCTTTGGCCTGTTCTTCCAGCGAGGCGGCGCGCCCATCCCAGAACAGCACTGCCTGGAATCCCGAGTTCCAGACAGTGGGAGCATTGCGGCTGCCGAGCTGCCCCTTCACGCCCAAGGAGTCGGAGCGGTGATCCTCTCCCGCCCCCTTGCGCACATCGTGGCAGGAACTGCACGAGAGCGTCCTGTCTATCGACAAAGCCGGGTCATGGAACAGCCGTTCGCCCAACGCAACTTTTTCCGGCGTCGTCGGATTCCACTCCGGCGCAGGCGCCCTGTCCGGAAGCGTGCGCCAGACATAGGCTTTTTGCATGCCTTCCAGACGGATCCTGGGCGTGTCTTTATTCAATTGCTCCCAATCCGTAACCAGGGGCGCTTTTTGCGCTGCCACGTTGCGCTGAATGGTTTGTTTGGGAAAATTGATAAGCGTCGCGATGATGATCAGCTTGATGGAAAACGCCACCATGCCCGAGCCCAGTATCAACGTCATAAGCCACTTCCGGGCAGGCGGCAAATTGCTCAGCGGCCCAAGCTCGAATTGAACCATCGACAGCAACACGCTAAAACCAATGATCAGCAAAACGATGCCGACATTCATGAAACCGATCAACCCGGCCTGTCCCATATCCTTCTCCCTGTGCGATAAGCGAATGAGCCGAGGCTAACGGGAATCCGGCGGTGCTTCTGTAGCAAAAGCTACATTGGAGATTCGCAAACGGAAAAAACGGAAAGAAGACCGGTAGCGTAGCTTTTGCTACAGATGGGCGGAATCCCGATGGCTACATTGCACGGCGCTACACCTTCGTAGCGATACCCAGGAGCCAAACATGAAACCGATGCGCTTTTTCCTCGACAGCCATGACCGGACACGCAAGACTTTTCCGGAAAAACTGTCGCCTGAGGATTTCGAGAAGTTTTACGCGCTGTATGAAAAGGCCTGCTACGACGAAAACGTCGTCCCCATCCGCATCCACGTCAGCTATGAAGAGGGGCGCGCTTTCTGCCTGAACATGGCCGACAATGCCGATGCGGTAAAGCGCGCACATGAACGCGTCGGCCTGCCCTACGATTCCATCGTCGAGGTGGCGACGGCGACGCCGGGGGATACGTTCTTCCGGCGCAAGGCTGCATAGATACCAACACCGCGCCCTCGTCGATTCCCGTCGGGGGCGCTGGCTCTAATCGACCTGCCCTGAAGTCACATAGCGGCAAAACGTCTCGCGAATGAACAGTGTCGCAATCAGGCCCATGAGCGAGAACCCCGCGAGGATGGCAATTCCGGCCCGATAGTCGCCCAATCCGAGCGGCGCACCTTCCGCAGCGGCATGCGCCCGGTCGATGGCCCAACCCACCAGCGGCTGCAGGATTGCCGTGCCCAGAAAAGCACCGACGTTCACTACGCTGGTCGCCATGCCGGAAAGCGCGGGCGGGTTCACTTCCTTGGCGCATGACCAGCTCAGCGTGAAGCTGGGCGCGCACAGACCCATCGCAAAGAACAGCGCGTAACCGGCCGCGCTGCTCATCGGCATGCCGGCGAGCAGCGGTAACCAGCACAAGCAATAGCCCAACGCCCCCGCGATCATCACCGGCTTGCGCCGCCCGATGCGGTCCGACAAATTGCCGATGAACAATGCGCCGACCGCAAAACCGGTCAGCAGCAGGGTCGTGTGATTGGCGGCGACCGCACGATCCATGCCATACGCGTCGCGCAGGAACGGAACCGCCCACAAGCCGCCGAAGGCGAACAGCGACCCCGCCAGCCCCATGTTCACCCACAGCCCCGGCCAGGTCGCGCGGTTTTTCAGGACGATCAGCAGGCCGTCGTACCAATGTCCCTCGTGCGCGGGGTGCGCTGCCTTGCCGTCCAGTTCGCGCAAGCTCGGCAATCCGGCCTCGCCCGGATGGTTGCGCACCAGCAGCCAGGCCAGCAGCGCAAGCAGCAGTGAAAACCCGCCTATCGTTACGAACGCGGTGCGCCATGAGATATAGGTCAGCACCCAGGCCAGCGGAGCCGCCGCCAGCAGCGAGCCGGTATTGCCGAGCAGGATGGTCAGCCCCGTCATGGTGGCGAAATGCCGGTCGTGGAACCATGCCGCATTGAGTTTGAGCAGCGCAATGAACGTGACCGACACGCCGAGGCCCACCAGCAGGCGGCCGACCGAGGCCGCCGCCAGCGTATCCGCCGTGCCGAACAGCAGCGAACCGATGCCGGCAATCACCCCGCCGATGGCGACCACGCGCCGCGCCCCCATCGTGTCGACCAGGACACCGGTGGGCACCTGCATCACCATGTACACATAGAAATATGTGGCCGCCAAACCGCCCAATTCTGCCGCGCTGGCATGGAACGTCTGTTGCAGATCGGACGAGATCGCCGCCGGGGCAAAGCGATGGAAGAAAGAAAGGATGTATGCCAGACCGACGATTATGAACGCGGTCCAGCGCAAACGAAAAAGCAAGCGCGATTGATGTGTGTCCAGCATGCGGATTTACCGGCGTCCCAGCCGCGCCTCGGTGGCGCGGCATTTTTTTGGATCATGGCATCGGATGACGCCCCGCACAAGCCCGCGTCGCGCCGGAACCCCTTCCGGCGCGGCCAAACATCCGTCGCGCGCAGTTACTCAGACACAACCGGTCGGTTTGGGCATGCCGCCATATTTGGTGATCGGCTTCATCGGCCCGGTCATCCACAGGTCGAACACTTCCTTCTGGTCTTGTTCGATGTATTTGGCGAACTTGCGGATCGGCGGCACCGAGGCGAATTCTTCGAAGAAATCACGCGCCTTCATGATTTGTCCCCATTTCTGATCGTTCAACTCGTAGCCATCCTCTTCGGCCATGGCACGGCCAATCTCCGGCGTCCAGTCGCTCATATCAACGAGATAGCCATCTCCGTCACGTTTCGGGATTTGCATGATCAACACCTTTCTATTTGGATTAAGCAGGCTACATTCAACCTTACCGTAGTGTTTTAGTCAACTACTCTGAGGGTGGGGATTTTGTTCGTGCCTGAGCGCTGTTGTGCCAAGAACGAGCTTCGGGCAGTTTTGGCGTGCTTTTCGATTATCATGCCCCGATTCATTTCGACGCATCGAATCAGGTAATTTCATGGCCATCAAAGCAACTGTCTTCAAAGCCAATCTGCAGATCGCGGATATGGAACGTCACTACTATCAGGACCATACCCTCACCCTGGCGCGCCATCCCTCGGAAACGGACGAGCGCATGATGGTGCGGTTGCTGGCGTTTGCGCTGCATGCGCACGAATATCTGGAATTCGGCCAGGGCATGACCGACGAAGACGCGGCCGACTTGTGGCGCAAGGATTTGACCGGCGCCATCGAACTGTGGATCGACGTCGGCATTCCCGACGAGAAACTGATCCGCAAAGCCTGCGGTCGCGCCGGACAAGTAGTGGTGTATTGCTACGGCGGACGCGTCGCCGACATGTGGTTTGCCCAGAACAGCGCCCAGTTCGTCCGGCAGAAGAATCTCACCATCGTCAACCTACCACCAGCCAGTACGCAGGCACTGGCCAAACTGGCCCAGCGCAACATGAACCTGCAATGCACGATTCAGGATGGACAGGTGTGGCTGGGCGACGGCGATGCCAGCGTGCAGGTAGAGCGGATTACCCTGAAGACGGCCGGCGACGGGCACTGACTTCGAGCACCCATCGCGGCGTGCGGGATTAGGGTGCGGTTGCTTTCGCGATCAGCTTCTGCAACTCGCCCTGTTCATACAGGGACGCCATGATGTCGGAGCCGCCGATCAACTCGCCCTTGAGGTAAAGCTGGGGGAAAGTCGGGAAGTCGGCGTAATACTTCAGGTTGTCGTACACCTCCTGGTCGGCCAGCACATTCACCGCGACATACTTGTCGACGCCGCAAGCCTTGAGCACCTGTGCGGCGCGCCCGGAAAAACCGCATTGCGGAAACTGTGGTGTCCCCTTCATGTAAAGCACAACGGGATTTTCGGTAACCGTCTTCCCGATCTTTTCCAGCGCAATTGTCTTTGCGTCCATGCTCATCTCCCCATCTATCATGTTCGTTGCGACCATTGTTCCGGCGTAAAAGTTTTCATCGACAGCGCATGGATGTCCTCCATCCTGTCGCCCAGAACCCGGTAGACAAGCTGATGCTGCTGCAGCATCCCCTTGCCCTCGAATGCCGCACTCACGATCACCGCCTCGAAGTGGCGTCCGTCGCCATCGACGCTGATGTACTCGCACTGCAGTCCCTGCTCGATATAGGCCTTGACGTCATCCGGTGTCACCATTCTTAATCTCCTCGCGTTCGGGGAACGTAGTCTAGCGCGATTCGACGCCCGGACACCAATCGCGGCGGGGCTTATCCTTTGGGCCAGTAGGCCGTTGCAATGCCGTCGCCGAGATCGGCCTCGACCAATCGCCGGCGCACCTCGAGCAAACGCGCGATCAGCGCTGGCTCATGCCGGGCATAGGCGTCGGCATCCGGCGCGCGGTTCACCACGACGCCGAGCAGCTCGGTGATCGCATTGCCGATGGAGTTCTGGCTGATGGTCACGATCAGCTTGCCTGCGTCGTTGCGGTAGATGAGCTGTTTGAACGCGGGTTGCCAGCGGATGGCGTTGGCGTATTTCGCGTCCACGATGCACAGGTCGCGCACCTTCTTGGCCGTTTTCATGAAATCGTTGTTGAACATCAGCACGCTTTCCACTTGTTCCGGGAAGTACACGTCCGGCAGCATGGGCGAGTTGCGCGACGAGACCTGCGCAAAGAAGGTGCGGTAAAAGTCGATGAAGCCCTTCAGCACCTCGTCGTATTCCTTCCAGAAATGCACGTCCCCGAGCGCATCCGCCCCGCCCTGAATTTCCCAGCTTGGCAGGCCCTGCGGGTAGCCGGTCAAGCCGATGCGCGCGTCGGCCTCGCTCGCGGGCCTGAGGATTTTCAGGTTCAGCGCCCGGTCGAAAAACTCTCGATACACGTCGTGCATATACGCCTGAAACAGGCTGTGTTGGCCGCCGTCGGTCAGGTTGGGATTGTTGGCATCGGCCTGCTGTGCATTGCGCAACTCCGCCTTGGGAAACACGATGAAGTGGTTGTGCAGCATGCGGATGCTGGGCACGCCGGGCGAAGTCAGCGGCCACGTCGCGTCCAGGCTCGCCTCGCCCGCCAGGATCAGCGCCTCGTCCGGATCGGGATACTGTTCCAGCATGTAATCGATGATGATCCGGTTCATGCGATTCCACACATGCTTCACGTTGTCGGCCACCTGCGTGCGCCGCACCGGCCGCCCGAGCGGGTTGAGTATCGTCTTGGACGTGTTGTAGATGATCGAGCAGTCGAACTCGGTGCTGTGCCCCAGCGCCTTGCGATACAGCAACAGGTTCTCGGAATTGACCAGCAGGCCGTTGTTGTTCGCCAGGTCGTTCAGGTTTTCGGTGCTGTTGAAAAATTCGTTGTGCTTCATCCCCTCGGGCACTTCCAGCGGAATGGCCCTGAAAGGCGTGACGATCTCGCGCGGCCCGGATTGCAGTGTTTCGTTCTTCAAGTGCGTAATCTCCAAATTAAAAAACTCAAAAACCGGTCAATACTTCGTGTTGAAAACGATGCGCTCGACCCGATAGCCGCGTTTTCCCAACAGCGTGGGCAAGCCGGTCGGCCCGAACATGTGCAAACTGCCCACCGCGGCAAACACCCGCTTGCCGCCCGCGTGCAACGCGTCGATACGTTCGGCCAGAGTCGGATTGCGCTCATCCAGCAGGCGCCGCATCATCTCGCGCTCGCTGTCCGTATCGAGGCATTCGCACCACTTTTCGTAGTTCGACAGTTCGTCGAAATCGCCATCGGCCCACACCCTGGCGATGCGTGAAAACGATTTCCGCGCGCGCCCGGTCTCCAGGTCATCCAGTCCGTCCGCGACGAAAGCGGCCGTTTCCTCCGCGCCGGACATTTGCAGCATCTGCAATTGCGATTCCGGCGTCTCCAGCGATACCACGTTCTTGTTCGTGCCATGCCCTATCCCCGCCAGTACCGCGTCGATGGCGTATGCGGGATCCAGTCCTTCCCAGCGCCCGTCCATCAGGGTCAGCGTGGTAATTTGCAACTCGGGACTGAGGCTGGCGAGCGCAGCGAAGGGAATGCATACGGCTTCCGCCTGCTTGCGCATGCGCTCGACCAACGGCCCGGGTACTGCAAAACCGGCGTGCGACGACATGCCCCTGGACATGCGGCCCTGGATGTCCGCATCCAGCATGTCGAGCTCCAGTGCCAGGGTATCGGTCGCTTGCAAGGCCTGCGTTACCCGCGGTCCGGGAAACATCCAGTCGAACCTGGCCACATGGATGGTGCCGTAAAGGAACGAAGTGCGCCCCTCCTTGCTGATACGCCACAAGAATCCGTGGTCGCGCGCGTTGCGAACGCCTGCCTGTACCGATTCCGGTGTGGGTTTTTCGGCAACAGGCGGGCAAACCGGCTTGTCGCCGGCACGGGCGGAAGATGCGATTGCCAACAGCAGAGTGAGCAGCCCGATCCGGATTGTATTCAGCATGTCGTCATTTCTCGGCGGTTTCAGATTCGGTATCGCGGCAACACGCTTGCCGTCAATTATCCGCCAGTTGTTTATAGATGAAGTTTTGCAGCAACGTGCGCTCATACCCGTCGGGCTGGTGGAATTCCAGCCCGGTCAGTACCAGCGTTTCCTCGCCGACGCCCTCCGAAACGCTGCCCACATTGCGAATGATTGCGGGCACGATGAACAGCAGTTCCTCGCCCTCGACCGGCAGGCGAAAACTCAATTCGATTTCATCGCCCAGGCGGCCGAACTCCAGCCTGGAATGGATGCGCGCGCCGGAAATGCTCATATCCTCGATGGTCGCCGCAATTGCCGCCTCGCCCTTGTTCGGCTGGATCGAACAGACCAGCCTGATTTTGGCGCGCAAGGCGCTGCGCATATTGATGGTGCTGATTTGGGGCGGGAATGAAAGATGCAGGTAGGGATACGGCGCCAGACAGACATTCAGCACGTCGGCCGTGAACTCGTAGGTCTTGGTTCCCGAAAACCCGCGCACCAGGAAGCTCTCCCCTTTTTTTACGAACAGCAGCTTTCCATCCTGTACCGGGTGCGAGACCAGCACGCTTTTCTTGTTCAGATAACCTATCAGCTTGACGTAATAGCGCTGCTTCGCAGCAGAAAAATCCTGCAACTGCACGATGTCGCCAATACCGATCTTCACCGAATACAGATCGCTTGTCCCGGCCTGCTTTTCGATTGGCGTCGACCTACTCATGGGCAACTTCCCCCGAAATCCCAGCGGGTTCCGGGCATGCGGTCAGAATTGATTTGTTCATTCGAAAGTGGCAGCAATACGCTTGTTGATCGCTTATATTCAAACCGGAGTATCCATTTTGATTCCGGCCTCCCCGCCTGTCCCGACTTCAAGTTGTTCCAGGATTCGCGCGGAGTAATATACTCCGCAATGCATGTTAAGCCAAAGAGGCGGCATGGAATCTATTTAGCGGCATTCGAATCGTCAAACAGGAATGGGCCGGAAATATGAAACAGCTAACCCTATTTTTCTGCATCCTCACCCTTGCCGGCTGCGCCTCGGCCCCCCCGCGCCCGACCGGCATCGCCCGCGGCGATTATGCATCATCCCGGGCCTACATCGCCAAGCTTATCCGGCATGAAATGAGCCGCAACTCGGTGGAGGGCTTAAGCATTGCCCTGGTCGACGACCAGCGCATCGTCTGGGCCGAGGGCTTCGGCTATGCCGACGAGGAAAAGAACCTCCCGGCGACGGCCGACACGGTCTACCGGGTCGGCTCCATCTCCAAGCTGTTCACCGATACTGCCGCAATGCAATTGGTCGAGCAGGGCTGGTTCGATATCGACCAGCCCCTGCGCCACTATGTTCCCGGCTTCTCCATCAGGACGCGTTTCGCGGGCGCACCCGAAATCACGCCGCGCCATTTGATGACCCACCATTCGGGTTTGCCGCGCGACCGGCAGAAAGGATTCATGACGGCCAATCCGCCCCCTTTCGCGCAACTGGTGGACGAACTGCGCGACAGCGATGCGGCCTATCCGCCCAACCTGGTCTTTTCCTACTCCAACCTGGGCATCAGCCTGCTCGGCGTCGCAATCCAGAAGCAAGGCGGCCTGCCGTTCGACGAATTCATGCGCCGTTCGCTGCTGGTTCCGCTGGGCATGTCGAACTCATCCTTCGACACGGGTCTGTCCAGTTCTGCGCTCGCGGCCAGGGGCTATCGCGGCCGCCAGGCGGTTGTCGAACCCGCCCTGCGCGATGTGCCTGCCGGCGGGCTCAATTCCAGCGTCGCCGATCTCAGCCGCTTCATCTCCATGGTGTTCGCCAGCGGCAAGTCGGGCAACCGGCAGATCGTCCAGGCGAAGACGCTGGCCGAAATGCTGCGCCCGCAGAACGCGGCCGTGCCGCTGGATTTCAACTTCCATGCCGGCCTGGGCTGGATGTTGAGCACCCTCGGCACTTCCTCCATCCGCAACGGCGGCACCGTGGCCCACCATAGCGGCGCGACTGCCTATTTCCATAGCCAGATGTACATCCTGCCCGAGTACAAACTGGGCGTGGTCGTGCTTTCGAATTCCAGCACCTCCGGACGGGCAGTCGACCATATCGCCACCGAAGCGCTCACGCTGGCACTGGAAGCCAAGACCGGCATACGCCAGCCGGAACCTTTCAAGATGCAACCGGACGCCAGACCGCTGCCGAGTGAAACCGTGCAGGAATATGCCGGCGACTACACCACCCTGGCAGGCTTTGCGCGCATCCGCACCTGCGGCCGGGGCTTGTGCGCCGACGTGGCGGATCATGGTTTCGACCTGGTACGGGGCAGCGATGGCCTGTTCCGCCTCGACTACTCGCTGCTCGGCATTTTCCGCGTCGACCTGGGGCCGCTGGGCGAAATCGGCCTCTCGCGCCGCACGGTTGAGGGACGCGAACTGCTGGTAGCGCGCGTGGGAGAACAGGAGATGCTCGTCGGGGAGCGTATCCAGCCGGTATCGACCCCGCAAGCCTGGCGCCAATATCTGGGCGACTATGAAATCGCCGACCTGGAAGGCGACCACAAATTTGTGGAGCGTATCAGCCTGATCGAAGAGCGCGGCTACCTGCTGGTCGAGGTCACCCCGGTGGAGTCCTACGGCATCAAGCAGCGCATCGCCCTGAAGCCATTATCCGATAGCGAAGGTATCCTGCTGGGACCGTTAGGCGATGGCGGAGAGACGGTGCGCAGCGTCACGCTGGATGGCAAAAAGCGCGTGCAGTTTTCCGGCTACTTGTTAAAGAAACTGTCCAATTCCGGCAATTTGTAGTTCCAGTCGAGGCCGCCTTCGTCACCCAGGAAAACCAGTTCCGGCGAAAGACCCGGCTCGCGCAATTTGATCCTGAGCTCGCTGGCGGCGGCCTGCTGGAATCCGCCGATCCCCTGGGGCGCGATCATGGTTCGCACCCGCGTATCGCCCGCGACCTCCGCGATCCCGCAATGGATGCCTTCGCCGCTTTTCTCCCGCTCTTCCAGCAAATGCGCCCGTTCCTGTTCAAAAGCCTGTATCCGCCCTGATTGCTCCTGCGTTCCCGCGTCCAGCTTTTCCATCATGCGCCTGGTCCTGTCGAACCTCGCCGTCATCTTTTGCCAATTCTCCTGCTGCGCCGCAGTCAGCTTGACGCCGCCTTGCTGAAGGCTCGCCGCCAGCGCCAGATATTGGGCTACCTCCCCGTCTGACTTGATCCGGGCCAGTTCCTGCGCGTTGGCCGCAATGGCTTGCCTGCATTCGGCGGTCGCCTTGTCCACCTGATTGATCTGCGCATCTATTTGCGTCAGCGCCGGCACCAGCATCGCGACAATCGTCTGCTTGTCCCGGCAGCTTCGCGAGGAACCGATTCCGACTTTCTTGCCCGCGACCCCGCACCCCTCCGCACTCCCAACCTGAACGTCCCCGGCAAGTATCTCGCAGTTCACTGCGCGCTCGATAACCACCGATTCCCCCATGATCAGGCTGCCCTCGGCATATGACGCCGTAACCCGTCCGCCCCACGCTTCAACGGTGGAATTGAGCACACGGCCGTTCGAGGTCACGTCGCCGCCGATGCTTCTGGCGCGGCCACCCGACAGGTTTTTCTCCAGCAGAATGAAACCGCCCTGCGACACGATGTCGCCGTAAACGTCCGAGCGGAAAGTCATGTTCTTGCCTTCGACGACACGCCCTTCCTGCACCTCGCCGTGTTCGATGAATTCGTCCCCGGCCAGGGAAAGATCGCCGGTCGTTTTGGCGCTGACCCCGCCCTTGTTCTCGATCTTCTCCGTGACGGCAATATGATTGGTCGCCACGTCGAGCGAAAGGAAACCATCCCGGCTGGCCACGATGTATTCGTTCGCACCCTGGCTCTCGACGCGGGTGCCTTCGCCCGCCAGGGCAAGCAGATCGAAGTCGGCGGGAAGGGGCGGCTCGATCATCGCCCCGCTCACCTTGAACCCGGGCTTGCCGAGCACGCGTTTTTTCTTTTTCAACAGGCGTGCGCCGCTGGCGATTTGCGGAAAGCGATTCTGGAATCTGCGCAAATCCGCTTTGCCGTTGGCCAGCCGCTTGGGGGAATTGTCCCGGCGCAAGGCATCGCTCGCCTCTTCGATTTCGGCATCGCTGCCTTCGGTCGCATCCATCTGGTGCGCCACTTCCAGGCGCGCCGCCTCGGCGCGTGCGATCGCCCCGGCCACCGCCGCCACGTCAATGCCGAAACGAACTCCCCTCAGCCACATGTCCGCCAGGAATTCATCCAGGTCGAGTTGGGTGGGCTTCAGTTCCGCCTTGCGTGCCGAGCCGATAATCGGCGCCACGCCATCGGCACCCGGTTCGCCGTACACCGGCACTTCCACAACCGTCTCGATCTGCACCGGCTCGAACAGGTACTCCGCGCGCTTGCCTTCGGCATCCACCTTTACCGCCTTGTACAAGGCCCTGCGCTGGGGCGGGAAATCGGCCACGTCCCCGGCCAGTTTCATTTTCGCGCCGATGCCATGCGCTTCCAGAATGGCGTCGTAGTCATAAAGCAAACCGGTAAACACCGGATAATCCAGGCCGACAAATCTGTATCCCTCGCCGAACAAGCGGTCGATATACTCCGCAAATCCGCCTCCCAGCGGGAACATCGACAAATCGACGAAGAGGCCTCCTTGCTGCCGCAGCAAATAGACCGGCAACGGAATATCCTTCTTCTCCTGCTCTGCCAACGTGCCGTCACCGGATTGCTGCATCATAATCACCTGGCATTATTTGCCGACGTTGATGATCCCCCTGAAGTCATACGGCACGACCACGGATTGCACCTTGCCCTCCTTGACGCCCTCGGCGATATCCTGCAGGGCCTTGGCCTCCATGTAGCGCACATTCTGGGCGTTGCTGCTGAGCAGCGACAAGCGTTCGGCTTCCTTTCTGGCGATATCGACCTCGACCTGCTTGGCCTTCAGGTTGTTTTGCGCAGTGATCACCGCGTTGGCGGAAGCGATGATGTTGCCTGCCGGCTGGATGTTGCGCACCTGCACCTTGGTGATCGTCAGCGAGGTATCCAGCTTCTCGTCAGCCAGTGCGGCGGTGATGTACTTCGCGGTGTCGGCCTCGATCTCGGCGCGGGCCGAGATGGTCTTCAGCGCATCGTGCTTGGCGGCAGCCTTGTACGCGGCGCTTCTGGCGACCGTGGTCAGGTAGTTGTACATCAGCACGATATCGTCGCTCTCGTCGCGCGTGTGGAACGCCCGGCTCTTGGTCGTGTAGATCTCGCCCACTGCCGCCGGGTTGATGCTGTAGATGACAGTGATGTCCATGTCGTCCATCGTGGAGTTGTCCGCCGTCTGCGGATGCATGTTGTCCAGCGCCAAAGCGATATCCCGCACCGGGAAGGTCAGCACGCTGCCGACCAGGGTCTGGTTGAACGTGCCGGGCAGCAACTCGGTGGTGTTCACCTGCTTGTCAAAACCGACACGCAACCCGACTTCCCCCGTCTCGATGCGTTCGCAACCGGACAACACCGCAACCGCCGACAGCAACAGGAATATCTTCTTCATTTATGCAATCCCCTCAGAACAGATAGACGATCAGCAACACCAGGCACAACGCCAACGTGGCCGTGCCCAGCCCATACACGACGCAACGATACAGCGTCAGTTTCTCGCTTTTATTCATTTTGCTGAAAACATACAGCCCCGCAGAAACGGCGAGCCAGACCAGCAAATAAAAATAGATGCCACGAACCATATCCACCTCAAACTGTCGTTCCCGCTACGATTCGCTTGTTTTCACAAGCGCAACACCGGACCCGAATCTTACCTTTAAAGCGAACGGCATACCCAATGCGCGCCTTCCCATCCACATGAAGAAGACGAGGACGAAGGCAGTTTGGGCGATTCATTGCTGTTGGGCCGCTGCAGGTTTTCCGGCTTCTTGTAGTCTGCCGCGATGGCATTCATGATCTGCCCGCGATACTTGGTATCGATTTCGAGTCGTTTCGCCGCAAACTGGCCATAGCTGAGGTTGCCTTTATACAACTCCCATACCAGCAATATCTGCTCGCTATCCGTCGCAGCCGACCACTTGGCCACCTCCGGCGGCTCATAGGCGTAGCTCTCGGCCTGAATCTTGTAGCAGCGCTCGAGTTTGGACGCCCATTTCCTGATGGCAATCTTTTCTTTCGCCGAGGGGGACTCTTCGATATTCAGCAAGTCGAAATACTCGTCCCGGTCATACAGCGTATCCAGCGTCACCTTGCCCGCGATGGGCCGGAGTTCGGAATCGTCTTTCAGATTCGATAAACACTGGTGGAATTCATGCCTGAGTATTGCCCACGGACCTTTCGGCTGCTCGACAAACCAGTTGGCGCAACCCGGGAGAAACAACAAAGCGATCAACAAAAACACCCTTAACATTTCACTCCTTCGATTCATCAAGTCACATTTTGCAGAAAATCGGTCGCCACCCGCCCGCGCATTCCACTCAGTCCGGCGCCTCGCCCAGCAGCGCAATCGCAGTCGTTGCGGTGAATTTATCGATATCCAGTTGCACTTCGCAATACTCGTCGATTTCTCCGACCGGGGTCGGATCGTCCGCGCAACTGCAACCGGCAATCACCCCCTGATAAAAGATTCCGGCTTTTACGCGGATTACCTCCGGCAACTCGACGATGCTGTTGATCACCACGGTCACCGGTTTGTCGGTGGCGTAACTGCTGCCCGACAGTCCCTGCTGCAAAGGCAGTCCCTCTGCGCCCAATTGAACAAGCTCGAGTTTCAGGACATCCTCGAAACCGGGGGTGCCCCAGGCATGCAACGCCTTGTCGAGTCTAACCATGAAATCTTCCCCCAAACAAGCGGTCATTCGATCCGGCAATATATTCCAACCCGGCCGTTCAACGGTAGCCCGCTCGTCCGCTGCAATCGCCGCTCAATCAAAATCTCGCCCTCTTCATCCAAAGACTCAACAAGTTGGCTCGTGCCGCATTGCCAGTCCAATTTAGCCTGCCAGACTAATTTGTGTACAATCACGGCGGGCATGGAATGACGGGATTACTTCAAGGCATGCATTGCCGCTTGAATAACCGTCTTCAATCGAGGCGTGGTGCAACAAACAACAAGGAGCAAACAATGGCAAAGTTCACACAAACGACGCATGCGGTATTGATGGCGACCATGATTGCAGGGCTTTCCGGTTGCGGAGAAAAGCAAGAGACACCCCCACCGGCTCCCGCCATCCCGCTCACCGTTGGCGGTTCTGCCACCGGCCTTGCCGGCGGCGAAGTAATACTCCAGCTCAACGGCGCTGACGATCTGGCCGTCAAAGCCGACGGCAAATTCAAATTTCCCAAGCCGCTGGCCAAAGGCAGCGCGTACGCCGTCACCGTTAAAGCCGAGCCCACCTTGCCCGTCAAGCAAACGTGTACGGTCGGCGCGGGCAGCGGCAGCATCGCCGGCGCCCCGATCAACAACGTCGCCGTCACCTGCACCACCAATACCTATGCGATCGGCGGCACCGTCTCCGGCCTTTCCGGCAAGGGCCTGATGCTTCAGCTCAATGGCGAGATCGACGTCAAGATTGCGAAGAACGGGAATTTCGTCTTCCCCGAAGTCCGCCTGCCCGACGGCGGCGACTTCAAAGTTGCCATCAAGAAAACCCCGGCCAGACAGAAATGCGTGATCGAAGCCGTCAACACGGCGCCTGACGAAAACACCCTCAACATCGTCTCCGTCACCTGCAAGAAACGCCGCTAAGCACCTGCATTCCGCGAGCCTCCGGTTGTTCCCGCACGGGAGAGAATCGGGGGCTCTCTTGTGTTCCGGGTATCCCGCGCTTGATTTCCCCGATTCCGCAGCAACCCTGGCCGATACGCCGATGAGCTAATGCACGGAATATGACCTGGGTAACGCGACATCGGCGACCCCGTACGGCCTTTGCGTTCCCGCGCCGGACAACGAAACGCCGTCGAGTTGATTGGTGCCAATGGCGTCGTTAATCGAATTCACCACCAAGTTTTTCAGATATTGCTCGCCGTCCGCCTTGATGAGCTCGTCGTATTTTGCGCCAGCCAGCCGCTCTTCCAGTTTTTGGAGAACCAGGTCTTTCCTGGTTTCCAGGGTGCGTACCACCGTCTGCGAATCCGTCCTGCCTACGGTGACGCCCATCACCGGGATACTTAAAACGCGCGCAGCATCCACCAGAGAAGACCCGTTCGTATCCCGCAACTCTACAGACATGTCCAGAACATACGACGGGATCGTTCTTGCAACTTCTTCGCTCGCCCTCGCGACCGCCTCTCGCGCTGAAATTCCAGGATTCGCCAAATCGGACCCGGGCGACTTGTCGCTTTTCAGCACGGACATCGCAAACAGGCTGAAACCGATGGTCAAGGCGATCAGCAGCCACAACAGCCAGTAGGATTTTCGCTCTTCCGCAACCGGCGACCCATTGCGTGCGGATGCGGCCCTGACGCCGCTGCTCCTGTCCCGGATGGCATTCGCATAGTCTGCGGCCTGTTGCCTGAGCTTGATGTCATAGGCAGTCCGCTTGTCCGGATCGGAAAGCACCTCGTAGGCCTGAACCACCTGCAATGCATGCGCGGCAATTTCGGCATTACCGGGATTCTTGTCGGGGTGATAACGCTGCATCAGGCTCTTGTAAGCAGCCTTGATGACCTCAGGGCTGGCGCTCTGGCTCACTTCCAGTGTTTCGTAGCAATTCATGAGGGATATCGGATCGCAAACGCGATTTCCATAAGCTGACGGGTGAAAAAACAAATATGCCGGATCGGTTCACACAGGCAAAGCCGGCAACGCACCGATAATGCGGCAGGAACCCGGTCCGGACTGCTAATCACTTTGATCCAGTCTGGAAAACGTGGTCGTCGAACCATCGGCTTCCCCGAGCCGAAACTCGGTCGGGGTTGCCGCCAAAACGGGATTGGCGTCATGCCCGACACTATGGTTAACCTTGAAGCTCCAGATGATCTTGTCGCCCTTGTACTGCCAGATGCCGTATTGCAGCACCGCACCCTTGTCGGTCTTTATTTCCCATTCGCCATTGGCATAAAGATAAATGGGCGTCTCCAGCTTGGAGGATTTCCATTTCCCCACGAAATTCTTTTCGGTGATGCTCACGCTGTCTGAACTTGCATAGAACATTAACGAAAGCGCAACGACCAGCAAGGCAATAAACAGTTTGATATGCGCGGCAACGAAATTCATGTCCCACCGGCAATGATCAGCGCCGCCATCTGTTCATTTCTTCCTCAACCCGCCTGCGCTCTGCCTCTTCTTTTTCGCGCTTTTCTTCCTCCAGTTGGCGCTGTCTTTGTTCTTCCTCATACTTCGCCTGCTGCTCGGCAATGCGCAATTCTTCGGCTATTTTTTCTCCATCCCGCCTGGAATCCTCGACAAATTGTTCGTACTTCCTCTCCTGTTCCTGTTTTGCCCTTTGCGCCTCTTCCTCGCGGCGTCTCTCCGCATCCAGCAACTCGGCCTCGCTCCTGCTTCCCGCCCGCACGCCATGTTCCTGGTAATAATCCTGCAGCATCACCTTTTCTTCGGCCTTGGCCGACTCGTTCACGACCTCTTCCGCTTTCCGGTTGACCGCCAGCATGAAAACGACCTGTATCACCATGGCAATCGCGATCAGGCTGCCGATAATCGTCAAAGCTCCCCTCAGCGGCGCCAGCATGCCGGCAAACGCTTTGATACCCTTGCTTGCGGGCGACGACGGCGTCTCCCCCTCGCCAACCCTGAGCGTCAAAGCGTTGGCTCTAAGCAATACGGCATCGGCTTTGAGCGCCAGGGCCTCGGCCTTGAGCGACATGGCTTCCGCCTTTAACGCAGCCGCATCGACCTCCGGCGCCACCGGCACCAGGCCGAGGGAGGCCGGAGCATTGGCAGGCGCGCTGAGCGACGCCAACCGGGCATCGTAAGCTGCGCGGGTTCTAGGGACGGAGAGCGTTTGAAATGCAACATTGACCACCTTCAGCCTGCAATCGATATCTTCGCTATTGATGCCGTTTTTTTCCGATTGCAGTTGTTGGGTCTTGCGTTGAAACGCAGCCTGAATTTCCGACTCCGAAGCATTCGGCGAGATTTCCAGAATCTCATACATCGTTTTCTTTGGCTTGTTCACGTGGCGATCCGGTTTCTTGTGCTGCCGCATTTAAGCAGAATTATTCCGGCTGTTCAATGCTGCATCGGCAAAGCGGCTTGAGCTGCTGCGGACACCCGGGGAAATACCCGACTAATCTCCTCGCAAAGGAGTTTCAGGCTCGCTTCGGGTGTTTCCCGACGCAGTTCCTCAGTGTGCGGTTTCCGGCTCGCCCTGCCACAGCATGTCGTAGCCCAATTCCTTGCTGTCCACGCACAACTTTCCCAAGGCCGCGAATTTATCCTTGAACGCCTTGTCGGCATGGGACTTTTCGTGCTGTTCGAAAGACTTCCAGTACGTCACGATCGCGATATGCTTCTCCGCCGATCTGGACGTGCTCAAAGAGCCTTCATTAGAGACGAAGCCGGAAAACTCAAACACCTGGCCGGCGATGAAGCCCCCCTTGTCGCCGCCGTAAGTGTCCTTCACGACATTGCACATCTCGGCCAGCGCCAGCTCGACTTCTTCGAACTCCACGCCCGGTTTTATCGCCGCCGTGTTGAAAAGCATTTTCGCCCCGAAAGGGATGGTGACAGGTGAGAACATGATATTCCTCCCGCTGAAGTTGAAATAAACACACTGCGCGTAACCGGGCATTCCCACATCCGGAACGGGCATGGGGAAATCATATCGGAGTACGGCGGCCGTTGCACCTGCGCGAGCGTCTGTCGGTGCCGTAAAAAGCGCAATCCCGCCAAGAGGAGAAAAACAGGAACCGACTGCATCCATGCTTGAATTTCCCCCTGCAAGTGGGAGGGAATGGGGGGGCAACCCGGATATTTCAAATGAGGCCGTTTTTGTAGGAGCCCGGCTTGCCGGGCGATTTTCTGCATAAACCTTATCGCGCAACAAGTTGCGCTCCTACCGACAGGAATTGGTTTTGTTCGCCAACCAAATCAAACCTTCGCCAACACCTGCAACACAGCCTTCAGCAACAGCCAGCAACGCGCAACCGACTCGATCTCAACCCGTTCGCCGGGTGCATGGGCGCCGCGAATGTCGGGGCCGAAGGAAATCATGTCCAGGTGCGGATGGCTGGCGGCCAGCAGGCCGCATTCCAGTCCGGCGTGAATCACCTGCAAGCTGGCAGGCTGGCCGAATTGCTCGTTGTATACCTGCTGGCAGAGTGCCAGCAAGCGGGATGATGGGTTCGGCGTCCAACCGGGATACGCTCCGTCTTTCCATGCATGCAGCCCGTAGCTGGCTGCATGCGAAACCAGCTTGTCGGCCAACGCATCCGCGCTGCCGTCATGCAACGAGCGCACCTTGAAAGTGGCGCGGAACGAACCCTGCACCAGGTTCGCCACGCCGAGATTGTCCGACGTATCCACCACGCCGGGAAAGGCATCGCTCATGCGCGAAACCCCGTTCGCGGCGATATCGAGAAAAGCCAGAATGCGATTGCGCTCCTCCGGCGGGATGGCTTTGCCCACCGGCAACTCGTCCAGGTCGCAGCGAAACGACACGTTTGCATCCGCTTCCGCAAAGCGCTGCCGCCACGCCGCCAGCCGGTGCTCCACCCATTCGTCGATTCCCGACACGGCAGCGACCGGCAACGCGCACACCGCGAACGCTTCGCGCGGAATGGCGTTGCGCGCCGTGCCGCCCTTGAACTCGATCAGGCGCACATCGGTATGGGCGGCCAGATCGCGCAGCGCCTCCGCCAGCAGCTTGATCGCATTGCCGCGCCCGAGATGGATATCGATGCCGGAGTGTCCGCCGCGCAGCCCGGATACATCAAAACGCAGGATCGCAAGGTCCGGCGTCACCTCCTCCCGACCGCAATCGTGCTGCAACTCCACATCCACCCCGCCGGCGCACCCCAGATAGAAATGCCCCCACTCCTCCGTATCCAGATTGATCAGCCGCTTGCCCTGCAGCGTACCGGGCGCAAGTCCGCGCGCACCGTCCATGCCGGACTCCTCGTTGACGGTAAGCAGCACTTCCAGCGGCGGATGGAGCAGGCCCGGTGCATCGAGCGCGGCCAGCGCCAGCGCAACGCCAATGCCATTGTCGGCGCCCAGCGTCGTGTCCTCCGCCACCACCCATCCGTCGCGCACCCGCGCAGCAATCGGGTCGCGCCCGAAATCATGCCGGGTTCCCGCGTTGGCCTGACACACCATGTCGAGATGGCCTTGCAGGATCACGCCGGACGCGGACTCGCAGCCGTGGCTGGCCGGTTTCTTCAGGATCAGGTTGCCTGCGCCATCCACAACGGTGCCGATTCCATGCGCCTGCGCCCACTCGATCAGATGCGCGCGCAACGCCGCTTCATGCAGCGATGGGCGCGGAATCGCGCACAGCGTGGCGAAGTGCGACCAAACAGAATGGGGCTGGAGTGCTTGCAGAAGAGTGTCTGTTGTCATCGAAGTGGTGTTGCGGCGAGCGGGCGTGCGCTGCGGATTTTATCCCATCGATGCGAACATCAAGACCGCGCGGAATAAATCCGGATTTGAGTGCTGTTGCACGCCAAGCCGGTGGCGGCGGCGAATACTTCGTTGCGAACCATTCGCCGCCGGAAAACGATCAGTTGTTCTTCGCGCCCTGCTTGACCCAATTCTTCAGCAGGGTGATGTATTGGGGACTCAATGTACCGGACTCATTCAACCCTGCCGGCATCTTCAGTCCCTTGTTGGTGCCGGTGAGCAGCTTGGTGAAGGTACTTGCCTCGCTGTTGCCGGGTATGACGACCGGACCGAACACGGTGCCCTTCATCAATTTTTCATAGGATGTCAGATCCAGGCCGCTTTTCAGAACTCCTTTTCCACCCGGAGAGTGGCAGTTCACACAATGGTCATACAGGATGGGCTGCACGTCATTCTTGAAGCTCACCTCGCTCTTGTTTGAAGCCTTGATGGCGTCTTGCGCCGCCGACAGCGTGGTTTCGTCGGCAATTGCGTTGAGGGAAAGTGCTGCCATCAAAATGCTGCACGACATTATTATCGTTTTCATAATTACCCCCGAAAGTTGTGACCCGAACGCTTTGATATTACCTCGACAGTATCGGAAGAACCTTGTGGCTGCAGCGGATCGGTTACCGCTCCAACCCGCTCTTGCTCCAAAAAAATCGCCAAGGAGCCTCACCGATACTTCGATTTCATATTACGCAACCCGCTTGATATAAACAAGGAACAGCCCTTGATTCAGCAAGGATATATGCGCTTCGATCAGTCCGTGGAAATGAGAAAAACGAAGGCTCGTGCAGGCCGCATCATTTGCGCCACTTGTCCAGCAATTTCCCCGCTTCCTGTTTCAGCTTCTGCTTCTCGGCGTCCACCGCGGCGTTCTTGCGCTGGTCCAGTTCGCTGCGCGCGCCGTCCAGTTCGGCGCGCAGCTTGTCGAGCTGCGCCTTGCGCTCGGCCAGCTGGGATTTGTAGCGCGCTTCGAGTTCGCCCTGCCGCGCAAGCAAGCGTTGCTTCTGCCCGCCGATCCTGTCGTTGACCAGGTTCTCGATGCGCTTGCGCGCCTCATCCATCTTCGCTTGCAGGTAACGGCCCATGCCCTTCGCCAGCGCCTCGGCCAGATTGGTGGACAGCTTCCACTCCAGGTCGCTCCAGCTACCGCTCACGCGCGCATCCAGGCTCACCGTGTTCAATCCGGCGACCGAGGCCGCCATCATCTCGCGCACCACGGCTGTCTTGGAGCCGGTCTCGAACGCCGTATCGTTGAAGCGGTTGGACAGGCGCATGTCCACCTTCTCGCCGCGCAGTTCGGCAACGAAGCCGCTCGACGCTGTTGCTTTGGCGAATCCCAGCGTCACGTTCTCGCTGTTCACCAGCGAGCGTCCGGCCACCGCATAGCGCCCCACTTCCAGATTCAGGCGTTCGGCCGGTTCCGCCGTGCGGTGGTCGACGACCAGCTCGGCCTTGACGCCGGTGACGCCCTGCTGCGGGAAGTCGCCCTTGAGGGTCGCGACCAGCGGACGACCGACCAGTTGCTGGTCGGTCGCCACATCCCGTATCTCGCCGGAGAGACCGCGCTCGCCGGACAGGCGCGAGGTGAGCAGCGCCCGCCGCAGCCAGAAGGCCGGATAACCCTTGGGCTTGCCGAAGGCATAATCGCGTCCCTTGCGGCTCTTGCTTGCCGCGGGCTTGGCCTTGTTCCCTGCGCTCCTGGCGGGAATGTATTGCCGCGCCTGGTTCATGTAGCCGCGGGCCTGCTGCAACTGGCCCAGCACGTCCATGCCGAACAGCGCGCGCGACAGCGTGGCGGTATCCAGCGACGGCAGATGCATGCGCGCCTGCAGGCCGCGCACATCGTCGCGCACGACCTTGTCGAGATCGCCCAGCGAACCGCGCAACGCGCCCATGTCCCCGGTCAACTTCGTACCCGCCTCGCCGACCGGTCTGGATTTGGCATCGAACTCGTCGCGGATGGATTGCAGTTCTTTCACCGACGCCTGCAGTTGCGCCGCATCCTTGAAGTCCTTGAGCTGCACCTTGGCCAGACGGTCGCGCAGCGCCTTGAAGTCCTCGCCCTTGGGCAAGGCATCCATGCGTTCGCGCCACTGCTGCTCGGTCTCGTCCAGCGACTTCTGTATGCCGTCGAGATAGGCGCTGCTCTTCAGGTCTTCGCCCGCCACCTTGATCTGCTCCGATGCACTCGTTCCGGCGGCGATCGCGGCAAGGTCGCCCACCACGTTGCCGGAGAACTCCTCCTTCATCTGCGCCAGCATCCTGTCGGTGGCGCTCGGGCCGTCTTCCTGCTCCGGCTCCGGCGGCAGCACGTATCCGGCGCGCTGGCGCGGCGTGTCGACCTGCACGTCCTCGATGGCCGCCTCCTCGATCATCACCTTGCCGCGCAGCAGCGCATCCCACAGCATGCGGAAGCGGATCTCGCCGACCTGCAGGCGGTTGCGTTCGGGCTGTGCGGGATTGGTCATCTGCACATCGGCGATGAGCACCGATGCGTCGAACACGCTGGTGTTCAAACGACCGATGTTCACCTCGGCGCCGTTGGCCTGCCCGGCGGCATATTCGATGCTGCGACGCAGGTGCGTATCGAAGAACAGCGAGAAATACAGCACGATGACGCCGACCACGATCAGCATCGGGATAACGGCCTCGAAGCGTATCGGCCCCTGCTGCTTCACCGGTTTATCCATGGAGCTTGTCATAGGTCGCATACCATTTGAAGAACGTTGTGCCGCTCCACAGTTTCCAGAACGGGCTGCTCCTGAAGCGTGCCACCACCTTCACGCGATAGGCCACGATCAGGCGTTTGCTGGCAAAGAACACCGGCAGCGCCAACAGGATGCTGATCGCACCCGCGCCCATCACCACGCTGTTGTAAAAGCGCGTGAGCGGGACCAGCGGCATGTTGTACAGGGTGGTGAACAGCGGTTGCAGCGACTCGGCCTCAAGGATGGCCGAACCGACCAGATGCGAGACCGGATCGAACAGCCACGCCACCAGCGCGAAGAAGAACGCCGAGGTCAGCGCGGCGCCGATCTGGATGCGGAACAGGAACATGCACACGAACACCAACAAAGCCTGCAGGGACAGCATCGGCGCGAAGCCGAGGATCAGGCCGCAGGCCACGCCTGCCGCGATCTGGTTGGTGCCGGTGTCGGAATTGAGCAGGCGCACCAGCGCGAACAATTGTTTGAGCAACAGGGTCATCGAACAACACTCCCGAAAGTTGGTGGCGTGATTCTAATCGCAGGGACGGGAAAAGACATCCTGCAGCGGCACATGTGCGGCATCGCTTGCCGGCGACGGCGGGCCATCCTCGAACGTCAATCGGACGGCTCAAGCAATTCGTAAGCGCCCGTGTTCACGGTGAGATTGTCGCCCATCAACAAACAGTC
The DNA here is from genome assembly GCA_016235045.1 of Nitrosomonadales bacterium. Classification (GTDB taxonomy): domain Bacteria; phylum Pseudomonadota; class Gammaproteobacteria; order Burkholderiales; family Gallionellaceae; genus Sideroxyarcus. Next base: position 187,589 of record JACRME010000001.1, read on the forward strand.
GAAAAACTGGACCCCGATATACATTCCCGCTTCGTTTTTCGAAGTCACGCCGATGCTGACCATCTGCCTGCCACCGACATCCTTGACCGCCACCCATTTCCTGGTGCCGGACAACAGCCTGGTGGTGGATGGGTCGGGAAAGCGCGCAGTGGTATTCACATGACTGAAGCAGGCCTGCGTGGCGGGATCGGGCGAGCGCATGGCCGGCATGTCTTTTGTGTAGGCCTCGCCGGCGGGCGAAGAATTTGCCTGTTGTTGCGCGGACGCGTCTTCGGTTGCGCCCGCCGGCCCGCAAGGTTTGTCCGAGAACGCATAGTATCCATTCGCGTCCTGGCATCTGTACCGCTCCGCATGGACGGCACCGGACAGGGTGGTTAACGCCAGCAACAACAGCAGCTTTCGATTCATGGTCAAACCCCGCAATATCTCTTTAGTCGAAGCACTTCGCCGGAACTTGTCACTGTACCCCGAACGGGCCGGGCTCACCGGTAGTTCCTGTAGAACCGGTAGTTGAAATCATTCCTCGGCACATCCGGCAGGAATGCGATGCCGACCGAGGTTGCGCCGTGGACGACGCTCGGCCGCGCGATGCCGGCGTCCGCGGACTGGGTGCGCAACGTGACCGGATAGGCAATCGCCTGGTCGCTCCAGCCCATCCACAGGTATTCCGGCAGATAGCGGACGAAGCGGTAGCGTTCGCTGGCATCGAGTTTCTGGTTAAGCTCGCCGGTGCTTTCCTCATAGCCCTGCACCGACATTTCCCAGCCTTTCTTGATGCTGGCGAAAGCGATGCCCAATCCGGCCAGCATGAGGTCGTCCGAATTTCCTTTCGCGCCGAGATACACCACGGCAGCACCCAAAACCGAGCCGCCAATGCCCACACCCAGACCGAGGCCGGTCGTGGACGTGATCTTGGCGGCGGCAACGGCGCCGCTGATTGCGGCGTTGCTGCCGTAGGCGGAGTCGGCAATGAGCTCATGCAATTCGCTCTCGCGCGCCACGTGGCGCTCGTACCATTTTTCCGCGTCGGGGGAGCGGTGCGACGGTATCGCTGTCCCCGTGCGGTCGGCGAGGTCGAGCGCGCTTTTCTGTCCGCGCAGCTTGAAGCTGACCTTGCGTTGCGAGCGCAGCGGGTTGAGGGTGAACTCGGGCGACCATAGCAAATCGGGACCGGGACCGCCCAGCACGACAAACAGGTGCGCCGGCGCCTGCTCGCGGTTCGCCAGTTCCCTGGCCCAGGCGAGGCTGTTGTCCAATACCCATGCCGCGCGCAGATCGACCTGCGCCTCGCGCCAGTCTCCGCACATCGTCCACAGGCTGGCCAGGAACAGCCGCATGGCCGGGTCGTCGAAGCGTCCGACCGGACTCCACGGCAGCGACAGCAGGCTGCCGGCGATGCGCGCCTCAACGCAGGCGTCTTCGTACCGGCCCTTGAGCGAATAGCCCCAGCTCAACAGCATGTGCAGCCAGATCACCTCATGCTCGGAGGCATAGTAATCCTCGGGCGTCTGCAAGTAGAAGAAGGTCTTGGCCTCGCGCGAGACGTGGTAGCGCACGCGGTTTTCCAGCACCTGCGCCTGTTTCTCCAGCGGCTTGATTTCGGCTTTGCCCTGAACCAGGTTCAGGTAGCCGCTCTCCATTGCGGTGATGAAGGTGCCCTGCTCCGCGCCGCCGGGAAAATCCAGCAAGGCGTCGTTCGTATTGCCCTCCACGAAGCTGGCCTGGCTCTTCTCGTAATCGTGCTTGGTGAGCAAGGCGGTCTGGCTGCAGCCCGTGCCGGCGAGCAGCAGTGCCAGCACGACCAGAGAGGGAGAAAGGCGCATGGAAAAAGTGAATGCGTGGATGACGGAATGGGTTTTACGCGAATGCTCCGGCTGCCGTCAACCCGAAACTGTCGTCAGGCAAAGCCCGTTTGCCTACCCGCGCAACCGGCAATCCGCAAACACAAAACCGTCGCGCTCCACCACCTCGCCCATCTCGATATCGAGCGGCTCGCTGAACATCGGCCCGGCGAACACAAAGGAGTGGAACTCGCCGTTCTCGCCGCACGGGTCGATGCCGGACGGCATGCTCGCCAGCAGCGCAGCCGTCAACTCCTTCCCGGCAAACCCGTCGGGCAGCACGCGCGGATCGACACAGGTGAGGCAGGCGCGCAACCCGCCCGCCAGCATCTCTTCCAGCAAGGCCCGCGTCGGTTTCTCCCACAACGGAAACACCGCCTCGATGCCGGTGCCCTGCATGCGCTCCTCGCGGTAGCGGCGCACATCCTGCAGATACAGGTCGCCAAACGCCATGCATTGCACGCCGTCGGCACGGGCGCGCGCCACGAAGTCCGTCATCGCGGCGGCATATTGCGCATCGGAACAGGGATAGGGAATCTCGATCAGGTACAGCGGCAAACCGACCGCCTGTGCCTGCCGCCGCAACAACTCGACGCGCACGGCATGCATGGCGACCCGGCCGAAGGTGGCGTTGACCGTGGTGAACAGCCCGGTCACCTCGTGATCGGCGGACTGGCGCAACACGTGCAGCGCCCATGCGCTGTCCTTGCCGCTGCTCCAGCTCAGCCAGGTGTTTTTGCGCATGGGCACCGGGCGCATCCTAGAAGAACCAGCCGAATCCCAGCGAAATCTGGCCCAGTTGCTTGAGGTTATCGTGTTCCTCGTTGGCGACGGCGCGATGGTTCGAAACGTCGGGCACTTTGCTCACATCGTAGTCGTCGCTGGAGGAAACATAAGCCGCCGGCTGCAACCCGACGTGGAAGTAATATCCCTCCTTCCCCTGCCAGCCCGCTTCGGCCAACAGGAACGTGCCGCTAAGCGTGGACGAATACCGGTAGTTTGGCGAACCCGACAGGCTGGAGCCGTTGTATTCAAATTTCGAATCCGCCAAGCCGCCCCCGGCACCGATATAAAACCCGGCGTGCTCCGAAAAAAAATGGCGGTAGGTTGCCAGCAACATCGTTCTCTGGGTCTTGATTATCTTTTCGTCCCACACATTCACCCGCGTCATCGCATTTACATCCAGTTGCGTGTGCAATTGAGACGTGCCGCTCAAATTGTGGTCGTAAAACAGGATAATCCCCGGCATCGAACCCAGGCCGGGACCGAAACCGAGGCCGTGCTTCTGCTGTATATGCCAATCCGAGTACGATTTTCGCGGCGCATCTTCTGCACGAACTGCATTACCGGGCGCCGGCGAAGAAACTCCCGTCTCCCGGTCGACTCTTGAAATCTTAGCGCTCTCGACTGTTACATCGCCGATCGATGTGCCGATAACCACCGCCTCTGCGCCGATGTTCTTGATCTTGCCGGTCACGGTTGAACCGTCTTTCAAATAAATGGTTTCCGCGACTGCCGACACGGGAAGCAGGCATGCAGCAAGAAACAGTCCGCTAAATCTCATATTCACCTCGTTGGTTGGTTGAACTACTCGATGCATTGAAATGGATCAGAGACCAGGAATTGCCTCGACTTGCTCAAGCTCTGCCGCGCGCTTGAACGCATCCTCCGCGCCCGCGGAGTCGCCCTGGGCAACGCGGGCATTGGCGATGACCTTCCAGTTCAGGGCTTGCACGCGACGCTCCCGGCCCGCAAAACTGGTCGACTTGCGCGCGAGCGTGATCGCCTGTGCATACTGGCCCTGGGCGAGGCGCAACTGTGCAAGCTCATGCCACAGCCAGGGATTGCGCGGCTCGATGCGCAACGCGCGCTCAAGCGATGCGCCTGCCGCGTCGCGCTTCCCCGCCGCATTATCGGTCTGGGCCCGGTCCAGCAAGGCGATGACGGCATGGTTGCCCGACATGGCGGGTTTGGTTTCCGGCACGATCTCGGGGCTCTCGCCGAACAGCGGGGTTTCCGCCGCCTGCGGTTGCGCCTCGGGCGTGGTGGAAATTGCAGGCGGCTGGGTCGGTGCACTGGCACATCCTGCCAGCGACAGCAGCAATGCTGCGACAAAGAACAGACGGGATCGATTTATCAATTGAACAACCTCTGTAACCAATTCTTCTGCGGTTCGTGTTTGACTTCCGGCTTGCCTTCGGGTGGCTGGACGACGGTAATCGCCACCGCGCTTGCAGCCGGCGCCGCTTCGTTCCCGGTCGTCGCCGCAAAGAACGGGCAGGCCGCCCTTTCGGCCGGGGCCGAGCCCTTGATGAACGGCATTATCACACCGGTCTTGCAATCCATGTCATAGAACTTCCCGCCCACCGGATCGACATTCACCAGCTCGATATCTTCGGGTACCGCCGGCTGCAGCGGCTCGGGCTGGATGTTCTTCATCAGCTCGCCCCACACGGTCATCGCGCCAGAAGCGCCGGTCAAACCCGAAGGCTTGTTGTCGTCGCGCCCCACCCACACCACTGCCACGCGGTCGCCGGTGTATCCGGCAAACCAGCTATCGCGCAAGTCGTCGGTGGTGCCGGTCTTGCCCGCCGCCTTCACTTCCGCCGGCACCCAGTTGCCCAGCGACTTTGCCGTACCCTCGCTCACCACGCCCTGCAGGGCGGCAGTCAGCAGATAGACCGGCGCGGCCGCGGCGACCGGCTCGACGTTGAGCGGGTAACGTTGCAGCGGCTGGCCCTCGGCCGTGACGATCTCGCGGATGGCGCGCAGGGGGGTACGGAAACCGCTATCGGCAAAAGTCTGGTAAAGCTGCGCCACCTCGATGGGGGAAAGCTCGAACGCGCCCAGCAGCGACGAGGCGAAAGACGGCGGGCGCCGTTCGATGCCGTACAGCGGCAGCTTGTCGAGAACATTGTCCACGCCGAGCTCGATGCCGAGACGCGCGGTAGACACATTATAGGAATTGGCCAACGCCGTGCGCAGTTGCACCTGGCCGTGATACTCGTGGTCGTAATTCTGCGGCTTCCAGTCGCTGGTGCCGGCCTGGCGCAAAACCAGCGCGCTGTCGTCCAGCGGCGTGATCAGCGTATAGCGGTCCGGCTCCTCCAGCGCGGTCAGGAACACAATCGGCTTGGCCAGCGAACCGATCGGGCGCTGCGCATCGATGGCGCGGTTGTATCCTGCATAACGCGCTTCGCGCCCGCCTACCAGCGCCTGTATTTCCCCGTTCTGCGTGCTGCTCACCACCACCGCGCCTTCCAGCGTGTTGGCGGGCAACCTGCGCGCCTTTTCGATCTCCGCCAGACGCAGCGTCAAGGCTTCCTCTGCCTGGCGCTGCACGCGCGGATCCAGCGTGGTGAAGATGCGCAACCCTTCGCTGCGCAGATCCTCCTCGCGGTAATCGCGCTGCAACTGGCGGTGCACGTATTGCAGGAACGCCGGATAGGGCGAAGTGCCGGTGGGCGCGCGATGGATCACGCCGAGCGGTTTCTGCCGCGCCTCGACGAACTGCGCCTGGGTGATGACGTTCAGGCGCACCATCTCCTGCAGCACGATGTTGCGCCGTTGCAGCACCAGATCCGGGCTCTTGCGCGGGTCATACACGGCCGGCCCCTTGACCATGCCGACCAGCGTGGCGATTTCCTGCAGTTCCAGCCGGTCGAGCGGGCGGTCGAAATAGAAATGGCTGGCGAGGCCGAAACCGTGAATGGCGCGCGTGGCGTCCTGCCCCAGAAAAATCTCGTTGAGATAGGTCTCGAGAATCTCGTCCTTGCCGTAGTGCATTTCGAGCAGCAGCGCCATCAGCACTTCGGTGCCCTTGCGCGTCAGCGTGCGCTCGGAAGTCAGGAAGAAATTCTTCACCAGTTGCTGGGTGATCGTGCTGCCGCCTTCGATGCGCTGCCCGGTGAGCGTCTTGTACAGGGCACGCGCGATGCCGCGCGGGTCTATGCCCCAGTGGGAATAGAACTTGCGGTCTTCGGTCGAGATCAGCGCATCGATCAGCGGCTTGGGAACCTGGTCGAGCCGCAACAGCGCGCGGTCTTCATTGTGGCCGGGATAGATGCCGCCGATGAGCGGCGGTTCGATGCGCAACAAGGGCAAGTCGGTATCGGCAGCGCCGCGCTCCTGCAACAGCGACACCGCGCCGTCGGCGAATTCGATGCGCAAATGCTGCGATGCCTGCGGGCCATCCCCGAACACGAATTCCCGGGTCGTGAGCTCCAGCCCGTTCAAGGTGTATTTATAAGTCGCCGCTTCGTTCGGCTCCGGATTCTCGTGATATCCGACCGCCTGCAACTCGCCCGCCAATTGCGCGGGCGTCAGTTTCAGTCCCGGATACACCTCCAGCGCACGCCCGTAAACGCGGGCCGGCAAGGCGAATTTGCGGCCTTCGAAAGCCTCGCGGATGGTGATGTCGAGATAGAGTATGTAACCGGACAGCGCCAGCAGCAGCAGCAGCGCGGTCACGCGCAGCGCTTTGGCATGGGATTTCAGGAAGTCGAACGTAAGTCTGGTCCAGGACAGGGCGGAAAACTTCATTGATCGATTACCGGCAAAGAAAACGGTTATTGGGCCATTGTATATGGGCTGCTACCGGGCCGTCGAGGAACACATTCGGACAGTATGCCAAAACCCGTATATTTTCGCCCCGCATCATGTGAGAATTGCGACAAGCAAATTCACCGGGGTGATCGCGCGTGGACAATCTCATCGAAGTCAACGACCTGCACTTCTCCTATGGCCAGCTCAAGGTGCTGAGAGGCATCAACCTCACCATCCCGCGCGGGAAAGTCGTCGGCATCATGGGCCCCAGCGGCTGCGGCAAATCCACCCTGCTGCGCCACTTTGGCGGCCAATTGCGCCCGATGCGGGGCAGCGTGAAGTTCATGGGACAGGTCGTGCATGAACTCAGCAACGACGAACTGTACGAGATGCGCCTGAAAATCGGCATGATGTTCCAGGTCAGCGGCCTGTTCACCGACCTGTCGGTCTACGACAACCTGGCCTTCCCGCTGCGCGAGAACACCGACCTGCCGGAAGAGATCATCCGCGACCTGGTGCTGATGAAGCTGAACGCGGTCGGATTGCGCAATGCCCGGAACCTGATGCCGAGCGAACTTTCGGGCGGCATGGAACGCCGCGTGGCGCTGGCGCGCGCGATCGCCACGGACCCGCCGCTGGTCATCTACGACGAACCATTCGCCGGGCTCGACCCGATCTCGCTCAAGACCATCGCCAACCTGATCCGCACGCTCAACGCTGCGCTGGGCACCACCTCCATCGTGGTGACTTACGACCTGATGGCCTCGCTCGATGTCGTCGATTACCTGTATTTCATCCACAACGGCGTGATCGCCGCACAAGGCAGTGTCGACGAGATGCGCAACTCGCAAGACCCCTTCGTCCACCAGTTCCTGCATGCCGAGCCGGACGGCCCGATCTCCTTCCAGTTTCCCAGCAAGCCCTATGCGGAAGATTTGAACATCAAGGCTTGAAATGCTCTGTCTGGTTGCAAAGTAAAAATCGATCAGCAGCCAACCTCGCTGCCCGACTATTCCCTTGTTGCCCCAACGACCCCGGCACGCTACGCGGATTGCCATCCAGCTTGCAACCGCTCCTCTGTTCCTGCGTCAGCACCCCGCACTCGATCAGTTTCTCGTGCGCCTGCTCTTGCCACGGTAATCGGAATATTTGCCGGCATCCTCGCGAACAGGGCAGGTGCATGACTTTTCAAGCTTTGGTTTGGCATCCTCTTCCGGTTTCAGCACAATTATCTTCCGATAAAGTATTTTGTCCTCCTCGGAACGCGCCCTCATCGACTCCAACCCCGCTTCGCTTTTGGCTCGCTCCAACCGGAGCCTGGATAGGGTTGCTTCAGTCTGCGAAATATCCTCGTAGACTGACTGCGGAATGGTCTTGCCTTCCCTGCCCCGGTCATCAACGTACTTTGTGAGTTCGTCGAGCGTACCCTGAACCGACTTCAGTTGAACGTCATAGGCCTCAATACGCGCGCGAATCAGTGCCGAGTTGCGCTCAAAGGCAATGTCTATTTCTTTTTCGTTGCTGTAGGTACTGCGCAATGCATTGGCACGCCGTCTTTTTTCTTCCTTCTCCTTCCTGGCGGCGAGCTTTTTCGCCTCTGCTTCCTCCTTTGCCTGAATCATTTCAGGACTCGGCTTCTGATTGCACGTATCCACGACATCAGCCCTGTCAGGCTTTTCCGTACCTGTGCTGGCATATTCAGGAGGTACGGCATCCCCGTAATGCATCTCCCCATTGCCATCAACCCACTTGCAGAGCTTTGCCTCGGCGCTCAGGCTGAACGCCAACGCAAACAACATTAGGCCGGCACCAAAAATTTTAGGCATACACATTAGTCCGCATCCTGTATTTCACTGTGTAGTCAAGGGTTTGTCCGAAGAACGGGACAGCTCGGGCTGGCCCAATTGGCTCTCAAATCCAAAAGACTGCAATACTGTTGCGAAGGCGCCCAAAAGACATATTGTATGTTGTCAGTAAGGTTTTTCGATGATAGCGTGCTCGTCCGGGTATTCATAGCCACTTGCGAAATCAGAACCGGGGATTCAGTCCACTGGCCGATATGCCTTCTCAACCACTCAAAGGGAATCAACCATGAACGAACTTGTTTACCCGCGCGAGCGCACGCTCGGCACAATTACTCTCGTACTCGGCCTTCTGGTCTGGCTCGGCCTGATCATCGGCACCGTGGGCACCGCGCTGATCGCCCTGCTGGCCGGCTTCGTGCTGTACCTCTTCGCCCAATCCGCCCTCATCGCACACATCAAGGGCAATGGCGTCGAACTTTCGGAAGCGCAGTTTCCCGACCTGTACGCGCAATTCACCGCCTGCTGCGACCAGTTGCAGATCGAGAAGCGCCCCCAGGCCTACATCATGAACGGCAATGGCGGCTTCAATGCGTTTGCCACCAAGTTCCTCGGCGTTCAGTTCGTTGTGTTGTTCTCCGAAGTTGCAGACGCGATGGCCAAGCATGCAGACGGCGTGCGCTTCTACATCGGCCACGAACTGGGGCACCTGCGCATGAAACACCTGAGCGGCCACTTGCTGCGCTGGCCCGTGCTTTGGCTACCGCTGCTCGGCGCGGCTTATTCCCGCGCACGCGAAAGCACCTGCGACCGCCACGGCCTCGCCTGCAGCAGTTCGCCCGAAGGCGCCGCACGCGCACTGGCCGCACTTTCCGCAGGCGCAAAGCGCTGGGAAAACCTGGACGTCGCAGCTTATCGCGACCAGGCGGATCATTCCTCCGGCTTCTGGATGTCGTTCCACGAACTGCTCGCGGGCTACCCCTGGGTAACCAAGCGCGTCGCACGGGTAATGGCCCCCAACGCTCCCATGCCAAGGCGCAACGTTTTTGCCTATCTCCTGGCTGTGTTCATTCCTTACGCCGGACGTCTGGGTGCAGGCTTTGGATTCCTGATGCTGGTGTACATTGGCATCATTGCAGCCGTCTCGGTACCGGCGTACCAGGGATACATCAACAAGGCCAAGCTCGCAACTGCCGTCACCGCATCGACGCCGGTGCGAGACGGGCTGGTCACATATTACGAGTCCAACCACAGCATTCCGCCCACGCTGGAAAATGCCAACCTGCCTACGCAACTGGACGATGGCAGCCAACTATCCCTAGATCCCGACAACATGACACTCACCGTCAGCACCGCGCAAGGCGAACTCGTCTTTACGCCCAAAGTCGACAAGCAGCAGCGCTTATTCTGGCTTTGCTCCAATGGCGAAGGACTGACGCCGGCGCAGCTTCCGCCATCCTGCAGCAAAATGGGAAATTAACAGGGATCACAGCTTGGATTCCCGTCCTCGTGCAAACGTGGACGGGAAACACCAACAGATATCTATTACGAGTCTGGCTGTTTTAGGCTATAAAAATAATTCGACTCCGGTAGCCTGGGTCTGAACCTTGGTCTACTGACCGTTATGCAATAATTTCATCAATTGGATCAAACACGCGACAAGAACAACCCACGCGAATGCATCAACGACAATGAGAGGATGATATGAATAGTACAGCCAAGCCGAATACCGGCATCCCGAACCCGAAGGAACAGACCATCCCGTCCGCTTCCAACCTGTTCAAGTCGTGCTTCCTGATACTCGGTTTGCTGGGCAGCTTCTATGCGACCCAGCAGGTCGCCGAGCAGGTGGACAACGTCTGGCTCAAGGGGGCCTTCATCGCATTGGTGTCTGTGTGGAACGGCATGCTCATGATCGGCATGGGCGTGCTGTCGCACGAGGCCGTGCACCGGGTGCTGTTCCGCACCCCGTTCTGGAACGAACTCTGGGGCGGAGTTCTGGCCGCCATCGTGCTCATCCCGCTGGAAGCGAACCGCCAATTCCACATGGAGCATCACCGCTTTTCCCATCAGCCCGGTCTCGACCCGGAGAACCCGATGCACCAGACCTCGTTCCTGTTCGCCGTGGTGCTGGGGCCTTTCATCGCACTGTTCGCCCAGTATCAGGTTCTGGCGAGCATCGCGTTGCGCGGCGACTTTGTGCGGGTGCTGAAAGACGTCTTCTATGTCGGCGTTGCGTTATCGATCTACTTCCTGCTGTTGCCTGCGCTCGGCGTGTCGTTGATGCTCACCTGGGTGCCCACGCTGCTGGCGCTGCCCCTCGTATTCAGCGTGCGCGCGCTGGCCGATCACTATGGCATTCCGCCTGTGGAGCGTAACGCCAGGAACAAGGAAGAATCCGAGGAAGAACTGGAAAGCGGCGTGCAGGCGCGCCCGCAAGTCAGCGGCTGGGTCGTGCTCACACCGCAATGGCTGCAGTGGCTGTGGAGCCACGTCAACTACCACGAGGTGCACCACAAGTATCCATACCTCTCGCACAAATACCTGGCGCAGGCTTTCGAAGCCTCGCGCAACCAGTATCCCTACCTCGTCGTGGATGGCTACTGGAAATCGCTATTCAATGTGATGAAGCGGGATTACTACGCCACCCAAGATGATGTGCGGCCGTTCATGACGATGCAGAAATGACGACTCGATCTTGAAAGGATGGCATCAGAAGAACAAGGATCCGTATTCCCTCAGACGCGCACCGCATCTGGGACAATTCACCGGGTCGACGGGCACGTCACCCGCAGCGTTCATCGGCACATGTTCGCAATTCGGGCAGCGGTTGTACTTCCCCTCGATATAAACATGCGCGATCCAGGAAACGACGGCAACGATGACCAGCAGGATCGACAGATTCACCCGCAGTTCGCCCGACCCCATCTCGACGTTGAACACCACGACCAGCCCAAGGGCGCAACAGATGGCTAGCACCAGAAAGGGCGCCCCCAGCCTGGTCGCCCTCCTGCGCCGCCGCTGATACTCGGCCACCGTATCCAGCGGCACCGCTGAAGATGCCTCATCCTTACTCCTGCGCATCCACCCCTCCCATGAACATCCGCAGCCTACTGCCGGAGCGATAACGGACCGGCTGCCCTGTCTAATCCTCCACCGTCAACGGCTCGCCGATGGCGTAGAAATTGCCGCCTGCCACGTGGTGCAGGCTGCGCCAGCCGGGATCGGCATCCTCGAAATGCCAGCGCCCATTACTGCAGACGCGAGTATCCGCCCACGCCCCGACCACCTCGCCGATGAAGAGATCGTAGGCCTGCTGGTTGTGCAACTCGGGGATGAGTTTGCAGGCCAGCCATGCCGAGCATCCCGCCACGAACGGCAGGTCATGCCCAGCCATGTCGAACAGCTCCACACCGGATAACTTCAGCTTGTTCGGCATGGTGGAAAGACTGAGCGTGCCGACCATGTGCGTAAGCCGCAACTGCGCCACCGTAGGCACCTGGATGACGAAGCTGCCGCTCTTTTCGATCAGTTCGCGCGTTTTGGAACTCTTGTCCAGCACCACCGTCAACTTGGGCGGCGCGAAATCCAGCGCGCACGCCCATGCCGCCGCCATCACGTTGTCCACGCCCGCATGACGGGCGGACACCAGCACCGTGGGGCCGTGGTTGATGAGGCGGTAGGCCTTCTGCAAATCGACGGGGGAAATATGTTTATCCATGTCGCTAACCGATCCGCGCCAGCAGCACGACATAGTTCTTGCCGTACTTTTTCGCGCACTTGGGACAGGTGGTGTAGTAGAAATACAGTTTGCTGTAACTCTTGCCCTCGCTGTTCAGCCACGTCTTCATCGCCTTCACCCAATTCCCGATCTGACTGAACGGCCCTTCGAACACCTTACTCATGAACGTGCCGGAGAGGGTGGCCATCTTCGCTCCGGGAACCTCCTTGTCGGCTTCGACGAACACATCTGCACCCCACATGGAGTTCTCATCGGCCAGCATGACGGGCGCTTCCAGTTCGGCACCGGCAGCGCGGATGGCGGCATCCATGCGCTTCATCACTGCGCCGTAATTGAGGGGAATATGGAACAAGCTGGTAACGCGATCTTGCACGAAGCGTTTGCCCTGCCAGTTGAGGGTCTTGCCATCCCAAGGTTCCGGGTTGAAGCGGGGACAGCATGTTTCGCTATCGGTACTCATGGCGCACTCCTTTCATTCAAAGGGTATCCCTACAAACCAATCGACTCCGGAGCTTTCAGTTCACTTCAATCCGGAATTTCCGGCTCGACCAGCTTCGCCAGTTGCTCGAGCGACTCCTGCCAGCCGAGATAGCACATCTCGAGCGGGATCACCTCGGGCAGCCCTTCCTGCACGATATTGACCTCGGTTCCGCTCGATACCTGCGTCAGTGTAACCGTCGTCTTCATGACTCCGGGCAGGTTCGGGTCGTCGAACTTGTCCGAATAGCAGATCTTTGTTGATGGCACGAGTTCGAGATACTCGCCGCCGAACGAGTGGCCGTTGCCAGTGGTGAAGTTGGTGAACGACATCCTGAAGGTGCCGCCGACTTTGGCATCCATGTGGTGGACCTGGCAGGTGAAACCGTAGGGCGGCAGCCACTTTGCCATGGCGTCCGCGTTCAGGAATGCCTTGTAGATGCGTTCCGGTTTTGCCCGGAGCACGCGATGGAGACGGATAGTGCCAGTAGTCATGATCTGTTCTCCTTTCGGTTCGTTGATCGATGAGGCCGGGGCCTCGCACTGGAAATACCGATGCCTGCACCTTCAGTTTCATTATCTCACTTGTGCTTCCCCTTCAACACCGTCTTGACCATCTTCCCGAACGCCTTGTCCTTCCTGCGCTTGTCCACATAGGACATCTCGTTGAAATCGGACTCGGCCTTGAGCTTCAGGTAACTCTGGTAATGCGCCGGGTTCAGCTCGCCGCTGTCGATGGCTTTGCGGATCGCGCAACCCGGTTCGTTGTTGTGGGTGCAATCGGCGAAACGGCAACTGGCGGCGAGCGCCTTGATGTCGGTGAAACTGTCGTCGATCCCTTCGCCCGCACCCAAGATACCAAGCACAAGCATGCCCAGCTCGCGCATCCCCGGCATGTCGATCATCAACCCGCCGTTGTCGAGCATGAACAGGTGGCGGCGCGTGGTGGTGTGCCTGCCCTCGCCCGTGCCGCTGACGCTGCGCGTCTCCAGTTCGCCTTTGCCGAGCAGCAGATTGATCAGCGTCGTCTTGCCCACGCCCGAAGAGCCGAGCAGACAACAGGTCTTGCCTGGCAGCACCAGCGACTTCACCTCCTCCACGCCCTCGCCCGTCATGTTGCAGAGCTTGACGATCCTGGCCGTGATACCGGCCGCGCGGATGTTGGCGACCATGCGCGCCAGTTCATCCGCGCTGACCAAGTCGGTCTTGGTCAACAGCAGCACTGGAGTTATATGCCCCTCGCTGACCATCACCAGATAGCGCTCCAGCCTGCGCACATTGAAATCGAAATGGCACGACTGCACGATGAAAGCCGTGTCGATGTTCGCCGCGATCATCTGGAAATCCACGTTCTTGCCGGGGGACTTGCGCCGCAGGAAAGATTTTCTTGGCACCACATCATGGATGCTCGCAAACGTATCCGCATCGTGATACTGCACGCACACCCAATCACCCACACAAGGCATATCGACGGAAGATTCGGCGTGGTAAAGAAACTTGCCGGTCGTCTCGGCGGGCACTTCCCCGCGCTCATCGCGCACGACAAAACGCCCGCGGTCGACCGCAGTCACCCGCGCCAGGCGCAGGCCGGACTTGCACAACTGGCTGGCCTGTTCCGCAAGCTGGTTATCCAGACCGAGTTCAGTCAACTCCATGGTGCGCATGCCCCTGTGATTTTGGAAAAGCACAACGCCTTTGCGGGCGATGTGGAATAACGATATTGCCGGAGGTTTGCCTCACTGAATCAAATCCGCCGCTTCACCCGTAACGCAATCGTCCCCACCGCCAGAAAAGCAACCCCCATCAGCACCAGCGTGATCGGCCAGCCCAGCGAGTTGGCGAAATGCTTTGCGGTGTAGAAGCCGATGAAGCCGAGCATGGCGATGACGGTGGTGAAGAGCAGCGCGCGGCTTTGCAGCACCACGCAGGCATACAGCATGGACGCGGACAGCGCGAGGTAGGCCAGCTCGAAGGGGGTGTTGCGCACGAGGTCGAACAGCCCGCTGTAGGCCATGACCGATCCGATGAAATAGCCCAGCCCCGCGAGGCGCGGATAGCGCCCTGACTGGTGCATGCCATAGGCCGCGAACATCACACACACGCCGGTGACCAGCCCCGCCCAACTGGCGGTGGTGGCAATCGCGATGCGGTCGAACAGGCCGCTGTTCAGCCAGATCGTGCCGATCAGCAGCGCAGGCTCGGCGAGCACGCGGAAGGGCGTCTTCTCCAGCGCAGTGCCGACCATGAACAGCGAGGCGCCCAGAATGATCGCGATGTAAGCGAATGGCACGTCGAGCAGATCCAGCCCCACCTGCATGAAGCCGTAGATGAAGAACAGCGTCCAGAACGCCAGCACCGTGAGGCGGAACTTGCCGAGCAGCGCGCCCTGGTGCAGGGCCATCACGCCGAACACCGCCAGCACCGCGAGACGCCAGTTGTCGCCGCGCGGGAACACCTCGTGGATCAGCACGAACCAGCCGCCGGTCATCATCAGCACCGCGGCCAGCGCAAGCGGCAGGATGAGGCGCGGATATTTATCCTCGCGCAGCGCGGAAACCAGCACGAGCAGCAATATGTAGCCCACGCCCAGCGTCATGAACACCCGCATCACACTGCCCATGCTCTCCCAGAAGGTGCCGATATAAGTGCCGACGCCCGCGAGAATGAAGATCGCGCCGAGATAGGTGAACAGCGTCTTGGCGACCTCACCCTTGCTGCGCGGCGCAGGCATGGCGCCGGAAGAAACAGGCGCATGAAAAGCGGCTTCCACTTCGGCAGGCGTGATGTCGTATTTGCGCATGAGCTGCGCGATGCTGTTCAGTGCGCCGGGCTTGTCCGACACACTGGACGCGCCGAGGATACCGGCCAGCAAGGGCCAGCCCCACATGCCGCCGCCCACCAGCACCACGACGACCAGCAGCAGCAACAGCCAGATCATGGCGCCACCACCCAGCCGATGAAGTGCGTGTTATTGCTGTAATACACATTGCCCGCATTCGGCAGGCGGAAGCTGCGCCCCTGCTTCGTCAGCACCGCCTCGTTGCGGTAGCGCGAAGAATAGAACAGCCCGGTGAACACATCGCCCGAATAGCCATTCGCACCCGCACTGAATTCGTAGCCGTCCGGCGCGATGCTGGAAGAATCCACCGTCAGCCCGGCCAGATCGGGGACATCGATAGTCGTGACGACCGCAGCCTCCGCAGGCGTGACCGGTCTTTGTCCGGGCGGCGCAAGGCCCGCCGGCAACAAGACTGAAATCTCTTTCACCCCGCCGTTCACCGGGCTGTAACGCCACACGCGCGACTTCTGGTAACCCACCGTATTGCCCTGATAGACCACCTGAACCTTGCCGTTCACCACCGAAATCTGCATGCCATTGCCGGGGTAGTTGTAGTACTCCGTCGCGTACAGCACGTCGAACTTCGGCGGATCGACCAGCAGCGCGGGGATTCCCGACACCAGCAGGAACACAATAACAAGCAGCAACGGCAATCCCAGGCCAAAAGCGATGGTGGGGTTCTCGCGAAGGAATGATTTCATGCGGGTGTCTCCTTGATGATGGCGTTTGGTTCTGTGAGAACAGTGTTCACGGATTATTCTCCCAACACCATTTTGCCAACTCCATTTCACAAATTTAATTTAACAAATTTAACCGGATACTGCTGGCCCAATATATGCATTGACAAGCTGGTTTATTTATTCCGCTTGTAGCGCAATAATGTCTGACTCCATCCAGGCCATGCGTCACCTGAGTGGCAGATCACGGCCAAGTCTGGCGCATAACTTGTACATGCTGAAAAGCATGCTCATCTTACCTCGGGTAGTTTGAACGCTGTCCACCATACGTAGCGCAATGTCGGCCAAGCCTGAGCGGCCGCACATCGCATTTCCTACCCAATTTCTAAGGAGAAGAAAATGACTTCATTAACTCATGCTGGCGTGACCACGATCCTCCCGGTAATGAACATGGATCGGGCGCGCAAATTCTATGAAGGGAAGCTGGGGCTGGAGCCGGAAGGCTTTGCTGCCGATGGCAATTACATGTTCGCCTGCGGCAAAGGTGACCATATCGCACTTATTCCAAAGCCCGAAGGCACAAAGTCGGATTACACGGCGATGAGCTTCGAGGTACAAAGCATCGAGAAGGTCATTACAGAACTCGAAGGTGAAGGCATCAGGTTCGAAGACTACGACATGCCCAACCTCAAGACGGCCAACCACATCTGTGTATTAGGATCGGAAAAGGCAGCGTGGTTCAAAGACACTGAGGGCAACTACCTGTGCCTGCACGAACAACTGCACTGACCCGACAGACAGACAATCAGCAAGGGTGGGGCAGTCCTGATTTCCCCCACCCTGCTTAATGCTGTGAAGAAGGTGTAGGAAAGCACTGGTTCAATCCGTTCGCCCCGAGCTCGTACCGAGATCATTGTGGTCAATGGTGAGATCGTTGAGTTTCGCTATGCAAATGTTGCCGGGCCCCTTTAATCACCTTTAATTTTATTGCATTTCCCCCCTTGCGTGCCAGCAATTAATTATCCAGCGCATCCGGATTTTTTAGCGACTTCTTCTCTTCCGATGCAAGGCGACGTTCCACCTTCTTCACATCTTCTGCGGCAGGCAAACTTTCGGGGCGGATGCCGCGTTCGAGTAGCGTTTTGCGGACAGCTTCATTGTTGGTAACGTGTTCGCTGGAAATCGCGCCCTCGCTCGTTAACCTGTTTTGCTTTGCGTTGAAAATCGTAATCTCGGCAGCAAAGTCTTTGGCTTTGAGAATAATGGTGGGTGCAAAATCAGCCAATGGGCGACTATCCGGCACTTTCCACTGCGCCTTCATCGCCTGCGTGGATTTACCGAACAGCGCATGTTCTCCCTTGCTGCGAATCAAAGCAAAATCCTGATTGCCGCCCGTTTTAACTCGAATTTCATTTTTGGGAGCGGATGAAAAGGAAAGACAAAGCGTCTATCGTGCTCTGTTCCGCCCACAGCTCGATGGCGATGCAATCGACGACATCCGCCTTGCACTCAACCAAAGTCAGTCACTCGGCAACGAACGCTTCTACCAGCACATCCAGCAAATGACCGGACAACGGCGCGAGGGCAAACTGCGCGGCAGGCCACGTAAAGCATCAGAGGGGGAAGGCATCACAGGCGAACAGGGGGTGCTGGAACTCTAGCGAAACGAGACGGCGAAAATTAATTCAGCCCTTTAATTTCTTTGCAAACCAAAACAATTTGACTCCGGTACTTTTCGTTAGTGTTGAAGAAAATACCGTGGTGCACCCCTATTGTTCCTTTGTATTTCCAATCAGCCCAGTTTAATGCTCTGCGGATATCTGAACACATTATCCGGATCGTATTGTTTTTTGATTGCCTGAAGCCGTGTGTAATTTGCAGCCCCGTAATATTGGGTTTGCCACTTGTCATAATTTGTATCCGGATAGTTGCTGTAATGGGCATTGATTCCGTTACCGGCTAAAAGTTGTTGCACCTGTGCAACCCCGGCCACAGCGCCTGCCTCCTGTTCTGGATTTTCCCAATAGCTCTGTATCTCGCCAAGATACGCATAATCGCGATGCGGATAGCACCCTGCGGCATCTGTTTGACCGGGCTTGCGGATCGCGCCGCCCAGCGTGTTAATTTGAAAAAGGAGACCATTGCCTTGGCTTACGGTTTCAAAAATCTTTTCTGCGACATTCTCGATATCTGCATAACTGCGGTAGTACCCTGCCGATGCATTCTTGAAATTCAGCGGCGTCAACTTCCCATAATAACGGCGAATACCCGGCATCAATTCCAGCGTGTTATCAAGCAGGCGTTTATCCATGACTTGCTCAAGTTGCTTGAGCAGATCGCTCATGCCCGGCGTGAGCGTACTCAGCGTACTGGTGATCAGGATATTCAGCTTCTTGCCATTATGAACAAATGCCGAAAAGGCTTCATTCGGCAATTGGGCCGAGATAGAAAACCATAGCTTGGCAATTTTGCTTAGTCGTTGTGGCGTCAAGTTACCAGCTTGAAACAGATAACGAGAAATATGGCTTGGAGCTTTTAGTGTATCGAACAGCAACTGGGTGACAACACCGAAATTGCCGTTACCTGCACCACGACAAGCCCAAAACAAATCCGAACCTTGCTCTACCTCGTGTATCTTCCCCAAGCCATCAATGAGCCGTAAGCGCTTGAGCCAATCTATTGCCAGGCCATGTTCGCGGGAAAAAATCCCATAGCCCCCGCCCAGTGTCAAACCAGCAATGCCAACCATACCGCACGAACCTGCAGGAATAAGGCGCCCCTGCGGAATCAGATATTCATACATTTCCATCAGACGGCATGCGGGGCCGGTTACAAACTGGCCGTTATCCAGCAACTTGAAACTATTCATGAGGGTCAAGTCGATCGACAAGCCATCGTCATTCAACGAGAACCCCTCAAAACTGTGCCCGCCGCTTCTGACAGCAACCGGCAAACTCTTTCCCCTTGCCAGCGCAATGGCACTCTGCACGCCCTGCTCAGTAAAACAAACCGCAATGATTTTGGGATGACGGTTGAAGCGCTTGTTGAACAGATCGGTATGCATCGTGTAATCACTATCCGACGGGGTGAGAAAAACAACATCATCGGTAGTGGGCAACCGGCTTGCCACTGCAAACCCGGGATATGCAGCAAGCACCCCTGCCTGAGCAATGAAATTTAAGAATTGGCGCCTGTTCATTCATCACTCCCTAAAATTTGCAGCCTGCTACATGCATGAGAACTGAAAATCATCTTAGCCACTTTAGGTATGCCTTGTTCATCTCGTTAAGGGGATATTGTTTACCGTCAAACTTCAATTTGTATTGGAACGGCTCCCGATTTGACTTGAAACCGTCATCGTATGAACTGACCGAAAAAATCGACAAATCAAAGTAATCGTTTGTAAGCGATTTGCTGATCGCAATTTTCAGCGTGATCGTTTCTATCGCCGGCGTAGAATCTGTCACAGCAGTTTCACTGTTTACCCATCCCAAGTTACTTCCAGGGGCAAAGCGCCAATAAGATAAATAGAAACCTTTGATAATCGGCCTGATCTCATTGCCATCCAGTACATACAAGTTACGAACCCGCCCCAGCCCGCTTTCGCCCCAGTCCATAATAGTGCCCCGTGTAACATCAACACCAAACGCGCGTGTACCTTTGGTCACGTCATACCGGGCGGTATCAATACTCAAGCCGTCACGCCCAAGTTGAATATCGGCTTGTTTACCAAGCATCTCTTTATAGGTTGCAATCACTTCATTGCGGCCATTGTCTATCATGGCCACAGCCAAATTCAGCACATCAACAGAGGTGGCACGATAGGCGATTGCAACCAGTGTGATCGTTTCATCTTTCGGCCATACCTTACACACATCCGAAACAATCGTACCGCCGTTGCCGTATGTGAAATCCTTAATTTTTAAGGATTCGCCAACAGCACCGACTATCCCCGGACTACATAGTTGTTTAGTAGACACACTGGCAGATTGAGCTTGGACTGATTGGCTCAGCCCCATGCAGATCAAGGCAATTGAACAAAATGCTTTTCTCGCAGTCAAGATCGCCCATGCGTTCAGCTCAATCAAAAGAGGCTCCAATTAGCATTTGATGAATAACCTAGAAAAATGGTTTGAAAGAAGTATTCGAACACGACCCCTTACATTCAGTTCTAGCTGCGCCCACTACATGCGTAGCGCAAACACCTTGGTGACAGTACTCCCAGACCAGCCTTGAGCAGCCTTGCCATTCACACGATCCACATCCAAGGCGCTGTACATCACGATTGCGCTGCCACTGGCATTGATCGCAACAGCAGGCGTGCTGATATTCGTCTTGTTCGCAACCCGGCTCCAGTCAGCCCAACCAGAGGCAAACTTGAATTTGCCAACGGAGACAGAAGGATTGACCAAGCTCGTATCTGAATCCTCTGTCCGAATTGCCGCGATGGCTTCACCGTTCGCGTTCATCGCCAAGGCGATTTCCCCATATTGTTTAACCCGGCCAATCGCAGACAGGTTCGTGATTACTGGCGCAGCCGTAGACCAAGCGCCACCAGCCAGAGAAGCAGACCACATCAGTTGTGCTGGTGCCAAACTGTCGTTATAGGGCGCCTCCTTCCAAACGGCCAACGCGTTCCCATCCTTATCCATAACAATAACCGGCGCCATGGTGACAATCGTATTTGGGGAATTGACCCTTGTGGCTTCAATGCTGATACCACCCGATGTATCAATGCGCACCAGCTCAAGATCATGTTTTGTACAATCGCTCTCACCAGCCACAATAACCAGTGCATTGTGGAACGTTGGAGAAGTTGCCGCCATCATTGGATTGAAATAGAAACCCGAACTACCTCCCCATGCACACACTGCCGGAACCGATGCAACGGGAAATGAAGCAAACGCCACTCCGCCAACAGCAGCAAATCTTGCTTTTACTTCATAGCCCCCGGTTGCGTCTGGTGCAACCCAGTATTGGACAAAATTCCCGTCCGGTCTGACAGCATGCGCAGTAAATTGAGCCCAAGAAGAACTCTGCAGGCCAAACAGATATTCCGTTGCGCCGGCACCCGGCTGCCTCAAAAGAGAATAGGTATAAATTCCGGACGAAGAATCATATGTCGTCACTCTGGAAACGTAGGAATCGTCATCCAGCATCGCCAAATCCCAGCTTGATGGATAAGAATAATCGCCACTGATGTCAAACTTGGTCGCATCCCATCCTGAACCATTGATGAACCGTGCCGCCCGATTGGCCCTCGTTTGAGACTGTCCTACAAACTCTATCCAACCCAGCACCGCATTCCCGGCGCTATTGGCACGCAGTGTTATGCTGTCGTCATAATTGGGGATACCCGCCCCCAAAGATAAAGGTTGTGCCGTTGCCCACACACCGTTGGCATTCGACTGATTCCATGCAAAAGAATCTTCCAGATAATTGGCACCATGTGTCACCCATACCGCCATGGCCTTTCCATCATCAGCGAGCACCACACTGGGATGTGAAGTGCTATAGATCGGATTGGCATCTTGCCCTACGACGGTAGTGCCAGTAGCCACACCGGAAACACCTAAACCGTCCGCATAAACAACCTGAGGTGTATTAGAGCCAGTGCTTCCTCCCCCGCCACACCCAGCAAGCGCCACCACGAAGCTCAGCACAAATGACAGCCTGAATTTACTCATTTACTCCCCCATTAATTTCACCAATTCCCTGCATAGCCGTAGGTGGCCTGATTTTCAAGCCCCACTTTTCACCCCACAAGCGAAAAATATTTCGAGCCATTTTTCTGCAATCAAACGACCCTATTGATTCCCAAGAGCCAGCAGCATTATTTTCATCCCCCCTTATGATTTCATTTCAGAAATAATGGTCCCCGTCCCCGATTGTTCGCGATATCACCAATACAATTCCGATTCCGCAAGATAGCTACTAGGACCGCTCACACCACCCGCTACCAATACCTTGCCATTGGTCAGCAAGGTGGCGGTATGAAAATAACTCGGACTTGCCTTAGATCCCGTAGTTGTCCACATTTCTGTATTCGGGTCATAGAGTTCGGCGCTGGAGAGCAATACGCCGTTAAGTCCCCATACACCATCAACCCCTCCCACCACCATTACCTGACCATTTGGTAGTAGCGTGGCAGTATGCATGTAGCGTACCGTAGTCATACTTCCCGTGGTCGTCCAAGCACCTGTATCTGGGCTATATAGTTCAGCGACGGCAACTATGGCGTTGCTATTATCCGCACCTCCCGTTACCAACACTCTTCCGTTGGGCAACAACGTGGCAGTGTGCGCCGCGCGCGCCAGAGTCATATCACCCGTGGCATGCCAAAGTCCTGTGTCTGGGTCAAACAGTTCTGCGGCGCTGGTGTCAACCGAAGTACCCGCCCCAGCCGCCACCAATACCTTGCCATCAGATAACAGCGTTGCGGTGTGACTGCGACGTGCGTTGGCCATGCTTCCCGTTGCAGTCCAAGTCCCGGACACTGGATCGTACAGTTCGGCACCAGCAAGCGATGAAAAGGATGGTGCTCCGTCGTACCCGCCCGCCACTAACACCTTGCCATCGGCAAGCAGCGTTGCCGTGTGATAAGCGCGAGCCGTAGTCATGTTTCCCGTGGCCGTCCAATTCCCGGTTGCGGGATCGTACAATTCCGTACTGGCAGTAACGTTTCCAAGTCCAAAGTCGTATCCACCTACCACCAATACTTTGCCATCGCGTAGCTGCGTAGCTGTTTGATAGGCACGATGTATTGTCATACTTGCAGCGGCCGACCAAGTGCCAAGGGTTGAGTCATATAGCTCCACATTTCCCGAAAAGTCGCCACTAGTAACCAAAACGTTGCCGTCCTTCAATAGTGTAGCGGTGTGATTGGAATGTGCCGTAGCCATAGTACCCGTAGGTGAAAACGCACCGACAATGACGGGGCCGCAAATCACATTTACGTTGGTAATATTTGTTTCTGTTACCGTCCCTGCACCGTAAGTCACCGTACAGGGCTGACCAGCAGGTGGGGTAAGAAGGGTAACTTTATAGGCGGAGGCTTTTGCAACCCCGGTTGCAAAGACGAAAGAACCGTTTGCAGACAGGGTGAGGTCATCGCTTCCATTGTTTTGCAGTACAAGGCTCGCACCAGAAGCCAAACCGCTCACTGCTCCACCGATCGTAGCCATCATGGTAACGGTGACGGTATAGGTTACGTTTGAACCATCCTCAGCAGAGACGATGTAACTTATCTGACTAGTGAAATCGTTCGCAGTCACACCAGTGATTTGAGTTGCACCGCCGACTTTGACGACCATCCCTGTAGTAGTGAAGTCCGCAATCAGAGAAGAAATATTCGTGCCGCCCGGCACGATAACGGTAATGGTTTTGTTTATTTCATCAATCGCACCAACCGCGCCAGCTAGCGAATACGCTGTGATAGATTTTGAAGATGATGGGGGCGTGTTACCACCACCAGAACCACTCGCACCGTTGGCCCTGCCACTTCCACCTCCACATCCGCAAACAGAGAGAATTATCGAAACCAGGAGTAATGCAGAAAGATTTAGGTAGTTTTTCATCACAGCTTTTCAATAGTACTTGTGGTTAAGAACGTTGGCGCGACTATCTAACTCAACTTAATCAGCACCAACAATATATTGCGATGCTGAACATCCATTTTGTTTCCAGTTTGTATGGTAACCGTGGTCTGTCCCCTATTATTACGGAGACCGATCTGCGCTCGGTGTTTTTCACCTCAAAAACTATTCCGATGCTGTCCCAATAGTTAATGTTGTATTGCAAGACCTGACCCCGCCGATGCGCCCCAGCAGAGACTAAAGAAAAATGGGGCGGATTTATTTTCAACTAAAGCAAATAAATCTGTCCTCATTTTTACCGATTTCCAAATCTCCTACACCTCAAGCCGCCAACGGTTCAAAACGATGAATCTGCGCCAGCACGCCGGTCAATTCCTTTGCAGCTTCCTCGGTATCGTAATCCGCCTGCAAGCCCAGCCAGAAACCACTCGACGTGCCGAAGAACGCGGCAAAACGCAACGCCGTATCCGCCGTGATCGAACGCTTGCCAGAGCAGATCGCCGAGATGCGCGCTTCGGTCACCCCGATCTCTTTTGCCAGACGATATTGGGTAACGCCCAGCGGGATCAGGAATTCTTCCCGCAGCACTTCGCCGGGATGGATGTTGCGTAGCTTGGTTGTTTTGCTCATAGCCTTTACTCCTCAGTGATAGTCGCAAATTTCCACGCGACTTACTTGCCCTTCATTCCATTCAAAGCACACGCGCCATTGATCGTTGATGCGAATACTCCACTGACCGGCGCGGTCGCCCTTCAATGCCTCCAGCCGATTGTTCGGAGGGATACGCAAATCCTCGATGCGCTGCGCGTTGTGCAACATACGCAATTTGCGCCGCGCCACGTCCTGAATCTGGTTAGGCAAACGGCGAGAAAACTCACCGCGCCAGACCTTAAGGGTTTCTTCGTCGTGGAAATCCGTAATCATGGGATGCAATACTCTCGCTGCGCGACAGTATTGTCAAGTGGCTTTGGATAGGTGGGTTTAAGGGCTAGGGAAACCGTGGGCTATCCCTGAGGTTTCTCATGCAGCGCCACCCTATTGCGACACAAACACCAGCCCCCGCGCCTTGTTGCTGGTGGTATCCAGCGTGTCTATCGCCTTGCGCAGCGTATGGATAGTGACCCACTCCGGGGCGTACATATACTTCGACACATCGAGAATCAACGCACGATCCGATTGCGCATCATAGGCCGCCAACACCGACCAATGCCCCCCGCCTTCCTGCCCCAACGACTCGCGCAAAAAGTTCACCAGCACAAACTGCCCGTCATCGCCCATCGCCTTCTGCACCAGCATACGCAGTGCAGATTCATCCACGCTATCGCCCGCAACAGTCGTCGCCTTGACGCCATGCCGCATCAGCGTCTTCACCATCTCATCGCGGGTCATGCCCTGATTGCGCACCGTCTGCGGACTGATGACCTTCACCACCGCCGGCGTAAAGAAATTGCTTTGCGTGAAATAGGCATGCGGCGCATAGATGGGATCGACCGGCTTCTTGATCGACATCGCATTCAACACCGTCACCGCGCTGGCCACACCGCAATAGGTCTGGTTCACCTGCTCCGTGAACCAGGGAATGAGCTGCCAGTAATCTTCATCGGGCGCTATCCTGGCACGCAACGCCTTGCCCGCATCCGAGTTCCAGTAGATCACCTCGGGCTCTGCCGCAGCCACAGTGAGTGGGAGCGCAGCAAGCAGCACGAGAAAGAGGAAGGAGATTGAAATTTTCATTCTGGTTCTTTAACAAATTATTGCTATTGGCCCCTTTAATTCGCTCGATCAGCTCTCATTCGCTTCCTCATCGACTATCCTGAGCAGTACCTCGATGCAGAGAGTACCAGCCTTGATAGATTTCTTCGCGCGCTCTATCAAGTAGTAATCGAATGCCATCATCGGTGTCGTCGTTGTACCGCGCGCTGCGATCATCTCAGCAGCCTGTACGATCCGAAGTAACTCGGCAATATCCAACAAATGGATAAACCCACCTGCATCCCTCAAAAACTCCTGAATTAACTCAGAGCCATAGTTCTCTTGATCCTGAATCAAATCCAAATCGGGAATAAGTACAATTCCGTGGATAGGCTGTAATCGCTCGATATCTAGCACCACACCAGCCTTACTTTTCACAGGCGTGCCGTCCTTCAATCGCCGAATACCGCCGCGAAGCTGACTAATTGCTTTCTTGATGTGACCAGACACATCGTGTGCAAGCTTCTTTCGGCTTGGTAGTGGATTACGCTCAAAGACCATGAGCGTCTTCGATTCGATCAAAATAGAGCCGTATTGGTAACTAAGAAGAACGTCAGTCAGCTCTCGAAAGCCGGGGCCTTTCGGAATCTCTGGGCCGTGATGAACACCAAGTGGATGCAAATTGTCAGTTAGCCAAATAGCTAGTTGCTCCTGCTGTCCACCTTCGTCACGATTGAAAATATCAACGACATTGCTCGAAGCATGGCTGGTGATGAAGCGATTATGAATGGGTTGCCATACGGTCGTGGTTGGCAGGTCGATTACGACCATATCGGCATCCCATGTTGCCTCACTATGGAAGCGATCAAGAACCGCCGATGCTTCACTCTTTAGCGCAACGTGATCAGCGGGCCCCGTAGCGGTCGCCGCGATTATCTCGCGCAGTTTCGTTCCGGCAGCTATCGGAAATGACGTCCAAGCCACGTTTACTGCTAGTTCATTAAACAAAAAAACTTGACAGTCTTCTCCCTGAACTAAAGCGTTGAGTGCCGCCTTCTCATCATCGCGCTCTAAAATTGACCAAAGGATAGCCGGCGCTTCTTCATCGTCGATAACTTTTAGCGCGTAAAGCAGGCGATCACCCAATCGCGAAAAGGCAAGCTGCATCTGGACGCCCTGCACTATGTACTTCAGCAAAAGCGTACTGGCTTTGACCAAGAATGTTGGCTCAGCCCCTTCCCGCCCCTCGGCGTAATCGAAACGAATCAGCTGTGGGGTCGCAAGGAATTCTGATCGATAGTGTGCAGCTAATATGTGCATTGCCTATAACTTTGAGCGCGCAGGCTGCCCCCAATTAGTTTCATACGTCTAATTACTCTAATGGCCGCAGAGTCTCATAGAATGTCGAACAGACATTCTGTCCGAAAGAAGAATTGATTTCCTCGCACAAAGAAAGCCAGCCACTCACCGCTCGATTGTGATCGTCGCGGACATGATTCCAGCTTTGCTTAATTTCTCGAAGTGTAGATTCATTAACTTGGTTATCTTTATCTCTTAGCAAGTTTTCGAATTGAGCGTATGCATCTCGACATAATGAAATGTATTGCTGAACCCAAGCTGCGCTTTCTGCGACAGTGGCTTGAAAATCTGCATTCTTTGCAGAGGCAATAGTTTTATTCAGATGTTCATGCCACGTTGATATAGCATTGAAATGAGAATGATTCGGACGAATATGTTTCTGCGTTTCAATTCTCGTTGCGTTTTGCCAGACACCCCATAAATTATCTGAGCGCCGCGTATCCACCATTGGTTGGAATTTGCGGAAAGCCTCAACTATTTCCAAAAGGTAGCCTTTTTCTAATCGAGAGCGCTTTACCCAAGCATTCAACCTCCTTAAATTTCGAGCTATAACTGGCACAACAAGGAAAACGGCCACGATAACAACATATACGCCTATCGCCCAACCACCCCACACTGGCAAAGCGCTTTGAGTAAAGAATGTCAGAATTGCAATAAGCAGCGTACCAAGAGGAACGATGTACTCTTTAACAATGGACGTTTTCTTGCTTTCTACTTCTTTCGGTTGTCCGTACATTAGCCATTTATCCATTTGTCAAAATATCCCCATACTTGAAAGCTACGACTATAAACAGTGCGCCCCCAATTATTTATTTCATAACTGTTTTTGTAAAACTAAACGGGGACAGACCACGTTTTATTTTCCCCAACCTCTTCATGCACCCACAGCGGATCAAGATCAGCACCATTTGGCCAAGTGAGCGCGCCTAGTTCGATACTGACTTGCTGAAACAACTGAGCATCCTTGAGCGCGGCGAAGATACCTGCATTTGCGCTGCTTACCAGCGCCGACATATCAACGATGCCGCTCGTACCATCGTTGCAGGTTATTGAAAGTCGATAGCCCGGCTGCACGTTGACCGCGCGCACGCGCCAAGGCGCGGCGGGTGTCACTCCAGCGGGGTGATGTTCTTGGGTAACTGTTTCGATTGGCATCATCACGCCGCTTCCCAATCTTCCAGCTTCAACCCGGCAATACGCGAAAATTCGCCAGTGTTATGCGTTACCAGAACGCAGTCATTAGCCAGCGCTATGGCGGCTATCTGCAAATCGTAAGGGCCGATGGGTGTGCCTTTGCGCGCGAGGTCGGCGCGGATTTCGCCTGTGATGCGCGCAGCCTCGCCATCGAATGGATAGCTATTGAAACTGGCGAACAGTGTAGTGAGCACAGCAAGATTGGCTTCGCGTCTCTCACTCTTGTATGCGCCGTAATACAGCTCTGCTTTAACCACATCGCATAGCGCAATTTGCGATGGCGAATGCGACGAAAGTTTTGTTTTGGCGATGGAGGGTGACGGATTGAGATGGCGAATCCAGACATTGGTATCCGGCAGGTACAGCATTATTCCAATTCCCGCCGTTTCTCATACTCGCCCTGCGGCTCGCGAACCAGATGCTCGCCTTGCCAAGCCCCTGCTGTTTTTGCCCACACATTCGCTATCGCATCTTGGCTGATGCTTTTTGACTCGCTGGTTTCTTCCAGCAGGATGACGCGCACAGGCTTGCCGTTCCAGTCTTGGAACTCACGTGGCAAGTCCACTACGCCATCGTGTGCCTTGCTTACAAATTCGGCTGCTTGCATGGTCAATCTCCTTTTGTATGGAAGCATTCTAACAAGCGTAGGGCGCAATAACCATCAGGCATTGCGCCGAGAGCTTATTGGCATCCTACAAAGCTTCCCCCACCCTAGCCCTCCCCCGGAGGGAGAGGGAACAGATGCGGTTACCGACTAATCGGCTTATACCGAATACGTTTAGGTTTGGCACCTTCCTCGCCTAACCGTTTACGTTTATCAGCCTCGTATTCCTGATAGTTGCCATCAAAGAACGTCCACTTGGAATCGCCTTCGCAGGCTAGGATGTGGGTGGCGATGCGGTCTAGGAACCAGCGGTCGTGGGAGATGACGGCGACGCAGCCGGCGAATTCGAGCAGTGCATCTTCGAGCGCGCGCAGGGTTTCCACGTCGAGGTCGTTGGAGGGTTCGTCGAGCAGCAGCACGTTGCCGCCGGAGATGAGGGTTTGCGCCAGGTGCAGGCGTCCGCGTTCACCGCCGGAGAGTTGGCCGACGATCTTGGCCTGGTCTGCGCCCTTGAAGTTGAAGCGGCCGATGTAGGCGCGCGCCGGGGTTTCGTATTTGCCCACGGTGAGAATATCGTTGCCGCCGGAGATGGCGTCGAACACGGTCTTGTCGTTCTCCAGCCCTTCGCGCGATTGGTCGACGAAGGCGATCTTGACGGTGGAGCCGATCTTCACTTCGCCGCTGTCCGGTTTTTCTTTGCCGGTGATCATGCGGAACAGGGTGGATTTACCCGCGCCGTTGGGGCCGATGATGCCGACGATGGCGCCGGGCGGAATCTTGAAGCTGAGGTTGTCGATCAGCAGGCGGTCGCCATAGGCTTTGCTCACGCCGTCGAATTCGATGACTTCGTTACCCAGACGTTCGCCGACGGGGATGAAGATTTCCTGCGTTTCGTTGCGGGCCTGGTGTTCCTGCGAATTGAGTTCTTCAAAGCGGGCGATACGCGCCTTGGATTTGGCCTGACGCGCTTTGGGATTCTGGCGCACCCATTCCAGCTCCTGCTTCATCGCTTTTGAATGCGCGTCGAGTTGCTTCTGCTCTTGCGCCAGTCGCTCGCCCTTTTGTTCCAGCCAGCTTGAGTAGTTGCCCTTCCAGGGGATGCCGTGGCCGCGGTCGAGTTCAAGGATCCATTCGGCGGCGTTGTCGAGGAAGTAGCGATCGTGGGTGACGGCGACCACGGTGCCGGGGAAGCGCACGAGGAATTGTTCCAGCCATTCCACCGATTCGGCATCCAGGTGGTTGGTGGGTTCGTCCAGCAGCAGCATGTCGGGCTTTTCCAGCAGCAGCTTGCACAGCGCCACGCGGCGCTTCTCACCGCCGGAAAGGTTCTTGACCACGGCATCCCATTCCGGCAGGCGCAGCGCATCGGCGGCGATCTCCATCTGGTGCGAGGCATCGCTGCCGCTTGCGGCGATGATGTTTTCCAGGCGGGCCTGCTCGGCGGCGAGCGCGTCGAAGTCGGCATCCGGCTCGGCATAGGCGGCATACACCGCGTCCAGCTTGGCTTGCGCTTCCATCACTTCGCCCAGCGCGGACTCCACTTCCTGGCGCACGGTCTTGGCCGGATCGAGCACGGGCTCCTGCGGCAGGTAACCGATCTTCATGTTGGGCAGGTGCTGCACCTCGCCGTCGTATTCCTTGTCCTGCAACGCCATGATGCGCAACACGGTGGATTTACCCGAGCCGTTCAGACCCAGCAGGCCGATCTTGGCGCCGGGGAAGAAGCTGAGGGAGATATCCTTGATGATCTGACGCTTGGGGGGGACGATCTTGCTCACGCGGAGCATGGACATTACATATTGACCTTGTGCCATTTTATTGCGCTTTCTGAGGTGGGGTGATGAAGGGGCGTAGCTTACCGGAAAGTGGGGTAAGTAAAAACCGCTAAAAAACGCTGTTCCGTGCTTCCGTCATACCGGCGGAGGCCGGTATCCAGCGGGTTTATTCAACATGCCTTGGGCTTGGTTCACGCTGCGCGTGAAGTGTTTTTTCAGCTAGATTCCGGCCTGCGCCAGGATCAGAGCAGGATGCTGTTAACGATGGTGAAGTAGATGATCTGATCAGATCCTGGACGACGGTGGCGAGCGGGCGGCGGACAAAAACAAAAGGCCAAACCTCGCGGCTTGGCCTTGATTGACTGCGGCGCCCTAGCTCAGAGACGCATGTACATGAAAACGCCCAAACCGAGCGACAGGACGCTCAGGGTGATGCCCGCCACGGTGGCATTCGACATGACCCATTTATCCATGTCGAAATAGGTCTCGTTCAACGGCTTGGTCTGTTTGCGGAAGGTGAGCCACCTGTCGGTATAGCGCCCGATGGCGGCAAGCTTCTCGGGACGGAACAGGATCAACCCGCCCAAGGCAACGCAGATGCCATTCCCGATCAACAGGAACGAATGCGTGTAGTCCGCCAGTATCTCCGTTGTTTCTTTGGAAAATGCCCCGGCATAGATCGGGAGGAACACGATGTCATCGACGTCCCAGAGCATCAGAACCGAGAGGCCCGCGCCGAAAACGATGGCCGACCCTAGCACCATGGGGCGCTTGAGCAGTTCTGGCTCGATGAAGTGAGGCGCGGCGAACGGCTTCATCAACTGCCGCGTCGAAATGCGCGTGTTCATGAAATTGAAGACTCGCAGCATTCTGGCGTTTCGCGTTGCCAACCCCACGCCAACGATGAACGAAAACACGCTGGCAATGATGAAGAACACGAATACGCAAGCGATGAATACTGGATAAGAAACCTGGCTGAGAATGGAATTCATGGCATGCCCCCATCGAATGATTAGTTAACTCTGCATCTAGAGCCTGATGGTCGCCTACTCTTTTTTCTTTGCAACTCTCCTGAATGAATACTACTCCTTTGCAACCCTAACTTCATCAACAGTTTAGGTAGTTATTCACTGTATTTGCAGTCTCTTGAATTGCATACGATTCCTGATTGCAAACGATTCTTATTTTCGTGCGATAGCCTTGCGCACCTCTTCCAGGAGCAGCATGCCTATTCCGAACGGCACGATGAACAGCCAAACCGATCCCGCCAGCGGCGCGGTGCCGAACAGCGCATTGCCCCACGGGGTGTAGACGATGAACATCAGCAGCAGCAACTCGAACGCGATGCCCCAGACGATCATGCGGTTGAAGCGCTGGCCGCGGCTGAAGGCGGACAGGGCCGGATGGCGGCAGAGGAAGACGTTGACCACTTGCATGGCGATGATGGCGGCAAGGCAGGCGGTGGTGGATTGCGGGTAGAGCGGGTCGTCGAAGGCCAGCGCGGTGCCGAACTGCCAGCCCGCGCCCTGCAGCACGAAGAAGAACGCGGCCATGCCCGCGACCGCTTCCAGCGGGCCGAGGAAGAGATAGGCGCGCGCCAGCAGCCCCCAGTTGAGCAGGCGTTCTCCGCGCGGACGCGGCGGGCGCCGCATGATATCGGGGTCGGGTTTCTCCGTACCCAGCGCCAGCGCGGGCAGCATGTCGGTGCCGAGGTCGACGGCGAGGATCTGGATGATGGTCAGCGGCAGCGGGATGCGGAACAGCACGAAGGCCAGGTACGGCACCAGCTCGGGGATGTTGGAGGTGAGGATATAGGTGAGGAACTTGCGCACGTTGTCGTACACCGCGCGGCCTTCCTCGATGGCGGCGACGATGGTGGCGAAGTGGTCGTCGAGCAGCACAATGTCGGCGGCTTCCTTGGCGACGTCGGTGCCGCCAATGCCCATGGCGATGCCGACGTCGGCGCACTTGAGCGCGGGCGCATCGTTCACGCCGTCGCCGGTCACCGCGACGATCTCGCCGCGGCGCTGCAGGGCCTGCACGATGCGCATCTTCTGGTCGGCGCTGGTGCGCGCGAAGATCAGGCCGGGCTCGTCGAGCAACAGCAACAGGTCGGTATCGGACATCGTACGCAGCTTGTCGCCGACGACCGCCTGCGGGTTCCGCGCCAGCCCGACCTCGCGTGCCAGCGCGCTGGCGGTGTGCGGATGGTCGCCGGTGATCATGATCACGCGGATGCCGGCCTCGTGGCAGGTGCGTATCGCTTCGGGAACCGCCGCGCGCGGCGGATCGACCAGACCGACGAGCCCGGCGAAGATCAGTTCGGATTCACCGGAAGGTAAGTCGCGTAGCGATTCGTTCGCTCCCTCTCCAGCTTGCGGGAGATAACCAGCGACTTGCCCGCGTGCGGGGTTAGTCGAAGGGCTAGTAGTTCCATCAGGGTTGGGGAGAGGGTGAGAGTTGTGCCGGTACGCCAGGGCGATCACGCGCAGCCCCTGCTCGGTCATCCGATCCTGCGTGGCCAGCAGTTGCCCGCGCCCGGCCTCGTCCAGCGGTACGATCC